>JBFWUK010000010.1:83380-110537 GCA_050247355.1 Vicinamibacterales bacterium | reverse complement strand
CTCGCTCATGGCAAGCCATCCCATGCTTACCGGCTCGCTCATGGCAAGCCATCCCATGCTTACCGGCTCGCTCATGGCAAGCCATCCAACGCTGACCGGCTCGCTCATGGCAAGCCATCCAACGCTACCGGCTCGCCCATGGCCAGCCGTCCCACGCTTACCGGCTCGCTCATGGCAAGCCTAGTCCCCGTCGCGCCGCGACCTTCGCCGGGAGCACGCCGCCTACTTGAGTAGCTTGGCCTCGACCTCCGTCAGCATCACCGGCGACGAGGCGAAGTTCTCCAGTTCCACGGTCTTGGCGCGCACGGTGATTTTCGTGGCGTACGACATGGTCCCCTTACCCTTGCCCTCGGGTCCGATCTCCATCTGGATCACCGTGAACGGGTAGTCGATGGTGCGCGGCTGGTTACGCGCCTCCCAGAAGCTGATCGGGCGGTCGGTGGCGATGACAATACGGCGGCCGCCGTCCTTGCCGGGTTCCTGGTGCGCATAACGCAGGTCGTAGCCCAGCGAGTCGGGCGTGCGGATGGTGCCGACCGACCGGTTGTCGCGCAGCACGTCGAGCAGTTCGTCGGGGCCTTTCTGCAGCAGAGTTTCGGCCAGCCGGGTCCGCTCGGCTTCCGACGACCAGCGGGACACCTGCATGATCACCCGGCCCAGGCCGCTGGCCAGGTTGTTGTTGACGATGGCGACGGCGGTGAACTCCTCTTTCGGGGCATTGGTTTGCCCGGAAATGGTGCTGCCGGCCACGAGGGTCAGGGTCACGGCGAAGAGTGCAAATTGACGCATGGCGTCCTCCGTTTCCCGGGTCATGCACGAATAGTGCCCAAGCCGCACCACCCGTTGGCCTACACTCTGGGGAGCGCCGATGCCCCGCACGCCCGCCCCTGCCAACTGGTCCGATCTCCCTGACGAAGAGCTGCTGAATCTTCGCCTCGCGGACCTCCCCCTGGACCTGGCCGGCACCGTCGTCGAGTCGCGCCTCAGCCAGTTGAAGGCGGAACTGGCCGAGCGCGGACTGACCTTCCCCCTCCACTTCTACCTTTCCGATGAGTGGTTTACGCCCGACGGCCAGGCCTCGATGGCGGTGCCGTTCTACCTGGCGCATCCACGCCTGGAACGGCTCGAGAAAGCCCAAATGCTGGCGGTCGAGGGCGGCGAGCACGAGTGGTGCATGCGCATCCTCCGGCACGAGGCGGGGCACGTCATCGACAACGCCTACAAGCTGCGGCTGCGGCGCCAGCGCCGCAACGTGTTCGGGAAATCTTCGGAACCGTATCCGGAATTCTACGCGCCCCGCCCCTACAGCAAGAGCTTCGTGCTGCACCTCGACCCCTGGTACGCGCAGAGCCATCCCGACGAAGACTTCGCCGAGACGTTCGCAGTGTGGCTGACGCCGGAATCGAACTGGAAGACGCGCTACGCCGGCTGGCCGGCCATCAAGAAGCTCGAATACATGGACGAGCTGATGAAGTCGCTCGTCGGCAAGCAGCCGCTGCTCGAGCGCACCGACGAAGTCGACCCGCTGCCGAAACTGAACCGTACCTTGCGCTTTCATTACCGGCGCAAGCGGCGGCACTACGGCGTCGACCATCCGGCGTTCTACGATCGTGACCTGCGGCGCCTGTTCTCCGACGCGCCAGAGCACGCCCAGCACATGACCGCGGCCCAGTTCCTCGGACGCATCCGCCAGCCGGTGCGCAAGATCGTCGCCGACTGGACCGGCATTTACCAGTACACCATCGACAAGGTGCTCGAAGACATCATCAAGCGATGCCGCGAGCTGAAACTCCGCCTCGCCGTGCCCGAAGAACAGGCGCGGCAGGAATTCACGGTGCTGCTGACCGTGCAGGTCATGAACTACCTGCACAGCGGCCGTCACCGGGTAGCCCTGTGAAACCACAACGCGTCCTGACTCTTGTCCACAAAGGCCTGGAACCACCCGACGAGGCGCCCGACCAGGCCACCGCATCGACCGCCTCCTGGCGCATGGAATACGACGTCGTCCGGACTCTCAAGGTGCTCGGCCACGAAGTCCGCGTCATCGGCGTGCACGACGACCTCACGCCGATCCGCGCCACGATGGACGACTTCAAGCCGACCATCACCTTCAACTTGATGGAAGCGTTCGACGATGTGGTGGTGTTCGACCAGAACGTGGTCAGCTACCTCGAACTGCTGAAGGTGCCCTACACCGGCTGCAACCCGCGCGGGCTCACGCTGTCGCGCGACAAGGGCCTGGCCAAGAAGCTGATGGCCTATCACCGCATTCCGGTGCCCGACTTCCTGGTCGTGCCGCTCGGCAACAAGGTGAAGCTGCCAAAGCGGCTACACTTCCCGCTGATCGTCAAGTCGCTGACCTACGAGTCGTCCACGGGAATCTCGCAGGCGTCGGTGGTCGAGAACGAAGACCAGCTGAACAAGCGCGTCCAGTTCATCCACGACACCATCATGACGCCGGCCATCGTCGAGGAATTCATCGACGGCCGCGAGCTGTATGTCGGCGTGCTGGGCAACGACCGCCTGCAGACGTTCCCGGTGTGGGAGATGTCGTTCTCGAAGATGCCCGAGAACAACTGGAAGATCGCCACCGAGCGCGTGAAGTGGAGCGTCAAGTACCAGAAGAAGCACGGCATCGACACCGCGGTGGCAACGCTGCCCGACGACGTGTCGGCACGCGTGCAGCACCTGGCCAAGCGCGTCTATCGCGCGCTCGACCTGTCGGGCTACGCCCGCATCGACCTGCGGATGAAGGCGGATGGCGAGCTGTCGGTGATCGAGGCCAATCCGAACCCGCAGCTGGCACACGGCGAAGACTTCGCGGAGTCGGCCCAACGCGCCGGCGTGACCTACGCCAAGCTCCTCGAGCGGATCATGGGCCTGGGGCTGCAGTGGCAGCCGTCGCGAATGGCCTGACTGGCTGCGCCTACGGCGCGATCAGCTTCTTGAAGTCGGGGGTGTCCGCGAGCTTCGCGAACACGGGATCGGCTGCAGCCTGCGCCTTCCACTGCTTCGGCTGGCGGCGAATGGCGTGGCCGAGTTGCTCCAGCGCCTGGCGGGTGTCGCCGGCCTGGGCGTAGCGCTGGGCCAGCGCGTACATCAACTGCTCGCTACGCGGATTGATGGCGAGCGCCTTCTTCTGCTCGGCAATCGCGTCTGCGAACTTCCCTTCTTTCGCCAACTGCGCCGACCGCTGGGTCAGCCGATTCGGCACGCCGGTCGTCATCTGCAGCAGCCGGCGCAGCTCCTTGAATGGCTCCTCGTGATCGTCAACGCGGATGTCGACGATGCGCTCGACGGTGGAGTCGGAGTTGGGCGGTAACGGCCGCACCACGAGAATGCCGGCCGACTGCATGCCGCGGGTGTCGCCGCCCTTGGCCTGCCCGGCGTCCAGCGCATCCATCAATCGTTCAGCCATCGATCCGGTGCCGGCCTGGTACGCCGCCGCCATGGCCTTGACCACCTCTTCGCTCGCCAGCGTGTTGCCCTGCGCCGAGAAGTTCGGGCCGGCGGCGAAACCGGCGTAGCCGCCGAGATGAACGAGGTCTTTCGGGTCGTTGTTGCGATCGATCACCCGCTTGCCGGTGTAGACGGCCGACCGCCCCTTCGCGTCGATCACTGCCACCTGACGCGTATCGCGGCCGGGATCCTCGTCGGTAATGCGCTTGACCACCTCGGCCGGCGACAGCCCCTGCTCGAGCAAGGCAATCGCCTTGGGACCGTACTGGCGGTTGGCCGACGCCTGGGTGGCCACGGCACCCACACCGGGCTTGGCGTACGGGACGGCGGCGCCGGCCCCAAACGCACGCGACTGGACCCCGACCCCCAGCTCGTTGGTCGCCGGATCGAAGGCCACGATCGAGAAAGTCCCGAACCACGGGTCCCCGGCCGCCGGCGCCTTGGCAACGTCTTGTGCTTGTACGGTGACCGACAACAGCAGGGCTGCGATGAGAATGCGTGACATGGCGGCCACAGTTTAGCCAACAATACGACGCAGGTGTTGATGATGAGACCCGCCGCCCTTGCCCTGATGCTCGTGCTGGGCTCCGTGCCCGCCGCGGCACAGGATCCGCTGACCACCATCCCCGAGGCCTACAAGGTCCAGTTCGAGAACGACTGGGTCAAGGTGGTGCGCGTGCACTACGCGGCCGGCGTGAAGCTGCCGGTGCACACTCACTCGCCCGGCACCACCGCCTATGTCTATCTGAACGATTCCGACGGCGTCGTGTTCCGCCACGAAGGCGGCAGCAGCCGGGCCGTGACACGACCGCCGGTCAAGGCCGGCAGCATGCGGGTGGCCGCCGGTGGCAGCGAAACCCACAACGCGGAGAACCCGGCGGCAACGCCCAGCGACTTTCTCCGCGTGCAGTTCAAGACCGACGCGAAGGGCGTGCGCAACCTGCGGCGGCGGATTGCGCGCGACACCGCCGGTGCCGCTCCGCTCGTGAAAGAGGAGTATGCGAATGCGCAAATGCGCATCTGGCGGCTGATCGTTCGGCCGGGGCAATCCACAGAGATCCGGACGCCCGATGCACAGCCGGCGTTGCTGATCACGCTGATGAGTGGGCAAGAGCGCTGGATCGGCGCCGGCCAGGTCGAACACGTGGCCAACAATGGCACCACGCCCCTCGAGTTGATCCGGATCAGCTTCCTCACCGCGCCCGTGGCGGACTAACGCGGCGGACCCGATCCGGGCGGCGCGTCACTGCCGCTCAACAGCCGCTTCAGCTTGGCAATGTCGCCGACGATCTCGATGACGCCGCATTCGCGGCACATCATCGCCTTGGTCATGACATCGCCGGTCTGCAGCGTGAAGAACTTCGAGTCGGTGGGACGAAACGCCATCCGGCCCGGCGAGTAGACGGCTCCACCGGCAACGAGATCACCACTGCACCGGGAACAGTTGGACATGAGTCATTGTGCGTCAAGAACCACCGTGTCACTTCGAGTAGCGCCAGCCTGTGCAAATCCGTGAATGGATGTCAGCAGCCATGACAGAGCTTCACCTTGAAAGTGAAGCTGCCGCGCGCACCGGTGGCCGAGAGAGTTCGCGGGTACGACGCTTCGACGAGGCGCTTGTCGCCGCCCACGGTGATGGTCCACGGCCGCTCGGTCACGCCGTCGGGGCCGATCGCCCGCATCAGTTGCCAGTTGCCGCCCTGGAACGGCAGGTCGTAGGTCTGCACGAGCGGCACCGGCGAGCCCAAAGGAATGACCACCGCGGCGATCTTCCCGGTCACGCGTCCGGCGTAGTCCACGCCACCGGGGCGAATCTTCAAGGTCATCTGGTTGCCGCGGATGCTGCCTTCAACGGCGGCGACAAACAGCGCACCCGACTGCTGCTCGGCGGGTGGATCGCTTTGCAGGTACTCGATGTACTTCGCCGGCCGCCCCGCATACAGCGTGCTCAGCAGGTTCTGCACCTTGAAGTCGCGGCCTTCGCCGCGGATCACGCCGCGAATCGGCGCTTCCTGGCCAGGCTGCACACTGCTGGCGGCGGCCAGCTCGATGCGCGCGGTCCAGTTGTTGCGTTGTCCATAGAAGGCCTTGCCCTTGTCGAGGGCCTCGACATGGGTACTGCCCGACATCTCGCCGGTGTACTTGACGCACTGACGCGTGGCGTAGCCACCCAATCCGCGATCACCGGTCGCCCGCTCCACGGCGCGCTGGGCTTCGCCGAACGACGCGGCCTGGCCGGTTGCCACCAGCGTCTCGATCTTGGCCTTCATTTCCCGCCACCGTGCCGCACTGGATTGCGGCGTACCCTCACCGCGCAGCGGACGGCCCGCGGTGACATGCTGCTGCGCCCACGCCGCGCCATCGCCGGCGCCGGTACTGCGCTCGCGGCCGAACTGGCGAATGGCGCCTTGAATGGCGCTGGCCGCCGCCCGCGATCCGTCGAGCGCGGCAGCGACGGTCATCGCCGCCAGGCACGGATCCGCGGGAGCCGCGGCGGCGTCCCGGCCGAACGCGGCAATCTGCCGGGCCTGTTGCTCCAGCACCTGGTTGATCTCGCGAGCGATCCGCGAGAAGCCGTCCTTGGCTTCCTGCGTCGCATTGGTTTCCTGGCTGACGAGGGCGCCGTAAGCGTCAATGGTAGCCGCGGCTTCCGTGGCACGCCGTCGAATGTCGGCGAGCTGGGCTTGCAGCACATCCATCGCGGCCTTGGCTTCGGCGATCGTTGGTTCGCTCGCTGGAAGGCGCGTGACGCTGGTGCGCGACTGGTTGATGGCGTCGATCAGCGCGTCGGTCGCGCCGCTCATCGCCGGACCGACCCTCGTCGTCATCACCGGCTCGCTGCCGCCGCTCCAGGTGACCCGCAGCGTGGCCGTGCCCTGCCGGCGGTCGCCGCCGGCGCCCGAGGCGGCGGTCACGGTATAGGTGCCTGGTTGGGTGAACGGTCCCAACGTCACGGGCTGCGCCGCGGCGGTGCCGACCACCGTGACCGGCGCGACCGTCGCCGGGCCGGTAACCGTCACGCCGACTGAACTGCCGGCCGGCGCGGTGACCTGCAGCCCCACGGGTTCGCCGACCGAGATCTCAACCCGATCGAGCCGCAACCCGATGGCGCCCTGCCGGGCGCTCGCCTGGACGCCCAACGCCACCGCCACCACCGCCATCGCTGCCGCAATACGCTTCATCTGTACCTCGTTGCGGACGCGGGTCTATGCCGGCGTCCGATCCATCGCTTCAAGCGCCTTCACGCCGGTGCGCATGCCAAGCAGCCAGGTGGCAATGCTCAGAACAGCGGCCGATGCGAAGCAGACATAGAACAGCACCAGCTGCCAGTCGGTCAGCGGCCGGCGCCGCACCTGGCTGAACAGGTAAACACTCGAGGGCCAGCCCAATAAGCCGATCATCACCAGGATGAACAGCACGGCCACGATCATGAACGCGACGCCGCCATACGACCCGGCCACCTGGCTGGGATTGTCGGCGGCGAACCGCGGGTAGCGCGCTCCCAGACCGGTGGCCAGTCCCACCAGCGCAAAGGCCATGAAGACAATCGCCACCGCCGACATCTGCTTCAGAAACGGATCGACGCCCAGCAACTCGTTACCGGTGACGATCAGCACCTCGGTCAGCAGCAACACGGGTACCAGCCCGGTCCAGAACTTCGACCACAGGAAGTCGCGCAGCGAAATCGGCGCCGTGCGGATGATCCAGAACGCCGCTCCTTCCGCCGACACCGCGGGAAACACGAAACGGACCGCGACGGTCGACATCACGAACGCCGCCATTGCCAGGTTGAGGAAGGCGTAGAGATTCTTGACCACGCCGCTCATGTACGGCAGCCGATCCAGATCGAGGACGCGGAAGTTGTAGAGATACACCAGCATCAACGCCACCAGCAGCAGCAACTGCGACCACTGGCTGACATCGCGCAGGAACACCTTCAGGTCCTTCACCAGCAAGTGGCGGCGCACCGGCGACAGCGGCAGCAATCGCGCCATCGCGTCGAGGGCGTGGAACCGGGCGAAGCGTGCCTTGCGCGCTTCCTGCGACTTGCTGAAGCCGGTGAAATGCCACCGCTCGAACGCGGCGCCGACCATCACCACGACCGCAGCGGCCGTAGTCCACAGCGCGGCGACGTGCATCCAGTCGCTGCCGCCCTGCACGCCGGCAAACAACGCCTCACCGGCCCAAAACGACGGCAGGAGCGGTGTAATCGGCGACTGCAGCGTGGCGAAGAACGCCGTGACCTCGGGCATCGACTCGACCTTCAACAGCCGTTCCGGCTGCAGGAAGCGCAGCAGCAGGACGATGCTGGTCGCGAAGACCAGGCCCATGAACATCAGGATGTCGCGGGCGCGGCGGGCGGGAAACACGTTGACCAGCAGCAGCGTGACCGCCGAACCAAGGCCCACCGGAATCACCACGAACGGCACGACCGTGAGGATGGCGGTGAAGACGAACGACCACGGCGCGCACTTGGCGAAGCCAATTCCGGCCAGCACCGGGATCAAGAACACCACCACCATCCATCCCGACTGGACGAGCGCGCGCGCGAAGCGGGCGGCAAACAGCCGGCGCGACGCCACCGGCGCCGCCAGGATCAGCCGCAGATCGTCCGACAGGAAGAACGTGGACAGTGACGCCACCACCGAACTGAAAGCAAGGAACGACAGAAAGGTCAGGAACAGCCACGACAAGCCGATGCGCACCAGGTAGTCGCCCAGCTCGTCGTAGGCGGCGGCCTGCCAGGTGACCCAGAACGAACCGGCGAACAGCGCGCCGCTCACCGCCACGGCGATGGCGCCGAACAGCAGGCCCCGCACCAGGTCGCCCTTTTCGCGCCGGCGCGCGCGGTTGCGCGACGCCCACCACGTGGGCAACAGCAAGTAGGGGAAGGGCCGGACCACCGGGTCGAGGGTCGACGCCATTAGACGATTTCGTCGATTTCCTGCAGGGCGCCGCCACCAGTGAGCTTGAGGAACACCGGCGTCAGTTCCTCATCCGGCGTCCCCGCCATGGCGCGCACGTCGGCCACCGTGCCGTGCGCGATGATCCGGCCCTTGAGGATGATGCTGATCAGGTCGCACATCTCCTGCGCCACTTCCAGCGTGTGCGTGCTCATGAGGATGGCGACGCCGCGCGAGGCCATGCGGCGGAAGATGTCCTTGATCAGGCGGGCGCCGCGCGGGTCGAGGCCGACCATCGGCTCGTCCACCAACACCGCCTTCGGCCGGTGCAGGAACGCCGCGCTCATCACCAGCCGCTGCTTCATGCCGTGCGAGAAGCTTTCCACCAGTTCGTGCTGCCACCGCACCAACTCGAAAATCTCGAGCATCTCGGTAATGCGCGCGTCGGTGTCGTCGCCGTCCATGCCGTAAAGGCCGCCGTGAAACCGCAGGAACTCGCCGGCGGTCAGCTTGTCGTAGATGAACGGCCGATCGGGAATGAAGCCGAGCGCCGCCTTCGCGGCTTCGGGCTCGCGCGCCAGGTCGTGGCCGTTCACGAGAATGCGGCCGCTGTCGGGCTTGAGCAGCCCCGCGATCATCCGGATGCTGGTGGTCTTGCCGGCACCGTTGGGGCCGAGAAAGCCGTGAATCTGCCCCGGCTCGACGTTGATCGACACGCCGTCGACCGCGGTGAACTTGCCGAAGCGCTTGACGAGATTCTCGACCGCAATCATCGGCTGTCCGGGCACGGAGCCCAGCAGCCGCCGTTCTGCCGCCGGGGAATGGCAAGGTCGAGCGAACGGGTGTCGGCCTCCCGCCGGCCGACCAGCACCGGCGTTGATCCCGGCACCACGTCAAGGGCCAGCACCGTCATGCGGACCCGGCCAATCAGCGGCAGAATGGCGGTTTGCTTGTCGAGCCCGCCGCGGGCCAGGCGCACGTGCGTGGCGTCGGCGGGAAACTGGTTGAAGGTCGGATCGACCGGCAGCCACAGCCCCCGGCCGCTGCCCTCATCGACGTAGACCTCGGGCCACGCATGGTAGTAGAACGCGCCGCGGACGTAGACCAGGCCGACGTTGATGCGCGACGGAATGCCGAGCGAACGCGCCAGCGCCACGAACAGCACCGTGTGCTCGTTGCAGTCGCCGACCCGGGTCCGCAACACTTCGAGGGCCGAGGGCAGGCTGACCGTCGGCTTTTTCTCCACCCACTGGTTCACTTCTCTTGTCAGCCGCTCCGCGCGCTCGCGCACGCCGGTCACGCCCTGCACCATGCGTTCGGCCGCCTCGCGAATCCCGGGCGCGTCACTTTCGATGAACGGCTCCGCCCTCAGGTAGCGCGCCAGATCGGGATCGGCGGGCCCGGCGGCCAGCCCACGCGCATCGACCAGTTCGACGATGTTGCCCGACACCGACTGGCCGACGCCCTGCAGGTCGGCACCCGACAAGTCGGCGTTGTCGATGCGCAGGCGCAGGCGGGTGACGTCGCGCGGCTCGGTGATGACCATGCGCCGCCCCATCACCGGCACCACCGCCGACGCGGCCAGCATGTCCTCGCGCATGTCCCTGGAGACCGCCAGTGCCGTGGCCTGTTCCTGCGGCTCGCGGACCGAGATCAACCCCATCGGGCTCTCTTCGCGGACGATCTCGCCGGTGTCGGTAATCCACGCCGTCGCGGTGATGCCCGAGAACGACATCGCGACGCGAAAGGCCGGAATGGGGCGGGCGCCGGCGGCCACGACTTCGCGCTCGCCAATCGCCAGGCGGACCGGCTCGTTCTTCATGGTCGCCGGGTCGAACACCTGGAACTCGCGCGTGGTGCCGGCAACCAGGCCGTCGCTGGCCAGGCGCCGGCCAAGGCTGAGCATCAACGCCGGCGGCGCCTCGAGATCGCGGGTTTCGGTCCGGGTCCCGCTGGTGCTGATGACGTCAAGGATCATGCGCAGGCCGTCGAGACGTCCGCGCACGGTCAGTGGCCCGGTGCCCGGATCGAGCGAGAACTCGAATGACTTCAGGGCGAACGCCTGATCGACCTGCGCCGAGGTCCGCAGAATGGCCGCGGTCGTGGCGCCGAGCAGCGAAAACTGCAGCCGGCCATCCTCCAGCAATTCGAAGCCGTCGGCGGTGCGCTCGATCTGGCTGACGGTGAAGCCGATCTTCTCACCGCGGTAGTAGACGCCGCGCCACTGGGCGCTGGTGCCGTAACGGGCCAGGTCGGTCGCGAGGTTGGTCGGAGAGGCCTGCAAATAGGCGCGGTTGATCATCACGCCCATGGTCGCCACCCAGGCCACCAGGGCGATCCACGACAGCGGCCGCGTGATCGATCGCGGAAGGGGACGAAGAACGCGAACGCGCGGCACCGAACCGATTATAGGCGGAGGCCGTTCCGGCATCGACCCGCGTCGGCATGCCGACGCGGGCGTCGGCCGGCCGACACTTTTTGGGCGGCCAACCGACAGCCAACTGTCGGATTTCCGGCGCGACCTGACAATCTGGTGCAGGGCATGCCGCTTGCTCAAGGCGGACAGCATGAAAACGACAGCCCCCCGTTGTCTGGCCCTTCTCGTCGTGCTCGCCATCGTTCCTGCCGCCACGGCCGGCCCTCACCCGACGGGACGGGCGCAAATGGACCGCCGGGTGGCTGAAGCCCATGATGCCGACCGTCCGGCACGGGTCATCATCAAGTACCGCGCCGGCGCGAGCGCCGGGCTGCGCCAGCGGCTCCGCAGCCGCGGCCTGACGCCCGATCGGCATCATCGCCGCGTCGGTGCCTACTCGGTGGCGCTCGGTGCCGGCGAGCTGCGGCGGCTGGCGTCGGACCCCGACGTGATTGGCATCTCGACCGACGCCGAGATTTCGTCGCATGGGCAGGACGGATGGTTCTGGGACACCCTGACCGCGGGCGCAGACGCCCAGGCGCTGCGCCGGACGCTGGGGCTGCCCGCCATTGCCAAAGGCGGCGGCGACGGCGTCGGCGTCGCGGTCATCGATTCCGGCATCGCGCCGGTGCCCGACCTGGCCGGGCAGATCACGGCGTTCTACGACTTCACCGCCCGTGGCGTGGCCACGGATCCGACCGACGCTTACGGTCACGGCACGCACGTCGCGGGCCTGATTGCCGGCTCCGGTGTCCTCTCCCTTGGCGCCTACGCCGGCATTGCCCCGCAAGTGCGATTGATCGGGATGAAGGTGCTCGACGGCAACGGCCAGGGCTATGCCAGCCACGCCCTGAACGCGATCGAGTTTGCCATCGAGAACCGCACGGCGCTGGGCATCGACGTGATCAACCTGTCGCTCGGCCACCCGGTGCTGGAACCGCCGGCCGACGATCCGCTGGTGCAGGCCGTCGAACGGGCCTCGGCCGCCGGCATCGTGGTGGTGACCTCGGCCGGCAACTTCGGCAAGAACTCGAACGGCGGCGGCACCGGCTACGGCGGTATCGCGTCGCCGGGCAACGCGCCATCGGCGGTCACGGTCGGCGCGCTGCGCACGCTCGACACGGCCGATCGCCGCGACGACCGCGTGGCCCCGTACAGTTCGCGCGGTCCGACGTGGTACGACGGGCAGGTCAAGCCCGATTTGCTCGCTCCGGGTCACGGCTTGATTGCCGCCGCCGGCCCCCTGTCGACCCTGTATCAGAAGAAGCCGGCCCACGGACCGGTCGGTGGTTACATCGCGCTCAGCGGCACCAGCATGGCGGCCGCCGTCACCACCGGCGTGGTTGCCCTGATGATCGAGGCCAACCGGCTCGAGTCCGAAGAGCCCCTGACACCGAACACCGTGAAACTGGCCCTGCAGTACACCGCCCTGGCGGTCAGCCGACCCGACTCGGCGGCGCCGAAGCAACTCGAACAGGGCGCCGGCGGTCTCAACGCGGCCGCCGCCATCGAGGTGGCGCGCGCCATCGACCCGGGGACGCCGGTCGGCGACTACTGGCTCGCCCACGGAGTGGCGCCGGCGACCACCATCGACGGCGCGGTCGAGCCCTGGTCGCAGCAGGTGATCTGGGGCGACCGCATGGTCTGGGGCGAGGCGATCAACCGCCGCCAGCCGGCCTGGACATCGGCGATCAACTGGGGCACCGCGGCGACCTGGAGCGGCGACCTGGGGGTCGACGCGGCCAGCCTGGTGATCGACAGTTTCGACTTGTGGAGCAGCCAGATCGTCTGGGGAGCCGGCCTGGTCGGCGCCACCAGCGACGACGAGCACATCGTGTGGGGCAATTCGGCCGAGGACGAGCACATCGTGTGGGGCAACTCGGTCGGCGATGAGCACATCGTATGGGGCAACTCGACCGACGACACCAGCCCGCCCAAGCCGGCGCGCAGGAAGCGCGGTAACGCTTCGGCCGCGAAGGGGAGGCAGTAATGGCGTCCCTGGCCCTGGCATTCTCGCATCGCCCGGTGACGGCTTCCCTGGTGGCCGGCGACCACGCGTGGCTGACCCGTCTTTACCTGGCGGGCGTCATCGCCGCCGGATACACCTTGATGCTCGCGCGATGGCCGACCAGCTATCCCCACGCCGGCTTCTCGGTGGTGCTGCTGGTGGCGAGCCTGGCGCTGTCGCTGCTCAAGATGCGGCTGCCGCTCAAGGTCGGCCAGGCGACGATCTCCATGGCCTACACGGTGGACTTCGCCGCGCTGCTGCTGTGCGGTCCCGATGTCGCCATGTTGATTGCCACGTTCGGGGTGCTGGTGCAGTGCCTGGTCGCGGTCAAGACGCCGCAGCCGATCATCCGCCTGGCCTTCAGCGTCGCCGCCATCGTCCTCTCGGTGCAGGCCTCCGGCTATACCTGGTCGTTGCTCGGCGGGACCATCGACCATCTGAGCCTGGTCACGACCATCGGCCCGATGTCGGCGGCGGCCAGCGTCTACTTCATCATCAACTCCGTCCTCGTCGCGTTCGCGATCGCGTTGACGGCGTCGACCTCGCCGGCACGAACCTGGCAGCGCGAGTTCCTGTGGAGCGCGCCCAGCTACTTCCTGTCGGCGACCGTCGGGACGATGATGGCGATCATTCTCTCGCACGGCACCTATGCGCTGCTGCTGTTGACGGCGGTGCCGTTGTATTTGTCGCAGCGCGCCTACCAGGCATCGATGGAACGGATTGAGGTCGAGCGCATGCACGCGCGGGAGTTGGCGTCGATGGTCACGACCACACGAGAGGCGCTGTCGCGCGCCACCCATTCCGAGGTGGCGCTGGTCGGCGAAAAGGAGCGGCTGGCGCTCGAACGCACGCGGCTGGCGGTCACCCTGCAGACCATCACCGAAGGCGTCGTCACCGTCGACGGCGACGGCGACATCCTGCTGATGAACGAAAGCGCCGCCACGCTGACCGGCGTGCCGGCGACGGCGGCGGCCAACCGCCCGGTCACCGACCTGTTCCGGGCCATCGGCATCGAGCAGGCCACCTATGCCGACGCCATGCGGCGCGTGCTCGAGGCCGGCGAACCGGTGCAGGTGCGCTGCGCGCTGGCGGTGCCGTCGGCGCGTGTGGTCGACCTGACCGGCACGCCGATGCGCGATGGCGACGACCGCCTGGCCGGCGCCGTGTGGGTGCTGCGCGACGTCACCGACGCGACCCGCATCGAGCACGAGCGCTCGAAGACGGCCCGGCTGGAATCCCTCGGTGTGCTGGCCGGCGGCCTCGCCCACGACTTCAACAACATCCTGATGGGAGTGGTCGGTAACCTGTCGCTGGCGCAGTCGATGGCCGGCACCACCACGCCCGCGCTGATGCAGCGGCTGCGCGACGCCGAGGCCGCCTGCGTGCGCGCCCGCGGCGTGACGACGCAGTTGCTGACGTTTGCCAAGGGCGGCGCGCCGGTCAAGACCGCGGCGTCGATCCGCGAACTGGTGGTCGAGTGCGCGCGTTTCGCGCTCAGCGGGTCGCGGGTGGCGGGCCGCTTCTCGGTCGAGCCGGATCTGTGGAGCGCCGAGGTGGACGCGGTGCAGATCAGCCAGGTCGTTCACAACCTGGTGCTGAACGCCGTCCAGGCCATGCCCCACGGCGGCACGGTCGACGTGCTCATGCGCAACGTCCGCGTCGACGCGGCGTCGCCGGCCAATGCGCTCAACCTGCCGAGCGGCAACTACGTGAGCGTCTCGGTGATCGACCAGGGCCCGGGCATTGCCACCGAACACCTGGCCCGGATCTTCGAGCCGTACTTCACGACCAAGGAAAAGGGCTCGGGCCTCGGCCTGGCCATCTCGTCGTCGATCGTCCGGGCGCACGGCGGCACGCTGGCCGTCGGCTCGACCGCGAGCGGCACCGGCACGCGCTTCGACGTCTACCTGCCGGCCTCGTCCGGGCAGGTGGTGTCGGCGGTGGCCGCGGTCGCCAACGTGCCGATGGAGCTGACCGGACGCGTGCTGCTGATGGATGACGACCCGATGGTGGCCGAGGTGGCGCAGGACATGCTGGCCACCCTGGGCTACACCGCGGTGACGGCGTCGTGCGGGCGGTCGGCGATCGAGAAGATGCGGGAGGCCGAACGCAACGGTCAGCCCTTCGACCTGGTGATCCTGGACCTCACCGTGCCCGGCGGCATGGGCGGGCAGGAAACGGTGCCGCACCTGCGGCAGATGCGCGCCGACATCCCGGTGCTGGTGATGAGCGGCTACGCCGACAACTCGGTGCTGGCCGATCACGGCCGCCACGGCTTCGACGGCGTGCTGCCCAAGCCGTTTGCCATTCCCGACCTGCGCACCGCCGTCGAGCAGGTCAACGCGCGTCGCTCGGCCCGGCCGCGGCCGCCGCTGTCGTGGGCGGTGGCCTGAACCGGAGCGCGTTAGCGGAACAGGTCGAACATGTACGAGTACTTCACGATCAGCGAGCGGTCGGTGCGCTCGGGCCGCTCGAACAGGTCGTACAGGCCATGGGTGTCGGTGTAGACGACGAACAAGCCGGTGTTGGCGGCTTGCAACCATCCGAACCGGAGGTTCAGCGACCACAGGTCGGCGCGATCGTTGTACTGGATCAGCGCCTGGGTGAAGACGCGCGACGAGAATGAGTACGACACCCGGGTGCGCACCAGGTTGGTGACGAAGTCGCCCCACGGCAGCTTGACGTCGTTGCGCTGGTAGTTGACCTCGGCGGTCAGCGCGTCGCCCGCCCGCATGCGGACGGTGGGATTGAGGGTGACCCGATCGCCGCCGAAGAAGCCGCCGATGGTGGCGCGCATGCTGACGCTGAAGGGCGCGCCCTGGTTGCTCATGGCCACCAGTTGCGCCTCGGCGTGGTCGTAGGTGCCGGGTGGCACGACGACGCCCGGGAAAATCTCGAACGGCGTGCGCACGCCCTCGCGGGTCAGGTTCATGCCGGTGTGAATCTCGGTGCTGTCGCGGAACTGCCAGTGGTTGTCGAGGTGCAGGAAGCCGGTTTCCTGGAAACCATCGAGGCCCCAGAAGCCGCGGAAGGTCGCGTGCGGCCGCAATTCGTGGATGCCGATGAAGTCGCCCGGACGGAAGCGCGTCATCAGCATCACGTCCGGCTTGCGGTAGCCCTTGCGGCTGAGGAAGCCGATCTGCGGGTTGAAGCCCTCGCCCACTTCCTGGTACCCCATGTTGAGGTCCCACTGCGGCCGGTTGGTCTGCGAGCGGACGTTGAAGGCATGGTCGCCCTCGGTCACGTCTTCGCTGTCGGTCTTGGCGAGGAAGCCGGTAACCATCGTGGTCGCGCCAATGCCCCACTTGCCGTCAACGCCGTAGGTGCGGGCGGCGGCCGCGTCGTTGGCGAGGTCGCCGACGGCCTGGCGGTTGGTGAAGATGGCGCCGATTGACGAGCGGTTCGGCAGGTCGCGGCTGACGCGCGCGACGCTGAAGTTGGCGCCGGCAATGGTGTCCTGGTAGTCGTCGGTCTGCATGTTCAGCACGCCGACGTTGAACTTGCCGGCCTTGCCCGACACGCGGCCGCCGCCCAGGATGGGAATGGACTGGCCGGCGTCGCCAATGCCGATGCGGCGGCTGAAGAACAGATCCACTTCACCGGGGTTGCCGACGCTGAAGAAGCCGGCGTTCTCGAGAAAGAACGGCCGCTTCTCGGGAAAGAACAGGTTGAAGCGATCGAGGTTGACCTGCTGGTCGTCGACCTCCACCTGCGCGAAGTCGGTGTTCACGGTGGCGTCGAGCGTGAGGCTGGGCGTGATGCTGTACTTCAGGTCGCCGCCGACGTCGCCGAGCAGGGTCGAGTCAACGGGCTTCTCGCCCGAGGCGAACGCGTTGCCGAGCACGTAGGGCGTGATGCGCAGGTTGCGCAGCGCCGGCGTCTGCACGCCGGCCAGCGTGCCGGCCAGCGACAGGCGGTACAGGTTGAACTGCCGCGGGATGGGCGCCCAGTAGGCGCGCTCGCTCTTGCGGCGGATGTTGCGCTGGAAGTTGATGCCCCAGGTCTGGGTCGCCGCCGCCGGATAGCGCAGCGTGCGGAACGGGATGGCAAACTCGGCCGCCCAGCCCTGGTCGGTGATCTTCGTGCGCACCGACCACGCGCCGTCCCAGTTGATGTTGAAGCCGGCGCCCGAGCCGCCCGACTGCATCTGGCCGAAGCCCAGGCCGCCGCCGCCCTGGCCTTCGTTGGTCACCTGGCCGTCGTACTCGATGCCGGCCGGGTTGGTGCCGAACACGAAGCCGTTCTGCCGATCGCGGTAGGTGTCGACGATCATCTGGAAGCTGTCGGTGTCGTCCATCGGCGCATCGCGGCGCGCGTCGGACACGATGATGCCGCCCGGGTCGGAGTCGAACAACTGCACGCCGACGTAAAGCGTGTCGGCGGTGAAGACGACGCGGACCTCGGTCTTCTCGGAGGCCGGCTGCCCTTCGTCGGGCTGCTCCTGCCAGAAGCTGGTAATCGGCGTCGCCGACTTCCACGCCGGATCGCCGGCGATGTCGCCGTCGATGATCGGCGCCTCGGTGGCCCGCGTCGCGGTTGTCGAAAGCGTGGTGCCTACCGGCGCGCCGGCGGGAATAGCAGGCTGGGCCGCGGCGCGGGATCCACAAAACAGGGTGGCGACAAAGAACGCGGCGGCGATTCGTACAGGGGTCATCGAGTACATGAGGTTACAAATCCTGTTGAGTTGAGCGACCCAGATTACCCCACGAGCGCCGTCGGGCGCGAGCCCCACGCTTGCCGGAGGCGAGCGCCCCCGTTACACGCTCTCGCGCGCGTCCAACTCCAGCACGGTGCCCAGCAGCACGTTCGCGCCGCGGGCGCAGTCGTCCCAGCTCGTCAGTTCGCGCGGCGAGTGGCTGATGCCGCCGACGCTGGGCACGAAGATCATGCCCATGGGGCACAGCCGCGCAATTTGTTGCGCGTCGTGACCGGCGCCGCTCGGCAGCTTCATCATCGACGAGACCTTCGCCGCATCGGCCGCCCGCGTGATCGCCTGCTGGACGCCGCTGTGCGCCGGCATGCCGGCGTTGGTGCTGGCCAGCGTCAAGGTGATGGTCGTGTTGGTGGTCCTGGCAATCTCGGCGCTGCGCGACTTGACCGCGCCGCCCAGTTCTTGCAGCACCGCTTCCGACAGGTCGCGGAACTCCACGCTCAAGGTGACCCGGCCCGGAATCACGTTCGGCGAGTTGGGCTCGACCTCGATGCGGCCGACGGTTCCGACCTGCCTGCCAGCACGCTGCGCGGCGAGGTCGCGAACCGCCAGCGTCAACTGCGCCGCCGCCACCATGGCGTCCTGGCGCTCGCCCATCGGCGTGGTGCCGGCGTGGTTGGCGAAGCCGTCGATGACGACGTCGTAGCGGTGAATCCCGACAATGCCCTCGACCACGCCGATTGGCACCTTCGCCTTGTCGAGCGTGCCGCCCTGCTCGACGTGCAGCTCCACGTACGAGTGCCAGGCGCCCTTGCCGCGCACCGCGGTCTCAATCTGGTCGGGGTTGCCGGCAATGCGCTTGATGGCGTCGCTTCGCTTCATACCGTTCCACGTGCGATCCATGTCGCCGGCTTTCAGGTCGCCGGCGACGATGCGGCTGGCCGCCGTGCCAATGCCGAAGGCGGTGCTTTCCTCGTGCGCCCACAACACCATTTCGAGCGGATGGCGGGTCTGCACTTTCGCCGCCTGCACCGCCTGGATCACTTCCAGGGCCGAGAAGAAACCGAGGTCGCCGTCGAAGTTGCCGCCGTTCGGCACCGAATCGATGTGCGACCCGAACAGGATGGCCGGCTGGTTCGGCTGGCCGCCGTAACGCGCGAAGATGTTGCCCGCCGCGTCGATGCGCGGCACGATATCGGCCGACTTGATCTCGTCGATGATGAAGGCCCGCGCGGTCAGGTCCGCCACGGAATAGGCGACGCGCGAGACGCCGCTGGCAAACGTGCCGCCCGGTGGACGGCCGTGCGTGCTCAAGCGCTCGAGCCGGTTGCGCAGGCGCGCCGCATCAACGGCCGGGCGCGGCGATTGACGCGACCAGGCCCGCGACGGAACGGCCAGCGCCGCAGCACCAGCCAGGGAGATGAACGAGCGGCGTGAAATGGACATGGGTTTTGACCGGTGGCGGAGGATGACCGGGCGTAAGTATATAGTGTCTGCACTTCGCACTGGCGCGGGCACCGGGCCCGCCATTCGAAGAAAGGACTTCTCAATGCGTCGAGCGTTACTGGTTGTTGTCTCCCTGCTCTTCCTGCCCTCGTCTGCCTTCGCCACCTGGTCCGTGATTGCCGTCGACCGAACCTCCGGGCGCGTCGTGATTGCCTCGGCAACCTGCGTCGATCGCGACGACCAGTTCCTGATGGGCGTGCAGGCAGTGGTCGTGCCGGGCAAAGGCGTGGCGGCGTGCCAGGCCGGCGTCGACGGCACCCACAAGAACCAGATGCTGGTCTTCGAGGAACTGCAGAAGGGCACCGACCCGAAGCGCATCATCGAGATGCTCAGCGCCGACCCGGCCTACCAGAGCCGCCAGTTCGGCATTCTCGATTTGCAAGGCCGCAGCGCCGGGCACTCGGGCCTGACCAACGGCTACGTCTCGCAGGATATCCAGGGCCAGGTGCCGGGCACCGAGATCTTCTACTCGATCCAGGGCAACATCCTGCGCGCCGGCAACGTCATGCCGAACGCGGTGCAGGCCTTCATCAAGACCGCCGGCTCGATTACCGATCGCGTGATGGCGGCCATGGAAGCCGCCGACGGCTCGGGCGGCGACAGCCGCTGCGTGTGCCCGCCGTGGCCGGCCGACGGCGTGCCCCCCGCCATTCCGTGCGACGGCCGCACCTCGCACGTCGCCTACATCCTGGCGTCGGACCCGAAAGACACCAACGGCAACTCGCACAACAACGGCAAGTACGCGATGTATCTCACGGCCTCGCAGCCGGGCGCCGACAAAGGACCGAACCAGATCAAGGTGGGCGAGAACCTCAACCCGGTGAAAACCCTGCGCATGCGCTACGACGCGTGGAAGAAGACGCAGGGTCCCGGCGTGGCGGGCCTCCCCAATCCCCTACCCGCCCCACCAGCCCCACCCGCCCGACCAGCCCAAGCCGGCAATCGCCGCGGCCCCATCCAGGTGATGTCGCTGACCACGACGGCGTGGACCGATGGCGGCAGCATTCCCGCCAAGTACACCCAGGCGGGCACGCAGGTGTCGCCGCCGCTGGCGTGGACGGCGCCGGACGCTGCGGTCAGCTTCGTGGTGATCGCGCGCGATGCCGACACGGCGATTGGCAACGGCACCGACGACATCCTGCACTGGATGCTGTGGAACATCCCGAAGGGCACGCGCACGCTGCCCGAGGGCGTGCCGCAGGGCAGCCAGTTGCCCGATGGCACCCGGCAGATCAGCGCCAGCGGACCGTACTATCGAGGCCCCGGCGCGCCGGCTTCCGGACCGGCCCATCACTACGTCTTCGAGGTCTACGCGCTCGACTCGACCATCGACGTGCCCGCGGTCGGCCAGTCGCCGGCCCAAACCCGGGCGGCGGTGATGGCGGCCATGGCCGGGAAGATTCGTGGCAAGGGCGCGCTGGTCGGGTTGTTCAAGCGCTGATTTGGCGATCTCGTGATCTGGTGATTTGGTGATCTCGGCTGCTGTCTTCGCGCGAAAGGGTTACTGCGCAGCCACGAAGTAGCCGGGCCGCGCGATCACGTCGCCGCGCGCCCCCTTCAGTGTCACCTTGACGTCGTGCCAGCCCTCGCGGGCGACGCCCGTCGGGTAGTAGGTCAGTAGGTAGCGCGAGCGCAGTTCCTCGAGCACGCGTACGAACAGCTCGCGCAAGTCGCGTGACGACGATGCCGACCACCGGCGGCCGCCGCCGGCATCGGCCAGCCGTTCCAACGCCCGGGAGGCCCCGGATCGGGAGGGCCGTTGACCCGAGGTTGCCAATTCGACCACCTGGACCACCACGCCGGAGCGGCGCGCGGCTTCGATCACGTTCGCCTCCGACAGCCAGCTGGCCGTGTCGCGGCCGTCGCTGAACACCAGTGCGATCGACCGGCCGTCGGCGGTGTCATCGCGCAGCTGCAGCGCCAGGAACAACGCGTCATAGAGGGCCGTGGCGCCTTCGGCCTTTAGTCCACCGAGCGCCTTCAGGACGGTTGGTCGATCGCGTGTCGCGCTCACGGCCAATTGCGCCGCCTCCGAGAACGCCAGCACTGCCACCGAGTCCTCGGGCTTGAGCACCTCGACCAGGCCGCGAGTGGCGGCGATCAAGTCGGCCATCCGCTCCCCGGCCAGGCTGCCGCTCGTATCAAGGACCAGCGTGATCTTGAGCGGCACGGTGTCTACGGATACTCCAGTGATGCTTTGCGGTACGCCGGCATCGGTCAGGCCGAAGTTCGCAGCGGTCAGGCCCGATACGGGCGTCGTACCTCTCATGACCGATACGTCCACGCGCACCGCCTCAACGCGGCTCCGGAACTGCGGCGCCTGGGAGGACACCGCGACGGCAGCGCCGACCACGAGGCCGGCGGTCGCCCACAGGCGGCCCATCATTGACGCACCCGGCGTCGCAGCCAGTACACGGACTCCCATTCGATGCCGCCGTTCTCGTAGGTCCACCACGGATCTGGCACCGACGGCTTCGCAAGAAACGCCCTGGCACGCTCCTGGGCGCGATCCGGCCGTCCGGCCATCACGTCGAGGTGTCCAAGGGCCACGGTGGCCGCCTGGCTGACCGGCACCAGGATCATCGCGTGCTCATAGGCCGTCCGGGCTGCGTCGTATTCCCTTTTCTCGTCGTGCAACGCACCAAGAAACATCAGGGCCAGATACTGCTGCAACGGCTCGCTGGCGTCGGTCCTCGCTCGTTCGAGTTCCACCAGCGCCCCGTCCCGCTTGCCGAGGAGCCAGAGCACGCGCCCCAGGCGGACCCGGGCGCGCGTAAACGCGGGCTGGTCGGCGAGCAACCGCCGGTAGGCGTTCTCGGCCCACTGTAGCCAGCGATTGCGCTCCACCTGGGCACGCGACCCTCGCGTCAGGATTCCGCTGCGGTCGTCGACGCCAACCGCAAGCCCCCGCAGTTCTCCGGCGAGTGCCGCCATCAAGCGCAAGTCGCGCGAGGCCGGCACCATCTCGAGTCCGCGGTCGATGAAGGGACCGGCACGCGCAAGGTCGTTGGCGTACAGAAACACCGACACCGCGGCCACGTGCCACCGCTCCGCGAACGTCGCTGCCTCTTCGCTCGACACAAGGCCAGGTGTTGCCGCTCTCGCGCGCAACCGCCGGAGCACCTCGAACCCGAGATCGAGATGTTGCGATGCCAGCCCCGGTGCCGCCGTAACGGATAGCATCCCGAACTCGAGTTGCAGGACGGCGGCAGTCTCCAATGCGGCATCGGCCCGCATCTGGTACTCGCGGGCTGCGCCTTCGAACTGCGACAGTGACCAGCCGCGGATACCCTCGACCGCCGCCGCCGGCTCGCCGGTGGCCGCATAGACTCGGACCGCCGCCGCGTACGCCTCCACGGGCCCCGCCGGCGCCTGGCCGCCGGACATCGTGGCGACTGCCCCCAGCAGCATCGCAAGCGTGACGATTCCGAGCCGGAGCATCGGTCTACGCGCCGGGAATGGTGACCGGGTCAGCCAGGGAGGCTGACCGGGTCGCCCTTCTTGTGGAACACGATGGCCAGGATCTTCGTGGTCTGCGTGGTGCTCGCGTTGCCCGACACCGCATGCACCTGTCCGGGGGCGTCGAACGATTCGAAGAACATCTGCCCTGCCCCCAGCACCGTGGGCGCGTCGTTGTTGACGGCGAACTTGTACTGGCCCTCGAGGACGTAGCCGACCACGAAGCCGGGGTGGCGGTGCTGGCCCGACGCTTCGCCCGGCGGATAGGTCACTTCGCTGGCGGTGATCTGCCAGCCATCGAGGTTCACTGCCGGCGTGGCCTTCTGCGCCAGCGTCCGGGCGGCCGGCGCGGCGCCGGCCTCGTGGGTGGCAACGAAAGAGGCGGCCAGGCCCATCAGGCCGGCGGTGAGAAAGTCGCGTCGGTCGTTCATTTGCTCCTCCGGCGGCACTAAAGTGCCGCCCTTCTGGCACTACTTGTTTACCACCGTCACGGTGATGCTCGATGGGTATTGCTTCGAGTGATGGACGGCGTTCTTCGCCACCACGCCCTTCGACTCGTCAAAGTTGCGGCCGCCGGTGTTCAGGTTGCGATCGAACCGCGGGAAGTTGCTGCTCGACACCTCGATGCGGAGGCGATGGCCAGGCGCGAAGTAGTTGCTGGTGTTGAGCGGCTGCAGGGTGACTTTGTAGACCTTGTCCTTCTCCATCCAGACGAGCGGCTTGTCGTAGCCGTCGCGATAGCGCATGCGCTGGATCGACTCGTCCAGGTTGTAGGCCCGGCCGTCGGGATAGACGTCGAGCACCTTGACCGTGAAGTCGGTGTCCTTCGCGTCAGAGGATACATACAGCGTCGGGGTGATCGGCCCGCTCATCTCCACGCCCTGTGCGAACGGTTCGCTGGTGTAGACCAGGATGTCGTGCCGCGACTCCATCTTCCGCTGGTCGAACGAGCCGGCGGTAATGGCGTTGCCGGTGCAGCAGACGTTGCCGCCGTACGACGGCACCGGGTTCATCGGATCGTAGGTGAAGCGGTCGGGCCTGTCGGTGTCGGGCGGCGCCGCCGTGAGCGCGCCGTCGCCGTTCAGCGAGTTGGCGTTGCCGCCGCTCGACAGGTGGAACGTCATGGGCTGCGCCCCGGCCGGCGGCCACACGTCCGATGTCTGCCACTTGTTGCTGCCCATCGTGAAATAGGTCACCTTCGCCTGCTTCTCGATGCGGCCATTGGCGTCGCCCTTCAGGAACTTGTCGAAGAACCCGTACATGATCTCGTTGTAGTCGAGGCGGGCGTCGCCCATGCTGCGTTCGCCGACCACCGTGTTCTCGGTGGCGCGGGTGAAGGCGCAGTGCGCGACCGGCGCGATGATGGCCCACTGCTGATCGGCCACCTCGCCCTTCGCGGTGCGGCGCACGTGGTTGAACATCTCGAGGTTCGGCCCCACCGAGACGTCGTACCACGACATGAACCACAGGCCGGGCACGTTCAGCGCCATGTCGTCGTGCCACAGGCCGCCCTTGCGCCACGCGTCGGAGCTCGGCTCGCGCTGCTGCATCATGCCGCCGGATTCCACCGGCATCTTGTCGGCGAAGATGCCGCGCGGGCCGCCGACGTTCTTGATGATGTCCTGCGTCGGCAGGTGCCACAGCGCCTTGTCCCAGTCGACCGGCGGCATGCGCGGCGCCAGGTCGAACAGCCGCGAGGCGGCGATTAGATCCTCGCGCGGGGTGTCTTTCGGGAACATCGGCCGCACCTGGTTCTGCTCGCCGTAAATCCAGGTGATGAACAGCATCTGCATGGCGCCGCCGCGATACCAGTTGCCCTGCTCCCAGTACGGACCGACCTTGCCGACGCCGGCGCCGAAGCCCTGCACGTTCATGGCGGCAAAGCCCGGGTGCCCGAGCGACGCCACGGCCGGCTGCCATTCCGCGGTCGACGAACAGCCCGTCGTCCCCAGCTTGCCGTTCGACCACGGCTGCCTGGTCAGGTAGTCCACCGTCTCGTAGCCGTCGGTGATCGGCGCGCCGAGAATGTCGTAGTTGCCCTCGGAGAAGAAATGCCCGCGTTCGTTCTGGCCGACATAGGCATAACCGCGCTTGATCGCCTCGATGATGCGCGACATGTCCGCGGGCACGCCGTTGCGCACGTCCCAGAAGTTGAAGTTGTAGGGGGTCTTAACGAAGATGATCGGCACTTTCCCGGTCGCGGTCTTCGGCCGATAGATGTCGGTGGCCAGCCGCACCCCGTCCTTCATGGGAATCATCACCCGCCGCTCGACGACGGCGATGTCCTGGAGCTCGGCTTCGAGATCCCTGCGACGCTGCTGCTCGGCCGGGCTGAGGGTGCCCTGCTGGGCGGACAGAACGGTGGTTGCGAGAACCGCGACCATTACTAGCCACAGAGGACACCGAGGACTCAGAGACAATTTCATAAAGGCTCCTTCAACAGATGCGGCCAGTATAGGCCTACCGGTTCCCGTTTGCCGGTTCGTGTGGCCGGGCCATACGTTCAGGCCGCACCCACTCGTCGAACTGCGCGGCGCTGACGTGGCCCGACGCCAGCGCGGCGTCGCGCAGCGAGCGCCCTTCGCGGTGGGCGGCCAGCGCAATCGCCGCGGCACGTTCGTAGCCGATGTGCGGCGCCAGCGCGGTCACCAGCATCAGCGACTGCGCCAGGTGCTCGCCAATCCGCGCCTCGTCTGCTTCGAGGCCGCGCGCGCAGAACGTGTCGAACGAGGTGGCGGCGTCGGCCAGCAGCGCAATCGACTCGAGCACGTTGTGCAGGATCACCGGCTTGAACACGTTCAACTGGAAGTGGCCCTGCGAGTTGGCAAACGCCACCGCGGCGTCGTTGCCGTGCACGTGCACGGCGACCATGGTCAGCGCCTCGGACTGCGTCGGGTTGATCTTGCCGGGCATGATCGACGAGCCCGGCTCGTTCTCGGGCAGCCGCAACTCGCCAATCCCCGCGCGCGGACCCGACGCGTACAGGCGCACGTCGTTCGCCATTTTCATCAGCGCGCCGGCCAGGCCGCGCAACGCCGCGCTGGTGGCGGCCATGGCATCGTGGCTCGACAGCGCGGCGACATGATTGCCGGTTTCACGGAACGGCTGCCCCGTCGCCTCGGCCAGATGGCGCGAGGCGGTGGCGCCGAACCGCGGATGCGCATTGAGTCCGGTGCCGACCGCGGTGGCCCCCAGAGCGAGCGCGTGGAGGCCTGGCAGTGTCGCCAGCACGCCGTTCAGCGTGTCGTCGATCTGCGCCACCCAGCCGCGCACCACCGCGCCAAGCGAGATCGGCACCGCGTCCTGGAGGTGGGTACGCCCGACCATCACGATGCGGTCGAACGACGACGCCTTGCCGTCGAGCGTGCCGCGCAGCGCGGCGACGGCCGGCACCAGGCGATGCACGATCTGCTCGGTCGTGGCCACGTGCATGACGACCGGAAAGCCGTCGTTGGAGGATTGACCGCGATTGACGTGATCGTTGGGATGAACCGGCGCGTGCGACCCCAGTGGTTGCCCGGCGAGCTGATTGGCCCGGTTGGCAATCACCTCGTTGGCGTTCATGTTCGACTGCGTGCCCGAGCCGGTCTGGAACACGACCAGCGGGAACTCGGCGTCGAGGGTGCCGGCAATCACCTCGTCGGCAGCGCGGACGATGAGGCTGGCGCGATCCGCCGGCAACTCGCCCAGTTCCGCGTTGGCCAGGGCGGCCGCCTTCTTCAGCAACCCGAGCGCGCGAATCACCGGCCGCGTCCACGTCAGCCGCTCGACGCCAATCGCGAAATGGTGCCGCGACCGCTCGGTCTGCGCCCCCCACAACCGGTCGGCCGGGACTTCAACGGCACCGAGGGAATCGTGCTCCGTGCGCTTCATACGCAGACACTATCAGAGCACCCCGCTAGAGGCACCCTAGGCACCATAAGGCCCCTAAGCCCCCAGGCCCCTAAGCCCCCAAGCCCCCAAGCCCCCAGGCCCCTCCCCTTAGAACCCCGGCGTCAGGCCGAACTGCCACACCCAGCCGCGCCGCGAGCGATCGAACGGCCGCACGTAGTCGATCTCCGCGATCGCGAAACCCAGCAGGTTGGCCCTGAGCGCAACGCCCGCGCTGCGAATGAAGTCGCGGCTGCCGCCGGCGAACGACGGCTTGATCTCGGACGTCCAGGCCACGCCGGCGTCGGCAAAGAAGGCCAGCTCCAGGGGGAACGGGCCGTAGAACGAGTTGCGGCTGAACAAGCCAAGCAGCGGGAACCGCAGTTCAGCGCCGGCAACCGCCAGGCGGCTGCCGAGCATCCGCTCGAACGCGGCACACGACGACAGGTCCGTTTCCTGGCATTCGTTGGCGTCGAACGAGCCCACGTCGTAGCCGCGCACCAGGTTCTGGTAGCCGAGGTAGAGCGGCTGCAGCCGGGTGTCTTCGGCGCCGTCGCCGTAGCGTCCGAAGTGCAATCCACGCACGGCCAGCGTGAACGGCCGCACCGGCATGAAGTAGCGGCGATAGTCGGCCAGCAGGCCGCCGTACCGGACCGAACCCGCCAATTGCGTGTACTCGAGTCGATACCGCTGGCCCACCAGCGGACTGGTGGCGCCGAACACGGACGAGTCGTAGACCAGCGCGGCCCCGGCCTCGGCCAGGTTGAGCGCGTCGGGCCGCGGCAACTCTTCGATCTGCTCGTCGAGGAAGTCTCCTGTGATCGGCGAGAAGAACTGCCGCTCCAGCTGGGAGTCGTAGCTGATGCGCCGGGCGCCGGCCGAGA
>JBFWUK010000010.1:74927-83280 GCA_050247355.1 Vicinamibacterales bacterium | reverse complement strand
ATGACGAGAATCGATCGGTGACCCACACCAACTCGCGGCCGTTCGGCGACCACTCGGGATCGAGGTCCGCGAACGGGTCGTTGGTCAACTGCCGCAGGGCGCCGCTCTCGAGATCGAACAGGAACAGGTCGAGCACGCCGCCTTTGAGCGCCGAAAACGCGATCCGCCGGCCATCGGGCGACCACGCCGGGTTGTAGATCTCGCCCAGGTCGGCAAACTCGTGCTCGCTGAGCCGGCGGCCGTTGTCGGCGTCGACGATGGTCAGCACCGGCTGGCCGGCGCTGAGCGCGGCGAACACGAACCGCCGGTTGTCGGGCGCCCAATCGCCCGCGGAGCTCAGGAACTGCAGGCTGTCGAAATGCGGATCGCTGGTGGTCTCCACCAGCTTGCGGCCAACCTCGCCGGTCGCGGCGTCAGCCACGTACATGTCGATCGAGAACAGGGAGCGCTCCGACAGGAACACCACGCGCTTGCCATCCGGGCTGAGCGATGGCGACAGGTTGATCTCGCCGCCGCCGCTGTCGCGGCTGATCAGCGGCCGGCCAAACGCATCCGGCGGGCGCGTCGTCTCGAAGGTGGCGGCAAACGCCCGTCTCGTTGCCTCGTGCCACTCCGTCGTCAACGTGTCCGTGTCGACGCCGAGCACGGCGTTGATTGCAGCGTCGACGTTGCCGTCGGGCCCGGTGGCTCGCAACAGGTCTCCCACCACCCGATCGCCCCACCGCCCGGCGACGTACGCCCAGAACGCGTGCCCGTATCGGTAGGGGAAGAAATCGGGATCGTCCAGCCGGTCAACACTCGGCATGGCGTTGCGGAACGAGGCCTCGCGCACCCACATCGCCGTGTTGGCGTCGACGGGGCCGATCGACAGGTACTCGGCCATGCCTTCGATGAACCACAGCGGCAGTGCCTGCAGGCCCGGCCCGATCGGCCGGCCCCGCAGGTCGGTTTGCGCGGCCAGGTCGTACTGGAAGGCGTGGACCAGCTCGTGGCCGAGGACGTGATCGGTTTCGGCGAGTCCGCCGGCAAACGGCAGAATCACGCGCCGCTTGCCGCTTTCGGTCACGCCGCCGGTACCCTCGCCGATCTCGCCGGCCAGGACGTTGGTCTGCTGAAAATGAGGGTGCGCGGCATACAGAATGAGCGGCTGGCGACCGTTCAGCTGGTGGTCGAGCAGCTTCGACAGGCGCGCGTACCAGCGCTCGGCCATCTGCGCCGCAATGCGGACGGCCGCCTCTTCCTCCGGATAAAAGTAGATGTCGAAGTGTTCGGTGGCCAGCACCTTGAAATCGAATCGCTCGTATTGGACCTTATTGCGCCCAAAATACTGCGCCGAAGTGGTTGAGCCGGCCATGACAACGAACATGGCAACCAGGGCGGTGGCAACTCTCGCGTGCATTCCAACACCTCGACGCGGGCAATTGCAAAATACAGGCCCGTGAGCACGCAACTTGCAACAGCCGGGGCGGAGGGTTTCCCACACATGAACTTACGCGACAAGTACAACCACGCCATCCAGACGGCCAAGGGCTTCCGCATGCAGGGCGCGGCGGAAGAGCGGGACGGCAAGCTCTACTTCAAGGGCCAGGTCCAGAACCAGGACGAGGTCAACAAGATCTGGGATGCGATCAAGACCGTGCCCGACTGGCGCAACGACATCGTCGCCGAGGTCACCATCGACCCCAACGCCGCGCCGGCCGCCACGACCTACACCGTGAAGGCGGGCGACACGCTGAGCAAGATCGCCAGGGAACACCTGGGCGATGGCAACGCCTACATGAAAATCTTCGAAGCCAACCGGGGCACGTTGACCGATCCCGACAAGATCAAGCCGGGCCAGGTGCTCAACATCCCCAAGGGCTGAACCGGTGCCGACGGTCGGACAGCAACTCATCTGGCTCTTCGTGCTCGCCGCCCCGGTCGCCTGCGTGGCGTGGACGGTGACGCACGAAGAGCTGTTCGACGAGTTTCACCACTGGTGCGTGCGCAAGAGCCGGGACTGCAGGACCATCTATCAACGCAAGTTCTTCTACCTGTTCACCTGCGAGTACTGCTTCAGCCACTACGTGTCGGCCGGCACCGTCTGGCTGACCGGCTTCCGGCTGCTCGTGCCCGGATGGCGCGGCGCCCTGCTCGCCTGGCTCACGCTCGTGTGGGTCGCCAACGTCTACATGAGCCTGTACGGCCGCCTGCGCCTCGACATCAAGCGCGAGCGGGTCGAGATCAAGGCCGAAGAACGCGCCGTCGAGTCGATCACGAAGGCGAAATAGCTCACACCCGCGTCAGCCCGGTGTTGGCGGGACCGTTGATCACGTCGCCGAACTTGCCGAAGCGCGAGCCGTGGCACGGGCAGTCCCAGGTCTTCTCGGCGGCGTTCCAGGCGACAATGCAGCCGAGGTGGGGGCAGGCGGCCGACTTCTCGTGCAGCTCGCCGGTGGCGTCGCGGTAGACCGCGATCTTCGACACGCCGCGGCGGATCACCGCGCCGCTGTCCTTGGCAATCTCGTCCACCGATTCGACATCGCCCGGCGTGACCCACTGCGCGTACTGCGCCGCGACATTGGCGGTCTCGCGCAGGAACTCGGGCGAGGCCCGCAGCGTCTTGCGCGACGGGTCGTAGAGCGCTTCCCACGGGTTGTGACGGCCCAGGATCAAGTCGGTGAGCAGAATGCCGGCAATGGTGCCGTGGGTCATGCCCATGCCCGAATCGCCGGTCACCGTGTAGACGTTGCGATGATCCAGCGGATTGCGGCCGATGAACGCCAGGCCGTCCACCGTTTCCATCACCTGCCCGGCCCAGGTGAAGGCCACCTCGCCGGCCATGGCAAAGCGTTCGCGGGTCCACGCTTCGAGCCGCGCGTGGCGCTGATCGGTGTCGTCGGCCTGCCCGCTCTTGTGATCTTCGCCGCCGACGATCAGCAGGTCCGAGTCGCCGTCGCGCAGCGGTTGCACGCGTAAATAGTGGTACGGGTCGCCGGTGTCCCAGTAGAGGGCATGCGGCACGGCGTCGCGCGGCACCAGCACCCCGATCACGTAGGTCATGTACGGCGCCTGCTTGGTGTGAATGACCACCAGGTCGTTCACCGGCGCGTTGGTGGCGACGACGATGTGCTCGGCAGTGACCGTGCCGCGGCGCGTCGTCACCGTCCCCGGGTCGCCGCCCTCAATGAAATCGGCATGCGAACCCGCGTAGATGCGTCCGCCGCCGCGCTCGATGGCCGCCGCCAGCCCGGCGAGGTACTTCAAGGGGTGCAACTGGCCCTGGCTGGGAAAGCGCAGGCAGGGCCCCGTGTCCCAGGGCAGCGGTGCGCGCCCGCTGCGGGCCACGTTGTGCAAGCCGGCGCGATGCGCGGCCGCCAGTTCCTGTTCGAGATAGTCCTCGCCGTGGCCGGGGGCAGCAAACAGGTAGCCGTCAATGCGCTCGAAATCGCAGGCAATGCGCTCGCGGGCGACGATGGCGTCGATGCGGTCGATGGCGGCGGTGTGGCTTTCGGCGGCGAGCCGGGCGCCGCGTTCGCCGTGCAACTGTTCGATTCGGAAGTAGCGGTCGTCGAGGGCGTTGGCCAAGTGCGCGGTGGTCACCGCCGTCATGCCGCTGCCAATTCGCCCGTCGTCCAGTACGACCACCGACTTCCCAACTTGGGTAAGCAAGTACGCCGTGGTCAGGCCGGCAATGCCGGCTCCGACGACACAGACATCAGCGCCGGTGTCGGCGGTCAGGGGAGAATAGGTGGGAATTTGAGCGGTCGATTCCCAGACGGGCTCATTGCGGGGAAGCATGGCGGTGCTCCAAAGCAACCACCGTGCCGATTTGCGTGCTAAGGCTGAGCCGCCACGGCCTCGCGGACCAGCGCCACAAGCTGGGCGTCGGCGGGAAATCCCTTGTGGTCCTTGGCCGCGACCTTGCGGTCGTTGACCCACACGCTGAGCTCACCACGCTCGCCCACCTCGAGCGCCGCGTCGAGACCGGTATCCTGCTTGATCAGCGCCGCCACACGGGAGGCGCGGGGCAGGTAGTTTCAGGCCTCGCAGTAGCGGATACGAATGGCGGACACACCCTATCTTCGCACTGTTGGGCCCCCCGCGCTCGCACCCCAGCACCCAGCACCCGAGCACCCGAGCACCCGAGCACCCCAGCACTTCAGCACTTCAGCACTTCAGCACTGTTAGCGGCACCGAGTAGAATGTCGAGATGGCCGCACTGATTGAAGCAATCGAGATCAAGCGCAAGGCGTACTTCGAGTACGAGAACGCCCCCTATCACTGCCTGGACGTCGAAGTATCGAAGCCCACCGCCCGCGGCGGGCAGACGCTGGTGCGCCTGAAGATGCGCAACCTGATTACCAGGGCCGTCTTCGACAAGACCTTCAAGGCCGGGGAGAAGTTTGCCGAGCCCGATCTCGTGATGTCGTCGGCCACCTTTTCGTACGCCGACGGCGACGGCTTTCACTTCATGGATCAGGAGTCGTTCGAAACGCTGACCCTCGGCACCGACATCCTGGGCGACGATCGCGGCCTGCTGGTCGACAACGTCGAGGTCCAGATTCACCGCTACAACGGCCAGCCGATTGGCATTGTCTTTCCGCCGCACGTGGAGCTGAAAGTGGCGTCAACCGAGATGGGCGTGCGCGGCAATACCGCGAGCGGCAGCGTGACCAAGCCGGCGGTGCTCGAGACCGGGATGGAAATCCAGGTCCCCTTGTTCATCAAGGAAGGCGAGAAAGTGAAAGTGCACACCGAGACGCGCGAATTCGCCGGCCGAGCGTAATAAACAGGAGTTCAAGAGATAAGGAGAAATTACTCTTAAACTCCTGAGCTCTTGTGATCACAGGCGAAGTAGCAAGCCGATCGTGAACCGCGAATAGCTGATGCGCCGGCCCACCCGGGCCAGCGAGCCATCGTCACCGGAGAGGCTGCGGACGTGCCGCAGGTCGAAGCGGACGCCAACGTTATTGGTCAGCAGCAGCGCCTGCGCGCCAATGCCGATCTTGAAGGCCGGCACCGTCCGCCGGACCTGGAAGATGTCCAGAACGTCGGCGGCCTGCGCGTTCACCAGTCCCAGGCCCACCACCGCGTAGGGCCGCAGCCCACCTCTCGTAACCCCTTCCGGCAAGGCCAGAATCACGCCACCCGACAGATCAATCACGTAGCTGCCGGGCTTGTATAGGGGCGGGCTTTCTTCGTTCTTGAAGAAGTTCGGCATGTAGCCGAAGTCGGCCTCGTAGCCGAGCACGCCGCTGCCCAGCATCACCACCGACCCGCCCATGGTGAACGCCTTCTTGTCGGCGGCAAACTCCAGGTCGAAAATCGAGGTGGCGCCGCCGAACTTCACGCCCGCGAACGGCACGGCGAACATGTCCTGCGCCCGGGCCGGCGTCGCAAGCGGCAACAGCATCACGGAGAGGAGAGTCGCGCGTTGAAGGACTGGCAGCAGCATGCGGCAGCAGTCGCAGTTTAGATGAAGAGGCGCAGGAAAATCTTCACAAACGGCGAGTCGGTGATGTCGCCGCGTTCGAGGTTGTAGCCGGCGGCGAGACCGTCGCTGTTGGCGAGCAACACCAGCGTCAGGTTCTTGGACGGCATTTTCACGATCAGCGCCGAGGCGGCGTCGGGAATGTAGCCGTAGGTCCAGACCAGGGGCACTTCCGAAGTGGTCTGGACAAACCAGCCCTGCCCCGTCGGCAGGTTGACCACGCCGTCAAAGGAGAACGGCTTCCACATTGTCTCCAGCGTGCTGCGGCCGATCGGCACGTTGTCGCGATCGTCGTCCAGTTCGCGCTCGAAGTTGGCCAGGTCGCGGGCGGTCGAGACCATGCCGGCGGAGGCATCGAGGCCGTACGACGGGTACTCCGAGGCGACGGCCTTACCGCTGCGATCGAGCCGGTACGGCTTGGCCAGGCGCGACAGCAGACTGCGATAGCGGGCGGCATCGGACTCTGAGAACAAGCTGCGTGCGGCCTCGCCGCCGGGCCCGCCGAGGTCAAGACCCGGGACCGATGAGGTCATGGCCAGCTTGCTCAGGAGCTCGTCGGCCAGGGCAACGCGGAAGGGCTTTCCGGAGCACCGGTCCACCACCGCCGTGAGTGCCATGTAGCGCTCGGGGTCGTAGACGAACCGCCCCTGCGAGGCGTGGGCCAGGACGTGACGGACCGAGGCGTCGTCGGGAAACGTCGGCACATACCGGCGAATGCCGTCGTCCACCTCGACGAGCTTGCGGTCGGTGCAGATGCCAATGAGGACCGCGGTCATCGCCTGGGTGACGCCGCCAATGGGATACAGGGTGTCGGGCGTGGCCGCCACCTTCCCCTCGAGGTCGGCATGGCCGTAGCCCTTCTCCCACTCAATCCGGTTGTTGCGGACGATCACTGCCGACAGCCCGGGCATGCCGATCTGCTGGGCCAATGGTTCCAGGTATCGCTCGAAAAACTGGTAGGGCAACTCCTGTGCAGACCCCTTCGGCGCCAGCAAAACGCTGGCACTCACGGCGGCGATCAGCGAAAATAGTCGGAGTTTCATGTGGATTTAGGGCTTGAGACCGATCATACCAGTCCCAATTACCCGTTTCCTGTGCTAAAGTCTGCCGGACCTTCGATTTAGGTGATGATCCCAGCCCGTCCGTACTCTGTCCGAAAGCTCGTGAGAGCGGTCTGCCTGCTCAGCTTGCTGGCCGTGTCGGCCGCTCCGGCCGCCGCCCAGGGAGCCGACACCCTGCGCGTGCGCCCGTTGCTGCGCGATGGCCAGGTGCTGGTCACCTTCTCGCTCGATGGCGGCCTGACCGACGAGATGAAGGCGGTGGTGCAGAGCGGTCTGCGCACCGTGTTCACCTATACCGTCGAACTCAAGCTCAAGGTGCCGGCGTGGGTCGATCGCACCGTCGCCTCGGTGGTGGTCTCGACCAGCGTCGACTACGACAACCTCACCCGCCGCCACACCATTTCCAAGTCCCTTGATGGCCGCGTCGAAGAATCGTTCGTGGTCGAAGATCCGGCCCAGGTCGCGCAAATGGTGACGCAGTTCGACCGCCTGCCGCTGTTCGACACCAAGGTACTCGAAGCCAACCGCGAGTACTACGTCCTGGTTCGCGCCGACGCGCGTCCGCGCAGCACCGCTTCCCTGTGGCCTTTCTCGGGCACGGCGAGCGGTTCCGCCAAGTTCACCTTCATCAAGTAGAAAATCTGACGGGGCGAGGTTACCTGACGGGGCGGTACCTCGTGACGGGGCAACGCGCCTGACGGGACAGATCATGAGCAACTCGCGGCTGGTCTACTCCACCGATAAGGGTCAGACGTGTCCGAGGTGCGGCTGGCCGGTTGGCGACTGCAAGTGCAGCAAGAAGTTCGCGGCCGGCGAGCAGCCCGTGCCGCCGCGGGTGGTCGCCAAGCTGCGGCTCGAGAAGGCCGGACGCGGCGGCAAGTCGGTGACCGTCGTCTACGACCTGCCCCGTAACACCGCCTTCCTGAAAGAGCTGTGCGGCGAACTGAAGCGGGCCTGCGGCACCGGCGGCGCGGCTCGTGAAGACACGGTGGAAATCCAGGGCGACTTGCGCGACCGGGTGCGCGAAGTGCTGACGAAGAAGGGCTACGCCATCAAGGGCTGAGTTCAAGTTCCTGGCGATTCAGCCGATTCTCTTGCCAGAGGATTTCTTGGCAACAAGCTGGACGGGTTGGATTCAGTCGGGCGATTGGGCGCGCCCCGAGCAAGCGGTCATCCCCATGTTACCGGCCAACGTGCGCGAGTTGGTCCAGTTGGCCCTCGACCCCGAGGTCACGGCGCGGCAAATGGCGTCGGCCGTCGGCAAGGACCCGGTCCTGGCAGCGCAGGTCATTCGCATGGCCAATACCGCCGCCCTGGCGCCTGGCATCGAGGTTACCAACATCAACGAAGCGGTGCTGCGATTGGGTACGCAGGCGGTGCGCAACGTGGTGGTGGCCGGGTGCCTCAGCGCGCAACTGGCCGACCCCAAGATCTACGGCCGCCGCGGCCGCGCGATTGCCGACCACTGCATCGGCACGGCGGCGCTCGCCTCGGAACTGGCGGAGACATACGGCACGGCCGGCGAGTTGTTCCTGGGCGGCCTGCTCCACGACATCGGCAAGCTGCTGGTGCTCAAGCTCGCCCACGAGTACGGGCTGACGCACGACCGCCCCACCGATGAGGAGATCGAAGAAGTGATCGCAGCGCGGCACGCGCAACTGGGCGGCTGGCTGGCCGGCCGGTGGGAGATGCCGCCCGCGCTGTCGGATCCTATCTCCTGGCATCACGACCCGGACTGGGCCGTTGATCGCACACAGGTCGCCATTGTCTACGCCGCCAACCGGCTGGCGCACCGCTACGGGTTCGGTTGCGAGATGGA
>JBFWUK010000010.1:0-74827 GCA_050247355.1 Vicinamibacterales bacterium | reverse complement strand
CGCCCGCGCTGTCGGATCCTATCTCCTGGCATCACGACCCGGACTGGGCCGTTGATCGCACACAGGTCGCCATTGTCTACGCCGCCAACCGGCTGGCGCACCGCTACGGGTTCGGTTGCGAGATGGATACCAGCGACATGCTTGCCGACCCGGTGCTGCAGGAGCTCGGCATCACCGAGGCGCGGCTGGCCGCGCTCGACGCGACGGCGCCGACGAAGTTCGAGACCATCCGCAACGCCATCGGCGGGTAACGCGCCCGCCGTGGCGCGGCACAGTCGCCTGCAGCGGCGACGCTACCTCAGCCATCTCGGCAACCGGTGGTGAGTGTCCTCAATTGAACAGCGCGGCCGCGCGCGATCAGGCAAAGTCGCCCGAAGGACATTCCATGCATATTCCACACAAGATCGTCTCGCTCTGCCTCTTGCCGGCGTTCTTCGCCGCCTCGCCGGCGTTCGCACAACAGACCCGAGCGGTGGACGCGTCGGTGCTCAGCCGGGCGCTCGCGCAAAGCGCCGGTGTCGAGTCCGCCCAGCGCGACCTCGTCCGCCGCGTGCTCGATCGATCGGATGCGCGTGAGCTGGCCGGGCGTCTTGGCCTGGACGTGGCGCAAGCCAGTTCCGCCCTTGCCACGCTGAGCGCCGCCGACCTGGCCACGCTGGCACAGCATGCCGGCGCGGTCGAGGCCGCCTCGCTTACCGGCGGCGCGAGCACGATCGTCATCTCGCTGACGACGCTGCTGTTGCTGCTGATCATCGTCATCCTGCTCGCGAACTAGCCGGCGCGCTCGCATGGTGCGTGCCGCCGCAGTGGCCGCGTGGGCCGCCGCCGTTCTACTGGCATCCATCGTCCCCGCTGCCGCCACGCCGGACGGTCAGGCCGGAGACCGGCGATTGCTCGATGTGCCGTACCTGCCGCAGAGCGAAGACCTCTGCGGCGGCGCGGCGGTCGCCATGGTCTTGCGCTACTGGGGCGACCGGAACGTCCATGCCGACGATTTCTCGCCGTTGGTGGATCGCAGCGCGGCCGGTATTCGCACCGACGCGCTGGCGACCGCCGTCAGCCGGCTCGGCTGGAACGCCTTTCCGCTCGCCGCCGGCACCGGCGCCGACGACGAGTGGATTCGCGGCCATCTCGGCAACGGGCGGCCGATCGTCGCCCTCATCCAGATTGCTCCGAGCCGTTATCACTACGTGGTCATTGTCGGCTGGGGAAATGGCCGCGTGATCGCGCACGACCCGGCGGCGGCGCCGTTCACCGTGATCCCGATGGCCGACTTCGACCGCGCCTGGTCAGCGGCCGGCCGCTGGGCACTGCTGATCCTGCCGGCGGCCGGGCGCGATGCGGCGCCGCCTTCCGAACCGTCACTTCCACGCGGCACCAGCCCAGCGGCCGGCCCCTGCGGCCTGCTGGTTCAACAGATGGTGAACCTCGCCCGCGCCGGCGGCCTGGCGGCGTCGGCGGCGGGGCTCGACACGGCGACGCAGCTCTGTCCGGATGTGCCCGACGCATGGCGCGAGTTCGCGGGCGTTCGCTTCCTGCAATCACGCTGGGACGAAGCGGCGGCGCTGGCCGAACGCGCCACGTTGCTGGAGCCGGCAGACGAGGCGGGATGGGACCTGCTGGCGACCAGTCGCTTCCTCAACGACCAACCCGAGCAGGCGCTGCGGGCGTGGAACCGGCTGGCGCGCCCGACGGTCGACCTGATGCAGGTCGAAGGCCTTCGCCGCACGCGGCATCCGGTGGTCGCCGCCCTCGTCCGCCTGCCACCCCACCGCCTGCTGACGCCGGCGGACCTGCGGCACGCCGCCAGGCGGCTGAACGAGTTGCCGAGCGCATCGGCGACACGCCTGCAGTACCGTCCCATCGACGGCGGGCGCGCCACGATCGAGGTTGCGGTCGTCGAACGAGCCGTCGTGCCGCGGCGGGCCACCGCGATCGCCGTGACCATCGCGCGCGCCGTTCTGCAACGGGACGCGCGCCTCGAGGTGGCGGCGCCAACCGGCAGCGGCGAATTACTGGCCGCGCAGTGGCGCTGGCAGGCCGAGCGGCCACGGCTCGCGCTGTCACTCGCCGTACCTGCCGTGTCGTGGATTCCCGGCATCATCACGGTCGAAGGCGCCGCAGAACGGCAGTCGTACGCACTCGAATCGCCGATGCAGACCGAGCGCCGCCACGCGGGGCTGCAGATTGCCGATTGGGCGTCGGGCGCACTGCGGTGGAGCGCGGGGCTTGGCTTCGACCGGTGGGCCGCCGAGCGCCATGCCTCGGCCGGCGCAGCGTTCGACTTTCGGTTCGGCGCTGATCGCGCCGCGCTGTCCATCGACGGCACGGCGTGGATGCCCATGGGCCTGGGGCATCGGTTTGCCGCCGGCGGCGCCTCGGCGGCCTGGCGGTCGGCCACGGACCACCGGCAGCGAGAGTGGTCGGTGGTGGCCGGCCTGGCTGCGGCCACGGCCATGGCGCCGCTCGACCTGTGGCCGGGCGCTGGTGCCGGCCACGCGCGTGCGCCGCTGCTGCGAGCCCATCCGTTGCTCGATGGCGGCGTTCTGACGGGAGAAGTCTTCGGCCGCCGGCTGCTGCATGCCGGTGTTGAGTACCGGCAGCCGCTGCTGGCCTCGGTGGCGGGCACACTGCACCTCGCCCTCTTCATTGACACGGCCCGCGCATGGCAGCGCGGCGGCACCCGCGATCGCTCTGCGCTCCATGGCGACGCCGGCACCGGGTTGCGGGTCGTGCTTCCCGGCAAGGGTGGCACCTTGCGCCTGGACCTCGCGCGGGGGCTGCGCGACAAACGAGTGGCCCTGTCGACCGGCTGGCAGGCGGCGTGGCCGGGCCGAACAAGATGACCGGCTGGCCTCGCCGCGCGGCGCTCTTCGGATCCTGTCAGATGTAGAAGTGGCGCACCTGGCGCTCGCACCGCTAGCGGGGGACGCCATGCGGCGCGAGCCGCCGGGTCCCGATGAACTCCGCCAGGCTCTCGGCCACCACGGTCTCGCCGACTTGATTGAGGTGCGACTCATCTGGGAAGTAGACGTTCTCGCCGGCCGCCGCCCGCGCCGCCAGCGCCGGCGTCAGGTCCAGAAACGGGATGCCGGCATCGGCGCACAGCTTCGCCATCATCTCGTTCTGCGCCAGGCGGTTGGCCAGCATGCCATCGACATCAATGGGCCGGCCGTAGCGTTCGAGATAGAAGCGGAACGCCGACTCCAGTTCGGTCTTCGACCACGCCGCTTGCAGAAGCGGCAGATAGACCTGGCTCTTGAACGGCACGAACATCACCACGAACTCGGCGCCGAAGGAACGCGACACCGCGCGCATTTCGGTGATCGCGCCGCTGGTCAGACGCCAGCCGACCCGCGCTTCCAGATCGTCGCGCGAGAAGTTCAGCGTGTTGAGGTACGGCGGCATGAACGCCCACCGCAGCCGGCGGCCGGCGACCTCGAGGTCGAACCGCCCCATGTCGAACGCCGCGCTCGTTTCAACCGGCACGACCGGCGCCGGCGGTGCAACCGGCGCGGCCGCGGCGGCCCCGCCATGCGCGCCGAGCAGCCGGCGGCCGGCACGCAGCGCGCTGACCACGAACCACTCGTCAACGCGACTGGTGACATCCTTGATGCGCCATCCTTGCCCGGGGCGCTTGATTGTGCCGCCGGATCGTTGAAAGGCATCGAACGCCTCGGCGTCGAAAATGTCGTTGCCCGCAAAGAACGCCAGGACGACGGTGCGCGGTCGATGGGAAGCGACGTAGTCCTTCAGCACGAGCAGTTCCTGCTGGGGTCCGAAGCCCGCGGTGCCGTAGTTCTGCACCGGCACGCCGAGCAGGCCCTCGAGCCGGGCGGGCCACGATGCCTCGCCCGCCATGGTCATCGCATCGGTGAACGAATCGCCCAGCGCGGCAACCTCGAAATGGTCGCGCACCGTCTCGTTGCGGAATCCCTCTGCGTCGGTGCGGAATGAAAAACGATGGAGCGGGCCTGGCGGTGATGCCGGCGGGATGAATCCCATCCGCACGATGTCGCCGTCCCGCCACTCATTCAAGGTCTCCACGCCGGCGCGCAGGCGCCGTGCGTAACGCGGCGAGTCAACCCAGTGTGGATCGGCGTTCGCCTCGCCGAGATCGTGACGCTCGGCGGCAATGCCGTTCGGCACGTTCTCGCCCATGGCGCGCAGGAACACTTCCGCCGCGAGCAGCGACAACCCCAGGCTGGCAACGGCGGCAGCGGTCTTCAGCAGGGTGAGCGGAGTGAAACCAAACCAGGCGGGTTCAGCGCTGTGCCGGCAGCGCCACGTCACGGCGCAGAGTGCCAGGAAGACGGCCGCCCACCCATAAGGGGCCATCGGCAGGTTGCGGACAATCCGCGGATCGACCCAGGTCACGGCGCCATCGCTCACCAGCTCGACCACGCCGGTGCCGGTCGGATAGTCGCAAACGACTTCAGCCGGGGCATCGGTGGTGCCCTGGGCAAGTACCTGGCGCGTGGAACCGCGGCGCCACTCGATGGCATAGGTCACGCGGCCTTCCGGGCGAAGGCCAACATGAATGGTCGAGTCCTGCCCAATCTCGGTGGCGAACGCCACACGATCTGCGCCCCGGGTGACGATGGTCGGCACCACCCGGTCGTTCTCGATGCCGAACTGCTGGCCCGACGCCGACCGATCCGAGGCCACGCGCTGATCGAGAAACAGCCGGAAGGTGGGCACATACGCCCAGTCCATAGCAATCAACAGGACCACGGCGGCGAACGCCGCGAGCAGCGCGCGTTGAATCCAAGGGCGCGGAGGTGGCCGAAGCAGTGTCACGGGTGGCAGACACTGCAGAAGTCGTTCCACTCGCGGTGGAATCAGGCCCCGTCCACCGGTCGCGCCTGCGGACCGCGCCGGCCAGGCGCGGCGTCGTTACTTGGCGTCGGGCAGGTACATCGACATCACCTGCACCGGCGAGGTGATGTCCACGAACTGGTGGGGCACGCCCGAGGGCACGATCAGGAAGTCGCCCTTGCTGAAGACGTTGCGGGTGCCGCCTTCGATGCCGGTGCCCTGCACGTTGGTGCCATTGCGCTTGGGCGCAACCAGGGTGCCGCCGGTCAGCATCGTCGCCGACCCTTCGATTACGTAAAACAGCTCGGCCTGAGCTTCGTGCAGCGACGCGCCCTGCGGCTGCGGCAACCGGCGTTCGACCGCGACGTTGTACGGCGCCAGCGAGAACACGCGCACGGACGAGGCCGGGCGATCGCCGGGCAGCTTCGCCAGCGCGGCCTGCAGATCAGCCGCGGTGAAATGCGTCGCCCTGGTGCGATCGGTCGGCGGCGGCGCGGGCGCCTGCGCGGCGGCGATGGTGGACATGGTGGCGGCAAGCAACACGGCGGCAGCTATTCTCACGAGGACTCCTTGGTGGCTCGCCATTGTATGCGACCTCAGTTCCCCGCGGCGGGCAGCAGCGTGTCACTTTGCCAACTGGTATCCGAGCAGGGCGCCGACCGCCGCGCCGATCGGCGCGCCAATCACGACGCCTCGCAGCCCGGTCACTCCGTCATCGTCAGAGCGTTCCTGCGTCGCGTAGAAGCCGATCGCCCCGCCGGCCCAGAAACCCGCTAACCCGCCGCCGACGATGTTACCGGCCTTTCGCCTCCACGTGGCGGCCGAAGTTATCGAGAATGGCCTGCCAGCCCTGGCGCTGCATTTCGGGCGAGTTCTCGGTCTCGGGATCGAACGTCTCGGTGACCCGCACGCCGCCGGGAGCGGCGGCAAACTCGACGCTGACCTCGCGGCCGTCGCTCATCCGATAGGCGATGGACTGCCGAGGTACGACGCGGGTATAGACCCCCTCGAAATCAAAGCCCGAGCTGCCGTCTTTCGCCTCCATGCGCGACAGGAACGTGCCGCCTTCGCGCAGGTCGACCGTGCTGGCCGTGGTGTGCCAGTCGTTGGACGGGGCGTTCCACTGCTGGATATCGGCCGGGGTGTTCCAGGCCGACCATACCCGGTCCAGCGGGGCATTCACGGTGGTTTCAACGGTGATCTTGTTCATGCGATTTCCTCTCCTCATTCATACGTCGAACGGCGGGACCCGGGATCGACAGCATGGGAACCAGACACCGCCGGAACGGGAAGTCGCGAAGGATAAGAGTGGCGCCACGTCCTAGTGGTGCCGCAGAGCGACGAGTGGGTCGACCCGACTGGCGCGCGCGGCCGGCGGATAGGCTGCCAGCACCGCCACGACGAGCGCCATCGCGGCCACGGCGAGAAATGTCCACGGATCGAGCGGCGTCAGCTCGAACAGCATGCTCTCCAGGTAGCGGGTCGTTCCGGCCGCCATGAGCAGTCCGACCGCCGCGCCAGTTCCGGTCACCATCAGGCTGTGCCGCAGGATCATCGCAAGCACCTGGGATGGCGCCGCTCCGACCGCCATTCTGATGCCGATCTCCTGCGTCCGCCGCGTCACCGCATGGGAGAGCATGCCGTAGATGCCGACGATCGCCAGCGCCAGCGCGACCACCGCGAAGGCGCTCAGTACGAAGGTGTTGAAGCGTGGTGTGGCCACCGACGCGGAGGTCAATTCGGCCATGGTCTGTTGATTGAGATCGACGCCCAAACGCGAATCGATGTTTCTGACGGTCGAACGAATCAACGGTCCAAGGAACGATGTGTCCGCCCCGCTCCGCACAACGAAGTGCGGGCGCGTGGCTTCTGTGAGCCCGAAACGAGCCAGGTCGACATAGTACTCGGCTCGAAGCCTGGCATTGAGTCCGCTCTGCCTCGCATCGTTCACGACCCCCACCACCTGATAACGCGTCGGCCCGGCGTCCAGGATCTGGCCGAGTGGGCTCTTGCCGGGGAAGTAGCGCCGCACGAACTCCTCGCTAAGCACCAGTTCGGGAAACGGAACCGCGCTTGCTTCGGCGAACGTCCGCCCTTCGACGAGGCGCATCCCCATTGCTTGAAAATACTGGCGCGTGACAATGCGCAGGGTCATCGGGTCGGAGCCTGGCGCCACCGGAAGGCCACCGAGATTGAGATGAAAGGCGCTCGCGCCGGCGACCGGCAGGATGTCGGTGGCGGCAACCGCCTGGATGGCCGGATCGGCGCGCAGCCTGGACAGGACCTCCTCGTAAACGCGCGTCGGATCAAAGGTGTGACCGAAGGGCGGCACGAGCTGAAAGGTCGTGACGTCGCGAGTGTCGTAGCCAGGATTGACGTTCACCAGGCCGATGAAGCTGCGCACGAGCAGCCCGGCCCCAACGCACAGGACGACCGCGAGCGCGACCTCCGCGACGACGATTGATATGGGCGAGCGACGGGGCGGGCGCCCACCGTCGCGCTGTGCGCTTCGGCGCGACTCGGGCCAGGCCGAGCCGACAGAGAGCAGAACCCCGAGGACCACCGCCGCGGCGATCGCGGACGCCAGCACCGGCGCCGTGACCGCGATCTCACTCGCGCGTGGCACATCCGAGGGGACGACGAGCACGGCGAGCTGAACCATCCAGTAGGCCAGTGCGGCGCCCGCTGCGCCGCCCGCGGCTGACAGCACCACACCATCAACCACGAACTGCCGCAGGATCTGCCCACGCGTGGCGCCAAGCGCCCTGCGGACCTCCAGCTCGGTGCGGCGAGAATCGCTGCGCTCGAGAAACAGCGTGACCAGGTTGGCGCAGGCAATGAGCAGCAGCAGCGCGCCCGCGGCCGCCAGCATGCGCAGCATTGGACGAACCGGCGCCGTCATTTCATCCTTCATCGACACGACTTCGCCGCGACGCGCGAGACTGGGAGGAAATCCGGTATCTTCCGGCTTGCGGCCCGTCGCAGCGGCGTCCTCGAGCGAGAGCGTGCGGAGCAATGCATCCGTCTCTGCGCTCGCCGCCTCGATGGTGACGTCGTCCCGGAGCCGCGCGAACACGCCGTCGGCGTAATAGCTGTTCGGTGTGTCGGAGCGGGGTTCCGACGGCGCCAGCCCCGGAGCCGAGGTATAGGGGATCCAGAAGTCGGTCTGCGCGTCAGGAAACGCGAAGCCGGGCGACATGATGCCGACCAGGGTGTAAGGCCTGCCGTCAATCGTCAGCGACGTTCCGATCACTCCGGCATCGCCGCCGTAGTGCGCCCGCCAGCTGCGGTCGCTCAGGATGATGACCCGGTTCCGCTCCGGCAGGTCGTCACCGGGGATCAACAGCCTTCCCGCTTGCGGCGTCGCTCCGAGCATTCCGAACAGCACCGGCGACATACGGGTGCCGAGGAGTGCGGCTGTGCCGGACGAGCCGGTGACGTTCATCGTCAGGCGCCGGCGGGTAATGTTGGAGAACGAGTCGTACACGCCGAACGCGGCGAACGAGCGGCTTCGCTGGTCGAGTCCCAGAAGATAGGGCCGCGCCATGCTCTTCCCGCGCCTGGTCACGGCGCCCTCCTTGCGGTAGTGAACGACCTGAACGATGCGCTCGGCATCGGGATACGGCAAGGGTCGCAGTAGCACGGAGTCGACGATCGTGGCGATGGCACTGGCCGCGCCGATGCCGATGGCGAACGTCAGGACGACAGCGATGGTGAAGGCGCGCTGCCTGAAGAGGGTGCGAATCGAGATGCGGAGGTCGGCCGCCAGGCGGGCGAGACGCGGATCGCGAGGTTGGCGCGGCGCCACGCGTGCCTGTCGCAGTGGTCGCATGGCGGTTGCCAGCGCCTGCGCGTCGAGGAGTTCGCTCACCGCTGTGCGGTAGGAGTCGTCGGCGGTCGCGCCGTCGGACAGGAGTTCGTCATAGCGCTGGTCGAGATGCTGCGAGAGCTCGTCGATGATCTCGGCCGCTCGCGCCGGATCGAGACGCAAGCCACCCAGTCGCGACACGATTTCCGGGCGCCAGTCAACCCTCGACTCCGCTCGCGCTGACCCTGAGCTCGTCGAAGGGTCAGGCATGGCCTTTTCCGGTGATGAGCTCCATGGCCCGGACGAACGCCTTCCAGGTGTCGCGCTGGCTGGCCAGCACCCGGCGGCCTGCCGCGGTCAGGGAGTAGAACCGGCGCCGGCGTTCACCGGCCTTCTCAACCCACTTCCCCTGGAGCCATCCGCGCTCCTCGAGGCGGTACAGAAGGGGGTAAAGCGAGGCGACGTGAAACCGCATGCTTCCGTTCGATCGCTGCTCGATCAACTTGCAGATCTCATAGCCATGGCGCGGCCGCGTCTCCAGGATCGACAGGATGATCAGTTCCGCGGAGCCTTTCTTGAGCTCGCGATCGAGGGGTGGCGTAGCCATAGCTGTTATAAACATATATATGATGACGGCATGCCAGGGCAAGCAACCCACCGTGGGCTTCGTGCTTACGTGCGTCCGGTCCTGAAGTGGAGTTGAAGCCTCAGGTCGGCGAGGCGCTATGTTGCCGGCAGGGATTTCAAGTTGGGGGGAGGAATGGCGCGCCCGGCTGGACTCGAACCAGCTACCCCCGACTTAGAAGGTCGGTGCTCTATCCAGATGAGCTACGGGCGCGTCGGCCCATGGTAGCAGCCCGACGCGCCCGCACGCTACGGTCTCAGGCGCCGAGCACCTTCTTGAAGACGACCATCGCCTTCTGCATGTCGTCCATCGTGCCGAGCGAGATGCGCGCGTAGGTCTTCTCCATCGGCGGGAAGTCGCGGCCCACCGCCACGTTCAGGGCGCGGCAGCCGTCGCGGAATTCCACCGCGGGCCGGCGGATGTTGACGAAGATGAAGTTGGTCTGCGAGTCGGGCGAGTCGTAGCCCATCGCCTTGAACTGCTCCTGCGTCCAGTCGCGGACGCGCTTGTTCTCCTGGCGTTCCCACTCCATGTGCGCGGTGTCTTTCAGCGCAGCAATACCGGCCACCGCCTGCAGTTCGCTGATGCTGCCCAGCCCCCACGCCCGCCCGACCTTGTTCATCGTCTCGGGCTGGCCAATGGCGTAGCCAATGCGCATACCCGCCAGGCCGTGGGCCTTCGAGAACGTCCGCGTGATGAACACGCCCGGCAGTTCCAGCGCCAGCTTCACCATGGTGCCGGTCCCCGGCGCGGTGGCGTACTCGATATAGGCCTCGTCGATCAACACGCCGGTCTCGGGCGACCGCTCCTTGATCGTCCGCACCGCGCGCTCGACGTCGGCCGCCGAATGAACGGTGGCCGTCGGGTTGTTGGGGTTGCACAGGAAGACGAGCCCGGCGCCCAGCGATCCACGGATCATGCCCTCCAGGTCGATGCGCAGGCGCGCGTCGACCGGGATCAACTTGACCGGGGCCTTGATCTGCTCCGCCGTCGCCGCCGGGGAACCGTACGACGGGTCACCCGACACCAGCGGCCGGTTGGACGATGCGTACGCCCGGACCGCCGCGGTCAGAATCTCGCCCGAGCCGGTGGAGACAATGACGTTCTGCGGCTTAACACCGTAGGTGGCGGCAATCGTCTCGACGAACGCCCTGGTGTTCTGCGGCGGGTAGCCGAGGCCCAGTTCCTTCGACGGGTGCTTCCGCAACGCCTCGAGCACCTTGGGGCTGGGCCCGCGCAGGTTCTCGTTGCTGCTGAGACGGATGCTGCCGGGGGGCATGGCGGGCGCCTGGACCCCACCGCCGAACGCCAGCAACTCTTCCCGGCCGTAGCCAATGATGTGCGCCGCCGAGGCGGCCGCCGCCCCACCCGCGCCAATTCTTCGAACAAACTCCCGACGTGAAAGTGCCATGAACTGTCCTCCGCGCTGCGAATGGTAGCACCAACCACGTCCGGGACTGGCACGAGATCAGATCAATCTCGCCGGTGAATTTACAGTTACTTAACAGTTTGCCGGACCCGGTGGCTCACGCCCCTACGGACCCGATCCTGCCGGCGAACTGACTCTCATAAAGGGCGGCGTATGGACCGCCGGCCGCCAGCAATTCCTTGTGCGTGCCTTTTTCGACAATGCGGCCGCGCTCCATCATCAGGATGACGTCGGCGTCGCGGATGGTCGACAGGCGGTGCGCAATCACGAACGTGGTGCGGCCGCGCATCAGCCGGCTCATCGCCTGCTGAATCAGGGCCTCGGTGCGGGTATCGACGCTGCTGGTGGCCTCGTCCAGAATCAGGATGGCCGGGTCGGCCAGGAACGCCCGGGCAATGGTCAGCAGCTGCTTCTGCCCTTGCGACAGGTTCGACGCCTCTTCGTTGATCCGCGTTCCGTAGTTGTCGGGCAGCGTGCGGATGAAGTGATCGGCCTGGGCCGCCTTGGCCGCCCGTACCACGGCGTCGTCTCCGGCGTCGTCCCCGGCGCCGTCTTCGGCGCCGCCGGCGCCGCCGGCGCCGTCGCGGCCATAGGCGATGTTGTCGCGGATGGTGCCCGAGAACAGCCAGGTGTCCTGCAGCACCATGCCGAACATCCGGCGGAGGCCGCCACGGCTCATCTCGCGAATGTCCACGCCGTCCACCCGGATCGCGCCGGCATCGACGTCGTAAAACCGCATCAGCAGGTTGACTACCGTCGTCTTGCCCGCTCCGGTCGGCCCGACGATGGCCACCATCTGGCCAGGGGCGACCGACAAGGTCATGTCCTCGATCAGCGGCACGCCGGGGCGGTAGCTGAACGAGACGCGATCGAACTCGACCGCGCCGCGCGGGTCGGCCGGCGCGGCCGCCGCCGCCTCGGCCGGCTCCTCGTCTTCGTCCAGCAGCTCGAACACCCGCTCGGCCGAGGCCACCGTCAACTGGACGGTGCTGGCGATGCTGCTCAACTGGGTGATCGGCATCGAGAAGTTGCGGCTGTACTGGATGAACGCCTGCACGTCGCCCAGCGCGATCGACCCACGCGTGACCAGGTAGCCGCCAATCACGGCAACGGCGACGTACCCCAGGTTGCCGACGAACATGATGATCGGGAACATGACGCCGGTGGCGAACTGCGCGCGCCAGGCGCCCTCGTAGTACTTCTCGTTCAGGTCGTTGAACTTCGCCACCGACTGCGCCTCGTGGCCATAGGCGGTGACGATGGCGTGGCCCGCGTACATCTCGGCGACGTGGCCGTTGAGCTCGCCCAGCGCCTTCTGCTGGCGCACGAAAAACGCCTGCGACCGCCGGGCAATCGCCGTCACGATCGTCATGCTCAGCGGCAGCGACATCACCACCACGATGGTCAGCACCCAGCTGATGGTCAGCATCATGATGACGATGCCGATCACGGTCAGCAGCGAGGTGATGAGCTGCGTCAGGTTCTGCTGCAGCGTGCTGCTGATGTTGTCGAGGTCGTTGACGGCGCGGCTCAGGATCTCGCCGTGGGTCTTCGAGTCGAAGAACCGCAGCGGCATGCGGCTGAACTTGGCCTCGACGTCGCGGCGCAGCGCGTAGACGGTCTGCTGCGCGACGCTCGACATCAGGTATTGCTGCAGGTACTGGAACGCCGCGCTGATCGCGAACAGCGCCAGCAGCGTCCACAGGATGGTGGCGACGTAGGCGAAGTCGATGCCGGCCCCCGGCTGGCCGGCCGTCCGCCCCAGGTAGCCCTCGAAGATCTTCGTCGTCACCATGCCCATCAGCTTGGGACCGACCACGCTGAACAGCGTCGAGACGGCGCCGGCCGCCAGCACCACGATCAACGCCGATCGACGGGGCGCGAGATAGCCCAGCAGGCGGCGGAGGGTGCCCTTGAAGTCGCGCGCCTTCTGCGCCGGCATGCCGAGGGCGCCCATCGGGCCGCGACCGAACATGTTGGCCGCCGCCGACGGCGGCCGCGCGGCCGTGCGCTCGGCGCTCATGCCACCTCCTCGGCCGACGCCTGCGACTCGGCGATCTCGCGATACACCTCGCAGCTCGCCATCAGCTCCGCGTGCCGGCCAATGCCCGCCACCCGCCCATCGTCGAGCACGACAATACGATCGGCGTCCATCACCGTGCCGATGCGCTGCGACACGATGAAGACGGTGGCCTCGCTCAGATCCGCCCTGAGCGCCGCCCGCAGCCGGGCGTCGGTGGCGAAGTCGAGCGCCGAGAAGCTGTCGTCGAACACGTAGATCTCGGTTCGCCGCACCAGAGCCCGCGCGATGGCCAGCCGCTGCCGCTGGCCGCCAGACAGGTTGGTGCCGCCTTGCGACACCGGCGAGTCGTAGCCCTGCGGCAGCTGATCGATGAATTCCGCCGCCTGCGCCACGGCGGCGGCGTGCCGCATCTCGCCGTCGCTCGCCGCATCGTCTCCAAAACGAATGTTGCTGGCCACCGTGCCCGAGAACAGCACGGTCTTCTGCGGCACGTAGCCAATGCGGCCGCGCAGTTCCGCTTGCGGCATGTCACGGACATCGACGCCGTCCACCAGCACCCGGCCGTGGTTGACGTCGTAGAAGCGTGGGATCAGCCCGGCCAGCGTCGACTTGCCCGAGCCCGTGCCGCCGATGATGGCGGTGATCTCCCCCGCCTGCGCCGTGAACGACACCTCGCACAACGCGGGTTCCTCGGCGCCGGGATACTGGAAGGTCACGTCCTGGAATTCGACCTGACCTTTGGTCCGGCCAAAGCCGGACGCCACATTGGTGCTGGACGCCACATTGGTTTCGACCTCCCCTTGGGTCCGGCTGAAGCCGGACGCCACATCGTCGCCGGACGCCACAGCGGTGGGCTGAGCCGGGTCCACGACGTCGGGAATCACGTCGAGCACGGCGTTGATGCGCTCGGCCGACGCCGCCGCCCGCGGCAGCATCACCACCACCGCCGTCACCATGAACACCGCGAACAGGATCTGGATGGCGTACTGCAGCGACGCCATCATCGCGCCCACGTGCATCTCGACGGCCTCGATGCGCGCGGCGCCGAACCAGAGAATCAGCAGGCTGGTCAGGTTCATCATGAAGAACATCGCCGGCATCAGCAGCGCCATCAGCCGGTTGACGTGGATCGCGGTGGCCGTCACGTCGTGGTTGGCGGCGTCGAAGCGCCGGCTCTGGTCGGCGCCGCGGTCGAACGCGCGGATCACGCGGACCCCCGACAGGCCTTCGTCCAGCACCAGGTTCAGCCGGTCGATCTTCGCCTGCATTTGCTGGAACAACGGCACCGCCTTCCACATGATGGCGAAGAAGACGGCGGCCAGCACCGGGATCACGGCAATCAGCACGGTCGCCAGCCGCGCGTCTTGCGACAGCGACAGCGTGACGCCGCCAATCGCCATCATCGGCGCCGAGATGGCCATGGTCAGCAGCATCAGCAGCACCTGCTGCACCTGGGTGGTGTCGTTGGTGGTGCGCGTGATCAACGACGCGGTGCTGAACTGGTCGAACTGGTGCAGCGAGAAATGCGCGACCCGCTCGAAAATGCGGCCGCGGACGATACGGCCGAAGCCGGTGGCCACCCTGGCGGCGGCATAGCTGCCGGCGACCGCCGAGATGGTGCCGACGACGGCGACCAGCAGCATCAGGCCGCCAATCCTGAGGATCGCCGGCGTGTCACCCGGCACGATGCCGAAGTCCACGATGTCGGCCATCAGGCGCGGCAGGTAGAGGTTGGCCAGCGACTGGGCCAGCGACAGCACCATCACCACGGCCACCATGGCGCGGAGCGGCCGGATCAACCGGAACAGCTTCAGCATCAGCGGGGCTTCGCGTCTTTCGGGCCTGCCCGCAGGTACTGGGCCGGCCAGGGAACGTCCTGTCCCAGTTCGCGGGCCGCGCGCAGCGGGAAGTACGGATCGCGCAGCAGTTCGCGCGCCAGCAGCACGGCATCCGCCTGCCCGGTGGCGATAATCTGGTCGGCCTGCGCCGGTTCGGTGATCAAGCCGACGGCGCCGGTCAGGATGCCGGCCTCGCGGCGAATGCGCTCGGCAAACGGCGCCTGGTAGCCGGGACCGATCGGTATCTTCGCCTGCGCCGCATTGCCGCCCGACGAGCAGTCAATGAAGTCCACGCCAAGCGGCTTCACCTGGCGGGCGAGCTCGATCGACTGCTCGATGTCCCACCCGCCGTCAACCCAGTCGGTGGCCGAGATGCGCACGAACAGCGGCAGCCGCTCGGGCCACGCCTGGCGCACCGCGGTGACGACTTCGCGGACCAGGCGCGTGCGATTCTCGAACGAGCCGCCGTAGTGATCCTGGCGGTGATTGCTGAGCGGCGAGAGGAACTCGTGCAGCAGGTAGCCGTGCGCCGCGTGCAGCTCGATCACGCGGAACCCGGCGGCGTGGGCGCGGCGGGCGGCGGCGACAAACGCCGCGGTGATCCGTTCAATGCCCGCCGCCGTCAGTTCCTGCGGCATCGGGTAATTGCCGGCGAACGGCACGGCGCTCGGCGCCAGCACGTCGGTCCAGCCGCCCTCCGGTTCGGGCACGGCACCGGCGCCGCTCCACGGACGATAGGTGCTCGCCTTGCGGCCGGCGTGCGCCAGCTGCATGCCGGCGACGCTGCCCTGCTCGTGGATGAAGCGCGCAATACGCGCGAGGAACTCGACGTGCTCGTCCTGCCAGATGCCGAGATCCTGGGGACTGATGCGCCCTTCCGGCGTGACCGCGGTGGCCTCGGTCAACACCAGGCCGGCGCCGCCGACGGCGCGGCTGCCCAGGTGCACCAGGTGCCAGTCGTTGGCGAAGCCGGCCTCGCTCGAGTACTCGCACATCGGCGAGACGAAGACGCGGTTGGCGAAGGTCAGGGAGCGGATGGTGAGGGGATCGAACAGATGCGACATGGGGTCCAACGTATTGTACCCATGCCGTTCGGCGATCAGCCGGCCTGTGCGAGGGGCTATTCGAGTCGATCGAAGGGGCGCGCCGGGCGGCGACTGCTCAAAACCGCAGCCGGCCGCTGAACTGATACTGGCGCGCAGGACCTGCCTGGGTAGGCTGGAAGTCGAGCGTGCCCTGCTCGTCGGGTCGCACGCCACTGGCGCCCCAGTTGAAGAACCCCGAGAAGTTGGTGCGGTTGAAGACGTTGAAGACCTCGGCGCGCGCTTCGAGGCTGGCGCGGCCGATGGCGAAGCGGCGGACGAGGCCAAGGTCGAACTGCGTGAAGCCCGAGGTCCGCTCGCTGTTGCGGGCCACGCCGGCCGGGCGATCGTTGAAGATGGTGTCGCCGTTGTCGTCGCGGCCGGTGGTGACATTCAGCGGCTGGCCGCTCGACAGAAGCAGGATCGGCACCAGGTCGATGGCGAGCGGCGCGCGGACCAGGCCATTGATGGCGAGGACGTGACGACGGTCGTTGAGGCTGGGCGCCAGCTCCGCGTCGGGCCGGCGGCTGTCGACCGGCCGGAAGTTGATGTCGTCGGTGTCGTTCTCGATCCGCGACAGGGTGTAGGCGATATCGAGTACCACCCCGCGGCGCAGCCGCTGGCGCAGGTTGACGTAGAGGCCGTCGAAGTGGCTGTGCCCGCTGGTCTGGTCCTGCTCGATTAACCTCGTGCCGCCGGCGACCGGCAGGACGGGGCGCGTGGCATCGGCCTCGGCGACCGATCGCATGCCGCCGGCGACCGATGCCGGGGCGTTGATGTCGACGCGGCGAACGAGGTTGCGCCCGCGGCTGTGCACGTAGTCGAGGTTCAACGACAGATCAGGCGTGACCGACACCGAGTATCCGGCCGACACCTGCTCGGTCCATGGGCTCTTCATCTCCGAATCGAACACCTGGACGTTGCGTGGCGGCTGCGCCGCCAAGGGCAGCGCGCCGATCGCCTCGCGCGGCACAGACGAGGGAAACGGCGGTGGGGCAAACGGCGTTCCCGGCGCGAACGTCACCGACACGGCCCCGCCGGCCGGGTTGTTGAAGAGGGTGTCAGAGTAGACCGCGAATGGGATGCGCTCGTAGAAGATGCCGTAGCCGCCACGCAGCTGGTGGCGCGTGCTGCCTTTCGGCGTCCAACTGACGCCGAGCCGGGGGGCGACGTTGTTCCAGTCGCCGTCACTGGCGGGCGTGTTGGTCACCGAGTCGTAGTCCCAGCGCGCGCCAAGCGTCAGCGTGATGTCACTGGACGCGCGAATCGTGTCTTCGACAAACACACCGGCCAGCACCTGCGCCGCGGCGACCTCCGGATTGACGAACGACTGTGAGTACGACAGCACGGTCACGTCACGGGGAAGGTCGTTGACGGTGACAAAGGGACCGGCCGGCGTCATGCGGCGCCCGTCGAGATCGACGACATACGCCCCGCGCGCGCCAGGCCCGGAATCGATCGCGAAGTCGCCGCGCAGCACGTCCCCACCCACCTTGATCGTGTGGCGGCCGGCCAGCCGGGTGTAGACATCGCGAACCTGCAGGTCGGTTTCGGTCCAGAGAAAATTGTCGCTGACCGCACCGATCACCGCGACGGTCGCGCTGCGATCGGTGATGACCACGCGGGGCCCGGCATCGAGGGGCTGCCAGTCGGCGCGGAGGCGGCCGATCTGGACACCGATCTCGTTGACGGCCGAGCCTGCCACCGTGCGGTGCGTCACGGCGGTGAACTGGTTGCGGTAGTTCACCTTCAGACCGGCCGACGGCAGGGTCAACCCGCCGACGAAGCCGAGATCCTGATCGTGCGTATAGTCCGACGGCTGGTAGCGCAGCGTCGTTGACTGGCTGGCACTCCAGCGGGCGTCGAGCTTGGCCGTTCCGGTCTGGCTGTCGAATCGTGTCGGGGCAAGACCCGCGGCCAGCGGCGAGGTCAGCACGGCGTCCTGGCGTTCGCGGGTCAGCTCGGCATCGGCAAAGTAGAACCACCGGTTGGTTCGCAAGGGCCCACCAACCGACGCCGCCCCCTGGTGCCGCATAAAGCTGTCGTCGACGATCTCACCGGCCGCATCGAGCGGGGCAAAGAAGTTCGGGGCATCGAACACGGCGCCGGGACGCAGCACATACGCGAGGTCGGCGGTGTGCGTGTTGGTGCCGCTGCGGGTGGTCACCGAGAACACGCCGTTGCCGGTCCGTCCGTACTCCGATGAATACGAATTGACCAGCACCTTGAGGTTGTCGGTCGCGCCGATGGTGATGGGCACCTTCGGCCCCCCCAGGAACAGGTCGGTGTTATCGAAACCGTCGACGCTGTAGTTGGTGGTCAGCGACGACGCGCCGTTGATGGTGAGCCGCGGCGCGAGGTTGTAGAAGCCACGGGCCGGGGCCGCGCCGGGAATCAGGTAGGCCACCGCGATCAGGTCACGGCCGTTGACCGGCAGCCGCTCGATCTGTTCACGACCGAGGTTGCCGCCGAGTTCGGGCGACACGGCACGCCCCAGCGGGCCCTCGGATGTCACGACCACTTCTTCGCTGACGCCGGCAGGATCGAGCTGCACGTCCACCAGGCGGCGCTCGCCAGCCGTGAGCGGCTCGAGATCGCGCCTGACCGCGCGGAAGCCGTCGCTGCCGACCTGCAGGACCTGGCGCAATGCCGTCGGCAGGCCGCCGAACTCGAACTGGCCCGCCGGGCCGCTCGTGGCCTGGCGAACCAACCCGGTTTCGGCACCATCAAGTCGGACCGCCGCGCCGGCGATGGGCCGGCCGGCGCTGTCGCGCACGGTCCCGGTAACCGTGGCGCTGCCCGACTGGGCCAACGCCATCACCGGCATCGTGCCGGCCATCGTGACCGCCAGCAGCCAGCTCCAGAACGGGCGAACCGGCGTCCGGTGCGCGCCACGTCCCGACGAGTGCTGACTGGCCGCCAGCTCGGCCGCCGCGCGCAGCGCGGCCAGACGACGACAGACTGGACAGGTGGCGAGGTGAGCGCGGTAACGCCAGCGCTCGATCCAGATCAGGCGATCGGCGGCGTAGTCCTCGGCCAGTTCGGTGACCTCGGCGCAATTGACGGCACAACCCATGTCAGCGTCCACCCATCCGCCGGTCAGTCAAGGCTCGTTCCACAGTCATCGGCATCTTCTTTCGCGACCTGGCGGCGCGCCAGTTCATGTCTGGGTCTCGGTAGATGCGATAGTGTTACAGGCCCACCCGATGTTCGATGAATTCGTCAGAACGCACGCGAAGCCCCTGTTGTCGCCGTTGGCGCGGGGGCTCGGCCGGCTTGGCCTGACGCCCACGGCCATCACCGTCGGCACGTTTGCGATTGCCGTCGGCGGGGCCGCGGCGATCGCTGGTGGGCATCCGGCAGTGGGGCTGGCATTGTGGCTGGTCAGCCGGGTCGGCGATGGTCTCGACGGGGTCCTGGCGCGGGCCACGAACCGGGTCACCGCATTCGGCGGCTACCTGGATATCACGCTCGACATGGCGGCCTACAGCGCCATGGTGGTGGCATTTGCCACCCTGCACCCGCAACCGCGGCTGGTGTGGCTGTGTATCATCACCGGCTACGTGCTGTCGATTACCACGACGCTGGCGCTGGCCGCGGCCGCCGACCGCGCCGGCCGCATCGTCAGCTCAACCAATCGGACGTTCCAGTTCACGCGCGGCCTGGCAGAGGGCGGTGAAACGACATTGGTTTACGTGGCGTGGGTCGTCCTCCCGGCGCTGGTCGAACCGATTGCCTGGGCGTGGTGCGCCATCCTGTTCGCCGCGGTGGTCCAGCGATCCATCCTGGCATGGCAATCACTGAGCTGACGCCGCCTGCGTTCGATGCTGGTGTCAGGACGGATCGAGCAGTGCCTTTACGAGGGGCTCGAGTTGCTCGTGGCTCATGGCGCCGGGGCGATACAGCCGGATGATGCCGGTCCGATCGACCAGGACGAGGGTCGGCGTGGTACTGACGCCGTAGCGAATGTGGTTGGTCGTGCTCAACGGAATCGCGTGACCCGCCAGCACCGGATAGGACGCCTGGCGCACCTGGTCGATGTAGCGCACTTCCTCGTCCGGCGATGCCGGCTTGCCCCCCGCCACATAGCCGAAGCGCTGCGTCGGCGCGAGGATGACTAGCCCTTTGGCGGCGTAGGTATCGGATAGGCGCGCCAGAATCGGCGCCTCCGCCTTGCAGTCGGGACACCAGTGCGCCCAGAAGAACAGCAGCACGACCTTTCCTGTCAGGCTGGCGACGGCCGGCGGCGGCGGTCCGAGATGGTCGGCGGTCTCGATGGCCGGCGCCGGCGTCCCGACGAGGCTGAGCAAGTTGATGTTTTTTTGAATCCGCTTCTCGATCGACGTGCCCTTGAAATTGGCCAGCTCGCGGCCGAGAAAGAGCACGGCCTCGGTCCTGGCCCCACGCTGGGCCTCGGCCTGGGCCAGCACCTCGATCGCCGCGCCGATGGCGATTGGCAGGCGGGGCTCGTCATCGAGCTCGCGACGCTTGAGCAGCTCCGCTGACAGTTGGTAGGTTTCGGTGGCGTACCGCTCCGCCAGTTCGAACCGTCTTGCGGCCAGCGTGCCTCGCCCCATCCACGAGAGCGCTTCCAGCATCTCGGGCGTCACGCCATGGGCCTTGCGGTGTGCCGCCAGCACCGTGTCGCCGCGCGCGAAGTCGTTGTTTGCGATGGCCGCCCGCACCTCGGCCACGATCGGCGCGGCCTGCGCCAAGGTTGCTACGGTGGTAGCCGTCACCACGATCGCCGCCGCCATCAGTCTTTTCACGAGTGCCCCCAGTCAACTGCGTCGCCGGTCAGGTTGCCGGACGTCGCCCGTCCAGGTCGGCAACCATCCTGTGCCAGAGCATCAGTCCAACGCGCCGGTCGTCTGTTACAGGAACTGCCCGCCCGTGACCATTCGTGACGCCCAGAGCCGCGGATGACGGAGCTGAACCGGCACGGTGACAAGGGCCGCGACTACGGCTTGTAACGACTGGCCGGCTCAACAGACCAGATTCAGGGAGAGACGCTTCATGAACACACACAACTATTTCGTGGCACGACCGGCAACGTGGTCGCCGGATGCGGCTTTGACCTGGTCGAGTGGATTCCTGGCCACGCTGGCCATCACGACGATGATGTACCTGCTGCCAGCGATGGGGTTGCCACAGGTGGACCTGCCGATCTGGGTTTCCCGCCTGTTTGTCAGCGACCCCGTTCAAGTCGGTGCAGTCGGGCTCGGCGTGCACTTGATCGCGGGGTTTGCTTTCGCCTGGCTCTACGTTGAGCAAGTCGAGCCGCGGCTCACCTTCGGCCCCGGCACCAGCGGCCTGATCTTTGGTGCCGGCCTGTGGCTCTTCGTGCAGGCCATCGCGGTTCCTGCTCTTGGCGCGGTCGGTGCGGCCCTGGGCGGGACCGCTGCCGCCCCTGGGCTGCTGTCGGCGGACTTCGGCCTGGCCGCTGCGGGCGCCAGTCTGCTCGCCCACCTCTCGTATGGCGGAGTACTCGGCTATGTCTACGGTTGCCGTGGCGGCGGACGCTGCCGCAGGCCGAATTAGTGCGTGTCGTCAGGCCGGGAACGGCGTGGCCCGCGTGGGTCGTCGATCAGGACGCACTGCCACCGGCATCGACCGCCGGGGAGCCCTGAAAGGGGCGCACGAATCGACGGTCGATGGCGTTCTTCAGCCGCCAGGCCCAGGCGCCCTCGAAGGACAGGCCGCGCCATTCACCGATGGCGCGGCCGTCACCGGTGTTCAAGAGCTTCAGGAACCCGGGTTGCGGCGTGTAGCGCTGAAGAGGTTCGGCGGCCAACGTCCGGCCGATGTTCTCCCAAAGCACCGGCCCCTGCCTGACCGCGAACACGCCCGCCTTCGGCGTCGGCGATCCGGCGATCGTCCCGCTATCGCCCACGGCAAAGACTGGATCGCCGGCGGTCGTCTGCAGAGCGTCGGTCGTCAACAGGAACCCATGCGAATCGGTTGGCAGGCCGAGGGCGGCCAGTAGCGGAGGAGCGGTGGCATTCGTCAGCCACACGATCACATCCGTCTCCATGATCGACCCGTCATCGAAGGCCAGGTGACCGCTGTGCACCTGTGCGGCTCGCCGGCCGAGCAGCAATCTGACGCCACGCCGTTTCAGCGCCTTCTCGACCCGCCGCGCGGTGCCTGGCAGGCTGCCCGGCAACAGCCGGTCGTCGCTGCTGACAACGGTCTGCTCGGGCGCTCGACCGTCGCCGAGCCGCGCTTGGACGTACGGCGGCAGGCACAGCGCCAGTTCGGCGCCGCTTGCGCCGCCACCGACAACCGAAATACGGATCGGGGCGCCGCGGCGCCGTTGAGCGGCCTGCTGAAGCCGTTGGTCGAAACGGTCCAGGAAAGTCTGCATTGGTTTCACCGGCACCAGCCGGCTGTCGTCGATGACGGATGCATCCGCGAACGAGGGAACTGATCCGATGCCGATTGACAGCACGTCGAAGGGCAACGGCGCGCGGTCGGCAAACTGCAGCGCCCGGCCGGCCCGATCGAGGCCACTGACTTCGCCGACGATCAAGTGGGCGCCGGCGGCAGCGCACAGCGCCTCCAGGTCGATCTCCATGTGCTCGCGGGAATATTGGCCGGCCAGCACTCCCGGCAGCATGCCAGAGTAGGTAGACATCTGGTGGCTGGACACACACGTCAGTCGGGCGCCCGGCAAGGGTGCGTTCAGCCACATCCGCAACGCATGGGCGTTGGTGTGACCGATGCCGAGCAGGACGACGTCAGCGCTCAACGCCCACGACCTCGTAGCCGTTGCCGACGGTCCGCAGGAACACCGCGATTGGTGCGGACCAGGCCGGAAAGTCGGTGTGAAGCGAGCGCACGACCACCTTGAGGTATCGGCTCGCGCCGACCGGCAGAGGGACTTCCGGGAGCTGTGACCGTGGACGGTCGACGATGGCACCGGCCGCCAGCAACTCGGAGGCCCCGGTCGCGTCGTCGTAGGTCGACCATTCCACGTGGTACTGGGTTCCGGCGCCGGCCAGGCCGTACTTATCTGCCAGGTTGACGAACCGGAACTCGGCGCCAGCCACCGTGAATTCGTCGAGGGGGTTCGAGCGGGCGAGATAGTAGGCGCCGGTCTTCTGCTGCCGCTTGACCAGCGTACGCAGCACGTAAGCTTCGGCGGCCGCGTCGGTATACTGCCCGGTCGCGACGATGGCCGCCAATTCTTCACGCGTGAAGGCCATCAGGGTCTTGGTCGCCCAGAAGGCGTCGCGTTCGGTCATGCGGACAAACGCCGGGTTCGGGTAGTCGTTCTTCCACGCGTGGGGCTGGTAAGCCTCGGCCTCGAACCGGCCCACGGACGGATACGACGGGAACCGCACCCGGTGATACGCAGGCACATGGGTGCCAAAGCCGAGGGCGTTGCGCTTCAGCAGGCCGGGATCCAGCCAGTAGTCGAATCCCAGCCATGGCAGCTGCGCTTCAATGCTGCCGCTGCCCAGGGTTGAACCGAAGTCGATCAAATGGTGCCGGACGTAGTGGGCATCGCCCACCTGAACCCACGAATCCAGGGTGTTCTGGGCACGCGTATCGTCGTGGTTCAGCCACGCCGAGAACACCCGCAAGCCTCTCAACTCCCGCCGATCCTCATGGGGAATCACGTCGTTGGGGTCGTCACTCCTGGTCCCGAAGTAGCGGAAGGGGCCGATTGGCTTCCCGCTGACGAACAAGCTGGCGGTCACGCGGATCCGTCCGTCGGCTCGACGAGGCGCGTCGCGCAAAAGGCCGGCCAGCCGTTCAGGCGTCAGCGGTCGTTTCGTACCCAGTTCGTCGGCGACGAGCGTGCCTGGTTCGATCATCAACCTGGCGGGATCCACGAGGACGATGTAGTTCTCCGGCGTGTAGTACCCGAGCGCATGGAAGATTTTGGTGCTGATGACCTCAGCCGACGAACTCAACTCAGGCAGGTCGAACGGATCGAGCTTGATGACGTAGCGATGGCCACGCCCGTCAAGGATGTCGAAGCCCGGGGTCAAGCCCTGGGTCTTGCCGCGGACCACCCGCCACGGACTGGTCAGGTCAGGCCCGCCGGTCGTGTCGGGCCCCCTCACGAGTTCGGCGATCGACATCCGCTGCGCGGCGTGGCGGTTCTGGTACCACGAGCTGTCAGGGACCTCACCCAGCGTGTTGACGTTGCGCGACTCGCCCGGTGTCTTCGCGCCCGGCAGCGCGATGATGTGGCGGAAGCGGTCGTACAGGTCGCTCAGCTCGATCGCCGCCGGTGTCGCCGGCACGTCGTGTGTGTCGCGGTCGACCCACTGCGGGTCGTCCGGATAGAAGCGCCGCTGGTGGCCCTGGCCCGCCAGGGCGACGGTGGCCGCCAGTGCCACGAACACGATCGCCGCGAATGGTCGACGCATCAGAACGCCGCCCCCCCGCCGATATGCAATCTGAAACCTTCCCGTCCGCGGGCCACGTCGATCCGGAACCCGCCGCCTCCTGGCAGCACCGATCGGAGTCCGATGCCGTAACCGGCGGCAAATCCGGACCAGGCAAAGCGATCGGCGCGCGAGAAGACGCGGCCAACATCGCCGAAGATCGCCAGGTCGGCGTAATTCCAGACCTCCCACCGATACTCCGCGTTGGCCACCACATTGTGGGTGTCGCGGAACCGACGCTCATCGAAGCCTCGAACGCTCGTCGCCCCGCCCAGTGTCTCCATGAGATAGAACGGCACGCTCGCGCCGGTGTCGGCGATCGAGTGAGAGGTGCGCAGGCGAAGCGCCAGCATCCGATTGCGGGCACCGAGCGGCAGGTGGGTCTGCAGTTCACCAACCAGGCGTGTGAAGTCAAAGTTCTCGCCGTCGACATCGACCCATCGCGTGGCGTCGAGGCGCAGGCGCACGCCGGCGAACCTGAGCGCGCCATCTCTCAGCGTCAGCGCCACATGACCGCCGCCGAACACGAACGTCGGCTGAAGGGTCGCGCCGGGAAGCTCGGGCAACCGGCCACGGCCGCCGTCGAAAGATCGCACCGACCCGTTCAGCACGCCACTCTCGGCGCCGATGGCGATCCGCCGGCCGGCGCATCGCGAGACGCTGACCGACGCGGTGCGGCTTTCAAAGCGATACGCGGCTTTCGCATCGGGCGACGAACGGTGGCCCAGTCCGAACAGATCCAGCGCGCGGTAGTCCGCGTAGCGACCGTGTATCCGGACCTGAAACGGGCGGCCGCTCCGGCTCGGCCGCAGCGCCTCGGCGTCGAGCTGCCGGTAGTGCTCGATCGACCACCGCGCGCCGACGTTGAATCGAAGCCGTTCGCCGGTCGCTCCGGCCATGTAGCCGACGCCGGCGGCGACACCGGATCCCGATGGCATGCCGCCGATCAGCGTTCGCACACCGTTGTACTCATCAACAAACAGATGGCGCGGGAAGTTCCGCGCCTCGAGCGCAAGCACGCGGCGCTCCCAGGTGGATAACACCTCGGGCGTCAGGGTGGCGGCCTTCGCTAACCGCGCCTGGTCGCTCAGCGCCGCGCGGCTGTCTGCCGGTGGCTGGAGTGGGGCTTCGGCGGGAGTCTGGGCGCCGAGCCCGGCCGCGAGACCAGCCCAAACCGCCACCACCACCATGATGCGCCTCATGCGACGGCCTCGTCGCATTTGGGCTGAAACGCCCGCCCGGCATAGCGAGCGGCACCGAACCAGGCCGCGACGATCACGACGTTGACGAGCGCCAGCCAACGAACGCTGTCGAAGTCAGTCAACGTCGACGACACCACCAGGCTGACGACCACCGCCAGCGCCTTGGCCACGCGTTGCACGAAGATGTCGATGAAAGCCTTCGCCTGGTATTTCTCGTGACGCGGTACCGGCACGTACAGCGCCTCTTTGGCCGATTGATTGATGGAGTAACTGAAGCCGTTGTCGGCGGTGTTCAACAGGCTCCCGGTCCACAGAATCGGCAGCACCAGGAACGCGGCCGACCCGGTCACCAGGGCCGCCGGCAACACCATCAAGGCGGCCCCCATTCCCACTCGAGTCATGATCAGGCTCGTCAGGAAGAACTGAACCAGCATCGAAACCCAGTTGGTCAGCGCGAAGACGCGCGAAAACTGGCGGCCGATATCAGGTCCGCTCAGGTGATGAGTGACTGTGCTCGTGAACATGAAATCGGTGATGGTCGAGGCCACCTCATACAAGCCGACGATGGCCACGATCGACAGGAGATACTTCGACCGGAAGACCAGCTGAGCGCCGGCGAAGGCTGTCCCTCCCGGCTCCGGGGCCGTGGTGGTCACCGGTTCAACGGCGATGGCGGGCGGTGCCGACCGGCCGGCGATCTCTGCCGCACTCATGATGCCGAGCGTCACGCCGACGCAAACCCAGAGCCAGCCCGCCGGAGTCACGGCATCCACCCAGACACCGACAAACGTGCTGCCGGCGACCCCACCGACGACCCCGCCGAGTCCGACGATGCCGTACAGCCGCTTGGCCTGGTCTGGCGACACACTGTCGTTCAGAAACGCGAAGAACGTCGCGACCATGAGCGTGCTGAAGAGATCGCCGAACAGATAGAAGCTCCACACCGTGGCGTCCGACGGCCGGCCAAGAATGAGGCTGTAGGCCATGAAACCGGCAATGAAGAAAATCGAGAAGATGTGGACGAGCTGCTGGCGTCGAAAGCGCCGCGCCAACCAGGTAAACGCCACGACCGCGGCGAACGCGACCACCATGTTGAGAATCTTGGCGACCAGCTCGGCCTCGGACGCCGAGAGGTGCCACGACAGCAGGTTGACGCCCGCCTCGTCGAACTGGCCAATGAACGCGGTCTTCTTGAGCGGCTTCAAGATCCAGAAGGTGGAAATCACCAGGAAGAAGCACACCGACATGGCGGCCGAGAACACCCGCTCACCAGTCCGGCAATCGAGGCAGGCCTTGAACAACTTGGATAGGTAAATCGTCGGGTTCATCGTGATGCCTTCTCCCGACTTGGATGCAGGACGCCGCGACTAATTACTCATGACCGGCCGCTTTGCGGTGCTCATTCATCAAGCTGTGATCGGGGTCACAGCCGACATTCAGCGTTCCGAGACCCTCGTACCGAGGGTCGCCACGACCGGTCAGGAATCGGGCATGCGTGCGTAGCACTCTGCCGGGTCCGTGACCATGCCTTCGCCCGACCCGAGGTAGCGTCGCGCCCGCAGTGTCAGAACCAGCCACGCCACGCCGGCCACGACCAACGCCGGGATGAAGGCACTTGAACCAGATCCGTCCCGAACCGCCGCCGGTCCCACGAAGAGGAGTGCGGCACCAAGGCCCTCGGCCAGCCGGGTGCCCACGCCGTCGACCAGCAGCTTTGCCTCGGTGCGGCAGCCGGGACCAATGGCCAGATAGGTCTGCTCCCAGCTCGAACGATGCAGCGACGCCTTCAGCCCGCCCTCGGTCAGCCGCAATACCGCGGGCATGATCCCGGATGCGAAGCCGATGACCGCCGGCATCAGCCCGACGATGGCGCCTGGCAGTATCAGGAGTGAGCCGGCCAGGCCGATGGCGGCCTGCAGGCGGGCGGCGACGAACCACTGGATAGCCAACCCCGCCACGCCGAGACCGATATAGAAGTTCGCGAACAACGCGATCCGTTCGGCTGGACCGCCCGGGCACGACGACGCGGCCTGATAGAACAGGAACTCGATCAAGACACCGGAGAAGGCGGCCAGTGCGGCAATCGACAGCAGCAAGCGGACGTACGGCTCAGCGAGCGCCGTGGCAAAGGCCGGCCGGGCGACAATCGGGCCAGTGGGCGCCGCCACCTCAATCGGCGGAAAGCGTCGGTGGGTCAGGGCGATGGCCAGCAGCGCTGCTGCCAGGGTCGCGGCGCTGATCAGCAACAGTCCGCGCGGCGCCAGCCACGGGGCCAAGCCGCGGGCCAGGCCGGCGCCGAACAGTCCGCCCAGGATCGAAGCTGCGGCGGTGCGGCTGAATGCCCGCACCAGATCTGGCGAATCGCGTCCGATGATCTCGCCGGCCAGCAGCCACGACAGCGAGAACAGGCCGCCGAATACCACCGGCACGAGCACGAAGAACAGCGTCATGGCCGGACCGCCGCCCGGACGGCCGGCCAGCCCCGCGGCGGCGAGCACGGCCGTCATCGCCGCGACCGCGACCACGCGGGTCCGGCGGATGCCCATGACCCGCACCATGGACAGCAGCAACGCCGCCATCGGCAGTGCGAGCAGCGCCATGCCCAGATACGCGAACGGCAGTGACTGAATGCCGCCCTGCTGGAAATACCAGGCATCGCGCCCGGTACGCGCGAGCATGAAGGCCGCCGTCATCAGCAGCATCACGGCGCTGACATGCGCGGTGCGGCGATCGGTCACGGGTGGAAAAGATCTGGTCGGGGCGGCTGCGTGCGCCCGAGCGCGGCCCTGATGGCCTGTCCGGTTACGCGAAAGTGCGAGGCATGCCACTGGAGGACGCCGCCCTGCACCAGCAGGACCTGGGGCGACGCATGGCGGTGATTGAGGCGCCGGGCGATCTCGTTCGAGACCCGGCGATCCTCCTGGACGATGACCAGGCAGACCTCGGCGCGCAGCCCGGTTTCAGCCGCCAGGCTCGCGACCTCCTCGTGGGCCTGGGCGCTGATGCCGCAGGTGGGGCTGTGCTTGAAGATGAGGACCGGCGCGGCCGCGGAACGTGCGAAGGCGGCATCAAGCTGGTCGAGATCGGTGAGACGGTGCAGAGTCATGGTCAGCCGCGGTGCCCTTCGGTGAGGCCCGCGGATCTGACGTTATCGCATCGCCGGCGCCTGGCGACCGGGCCCGCTGTGAGCCAGCTCACTGGTTGCGGCATTCACTCCTCCAAGTTGGCAATCTGGCCGCCGCCGACCCGAAGGATGTCGATACAGTAGCTGTTCGACGTGAACACGAGTAGACCGCTCAAGTTCGTGACGATCGCTGGCGGGTTGGCCGTGGCGGCCTTCCTCCTGTGGCAGCTGCCGGTGGCGCAGTGGACCATCGCCCTCGCCGATCGCCTGCGCAGCATGGGCTGGGCCGGCATTGCCCTGTTCATTGCCATCTACGTGGTCGCCGAAGTCGCCCTGTTGCCGGGGTCGCTGTTCACCCTGGCGGCGGGCTTCGCCTACGGCCCGGTTGGCGGGCTGCTCGTGGCCTCGCCGGCGAGCGTACTGGCGGCGACGGTTGCCTTCCTGCTTGGACGCACGGTGCTTCGTGACTGGATCCGGACAAGAATGCATCGCTACCCAAAGGCCCGGGCGCTCGACACCGCCATCGGCAGGAACAGCTTCAAGTTGATCCTCCTGCTCCGGCTGTCGCCGGTCATTCCGTTCAACGTCCTGAACTATGCCCTCGGCCTGACGGAGGCCAAGGTCGGCCGCTACGTCGTGGCGTCGTTCGTGGGCATGCTGCCGGGCACCTGGCTGTATGTCTATCTCGGCTCGCTGGCCACGACCGCGGCCGAGCTGACCGCGGCCGGCCAGGCCGAGTCGCCACAGAAGTTGATCCTGACCGGCGTCGGCCTGCTCTCGACCGTGCTGGTCGTCGTGCTGGTAACCCGCGCGGCCCAGCGGGCTCTGGACGAACAATTGAACGCGCCGCCGGCCTGAGCCGTTAGCGAGTCCAGCGAAAATAGCGTTCGAACCATCGCTTCACCGACGGCGTCAGCGATTCCCGGCGGTAGGCGTCGCCGGCTTTCTTGAGCGCCTCGGCCTGGGTCGGGTAGGGGTGAATCGTCGCCGCCAGGTCGGCCAGCGTGCCGCCGTGCGTGACCACGTAGGTGGCCTCACCGATCAACTCGCCGGCATGCGCCGCGACGATCGTGCAACCGACCAGCCGGCCGGCCACATGGTGCACACGCACGAACCCCTCGGCCTCGTCGTCCAGCAGCGCCCGATCCACGTCCGCCAGGTGAATGGTGATGGTCTTGACGTCGAGTCCTTGCTGGCGGGCCTCGGCCTCGTACATCCCGACGTGCGCGATCTCTGGATCAGTGTAGGTACACCACGGCACGACCAGCCGGCTGGCACGCTTGCGCCCGTAGAACAGCGCGTTCTGAATGACGATGCGCGCCTGGGCGTCGGCGGCGTGGGTAAACTTGTGCCTCGAACACACGTCCCCGGCGGCGTAGATGCGCCGGCTAGACGTCTGCATGCGATCGTTCACGACGACGCCCGCCGCTGAGACGCGGACGCCGGCCTGATCCAGGCCGAGGCCTTCCACATTCGGCGCCCGGCCCGCGGCCAGGAGCACGTGATCGGCCGTCACCTCTCCGGCCGCGGTCATACCGCGCCGTTCGTAGCGAATCCGCACACCGGCCTGGTCGCGCCTGGCGTCGATCAGTTCAACGCCCAATTCCAACCGCACGCCATCGTCCAGGAGTTGGCGTTGCACGATCGCGGCCGCGTCAGCATCTTCGTTTGGCAGCACGTGCAATTCCCGGCCGAGCAGCGTGACTTCGCTGCCGAATCGTGCAAACGCCTGCGCCAACTCGCAGCCAATCGGTCCCACCCCAATCACCGCCAGCCGCGGCGGCAGGTCGGTGAGCCCGAACACGGTTTCGTTCGTGAGGAACGGCACGCCGTCGAGGCCGGGCACCGGTGGGGCAACCGGGCGGGCGCCGGTGGCGATGACGGCGCGGTTGAACTTCAGGGTCAAGCCCGCGACATCGAGCGTGCGCCCGCTGGTAAATGCTCCGCTGCCGAGGAAGACATCCACGCCCGCGCGCTGAAGCCGCTGGGCCGAGTCGTTAGCGCTGATACACGCGCGCCGCTCTCGCATTCGACCCATGATCGCGGCGAAGTCGGGCTCGACCGAGCCGACCCGGACGCCAAGCCGGGCGGCGCGGCGCGCATCGGCGATGGCGCGGGCCGAGCGAATCAGCGCCTTTGACGGGACACAACCAGTGTTGAGGCAGTCGCCGCCGAGCAAGGCCCGCTCGACCAGGGCCACCCGCGCGCCAAGACCGGCCGCACCAACCGCGCTGACCAGGCCGGCGGTCCCGCCTCCGAGCACGACCAGATCGTAGACATCATGCGGCTCGGGGTTCTGCCACTCAGGGGGATGAACGGCCCGCAGCAGCGCCTGGTTGGCTGCGTCGAGCGGCTCGACAAGGCGGTCGATGGCAGACAGTGACTGCATGCCACGAGCATAACCGCGCCCGCACCGGCCTTCCGCCGCGCGCGCGGTCAACCGTCCCGAACAGTGAGGAGCGTCACAGCGATGGCCGCGGCGAGCGCCTATCGTGAGGCAATGACTCACCGGGTGGAGTTCTTCTACAGCGAGCACTGCGTCGGCTGTCCCGAAGCGCGGCAGGTCGTCAGGCAGCTGGCGGCGGACAGGACGGACGTCGCGGTCACCGAATTGGACGTCGCTCACCATCTCGGCGAGGCCAACCGCTACGGCCTGATCGCCACGCCGGCGGTGGTGATTGATGGCGGTCCGGCGCTGTACGGCATTCCCCGCATGGCGGATCTTGCTGGCCGATTGGACCGGCCGCCGGAGTAGCCGTCTATACTGTCGGCGATGGCCGCCCACACCAAACTCTGGTACTTGCAGCGTTTTCGATTGATGGATGCCCTGACCGACGGGCAGAAGCATGCGGTCGAGAAGATGGCGCGGATGCTCGAGTTGAAGCGCGGCCAGCGCATCTATCTGCCGGGTGACCCCAGCGACCAGATTTTCCTGCTCAAGACCGGCGTCGTGAAGATCTCCACCGGCGGCGCCGAACAAGACACCATCCTGGCGCTGCTCTATCCGGGCGACATCTTCGGCGAACTGGCGATCCTCGACGAGGCGCCGCGCGATCATGTCGCCGAAGTGGTCGAAGACACCGTCCTCTGCGCGCTCAATCGCGACATGCTGCTGCAGATGATCCAGCAGTCGCCCGCGCTCGGTTACCAGATTACCAAGTTGATGGGAATGCGCCTGCGCCGCCTCCGCACCCGGGTCGAGGAGTTGCTGTTCAAGAGCGCGCACGCGCGCATCGCGAACACCCTGCTCGACCTCGCCGCGGACTACGGAGTCAAGGACGACGACGGGATCTTGATTCCGATTCGCCTCAACCAGGGCGACCTCGGCAACCTTGTTGGCCTGGCTCGAGAGACGGTGAATATCGTCTTGCAGGACCTGAAACAACGAGGCCTGGTCGAGAGCAGCCGGCAGAACATCCGCATCAAAGACCCCGTTCGGCTGCGCGCGGTGGTCTAACAACCGTATTCGGCGGGCGGTCCTCGTCTCACCGGTCGACCACTGACCAGCCGGCAAAGACGACGTGACTGTTGATACCCGGGTTCGTGGGCAGGCGATTGCCGTTCGAGATGTGCTGAAGGCGATAGGCCAGGACCAGCGCCTGCCCATCGCCGGCAGGCACCCTGACGCCGGTTGCCCAATGAGCCGTGAAGTTGAATCGCGCCAGGCCGTCGGGCAGGGGTGCCGAACTGCCGAGAAAGCCGCCGGACAATTCCGTGAAGGCCGACCAGTGTCGCCGCGGTACCAGGTTCCAGCGCAGGCCGACGGGCGCAATGCCAATGGCGTAGACGCGGCTTGGCGCCAGCTGGACCAACAGCGGCATTAGCTCAATCGTCCAGGCCAGCCGCCCCCGCAGCGAGCGCGGCCCAAGGTCCCTCGTCAGGTCGCGCGCCCACGACACGGTCTGGACCGCGTAGCGGATGCCGGTGCGCGAGTGAAACAGTTCGACGCTCGCCGCCCGACCGGCACCGAGCATCCACTCGGAGGCCGGGGAACCGGCGGCGGACTCGGCTGGCTCTGTTGAAGCGTCGGACGCTTCGGCGCCACCGCGCGGCGGCGAATCTCGATGGGCCGCGAACTGTGCGCCGGGAGATTGAGGTGGAGACGCCGACGCCAGGGTGGTGGCCCACCCCAGGATCAGCGCGGCCATGAGAACACGACCGGCAGACCGCGCCATCGTCATGCTGATTCGCACCATGGGCCTCTGTCACCGCGACCCGGCGAGATGTTACGGAATCAGGCGGCCGTCTGCCGCCTGCTCGCCAAAGCTGTGACCGGCATCACAGCCGCCTGCACTTCAATCGCCGAAAATGCCGCTGATGGCTCTTACGTCCCCAGCTTCCGGCGGCGGCATCGCCTCACCTGGCGACCTGGCGCTCGTTCGACGGCTGCTAGCCGGTGACGAAGCCGCCTTCTCGGCGCTGGTGGAACGTCTGCACACGCCCCTTATCCACTTTGCGCAAGTGTTTGTGGCGAATCGGGAGGTGGCCGAGGAGGTGGTGCAGGACACGTGGGTGGCCGTGCTGAACGGCTTGCCGACGTTTCAGGGCCGCTCCGCGCTCAAGAGCTGGATCTTCGCCATCGTGGCCAACCGCGCGAAGAGCCGGGCGGTTCGGGAGAAACGGACCGTGACGTTCTCGGAACTGTCGTCGGCCGATCCTGACGAACCGGCGGTCGATCCGGATCGGTTCACCGCCGGTGGAGCGTGGGTGTCGCCGCCGACAGGCTGGGACGGCGACACGCCCGAAAAGTTGTTCCTGCGCGGAGAAGCCCTGGCCGTCGTGGCAACCACCCTCGCCGCCTTGCCGCCGAACCAGCGGGCGGTGGTGACACTGCGTGACGTAGAGGGACTCGACGCCGCCGAGGTGTGTAATATCCTGGAGATCTCCGAGACCAATCAGCGGGTACTGTTGCACCGGGGGCGGTCGCGGCTCCGGTCCGCACTCGAACAGTACGCGCTGAAGGGCTCACCATGCTGACATGCCAGGAAGTGACTGAGCTGGTTACCGACTATCTCGAGGGCCGCCAGTCGATGATGCAGCGTCTGCGCTTTCACATGCACCTGGGCATGTGCCGGCATTGCCGGACCTATGTGCGGCAGATGAAGTCCACCATCGATTCGATAGGCGCGCTGGGCGACTCACCGGCGCCGCCGCCGGTGAGTCCCGAGCTGCTCGAGCGCTTTCGTAACTGGCGGCGGTAGTCGGCGACCCTCGCCGTGATCAGTCCGGGGCGGCCGATGATGGGCCCGCACCCTCACCCCGGCGGCAGTCCCGCCAGCGCGCGCACCTCGGCTTCCACCGATCTCGCGTCGATGGCCCCCATGTGCTTCTTGACAATCCTGCCCTCGCGATCGACCAGCAGGGTCATCGGCAGGGCGTGCACCCCACCGAACAACCGGTCGAGTTGCGGTGTCACCCTCACATTCGGGAAATCCATCTTCATGGCCGCGATGAAATTCCTGACCGGTGTCGGGTCGCCCTCATCCGCCGAGAAGCCGATGATCCGCAGGTGGTCGCGATACTTGGTCTGCAACCTGATCAGGTCGGGAATCTCCGCACGGCACGGAGCGCACCAGGTCGCCCAGAAGTTCACAATCGTGACCTTGCCGCGCCACTCGGCGGAGCGCAGGGTCCGGTCGTCGAGCGTCCGGGCGGTGAATGCCGGGAGCGGCTCTGGCGCGGCCGTGAACAGCCCGCTCCTGGACGCGGCACCGCGGTTCGCTTGGGGTTGCCGGCCGGCGGCCTCGGTCCCAAGCGCGATCGCCATGCCGGCGGTGAGCAGTCCGGCAACGGACCAACGACCGATCGATGAGTGTGACATCCCATTCCCCCCGAGACGCGGCAAAGTCAGCCGCTCCCGGTCGATCGTGGCCCAGCCGCCGGTGGCGCGCTGTGTTCCAGATCACACAATTCAGAAATTGCGGGTTCCCGGCCGGGCGGCACGGCCATACTGACACCACTAGGGGGACGTCGTCCCTCCGCCCGATGAGGTTCCAAATGCGCACGATGTTGATGTGGTTGTTGTTTGCCGGCGCGATCTCGGCCCAATTGTCGTGGACGGAGCAGGCCACGATTGACGGCGACGCGGTCGTGCGCGGCCTGCCGAAAGACGCGATCCCGGCGATTGACAAGCCGATCTTCGTGGCCGCCGGCCAGGCGACGTTCATGCAGGACGAGGAGCCGGTCATCGGCATTGCGATCGGCGGCGTCGCCCGCGCCTACCCGACCTGGCTGCTCAACGGGCACGAGATCGTCAACGACAGCATTGGCGGAAGGTCGATCACCGTTACCTGGTGACCGCTCTGCTACACGGGCATCGTGTATGCCCGCACGGTCGGCGGCCGCGAACTCACGTTCGGCGTCTCCGGCATGCTCTGGCGCGACAACCTCGTGATGTACGACCGCCAGACCGACTCGTGGTGGGCCCAGGCCACCGGCGCCGCCATTGCCGGTCCGCTCAAGGGACAGGTGCTGACCATGCTGGCATCAGACATGATGACCTGGAAGCAGTGGCGCAACCTGCATCCGGCGACCGTCGTGCTGTCGAAGCAGACCCCTGCCGGCATGGACGGCACGCGGGACCGCTACGACGGCTACCACGCCAAGGGCGGCATCGGCGTCACCGGCCGCACGACCTCGGCCGGCGCCCTGGATGCCAAGGCCAGGGTACTGGGCTTTCGCCTCGACGGCCGGCCGTACGCCGTAGCCCTCGAGGCACTGACGACCAATCCTGTGTTGCCGGTTGCCGGCGTGCCCGGCGGTCTCATCATCGTGGCGACGCCCGATCGGTCGGGCGCGAGGGTGTTCGCCACCGGCGGCCGGCTCTTTGAAGCCGCGGGAACCGAGCGCGACCGGACGATGCTGCGCGACCGCGACACCGGATCGCACTGGGACGGCTACGACGGCCTTGCGGTGTCGGGTCCCCTCAGGGGCCAGCGGCTGACCGCCACGCCGGCGTTCGTCTCTTACTGGTTCTCGTGGCGGTCGTTCTTTCCCGCCACGGAGATCGTGCGGCGATAGCGAACCGCGCGTCAGGCGTTGAAGCGCTCTTCCAGTTCGACGCCGAGTCCGTCCGCCAGCCGGTTGACAAAAGCGAAGTAGGCCACGATCGTGCAGATGTCGTGAATCGCCCGATCGTCGAAGCCTGCCGCGCGGAGCATGTCAACGTCGGCGCCGGTCATCGCGGCCGGTGTCCGGGTCAGCTTCATCGCGTAAGCCAGCATTGCCCGGTCGGGCGCGTTGGTGGCGGCGGCGTCCGGGTGGTGCACCAGCGCCTCGAGCAGTTCGTCCTGGGCCGGCGGTGCGACGCCGTCGCGTGTGAGCAGCAGACGGAGACCCGCTCCGTGGTGCTGGGTTCAATAGTGACAGCCGTTGGCCGCCGACACGGCGGTCGCCATCATCTCGCGCTGGATTCGGGTCATCGGACCCGGCCGCCGCATCAACTCGACATAGAGATCGAAGTGCTGGCGCATCACGCGGCTGTGCACGCCATGAATGCGCAGGATATTGTCAGTGTCGTTGACGCGGTCTTCGGCGGGAATCTCATGGTCGGACCGGTAAGGGATATGCGCCATACGGCGGGAGTCTATCAAAGGTGCGGCGTAACGATGACTGGGGCCCGGGGACTGAAGACAACATGTTCGACCGTCTGACGGCTTCTCAACCGTCCCGCGCCGTGCGCAACACGCTGCGTCTCACGCCAGTGCTGATGATCGTGGTCGGCCTCTTCGGCACCGGCCTGGCGTCGGCATTCGTCGACAGCATCTCAACGCCGGACACCGGCGTCGTTACCGGCCGCTACTATCTCGGGGTGGCGGGCGAGCAAGAGTTCTGGGCCTCGTTGGCGCTCAGCTTGTGGGTCGCGACCACCAGCACCACGATTGCCGCGGCGGTCGGCGTGGTCGCGGCGCTGATGCTGTCACGCCTGGCCGCCGGCCGCCGTCTGGCTTACGCGCTGCTGCAGGTGCCACTGGCGGTGCCACACATGGCGATGGCGATTGCGATGCTCATGTTGATTGCGCCGAGCGGGTGGCTGGCGCGGCTCGTGGCCGCCGCCGGGTGGATTGCGGAGCCAGCCGACTTCCCGGTGCTGGTCTACGACCGCTGCGGCGTCGGCATCATCCTGGCGTACGCCGCCAAGGAGATTCCCTTCATCGCGATCGTCGCCACGGCGGTGCTGCTGCGTCTCGGGCCGCACTACGACCGGGTCGCGGCCACCCTCGGCGCGTCGCCGTGGCAGCGGTTGCGTCACGTCACCCTGCCGATGCTGGCACCCGGTGTGGTCAGCGCCTCGGTAATGGTGTTCGCGTTCGTCTTCGCGGCGTTCGAGACACCGTTTCTCCTGGGACGGCCCTATCCCGCCATGCTCTCGGTGGTCGCCGAGCGGCGCTACATGAGCGTCGACCTCAACGACCGGCCCGACGCGATTGCCTGGGCACTGGTCATGACCGGCCTCGCGGCCATCGTAGTACAGGCGTACCTGATGCTGTCGCGTGCGATCGACACGCGCGGCCGGCCCGTGGTCTTCTAATGGACACCATCCGCAAGCGACGGCTGCCCGACCTGGTAGTCCCGGTCAGCGTGGCAGCACTCGCGATCGGCCCGCTCGCCCTGCTCGCAATTGCCAGCGTGAGTCGGAACTGGTACTGGCCGGCACTGCTGCCTGAGGAATGGAGCTGGCGCGGCTGGGACTACCTGGTGTCTGAGGGTGCCGGCGTCGGCGCCGCACTCGGCCGCAGCCTGGGCATTGCCACGGCGGTGGCCATCGTGGCGGTGGCGACGGCGTGGCCGGCGGCGCGCGTGCTCGCCTTCGAGGAATTTCGCGGCAAGCGGCTGGTACTGTTCGCCCTGCTGCTGCCGGTGCTGACGCCGCCCCTGGCGGCAGCCATGGGGATCCATGCCGTGTTCCTGCAAGCCGGCCTCGCCGACTCGATGGTGGGGGTCATGCTGGTCCACCTGATACCCGCCGTGCCCTACGCGACCCTGATGCTGACGGGCAGCTTCGTCAACTTCGACCGCACCCTGGAGGACCAGGCCAGGACCCTGGGGGCAACCCCCTGGGCGGTGTGGACGAGGGTCACACTGCCGGTCATGCGCCCCGGGATCCTGGTCGCGGCGACGTTCGCGTTCCTGGTCTCGTGGAGCCAGTACTTGCTCACGTTGATTATTGGTGGCGGCCGCGTCATCACGATGCCGCTGCTGTTGGTCGCGTTTCAACGGGCCGGCGATGACGCGGTCAGCGCGGCCATGGCAATCGTGTTGATCGCGCCCACCCTGGTGTTATTCACGCTCGTGGCTCGCCACTTGAAGGAGCTCTGATGCGACGGTACCTGACGACCTTGATCGCCGGTCTGTCGGTCGCTGCTTGTACCGGCGGCGGCCCGCGCCCACCCCGCGCGGCCGACTTGCTGGCCCGCGACTGGGGGGAGATCGAGCAGCAGGCGCGCGGCACGACCGTTTCGTTCGCGATGTGGGCCGGCGAAGATGCCCGCAACCGCTTCTACCAGGGCGAAGTCACGCAACACTTTCGCGAGCGATTCGACCTCGAGTTGCGCATCGTGCCGTTGACCGTCGTCGGCGACGCGATCAACCGTTTGCTCAACGAGAAGCGCGCCGCTGGCGGCCGTGCCGGCGCCATCGACATGGTCTGGATCAACGGCGAGAACTTCCGCACGGCGAAGCAAGGCGGCCTGCTGTGGGGGCCCTTTGCCGGGTCGCTGCCCAACATCGTCCACTTCGACGCGCAGGTCTGGCAGCAGGATTTCGGGACGCCCACCGACGGGTTCGAGGCGCCGGTCGAGTCGGCGCAGTTCGTGTTCGCCTACGATCCGGCCAGGGTCGGCGAGCCGCCGCCGACGCTCGCGGCCTTACGACGATGGATCGAGATGCATCCCGGACGCTTTACCTATCCGGCGGTCCCCGACTTCACCGGCTCGGCGTTCATCCGGCATGTGCTGTATCACGCCGGCGGCGAGCCGCCGGCGGCGTTCGTCGCGGGCTTCGACGAACAGCGCTATGCCCGGGCGTCGGCGCGCGCGCTGGCGTGGCTGCGCGAGATCAAGCCGTTCCTGTGGCGACAGGGCGAGACCTATCCGGCGACGCCGGCCGATCTCGACCGGCTGTTCGTCAACGGCGAAGTGGACTTCTCGATGAACTACCGGCCGACCTTTGCCGCGGAGAAGATTGCCCGCGGCGAGTTCCCCTCGTCGACGCGGACCGCGGGGCTGGAAGAGGGCACGATCTTCAACTACAGCTTCCTCGCCATCCCGTTCAATGCCAGCAACCCCGCCGGCGCCCTGGTGGTCATCAACTACCTCATGTCACCGGAACACGCCCTGGCCCGCAGCCGGGTGCTGGGCGGCCTGTTCCCACAGCGGCTGGACGGCCTGCCGCCAGACGTCAAGGCCGGCGTCGCCGCCCTGCTACGGGACCCGGCCACGTTGCCGCTCGAATGGCTCGCCAACCACCGCATTGCGGAAGGCGATGCCGAGTACCTGGTCCGCTTCGAGCAGGATTGGCGACGGAGCGTGCTGCCATGACCGCATCGCTCCGGCTGGAACGGGTGACAGCCGGCTATGGGGCACGGCGCGTCCTGGACGGTCTGGACCTGGAGTTGACCACCGGAACGTTGACGGCGCTTCTCGGACCGTCGGGCTGCGGCAAGACGACCGTACTGAGCGTGATTGCCGGACTGCTGCCAATCGTCTCTGGCGAGATGTGGCTCGATGCTGAACGCGTCAGCCGGGTTGCGCCGGAACGGCGCGGCATCGGTGTGGTGATGCAGAAGCCGTCACTGTTCCCGCACCTGTCGGTAGCTGACAACGTCGGCTTCGGACTCCAGATGCGGGGTGTGGCCCGTGCGCAGCGCCGCGCCGCGGCCGACGAAGCGCTGCGGCTGGTGCAACTGGAGGGATTCGGCGACCGCAAGCCGGCGTCGCTGTCCGGAGGCCAGGAACAGCGCGTGGCGCTGGCGCGGGCTCTCGTCCTGGCACCACGGGTCCTGCTCCTCGACGAACCGCTGTCGGCGCTCGATGAGGAGCTGCGCGGCGAGATGCGGGCGTTGTTGCGCGGACTGCAGCAGCGGCTGGGCGTCACCACCCTCTTTATCACCCACGATCAGCAGGAGGCCGTGGCGGTGGCGGACCAGGTGGCCGTCATCCTCGACGGCCGAATCGCCCAGGCCGGTCCCGCCCGATTGTTCTACACCGAGCCGGCTACGGTGAGCGTGGCGCGATTCTTCGGCTGGGCAGTCATCCCCCGGGCCGCGGTGACCGAAGCCGGGGCCGACCCCACTGCCACGCTAATGGCGTTTCATCCGTCAGCCGCCACGCTTGGTCCATGGGGCGAGATGCCGGACACCGGCGTCACCAGCGTGCCGGTGATGATCGAGCGCGTGGTCGACGTGGGGACCGGATTCAGGATCATCGCACGGCTGCCAACCGCGGAGTCGATTGAGATCAGCCAGCCGGGGCCTGCCGATGACAGGCCGAATGCCACCGCGGTAGCCGCGGCGGCGTGCCTGCGGGTACCGACGTCGCGGATCCGGTACTTCAGGGCGTGACCCGGCCGCAAGTGGCCGCTAGCGCTCGCGCAGGCCGGAGTTGAAGAAGGACAGGTACAGAAACAGCGAGGCGGCGAGCACGTAGCAGCCGGTCACCAGCCACAACGCCGGTGAGCCCGAAGCCGCGAGCCCGTGCTTCACCAGCACGATGGCGCCGATCGTGGAGTGGGTCTGGTTGGCGGCCACCACGACGCGGCCGTAAATTCCACCGAGCGCCGCGCCGCGGGCCAGCCAGTTCATGCTGGCAAAGCCGAGCAGTGCCGCGCCGAGCACCTGCATCAGCGGGCCGCCGTCCGCACTCGGGATGATGGCGCGGCTGAATTCATCGGGCGCAAACAGCAGCAGCGCGCCGACGACCGCGAAAGCAATCGCCGAGGCGCCAACGGCCGTACTCTTCAGTGATCGAGCTGTGTCGTTACTCATCATGGTGTCAGCATGGTCATTGTCGGCTATGGCCCGGGGTCGGTAAGTGAGCGCGCTCACAGACCGGACGATTCGACTGAACCGCCGGGCCCGCGGCGGAATCCCACCTGTAGACCCGATCCTGATCGGGAACATTCATCCGTCACACGACTGCATTCACAGGAGCACCGTCATGAGTTACACCCCGCACACGATCGACACCGCACCGGCCGCCGCGCGCGAGACCCTGGCCGGCGTCAACAAGTCCTACGGCTTCGTACCCAACCTGATGGGCGTCATGGCCGAGGCGCCGGCCCTGCTGCGCGCCTACCGAACCATCGTCGACCTCTTCGACGAGACCTCCCTCAACCCCACGGAGCGGCAAATCGTGCTGCTGACCACCAGCTACGAGAATCGCTGCGAGTACTGCGTGGCGGCGCACAGCGTGATCGCCGGCATGCAACAGGTGCCGGAGGCGGTGGTCCAGGCCATTCGCTCGGGGCAGCCGATCGACAATCCGCGGCTCGAGGCCTTGCGTCGCTTCACCGCCGCCATCGTGGTGTCACGCGGGTGGCCGAGCGACGAAGAGAAGGCCGCGTTCGCCAACGCCGGCTACGACAAGGCGCAGGCCCTCGAAGTCGTCCTCGGGGTCAGCGTCAAGACGCTGTCCAACTACACGAATCACATCGCCGACACGCCGCTCGATCGCGCCTTCGCGAAGGCGGCCTGGTCGAAGGCCGCCTGACCTCAACCAATACCAAGGGAGATACGCAAATGCCACTCGTGCAAATCAAGGGCATCGGGAACTACCTGACGCTGGCGCAGAAACAGGAAATGATCCGCAAGGTCACCGACGCAGTGCTGTCGGTCGAAGGCGAAGGCCTGCGGCAGGTCACCTGGGTGACCATCGAGGACGTCCCGCCCGGCGCATGGGGTGTCGGCGGCAGCCCGGTCACCGACGCCGACCTGCGTGCGCTCGCGCAGGTGCCCGTCACGAAGTAGCTTGGCAAGGGGCGGCACGAGTAGGCCGCCCCTTCGTTTTCTGGCAGAAGGACTCGACTCATGGACACCACGACGGTTGGAACCACCAGCGTTGCCGCTGGCGCGAGCGGCGACAGTTATCGCTTCGATCATCCGCGCATCGCCGACATCCTGAACGACATGTACATCCGCGCGGACGAGCTCGGGCCCGGCGACGTGATCGGCCCTTTCGACTTGCACACGACGGATGGCACGGTTCTGAACAGCGCCGACCTGGCCAGGCGGGCACAGCCGGTGCTTCTCGTCTTTGGCTCGCGGACTTGCCCGGTTACCGAGGACGGCGCCGATGGCCTCCGCAACCTGCACGCCCAGTATGGTGACCAGGTCCGCTTCGTCATGATCCAGGTACGCGAAGCTCACCCGGGAAGCCTTATCGGGCAGCCCAAGACGTTTGGGCAGAAACTGCGCCACGCCGTTGATCTCAAGGCCCATCACCAGCTGCCCTTCGAGGTGGCGGTCGACGACATCGACGGGACGTTCCATCGCTGGCTCGGAGCGCGGCCAAATAGCGCCTACTTGATCGACCCCACGGGCGTCATCGTCTTTCGCGCCCAGTGGGCGAACCAGAGCGAGGCCATTGGTGAGGCGCTGCACGCAGTCACGGCCGGTCGCACGCCCGCTCGCCAAGCCGTGACTCGGACGCCCCAAACGATCATGCGCATGCTGGGACACGTCGGCCCCGTGCTCGACGCGGCCGGCGCCGGCGCTCGTCTCGACACCTGGAAAGTGGCGCCGCCGATGGCGATGATGATGACGGTCGCCGACCTGTTCGCCTTTTTGCCGCGTTCCCAACGAGGGCTTCCGGCGATGGCGTTGACGATCGGCGCGATCGGAATGGTGATTGGGGCGGCCATCCGGCTCTGGGCATGACCGGGAAACTCTTCGTCACAGATCCAGGGTGAGGTGAGTGGAATGGGCGCGTGAGACGCACGGGCACAGGTAATCCTCCCGGAGTTCCTGCGAGAGGCAGACGTCGCGGTGGTCGGGTTCTCCGGCTACGACGCGCGTCATGCAAGCCGCGCACTGGCCGCGGCGGCACTCGTAGGGCGCCAACACGCCAGCGTCGAGAATGGCGTCGAGGATGGTCTCGCCCGGAGCCACCTGCAGTGTGAGGGCCGAGCGCTCGAGGCGGACTTCGATGACCCGGTCGCCCGGCAGCCGCGCCGGGCCGAAGCTCTCGAAGTGGATCTGGCCCCTTGGCCAACCGGCCTTTTCGCCGAGGGATGTCACGGTGCGGAGCAGGTCCTGCGGGCCACACACGTAAACCTGCGCACCCCGCCTCGGTGTGGCCAGAAGGGCCTCGAGGTCGACCCGTTGGGGCGGTTCTACACGAGTGAAATAGAAGTGCGCCCTCTCGCCGGCAAGCGCCGCGATTCGCTCGCCGAACGCCATTCGCGCCGGCGTACGCGCGGCGTAGTGCAACTCGTAGCTGCGTTGGTGGTGCCCCAGCGTCTGGACCATGCTCAGGAGCGGCGTGATGCCAATCCCTCCAGCGACGAGGATGGTGTGGTCGGCGTCGAGCAAGGGGAAACCGTTCTCCGGCGGAGCCACTCGGAGGCTCGAGCCCGGCTCGAGCCGATCGTGCATGAAGCGCGACCCGCCCTGGCCTCCGGGTTCCTTGAGGACGGCGATCCAGTAGCGACGCCGATCCCGCGGGTCCCCGAAGAGGGAATAGGACCTCGTTGCGGCCTGTCCGTTCGGGAGCTTGACCTCGACCTCGAGATGGGCGCCGGCTTCGAAGGGAGGCAGTTCCGCGCCTCCCGGATCCCGCAACTCGAACGTGCGGATCCGCTCCGCTTCGTCGCGGATGTCCGTGACGCAGAGGGTCATCATGCCTCGATCGGCGGGTTGAACGGAGATTGATCGACCAGCCGCCAGCGAGTCGCTCCGGCCAATGGCGAGAGGACCCACGCGCGCGGCCTCAAGATCCACGCGCGCCTGGTGCTCGCGATTTCCACGCTGACCTCGCCGCTCAGGTGCAGCTGCTGTCGCGTCTCGAAGTCGACGAGAACCAAGCCCGCGCGCGGTTCGACCGTCATGTTCCCGAGGCTGCAGAACATGGAGTTCCCCGGGTAGTCAGGCACGACCACGGCATCGCCGTCCAATCGCATGTACCCGCGTCGCCCGCCCCGGTGCGAGCAGTCGATCCTCCCGTCCGGCCCAACGCTCGCGACGAAGGCCGTATCGGTCCGAGTCAGCCACGATTGCAGCTGAGCCGGTGCGCCCAGTCCAACCATCGTCGTCGCCGACGCGAGTGTGGCCGCATCGACCCGTTCGCGCCGCTGGATGTACTTGGGGCAATTCGGAAAGGCCTGCTCCACCGCGACATGCAGCTCGCTGGCCGTCGCTCGCTCGATCACCCCATTGACGCGCAGTCGACGCCTCGTGGCCAGGTCGATGACCAGCATGCCCACCGCGCCCGTCGCCGGAACATCGCCATGAACCGAGCCAGGCGGTATTAGCGTGCTCGTCGTGCGCACCGTTACCGCCGTGCCGTCTGGATCGCACGACGCAAACCCGGGTTCGCCCACCACCAGCGACGCCCAGGGATTGCCCGACGGGTCGCGCCAACCGATGGCGACGCAGGACTGTTGAGCCACGAAAGGTCGGGCAGGCGCGGGGATGACACTGGAGAACACCCGTCCATTGAGCACCGCCTGACTGCGCTCGCCAGCCAGCTCCTGGACTGCAATCTCACCTCGGTGGTACATCTCGGCCACGTCGACCCTCCAGAAGAATGGGCGGGGCCGCTATGGGCCCCGCCGCGTGACAGCCTTGCCAGTGGTTAGAAATTGAGGACGCGGTAGCCCGCGTCCAGGTACTTGGACAGATCGATGATTCCGGAGGTGCCGGGAATCGCCTTCTCGTGAATCAGGTTCGCACCGGCGTCCTTGGCGTCGTGCGTGGCCCCGAACACGTCGGCGCACCCACCGCACACGCCGACCACGCAGTCCTTGACCGCGTTGTAGAGCGCGTGCGCCGGATGTTCGGGCTTCACCAGCTCGCTGGCCCAACGCACGCCGGTGCCCTGGAAGATGAGCGCCACTTCCTGCTTCTTCTCGAGCAGTTCGTAGGCCACGAACATGCCGTTGAACAGCCGTCCGAGCGCTTCCTCACTGCCGGACTTCGGATCGGAATAGATAACGATTGCGGTCTTTGACATTCAATACTCCTGAAGGAATCACGTTGAGGTTGACTGACAACGGACTGAGTCGTGCGACGTCGCGGCGCGCCCGGGTCAGCTGCGTCCGGCCATGACGCCGCCGTCGACATCCCACACGGCGCCTGTCACCCAGGAGGCGCCGTCGCTTAAGAGAAACTCCACCACCGCCGCCACGTCATCGGGCGCACCGATGCGGCCGATCGGATGGAAGGCGTTGAAACCGGCCAGCGTGTCATCGATCGCCGCGCGATCGATGAAGCTCTCGTAGATGGGGGTCTTCACGACCGCCGGCGAGACGGCGTTCACCCGGATGTGATGCTCGGCGAGTTCCATCGCCATGTGCTGCGTCAGGGCATGCAGACCGGCTTTGGCCATCGAGTACGCCGACGAGGGCGTGAGCCTGACGGCCTGCCGGGCCCACATGGATCCGACGTGCACGATCGCGCCGCCGCCGGCGGCGGCCATCGTGCGGGCGGCGGCCTGGGAGATGAAGAAGAGCGACCGGTTCAGGTCGAGATACGCGTCGTAGTCGGCGGTCTGGTGCTCCAAGAAGCCGGTTGGCTTGAACCGGCCGGCGGCGTTGACGAGATACCGGATGGGACGCGCGCGATCGCCAGCGGCGGCGACCACGCGGTCGACATCCGCCGGATGGTAGAGATCGGCTTGAATCGTCTCGACACCCTCCGGATCGGCCAGCTCGCGCTCGGCCGCAAGCAGCTTGTCGGGCGACCGCCCGACCAGGACGGTGGTCACGCCCCGGCGCCGCAGCCGCCGGGCCGTGGCCAAGCCGATGCCGCTGGAGCCGCCGACGATGAGCGCGCGAGATGGAGCGGGTGATACGTCAGTCATGTGCATGCCTCCCGCTGTTCAGAGACCCAAATCCGTGAGCGAGGGATGCCCCTCGGGCCGCGGGCCGGCGGGCCATCGGAACAGCCGCTCGGCCTCGCGAATCGGCAGGTCGTTGATGCTGGCCAGGCGACGCCGCATCAGCCCGGCGGCGTCAAACTCCCAGTTCTCGTTGCCGTAGGATCGGAACCGGTTCCCACTGTCGTCACGCCACTCGTAGGCGAAGCGGACGGCGATCCGGTCGGCGCCAAACGCCCACAGCTCCTTGACCAGGCGGTAGTCCAGTTCGCGCGCCCACTTCCGCCGCAGAAACGCGACGATGGCAGGGCGGCCGGCAAGGAACTCGGCCCGGTTGCGCCAGATCGAGTCCGGCGTATAGGCCAGCGACACCCGCTCTGGATCGCGGCTGTTCCAGCCGTCCTCCGCCATCCGCACCTTCTGCGCGGCGGTATCACCCGTGAACGGCGGGGCCAGTGGACGAATAGGCAAAGACATGGGCACGGTCCTCTCGTTGACAGGGCGGTGCTACTTGAGCGACGCCAGAGCCTTGGCGGCACTCGCCGTGTTCCAGATGTCGCTGGCGATGAGCCGGAAGTTGACGTAGGCGGCCTCGTAGCCGTCGAAACCCGGAAGCTTCGCCGCAGCCGTCGCGTCGGTCACGACGACGACCTCGAAGCCCTGCTCGAGCAGCTCGCGCATGTGCGACTCGGTGCAGAGATTGGCCGACATGCCGGCCAGCACGACCTGACTGATGCCGGCCTTTCGAAGCTGGAGCACCAGATCGTTGGTCTCGGGACCAAACACCTTGTGGGGACTGGAGACGACGGTCTTGCCGTCGTTCAGGTACGGCTTGTAACGATCCAGGAAGTCGGCGCCCGATCCCTCGAACCCTTCCTGGGTGAGCGCGCCCTCGCGGTCGAACATGCCGATGTTGTGCATCAGCACCTCGAGTGCGCCCGCGAACTTCCAGCGATGGTCGTGCGCGAAGTAGTAGTGCGGGCTCACAAACACCGGCACATCAGCGGTCTTCGCGGCCTTGAGCAGCCGCTCGATGTTTTCGACGGTGCCGTTCTCCTTTACGCTCTCGCCGACAACGCCCCAGGCGACGCCCTTCGGGCTGAGGAAGTCGTTCTGCGGGTCGGTGACGAGCAAACCGACGCGGCCCTTGACAGGGGTCATGCCGGGCCGCGGCACCGGCGCGTCGGTGCGCGGGCCACTGAAATGCGGCACGGTGGCCGCCGCACGCTGGGCAACGACGAGGGGCGCCACCGCCAGGCCGGCAGCGATGACAAACAACGTAGCGACAGACAAACGGATAATACGAGTCACAATGGTCTCCTTCGACGAATGACGAGGCTGAGCACGACGCGGCGCGGTTCATCGCGCGAACATCCAGAATCCACGGATCGTGCCAGGTCGGATGTTGCCTCGTAAGTTGATGTCTTGTTTGATGTTGCTTGAAAAACGATGCGCCTGAGATTGACAACGAAATATCGTCGTCTATCATTTTTCGTTGCGAGTCTTAGCCGTTTTTCGTAGTCTTCGAGCGGTGAACACACTTCAGTTGCCGGGCGTCATGGTGGACACGGCCCGCTCTCGGGGCCTCACCAACGTGCTCGGCGCGATTACCACTGGGTTGGCCGCATGTCCCAACTCGGCACTCGTCAGAATCTGGCTTCGTGAGCCGTATGCGCGCTGCCAGGCCTGCGGCCCACCCGATCGGGAAGACGCCGGCGGCGTGCTGCACCTCGTCTCGAGCAACGGCGTGTCACGGGATCCGTCGGCCGATCACGGCCGCCTCGACGGCGCGTTCCATCTCATGCGCGTCGGCGAACGCAAGATTGGCCGCGTGGCCGAGACCGGCGAGCCCCTGCTCCTCGCGGGCATCCGGGACGATGAATCGTGGATTGCCGATCACGAGTGGATCGTCCGCGAAGCGATCCGCTCGATGGCGGCGCAGCCACTCGTCCATGGCGGCGAGACGCTGGGCGTCCTCGCACTCTTCGATCGCGGCCTGCTCGATGACGAGGCCTTCCGGTGGCTCAGGATCTTTGCCGACTACGCCGCGGTCAGCATCGCCAACGCGCGGGCCTTCGAACAGGTCGAGGCGCTTGGCGCACAGCTCGAGCAGGACAACCTGTACCTGCGCGAAGAGGTCACCTCAGCGCTCGGCATCGGCGACTTCGTCGGCGAGAGCCCCGGCCTGCAGAAAGTGCTGCAGCAGGTGCAGTTGGTCGCGCCGACCGACGCGGCGGTGCTCGTCACGGGCGAGAGCGGCACCGGCAAAGAGTTGGTGGCGCGCGCGATTCACGACCGGAGCGCGCGGGCGAGCAGGCCGCTCATCAAGGTGAACTGCAGCGCGGTGCCCGACGGCCTCTTCGAAAGCGAGTTCTTCGGCCACGTCCGTGGCGCTTTCACCGGCGCGGCCGCCGACCGCCAGGGGCGGTTCGAGCTGGCTGACCGCGGCACGCTGTTGCTCGACGAAATCGGCGAGGTGCCGCTCGCCATGCAGGCCAAGCTTCTACGGGTGCTGCAGGAACAGGAGTTCGAGCGCGTGGGCGACCATCGGACGCGGCGCGTCGACGTCCGGATCGTCGCCGCCACCAATCGCGACCTGCGTCGCGAAGTACACCAGGGCCGTTTTCGTCAGGATCTGTACTACCGGCTGAGCGTGTTTCCCATCGATATCCCGCCGCTGCGCGAACGTCGCGCCGACGTGCCGGGGCTAGTGCGCCACTTCGTCCGTCAGTCGGCGCGGCGCTTGAACCGCCCGCTGCCCAAAGTCAGTCAGGCGACGCTGGCGCGGCTGGCGGCATACGAATGGCCGGGGAACATCCGTGAGCTCCAGAATCTTGTCGAGCGGGCGGTCATCCTGTGGCAGGGCGGGCCGCTGCAGTTTCCGGAAGCTCCCGGAGAGCGGCACGTCGAGCGGACCGAGCCGGTCGGCGAGGCTCGGCTGCTGACCAGGGTGGCCATCAAGCAGCTCGAGCGCGACAGCGTCGTGGAGGCGCTGCGACGAGCCGATGGTCGAATCTTCGGACCAGATGGAGCGGCCGACCTGCTCGGCATCAAACCGACGACGCTCGCGTCGAAGATTCGGGCGCTCGGGATCGACCGTCGGCGACCCTGATTGACGACAAGGATGCCCAATCTCCAACCGGGGCAGGCAGCCTCGGGACCGAACGTCAAACGCCGAACCGCGCCAGGGCGCTGATGAAGCGGGCCGGGCTTTCCCAGTGCAGCGCGTGGCCAACGCCGTCCACCAGTTCCAGTTCGCCGCGCGGGAACTGCCTGGCCAGCACGCTCTGCTCGGCCGGCGCGAAGATCCGGTCCTGCCGCCCGCCCAGCACCAGCGTGCGGCACTGCAGGCCAACCGGCGGGTCGTCATCGATCTGGCCATTCAGCAGCGCCTGCCAGACCGCCGCGGGCATGCGGCGGCTGTTGGCAATCACCGCTTCCATGAAGGCCGGCTGCAGGTCCTGGAAGACGGTGCTGGCCTGGAACTCGCGGACGAACTCCGCGTCGACCGGATCGGTCAGCGCATCGACCGCCACCTTCAGCTCGCGCGCGACCGGGGTGTCGAAGGTCGGCCCGGCCCCCATCAGGATCAGCTTCGGCACGCGCGCCTCGGCCAGCGCCGCCACCCGCCGGGCGACGAACGAACCCATCGAGTGCCCCAGCACCACGGCGCTCGGAATGCGCAACGCCTGCATCAAATGCAGCACATCCTCGGCCAGATCGGTCACGCGGTAGCCGGCCGCCGGATCGCCCGTGCCCGGTTCTGCGACCGGAGGTTCACCCTCCGTAGCCCTGGCGAAGGAGGGCCGGCTCGAGTCGCCGTGACCGCGCAGGTCGGGTACCACGACCCGCTGTTCCGGACGGAACAGCGGCAGCACGCGGCTGAACGAGAACCACGAGTCGGTGTAGCCGTGCAGCAGCAGGAGCGCCGGCCCGGTGCTGGGCCCCTGCTGCGCGAAGTGCAAGCGAATGCCGTTCGGCAGCCGCACGTCGTCGAAGTGCGGCGTCGGCGTGGCGAGCGGGTTGGTGGCGAACGTCACCACCTAGCGCTCCCGGGCCGACGTCGCCGGCGCGGCGTCGCCCTTCCACGACTTACGGAACCGGGCATCGACCAGGGCCGCCTCGTCCTTCTTGTCCTGGGCGCGCAGCGCCTGCGAGAGCAACCGCAGCGTCCAGCCGTGTTCGGGGTTGCGCTTCAGGTCTTCCCACAACACGGTCTCGGCTTCGTCGGCGCGTCCGGCCGCCAGCAACACCGCGGCGAGGTTCTGCCGGGCGGGCGCGTGCCAGTCGTGCGGTTCCTGGTAGACCAGCGCGTCCTCGAAGCGGACGGCGCGATCGAGGTGCAGGACCGCCTGGTCCCACTGCTGCCGCTTCGCGGCAATCTCGCCGGCCACGACCTCGACGGCAATGCGCATGACCGCGAAGCCGCTATTGGCCGAGAAGGTGATCTGCCCCTTCATCGACGGATCCGCCACCAGGGTTTTCAGCTCGGCCAGTTCGGTCTCGGCCTCGCCCAGGCGGGCGGTTGCGACGAACGCCATGGCCCGCGCGTACTTCCACACGCTGCGCGAGAAGGCGCTGTCGTGGCGCGGACCGGGGTCGGCCAGGATTTGCTCCCATTGACTGAAGCGAACCATCGCCCAGTAGGGCACCACGACAAAGCCCTGCAGGATCGGCACGACCGACAGCGCCTCGTCTGGCACCGCGGCGGCCAGCTTGCGCGCCGAATCGAGCGCCAGTTGCCGCTGACCGCTGGCCGTCGCCCCCATCCAGATGAAGTGGAGGTTGTGCGGGTAGTAGCCGAGCGGATAGAGCCCCTGCGCGTTGCACTGCGCGATGTAGTCCTCGTCGGCCTTCGCCGCCAGCAGATTCGAGCTGATCACGTCGGCGTGGCGGCCAACGCGCTGGTAGATGTGCGCGGCCATGTGCACCATGTGGCCGGCACCGGGCATCAGCGGCAGCAGCCGATCGGCCTCGGCCTCCGCACGTTCCGGCGTGTCGGTCGACTCCCACAGGTGAATCCACAGGTGCAGCGCGCCCGGGTGGTTCTTGTGGGTTTGCAACACCTTGTCGAGAGCGGCCTGCACCTGCACGGTCTCGGCGTACGGCTGGCCGTCGCGCGTCCAGTAGTTCCAGGGGCGCAGGTCCATCAGCGCCTCCGCGTACAGCACGCCCGCGTCGAGGTCGTTCGAGAAGGCGCGGGTGACGGCCAGCATGGCCTCGGCATAGGCGCGGTCGGCCTGGGCGCGATCCTCGGGCTTGCCGGTGTAGCGCCTGGCCAGCGCGTCGATATACGCGCGCTCGCGCGGCGTCGCCCCGGCCTTCAGGGCCACGGCCTTCTGCACCAGGTCGAACGCGACCGGCTCGGCCTCGGGCACCATCGGCGCGTTGATGTTGGGGCCCATCACCAGCGCCTGGCCCCAATACGCCATGGCCAGCGTCGGATCGAGACGCGCCGCTTCGGCGAACGAGCGCTTGGCCTCGGCGTGATTGAAGCCGAACGCCAGGTTGACGCCCTGGTTCATGAACAACTGCGCGCGCGCCACCTTGGTGCTGGTCGGGAACACGTGCACACCCAGGTTCTGCAACCGCGGCGCAAGCGGCATGCCCGGCGCGGGCGCGGGCGCTTCGGCTGCCTTCGAGTCGTCATAGTGCTTATGGCCGGCGGCCGGGGCACTGGCCTGCGCGGCTTGCCCTGAGCGAGCGTCAGGTTCTTCAGGGAGTCGAAGGGCCGCCTCGCCCACCACCGGTGGGGCGAGCACGGCCGCGACGACCAGGGGGAACATCAAACGCGATATGAAACGTGACATCTATCAATCTCCAGAAAACAGGGGAACTGATTGGTTATACGGAAGGGCCGCGGCGCAAGTCGTTCGCAGGTGGTGAGGGATTGGTAAGGATTCGGTAAGATCCATGGCTCAGCCGCCCATGAACCAGGACCAAGTCGTCACCTTCGCCGAGTTCCGCCTGGATCCCGTCAGCGGCCACCTCTACCGTGAGGACGAACCGGTCGCGCTGGCGCCCAAGGCCTTTGCGCTGCTGCAGTGCCTGGTCAGCCAGGCCGGGCGCCTGGTGTCGAAGCAGGAATTGCTGGCGGCCGTCTGGCCCGGCGTGTTCGTCGGCGACGCGGTGCTGAAGAGCACCATCCGCGAGGTGCGCAAGGCGCTGGGCGACGACTCCAGCGAACCGCGGTTCATCGAGACGGCGCATCGGCGCGGCTATCGCTTCATGGCCCCGGTCACGGCGGTCGCGAACCCACCGGCGCAGGCCGGCACCACTCCGCGAGTGCGATACGCGCGCAGCGGCGCGGTCAACATCGCCTACCAGGTCGTTGGCGATGGGCCGATCGACATCGTGTTCGTCATGGGCTGGGTCTCGCATCTCGAGTCGTTCTGGAGCGAGCCGCATTTCGCGCGCTTCCTCAACCGCCTGGCCACGCGGGCGCGGTTGATCCTGTTCGACAAGCGCGGCACCGGCCTGTCGGACCCGGTGCCGGTCAGCCTGTTGCCGAGCCTCGACGAGCGGCTGGATGACGTGCGCGCCGTGATGGACGCGGCGGGCAGCGAGCGCGCCGTACTGCTCGGCGTGTCGGAGGGCGGCCCGCTGTGCAGCCTGTTCGCGGCGACCTATCCCGAAAAGACCGAGGCGCTGATCATGATCGGCAGCTACGCCCGGCGGCTGCGCGATCACGACTACCCGTGGGGGCCGACCCGCGACGAGCACGCGCGCTTCTGCCAGCGCATCATCGACGACTGGGGCGGGCCGGTCGGCATCGAGGAGCGGGCGCCGTCGCTCGCCGCCGATCCGGCGTTCCGCGACTGGTGGGCGTCGTACCTGCGCATGGGCGCCAGTCCCGGCGCGGCGGTGGCGCTGACGCGGATGAATGCCGAGATCGACGTGCGCGAGGTGCTGCCCTCGATTCGCGTGCCGACGCTGGTGATTCACCGCACCGGCGATCAACTGTTGAAGGTCGAGGAAGGCCGCTACCTGGCCGCCCGCATCCCGGGTGCCACGCTGGTCGAACTGCCGGGGCCCGATCACCTGCCGTTCGTCGGCGACCAGGACACGCTGCTCGAGGCGATCGAGCAGTTCCTGGCGCCCGCCCGCGAGCGGAGCGAGGCGACCACTGTTCTGTGCTCGGTGCTGACGCTGCACTCAGAGGCGACCGGCGACGATCGCGAGTTGCTGGCGCGCGTATTCGCGCGGGAGGTGGCGTTTTTCCGCGGCCGGCTCGGCGCCCAGGACGACGACCGGCTGGTCGCGGGCTTCGAAGGACCGGGCCGCGCCGTGCGCTGCGCCATGTCAATCACCGCCATCGCGCGCCAGTCGCGATTGACGGCCCGGGCCGGGGTGCACATTGGCGCGTGCGACGTCGCGGCAATGGACGGCCCGGTCAGCGCCATCAGCCGCCAACTGGCAGAGGCCGCGACCACCCACGACGTCTACGTCTCGCGCTCCGTCGTCGATTTGCTGCCCGGCTCGGGCGTCGCGTTCGAAGACCGTGGACCGCTGCCGCTGCCAGGCGAGCCGCGATCGATTCAGGCGCTGGCCGTCGTCACTGCCACGCCAGCCGGGTGACGCCCGTCGCTTCGCGCACCAGCAGGCCGATGATCGAGCCGTTGGTCAGCGTGATCAACCGACGAACGCCGGCAATGGTCACGGCCAGGGGCGAGGCGTAGCCGGGGCCGGTCCAGGCCCACCGTTGCCGGTCGCTCCGGATCGAGCGCCAGCACCCGGCCGCCGTGCACGTCGCCGCCCACCTGGACGATCAGCGAGCCGCCTTCGATCATCGGCGACATGGCCGTGCCGCAGAACAGCTTCGAGGTGTCGATCGACGCCGAGTAATCCTGGCGCCACGCCAGCGTGCCGTCGGCCACGTTCCAGGCCGAGAGCACACCGGTGACGCCAGGCGTGTACAGCCGCGTGCCAAACACCAGCGGCGTCGAATTGGGGCCCTTCGCCATTTCGACGGCGTACTGGTTCTTCTGGAACGCGGCCGCATATGTCTGCCGCCAGGCGACCGTGCCGGTCGCCAGGTCGATGGCGGTCACGACCTCGTTGGGATCGCGGCGGCTGTGGATGAAGGCGCGGCCGCCCGCCACCACCGGCGAGGCGTAGCCTTCGCCCACATCGACCTGCCAGGTGCGCACGGCCGACGCCGGCCAGGCCGCCGGCACCACCGCCGCCGGCAGCGCGCCGTCGCGCGCCGGTCCGCGCCACTGCGTCCACTCTTGTGCCGTCGCAGCGGCTGGCAGGGCGCACGCGAACACGATCGCGAAGGACAGGTATCGCATGACCGGAATTCTAGTAGAAGCGCCGCCGCCGGGGCGGCCGGCCGTCCCAGCGATTGCGCGTTGGACGACGATCTAACAGGCGCCTATTCGAGCACTTGCTGCAGTGCCTTGAGGAACGTGTCGGTCGTGAACGGCTTGGGCAGGAACAGCTTGACCTGCGCGCTCGCCTCGCGCGCCGGCTGTTCGTTGCCGCTGATGCCGCTGACGGCGATGATCGGCACGGTTGGGTCGATGCGCGCCATGGCGTGGATGGCCGGCACGCCGGCCATCACCGGCATGGTCATGTCCAGCATCACCGCGGCAATCGTCCGGTGATTGGCGCCGAACGTGCTGACCGCCTCGGCGCCGTCGCGCGCCAGCAGCACGCGGTAGCCGGCCGACTCGAGCGTGCGCTGCGCGATGGTGCGAATCGCCGCCTCGTCATCGACGACCAGCACGATCTGGCCGCGGCCGTCGTGCGGCAGCGCCGGCGCGCCAATCAGCGGTCCGCTGCCGGCGCCGGCACCGGCCGGCAGGTAAACGTCGAAACAGGCGCCGCGACCGGGTTCGCTGACGGCCCGGATTTGGCCGCCGTGACTCTTCACGATGGTCAGCGAGGTCGACAGGCCCAGCCCGGTGCCCTTGCCTGGTTCCTTGGTCGTGAAGAACGGATCGAAGATCTTGTCGGCAATCGCCGCCGGGATGCCGCTACCGGTGTCGCGTACCTCGATCTTCACGTAGCGTCCCGGCGGCAGTTCGAGGCCGATCGGGCCTTCGACCCAGGCGACGCCGGCGGCGATCGTCAACTGGCCGCCGGCCGGCATGGCGTCGCGGGCGTTGACGCACAGGTTGAGCAGCACCTGGTGCAGCTGCGTCGGGTCGCCCACGACCACCGGCAGGCCGGGCTCGACCGCGGTCCGGATGTCGACGGTTCGCGGCAGCGTGTCGCGCGCGATGCGGGCCACTTCGGTCACCAGCTCGGCGGGGTCGATCTCGACCCGCCGTCCCTCGAGCCCGCGCGCGAACGACAGCACTTGCCGCACCATCTCGGCGCCGCGGGCGGCACTGGCACCGATGGTGGCCAGCACCTCGCGGTCGTTGGGCTCGGTCACACGGTCCTTGAGCAGCTCGACCGCCATCACGATCGGCTGCAGCACGTTGTTCAGGTCGTGGGCAATGCCGCCGGCCAGCGTGCCAATGCTCTCCATGCGCTGCGCCCGGTAGAACTGGTGCTCCAGTTGCCGGCGCTCGGACACATCGGTGTTGATCGACAACACGCTCGCGGGACGGCCCTGTTGATCGCGGACCAGGGTGAAGCGGCTCTCGACAATCACCACCCGCCCATCCTTGCCGGCCGGCCGCAGCTCGCCGGTCCACTCGCCGTCGCGCAGCGTGCTGTCGTAGGCCGCGTTAGCCTCGTCGGCGCCACCGGCCGTATAGAACAACTCGGTGACGACCCGTCCCGTCGCTTCGGCGGCGGTCCAGCCGTAGAGGCGCTCGGCGCTCTTGTTCCAGTAGCTAATCCGGCGGTCCATGCCGGTGACGATGATGGCGTCCTGGGCCTTGTCGAGCAGCGAGGCCTGCTCGCGCACGCGGTCGTTGGCGCCCTGCTCCCGGCCCAGCATCACAATCGCGGCGACGCTGACCACGCCGATGAACAGGGTGGCCAGGGCGGCGGTCAGCGCGTTGCGCCGCGCCCGGCGAATCACCGGCGCCATGACGTCGGCTTCGAGCGTGCCGATGGTCACGATCACCGGGTAGTCCTGCATCCGCCGGTAGTTGAACATCCGCCGCTGGCCGTCGACGCCGCCCGGGCCGGTGTAGCTGCCTTCCCGCCGGCGGCCGTGCTCCGCAATCAGCTGCGAGCGCGAAATGTCCTCGCCGAACTCGAGCGCCGGCCCGCGCCGGCGGGCCAGGGTGATGCCGTTCTCGAGCACCAGCGAGATCACGTCGGCCGAGCCCAGGCTGGTGGCCTCGAACAACTCGGTCAGGTAACGGGGCTCGATCGAGATCGCGACGATGCCGCCGAACGCGCCGTCGGGCTTGTCAATCCGCCGCGTCAAAGTGATCGCCCACCGGCCGCTGATGCGGCCGAGCACCGGCTCCGAGATCAGCAGGCCCGGCGCTTCGCCGCGCTGCTGGCGGCGGAAGAAATCGCGATCGGCAATGTTGGTCGGCTGAAACGTCTGCCGCGATTCGATCACGTCGCCGTGCTCGTTGGTCACGCCGATGAAGGTGATCGATAACGTGTCGGCGAACGCCGGCCCGACCAGCCGGTCGAGGGGCATCGGCGCCCGCGCGCCGGCGCCCTGGTGCTGCGCCTGGATCAGCAGCAGGAAGTAGTCGAGGCCCTTGAGCAGGCGATTGGTGTGGACGTCGAGGGCCAGGGCAAGGTTGGCGTTCTTGTCGAACTCGGCGGTGGTCGCCTCGATCCGCTCGGTGCGGCCGCGATCGATGGTGTAGGCCCAGATGCCGGCGATCAGCAGGACCGCCACGATGACAATCGCGGCAGCGCCTTTGGGAACGCGGGAACGGACGGGTCGGTCGGTGGGCACCTGAGTGCGAGGAAGTATGCGCCGAAAAGGGGCGGGCGCCAGCGCCCGCCCCTGCCCGGTGCCGGCTACTTGGCCGCGAAGCAGTAGAAGTAGGCCTCGCCGCCGGTGGCGCGCAGGTTGTCGAGGCCGCAGCCCTTCGACGGGTGGGCCGAGTGCCACGACGTGGGGTTGGCGCCGCCGCCCTGGCGATCGTGGTGACCGACGGTGGCGCTGCCGTCACCGGCCGAGCTCGTCCAGTTGTTGCAGGTCGCGCCCGACACGGTGCCGTCCAGGTTGCTGCCGGTCAGGATGTCGTGCTGGTTCGGCTTGTCGCCGCGGCCATTGACCACCCCGCCCTTCTCGGTGAGCGAGTTCTCCTTCGACAATTTGTTGTTGTCGCTGTGCAGGTCGGCGACGTTGGCCGCCACCTGCACGCCCTTGGCGTTGAACCACGGGCCCGTGCCAATGCGATCCTTCGCGTTCACCGCCGGCTGGCCATTGGCCGCGGTCGCGCTCAGGTAGGCGCGCCACTCACGATTGCCCGCGCCGGCCGCCTTCGCCAGCGCCTGGCAGTGCGCATCGGCGCCGGCCAGGCCGCCGAGATCGGCGCCCTTGCCCGAGCCCACGCTGGTGATGAAGAAACTCATGTTGCCCTGCGCGGTCACCGCCGGCGCGCTCGGCGCCATCAAGGCCAGTGCAAATCCCAACACGACGATCCGTTTCATGTCATTCCTCCAAAGTTGGTCCGCCTGAAGCGGACTCCACATCCGTACTGCCCATGTGGCGTCCGGCTTCAGCCGGACCCGGTCTTACCTTGCGGCCGGCAGCGGCCCGACCGGCTTCAACACCGCCGGCTTGGCCCCGCTCGCGCCGAGGGCATCGTACATCGCCGAGACGGCCGCCATCAGGTCGTTGGTGTCACTGACCAGCTTGGCCATGTCCTCGCGCAGTTCGCCGGCAATGCGCATCTGCTGCGCCGTCGGCATCGACGTCGAGTTCATGATCTGCCCCTTCGTCTGGCCGAGCTGGCCGCGCACGTTGGCCTGCTGTCCGCCAAAGCCACCGCCTCCGCCTCCGCCGCCAGGACCGCCCTGGCCTACGCCCAGGCGCCGGCGCAGGTCAGCCAGCTTCGTGTTCACGTCGGCCAGCGCGTTCTGGCCGGCCGCCGGCACGTTGGCCGCCGTCTTCACCAGGCCTTCGGCCGCGGTCACCTGCGTGCCCAGCGTGGTCACCGCCTCGGCGGCGGCGTTGGCGACCCGCTGCAGGTCGTGCAGGGCGAGCGCGGTGTCGTGCCAGGTCTTGCGTTCGGCGTCGGTCATCTGCATGTCCTTGTCGCCCGACACGCGCACCGTCTTGGTGGCCACGTCCTTGCCGTCAACGACCAGCGTGACGCGATAGTCGCCGGGCATCACGTTGGGGCCGTTGTTGCCGCCACCCCCGAAGCCGCCGCCACCGCCGCCTTGCGGCTGGCCGGCCAGCGGTGGCAGCGGCTGATGCCGCAGGTCCCAGTAGATCCGGTTGATGCCGGCGGCGCGGGCGTCGCGAAGGTCGTTGCCGGTGATCTCGCGCACCTGGGTGCCGGCGGCGTCGCGAATCCGCAGCGCGACGTTGGTCTGCGGCTTCGACAGGTAGTAGCTGATCGCCGCGCCGTAGGTCGGGTTCTTGCCGAAGAACGGCTTGTCGCTGACGAAGCCGCGATCGTTGGCCGGGTTGAACTGCATGGCGCCGCGCATGTCGAACAGGAACGCATCGCTCTTCGTCGCGTCCGCGTACTGCTGCAGCGGCGTCGCGTCGTCCAGAATCCAGATGCTGCGGCCGTGGGTGGCGACGATCATGTCGTTGTCGCGCGGGTGGAAGATGATCTCGTGGATCGGCGCCGTCGGCAGGTTCGACTTGATCCGCGTCCACTTGCCGCCGCGATCGGGGCTGACGAAGATGCCGAACTCGGTGCCGGTGTAGAGCACGTTCGGGTTCTTCGGGTCCTCGGCCATCGCGGTCACGGCATGGCCCTTGGAGATGCCCTCGCCGATCGAGCGGAAGTTGTTGCCGCCGTCAACGCTGGCGTAGACGTAGGTGCCCATGTCGTTGGCGCGGTGGTTGTCGAACGTCGCATAGACGACGTTCACTTCGTGGGCCGAGGCGGTCAGCCGCGACACGTACGAGTTCTTCGGCACGCCCGGGAACTTGCCGGTGATGTTGGTCCAGGTCTTGCCGTCCTTGGTCATGTGCACCTGGCCATCGTCGGTGCCGGCATAGAGCACGCCCGCCTGCTTCGGCGACTCGACCAGCTGGACGATGTTGCCGTACGAGCCGACGCCGTCGTTTCTCGCGATCGTGACTTCCTTGCCGGTCACGCCCATCAGCGACAGGCCGTCGCGATCGGTGCCCTCGGTCAGGTCGGGGCTGATCGCGGTCCAGCTCTGGCCGCGGTCGGTGGACTTGAAGACCTTGTTGGCGCCGACGTAAATCGTCGCCGGATCGTGCGGCGACATCAGGATTGGCGTGTTCCAGTTCCAGCGCAGCGGCGCCTCGCCGCGGGCCGGCAGCGGCCGGATCGACTTGCGCTCGTTGCTGACGCGATCGATGCGCGAGATGTTGCCGTCCTGCGACTCGGCGTAGATGATGCGCGGGTTGGTCGGATCGATCTGCGCCTCGAAGCCGTCGCCGCCGTGAATCTGAAACCACTGGTCATTGGCAATGCCGGTGCGGCTGCGCACCGCGGTCGGGCCGCACCAGGTGTAGTTGTCCTGCAGGCCGCCGCACACGTTGTAGGGCGTCTCCATGTCGTAGGTGACGTGGTAGAACTGCCCGAGGTCCATGTTGTAGACCGCCTCCCACGTCGCGCCCTTGTCCCAGCTGATGCCGATGCCGCCGTCGGTGCCGTCGATGATGTGGTTCGAGTTCTTCGGGTTAATCCACATGGCGTGGTGATCGGAGTGCAGCGTGCCATTCTGGATGAACGTCTTGCCGCCGTCGTCCGAGATGTGAATCTGCACGCCGAGCACGTAAATGCGCAGATCGTTGTTGGGATCGATCCGCACCTGGCTGAAATACATCGGCCGCGGGTTGACGCTCGACATCTTCCGCCACGACAGTCCGGCGTCGTCGGATCGGTAGGTGCCGCTTTCGGTGGCGTGCTCGATCCGCGCGTAGAGGATGTTGGGGTTGGAGCGGTAGACGTCCATGCCGATGCGGCCGAGGTGGCCGGCCGGCACGCCCTGCGTCAGCTTGGTCCAGGTGCGGCCGGCGTCGCTCGACTTCCACATGGCGCTGCCGGGGCCGCCGCCATTGAAGCCCCAGGTGGCGCGCCGCCGCTGGTAGGTCGCGGCGTAGATTACCTTGTTGTTCGACGGATCCATCACCAGCTCGGTGGCGCCGGTGTCGTCATCGACGTGGAGGACGCGGGCCCAGGTCAGGCCGCCGTCGGTGGTCTTGTAGACGCCGCGCTCGCCGCCCGGGCCCCACAAGCTGCCCAGGGCCGCGACGTAGACCACGTCGTGATCCACCGGGTCGACGATGATGCGGGCGATGTGCCGGGAGTTGGGGAGGCCGACGTTCTTCCACGTGCGGCCGCCGTCGGTCGACTTGTAGACGCCGTTGCCCCACGAGCCGCTTTGCCGGTTGTTGTTCTCGCCGCTGCCGACCCACACGGTGTTGGCGTCGTTCGGGTTGATGGCGATGTCGCCAATCGACACCGCGTCGTCCAGGTCGTCGAACAGCACGTCCCACGTCGTGCCGTTGTTCACGGTCTTCCACAGGCCGCCGGTGGCGGTGCCGACGTAGAAGACGGCGGGGTTCGATTCGAGCACGGCGAGGTCATCGACGCGGCCGCCCATGGTGGCCGGGCCGATGTTACGGAAGACCAAGCCTGCGAATGGATCAGCTGGCGCCGCTGTCGCGGCGGCCGGGGCCGGGGCCGCTGCCCGCGCCGCCGCGCCGGCCGGAGCCTGTTCAGCGCGAAGGTGGGACGCGCCGCCGGGCGCAATCAGGGTGGCAAGCAAGACAAGCAAACAAGACTTTCGGAACATCCAGATCCTCCGTGCGTCTCGCCGTTGCTCGCCAGGGTTCTGATCGAGTGGAGGCGGAGCGCGCAGGGAATGTACCACGACAACGAGGCGCGGTAGTAGATGACCGGAAACGTGATGCCGTGACGGCTACCTGGGCGGGTCTGACAGGTTCGGGCGGACGATCCGCTCCACTTCATCGAGGGCTCGCACGATGGCCGCGCTGACCTGGGCCCGTTCGTCATCCGTCAGCGACGTCAGCAGGCTGTGAGCGGCGGTCGTGCGGCTGCGGAGGCCAATCGACAGGTGGTAGGTGCGGGTGTCGTCGAGAAAGCGCTCTCGGGCGATTTCCATGCCTCCAGTTTACCGCGGTGCAAAACCAGGCAACGGTCAGGGACCCAGGCCGAGGCGCTGGAAGGTGACCGGCGCCTCGTCGAAGTCGAGCGGCAGCCGGGGCCGCGTCGCCGACATCAGCCGCAGCACCCCGAACACCACCGCCAGCGTGATCAGCACCCGGACGACGCCGCCCTGCAACGCCTCGTGCTGCATGCGAGCGAAGGCCGACACCGCCATGCAGAACACCACGGTGTAGATGGGCACCAGCGCCTTGGCGTTCTCGTTGGGGACATAGGTGCAGGTGAACGGCACCTTGTCGTACTGCAGCAGCAGCGCCTCGAGAAACACGATGGCGCCGGCCAGGCCGAGTCCCGCGTGCACGAATGCCTGCCGTGGCCCAAGCACGAATGCATACAGCGGCAGCAGTGCGGCAAGCGCGGGCAGCACCAGCGCCACGAGGGCGGCACCCTTGGCGCCGGTCACGAACGCCCGGTCGCGGCCGCGCCACGCCAGTTGAAAGCCCCAGTTGGCGCGCAACTCGGCGGGCACGCGAATCACGTGGCGAAACCCGACCAGCAACGCGCCAAAGAGCAGTGGCTGCATGGCCAGCAGCCGGGCCGAAGCGCCGGCGCCCGCTTCAACCGTCGCGCCGGAGAGCGAGAGGATGGCCATGGCGCAACCGGCGGCGGCGGCACACGCCAGCGTTAGCCGATGCGTGTTGCTGCGCCACATGGCGGCCAGCGTGAAGGCAAAGCCGGCACGCATGGCCGGGTGATGCGCCAGCAGCGCGCTGACGACCGAGCCACCCAGCCGCCAGCGCCGGCGGCGCGAGGGCGGCGGCCCCGGCGCCAGCGCCGGCAGCCGCCGTGCCTGCCAGAGGTACGCGACGATGGCGACCATGAGCGTCAGCCCGACCGCGAGCTGCGCCCGCCGGGCCATTGCCGGAAACTGGTCGCGCCGCTCGCGATAGAGCGCGCTCGCCACCTGGTCGCCGGCTGCCTGCCGTGGCGTCATCACGCGGCGCGGCAAGTCGGCCATCAGGTGACCGGCCGCGACTTCGTACACGCCGAGAAACCAGGTCGGCGGCGCCATGGCCCGCCAGCCCTGGAATCCTCGCTCGGCCACCCGGTTCGCCGCCGCCGGCAGCAACAGCAGCGCGCTGCCGAGCACGACGATCAGCACGCCCTGCACCCAGGGCGAGACGCGGGTGAACCAGCGCGGGCCGAGCGTGGCGGCCAGCACCTCGCGAAGCGCGATGACCACCAGGTAGCCAAACGCCGACGCGGCCACCGCCACCACGGCATGGGTGGCCATGATCCCGAACAACGAGATCAGGCTGAGTTGCCGGAGGTTGTACACCAGCAGCCAGGGGAACACGACGCTCGGAAACACGCTGACGCCAACGGCGACCGTCGCTCCCAGGATCGCCACCGCCGACAACTTCGCGCGCCGAATGGTGCCGGCGCGTACCGGCAGCGGCTCCAGGATCGACACGTCGCGCGGGTCGATGGCCAGGTTGTCCCACTGCGAGGCGGCCAGCAGCGCCGTGGTGATCATGCCGAGCGACAGGCAGAAGAACTTGTCGTCGAGCGACGTCACCGCCAGTTGTCCGGGCATCAGGATGACCATCACGTAGTTGGCCGACACCGACACGCTGATGAACATGGTCAGGCACAAAACCATGGCGCCGACGACGGCCAGCAGTTGGGTGCGGTCGGCCTCCGGCGAGATCAGATCGTTCTCGAGGAACTGCCGCAGGAAGTGCCGCGTCAGCAGCCGGTACGGGGTGTGGCGGCGATCGGCGTCCACCTAGGCTCCCAGCGCCGACAACTCGGCCAGGTCGCTGGCCAGCCGTTCGGGGTCTTCCCGAATGACCAGTTCGGAGAACACGCCTTCGAGCGACGTCCGCGACAGCAGCGTCCGCAAGTTGGCGATGGAATCGTCGGCCACCACTTCACCCTTGTGGAGCACGATCACCTTGTCGCACACCCGCTCGACCACTTCCAGGATGTGCGAGCTGTAGAGAATCGCCTTGCCGCGAGCGGCCAGCAGCCGCACCAGGTGGCGCAGCATCAGCGTGGTCGCCACGTCGAGGCCGGTCTCGGGTTCATCGAACAGCACCACCGCGGGGTCGTGCAGCAGCGCGCCCGAGATGACGATCTTCTGGCGCATCCCTTTCGAGTACGAGGAAATCGCCTGGTCGGCCGCAGGGCGCAGGCCGAACAGGTCCAGGAAGCCTTCGATCTTCCTGGTCAGCAGCGCGTCGGGAATCTCGCGCAGGCGGCCGATCAGCTGCAGGTATTCACTGCCGGACAGGAATGGATACAGGTACGGCTCTTCGGGGATGTAGCCCAACACCCGCCTGAACGCGATCACGTCGTCGCGAATGTCGCGGCCGTCGTACTCGACGTGCCCGGCCGACGGTTCGAGCAGGCCGGCCAGCATTTTCGCGGTGGTGCTCTTGCCCGAGCCGTTCGGCCCGAGATAGCCGACAATCTCGCCGGGACGCAGCGTGAAGTCGGCGTCTTTCACGACCCGCACGCCTGAAAAATACTTCGACAGCCGAACCGCGCGAAGGTCGGGCATGGCGAACCTTAGTCGGCGGATCGAACGCGCCGCCGCTGAGGCCAGAAGCAGGCCGCCACGGGACACACGGACAGCAGCAACAGCCCCACTGCCACGCCCAACAGGTTGGATGACAACGAGATGAAGTCGGCGAACAGCGTCAGCAGCACGATGTTGTAGCCGGCGGTCATCAACGTGAGGACCAGGAAGAAGCCGGAGCCGCGCGCGGCCTCGTCGCGCAACCCGCCGCCAATGGCGCGAACCACCGCCAGGTAGTTCGCGGCTTGCCTGAGCGGACCGGCACCGCGATCGAACTGCAGGTCGGCAAGCGCGGGAGCCACGATCAGTTCCACGCTGCGGTCCGAGAGGAACCGCTCGGCAAAAGCCAAGACGCGCGACTCGAAGCTCATTGCGCCTCCGCCGGCTTCAGGGCCAGCGCCTCGCGCAGTGTCGCGAAGGCCAGGTGCACCTTCAGGCCATAGGGCGTGGCGCGATACAGGCGCCGCGGCATGCCGCTGGCACCGGCCGCGCGATCTTCCTGCCACGATTCGACGAAGCCCTTCTCTTCCATTCGGGCCAGGATCACATAGACGGAGCCACGCTTGAGCGCGCCGGCGGCGGCGTCTACCAATTGGAGGCCGTAGCGCTCGCGATGGCCGAGCAGCTCCATGACGAGCGACTCGGTCCGCGACATCGAGGGTAGTCGGGGGTCAGTCATGGCGCGTATCTTACACGCTGTCAGACTAGCGTCAAGCCCGTTTTTTGGAGAGTCTGAGTTGCCGAGCTAGGCCTGCTTCACTTGCAGAGCATCGCCCTCCACGCTGACGATGATGCGGCCGCCGTCTTTCACGTCGCCGAACAACAGCAGTTCCGACAGCGGCTTCTTGATTGACTTCTCGACCAGCCGGGCCATGGGCCGCGCGCCGAACGCGCGGTCGAAGCCCTTCTCGGCCAGCCACGCGCGGGCGGCCGGTTCGAGCTCGATCGTGATCTTGCGGCCCGCCACCAGCGCGCGCAGCTCGTCGATGTGCTTGTCGACCACCAGCTCGATCTGCTTCGTGCCGAGCGGCTGAAAGTGGACCGTGGCGTCGAGACGGTTGCGGAACTCGGGCGCGAACACGCGTTCGAGCACGCCGGTCGCCTTCGAGCCCTCGCCCGCTTCCTTGAACCCCATGCGGCGGCCCGACAGGTCGCGCGCGCCGGCGTTGGTGGTCATGATCAGGATGACGTGACGGAAGTCGGCATGCCGGCCGTGCGTGTCGGTCAGCGTCGCGTGATCCATCACCTGCAGCAGGATGGCGAACAGGTCGGGATGCGCCTTCTCGATTTCGTCGAGCAGCAGCACTGCGTGCGGCGCCTTGCGAATGGCGTCGATCAGCAGCCCGCCCTCTTCGTAGCCGACGTAGCCGGGCGGCGCGCCGATCAGGCGCGACACCGCGTGCTTCTCCATGTACTCGGACATGTCGAAGCGCAGGAACTCCACCTTCAACACCCGCGCCAGCTGCTTGGCCAGTTCGGTTTTGCCGACGCCGGTGGGTCCTGCGAACAGGAAGTTGCCCATCGGCTTGTCGGCCGACCGCAGCCCCGAGCGCGACAGCTTGATGGCCGAGGCGACCTCGTCGATTGCCGCGTCCTGCCCGAAGATCACCGCGCGCAGTTCGCTTTCGAGGTTCTTGAGCGACACCTTGTCGTCGCTCGACACCGCCTGCACCGGCACGCGCGCCATCTTCGCGACGATCTTCTCGACGTCGGCGACGGTGATCGCGCGGGTCCCCGCCTTCGCAGCCGAAGGCTGCTTCGGCGAGGCCTCGCCGGAGCTCGCTGCCCCACTGGCGAGCGTAGGCGGGTCGACCGGCCTCAGCTTCACCAACGCGCCGGTTTCGTCCAACACATCAATCGCCTTGTCGGGAAGATGCAGGTCCTTCAAGTGACGCACCGACAGCGACACGGCCGCCTCGATCGCTTCGTCCGAGTAGGTCACGCCGTGGTGCTTCTCGTACGAGTCCTTCAGTCCCTTCAGAATTTCGATGGTCTCGGCCTCCGACGGCTCCAGCACCTCGATCTTCTGGAAGCGGCGCGACAGCGCGCGGTCTTTGTCGAACGACTGCTTCACATCCGAGAACGTCGACGAACCAATGCATCGCAGCGCACCTGACGCCAGGGCCGGCTTCAACAAGTTCCCCGCGTCCATCGTCCCGCCCGACGCCGAGCCGGCGCCAACCATCGTGTGAATCTCGTCGATGAAGAGAATGGCGTGGTTCTGTTTCTCGAGCGCGTCGAGCACTTGCTTGACGCGTTCCTCGAAGTCGCCGCGGTAGCGGGTGCCGGCTACCAGCGTGCCCATGTCGAGCGCGAACACGCGCACGCCTTTCAGCGGCTCTGGCACATCGTCCTGGTGAATGCGCAGCGCCAGGCCTTCGGCCAGCGCCGTTTTGCCAACGCCGGGCTCGCCCACCAGCAGGGGGTTGTTCTTGCGGCGGCGGCACAGCACCTGGATCATGCGATCGAGTTCGAGCTGCCGGCCGATCAGCGGATCGATGCCGCCCTTCGCGGCCTTGGCCACGAGATCGGTGGCGTAGATCTCGAGCGGATCCTTGACGGTGGCCTCGCCGCCATCCGGCGCGACGGTGCCTTCCTTCTCGCCGCCGTGCGAGATGGCGCGCAGCAGCGTGAGGCGATCCACCCCCTGCTTGCGCAGGAAGTACGCCGCGTGACTGTCTTCTTCCTGCAGCAGGAACACCAGCAGGGCGCCGCTCTCCACCTGTTGCGCGCTGGACGAGGCCGCGTGCACCACGGCGCGTTCGACCACGCGGTCGAAGCCGAGGGTGGACTCGGGCTTGACCGCCTTGCGGCCGGGCACGGGCGTGAACGCGCGATCGAGCACTTCGTCCAGATCCTTGCGCAGCGCGATCAGGTCCACGCGGCAGTTGGTGAGAATGGTCCGCGCCTGCGGATCCTCGACCAGCGCGTGCAGCATGTGCTCGAGGCTGACCAGGTCGTGGCGCCGCTCGGAGGCGACGCGGAAGGCGCGGCGAATGCTCTCGAGGGTATCAGGCGCGAACGGAACGGGCGTGCGGCTCATGCGCGGGCTCCCTCGGGATCGGGTTCAAGCGTCACCAGCAGCGGGAACTCGTGCTGCTCGGCCAGCGTCTGGGTGGCCTTGACCTTGGTCTCGGCAACGTCGCGGGTGAAGAGGCCGGCCACGCCGATGCCGGCCTGGTGCACGTGCATCATCACGCGGTAGGCCTCGGCCGGCGGCATGTTGAAGACGGTTTCGAGCACCCACACCACGAATTCCTGGGTGGTGAAGTCGTCGTTGTGAAGCAGGACGCGCCACAGCCGCGGGTGCTCGACCTTCTCGTCGGCGCGCGACTCGATTTCGACGCCGTCTGCCGTCTTCGGAACTGCCACCCTCTGATGATACTGCGCCGGGACATTGCCATGTGGCGTCCGGCTTCAGCCGGACCATCGCCATGTGGCGTCCGGCTTCAGCCGGACATTGCCGTGGGAGGGCGTGCTCAGTACGGAATGCGAATGCCCGGCTCGTCCTTGGGAAAGTCCTTCGTGTTGCGCGTGACTAGCAGGGCGGATTCGTGCCGGGCCGACGCCCAGATCAGGGCGTCGGGCAAGCGGATGCGCGAGGTTTGCCGGATCTCTGTTGCCTCCCGGGCAATGCCCCGCGTCACCTCGACGATGCGGAAGTCGCGGAGGAACATCTCGACAACGTCACCTTCTTCCTCGGTGCGGACGCCGGCCAGCACTTCCATCCAGGTGACGATGCTGATCAGCGGCTGGCGGTAGCGGGCCAGCTCCGCTTGCGCGGCGTCGACGCCTTTCAGGTAGTCGATCAGGATATTGGTGTCGAAGAGTGCTTTCACGGCTATTCCGAGGTCCGGCCGTCCCATTCCCGCCGCAGGCGTTCCTGATAGGCGAGACCGCCTTCGGGAATGCCGCGCCACAGGCCAAACGCCTTTTCGCCGCCCCGCGTGTTGTGTTTTCGCAGGTAATCGGCCACCGCTCGACGCACGGCCTCGGCGCGGGACACGCCCTCGCGCCGGCACCACTCATCCAGTGAGTCCACTTGTCCGGCCGGCAGGTCCACGATGGTTCGCATGCCGTCATCATAACACGTTATCAGATGCCACTTGTGCCGGATGGGCGCGGGCTTCGCCCGTCGTAGGGCTCGGCGCGGGCGCGCCTCCTGGGGCTCGCGCCTTGCGGCGCTCGTGGGGCGAACCCCATTCGGCCCGCCTCAGCCGTGCGCGCTCTCACCGACCTCGGGACCAGGGCGTGAGTGATTCCCCACACGCGCCGGGACGCGCTCCGCGGCGACGGAGGGGGTCGCTCACGCCCCATTCGGGTCCTGCCGTCATCCCCAATCGCCCTCGTCGGCGGCACACGACGCCGCTTGGTCGACCGACCGTGCTCGAGGCATCGTGCTGCTCTTGAATGGCCTGACTCACACCAACGGCCCTCCGACATTCCCGGTCCGATTCATCGGTGACGACCACGTAGCCAGCCGCATGATCGCACGCATCAGCGCGGCTGGACGATCCTATAGCCGAGCTGTTTCGCGGCCGTGACCATTCGGTCGTCGTAGGTGACGAGGGCGCTCAGTTCATCGCCAAGTTCGTGCGCCGTGGCGAGGTGAATGGCGTCCAGTGAGCGCAGCGCCGATGGGTGCAACACGCCGGCGGCGTTCAGAATGCGATCGTTCACGCGAACCAGATCGATCCGCTGGAGCACGGCGCGACCTCGGGCCACCGCCGCGTCGCCAGACGGCAGCAGCGCGCGTAACACCTCTGTGCGAGCGAGCGCGCTCGACACCAGCGCCGGCTTTCGCCGGAGATAGCGGCGCAGCGCGAGAGACTCCGGCTCGCGGACGGCGAGTTTCACAATGGCTGACGAGTCGAGGTACGTCGCCACGGCTCAGCGCTCGTGCGTGCGAAGACGGCTGAGCACTGCGGACGGTCGTTGGCTTCCTGCTTCGAGGACGAGCGGTTCGGGCAGTTCGTCGAGATCCCCCTTCGCTGGGTCGACGTCGCCCAGGGCGCGTAAACGCTCGAGCGGGCTGCCTTCCGGCGGCGGGGAAAGAACCGCCACTGGACGGCCCCGATCCGTGACCTCGATGGTTTCGCCCTGTTCGACGCGACGCAGGAGTTCGCTTGCCCGTTGCCGGAGCTCTCGGACACCGATGGACGCCATGTGCTACTTATAGCACAGATCGCGTCGCCAGCAAACACGGCGCTGGTCCACAATGATGGGGAATCCACGCCCTCCCTCGGGTACTGGCGCCACCACCACTCGCACCGCACGCGCGGCACACGACGCCACCGCTCGATCGACCGTGATCGAGGCATCGCGCTGCTGCGGCATCAGTTCACGCGCGCAAAGGTCGGCGATCGGCGCGCACAACGGCGCATCGTCCTGGCCTCGACGCTCCCCACGGCTGAGGACAACCGCGCGCACGCGCGTTGTCCCCGTCTTCGTCATCGGCCTTTGCGGCGCGGCCCCCCTACCGGCGCCGCTGCCTCAATGGACTCGCTCGTAGTATTGGGGGTTGAGCTCCGCGGAGTCTTGAATGCTGTTGTTGCGCCGAAGTCGCACGTGAACCGGTACACCAGCAGCTATTGGCTCACCCTCCAGTTCCACTGTATAGAAGAGTGTGTCGTCGATTGGAGTGTCGAACAAAGTGGCGCTCATGATTCGAAAGGTCCGCCCGCGCTCGACAGAACGCGATAGCGTCACTTCGGGTCCAGAAGGCGCCTCAGATTGAGGATAGAGCGCAACAAACGTCGGAACGTTATCACTACCGCTGACGTAAATGCCAAACGCTCCAACGTCGCCGGCGATTCGATATGTTCGCCCGATCATGTCGACGTACGGCTTCTGCTTGCTCACGTCTCGGTATTCTTCGCTGCAGCCGACCTGGAAGCAGACGCCGCACAGGACAAGGGCTAGCATTCGTCCCGCGATGACGCGCCGGCGCGCTTCACCCAAACCCCGTTTCGTACGACGATGAATCAGCGACACGAGGTCTGCCTCCCATCAGGTGTTAGCCAGTCACGCACTCGGGTGATCACCTGTTTCGCGGACCTTTCCGTTTCCTTGATCACAGCCTGCACGAATGTCCCTGGCATTGTGGGGTAGTTCATCATCTTGATCCGCTGTCTTGTAGGGAATTCCGATCCTCACCAAGATCGGCATTACATCCGTAAGAAGTTCGTCGTGCATTTTTGACGTCGTGTGCATTGCCGGAACGTTATCGGCGATCACCTGACCTGCACCATCGGGCTCAACCCAGGTTCCGTCCCGACCAAACACGGATTTTTCAGTAGGCGGCCGGAACCACTGCAGGCCAAACGGATCGATTCTCGACGCAGGTGAATTGCCGACGTACTCAAGGAGGTTGATTCCAGCGGAAAGGCCTGACGGATCGTCCGACAAAAACCGACCGTGCTCTGCCGAATAGTATCGGGCTCGATGGTAGTACAGCTGTATCTCAACATCCCAATCGCGGCCGGTGAAGGCGTAGCCGGATGTCGAACCACCTTGAACGGGCGCACCCCAGGGTCGTATTCGCGTTGCAGAGTCACAGCGCCGCTCGCATTCGTCTCTTGGACGATGCTACCCAGATGATCGGCGAGATAATAGGTGACGACGTCGTTGCTGTTCTTACGCGCTAACGGCTCATCGATGCCAACGCCGTGGTGGTACCGGATCGTGTCGCTCGACGCTCCTGAGATCCGCTCTTCGAGGACATCTTCCGCATCGTAGATGTATTGATGCGTCAGGCCGGCCGCGACCTTCTCCGTTCTCCTGCCGGCGCCGTCGTACTCAAACGTGGCGACGGTTGTTGATCCTGCCTTCACCTCGACGAGCTGATTCAGTGCATTCCAGACGTAGGTCTTCGTCCCGTCTGAGGTGAGATTGCCATTCGCGTCAATGGGAGCACATACGTGCGGTTCCGCCGTCGAGATGACGACGCCAGAGATGCGAGCGGGCTCAGCAGTGAGAGCGAGCACAATCGATTCTACCGTCGTCGACGATGCGGACGCGCGCCTTGGCGCGGATGACACGTCTGGATCACCGCTTGCAGATCCGTGATCGCGACACGCGTGTAGAGCGCGGTCGCGGTCTGTCGACGATGGCCGAGTAGCGCCTGGACGTGACGGAGATCGGCGCCACCGCGCAGCAAATGCGTGGCGCAGGTGTGTCGCGCGTGGGGCGTGAGCCGCAGGCCCAGGCGACGGCCATAATGCTGGAGGCGCACCCGGAGGCTTACCGCCGTTTCCACTTGCAGAAATCGATGCCGCTCGAGCCTAGGTGAATCGTCTGCAAGGCGGAAATCGTGCTCGTCGTCCAGGTAACTGACTTCGGTGGTCTACCTCAAGAAATTCGCAGCCAACTTACTTGCAAAATACCCAGCTAAGACGATGCCGCCATAAGTGAGGGTGGTTAAGAAGTCAAGGGCGGGGTTCGCAAGCAGAAGAAATATCATCACGCCAGTGCCCAAAATCACAGCCTCATTTCGCGAGAGCAGAATCCCAAAGAACTGGCGCCACATGAATCTACCGAGCCACAGCAGGCCGGCCACTGCAACGGCAGATATGACTACTCTCATTAAACGTTCGAAGGTGAATGTCGTATCCAATTGATGCACCCTGTTGTACTGACTTGATTCCTACGATCCCGAGCACCGTGCGTTGCGACGCGTATCCTTCTGACGATTGACATCATTCATCTGTCCTTGAAGACCGCCTCCGATCGCGCCGCCTATAGCGCCGCCAATGACGCCTCTGGCTGCGCCCAGCAATCCTCCTCCCCCAGCCGCACCGGCGATCGCGCCACTTATAGCGCCCGCCAACCCGCCTACTGCGGCGCCGGTTCGAGCATCCTTTGCCCCGACAGCACCGGCAACGGCGCCTCCCACCGCACCGCCCACGGCGCCGCCGAGCCCAGTCGCGGCACCGCTCACTCCGCCGCCCAGAGCACCGGCGCCGACACCAGATGGAGTCCCGTCAGGCGCATTTATCCCGCCTGCTATGGCGCCGCCTACCGCGCCGCCGAGCCCCCCGAGGGTCGCACCGATCACCGCGCCTGGCACTCCTCCGGTAAGCCCGCCAATAATCCCGCCAGCGACCGCGCCTTGCCAAAGGCCCGAAAAACCACCTCGAAGTGCGGCACTCCAACTCCATTCCAGTCCAAACGGGTCAACGAATGAAACGGGATTCTGAGCCGCATAGGCAAACAGGTTGGGCCCGTCGATCATGCCCGCAGGGTCGTCCGACATAAACCTGCCGCGCTCTGGAGAATAGTATCGGGCGCGGTAATAGTACGCGCCGATCTCCGTGTCCCACTCGCGGCCGGTGAAGGCATGGCCGGATGTTGAGGCGCCCTGAAGGGCCACGCCCCACGGATCGTATTCGCGCTCCAGAGTGACAGCGCCGCTCGCATTGGTCTCTTGCACCACGCTGCCGAGATGGTCGGCCAAGTAATACGTCGTGATGCTCGATCCGTTCGTCCTTGCTAACGGCTCATCGATGCCAACGCCGTGGTGATACCGGATCGTGTCGCTCGACGTTCCTGAGATCCGCTCTTCGACGACATCTTCCGCATCGTAGATGTATTGATGCGTCAGGCCAGCGGCCACTTTCTCTGTTCTTCGTCCCGCGCCGTCATACTCGAAGGTCGCGATCGTCGTCGAGCCTTCCTTCACTTCGACGAGTTGATTCAGCGCATTCCAGTAGTAGGTCTTGGTGCCGTCACTGGTGAGATTGCCATTCGCGTCGTACGTGTAGTTCGTCGTGCTGCCCGCCGCGTCGATCTCGTATTGCTGCGTCGACTCGTTGCCACTGGGGTCCTTGGCCTTTACCGTCACCGTGGTGGTGCCCGAGGCGACCTGGGCCGTGCCCTGGAAGTTGTTGCTGGCATCGACGGTGGCCGGTTGGCCATCGATGGTGACCGTGGCCGCCTCGTTCACCGTACCGGAGAGCACGATCGGCCCACCCGGCGCGCGAGCCTGTAGGCGATTCATCGCATCGTGGCTGGTGGCAAACACCGCATCGTCATTCCGGTCGACGGTGCGGTTGCCCGCCGGGTCATAGGCCCACGCCTGGCGCTTCAGGATGGTCGGCGTCGTGTTGGTGTCGGTCAGGACCGCGGCGGTGAGCTGATCCACGGCGTCGTGCGAGAACGCGAAGATCTTCGCCGTGGCGCCGGCGCGCTCCTGCCGCCAGGTCAGGATGTTGCCGACCGGGTCGTAGGTGTAGTCAGCCACGGGCGCTGGCCCGTGGGGCGCCGGGCGATCGCCCGGCGTCGGGGTCGGCGGATTTCCTCCGCCTCCTGGGGCTTGCGCCTTTCGGCGCTCGTGGGGGGAACATTTCGCAATCCGTCCACACCCTGTATGGCACGCTCCCACTTTCGCACCCTGCCCATTCGCACCGCGGCGTGGCCGGCCCATGTGGTCCGGTTGCCCTTTTTGCATGCACCAAGGCTTCCATGCTCCGGCAATCACACCCACCTTCGCGCCAGCCCGCGCTTCGGCGGGCAAGCCACACTCGGGCGATGGTGCGGCCAGCGGGATCGGTGGTCGCAATGCGTCGACCGCAGCCGTCGTACAGGTGCCGGGGAATGCGGATGGATGTGACCAAGGTGCGAGGATCGTTCAGGTCTTTAGCTGGCATGGAGCTGAGCTGTCGGCGCCCTCCACCTTCGCACTTCGCGCCACCGCGGACAAGTCTGCGGCCCGCCTCAGCCGTGCGCGCGGACCTCAGCTCGACACCAGGGCGTGAGCGACCCGCCAGGCCACGGCAGGGCCACCATCCGCGGCGACAGGGCGGGTCGCACACGCCCCACTTCGGGTACTGACCCCAGCAGCAATCGCACGCGCGCGCGGCGCACCACGCCGCCCGCTTCGTTCGCTGCCGTCGCGGTATCAATCGGGCGCGGAATCACTTACCGCGCGGGCGCGCGGGCGATCGGCTCGCCCGACGCGGCATCGTCATCGCCTCGATCGAGCACCGCGGCTGAGGACAACCGCGCGTAGGCACGTTGTCCCCCTCTTCGTCCTCGGCCATTCGAGGCAAGTCGAATCGACGAGTCCGTGGCAGGCACGAACGCAACTAGCTGATGCGAGTAACGAGCCCAATCACAGCAATCAAAAGGAGCAGCACGGCGCCAATCTGCCATCCCAGAGTTGCTCGCATCTTCCATATGCGGACGGCGATGCTCTCAGTTTCCACACCAGTTTCCCAGTTGCGATATCGAAGGAAAACTAGCCACTGAAACGCTGCCAAACTCACAATTACATCAAGTGCCAGTATGCCGACCAGAAGGCGCTGAGCGAGGAACAGATCTGACGCAGCGACGCTCATGGCCATGCGAGCCGCCGTCAGGGCAATAAACATTGCCACCGCGGCCTGAAGAACTTGAACTGCGATCCAACCGAGACGCCGGACTAGCATGACAAGCACCCGTGGACAGACATCAAGATGCAACTTCCGGCCCGTGGCGCCCAATCGCTACGCGCGCTTGTTGTCTCCCCTGCGAGCAGATTCATCGATCGACAATCGAGACAATAGTGGCGACCAACGACGCGATGCCAACGGCCAGACTGATGATGACAACCGCTAGCACCGTGGCAGTGGCGGAGAACGGCGGGAAGCGTGTGGCTTCCACGTACGAGTAGATGAACCGCGTCAAGCGGTTCTTGGTTGGATACCGATACGCTAGCCAATAGATGTAAGCGATAGTAAAAGGAAACAGAGTCAGCGCAATTTGAGTCAATATATTGGGATTCACTGACAACACGCCTCCTTGGCGACGATATAGATGACACGCCGCCGTAACTATCGAGCCCGATGTCAGCTCCGTACGTTCCCCATCCTGCACTTCCGCCTGTCGCTGCACCGAGCTTCGTGGCCAATGGTGCCAGTGAACCCGACTGTCGACGTATTGGCACCTGAGAGGAGCGTACGCCTGCTCGACGGATCATAGGCATTTCGGGCGAGCGCGGTCACTGCCCCATCCGCGACGTCGGTAGCGGCGTTGTAGGTCATGGTCGCGAGACAGCGCTGTTCGATTCGCCTTCACGCCCCGAGGTCAGGGTCGAGCCGCCAGTCCGGCGCGGATTCCTTCACCAACCGCGCGACCTCGGCCACGAAGACTCGCCGCGGCACCGGCGCGGCGCCCAGCGACAACAGGTGCTCGGTCTCGAGCTGGCAATCGATCCACGGAAAACCCCACCGCCCGAGTTGGGCCGACAACATCGCCAGGGCTATCTTCGACGCGTCGGTGCGGCGCGAGAACATCGACTCGCCGAAGAACATCCGGCCCAGCGCCACGCCGTAGATGCCGCCGGCCAGCTCGCCGTCCATCCACACTTCCACGGAGTGCGCCAGGCCCTGACGGTGCAACTCGCTGTATGCCGCCTTCATATCCGCCGTCAGCCACGTGCCGCCATCGTCGGGCCGCGGCGCCGCGCAGGCGTCGAGCACCGCGGCAAACGCGGTGTCGAGGGTCACCGTGAAGCGCCGCTGCTTCAACCGCTTCTTCAGCGAGTGCGAGACGTGAAAATCGCCCGGCGCCAGCACAATGCGCGGGTCCGGCGACCACCACAGAATGGGATCGCCGTCGTTGAACCAGGGAAAGATCCCGTGCGAATAGGCGTCGATCAGGCGCCCGGGCGTGAGGTCGGCGCCGGCTGCCAGCAGGCCGTCCGGCTCGTCGAGCG
>JBFWUK010000009.1:129079-185588 GCA_050247355.1 Vicinamibacterales bacterium | reverse complement strand
TCACCACAGTCTGGTTATTCGATCGCATCGTTTCATTCATGGCCTTCGCTCCTTGAAAGATCCGTCACGATCGGAGCGTACCGTCAACCGCCGCCACTAGCACGCGGCCCTACATATGGTCTTGACGGCGAGGAGGCGAGCCGCACAATCTGAAGTGCGATGGCCCGTCAACCGCGAAAAGGTCCGTGCGGGCACTGGGCCCGCACGGTGAGATGCCACGGTCATTGAACCGTAGCGAGCAAGCTTCCAGCAGCACGGTCCAGGACAAAGCGACCGTCCTGCCACGGTGTGCGCTGACTGAGCCTGGTGAGACCCTGGACGTAGCCCCACACTGAGCGGGGGTTGGTCTCGGTCGCCTCGGCGATGTCATAGGCTTCAGCAGCGTGCTTCTGCGGCAGATCGAGCCGCTGGGTCACGCTCTGGATAACCTGCTCCCGGCTAGCGGCGATCTCTGAGGTCGCCGCCTTCGCGATCACCGCCGTATCGGCATCGGTGTCAGCATCCAACGCCGCTCGAACGCCGTGAAGGGAGTCGGACCAGGCATCCTGTATCGACGCGCCGATATGGCGACGCCGAAAGCTCGCGACATGTTGGAAGCCCCAGATGATGTGGTTTCCGCAGACCGCGCGGAATAGGAACACATCTAGGGTAAGGGCTGCGGCACCGACGTCGCTGTTGCGAAGGATCAACCCACGGAACAGCCCCGAGTGCGAGGCGTCCGTTGGATCGTTGATGTCGCGATTGCCGTCCACCAGGAACAGGAACATGTCTCGATCCCCCAGGTATGCGCCGGTCGGAACACGCTCCGCGCCGAACACACCGTCCTTGTAGCCGAGCGGCAGGTGCCAGGCAGGATGCGTGGACGTCAGGTCGAGCATCCGGCTGGCGAGCTCGTCGTGGTGGACGCGTGCGTATCGAGGCGATGTCATCGCCCTCACGGTCCACGGCGCGACACGGTCGGCAAACAGCTGGTGCTGCAGCCGCGGTTGTCGCTGTAACCCATGATTGATCGCCGCTGCGGCGATCGTCGCGGGTAGGGTACGGAGATACTTCGGCGGCGCGCCGGCGATGGTGGCGAGCTGTTCGAAGCTCCAGTGCGTCAAGGCCGCCGGCTCGGCGCATCCGCTCCTCAGAGCGAGACGCTCGTCAGGTCCAGCCTGTAACGCCAACTCACGGGTCTCAACACGATGCTCCTCAGTCCTGAGCCGGCGATTGTGCGCGGCTTCGTAGAGGGCACGAACCGAATCGAATCGTTCGTCGGGCGGCCGACCGGCCCACTCCTTGTGAGCGGTGAGCGCGTTGACAGCCGATACACCAATAGCGTGCATACAGTTACTCCTTTGAATGTGGCCGATGTGGCGACAGTGGTGAGTGGCTCCGCATCGGGCGATGCGGAGGAGTGGCCGGAATGGCCACGGCGAGAGATCAGGCGCGAAGCTCAGTGCGCGGCGGCTTACCTGCCCGGCACGGCGAACTCGCGACGAAGGTTGAACGGACCGACCCGCCTCGTTACCAGGGCACCAAAGATCACCAGTTCGTGAGTGCGCTCGTACCGCCGCGAAGACAACCGGTGCTCGCGAAGTTTGACTGTGGCATCAGGCAGGGCAGACTGCAGGCGCTTGATGACGGCCCACTGCCCCGCGGTCGCGCCGGTCGCGTCCGCGGACTTAACCATCAGGTCGGCTGGCGCAACAATCACGTTCGGGTCGCCGAGCGTGTCGCGCAGGTGCGTCTGGAGTCTCCCAGAGCCGTCCATCTCGTAGCGGGGCAGTTCCGCGACGGTCTGAAATGCCTCATCCGTCATCGCCGCGATCACTTCGTCCAGCGGCAGGACACCAGCCGCCGAGCGTGCCTGCTGTTCGTGGCTGCCCCTGAGCGCGATCCATTCGCGAGCGGCCGTGGTCTTCTGCTCGTGGAGCGCCAGTTGGTCGGCGCGCTGGCTCAGGTTGCGCTGGCGCCGAGCGGCCAGATCCGCACGGAATCGCCGATGGGCCTCGCCGGGAACTTCGCGCGCTGGTCCGACATCGGAGGTGACATCGAACATCACTCGGCCATTCGGTGTAGCCAGGAAGCACCGGGAGGGACTCGGAGCAGGGTGAACCATCGCCCGCTGTTCTGGGCTGGACAGGAACTCGCGCGCGGCCTGGGAACGGCGATCCTGGTCGGCTTCTCGCCGTTGCGAGCGCCATGTATTGCGCTGAGCTTGGAACAGCCGCTCGAGCTCGTGATTCCGCGCCGCATCCCGAAACAGATCTTCGACCGTCGGCGGCGCGTCGTAGGTCGGAAACGCGTCATGCCGAACGACGCGTTCGTTGGCACCCAGTTCGAATCGCGGTCGCAGCTTCAGTCGCGCGACGCCCGCCGTATCGACATCGACCAGGTGCAACCTGGAGATGGGGACTGGAATCGTGAACTGCTGCCGGCCGCGGCCATCACGGCCGGAGAGCAGTGAGGCCTTGCGACCCGCTTCGGAGAGGTCATAGGTGACCGTCACGCTAAGCGTCTGGGCCGCGTCGGCTGGACGCAGGTGCGGGTGGGGTCTCTCGGCAGTGGCGCGAACGGCGGTATCCATAGTCAAGTCCTGTCGGTTACGGAATAAAGTCGGCTCAAGCGGCCGGGCCCTAAGGCCCGACCGCCGGAGACGTATTGAACGCGTCAGACAGGCTGCTCGACGCGGCTGTACGCGTCGAGGATGCACCGCCGGATCGCGTCCTGCACACCGGCCTCGCCGTTTGCGGGGCGCAACAGTGAGAAGCTGCGGCGTTCTCCGTTCACGGAGTACGTCCGAGCTGGAAACGTCACGTTCTTCCCTCCGGTGGGACGTTCCCAAACCGCGAAGCCGAGAAGACGCAGACCGTTGAACGGGCCGCTACCGGCTTCGAAGATCACCTCCGCATCAGCCAGCTTCCCCTTGGGACTGCCGGATTCGTTACGGAGAATCTTCACTGACACCACTTCGCCATTGCCTTTGGACATGATGGGCCTCCTGGAAAACGCTACGGACCTGAACCAGTAGCGTTGGCTACGTTCGCGTGTGTCGGTATGACGCACGGAACAAGGGCGGGACGCACGAGCCGATGAGGCGCGAGCGCGAACGATGAATCGCGGCGGCCAAGTGGTCGCCTATACGGTATGAACGCTTGAATTAATTGAAACCTTACGCGCTGCGCACTGTTTCTGCCCTGACAGTCCCAGCAATTGCATGATGCCGCCAGGTGAGGGCGTCGCAGTTAAGGAATGCGAGATCTGAGGGCCCGGCTGTATGATGCGGCTGAGCTTAGGCCCGTGTATCTGAAATCACTGACCCTCTCCTCTTTTCGGTCGTGTGCGGACACGTCCGTCTCTTTCCGTAAAGACCTTACGGTCTTGGCCGGTGCGAATAATTCAGGGAAGTCCAATGTTCTTGAGGCCCTCAGGATTCTTACGAGCCCTGGAGATCTCCGGCGCGAGCGATATGCAGATCAACACGACGTGTTTTACGGAGAGAAAGAGAGTGCGTTCTGCATTAGGGCAACCTACACCGAGCTGACACGGCGACAGAAGGGCCTGCTGATCACGACTTGTCCAGATGTTGCGAAGGACGACAGCGTAATCGGCCTAAGGTACGACTCCGCAGCAGTCGCTGGTGCAAGAGGACGGGTCGCTTTCACGGTCGGCGGCTCAAATGATCGGGAATTGGAGCCAGAATGCAGAGATTTGGTCAGGCATGTCCATCTGCCAGCGCTGCGAGACGCACAGCGCGTCCTGTCCTCAGGTACTCATACAAGGATCGCAACGGTCTTACGCCATCTAGCCAACGATGAAGACGAGATCAGGGCGTTCGAGAAAGCAGCAGATCGGGCCCTTCGTGAGGTCGAAAAGCACCCGATAGTGACGCGCACTCAGGCGAAAATCTCTGCACCTCTCAAAGCCCTCACCGAAGGGACGAGGAGGCACCAGGCCGCGCTTCGTTTTCTGGAGCCTGAGCTGGCTGGTCTTGCGTCTGATCTGCGATTTCGCATGAGTACTGAGGGTGTCCGGCTCGGAGATTTAGCGGCTTCCGGCCTGGGTTATGCCAATCTGCTTTACATAGCGACTGTTCTGGTCGAGCTTCAGTCGGCCCGCCAATCAGAGTTGACCCTTCTGCTTGTGGAGGAACCAGAGGCTCACCTGCATCCGCAGCTTCAACGCATCGTGTTGGAGTATTTACGCACGCAAGCGGCCCAGTCTGGAAATCTAGCCCCGGGGCTTCCGGAAGGGCGCATACAAGTGATCACCACAACACACTCTCCTCACTTGACGGCTTCTCTTGAATTTAAGCACGTCGTTGTATTGAAGTCGATTCCGTGGGTGGTCTCTTCGGAATCTCAAGGAGTTGCCTCTCCCGAGGCAGTAGTGACTGCAGAAGCAGCCCCACCTCCACCTCCAGCCGAAGCCCTCGAAACCTCGGTTGCGATCTCGCTGGCAGAGTTGAAGATCCCTGAGTTAGCTGCGCGAAAGATTGACCGTTACCTTGACGTGACTCGCTGCGGTCTGTTGTTTGCCCCCAAGGTGATCCTTCTCGAGGGCCTGGCCGAGGCCCTTCTGCTTCCAATTTTTGCGCGACAGGTTCTCTCGACAGGTGACGCGTCGTTGCGGCGAGCACGATTCGCCAGCGCAGCGCTTATTCCAATTGAGGGGGTCGATTTTGACCCCTATGTGCGATTGCTTCTTACCTCTGTAAATGGCCACTGTGTGAGCGATCGGGTGGTTGTCATAACTGACGGGGATCCGCTTCAGTCGGGGGATCGAGTCACGCGCCTCTCGACTCTCGCACAGGCCCTGGGCGCCTCCTCTCGCCTGAAGATTGCGGCAGGGAAAAACACCCTTGAGGCTGATTTGTTCGAGGCTGGCAACGAGCCAGCGATGCGTACCGCCTTCCTTAAGTTGCGGCCGCAATCGTCCGCGAAATGGGATGAAGCCGCTTCGGCGCCGAATGCGGGCGCTGCAGTTGTGACGTTGCTCGAGCAGAGCAGGGTCCGGAAGGGTGACTTCGCGCAGGAGCTGGCGAATTTGTTCAAAGATGGCGTGACCATTCAAGTGCCGCCTTATTTAACTGACGCGATTGAAGCAGTAGTCCTGCCATGAGCGACTGGCCGCTTAGTGATCAGCAGTGTGCAGTAGTTAGTCATCCGCCGGGGAACCTATGCGTTACCGCGTGTCCAGGTGCGGGCAAGACGCGCACCATTGTGGCGCGGTACATGGCTAGAGCGGCGGCTCTGCAGCCGGCGAGTGCTGCGGCCGTTCTGTCCTTTACGAATGCGGCCGTCGAAGAAGTTAAAGCACGCTGCTTGGCGACTGGTAATTCGAGCCTCATTCGCTTTCCGCATTTTGTTGGGACGTTTGATGGTTTCATCAATCGATACTTCGTCCTTCCGTTTGACGTCAAGGAGATCAGACGCCCCTATCGGATTGTCGATAGCTGGCAGAGTCGGAAGGTAGGCGTCAAGAGAAGGGGAGTGAGCTGCGAAGGGTTTTCGCTGGATGCCCTCCGTGTTGACGACGATTTTCAAGCGCACCTAGATGAACGCAGGATTCCCTCGAAGGTGAGAGCACAGGTTCTACGAGATCGCGACGAGTGGGAGAAAGCGGCTCGAACGAAACGAACTCGCATGCATCAGTTGGGATTTTTCAGCAGCGAGGACGCTCGCTCGATTGCGGCGAGACGTGTGAGACATCCAAAGAGTGCCTACCTGGCGTCGAGCTTATCCGCGAGGTTCGCGGAGATAATCGTCGACGAGGCTCAGGACTGCGATGATCATCAGCTCGCGATATTGGCTTGGCTTCGACAGGCAGGCACACACGTCGTCGTTGTCTGCGATCCTGACCAAGCCATTTATGAGTTTAGGGGGGTACAACCGTCTGTGCTCACTGAGTTTAATGGGTCGTCGACTCCGCTATTTCTCACCGGAAACTACAGAAGTTCGCCGCAAATATGTGGTCTTGCCGCGACGCTCAGGAGCAATGGTGCGGCAGATCATTCGGTTGGGAGCCAAGCCACTAGTCATATCCAGGTGCACATTCGGCAATATGATCCCAAGCACCCGGATGCATTGGCCAGCTGGTTTACCGAACACCTCAGTGGTCTTTCGATCCCAGAGACGAACGCGGCCATACTTTCCCATAGGGCAATAGATGCGCTGCGGGTTGTTGGTCGAGACGCGGACGACGTAACCCAGGTCCCTGCAGCAGCTTTGCTTCAAGCGGTGCGAGCCTTTCAGGACAATATCGCGTCCGCAGCGGATCGGCGGGCAGCTGTGATAGGTGCGGAGGCAATACTGCTCCGCTGTCTGAATGTGGCAAAGGGGGTTGAAGTCCTGCCAGAGACAGACGCCGAGGTCGCCGCTGCGGTCGACTTGCGGACTTTGGCCTGCGAACTGCTCGCTACAGCACCAAGGGATGTTGAGAGCTGGCAGAGCTGGTGCTCAAGCGTGCGCCGTCTGATCCAGACGATGCCACTCCCCGATGGTCAGTCATGGCGATGTTCGGCTATTGGTACGCCCCGCTCTGAGTTTCCGGCCCAGCCTTCGCCGGCGGCGTCGCAGCTCACTGTGGCCACGATTCACAGCGCGAAGGGACGAGAGTTCGATGCTGTGCTGGTGGTTATACCGGACAAGGGCTCAGATACTGCGGCTCTGATTGAGTCATGGAGGACCGGGCATCCTTCAGAGGAAAAGCGGGTGTTGTACGTGGCCGTTACCAGAGCAAAGAAAAGCTTAAGTATCGCCGTGCCAGCGAGGCACTGCGCCGCTGTTCACGAGATACTGGCGAAAAAGAATGTGAGCTTCGTGCCGTCTTAGTAGAGTAGTGCCCGATTGCCCGACGCGCGTCGGGATCGTTACTGAGGCGTTCGTTAGAATGCCTTGATGAGAGCGATCCGTCCTGAAAAGGTTGCGGCTTGACAATCGGTGCCTGTGAAGTCCGCTTCAATCTGTCTGGCGTCGGCACGTCCGACGCTCCCAAATGTGCCTCGGCACCCGCGTGGCGAGGTGAACTCCCCCTGGGTGCTGATCTGAGCTGGTGCGGTGTTCCCAGGAGTGATCGCAGTCGTGCCGGTCGTTGTCATGGTCAGCCACGCATGATCGGAGCGTACGGACGCGCGGAATGACTGCAGATTTGTCTGCGGGAGCGCCTCAAAGGTCCACTCCATCGCGCCACTGGTGGGAGGAGGTGCTTGCGGATCGCCGGGGTTCACCTGAAGAACCAGGGTCCCGTGCCACATTCCCGTCAAGAACGATGTTGGGGCTGATGGACTCGTGGGACCCGGTGAACCTCCCCCGCACGCAGTCAATCCGAGAAACAGCATTGGCGCTAGCCAGGCCCTCGCACTCATGAGTCCTCGCTCTCTTGGGGAGGTCTACTATCAGACACCCAAAAACGATCGAGTTCAAACTGATCCGTGGCACCGCAGTAGCCCGATACCTGCAGTGCTTCGGTAACCACCCGGTGACCGCCTCGGCGGTCGATGTGGACGACCAGGTCAATCGCCAGCGCAATCGCTTCCCGAGTGCTGTGGTGCGGTAAGCCGACGTTCGCCGCGACCACGCAATGGGCCAGGCGCGCGAGGGCTTGCGCGGCGGAGTTTGCGTGGATTGTGCTGATGGCGCCCTGATGGCCGGTATTGAGCGCCTGCAGGAGGTCAAATGCTTCCGCACCACGAACCTCACCGACAAGGATTCGGTCGGGCCTGTGACGCAACGTGGCTCGCAGCAGGTCGGCAATCGTCACCGCCGGCAGCGGCGCTTCCTGTCCGAGTGGTTGCTGCAGGCGACGGGCCTCAAATCGAACCAGGTTCGGCTTGTCGATCAGGATTTCCGAGGTCTCCTCGATCAGCACGATCCGATCGGTTGCCGGGATGGTCGCTGCGAGCGCGTTGAGAAGCGTAGTCTTTCCCGTGCCGGTGCCGCCGGATATCAGGATGTTCTTGCGCGTGCCGACAGCATCCACCAGAGTCTTCGCTAGGGCGCCAGTTAACGTTCCAGATTGGACGAGTTCGTCCAGCGAGTAGTGGTGGGTAAACTTCCGCACCGTGAGTGTCGGTCCATCGACCGAACACGGCGGAAACATTGCTGCTACGCGCGAGCCATCCTCAAGTCTGGCATCGAGCGCGGGTTGGGCCTCCGAGATCTCATCGCCGCAAGCCCTGGCAATGTTCTTGACCGCTACGGTGAGGCTGCGGGAGTCCAAGGTGCGATCGGCGACCGCCTCGATGGCGCCGTGGCGCTCGACGAAGACTTGCCGGCCGCCACGGTTCACCATCACCTCCGTAACCGTCGGATCCCGAAGAAGATCCTCGATCGGCCGCAGAAATGGCAGTATCCGGTCCAGGCTGCTCACAGGGCGCCTCGCTCGAGGTGATCGAAATAGCTGGTTTGCACGTCCAGGTAGTGCGGTTTCAGATAGCAGAACTGCGGGGGTAAGGGATTGACCCCGTCGTAGGGCAGGACGATGGCCTGCGCGTTCTGCAACTGGGTGAACACCCGCGGGGCAAAGATGTGCTCGTGGGTTGGTGCATAGCTCTTGGTCGCGGTGATCGAATGTTTGTTCGCGGCGGCGCGGCCCGTGAGCAGCGAAATGTGAGCCTCGCGTCCGGATTCGGAGAGGCTGTAGTGCGCCTTGAGCTTGTCATGCCGCCCGCACAGGTCCGCGGCATTGCGAGCGGTGAACTCATCGCTGGTGGCGAGAAACACCTTGTTGCGGAAGCACTGCAGCAGAGTTCGCCAGCTCTCGTCTCCGGGAAGGACTGACCGCAGTGAACTGATGCTCTGTGTCGCAACGATCGGTATCAATCTCGCCTGCCTGGAGAGCGCGAACGTGCGTTCGTCGCCGGTCGGATCGGTCTCCCCAACCGTCGCGAACGCATGGTATTCGTCGCAAATAAACATCAGGTCCCGCCAGGTCTTGTCCGGTTGCGAACTTATCTTCGGAATGCGCTGAAGAACGGCTCGCTGAAAATCCAGTTTCAGCATCACGCCGATGATGCGCGCGAGCCCTGGATTGGCGGCAACAGGAAAGTTCAGAGCCAGCACGCGACCGGCATCGAGGAGCGTATCGATGGGAGGCAAGGGTGTGGGTTCGCCCGGACTCAAAGTTCCGGAGTACGCGCGGCGCGGGGGACAGAAGGCCCGGTGGACCGCGGGATTGTCGTCGAACAGTGACAGGAAGACCACGATGCCCTCCGTGATCGACGAGCGCAAACGTGTGTCGAGACGACTCCAACCGCCGACGTACCAGCGCTCGACGGCCTCTAGCTGATGCCTCCGATCGGCCCAGCCGGCGCCTTTGGCCTTTCGCACTTCATACGACGCGCCCTTGCTGTCCAGGAACGTCTCGAGCTCGGCGTCGTAAGGGTGCGCCATATGCTCCGCATCGTCCTGGAACCAATGAGCCCAGGAACGCTGCAGGTCCAGCAGTTGATACTCAACCGTCGGCACGAGCACCACTTCCGGGACGTCCGACAGGGTTACCTTCAGTCGCCGGATGTCGCGGTCGATCTGCGAATCGTCCAGAACATAGCGGTAGACATCCGAGAGGGTGGTGTAGCCGTCGCTCAGACGCCGCAGCAGGATCACGAACTTCAACAGGTCGGTGTACGCCTGTTGCCAGAACGGCTCCTTCGACTTTCCGAACAAGTTGTTCAGCAAGGAAGCAATCGCGTAGGCCACGGCATACGGGTCAAGGTCGTTGTGAAGCGGGTTGTAGCAAGTCCCCGTATCCAGCCCGATCTCAACGTAGTCATCTGCACGACCCGAGTCCGCCAGCATTCTACGGACCTGTAGACAAAAGTCGCCCTTGACCTCCATCACCAAGCCGCCGATTTTCCGCTCCTCGTCTTGGCTGCGCCACCGCACCAGCTGGTCCACGTAGGGATACATGCATGCGGAAGTCTTCCCGGTCCCGATTGCGCCGACGATCATGGTTCCCGTGTAGAGCCCGCGTTCCGGAATGGTCAGCCACGTCGGTTCGGCGGCCCGGCCAATCGTGGTGGGATGGTGGGACTCGCCGAGTACCAGCGATGGGGCTGGGCGAGTCTCGGGAGATGGGTAGGGCGGTAGCTCGCGGAACCGCATGCGCGGCTGCTTGCGGTAAAGGACGATCGCCGTCAGAGACAAGACAAGGGACGCCAGGTGGAATGGCGTCAAGAACCACAAGACGGCGTACCCGTAGCTGATGACCGTCAAGATATCTGGCCGCCGGCCGGCGATTGCGGCGAGGAACGGCTCGTCCGTTTTAACAGGAAACGCGTAGAGCCCTGTCGATCCGACCAGGGCCGCCGTGGTCAGGGCAATCAGGGCTCTCGACTCAAGGAACGCGCGCAGGCTCGACGTTGCCAGCACTGGATAGACTCCTCATGCACCGCCGGTAGCAACGGCGGCGCGACGGCGCCCTCCGGGAGCACGAGAGCCGCGCGCACCAGAAGCGCTCGGAACAAACGTGTCGCTGTGGGTCGCGCGCCACTGCAGGTATTCCTTGTCCCTGGCGAGCACGGTGTCGATCACCTGATTCAGGACGTACTCGGTGGACTCGCCGATGAAGTGCGCGTAGGCGTACAGAGTCTCGTTGGTTTCATAGTCGAGGCGCGTCCGGTGGCGCACCAGTTGCTTCCCGCGAGTGCGTGGCTTGATCAGCGTCATGCGTATCATCCTTCCCGTCGGCGGAGCGACAAAGAGGGCAGAGGCGACTGCCTGAAACAGACCGCCAGTCTGTGTGAACGGCGAGGGCAGGCGCGACCGACGCCGCGACTGCCCCTGGCCACAAATCTCCCGCAGACCTTACCGACGCCGTCTGGGCGTGAGCGACCCCCCTTGGACGGACCGTGGGCCACCAAACCGACTCTTGAGGGGGGTCGCTCACGCCCAGACTCACCCAAGTGCGGTCTGTTCGGCTCGCGGAGGGCAGCATAGAGCGCCGCCCTATCAGCCAACGACGGCTCAAGCCCAAGTCCGGTCCACGCAACGAGTTGGAGGCGTCCGCACGCGACTCTCAACCGGGAGTTTCCGACGCAGGACGCCACGATTCCGCGCCTCGTCGAGGGGGGAACATACTCCTCCGATTTGCGTTCCCCTCCGTGTTCCCCCCTTTCCGTCCGAGCTAAGCGGTGCCGACCAGAGTTCGCAGGTGGAAGTACGGGTGTGGAAGGACATGTGCCTCAACCTTTCCAGAGCCGCGAGTAATGGCGTCCGCGATTACTGGTGACGAGATGTCGCCGAGAGAGCGGTTACCCTCGGTCAGCCACCGCTGATACAGCATGCGAAATCGTGGGGTTCCGAAGGCTCGGCGGGCCCGGAGGAATCGCTCCTGATCCGCCATCGCGCCGTCCGAGCCGGCGCGCTGCGTCTCGAAAAACCACTGCAGGTCCACAGCTGCGGAAAGCCGCATCGGGCTCAGCAGTTCTTGCTGAAACGCCGAAAGATAGGCCTGGCGAGCGGGCGCGAGGTGGGCCGGTATCAGCAGTCGCACACGCCACGCCGGCAGTCCTCGGAGGAGTTCCGCATGGCGTTGTAGAAATTTCCTAAAATCCCGCGCGTCATCGCCCGTCACCAGGAAGGTGAACACCCGCAACTGGCCGTCTGACGAGACTCCAATGGGCAGCTTGTCGGGGAAATACCTCGTCGTGGTTCTGGGCGGTTCTCCGAACACCAAACGGGGCAATTCCTCTCGACGAATCGTGGTGCCGAACATACGAGTGAAATGCGCCAGCTTGTCCTGCTCGGTCGCCAGCCAATCGAGGTCGCGACTTCCAATCACCGCGTCGAGCAACATCAAGCGTTCGATGGCCGCCCCGACGGGAACAGGCTTCCGATTGCGGTTGTTCTCCTGGCCGATTGCCTCATACAGGGAGCGGTGCTGAACGTGGAATATCCGCGTTCGCTGATAGGGATCGGTCGTGAATGAAGCATGCTTTCGCGCGACTAGCGCAGAAAAGAAGTCCTGCGTCTTCTGGCCGCGGGCGATGCCACTGAACTCGCAGTACTGGCGCACCATGCACACGCCTGAGTGAAGCAAGACCGTCACCAGGAAGCGAGCCTGCCTGTCGGTATATCCCTTTGACGCAATCGCGACGACGCGCTGATCGAACGTCAATGGAGCATCTCCTCGGCGAGCCGGGACTCGCGGCCTCGGCCGCCTCGACCAGACGAACCGGCGCCACCAACCCTGGCAGAGCCATATCGGTAGCAGGTGAAACCAGCTGATACCTTCGCCGACGCATGACTACCCCGGTAGTTGGGGGTGACGACCTCTATGTCCTGGTGACCCGCCTCGCCATCCGGACGGTCGTACTCGATGCGGAAGTCGGGAAATTTGACGCTGTCGTCGATGACGGGTAGGCCGTGCTCTTCGGCCCACCTGGCAATCGCCTCCCGATCGCGCCTTGGCTGTCCAGTCGCCCCGCGACGCCGGCGATTGGGGTCTTGGAGAAAGCTCTGGTATTCGCGTTTCAGCTCCCGATCTAAGGTGACTCTTTGAATTCGGCACCCGTCCCGGGCCAGCCGCTCAGCGGCATCCAGATACGCGGGAAGCAGCCGGCTGTCGTGAGCCAGTTCGCGCTTCGTCGAACCCACGTAGAACGCCTGCGGCCTTGGCTGGTTGCGGTCGCCACGGCTACTCTCCAAGACGGCCCGCCCCTGGTCCGTCAAGGTGACGAGCGTGCATCGCTCACGGCCGACCACGTAAGCGCTGGTCGACACCAGACCGGCTTGACGGAGGGGCTCGACGTCCTTCGACAGCAGCTCGCCAGAGCCGGCCAGTCGCTGAAGATCGTCCTCTCTGACGACGCGGAATGCGCCGACCGTGGCGAGGGTCCGAACCTCTGACGCGCGTAGTCTGCAGTTTCCAATGCGCTCACGCCTCAGACCTCTCGGAAGGTTCAGGTCGCGGCTGAAAACCTCTCGCGGATCAACGCCGCGGCGAGCCTCCTGTTCACGGAGACGGTCGATATCGCGGGCCTCAGATTCGCCTGGCTCTCGATCTCTTGGCATGCACTCTCCCTGCTATTCCGCTTGCCCTGGAAGCTGCGGCAGCGACGAGTCGGCGGTGCCTAGCTGGCGATCGAGGTGCAGCAACTTGCTGCCGGAGTCGCGTAGAAAGAGCCATCTAGCAAGGTTGTAGTAAATGGCGCAAAGGTTGAAGAACGTGACCAGGCAGGCCGTGCCAATCAACCAGCCATGACGCCGGAAGAGAGTCGCCTTATACGGCGCCAGGAAGCTCAGTTCGCTGGCCAGCCAGCCGGCCAGCAGGAAGACGGTAACGCCCGCCAAGAACGCGGTGTTCGCAATCATCTTCCGGCCTCGTTGAACGCCTGGTCGATTCGGAAGTAGACGATTTGCAGCCCGAGTGGGTTGACACGCACAAACGCGTTCGGGACCTGCTCGCGCAGGAAGAAATCGACTTGCGCGACGTAGGTTTCCCGGGACCGCTCTTGCCGGGTCCCAGGCGCGTAATGCACCTTCTGAAAGCCGATTGCGGCCTTGAAGGGCGGCCGGGTCAGCTCGGTCAGGCTGACGTTCTGGACGATGACATCGGTTTCATCAGCACCGGGATTGGTGACGAAGGACTCGATGCCGCGGGTTTGATCATTCTGCGCAATGGTGGCGTCAGCCAGCGTCGCATCGAGGAACAGCAGGGAGTCTGGATACTCGCGCTGGACAGTGGCCCGAATGCGACTGAAGTGCTTGATTACGAACTGCGTCAGAAAGTACCGGAGTTCTGGTGGTTGTGGCTGGTATCGGGTCGCGTCATACTCGACGGCCTCCGCTCGCCCGACCGAATCAATTCGGATCACCAGCGGTTTTACTTGGGCGTATTTCGTCACGGTGTGGGCGTTGAGTGCCACCAGGCCGGCTGCCACCAGCGACACGAGGACGAGGGCAATCTTCAGATAGGTGTTCAGCACTAGCGACGAGCCGTACAGCTCCACGAACTGGCGCTTCGCGCTTTCCAGTGTCTTGGGATTGATGTCGCCAACGGTCGGATTCATCAGGTGCTCGCTATTGAAGAAGGTTCCAGCCCATCCAGATCACGCCCGCGACAAGACCCATCGCCCCAGCCACGATGAACCCTAGAACCAACGCCCGAGATGCCGCTCCAGAGGCCGGCAGATCCTCGTCATGGCTGCGCCCGGTTGGCCAACGTTTGGACATGATCAACTCCTGTTACCGCCGCGAAAAGATCCGGCTGATGCTGACTCGGTTCGCCAAGGTGCTTTCTCCGCTCGAGCCCGAGAAAATGGATTGGGTAAGCGAGGGCACCTGGAGGATCCCCATGCAAAAAGTGGCCACAACGGCAAACGCCTGCATCGCGTAGATGCCGTAGTCCGCCTGCGTGATCACCGGCGGCAGCGTCGTCACATAGCGGAAGACGAATTGCTCGAAAATCATGAGAAAAGCGATGGCCACGACTGGGATGAACGAGTACTGGATGAACGATTTAAGCCAGCCCCAGAACAGCCAGTCGAGCTTCGGGACAATGAAGAAAGGGACAAAGATTGGCCCCAGAAGTGCACATACCGCGCTGGCAATCAGTCCAAAAGAGATGACAGCCAGGGACACGGCCTTGGCGAACGCGATTAGAAACAAGACGGTCCAATAGATCAGGTTCGCCAGGATCGACCACGGATCGGGCTGCATGAAGTGAGCAGACAGCTCATCGAGGTGCCGATAGACGTTGTCGAAGGCGCGCGCCTGAAGGACGGATTGGAAGTAGCCGGCCTGGTCGGTGATGAGGTTGCTGAACGACACGCCGATGCCTGGGAGCGGGCTCTCATAGAAGGCGATCAGGGAGTAGCCGAAGGAGATGAAGAGGAGCAATTTGGCGAAGTCAAACATCTGTTCGCCGAGGCCGTCCCCGCTGAACATCACCCTGATGCCGTGCCAGGCGATCAGGATCACGGCGAACGACAGAAACAGCCGGTATCCGAACCGCAGGAACTCCGGCTCATATGTCAGCAACAAGCTGGTGATCGCCTGCTGAATGGTCGGAATAAGGTCGAGCGATGGGTGCGTCGGCATTACTTGGCTCCTATCCGCTCAGGGTTGACGCCACGTCTGTAGGGCGGTGCCAGCGCCAGAGGCACGAGCGCTTGCGGTGGCCTCGTGGTGGCGCCATTCCGACAGCTGCATGTTCATGGCTGCCGCGTGGGTATCCCGTTCTCGCTTGGTGTCGACCATGAGTTGCTCGACCAGGCCAATCATCAGGTTTGTGCGGGCTTGGCGCTGGCGGGCCGCAATCAGGGAGGCACCGCTAATCTTGTCCAGAACGGCGGTTGCGCTCTGCTCCAAGGTGCCGTTGGTCACATCTCGCTCGAGTGCCTCGATCGCACGTAGCTCGGCGCGGCCCGCGTAGCGGAGACGCCCGCTGTTGTGGATGGTTGCCACGCTGACGGCATCGGCGGCATCAATTGTCGACAGTTGATGCTCAAGCACCCTTCGGGCCACAAGTGGCAAACCTGCCGCTAACTCGTCGAAGCCGGCGATTTGCTCCGTGACGCTGCGGTAGCCCAAGCCCTCGGAGTCGCCGAAATCGAGCGCGGACTGGAACGCGGCGACTATCTCTTCGCCCTCACCACCGTAGCCAGGATGGGTGCGCCAGCGAGGAGCGTCCGGGGCGCCGTACTTGCCCAGATCCGTGAACATGCTGAGCCGCTGCGCCCATCGGCGAAGCTGACTGTGTTGGGCCACCTGTGTCTCGAGCAGATACTCCCACAGCGTGGCGGTAACGGCATTTCTCACCGTGACGGAGGTGTCGTGCACCACGATCTGGGCATGTCCAGGTGAGGCAGCGGACAAAATGGCAACCACAATCAGGGCGTGTTTCTTCAAGGCGATCTCCTTCTAGGGTTGACGCCACGTTCTCAACGCATCTGAGCTGCCCTTCACCATGGCGTCGTTCGCACCTTTGCCACTGCGCCACGTCTCCAATTGCATGTTCATAGTCGCGGCCTCGGCATCGCGGAGCCGCTTTCCTCGCGCGAGCAGCTGCTCAACGGCGTGAGACAGGAGCTGATTCGCCGCCATGTCCTGGCGCCGGCCCAGCAGCTCGGCACCGGCGACCTTGTCGAGGATCGCGGTCAGCTCGTGATACCGGAGCAGGCCGTTCATGACGTCGTCCTCAAGACCTTGCACCGATTGCTGCAACCGGTCGCTGTACTGTCGAATGGCGCCCACCTGGTGACCGGCCATCATGGCGACTGAGTCCGCGATCTCCACCGTGGCGAGCTGCCTGGAGAACGCCCCCTGCGCCTTTGCGGTCATTCGGGCAGGTAGCTGGGTGAGCGAATCCAATGGGACGGTGGTGGCCGCATAGGCCGCACCGGTCGGATCGCCGGAGTTCAGGCCTCTGAGCCAGGGCCCGGCGTGCGACCAACGACCTGAGTCGTGCTTCGCGCCGGAGATCGGGGGCGTCCGGTACCCCTCCATGTTGCCCAGACCTTGCGACATTCGGAGGATCGTTCGGTACTGGGCGGTCAACTCTTCCAGGTGTCGCTGTGTTCGTTGAGCGATCAACACCGCCTGTTCGAGGTTCGATGGGTCGATCACCGCGAGTTGGCCGCGGGCGGGTACCGCCGTGAGCGTGAGGACGGCGAGAGCTAGAGCCAAGCGCGAAAACATCTGTCACCTCTCTTGGTCGACGCCGGTGGTGGCTGCGCTCCACGCCGGCAGTTCCAGGTCGCTGGTCACGTAGACCTTCACGCGATGACCCTCCCGGATGGTGATCGTCGGCATTCGATTGAGGAATCGATTCAACGTTTGCGCGCTTGCCTGGGAGGCTGCGTCAGCCGAGCCGGCTACAATCACCGTCCGATCTCCGTCGCCGCTGCCCAATGCAGCGCTCCCGAGCAGTTGCGATAGCCCGCCAACCAGTCCAACCGCAGCCGCAGCTCCGAACGTCGACCAGTAGTGCTGATTGACGCGATCCTTCAGCCCGGAATCACCACGCTGGTTCAGTCCCTTGAACTGATCGAGGGCCACCGACTGTCCGTCAGGCATCACGATTCGATGGAAGCCGACCGCCAACCGTGTGTCGCTCAAGCCCTCCACTTGTCTCGTCTCGCCGAGGATCCGCGCCCCGGACGGCACCAGAATGTGTTGACCGTCCTGGGAGTAAACCGGGTTTGTGACCAGGCAGTTGACCGGCGAGGCCGCCGCCCCATCCAGGCGATTCGTCAGGACGGTGTCGATGATGGTGCCTTCGACGATCCGATGCCGACTGCTCGTGATAATTGGCATCGCGCGGCGATCGACGGCGGAACGTGGCGCGGCCCCCGGCAGGGACACGTCCGGTCTGGCCGCGACATCTTGAGGGTTGTTTCGCGTGGTCGCCCGAACAACCGCGTCAGCGATGGCATCCAGAGACGGCTCGCTCCCGGCGAGGCGAGGCCGTACGTCGTCCGGAACTCCGGCCTGATCCGCCCTGGCGTCAGGTCTCTGCAACTGTGCCCGCCTGCTCACGACGACATTGCTGGCGAACAGGCTTTCGTAGTCTCGCCGCTGCCGCTCGCCGGCCAGGGGATCAACGGCCTCAGGCTGGACGTCATCCTGAAAGGCAGGCGGGAGGGAAGGCTCGCCTCTTCGGTCCGGGGCCGACAGGCCGTTGAGGGCGGTGAGGCGCTCCTGATAGTCACGAACCCTGTCAGGGCTGACGGCCTGCTGCGCCGGGCTCGCCGCATTGCCGCGTTCGGGAGCCTGAGGCTGTCCGGTAAAGAAGATGATCAGGACAATTCCGAGCGCCAAGGCGACCATGAGCCAGGTCTGGATGCCCTTCGGCAGGACACCGCGTGGAACCGGCCGTCGGTCGACCACGGGCGCCGCGCCTTGTGTATCAGTTGCGCTCATGGTTACCGCTCCCGCTGCTCGAACGTCAGCCGAGCGTTACCCAGGGCCAGGTACCCGCGGTCGAGAACCTTCGGGATGACGTAGACGCCGCTTCGTACCTGGAAGTTAACGATCGACGGCTTGCCGTCCTTCAGTTCATACAGCGCGGGAAGTTCGCGGGCGTCGGCTTTGAGAAACGTGAAGGCGCCGTCGTGCCAGATCGCCTGCACGAAGAACGGCTTCTCGTACTTTGGTGTGCCATACGCAAACCGGAGCTTGGTGGGATAGTCCTGATTGGCCGCCGCCACCTCCGCCTTTGCGCGCTGTTCCGAACGGACAACCGCGGCTTTTGCCTCGGTCAGCTCCGAGTTCAGCCGTTCGACGTCAGCTGCGCTGTAGTACTTCTGATGGCCGGTAGGTGCGCTTTGATTCGCGTTCACGTAGATCTTCAAATCCGGCTGGCCTGAACCGGCCTTCTCCTTCAGCAGGAAGGAGTAGATCGCTCCCTTTGCGGTGACCAAATTGAGATTGGTCTCGGCATCTGCTTTCGCGGGCTTCACGTGGGCGACGTTCTGAACGGCACTGATGACCCAGAAGTCGCGGTCGCCGCAGATCACATCGAGGATCTCATCGCCGTCCGGAAGGACAATCATCGTCGTGTATCGCAGCCGGGTGTTCAAGGGGATGACATTGCGATCGGTCGCGGTCACTTCTCGGATGCCACCGACTTGTGCGGCAGCAGGGCGAACGTCAAGGGAAGCCCAGGTCAGCGAAGCGACGATCGAAATCATTAGTGCGCGCATCCAGCACCTCGTTTCAGGCAGAGGCGGCCAGGCGATCCAGGCCGGCCGCGAATCCAAACTCACGGAACACCGAAGCCACCCGCTCGTTGTCAATCGGGGTGTTCGTATAGATCCAATAGCTTTTGGGATCGACGTTCAGGTCGAGCACCTTCGCGAGGTGAGCCCGCTTGAGCAGGACCTGGCGCCGCGGCAGCAGGTTTGCCATCAAGCTCAGCTCCATCTCGTTCATCTGCAGAAGCTCGCGATACTCCTCCGGGTTCATCGAGGGGTTAGCCAAGAGCAGCCGGGTCGGACAGCTCTCGACGACTGTCCTCAGCAGGTCGGCCGATGAGAAGTCTTCGATGCTCTGGGTAGCGAGGAGCATGGCGCCATTTCGCTTGCGCCAGGTCTTCAGCGCTTCCTGCACATACGACCGCACCGCGGGGTGCTGAATGAGGCGCCAGGCCTCGTCCAGAACGCATATCTTGAGGCCGGGGTCACCGGGATTGTGAACGGCCTGGCTCACCCGATGCAGGATGTAGAAGAGCAGCGGCTCCAGAACCGCGGGGTACGACCGCATGGCCTCGAAGTCGAAGACTTGAAGCCGGTCGAGTGCCAGGGTGTCGGTCGCGTTGTCGAACATCGAGGCATATCGACCGCGCTCAATCCATTTGTGCAGTCGTCCCCCGACGCCCCTCGGAAGCAGGCTCGAGAGCGTGAACAGCCTCCGCTGCGACTGTTCGAGAACGTACAAGTTCTCGATCGCTTCGTACACTTCGCGGTCCTCGAGGTGGCTCAATCGGTAGCCATCGTCTCCTTCAATCAGAACCTTGGTGAACGCATGGAGAAAGTGCAGTTGCTCCGGCGTTGGTGAGGCGATGTCGAAAGGATTGATGGTGACCGCCTGGCGCCCGAGGGCCAGCTCGACATAGCTGCCCTGGAGAAGTGCCGTCAGCTTCCTGTAGCTGTGACCCAAATCGAGCACGATGGTGAGCGGGTCATGTTGCTGCAGCTGCGTGATCAGGAAGTTGAGTAAGAAGCTCTTGCCACTGCCGGTTGAACCCAGAACCAGTGTGTGGCCGACATCATCCACATGGAGGTTGAAGTGGTAGGGCGCCTGCTGCGGAGTCTCAAATACCGCCAATGCAAGTTGATCAAGATGAGGGCATAAAGGTTCGCCGTAGTCCTGGCTGAAGATGAAACTCATATCCGCGCAATTGGTCTCCATGAGGGCAATGCGCCGGAGGTTGTAGGCGCCGTTGCCGGGGACGATGCTCAGCCAGGCGTTTAGAAGGTTGTAGGTCTCCTCGACGAAGACTCCGTCGTGGGAGGCCAGAACCTTCGCCGCCTCCGCACTGGCAGTCTCGAGTGCCCGCGTATCTCGGTCGTGGAGCACGAGCGTCAGGGAGGCCGAGCCAAAGAAGTGCCCGTTGACCTCGATCTCGGTGAGCGCGTCGCCGAGCTGGCCGATCGTCGCCCCAGCGGAGTCGTCTACCAGCATTTCGTCCGGTGAGGTGTCGACCGACACGTAGTTCACCAGCGACACCCGTTTGTTGAAGAAATGGCGCCGGCGCGAGTGAATGTCGCGCCGTACTTTGACGTTTGGGAGGCGTTGCCACTCGGCGCATGCCACGAACGCACCTGGTAGCTGCACCAAGTCTGAGAGCATGTGTGCGTAGGTATGGCTCGGCGGCTCCTTCATGGAGAGCACCTTCAGAGACCGTGTGCCAACCCGCAAGTGGTCGCGATGGCATTCGATCGCGGAGTCGGCAGCGAAGTAGTCCAGGTGCGTGTCGTAGCGCAGGCTGCTGGCGTCGGCGACCCTGGGATCGAGGTTCAGGAGTCGCCGGAAGAAGGCGAACATCTCCGCCTTTGGCAGTCGCCGCAGGTGGCAGTCGGCCAGTTGGACAGCGAACGCCGAGGCGGCCTGGTCAAGAGTGCGGGCGGCCTCATCAAGCTGCGACTCGATCAGGTGGAACGTATGAGTCAGCGATAGTTGCTCCTTGATGGTTGTGAGCGGCTGTCGGATGAATCGCCGCAGCGACCGATCAAGGTGCCCGATGCCGTTTTGGTCCGACAGCAGCACCAGATACTGATCGACTTGGAACAACCGATCGCGCCGGCCGTTCAGGTATTCGGCCCGGCGCTGGAATGCCTCTCGAGCTACTGCTCGCGAACACTCTGGGACCGCAAACGCGTCGGCTTGGCGTTTGAGCAAGTATTGGTAGACGCGGGTCTTCTCATCCAACTGCCGCAATCCGGCTTCAAACTGGTGCGTAACGCGCTGTCGCTGTTCATGGGGCAATGCCTCGGCGTCGGGCCCCTTCACCTGGAACATAACGCCAACGCTCCCGCTCTTGGTAACGAACGTGACGTCATCCAGGAATCCCCAGAGGGCTATCAGCGAGTTGATTGCTCCGGACTCTTGATAGTCGCGCAAGATTCGCTTGAGGGGCGTCATCGGCTCATCCTCACTTCGGCAGGCTGGTGCTTCAGTGGATCGAATCGCCTCCGTGCCTTCGACGAAGACAGGAGGATGCGAAGCATCTCGGGGTCCCGGTCAGTGGCCCACAAAGAAAGGCCATAAAGGGCGACGAACATCAGCAGCCCGGCTAGGAACGAATAGAACAGGTTGAACGTTGCGGCGCCCAGGAGCATCGCCAGAAAGAACAGCCGACGATCGACGCCCCAGATGGTGAGCCGCCGATGGAGCCCCTTGTAAGTGACTCGGACGGACGGTCGCGCTGTTTGAAGTGCGTTGGTTGGCATGGCCGGTCAGAACAACCACGTCATGAACTGGGCTGCGAACAGAGCCAGTCCGCCACCGAATACGATCCCGGAGATCTGTCGCTTGGCCCCACCTTCGCCAAACATGAACATGAGGCCACCGATCACGATGGCTACTAGGGCGAGCGACCGCGCGAGCGGCCCGGTGAACGTGAACTCGAGATTGCTGGCGGCCCGCTCCCAAGGTGACTGCTGCGCAAACGCGACGGCTGGCAGCAGAAGCACAACCGCAATGAAGGCTTCAATGATTGGCGAGATGGACCAGCGTCGTGGCGGCGTGTTCGAAGTGTCTTCCCGAAACTTTGCGCTTGAAATCGTCTGTGCGACGACAGTAGATTCTCGATTGGATCGAGAAACACGATGGATGCGATCTGGCATGTCGTTCACCTCGAATCGGACGACGACCTTTCCCCAAGATCGTCCCGTAACCGATTGAACGCCACGCGGCTGCGAAACCTTACACCTCTGTGAGCGTCTTAAACACCAGCGTCGTTACTGAAACGAATCGCTTATCCCGCCGCCTCCCCACGGCGAAGAACGGGATGAATCATGGAGCACCTGCGAACGATTGGGCTGCTCGATAGCGACGGCCAACCATTCCATCCGCGCATGGAGCGCGTTCTCGTTCAACTGCTACCGCGCTTACGTCGCGAGTTCCCTTCGTTGCAGGACGAAGTGGGCCTGGCGGAAATCATGGAAGAGGCCGGGCGCAGAATCCGACATCGCGAAGAGCGGGGGGCCATTGAACGCCTGCATGGCTATGCCTGGGTCACCGTTCGAAGTATTGCCACCTCGCGAATGCGTCTCGGCTCATCCAAGCTGCATCAGAAAACGCTTGACTCCGATGCCGGTAACGCCCGATTGTTGGTCACCCCCAGTTCACGGGGAACTGCCGCTGAAGTGGAACAAGCAGTGTTGCTTCGCGAATTGCTACGAACGCTCTCGCGGGAGGAGCGGATGATTTGCCTCTGGAAGAAAGCCGGCTTCTCCAGCCAGGAGATCGCCCTCCACCAGCAACGTACTGTCGGTGCGATCGACACGATCTTTTCTCGAGCAAAACAGAAGATCAGGAAAGCCCTCGGCAGCGAGGACATGACGGTGGTGCCCGCCCGTCGATCGTGTTAAGGCCGCGATGGTTAAGCAGAGAGACAAAAGCGGCAGGAGCGAAGACGAAGTCGATCGGATGCTGGCAAACGCTAACCCCAACCCTGCGCGAGTCGGATGCCTGCCTCATGAAGTGCTAGCCAGCCTGGCTGAAAGACGTCAGCCGATGAACGCCCCGGGCTATGAACATCTTCTTGAGTGTTCCGACTGCTACCGGGAGTTCAGGGCGCTCCAGGGCGACGAGACTACTGAGTCCTGACCTGCCCTGTCAGTTCCTGAGCGAGAATGAAGTGTGAGCTCCGACACAACGCCCGTCAATGGCCGCGCAGCAAGGGTGAGTGCGCCAACTCGATTGCTTAGACGGCTTACGATGACCGAGCACGTCGCAGAGATCTGCGAACGTTCCTTAAGTACATTCAATGCCATCGAATTCATCATCTTCGTCGATGGTTGCCTGCTCGAAAGCCAGATGTTCCACAGGCCGCGCGTGGCAGACTACGGACCCGAGCTAGAGGCGCGCAGCAAACCAGTTCACGGACGGAGGATGGCCCGGCCAAGAGCGGTCAGATCTGAGCCGCCTGGCTAGCTTCCGCTAAGTGACAGTCTCAAGGAGCGCCGACAGCGTCAGACCCAGCCCACGCGAAATCTTGGCGATGGCCTTGATCGACGGATTCCTGAGCCCCGCTTCGATTCCAGCAATGTAAGAGCGATCGAGTTCCGCACGTTCGGCCAAATCCTCCTGAGTCCATTGCCGCTTCTCTCGGCACTGCCGGACCCTTCCCCCGACGTTGCGCAAGAGCGGATCCTTCCGTTTCGCCACGCCTCAGGTTGCCGCCGCATACTTGCATTGTCGATTGACTATCAGTAACAATCTACTATCAGTAACATTCGGCCCAACGGACGGAGGAGACATTGTCCGAGGCAACAGAACGGATCGCACCCCTTCCCAGGCTTCTCGCGGATGCTCTCGACGCCCGTGGGAGCCATGACCAACCCCAGGCAGGAGCGGCACTTTGTGAGCTTGGACAAGTTGCACGCCTGCGGATTCCCGTCCGAGGTGTTCTGCCACTGTCAGACGATCAGCTATTCGACGAGATCGACAGGGTTGCGGTCGAGCACTTCGAACTCGCCGCCGTTAGACAGACGCTGGACGCGACACTTGCGGGCGTTGAGTCGCTGGCTACGCGAGACGAGATCGAGGTCGCCGTCGATCACCTCTGCGCAGTGCTGAACGTTGCGTACTTCCATGCTGGCCTGGCGTTCGGTGTGACCCTCGCAGACCTGAAATCTCTCTAGCGGGCTTCGACCGTGCCTACCTTCACACGAGGTTTGCCAGGGAACTGTTCCGCCCACCGGCCAACAATCCAGCCGGCGATGGCTCCGAACACGACGCCCGTCACCATAATCGGGACATATGCCTTCGTGATGATGGCGTCTGGAAGACTTGCCAAATGACAAGCCCAAGGGCGATACCTGATTGATGCGCGACATGGGGCGGAATTATATTCCTTGACACCCTAACGTGATCCGTCAGGGCAATCAGAGGGCCCAGCAGGCAACTTAGGCGCTACTCCGGGCGTCCGAGAACGACACTCCAGGCGCGGTCGCACCTCTGACAAAAGTACTCGAACCGTACGGCCCGTGGTTCGGGCCGAACCATGATGGCTGAAATCGGGAGTCCCGCAGGCGCCTGGCAGCGTGGACAGTGAGTAGCCGACTCGGTCGGCTCAGTTGTTCGCTCATTCATGGTTGTTTCTTTAAGCAGCCGGCGACTCTCTCGATTAACCGCCGATGAACGACTCCAAAATCGACGTCGTTAACTGACTTGCCTACGGCGCTCTCGGTCAAACGCGGGAAGGCGAAGCCGGCGAACGCGGCGCAGACAACGATCCAGGCTTTATGCCGTTGCTGGACGTCGTGTTGGAACACTCCGGCCAGGGACTCGAAATACTCGGAGCCGACCGGTGCCTCGACGCCGATGGTCGCTCCTTGGAGACTCTCCCATTGGAGCAGTCGCATTCGCCTGGGATCACGCATCATGACGTCGACGCAGCTAACCAAGGAACCGACCGGATCACCCCGATTCCAGTTTGCTTCTCGAATAATCTCAGCTGCCGCCAGTCGCAACACCTGCTCAAAGAGCGCGTGCTTCGAACCGAAATAGTAGTACAGCATCGCCCGATTGATTCGGGCGCGGTGAGCGATCCTGGCGGTCCGCGCCCCGGAGAACCCGTTCGCAGCAAACTCGTCGGTCGCCGCCGCCAAGATTCTTTGCCGGGTCAACAAGGCTGACCGCCTCATGGAAGGAGTGCCCGGATCAGTCTTGCATGCACCCGCCACCTGTCGCGGCGCCGATGCGGGTGGTGAGAGGCGATGCCTGTGCGAAGAGGAATGCGCCGTCATATTGAACAGACGTCCAATGGTATGCTGCAGGCTTCAACCTTGGCAAGGAGCCACGACATGATCTGGAGAACATTGACCATACTCCTCGGCGTGCTCTTCCTGTTCGCGGGCGGAACCAAGCTCATCGGAACGCAGATGCATGTCGAACACTTTGCGCAGTGGGGCTACCCGTCCTGGTTCCGCGTGTTTGTGGGTGCGTGGGAGGTGGGGTTTGGCCTCCTCCTCCTCGTTCCACGATACTCGTTCTACGCCGCGGTGTTTCTGGTAGTCGGGATGATTGGGGCTGTCTACACCGAAGCGTTTCGTGGCACGCCGGCGATGGCCATTACCCCAGCGGTCCTGCTCGTCTTGCTGGCGCTCGTCGCCTACAGGCGCTGGCCAGGTCATCGGACGTCCGGCACCCTCACCTCGTGAAAGACAAGAATGTTCCGCTTTGCAAACATCGGTAGCCGTCAGATTCGCCTGCGCCGCCTGATGGGGCTGGCTTCGGCGGCCGCTGCGGCGCTCTTGGGCTTTGTGCTGGTAGGTTACGAGGCGTCGCGCTGGTGGCGCCTTCTTATCTTCCTGCCGCTCTGGATGGCAGGCTTAGGCCTGCTCCAGGCTCGCGAGAAAACTTGACTGGCGCTGGCCGCACGCGGGACGTGCAATCTCGACCACGGTGAGCAAGTGGTGGCCAACGCCGACGAACGAGAGGGCCTGAGACGCCAGGCGCGCAGTATTCATCGGCGCGCACTGACGTTAGCCGTTCTTCTCACGCTCGTCGCGTTGCTGCTACCGTGAGGTGTCATAAGCTCAACGACAAGCGCGGACGCCGAACTGGAACTTCCGGCGCCCCCCCATGGTTATCCTTTTTGCTCGGCCGTTTCCGGCACCGGCCCACCGCTGAGCACGCTGGCCCACTTCTGGATCGCGGCCGCCAGCACCAACAGCGCCAGGATCATCATGATCGTGGTGCAGATGGTGAGAATCCACCCCTCGGTGTTGCGCGCGGTATTGGCGCCGATCGCAATCGGGTAGTAGTTGTCGCGCACGTTGAGGAACCCGCCGTACAGCGTGTTGGTGCCCAGGAACGCGAGCGGCATCAGGGTGACCCAGATGTACTTCGCGTTGCCCATGTTGATCAGGATACTGGTGCCCACCGCCAGTGCCACCATACCGAGCAACTGGTTGGCGACGCCGAACATCGGCCAGATCGTACTGATCTGGCCGGTGTAGATGAAGTAACCCCACGCGGCAACTAGGAGCCCCGTCGCGATCGCGCCGCCGACGAGGTTATTCGGTTGCGCGAAAGGCTTGTACGCCCGCCCCATGAACTCCTGGAGCAGGAAGCGGCCGACACGCGTGCCGGAGTCGATCGTGGTGAGGATGAAGAGCGCCTCAAACATGATCGCGAAGTGGTACCAATAGGCGAGCAGGCCCGACATGCCGGGGAGCTTCGCGAAGATCTGCGCCATGCCGACGGCGAGCGACACGGCGCCGCCGGTGCGGCCGGTGACGATTTCGCCGACCGAGGCTTCGATTTCCGCGAGGTGCACGGGCTGCAGGTGTTCGCCCTGGAAGGTCATCGCCGCAAACACCGCCGGCGACGTATTGATGGCGAAATAGTCGCCGGGCGCCATCGAGGAGGCAGCGATCAGCGCCATGATGCCGACGACGCCTTCGACGAGCATGGCGCCGTAACCGACCGGCCTGATGTCCGACTCCTTGTCCAGCATTTTTGACGTGGTGCCCGAGCTAATCAGCGCGTGGAATCCTGAAATGGCGCCGCAGGCAATGGTGATGAAACAGAACGGGAACATCGGTCCCGGAATAATCGGCCCGCCGCCGTTGACGAACTCGGTCAGCGCCGGCATCTGCAGGACCGGGTTGACGACGATCACGCCGATCGCAAGCAGCGCGATAGTGCCGATCTTGGTGAACGAGCTGAGGTAGCCGCGCGGCGAGAGCAGGATCCACACCGGCAGCATCGACGCCGCGAACCCGTAGAGGCAGAGCGCCACCACGATCTCATTGCGCGACAGGCGAAAGAAGCTGCCAAGCCAGGAGTCAGGGTGATTGAGCGGCTCGCCGCCCGCCACCGCCAACAGCAGGCCAATCACGCCGATGACGGTGGCTTCGGTGATCTTGCCCTTGCGCCACACGTACATCCACATGCCCATGAACACACCCAGCGGGATGGTCATGGCGATGGTGAAGACGCCCCACGGGCTGTCGGCCAAGGCGTTGACGAACGTGATGCCAAGGCCGGCGATCGCGATCACCAGGATGAAGAGCACCGCAATCGCGGCGATGAACCCGGTGAACGGGCTGATCTCCTGCTTGACAATGTCTGGCAGCGAACGGCCGCCGCGGCGCACCGACGCCCATAGCACGATCGAGTCATGCACCGCGCCGGCCAGGCAAACTCCCGCGACCAGCCAAATGAAGCCTGGAGCGTAGCCGAACTGCGCGGCCAGCATCGGTCCCACGAGCGGGCCGGCACCGGTAATGGCGGCAAAATGATGCCCGAACATCACCCAGCGTGTGGTCGGGTAGTAGTTGGCGCCGTCGAACTTGGTGTGGGCTGGCGTCTTGCGGGTGTCGTCCAGTATCCAGATCTTCGTCGCGAGAAACGCGCTGTAGTAGCGATATGCGATCGCGAGTATACAGAGCGCTGGCAGCAGCACGTACAGAGCATGCATGGGGGAGCCTCTTATTGAAGGAATGCGTGCGTCACCATATTGAACAGCCGTCCAATGTTAGGCATCAGCTTCAATCCTTGGCAAGCTCATAAACCGTGACGGTCGAGTGAGTGGAACACCGTTGGAGAAGAACCTCGGAAGCCTGGTCACGGTCCAGTGAGGTCAGGTAGCAGGGCGAGCCTGAAGCCCAACATCGGCCACTCCGACTCGGTCTCGACCTCGTGGACAAACGACAGGTCACCACGCCCGTTCGGTCCAACCGCAAAGCATTGCGCATTGCCATGGCTGTCTGCGTAGAAGCCAAGCTCCAAGGACGCGGTCTCACTCCATTCGAGATGGAACACCGAGCCAACCAGATTGAAGACCGCAGGAGGGCAAATCGACACGCGATAGCCGTCGGGCAGCCAGCCCGCTGCGCTCCAATCCGCCTGAATCAGTCCGATCAGCTTGCGTAGCGACTCGTAGTTGTGATCGAAGCGAGTGCGGGTCGTGAAGCCGGCGCGCCCCATGTAGATGACCAGGGGGTCGGCGGCGGCCTGGAAGCCGTACGGTGTCCCGTAAAACTGTTGGTTGCCCGGCAAGTAGCCCGGCTTTTGCGTGCGTTCCACTGCTACGAACCGGCCCATATGCCTGCGGTGGCCCGCCACGAGTGATTCACAGACACTCGCGCCATGCCTTACCGGCGCCAGGAAGGCCGGTCCCGCGCTGGGATAGCACCGATGGACGTAGGCGTCATCAAAGGGCTGTACTTCCTCGGCGGGGATCGCGTACCAATCGAATCCGTAATGTTCGAAGGCCGATCGACCAGAGTCCGAGAGCTCGGGCTCTCTCATGTTCGGGGTCAGTTCCACGCCCTCGGGCAGCCCTAAGTACGCTCGTAACTTCGACTCTCTCGCCCGAGTCCACGCAAATGTATCTGACACTGAGACGCCTCCCCATCCTTGACCGTATTGTCACCACCGGTATAAAGTGAGTGCTTACTTACCATGCCACATGTGACTCCGTCAACGCGCCCTCGGCGCAGAACAGCCTCAGCGAGGCCTCGAATCCAGGCGCCGAAGCGGTTGTCCGGCGCCGATCGGCGCGAGCGATTGATCGCCGTTGCCACACGACTCTTCTCGGACCGTGGGTTCAGCGCGACGACGACGCGAGAGATTGCGAATGCAGCCGGCGTCACCGAAGCCATCATCTTTCGGCACTTCGCTCACAAAGCGGAGTTGTACGAGGCCATTCTTGAAGTGAAGGCGCGTGAAGCCGGCACCGAGCGTTGGGTGGACGAATTGCGCGATGCCGCCGACTCGGGCGGCGACCTCGATGTCCTTCACCGACTGCTCGCACTGATCATGGATCACTCCCAACAGGACCCGCAGTTCCTGCGCTTGATGCTGCACGCAGCGTTGGACCACCGCGAAATGATGCGCGAGTTTCGCAGCCGGCACCTGGCACCGCTGTATCAGGAGTTGGTCAAGTTCGTGGAGCGCGGTCAGCGCGCCAAGCGGTTCCGGCAAGATAATCCGCACGCCCTGGCCAGGGTGCTGCTCGCAATCCCGAGCTATCACGCGCTGCTCGATACGCTCCTCGGGGGAGACACACTTGGCCACGTCGGGGACGAAGCCGCCGACATCTACGCCCGACTGATGCTCGACGCGCTCTCGATGCCCGGCGCGGCCACACCCAAGGGCGTCCGCAAAACCAGGATTGCAAAACAGTGACTGACATTCTCGGCATGCTCCGCTCCTCGCCATCGGTCTTCCCAATCCCGCTATGCCTAGTCGCTGCGTTGGCTGCATCCTGCGGCCGCAGCCCCGCGGCGGCCGAGGCGCCGGTTTCCGCCGGCTCGGGAACGAATGCGATCTCCATTACAACCTCCGTCGCTACTGCACGCGACGTCCCGCTCGTGGTGGATGTGCCAGGGAACTTTGTGCCGGACGAATCATCCGATGTGGCCGCTGAAGGGTCCGGCCGCGTAGCCGCGACGCCTGTCGACATCGGCGATCGGGTTACCCGCGGCGCAGTGCTTGTGCAACTCGATAGTCGCGACGCAAGATTGAGACTGGATCAGTCCAACGCGGCACACCAACAGGCGCAAGCGGCTCTCAACCAAGCCCGCGAAAGGCACCGGCTCGCGCAGACGACAGCGGCCCGGTACGACGGGCTTGTCAAGAGTGGCGACGTGTCGCGGGCGGTGTACGACCAGCTCGTGAGCGAGCGCGACACCTCTGCTCAAGCGGTGATGACCGCGGAGGCAGTGGTACTGGACGCCAAGTCACGAATCGCTCTTGCCGAAAAGGCAGTGACAGACACTACGATTCACGCGCCTTTCGACGGGCACGTCACCGATCGCGCCGTGACCGTCGGCGAGTTTGTTGGACCCGGTACGCGCGTCGCCACCGTGATGCGGCTCGATCCAATCAAATTGCGGATGCAAGTACCGGAAGTCGCCGCGGCAAAGATCCGCCGCGGTCAAACTGTGGTCGCAAACGTCGAAGCGCTTGGTAACGAGAGCGTCACTGCAACCGTTACAGCCGTGAGCGCGGCACTCGACCCTGCGACTCGCGCGTTCATCGTCGAAGCGACCGCGCCCAATCGCGACGCTCGGTTGCGTGCTCAGATGTTCGCGACGGCGCGGATCGAGATCGGGGCCAGCGAAACGGGCGTCTTTATTCCGCGTGCGGCCTTGTTGTCAGACCCCAATACCAATTCGTTTCAGGCCTTCGTGGTCGAGCAGGGCGTCGTTCGACTGCGCGTCCTGCAAGTCGCCGGCGAAGACCAGCAACAGGTGCGCGTGCGCTCTGGTCTCGAGGCCGGCGCCATCGTCGCGACCAGTGCGCTCGATCAGCTCTTTGATGGCGCCGTGGTCAGTGTCACGGCAGCCGATCGATCAGGCGCGGCCGGCGCGCCTCGCTGAAAGGTAGTCCGTCATGCAAAAACTCGCCGAGCTCTGTGTTCGCCGGCCCGTCTTCGCCACCATGCTGATTGTGGCGTTAACGGTCATCGGTGCATTCTCGTTCTTCACGCTGGGCGTCGACCGGTTTCCGAAAATCGAACTGCCGATCATCACCGTGGCGACGGCCAATCCCGGCGCCGCCCCCGAGCAGATTGAGACGGAGATCACCGACATCATCGAAGGCACGGTGAGCACCATTTCCGGGATCGAGGAACTGCGCTCGACCTCGGTCGAGGGCCTGTCGCAGGTGTTCGTCAGCTTCGTTCTCGACAAGGACGTGGATGTCGCGGCGCAGGAGGTTCGAGACAAAGTTGATCTGGTAATGCGCGACCTGCCGGCCACGATCGAACCGCCGACGATTCAGAAACTCGATCCCGACTCGTCCCCAATCATGTTGTACGCCGTGAGCGCCAAGCGCCCGACGATCGACGTGACCAGCATCGTCGAGAACGAGCTGCAGGAGAAGTTGCAGACGGTCACCGGCGTTGGCGATGTGATCGTCTACGGCGGACGCCGCCGTGAGATTCACATTTACGCCAACCCCGATCGGCTTCGCGCGTACAACCTCACCGTCTCGGACGTGGCGCAGGCGCTTCGCGCCCAGAACATGGAACTGCCCGCCGGCCGGATCGACGCCGGCGGCCAGGAACTGTCCATCCGCGCCCTCGGCAGGATCGAGCACGCTGGGCAGTTTTCCGATCTCGTCATCAAGACCGTCAACGGATACCCAATTCGTGTGCGAGACATCGGCCGCGCGGAGGAGACGGGGATCGAGCCCCGCACCGCGGCGAAGCTCGACGGTGAACAGGCGGTCGTCGTGGCCGTCCGCAAGCAGTCGGGCACCAATACCGTGGCGGTCGCTGACGCCGTCAAGGCCCGAATGGCGGAACTGACGCCGTTGCTGCCGAAAGACTTCACGGTCCGCATTGTTCGCGATCAGTCCGAGTTTATTGAAGCGGCGTTGCACGCCATACAAGAGCATTTGCTGCTCGGCGGCCTGTTTGCCGGACTCGTGGTGTTCATCTTCCTCTGGAACCTGCGCACGACAATCATCGCCGCCATCGCCATTCCCACCTCGATCATCGGCGCGTTCTCGCTCATGGCGGCTTTGGACTTCAGCCTCAACCAGATGACGATGCTCGCACTGACGCTGATGGTCGGCGTGGTGATCGATGATGCCATCGTGGTGCTCGAGAACATCTATCGATTTGTGGAAGAAAAGGGCATGCACCCGTTCCACGCCGCGATCGAGGGCACGCGTGAGATCGGTCTCGCGGTGATGGCGACGACGCTGTCGTTGCTGGCGGTCTTCCTGCCCGTCGGCTTCATGGCCGGGATCGTCGGACGGTTCATGTCTTCATTCGGCCTGACGGCCGCGGCCGCCATCGCCATCAGCCTGTTGGTCTCGTTTACGCTCACTCCGATGCTGGCGGCTCGCTGGATCCGTCCGTTGGACGAGCCGGAAGGAACGCCGGAAAGCGGTCACGGCGCCCGCCATAGCTCCAAGCAGTCGCGTTTCTATCAACCAGTCGACCGGACGTACACGCGGATGCTCGAATGGTCGATGGCCCATCGCGCCGTGATCGTGACGGTGTCGGTACTGACCGTACTTTCAATCGTTCCTCTTTTCATGATGACCGGAGTCAATTTCCTGCCGGAAGAAGATGAGTCCCAATTCGAGGTCACGGTGCGTGCGCCGGAGGGGACCGGGCTGGCCGCGACCCAATCGGTGCTCGAGCGAATTGCGCGAGATGTTCGCGAACAACTCCCCGGCGTCGAAAGCACCCTGACCGTCGCCGGCTTTGGCGCGCAACAAGTCGTCAACACCGGCACGGTATTCGTTCGACTGACCCCGCTCGATGACCGCGACGTGGCGCAGTCCGACTTGATTGTGCGCACGAGAGAGATTGTCCGCTCGCTGCCGAAGGACATCTCGACGTCAGTACAACCGGTCGCCGCCATCAGCGGGGGGGGTGTCCGGAACTCCGCCGTTCAATATGTGCTCGGCGGTCCCGATCTCGCGAAGCTTGACGAGTACTCCGGAAAGTTGCTCGACCACATGCGCAACGATCCCAATCTCGTCGATCCCGACCGCACCCTGCTGCCCGGAAAGCCGGAGTTGCGGGTCGAGATTGACCGGCAGCGCGCAGCGGATCTCGGGGTGAAGGTCTCGAGCATCGCCGAGACCCTCAGTTTCATGATGGCGGGCCAGGAGGTGACGACCTTCAACCAAGGGCAGGAGCAATACGACGTCGTGCTGCGCGCGAGCGGCGAGTTCCGTCGCGATTCAGATTCGCTCGGGCGTATTTCCGTCTCAGGACTCGAGGGCACCACCGTCCCACTTGCCAGCGTGGTACGGATTCACCCGGGCACCGGCCCGGGCACTATTGATCGACTCAACCGCCAGCGCCAGGTGACGCTGCTGGCTAACATCCCGCCAGGCGGGTCGCAGACCGACGCGCTGGCGTCGCTGCGCGTCGCGACGGCCGAACTGAACATGGAACCTGGGTATGCTGCCGTCCTCACCGGCCAATCCAAAGAGCTCGAGCGAGCGGGCCTTTACTTCGGCCTGGCGTTCCTGCTCTCGTTCGTCTTCATGTATATCGTCCTGGCATCGCAGTTCGAGTCGTTCATCCACCCGGTCACGATCCTGCTCACCTTGCCGCTGGCGGTGCCATTCGGATTGCTCGCCACCCTGCTGTTCGGACAGAAGTTGAACATCTTTTCGGCGCTCGGTGTGCTGCTGCTGTTCGGCATCGTCAAGAAGAATGCCATTCTACAAATCGACCACACCAACGAGCTGCGACGACAGGGGATGGTGCGGCACGACGCGATCATCCAGGCGAACCGAGACCGGCTACGGCCAATTCTTATGACCACGCTGGCACTCGTGGCGGGGATGATGCCGTTAATCATCGGCAGCGGGCCTGGCGCCGCTACCAATCGGTCAATTGGAGTGCTGGTGGCTGGTGGGCAGCTCATGTGCCTGATCTTGACGTTGCTCGCCGTGCCGGTTTTCTATTCGCTCTGGGAGGATCTCGGGGAGCATCGCATCTGGGGACAACTGGCCAGTGCGTGGCGCAGCAAAACCACGAACACGCGTAAGCCGCTACCCTCGCCGGTGGTCGTCGAGCAGCGAGCCGGCTTTGCCCACAGCTCCTCATCCGAGGAATCTCGATGATTCGGCCGGTCCAAGCCATCCGTGCCTTGCTTGTCGTGCTGGGTGTCAGCGGTTCGGCATTCGCGGTGGCCGCGCAGGAGCAGATTGGTGCCACCGCCGAGCCGCCGCTCCAGGTCTTGCCGCCACGTGTCGGCGTCGAACTCGGGCCCGAGCCCCTGCCGCTACAACGGGCTATCGAACTGGCACTGGCTAACAATCCCGACATCGTTGTGGCTGGCTTGGACGCGGCGGCCGCGAAGCTACGCTCTGACGGTGCGCGAGGGGCCTACGACATCAACCTGTCCTCCAATAGTTTTTTCGAACACGCCGTAAGTCCTGTGGCCTCGATCATCGGTGGCGGTGCCAATGGCTCTTTGACGCAGGACAACTTCACCGCTAACGCCGGAACAGGAGGGCTCTCGCCTTGGGGTGGCGGCAGGTACCAAGTCGATTTCTCGGCCACACGCTTCGAAAGCGACAACCTGTTCGTCACGCTGAACCCGCAGTTTCCGAGCGTGTTCCGTGCGAGCTACGTGCAGCCGCTCGGGCGCGGATTGGCGTTCGACGCGCCACGACGGCAGCTGGAGATCTCTCGACGGAGTGAGACGTTGAGCCTTGCTGTGTTTCGGGAGCGGGCACTCGACACTGTCGCTCGAGTTGAGCAGGCCTATTGGGGCTTGGTCTTTGCCCAGCGCAATCTCGACACTCAGCGGCAGGCCCTCGATCAAGCACGGTCTCAGGTCGCGAGCAATCGGCGCATGGCTGATGCCGGTGTGCTGGCGCCGATCGCCGTCGTCGAGGCCGAGACGCAAGCGTTTACTTTCGAACAGGCTGCGTATGCGGCACAGGACGCAGTGACTCGGGCGGAGAACGCACTGAAACAACTGCTGCTACCGAATCGTTCGTCGCCGTTGTGGGGCCGCGAATTGCAGCTGGTCACGCCCTCGGGTGCCCCACCAGGCGAATGGGACGTGTCGGAGGCCGTGCAGCGGGCGTTGGCGAATCGCCCTGAACTGGCACGGCAGGATGCAGCGGCGGCGATTGCCGACATCGACGTTCGGTTCTTTCAGGATCAAGCGCGACCGCAGGTCGACCTGGTTGGCACCTACGCGCTGGCAGGTCTTGCTGGCTCGTTGATCTCAAATGGCCCGAATCCAATTACTGCAGGCACCGTGGTTTTGCAGGACCGCGTTAACGAGCTGAGCCGTCGGGTCGGTCTGACGGAACTGCCGCCACCGTCAACCGGCGCCGCCATCCAGGATTTCCTCATCGGCGGCTATGGCCAGTCGTTTCAGACGCTGGGTCAGGCGAAATTCCCGACGGCTCGTATTGACCTGCGAATGCAGTTGCCGATCAGAAACCGGACAGCAGAAGCGAATCTCGCGGTCGCTCAGATACAACAGAAGCAGGTTCGCACTCAACGGCTGCAGGCCGAGCAGGCCATCGAGGCTGAAGTCCGCGATGCGATCCAAGGAGTGAGGTCCGGCCGCGGGCGGCTGGCGGCGGCCACTGCCGCAAGGGCTTCGGCTCAAGAACAGTACGAGAGCGAGCGTCGCCAGTTCGAGGCCGGAACATCGACGGTTTTCCTGGTCTTGCAGCGCCAGACCGCGCTGGTCGCGGCGCAGGCCAGGCAGATCCAAGCCGAAACCGACCTGGAAACCGCAATGGCATCTCTGAGAAATGCACTGGGTGACGGCCTCGAATACTGGAACATTCGGCTGCAGCCAGACTGACCGACTTTCTTATGGCTGTCCTGAAGTTACCAATGCGTAGAGGGCCCCGCCCGCGCACCTCAATTGGCATCCTGCACCCGCAGCTTGACCAGCCCGGACCTCCGGAGATCATCGCGCAGCTACGAGACATGTGCTTCTCGCTGCTCGGTGTCGAACAGCGCGCGAGCCGAATCTGCGTCCCGGGGACCCGGGCGTTGTGCCTTCAGGACGGCATCGAACGCGGTCCCGATGTCGCCTTCCTGACCCAGCGCGAGTTCGCCCACCTCCATCCGCTGCTGGATGGAAGTCTTCACGCCACGTTACCGCCCGATGTGTTTGTCAGTGCGATCGAACGGGGTTGGGCGGAGCCCCATGTCCTTTCACGGGAATTGGTGTCACCCTCCGTCGCAATGATCTACGCGCCGCGCAACAGCGAAGAGCTGATGGTCGTGATCAAGCTGGTCGAGCAGTCGAGGCGGTTCGCAACCAGCGCCTCATTCAGCGACTAGTCCGTTGGGTCGCGAACTTCCCAGCCGAGTTCATGATATGAGATGATGCATTATGACCACTCGGTCATTATTATGAACTCATCAGTCATGGCGAAACCACGGCAACGAGCCGCCCGTCGTGAGGCGCGAAAGCTGGTCGCGGATTTTCGCCGCCTCTCAATTCTCGATGCCGCCCGAGAGGTGTTCTCCGAGCACGGCTATGAAGCGACGAGCATGGACTTGATCGCGACAGCTGCGGGCGTCGCTAAGGGGACGTTGTATCTCTATTACCCATCGAAGGCGGCGATCTATTCCGCGGCTGTGACGGAGGGGTTGCAGGAGTTGGCGAACCAGACTGCGGCGGTTCTGCAGTCTGGCCTCGATATTCGTGAGGTTCTGCGGAGCTTCCTGCTGACGCGCCTGCGCTATTTCGAAACTCACGCCGACTTCTTCCGAATCTACAGCGCGGAAGTGGGCAATCTCGGTGGCGGCGCCGCTCGCATCCGCGAAGAGTACTTGAGCCTCTATGAACGCCAAACGCAACTGCTCGAACACGTTCTCAAGGCTGCCGTGCGGTCAAAGCAGATTCGCAAGATCGACGCTCGAGCGGTCGCCGCAGCCACGCTTGATGTGTCTCATGGGTTGGTCGTCCGCCATGTTCGCGACTGGTCGCAGCGGTCGGAGTCGGACGTGGAAACGGTAATCGACTTGTTGTGGAGGGGACTCGAGATCCGATGAAACGCATCATCCAAACCGTAGGGCTCGGACTGGTGATCGCCTTGAGTGCGGCTCCTCTGTCAGCGCAGGAGGGTTTGCGTGCGGCCAGCGGAGGGCCGGCGCCGAGCGGGCCGACGCGGAGTCCATTTCTCGGTAGTGTGCCGGCGACCGACATAGCTGGACCACCGCTCGCGCTCTCGCTGAGCGAGGCGCTACGGCGAGGCTTGGAGCGCAACCTTGGCGTCCTGCTCGAAGAACAGCGCGTTCGCACAGCCGAAGGCGCGCGGTGGCGGCAATTGGGCGGTCTGCTGCCCGACATCTCCGGTCGCATCTACGAACAGCGCGAGAAGGTGAATCTCGCCGCCCTCGGCTTCAGCGGCTTCCCGGGAGTCCCGCAGGTTATCGGTCCCTTCAACGTGTTCGACGCCCGGCTGTCGGTCAGCCAGCCTGTGATCGACACGAGCGCGGTCTTCGAGGCGAAGGCGGGCGCCGCCGGCCTGCGTGCCGAGCGTTACGGCTATCAGGACGCACGCGATCTCGTGATGCTCGTGGTCTCGAATCTTTACCTTCAGGCCGTCGCAGCGGAGAGCCGAATTGACGCCGCGCGCTCCCAACTGGACACCGCCGAATCGCTCTATCAATTGGCCGTCGATCAGAATCGCGCCGGCGTCGTGCCGCGTATCGAGGTACTGCGCGCCGACGTAGAGCGGAAGGCGGCTTCACAACGCCGCATCGTGGCCGACAACGAAGGCGCGCGCGCGCGGAGCGCGTTGGCGCAGGCGATCGGACTGCCTTTCCAGCAGCAGTTTTCAATCGCCGATCCGATGCCATACTCCCCCGCAGCTGCGGTGGATGTCGATCTCGCGATGAGTGCGGCCTATCTACGACGCGCGGATTTTCTTCAGGCACAAGCGCGCGTCGCCGCCGCGAGTGCGGCCCTCAGTGCGGCGCGCGCAGACCGGTTGCCGCGTCTGACGTTTGACGGCAACTACGGTTGGATCGGGACCGATCCGTCAACCGCCCTCAGCACATTCAGTGTCGCGGCGAATGTGCGCGTTCCCATCTTCTCCGCGGCAACGACGAAAGCACGGACGATCGAAAGCGACGCCGAACTCCGGCGTCGTCAGACCGAGCTCGAAGACCTGCGCGGCCGCATTTCGTACGAGATTCAGACGTCATTGCGCGATCTGAACGCCGCGGCAGAACTCGTCGCGGTCGCGCAAAGCGCCGTGGACCTCGCGGCCGAGGCATTGACGCAAGCCAGGGATCGGTTTGCGGCCGGCGTTGCGACCAATGTCGAGGTGATTCAGGCTCAAGAGGCGACCGTTGCCGCGCGCGAGGGCCGCATCGCGAGCCTCTATTCGCACAATGTCGCCAAAGCAGGACTGGCGCGAGCGATCGGCGTCGGCGAACGAGACTTTTCCGGGTTCATGGGGGGGCAAGCAACATGGCAGATCCAGCGGTAGAAGTTTCAGACTCGGCCCATAAGAAGAGTGGGGGGTGGCGAACAGGGCGCGCCAAGGGCTGGATCGCCATCGCAGTGATGATGACAGTCGCCGTCATTTCCGGCTGGTGGTGGTATTCGGGTGGCCGCGAAACGACCGACGACGCGCAAGTAGACGGCAATGTCATGCCCATCGCGGCCAAGGTCGGCGGCATCGTCCTGGAAATTAATGTGAATGAGAACCAACTGGTTGAGGCGGGAGCCGTACTCGCCAGTATCGACCGCCGCGATCTCGAAGTTGCGCTGGCCCGCGCCCAAGCGGATCAATCTGAGGCCGAGGCTTCGGTCGCAGCTGCTGAAGCAGGAGTTCCGGTGACATCTGCCACGAGCCAGGGCGGGCTTGCGTCAGCTCAAGCAGGACGAGGCAACGCCGTAGCGGGAATCGTTGTCGCGGAAAGACAAATCGAGGCCGCCCGCGCCAAGCTGACCGCCTCCGAGGCCCGGGTACGCGAGGCGGAGGCCAATCTCGCGAAAATCACACAGGACGTGCAACGCCTGCGGCCCTTGGTGGAAAAAGACGAGGTCTCTCGTCAGCAGTTTGATGCTCTCCTCGCTTCCCAGCAGGCCGCGCAGGCCGCCGCCGATTCATCGCGGGCAGCCGTTGCCGAGGCGCAGACTGGAGTGTCGGTGGCGGAAAGCCGTTTGACGCAGGCGCGTGGTGAGCTGACCCAAGCGGGATCCGCCGTGCAGATTGCGCAAACCGCGCCGCAGCAGGTGGCCATCACACGTGCGCGTCTCGCTTCAGCTCGGGCGCAACTTGCCCGAGCCGAAGCGGCGGTTCGGCAGGCCAAGTTGAATCTCGACTATGCAACGGTGCGAGCGCCCTCCGCTGGCGTCGTCAGCCGTAAGTCGGCGAAACCAGGTCAGATCGTGCAACCGGGGCAACCGCTCATGGCGCTGGTTCCCTTGCACGACGTCTGGGTCACGGCGAACTTCAAGGAAACGCAACTCCATACCATGCGAATCGGCCAGCCAGTCGAGATCACCGTAGATGCCTACGGTAGCGGATCGTTTTCCGGTCATGTCGAGAGCATCGCTCCGGCAACTGGCGCCAAGTTCAGCATGCTGCCGCCGGAGAACGCGGCAGGCAACTTCGTCAAAGTTGTCCAACGCGTGCCGGTACGAATCGCACTCGAAACCGGGCAGGACGCCGAACGGGTGTTGCGGCCGGGAATGTCGGTTGCCGTCAGCGTTCTACGTCGCCGGTAGGTGCCCGAAGTGAGTGCGACCGCGCTGACGCAGATCGACACCGGAGAACAGCCGCACGTCAATCCCTGGATGACGGCAGTGGCGGTGATGTTCGGCACTTTCATGGTGGTCCTGGACACCACCGTCGTGAATGTTTCCCTGCCCCACATTGCCGGAAATCTGTCCGCCACTGTCGAAGAGTCAACCTGGGCGTTGACCGCCTACTTAGCCGCAAATGCCGTCGTGCTGCCCATGACCGGCTGGTTAGCGACGGTGATCGGCCGCAAGCGCTTGCTTCAGTTGTCTGTGGTTGGCTTTACTATCTCGTCGTTTTTGTGTGGTATCTCGCCAAACCTCACCACATTGGTAGTGTTTCGGATCATCCAAGGCATCACCGGCGGAGTAATGCAGCCGCTCTCGCAAGCCGTCCTGCTTGAAGCCTTTCCCCCGGCCGATCGCGGCAAGGCAATGGGGTTTTGGGGCCTCGGCATCGTCGTTGCGCCGATCATCGGGCCGGTGCTTGGCGGATGGCTGACCGACAACTACTCATGGCGGTGGGTGTTCTACATCAACATTCCGATTGGCGTCATCGCCGTGATGATGGTACGAGCCTACATCTTCGATCCGCCATACCTCCGCCGCCAGAGCCTGGCTGTTGACTACTGGGGCATCGGATTGCTGGCTCTTGGCGTCGGCGCGACGCAGATCATGCTGGACAAGGGCCAACAGGAAGACTGGTTCGCATCACAGCTCATCTGGGGCCTGTTTGTTGCGGGAGCGGTCGGACTCGTGGCCTTTCTTATTCGTGAACTGCGGACGCCACATCCCGTTGTCGATCTTCGAGTGTTCCGTCACTTCACCTACAGCATGGGTGTTCTGCTGACGACGGTGCTGGGGTTTGTGCTCTACGGGAGTCTCGTACTCCTGCCTGTCATGCTGCAAACCCTGATGCGATATTCACCCGTAGAAGCAGGCCTCGCGTTGGCGCCGAGAGGTCTTGGCTCGTTTATCGCGATGCCGCTGATCGGCCTGGCGACCGATCGATTCGATCCTCGCAAACTCGTCGGGATTGGGCTGCTACTCGGGGCTTACACTCTGTTCTGGTTTTCCTGGCTGAATCTTGACGCGGGTTACTGGGATCTCTTCTGGCCGCAGTTCTTCCAGGGTTTCTCGTTAGGCCTGCTCTTTGTCCCGTTAACGACCGTCACGATGGGGGCGATCTCGAGGGAAGAGATGGGGAACGCCGCCAGCATGTTCAACCTGATGCGCAACGTCGGCAGCAGTATTGGCATCGCCGTGGTCACGACGATGCTCACTCGCCGCCGGACCTTTCATGTCGAAACGCTTTCAGCGAGCGTGACTCCGTACTCGGACGTGGCTGCCGGCCGCCTGGCTCAACTCCAGGCGTACTTCATTTCAAGGGGCGATGATGCCGGGACCGCACTGCAACGGGCCTATGCGGCGCTCCACGGAATCGTCGTACGAGAAGCCGCGTTCATGTCCTTCGTTGACGCGTTTTACCTGCTCGGGGTCATCTTTCTCGCCATGATTCCGCTGCTGTTCCTGATGCGCAAGCCCGCCAGGGCGCCAACAGGAGAACCTGTCGTGATGGTCGACTAAATGTCTGGCCATGATGAATCGCACGGGGACGTGTCGTTTGCTATTGAACAATGGTTCAATGTCGATCAGTATGATGTGCATCATCGTGGCGGTGTCCGTATTGTCGCGCCGCTCAGATAACGCGGAGATCGTCAGGTTTGCTGGTGTTTCGTTGGCTTACGACGAGACGCCGGTGCTGGATGGGGTGAGTTTTTCCTTGATGGCCGGACGCATGAAGATCATTCTCGGCGCCAGCGGCAGCGGCAAGTCCACGATTCTCAAACTCGTGCTGCGCCTTCTCGAGCCAGACGCGGGCGAAGTCTGGGTGTCGGGTGCTCGCATCGATCAGCTCACGGAAGCTGCCCTGGCGCCTGTGCGCGCCGACATCGGGATGGTGTTTCAGGAGGGCGCGCTGTTCGACTCGCTGACTGTTGCGGAGAACGTCGGCTACCGCCTCTATCAAGAGAAGCGAATGAGTGTGGAGGAGAAAGAACAGCGAGTGGATGGCGTTCTCGAATCGGTTGGATTGGCCGAATTCGCCGAGCGGATGCCGGCGGAGCTCTCCGGCGGCCAACGCAAGCGAGTGGCGATTGCCAGGGCAATTGCCGCACGTCCGCGCCTCATCCTGTATGACGAGCCGACGACCGGGCTCGATCCGATCACATCGACAGCGATCGACGACGAGATCATCAGGCTGCGCGATATCCTGGGCATCAGCTCGATCATGGTCACACACCAACTGCGCGATGCGTACTACGTGGCCACCCATCAAGCCGTGATGCGAGGAGGGCAGGTTGAAATTGTTCCCGCCGCGGCCGAGAAGACTGCCGAGACGGACTTCCTGATGCTGCGCGATGGGCGTATGGTCTTCGAGGGCGAGCTGCCGGCACTGCAATCATCAAGAGACGGCTATATCAGCACGTTTCTTTCGTAGCGTGCGAACCCGTTCTGAATGGGAGGGAACGTGATCGATACACAACACACGACAGTCCTGGCAATTTCGCGCCAACTGGGAAGCGGCGGATCATTCATCGGACAGGAAGTGGCGAAGAGACTCGGCTTCGGCTACTTCGATCGGGACATTCTGCGCCAAGCCGCAGAGTCGCTGGGTGTTGACGACGCCGGTCTGGCGCCGCTCGAAGAACGGAGCGAGACGTTCTGGGAACGTCTCGCGCCACCATTCTTGCTTGGGGTGACTGGCGGTCCGATGATGCCGGCGATGCCCCTCTATACCGCCGGCGCCGAACTGTTCGCCGCGGAACGTGGCATCATCCAATCGATCGCGGCGCGCGGAAATGCCGTCATCGTCGGGCGCGGTGGTGTGCATGTGCTGAGCGGCCACCCCGGTCTCGTCACGGTGTTCGTGCACGCGCCCGAGAGCTTTCGCGTCAGAAGGCTGATGGAGACGTTTGGAATTGCGACGGTGGAAGAAGCAACAGAGGTGGTTCGCCGGTCGGACAAACAGCGAGCCGAGTTTCACAAATCACTCACGCATCATCAGTGGATGGATGCGTCAATGTACGACGTGTGCGTGAATACTGACGCGGTCGGGCTCGGGGAAGCGACGGACGTTGTCGCCGGAATCGTTGCCGCCCGGATGGGTGCCGTCCAACGGCGCGAGATCAATGGCTAGGCTCTATGCTACCACTAGCGGTTTCTAGTCGAGTGCCGCCGTAGTTTCGGTTTACGTGTGACGGCCTTTGAGGATGAAGCGTCTCGCGGCGGTAGTGCTCTATCGGAGGACACGAAAGCGCGATCGGCGAGCGCCTCGACGACCCCCAAGGTCGCGCCCAAGTCAAATCCCTCGGGGTCGATCACGGCCTGGATTGCGCAGCCATGCACAAAGCTCACCGCCGCGGCCGCGATGCCGTCAGCAGTGGCGCCCGGAAAGCGATCGGCGCCGGAGGCGAGCATCTCCGCCGCCAGCTCGCGGAACTCGTGGCGATACTTGGTCAGCGCCGCACGCATCTGCACTCGAAGGCGGGCGCTGCGAGTTCCGGCCACCCAGAAATCAAAAAACAACTCCGAACGGCGACGGTCGGTCGAAATCCGGCGGGCCTCCGCGCTGATCAGCGTTCCCAAACATGCGGCGGCGGAAGCATCGCCGCGAACACGGACTTTTGGGCGGAGCATTCGGGTGCTGTCCAGGAGCCATTCGAGCAAGGCGGCGATCAGGGCGTCCTTGGTCTTGAAGTGAAAGAGGACGAGGCCCGAACTGAGTCCTGCCTCGCCCGCGACATCCCGAATCCTAAGCCCGGAGAGGCGCTCTCGAAGGGCAACGCGGAACGCCGCATTCAAGATCTGCTCTCGACGGGCTATTTCGGGTGCTTTTTGACCTGGCATCCTAAATACTATGCACCAACTGCTTGAGGCGCGTTGGCTCGCTCCCAACCGCGCCCATCAGCGCTGTGCCGACGTAGACCCAAGATCCAGCGCCAAACACGCTGCTTCTCTACCGGTGAAAGTATCATTATGGTCACTTGCGGCCTCTCGTCGAGGCAGGCACGTCCCCATCGACATCAAGACTGCTTAGCTGCTCAACGCCAGATCGGTGAGAAGACGACACATATGATTGAAGGCGTCGGGGTCGAACTTAAAGGTGACATCGTGGTGGCGCGAATACGGGGGGCTGTGACGTCCACAGCCCTTGAAGATCTCCACGAAAGATTACTGGTGTTTCTCAGAGGAACCATCCACGGAAAGGTGCTGTATGACGCCTTGGAAATGGATCCGCCGACAGTCGAATTGACGCTGATGCAGCAGCGGCTGGCCGAGGCGATCCATGAAAGTCGTGGGCGCGTCGCCGTTCTGGTGCCCAGCACCCGTGTCGCCTTCCTGGCCCGCATCGCCTTTGGAGAAGGAGAGCACAGGGTCTTCTACAATGATCTCGCCTCTGCTGTGGCTTGGCTGAACGCGCCACGGACTGACAAACCGGCGTAGACCGCATTCGGTTGTTCACTTCCGAGAGAGATGCTGTTCCGACCTTCGCTGGGTCTTCACGATGCTGGGGTCGTCAGTGTTCCAGCATGCGCTTCGAGGAATGCGCGGACGCCCGTCGGGGCTCGGCCCGTCAGGTCCTCCACTGCCGACGAGACCACGGCCAGCGTGCCCTTGGCAATGGCGTCATCGATGGAGACGAGCAGGGCAGCCAATTCCGCGGGCAAGCCCTGCTGGACCATGCCTTGCCGCAGGTCGGCTGCCGCCAGCGGCACATAGGTCACCGGGCGACCCGATATTTCCGCGAGATTGCGGGCCACGTCCGCCTGGGCCACGAGCCCGGGGCCGGTTATGTCGTACGTCCGTGAGCCCTCGGCGGTCAGCAGGGCCGCCGCAGCCGCGCGGGCGCAGTCGTCTCGCGTGACGTAGCCGACGCGCCCGTCGCCCGCCGCGGCATACAGCGTTCCGGACGCAATCGCTTGAGGGGCCGTCATTAGGAACAGGTCCGCGTAGAGGTTGTTACGCAGGATGGTGTGCGGGATGCCGCTCGCCAGGAGCGCGGCTTCCGTCCTTGAATGATCGCCCGCAAACGAAATGGGCGAGTCGGGGCCGGGGTTGATCAGCGATGTGTAGACGATGTGGCGGACGCCAGCGGCTACCGCTGCGTCAATGGCCGCCTTGTGGCTGGCGAACCGCTGGCCCGGAGTCAAGTCATCGGTGCTGACGATCAGCACCCGATGCGCGCCGGCGAAGGCGGATGCTAGCGTTTCCGGTTTGGTGAAGTCCGCGGCGCGGACCTCCACGCCCCGTGCGGCCAGATCCGCGAGTTTGTCAGGGTGACGGGTCGTCACAATCAGCGGGCCGGCCTGGGCGTCGAGCACGAGATCGACCACGCGGCGCCCGAGATGGCCAGACGCGCCGGTGATGAGAAACGGGCCTTGCAGGGATGATGTCATGATCGCTCCTGAGTGAGATGAAGTTGGTTACGTGGGTGTCGCGTCGTCGTCGCCGAACTCGAAGGCCGAGACCTGCGCGCCCATGACCTGATCACCGAAGGTGCGCCGGCCTGGTTCGCCGGATGCTGCTCCGGCAGCGACCAGTAAGGGGAGCAAGTGATCTTCGTGAGGGTGGCAGAACCGCGCCTCCGGGGCTTCCGCCCAGGCCGCCAGCCGCGCATCCCGGACGGCGGGGTCGCCAGCGGAGGCGGCGAGCCAGTCGTCGAAACGCTGCGAACGCTCGAGCGCCGCACCGGGCCGCATCAGGGCGCCCATATTGTGAAAGCTCATCCCGCTGCCGACGATGAGGACGCCCTCTTTCCGGAGGGGCGCGAGCGCCCTGCCGAGCCGCAGGTGGGTGTCTGGGGCAAGGCTGGCGTCGAGCGACAGCTGCAGCGTCGGGATGGCGGCGTGCGGAAACGCCACTTTGAGCGGCACAAACGCGCCGTGATCGAACCCTCGAGTGGCATCCTCACGGGAGGGGATTCCCGCCGCGGCGAGGAGCTCGCGGACCCGTGCGGCGATCGGCGGCGCTCCGGGAGCGGGCCACGTGAGCGCATACGTGTGCGGCGGAAATCCGTAGTAGTCGAACAGGAGCGGCGGGTGTGCGGCGGACTGGACAGTGACCACCGGCTCGAGCCAGTGACCGGACACGACCAGCAGCGCCCGCACGTCACTGAATCGTTCGCCCACTGTTCGCAGCCACGCTGCCATGCGCGCCCAGGTGTCCGGCGGGCCGAGCGACCAGTCCATGAAAAAACACGGTCCGCCGCCATGCGGAATGAACAGCGTCGGAAGCCTTCCAGCCAATCGTGCTGTCTCTGTCATTTCGCTCCATGCCTGGCTCCAGCCTCGACCTGGTCGTCAAGCCTTGTGTCCGGCGCGCCCTGCCCCGAGAGAGCGCCGCATGGCGTCAGTGTCCCCAGGGTGTCTCACCGGTCAGGCGGCGGTAGTCGAACCAATCAGCCACATACTCGATGCGCAGCTTCCGCAGGAATAGCATCGCGCGCCCACTCCCCGACAGTCGAAGGTTGGTCGGCATCCACAGCTCGGGCTTCGGGCCCGTCCCGGCGGGTCGTCTCGTCAGCCAGCCTGTCGTGCCCTTGTTGATCCGCGCGACGATTCCGAATCCGAAGGAGATTTCGTCGATCGCCTTCGCCTCGACGTGCATCACTTCGTTCAGCTCGGAATGAATCCATACCGTGCCCTCCAGCTTCTGCGCGATCTTCCCTTCGCGGGTGGCGGGCCGAAATGCCCGGTTGCCGACAAACGTCACGGTGATGGCGGGCGCGCCGTCGTGGGTCGTCCGGCCGCTGACGGTGAGCTGCAGCGCGGCGACGATGTCGTCGATCATCACTTGCGCGCGCCGGCGGGCCAGCGCCTCATCTTCCGCTTTCTGTCGCTGGTCATCGTCGCTCTGCTTGTCCCGTCGGCGCAGAACCTCGGCCCTCCGGGCCTGGTGCTCGCGATCCTGCTTCGCCAGATCGGGCACCGGAATGCCGTCGCGTTCGAGCAGGCGTCGGTATGTCAACGGTGGGTTCGCGGATGGATACACCTGATAGAGCTCGGTGCCGTCCGGGCCGAGCTTGCCCAACGGATTGGTGCGGAACCTGGTGCGGCGTTCTTGGTACGAGAACTGGTGCGCGGCACGTTGCGCCCGCGCCAGATTGTCCTGAGCAGCCGCGAGAAATGCCGCAGCGTCCGGCACGACTGCTATCGGGCGATCCATCGGCAGCTGTGCGTCCGGCATGGCTTGAGCCACTACCACTCCGGTGATCGCGACCGCGACCCACATCGCTTTCAACCGCGGCGAGCCTGCGCTGGCGATGGACATTAGGGGATTAAGGGTGACAAGCCTTCCGAGCCGTCTGAGTGCACGACCGCGCTCTTCTCCCGAACCTGAGCCAGCATTTGCCGCAGCCGAGTCAATAGGCTGATCCAATACACATTGGCGCCGATAGCTGCCAACACGAGGATGCCTGGCAGGATTCCGAGCAATCCGAAGACCATGATCCCGTAGGGCATGGTCGAGCGAGTCGCGCAAAACGACAGCTTCGCGACGAGCCAAGCCCATTTCTGCTTGGAGGCGTAGAAATGCGCCTTTGCTGTCGACTGGAGCTTCTCGGGCTGACCGTTGGTGATGCGTTGCCGCAGGAAGATCAGCAAGGCAAACGTAATCAACGCACCTGCGAGCGCGCTGGCGCCGAACCGATAAAACACTGGAGCTTCAGTGTAGCGCACCGATCCGATCGTCAATCCGACCAGGATGGCCACGTAATAGGTATAGTCGCCGATCGTCTCTACCCAGCAGCCGAACGCGGATTCCTGGTACTTGAGACGCGCGATCTCACCGTCGGAACCATCAAGGATGCTGGCAGCGAGTGAGAGAGCGGCGGCAGCGACGCCAGTGACGTAGGTGCCGAGGCTGAACAGCCAGCCGGCGACAAACCCAACTATCACGAGCAGTACCGAAAGCTGATTGGCCGTGAGGGGCGTGCGCAACAGCCACATCGAGATCGGCAGCGACATTCGTCGATTGAGTCGCGCCAGATACGGGTCGGTGATTTTGTACACGGAGCGCCGAATCTCGACCTCAGCACGCGCAAGATCTTCATTGCCGTCGACGATTCGCAGCGCCAGCATCGCTTGCTGTGCAGATACCGTGCGACCATCTGGTCGCGGCTGGTTGGAACGCCATCGTTGGTTGAGCCAGTCGGTCAGGCGCGCCGGCGACCCGGCATCCTCGGCATGAACACGCAGAACGCCCGACTCCGGAAAACTCGCACCGGCGGGCACGTCGATGGGACGCCCCGTTTCAGCCAGGCCCGCGTGGCGCGCAGCGTCGAGCAGCGCATGGGCGACGACCGTGCCCGGACCGACGACAGTGACGTTGGCCACTCGCCCGCAGGTTTCCTCGTAAGTTGCCTGCCAGGCCGCGTCGTCGGCCGCGATTGTCACCAACGCGCGCGTTCGCAGTCGTGCGGCGAGCCGCGTGAACCGCTCGTGGCTGGCTGGCGCCCAGACCAGGATCCGTCCATACCCGGCCCGATCTGCGGCACGCAGCACGCGCTCTCCGATCGGCAGCGCCGCCAGACGGTGGAACGGCGTGACCGGCACCCGGGGATCGTCGGCAACGTAAATCAACACCTCTATTGGTGGGAGCCGAGTGGGCGCCGCGACACGTGTGCTGCCTGGTGGATCTGAGCCGATCGGGTGAGGAGCGCCAAGCGCATCTGCGGCCATAAGCTTCGGATAGACGACAAATCCAATGCCCGCCCAAAACAAGCCACGAAGGCGGCGCACGAGCGCCAGGGGAACTCCGACGCTACCGGCGCCGACTGCTGCCATAGCGACGATATTGGAAGCTTCCGACGTGCCAATACCGAGCGGGACGAACGCGGTGGCAGTGCTGGCCACGCGAGTGAACGTTTCTACTGCGACCGCCGCGCTGGTGGTCAGATCGACACCCACGACCCTAGCGACAATCCAGACCTCGAGCGTCATCGACACGAAACAGATCAGGTCGGCCAGTATCAGCTTCGTGAGACGCCGCGAGTCCCCTCGGGCGAGGGCGAGCAGTTGACGCTCGGTCAACAATATGAAGCGCGCCACGCTACCGCCACCGAGTCGTCCATCACTTGCCGCCGTCACCCTGTCAAGTATCGCGTTCGCGTATGCGCCACGACCCCGAATAACGATCCACGCTACCGTGACCACGGCGGCCGCGCCGATCCCGAACGCATAGAAGGTCAAAACCCAGGTTCGCGTAAGGGGCAGTGCAAACGTGGCGGCGACGGCGCACACGCCGACGACGGCTGTCGTCACGACGAGATATGAGAGCCGTTCCAGGGCGACCGCCGCAGCCGCCAGCCGTGAATCGACTTGTCCGGAGAGCATCGCCACCTTCAACGGTTCACCAGCTACGCCGCGAACGGTTGCATAGCTGAACGCCTCAGCCGCGAGACGAACGCGCGTCAGACGGGCGAACGACACCGGCAGCGGCTGCGCGAAGCAAATGGCCCACGCCCACGTGCGCGCAAGTTGCCAACTGCCGCTCACCAGGATCAGCGCCGGCACGACCGGACCGAATGTGCTCGCCTGGGATGCCAGGCTCCGATAGTCGACGTTCCAGAGAGCGCCGATGAAAAGCCCGACGCCGACCGCGAAGGCCAGCCGCGACACGAGACGCGCACGACGACTCATAGCTCGGAAAGAATCGTCTCTGCCGCCCGTAAGTCGGCGACGGTGTCGATGTCTCGCCAGAGCGCGTCTCCGATGTCGACGGCGCCCACCAGATGTGCCGCCGCCAGACGCCGTATGCCGGCACTGAGCGACGTATCGCCTTCAGCGGCGGATGCGGCGACAGCCTCGAACACCGCAGGCGCGCAGACGAAGATTCCCGTGTCAAGGGCGTCGTAGGGCGTCAACTGCTTGCCGATAGCGACGACCTGATCGCGGTCGAGTCGAACGCGAGTGGCTTCGTCCGCGATCTCGCGCGTTGCCGGGCGACGGTCAACGCCGAGCAAGGACTCATCCTGGCGGGCTTCAGTCGTGAGCAATGCCTTGAGCGCCGCGGGATCAAAAATGTGGTCGCCCATCAGCAGCGCGAATCGCCGCGTGGCAAACGCGTTCCTCGCCGCGAGCAGGGAAAGCCCATTTTCGCGGTGCCAGTCCGCGTTCATGTGGAACCGCCCAACAAGCCCCGGCGGGGCCCCACTTTCAATGGCGGTCCTGAGCCGCTCTGCCTCATATCCGAGCACTACATCCACGCGCGTAATCCCCGCTGCTCGTGCCGAATGAAGAGTACGGATGATCAATGGTACGCCCAGGACCGGTTCCAACAGTTTCGAGCGCCTCGTGCCGTTCACAAAACGATCGCCGTTGCCGGCGGCGAGTACGACCGCGTCGCACACTACTTTCACCGAGAGCCTCCTGGCAGATGCGCGGCACCGTATTGACTCCGGGGGCAAGCGCTCGTAGACTAAATTATGTTGAACCGCTGTTCAATGTCAAGATGAGGTTACACAACAAGGAGACGTCGCATGGACTCCACCGCCGACATCCTGGATGCACGTGGGTTGCGCACACGTGAGGACACCCTCCGAAAGTATTTTGGCGTTGGCGCTGACACCGAGCTCCTGGATTCACCCGCGACGCTACCGTCGCTGACACCTGCGATTACCGACCACCTCGACAGCGTTAACTTGGAATGGCATGTGATTCCATCCGCCCGGGTCGCACCGTTCGACAACCGCTATTGCCGCCGTCTGTACCCAACGGCGCAGTCACCCTTTCATTCATGGCTGTCCGATGGGCAGAGCGTCCGAGATCGGCTAGCCCACGGGCACCGTTCGCATCAGGGACGGATTGTCGCGATCGAGTCGACCATGAAGCCCGGATACCTGCCTGATGCTCAACAGGCCTACGGTTCAAAACATGGCTTTGAAATGACCGCTGATCCTCTGATTCGATACATGGACCACACTACGTTGGGCGGAACAACTCGATACGGCCACAAGTTTCTCGGTCTCGGCGGGTTTGTTGACGCCCTCAACGATAATTGGCGACGCCTTGCGTTACTACCCCTTGGATATCGGGTAACGCTCTGCCCGCCGGTGCTCTTCAACTTGATTGGTACGTTGTTCCACCCTGAGTGGAGCCAGACCGCCTCTCTTGAGGTGGGGTTCTACTGGGAGTCACCTGGCAGTGCCCGGTGCTATGCGGTCGGACCAAACGGCGACGGTGACTTCAGCTATGTGCGGCCGATCGAGGCTGGGTTTGACTGGCGAATGCTCGGATTCCGGATCGCTCTCATTCCTGAGTGACGAAGCGCTCCGTGCCGATGATGCTGCGCTCGGTTTGAGGAGAACGGAGCCGCTACCGGCTGACCAGCCGGAAGCCCGCGAATGCCCATCCTTCGGCAGACCGTTGAAGCGGGTATGCATCGACCCGATGCTCGTAGCCGGCGAACAATTCGGTCGCACCGTCCCCGCCGCCTAGCCGAACCCCGCCTTCAAGGCGCACTCCTGCCCGTGTGCGGTCCTGGGTGCCAACATCACTTGCATAGACGATGCACATGCCTCTCCCGAAGATGCCAACGCCGGACCTGAGCTGGCGCCGTGCCACGACCTCGAGATCCCCAATCCAGTCATAGTCGACGTAGGACCGCTTGAAGACCTTGCCGAGAGTAGCGCGTATGTCGATGTCTATCGCCGAGTAGGCCAGTTGGCGGCGGACGCGGACGGCTACGGTGTTCCAGTCGACCGAGAAACGTTTGGGCCGGTCACTGAGGTGTCGCGAGACATGATGCACGACGGCAGCAAGCTCCGTGTGTCTGACGCGACGCACCACCGAAGCCTCGAGGGTGTAGTTGCCTTGATTGGGATCAAACGAGCGGAACTCGCTTCCGAGGACTGCCTCGTACTCCGCAAGAGCGTTGACACGGGCGCCAGCAAAGGTCAGCAGGTCAACGTCACCCCCGAAGTGTGTGTCCCAGGCAAACCGAGGGTCGTCGTGGGCGAGGGCTGCGGCCGAGAGATAGAAGTTGAAACGAGGCATGAAGGAGAATCCGTCGGTTCCGGTCGATTGGGCCTCCTGAGCGACCGCGCCGGTTCCGCTGAACAACAGACAACAGACCGCAAGAAGCAAAGGCCTCGCGACCGCACCGCTGTCATGTCCGCGAACGACCATCCTCTATCTTGATATATATTGAACCACCGTTCAATGTCAAAACGCGCCGCGCACCGCGAAAGTCTTGTGACGCGGCCGCCGCAGAACATAATATTGGACTGCCGTTCAACATGCGCGTCGGGCTGCCTGCGACCCTCGGGCCCGTCAATTCACGGAATGGTGTGGTGATATCCGTGGACTCGCCGAGAAACCTCACCGCTCACGACGTCCTGCAAGACGCCACGTTGCTGGTAGTGTCTGTGGGCGTAAATCGCTTCAGCATGAGGCAACTCGCCCGGCGGCTGGGTTGCCAACCGGCGGCCCTGTATCACTACGTCTCATCCAAGGAGGCGATCCTTCAGGCGGTAGCCGCCCAGGCCGCGCACAAGCTCATTGAAGCCATGTTCGGCAACGAAGCGCGAATCGCTGATCTGCACGCCTGCACGCAAGTGTGCAAGGTCATCGAGGTGTTCATGACCTTTGCCAGCCAAGAGCCGAACTTGTGGGAGCTACTGTTCCTCGATGCGCGTGCAGCCAACGAGGGGCAGCGAGCCCGCTTGGAGATCGAGCGTCGCCTCACCGATCCGGTCGCCGCGTGCCGCGTGACGAATCAGGTTGCGACCGGTTCCGCCGCTGCCTCGGCGCGGGCGATTGTGGCGATCACAATTGGAGAGGTCGCTGGTCAGGTATGCCGACCCTGGTTCAGTGGACCGGCGCGATCGGCCAGGCAAATCGCCGAGCTGTTTCTCGGAGTTATCCCACCGTGAGTGAGGAGAGTTCCCGACGCAAGAGCACGAGCGACTCTACCCAACCGCAATTGGACGGGGCGCCCGGTCGCGGCTGTCCGATCAACGCGGTCGAAGATCTGGGCTAGGATGGTCGGGGACCAAATCATGATGTTGTCGCTGTTGCTTTTCGGCACCCTGCTGCAGTCGCTGGCCGGTGCGCCAATCGACGATGCAGCCCTGGCACGACTCGAGACGGATTGGAACGCCGCGCACCTCAAGGGCGACGCCGCCGTGTTGGAGCGGCTCCTTGCCGATGATCTGATCGTATTGGTCCCCGGCATGCGGGCAATGACCAAGGAAGACTCGCTCGGCAAGTTCACGTCGGGCCGGATCAAGTTCAGCCGATACGAGACAACTGAGACCACGTTCCGGGTATACGGCACGTCGGCGATCACAACCGGTCGCCTTCGCCGAACGCGAGTCGTTGCCGGCGCATCCATCGACGACGACTGGAGGTTCACCAAGATCTACGTATACCGGGCGGGACGATGGAGTGTAGTGTCGTTTCACGCGTCGAATACTGCGCCATAGATCGTCCCGTGCCGCGAGCGTCAATGAACGCGAGAGGCTGGGTCGCTCTTGATGGGCTTTTGATTGCCGTGACTTGCGGATTGCCTTTCTTCGCGTCTTGAGGCCGGGCCTGTGGCCAAGTTCAACGAACAGCACACCGCCGCCGGCTAAGACGCCAAGGAAGATGTCGACCTCGCCCGCTGATGACCTGCCCGGTCCTTTTCGGACCAGCTGAAGCCTGAGAGAATGGCCGAGTGAGCCTGATCGCAGCGAACGGATTCCTTAAGTGCCGTTAGTGGACCGATTGAGATCGACTGGAGGGCCTCTTGCGCTTGGATTTCGCAGCGCCGGCATTCCTCTTTGTGCGATTGCCTGGCGGTGTCGAGTCCCAAGTCAGGCGTACATCAGCCTCAAGTTGTTCCTGCCTCGCCTTTACCCAGGGTGAATAGTGACGCTCCGTCACCTTTACGGAGCTGTGACCGAGCAAGATCGACACGTGGGACAGTTCCACGCCTTTCAGTAGCAGGGATATCGCGAATGTGTCACGGAACCGATGCGCGTGACCTCCCATGATCGGTGGCTCACACGTCGCGAAGAGTTTCTGAAAGACTCGATTCCAGCTCTTGACCGTTGTCTCCCGCTCGCTCTTGCCATCCCAGAAGAAATACTCTGCTCGCTCGTTGACTAGTGCTCCAAGAGTCTTTGTCACTTCTGGCGGAAGGGGACAGTAGACGGGAGTGCCCGTCTTCTGGGTGTAGAGAAATAGCTTGTCACCCGTCAACCGACCGCGCTCGAGACAAGCAGCATCCTGAAGTCGCAAGCCTGAATAACGCAGGAGTAGCACCATCGCCTTCACCTTGGGGCCGAACGAGCCCCAATCCGCCAAATTGTCGGCCGCTTCTAGTGCCCGCTTGACGTCCTGTTCATCGAACGGGAGCGTCGGTGGTTGGGTGACCTTTGGAGGTTTGATTGCCTTTGCGGGGTTGCGTTCAATCCATTCCGATTCTTCGCAGAACCGCAGAAATCCGCGCAGGTATTCGAGCCTCTTGACGGCCGAGGTCGCAGCGAACGTCCACGTCTTTCGGAAGCTTCGAAGCGCATCGACATTGAGGTCTTTGAGGCGATCGAAGCCCTTCGCTTCGCAGTAAGGAAGCAGCTTTCGCTCGAGAAGTTCGCGGCGCTTGCGGATGGTGCTCTTGGCGAGGTTGCGGGCTTCGGCGTCATCGAAGTACTTCTGCAGCGCCTCGCGGATGGTCGGCAGTTCGAGTCTCTTGCCGCCGATCTCGCGCGCCGCTTCCCACGCATGAATCGTTGCGGCAGCGACGCTCCAATCCCGCGTATTGAGGGAGCGCTTAACCCATTCGCCGCCCAACGAACCCTGCACCCAGACCGAGCAATTGCACCTGGTCCACCGCCTCCCTTTGGAGCGATGCGGACATGTGCGAGCATGCCAGCGAAACAGAGCGAGACTTCCGGCGGGCATAACCGCAGCGTAACAGGGGCGGCGTGTGTATTCCAGTTTTATCCCAGCAGCGACGATTTCCGTGGATTCTATTGTTTCTATTTAGGCCTATTTGCGAATGTACTAGACAATTCCAATCCGAAGAAGTTCCGAATCCCACCCTCTCCGCCATCTCGCTCAAAACCTCGTTTCTCGCTCGATGGCGTATCGGGTGGGCCTCAGTGGCGCGGCCATCGCCTTCGGCTCGGCCTAGCGGCATCGAATCCCACGCGCGCTCGCCTTCGGCATCGCGCTAGCGGGGTCGAATCCCACGCCGGTGAGGCGCGCGTCTTGCATCCTTTCTTGATACGCGCCAGCTCGACTTGAACTGGGCACGGCCAGGGAGACAAACCATGCAGAAGCAGAAGTTGCACTTCTCGATCAACATCAACGCTTCGAAAGGGAAAGTCTGGAACACGATGCTCCAGGACGCCACGTACTGGGAGTGGACGGCCCCGTTCAACCCCAACGGTTCGTCGTGGTACGAAGGGGAGTGGAAGCAGGGCAGCAAGATGCTGTTCCTCGGGGCCGGAGAGAACGGCAAGGTCGAGGGCATGGTCAGCCGGATCAAGGAGGCGCGTCCGCACGACTTCGTGTCGATCGAGCATCTCGGAGTGGTCCAGGACGGCAAGGAGGACACGACCAGCGACGCGGCCCGGCAGTTCGCGCCGGCGCTGGAGAACTACACGTTCATCGACAAGGAAGGGATGACCGAGGTGCGGGTCGAGATGGACTCAGCCGAGGAGCACCGACAAATGTTCGAGGCGAGTTGGCCGAAGGCGCTGCAGCAGCTCAAGCAGCTTGCGGAGAAGTAGGCGCGCGGTCTACCGCCGCTGCTTCACCAGGATGAGCCCGGCCGCCACGATCAGGCCGGCGCCTAGCAGCGTCGTCACGCCAGGGATGTCGCCGAAGACGAGATAGCCGATCGCGGTCGAGCCGATCAGCTCGACGTAGACCAGCGGCGCGAGCGTCGAGGCCTGGGCCTTGCGGAACGCCGCGATCGACAGGCCGTGGCTGACCAGCGACAGCACGCCGATCGCCGCGAAGAACTTCAGGTCGCCCGGAGCCGGCGCCGACCACGACCAGACGGCCTGCGGCGTGAGCAGCGCGGCCCCGGCGACGCACTGAAAGGCCAGGGTTTTGAGCGGGTCGCTGTGCTCCGACGCCATGCGCGTCGCGATCATGTAGAAGGCGAAGAACACGCCGGTGGCCAGGGCGAGGAGCACGCCCGGCTCGAACCGGCCGCCTGGTCTCAGGACCACCAGCGCGCCGCCAAATCCAAGAGCCAGGCTCAGCAGCTTGCGGCCCGTCAGTTGTTCCTTGAGCATCACCACCGCGAGCGTCACCGCGACGATCGGACTGATGAACGACGCCGTCGCCGCGGTCGCCAGCGGAATGCGCGCGACCGACATGAAATACAGCGTCATCGCGATCATCAGGAAGACGGTGCGCAGCATGTGGGCGCCGAGGCGCTCGGACGGGAAGATTCGGCGGCCATGGCGGACGGCCGCGAACGGCACGATCACCGCGCACGCCACGGCATAGCGGGCCCAGCCAATGAACAGGGGCGAGTAGCTGCTGCTCAAGTACTTGGCGAGCCCGTCGACCGCCGGAATGGTCAGCATCGCCAGCGTCATGAGCGCGATGCCGCGGGCTTGATCCTGGCCGACGTTGCGATTCACTGGAGGGCCAGCATACCGTAAGGCGGAGTGACGGCCGAGGCGGCGGGCCGCCCGCCCCGATGCGGAACCTTCCGCCGGGTCCTCCGTCTATTCATATTGCAATCCCATAGGACGAGCCGTATCATTCGTATGGGAAGGCCATAGGTATGACGCCACTCGACAAGAACGCGCATTCGGACAGGAACACGGTGTGGCAGGGCACCTTGTCGCTGATGGTGCTGCGGACCCTGCTGACCATGGGCGAGCAGCACGGCTACGGGATTGCCCGCCGCATCGAGCAGACCAGCGAAGGGAAGCTGTCGATCAACTACGGCACGCTCTACCCGGCCCTGCTCAAGCTGGAGCAGGAAGGGCTGATCAGCTCCGCGTGGGGCGTGTCCGACAACAACCGCAAAGCCAAGTTCTACAAGCTCACCCGGGCCGGCCGGAAGCAGATCGAGCGCGACACGCGGCAATGGGCCGAGACGTCGGCGATCATGACGCGCTTCCTGGCGACGGAGTGAATCAGGGATCAGGGATCGGGGATC
>JBFWUK010000009.1:90408-128979 GCA_050247355.1 Vicinamibacterales bacterium | reverse complement strand
ATCCGCGCGTGGTGGGCGAGAATCGCCGGCTTTCTTCGGCCCGGCGCCGGCGAGCGGGAGTTCGCCGACGAACTGCAAAGCCACATCGATCTGCACACCGACGACAACATCCGCGCCGGCATGACGCCGGACGAAGCGCGCCGTCAGGCGCTGCTCCAGGTCGGCAGTGTCACCGCCACCAGAGACGCGCATCGCGATCGCCGCGGCCTGCCGGGGCTCGAGGCCTTCCTGTTCGATCTGAAACTCGGCGGACGGATGCTCGTGAAGTATCCCGGGCTGACCATCGTGGGCGGCGTGGCGATGGCGTTCGCGATCGGCCTCGGCCTCGTGATCTTTCAGGTGGTGAGTCTGTTCACCCATCCCACCCTTCCGCTCCCCCAGGGCGCCCGCCTGGTCGAGGTCGGCGTCCTCGACGTATCCGCGAACGACGAAGAGAAACAGATCCTCTACGACTTGCTCGAGTGGCAGCAGTCGCTGCGATCGCTGACCGAGATCGGCGCGTGGCGCGACTCGAGCCGGAACCTCATTGTCAACGAGGGCGAGATGGCGCCTCCTGTCATCGTCGCCGAGATGAGCGTCCAGGGGTTCCGGGTCTCCGACGGCGTGCCGCTCATGGGCCGCGTGCTGGCCGAGGCCGACGAACACCTCGCCGCGCCGGCCGTGGCGGTGATTGGCCACGAGGTCTGGCGCACGCGATTTGGCAGCGATCCCAACGTGCTCGGACGCACCGTGCAGCTCGGCAACGATCACGTCACGGTGGTCGGCGTCATGCGCGAGGGCTTCGAATTTCCGGTCGCGCACGACGTGTGGGTGCCGTTCAAGACGTCGGCCCTCGACCAGGCGCCGCGCTCGGGCCCCGCGATTACCGCCTTTGCCCTGCTCGCCCCGGGCGAAACGATCACGACCGCGCAAGCGGAGTTAACGACCGCCGGCCGGCGCACCGCGGCGGGGTCGCCAGAGACCCATCAGCATCTCCAGCCTCGCGTGAGGCCCTACGCAATGCTGACCGCGCCGGGTGAGCCCGACGAGATGATGATCATGTCCTCGATCTACTTCGTGATCGTCCTGCTGCTGATCCTGAACTGCAGCAACGTCGGCCTGCTGCTGTTCGCGCGCGCGGCCTCGCGTGAAGCCGACCTGCTGGTCAGGTCGGCGCTCGGCGCCAGCCGCGCCCGCATCGTCACGCAGATGTTCGCCGAGGCGCTGGTCCTGGGCGGTGTGGCGGCGCTCGTGGGCGTCACCGCTGCCGGCTGGACGCTGCGCACCTGGGGCGTCTCGTTTCTCGAAACCAACATGGGCCGCCTGCCGTTCTGGTTCGATCTCAGCCTGTCGCCGCGCGCGTTCGCCGTCGCGATCCTGCTGACGGTGGGGGGCGCCGCCGTGGCCGGCATCGTGCCGGCGCTGAAGATCACGCGCGGCATGGGCCAGCGGCTCAAGCAGACCACCGCCGGCGGCGGCGGCCTGCAGTTCGGCGGCGTGTGGACCGTGGTGATTGTGGCGCAGGTCGCGGCCACGGTGATGTTCCCCGCGCTCGTCTACCTGGAACAGGCGCTGCTGCGAGGAATCAAGGACTTCGATCCGGGCTTCGCAGCCGAGCAATACCTCGCGGTGCAGATCGAACGGGATGAGCCGGTCGATGGCGGTGCCTCCTCCGGCGCCGTCACGGTCGAGCGAAACGCGCGGCTGGCAGCCACGCTCGAAGCGCTTCGCCGGCGGGTGGCGGAGCAACCCGGCGTAACCGGCGTGACGTTCGTGGAGGATCTGCCGGCCACGAATCACCCGAAGAAAATCATCGAGATGGACTACGACCGCGACGCGTCCGGCTCGAATGCGGACGTGCCCTTGCGCGAGGCCACCATCGCGGCGGTCCACCCGTCGTACTTCGAGGTATTGGAGGCGCCGATTCTTGCCGGCAGAGGCTTCACCGCCGCGGACGCCGCCCCCGGTTCGCGCGTGGCGATCGTCGATCACGGCTTCATCGAGCAGGTCCTGCAGGGCCGCAATGCGGTTGGTCAGCAGGTCCGCTTCCGTTACCCGGCGCGGTCCTTACGGAGCTGGGGGCCGGGGAAAACGGACGATCCTGTGGGACCTGGTGATTGGTACGAAGTGATTGGCGTCGTGCGCGAGCTCGGCGTCGGCGCCCCGACCCAGGACGGGCGCGCCGCGGGGTTCTACGTTCCAGCGACGCCGGAGCTGTTCGATCAGATCTTCATGATGGTGCGGGTGCGCGGCGGCGACCCCATGGCCGTCGCGCCGCAGGTGCGCGACGCGGCCATGACCGTCGATACGTCCTTGCGGCTCGTCAACCTGCAGCGCCTCAACGAGGCCAACAACGACGTCCTGTGGGTGATGACGTTGTGGCTGCGCATCACGGTCGTGTTGTCCGCGGTCGCCCTCATCCTGTCGCTGGCGGGGATCTTCGCCGTGTTGTCGTTCACCGTCGCCCGGCGCACGCGTGAGATCGGCGTGCGCGTGGCTCTCGGCGCCAGCCGCCGGCGCGTCGTTGCCGCCACCTTCCGCCGCCCCCTCGTCCAGGTCACGCTGGGCGTCATCGTCGGCACCGCGGTTGTGTTCATGGGCGCCGTCCTGATGCGAAACACCGAGCTGCCGGGTTCCGTGAATGACCTCGGCCTCGAGGGGATCGCGATGATCGTTGGCTACGGCCTTGTCATGCTTGGCGTCTGCATGCTGGGCTGCGTGGTGCCGACCCGCCGCGCGCTCACGATCGAACCGACCGTCGCGTTGCGGACGGAGTAGCGGGCCGATCCCCGCTATTCGTCCTTCAACACCGCGAGCGGGTCGACGGCCGCCGCGCGGCGGGCAGGCCACAGCATGGCGAGGAAGGCGACGGCGGTAAAGGCCGCTACCGCGATGATCAGGACCGCGGGTTCGGCCGGCCGCACGCCGTGCAGCTGGCTCTGGAGCACCTGGCCAAGCCCGAGCGCACCGCCGAGGCCGAGCACGACGCCGGCGCCCAGCACCCACGCGCCGTAGCGGAGGAACAGCAAGGTCACCGCACGCGGGTCGGCGCCCACCGCAATGCGGACGGCGATCTCCCGCTGCCGCTGCCGCACCGCGTAGGCGATGACCCCGTGCATGCCAATCAGCGCCAGCAGGGAGGCGACGATCGCGAACGTCGAGAGCAGGTAGGCCAGGAATCGCGGCCGTGCGCGCTCCTGCTCGAGGCCAAACTCCAAGGGCCGAACGGTGCCGATCGAGATCTCGGGGTGGACGCGGGCGAGCGTGGCCCGCACCTCGCGGTCCCACGAGGCATGGAGCGGACCGCGCAGGTACAGGAACGTGAAGGGGATCGGATTCTGGGCCAGCGGCACATACGTGTCGTGAAGCTCCTGGTCCAGGTGGGTCTGCCGCACGTCGTTGACCACGCCGATCACCGTGGCCTGCGTGAGCGGCCGGTCTCCCGCCGGCTCGACCGAGAGCGACTGGCCAAGCGCGCTGGCGCCCGGCCAGAGATGCCGCGCCAGCGACGCGCTGATGATCATCACCGGCTCGGCGCCGAGGCGATCGGCCGCCGCGAACGGCCGGCCTTCGAGCACGCGCATGCCGACGGCTTCGAAGTAGCGCGTGGTGACGGCGAGCGACGATGCGTCGGCGGCTGTGGCCTGTGCGGTGCCGACTCGTGTGGCCGGCGGCGTTTGCAGCGGCCAATAGCTGCCGAGTGCGACCGCGGTGTTCCCGGCGACGCCAGTCAGCTCGCGATCGAGGCGCTCGTAGAGTCCGGCGCGGGCGCCGGCATCGGGAAACGCCGAGCGGCGGACCGACAGCATGGCCGTGGTCACGTCGCGGCCGTCGACGCCGAAGTCGACCTGCAACATGCGCCGCGCCGAATCCGCCATCAACGCCGCGCCGGCGAGCAACGTCAGCGAAGCCGCCACTTCGAGGGCGATCAAGGCGGCCCGCGAGCGGCCCGTACCCGGGGTGCCGGCGATCCCGCGGAGCGAGCCCGCGACCGCCAGCGAGGCCCGCGACCGCCACAGCATGGCCACGGGGATGAGGGTGAACAACGCCGTGACCGCGGCACCGGCGGCGAGACCCACGAGCAGTACCGCGGGGTCGAGTGACAGCGCCGACAGGCCGCCGGGAATGCGGCGATTGAGCGAACGCTCGACGAACGGTCCGAGCGAGGGCAGCAGGGCCGCGGCCGTCGCCAGCCCGATCCCCGTGGACAGCGCTCCGATCAGCAGGCCCTCGAGCGTCACCATGCGGGCGATCCGGAGATGGCTGGCGCCAAGCGCGATTCTCACCGCCAGTTCGCGCACGCGGCCGCGCGCGCGCACGATCATCAGAATCGCCACGTTCGCCGCGGCGATCAGGACCACCAGTCCGGCGCCGACCGCAATCGACCAGAGCGTCGGCCGCACCTGCGCGACGTAGCCGTCCTGCAACGACTCGAGCCGCACGGCAAACTGCGGTGAAATGCCGGTCGCCCCGCGTCGGATCAGCGTGTCGATCCGGCTGGCCACGAGGTCCGGGGCCACGCCTGGACGCAGCCGCAGCTGGTAGGGAGCCGACGGCCCCTTGAGCGGCGCGACCACGTCGCTGAAGGTGTTCATCAGCCAGAGGTCGGCAGGCAGCACGCCGACGATGGTGAACGTCGATGCGGCGTCGGCGCGATCGTTGAGATAGGCAGTGAAGGTGGAACCCGCGATCTCCGGGCGGCCGCCGAAGCGGGTCTGCCACAGCCGATGGCTGATCATCGCGACGTTCGGGCCCCCCTCGCGGTATTCATCGAGGGTGAACGTGCGGCCGACGCTGGCCCGCACGTCCATCGCCTGCATGAATCCCGGTGTCGCCCAGGTGCCCTGCGCCGACTCCGGATACTCGCCGCCGAGAATGTGGAAGCCATCGAGGTCCCACGCGACCGTGAGCTCGACGGTGTCGTCGAGCGACGACCAATCGAGCCGGTCGATGCCCTCGGGCCACGGGAAGGGGCCGTAGTCGATGCCATAGAGGCGGTCGGCGTCCGGATACGGCAGCCCGCGGAGCATGTAGACGTTGACGGCCGCGAGGATCGCGGTCGCCAGTGCCAGCCCGGCGGCCATGGTGAAGACGGCGGTGGTGGTGAAGGCCCGTGCCGCCATCAAGGCGCTGGCGGCCGCGCGGAGGTCGTACCACAGGCTGGACAGCCACGGCTCGGATGCGCCGATCGGCCTCGCCTCTGCCGCCGCCGGCGGCCGTGAGGCGCGCTGCCGCTGGGCCACGTCATCGAAGGCGGCGCGATCGAGACGCTGCAGGGCGGCCGCGTGAGCGGCCTCGGGCGTCTGGCCGGCGGCCCGCTCCGCCTGGTAGACGTCGGCCAGGAACATCGCCAGTTCAGTGACGACATCGTCCGAGAGCGGGTGCCCGGCCGCGGCACTGCGCGCCGCGACAAGCCGCTGCCAGTATTGCCAGTCGTGCTCATGCATGGGAGAGCCCCGCCAGGTCGCGCACCAGCGCGAAGAAGCGTTCCCATTCCTTGCGCTGCGAGGCGAGCATGGCGCGGCCGCCGGGCGTGATGCGGTAGTAGCGGCGCCGCCGCTGGCCCGGACGCTCGACCCAGCGTCCGCGGACCAGGCCGCGCTCCTCGAGCTTGTAGAGCGTGGCGTAGAGGGACGCGAAGTTGAAGGTGAGCTCGCCGTGAGAGCGGCTGTCGATCATGCCGGCCAGCTCGTAGCCGTGGTGGTCCCCGTCCTCGAGCATGGCGAGCACCACCATTTCGGCTGCGCCTTTCTTCGCCTCGCGCAACGCGCCGGCGGCCGGAACCAACATGCCGGGACGATATTCCGGAGTCCGATATATGTCAAGCGGTGGCTAGAGGCAGGCGCCGCTATTGACCGGGCCGCCGAGCCCGCGGATTTGCGCTGGCTACTGCTTCGGACGCAGCGGGCTGATCATGATGTGCGCGCCGGCGGTGCCGCCATCCATCAACCACGGCACGCCGGGAACGTTCCTGGTGCCGAGCCCGGTTGATTCTCCGGTCGCGTACGGCACGTAGACGACCCAGCGCGAGTAGCTGTCGGTCACCGTGCCGGTCGCGGCGTCGAACGACTTGCCGGTCGTGATTGCCAGCATGCGTCCCTCGCGCGGCAGCGGCAGCTTCTTGTCGTCCACTTCTTTCCAGCGGATCGAGTCGCGCTGCTTGTCGTCGGTGATTCCCTGCGCGGTCAGTTCGCGCCCTCGCGCCATGAACGGATCGAGGTCCTTGTGGTAGCAGGCGACGTTGAAGCCCTCGACCTTCGGGTTGTCGGCCAGGCAGATCTGATCGTTGCTGCCCTCGCGCAGGGTCACGATCTTGCCGGCGGCGTCCCAGCCGAGCACCTTCGCACCGGCGCGACGATCCTCCGGCGCGGCCATCACCGCTCCGGCAATCTGCGTGGCGGGCGGCGGCACCTCCTGGGCGTAGGCGGGCGCAACGAGCAGCAACAGTCCGGCGGTCAAACGAGCAACGATCACGGCAACTCCTCCTTGGCCGGGGCCGAGCGGCTCTTGGACGCTCACACCGGCACGACGTGCGGGCGCTCGACTCGGGAGCAGCCGCGGCTTGAGAGTATAGCGGGTCGCTCAGGCCTCAAGCCCCAAGCCTCAGGCGAGGCTGAACGCCAGCTCGCCGAGCTTCTCCACGCTGCAGGCGACGCGGTCGCCCGGCTTCAGCCACACCTGTTCGCCCTTGGGCTTGCCGAAGACCACGCCGTGCGGCGTGCCGGTGAAGAAGATGTCGCCCGGCTTGATGGTCATCATCCGCGACGCGAAGCTGATCATCTGCCGGCAGTTGAAGATCATGTCGTTGGTGTTCCAGTCCTGCCGCTGTTCGCCGTTGACCCGGCACTCGAGCCGCAGGTTGTTGGGATCGCCGACCAGGTCGCTGGTCACCAGGTGCGGACCAAGTGGGGCAAAGCCGTCGAAGGTCTTGCCGATCATGAACTGCGAGGTCAGGTACTGCATGTCGCGGGCGGAGAAGTCGTTGCCGGTGCAGTAGCCGGCGACGTAGTCGAGCGCGTCGGCCTCCGACACGTTGCGGCATTCGCGTCCGAACACAATCACCAGCTCGATCTCGTGATCGAATTGCTTCGCCACCGCGGTGGGCAGCGCGATCGTGCCGCCGTGGTGGTTCAGCGTGTTGTTGAACTTGTTGAACAGGGTCGGGTTCGCGGGGATCGGCGTCTTGGTCTCGGCGGCATGGCGCCGGTAGTTGAACCCCATCATGATGATCTTCTCGGGACGCGTGACGAGCGGCGCGTGCTGCACCGCGCTCTCCTGGAGATAGAGTCCGGCCGGCCCATCCGCGGCCGCCGCCACCAGCGTCGCCAGCATGCCGCCCTTGCCGTTCTGCAGCAGGTCGTCCGTGTCAACCGGGGCCGGCAGCTTGTAGCGCGCCGCCGCCGCGGCCACGTCGAGAACTCCCTTGGGCAGCTTCACGCCGAGCCGGGGGCCGGCGGCGGTCCGCATGTTCAGCAGCGTCATGTTGCGCGGCATCGTGAAGGGGCCTACTCGCGACGCCGCGGCCTGCGCCGCCAGCGGCGCCGCCGATGCGACCGTCGCGGCGGTGGCCGAGACCATCCCGGCGGCGGTGGACTTCAAGAAGGTGCGTCGGTCTGAGTGCATGTCGTCTCCAGGAATGGCGTCGTGACGGCGGGCGCCGCCGCCCTGCAATTCTAGTGGAGCGAGTAGGGAATAGGTGCCCTGGACCACCGCGCGGGCAGACGCGATGACGGGGGCTAGAACTGCTGCACGAGGCCGACGGTCCGTTGCACCACCCGCCCGTCGCTCAGCCGTGCCTCGACGACCAAGACGATCTCGTCGCGGGGCGGCGTTGCCGTGAAGGCGGCGCCGGCCTGCACAGTGAGGCTGCCGCCCGCCGGCAGCACGGTTGCCGGGAACGCGAACGAGGCGTTCGGCCGCTCGTTGCGAACCACGACGGCGCCGCGAGACTGGTTCAGCACGGTGGTCACAATGGCGGCCAGGGTTCCGCCGCCGGCCGGGTCTGAGATCGTCACAGGAAACTCGGCAACCAACGCGTTGCTACCCGCATCGAAGCGCGCCACCACCGGGTCGCTCACCGTCAATGCGAGAGCGGCCTGCGACGGACTGGTGCCGTTGTCATCGCACGCCATCGCCGCGAGTGCGATGAGGAGCCAGACCAGGAAATCGGGACGAACGCCGCGCATCTGAAGTCCATTATCAAGGTAGCCCCCGGGGATTGAGCGCCGCCGGTCCCTGGTACCAACGCGCTCCAGGTACGACCGCCGCAGGAACTGCCCGTGATGCGGCTGGGTCGGGCCGCGTCTCGCGAGTGCCGGCGGACTAGTCCGCACCGAGGGAAATATTTCGCGCTCGCGCGCCAGCTCGAGTAATCGAAACCCACGGAATACTCCTGATTGGCCGTAACGGCCGTGGCCCGTCTTCTGCAGCCGGTCACTCCAAGGGAGCCCGAACTCGTGCTGATTGCGTCGATTGTGGTGGGAATCCTGGTCATCGCCTTGTGGCTTGGCATCATCGGCCTGACCACGCCCACCGTCGTCTATCGGCTGGACCGCCGTTTCGACGTGGCCTCGCGCGACTTCGAGGCGGCCGTGGAAAACGCGCTGGGGGCGGCGCTCGTCCGCGGCAACAGGATCACGCGCCTGGACGACGGTTCGAGCTTCTATCCGCAGATGCTCGCCGACATCGCCGGCGCGACGCAGTCGATTGCGCTCGAGTGCTACATCTTTCATCCGGATGCGACCGGCGCATCCTTCACTGCCGCCCTCGCCGAGCGCGCCCGGGCCGGCGTCACCGTTCGCATCGTCCTCGACGCGATTGGCAGCCGCCGCCTGCGCCGCCGGCACGTCAAGCCGCTGATCGACGCGGGATGCGAGGTGGCCTGGCATCCGCGGGCCCGGTGGCGTCGCATTCATTGGCTGACCAACAGCACGCACCGCGAACTGCTGGTCGTGGACGGCCGCGTCGCCTTCACCGGAGGCGCCGGCATTTCGGATTCGTGGGCCACCGGCCGGAAGGGAACGCCCCCCTGGCGCGACACCATGTTCCGGGTCGAAGGACCGCTCGTCGCATCGTGCCAAGCCGTGTTCGCCGAAAACTGGATCGAATGCCGGGGCGACATCCTGGCCGGCCACAAGTGGTTCCCGGCCCTGAGCGACGATGGCGCGACGGCCGCCGCCGTGCTGACGCATTCACCGTCGTTCTCGCGCTCTCGAGCGATGTTCCAGGCGCTCATCGAGTGCGCCTCGCGCGAAATCCGGCTGACGACGCCGTACTTCGTGCCCGACCCGTCGTTCATGTCGGCGCTCATCGAGCGGGCACGGGCCGGGGTGGCCGTGACGATCCTGCTGCCGGGACACCACATCGACCATCCCTGGGTCCGGCTGAGCAGCCGCCGTCTCTTTCGGCCGCTGCTCGATGCCGGCGTGCGCCTGTTCGAGTACCAGCCGGCGATGATTCACCAGAAGCTGATGATCGTCGACGGCCTGTGGTCGGTCGTCGGCACCACGAATCTGGACATGTTGTCATTTGAATACCTCGATGAGATCAACCTGGCCGTGCGCGATGCCGCGTTTGCCGCGGAAGCGCAGGCGCGCCATGACGCCGACCTGGCGCGCAGCGTCGAGGTGAACCCGCTGTCCCATCGTCCCGCCGTCGAGAAGGCTCTCGCGTGGGCGGTCTGGACAGGCGCCGGACAACGGTGGGCTCGCCGGTTCCGCCGCAGTCGTGAATCGAGGAGCGCGTCATGACTTCTATTCAAGCGAGGAGAGCAATGGCCAAGTCGAAGGAGTTTCGGGTGCTGGTGGCGTCTGACGGCTCGTTGTCGGCGACAGCGGCGATGGTGAGTGCGCGGCGTTTCCCCTGGCCCGGGGCGACGCGCGCCTTCGGCGCGATCGCACGCGAGCGGGCAGGTAAGGAACGTCCAAACGTGCGCGCCGGTCTGGATCGAGCAGCCGAGGTCGTCGCCGAAAGTACCGCCGCGTCGCTCCGCCGGCGCTGGCCGGACGTTCGCGTCCGCGTGATCGCAGGACCGGCCGCCGGTGCGATTGTGCAGCACGCGAAGAAGGTCCGCGCCGACGTCATCGTGCTGGGGTGGCGCGGGCACGGCGCCGTGAGGCGCCTGATGGCCGGCAGCGTTTCGCGCGGCGTCGTCCGCAGCGCGCCGTGCTCGGTGCTGGTCGTGAGGCGCGCGGTGCCGCGCTTCCAGAATGTCGTGATCGGCTTCGACGGATCAGAACAAGCCAGGCGCGCCGTCGCCCTGGTGGCCCGCCTTCAGGCACCAGCCGGCGGTCGTGTGGTGCTGGTGACCGCGGCCGACACCGTTCGCATGACATCGCACAGCCTGTTGCCCTCGGATGTCCGCGGCGATGTTGCCTCCGAGGTGGCGCGAATCAACCGGGGCCGGATCGCCACCGCCCGCGCTCAACTGGCGACGGCCGCAGAAGTGCTGCGGGAGGCCGGCTGGAAAGCCCAGACGCGGGTCACCGCGGCCGGCCCGCTGAAGAGCCTGCTGGCGGCGGTGGCCGACACGGACGCGAACGTGCTGGTTGTAGGCGCACGAGGTGTGACCGGTCTCGAGCGGCTCCTCCTTGGCAGTGTCGCCGAGGGCGCGTTGGATCACAGCCCGGTGCCGGTCTTGATCGTCCGGTGAGATCGCGGCCGTCAGGCCTTTCCAGGCTCTACTGTTCGTTGTTGCGGTGGGCCAACGCGTGGTGGCCGATGCCCTACCAACACTTGGACGGCGGTTGCCCAGCGAGGGCACCGCGCGCCACGCACGTCAGCCAATCCACCTCGGATGCGCCCTCATGACCGACGCGAACCGTGCTTCCGCAGTGGCATGCAACGTGCTCACGACGGGCGCATGGCTACACTCATTCATCACCAACCAGGCGTGTCACTCCGGCAACTCGAAGACTGGACGGCACTGTCGAGCGCCACCATGCTGCTGATGGTCGGGGCCGCCCGCCGCGACCGGGTCGGTCTGCTCGCGGCTATAGCCTCGGCGCCGCTGCTGTATCGCGGCCTGACCGGTTCCTGGCCGATCGTCAACGGGACGAGCGCGGAAACGCGCGACGCCCTGGCCGGCGACCGCGGTCTTCACGTGCGAGAAGCCATTCAGCTGGAAGTGCCAATCGACGAGGTGTATCGCTTCTGGCGCCGGCTCGAGAACCTGCCGCGGTTCATGTCGTACCTCGAGTCGGTGACCGAAGCGCCGGACCAGCTGCGCTCGCACTGGGTGGCTCGCGGCCCGGGTGGCGTCGGGGTGGAATGGGACGCCGAGATCATCAACCAGATCGACAACAAGCTGCTGGCGTGGCGCTCGCTGCCCGGCTCCGACGTCGTCACCGCCGGTTCGGTGAACTTCGACCGCGCCCGCGGCGGGCGTGCGACGCAGCTGACCGTCAACCTGCAATACGCGCCGCCGGCCGGGCGCGGCGGCGCTGCCCTGGCGTGGCTGTTTGGCCGGGCTCCGTCGCAGACCATTCGCGAAGACCTGCGGCGGCTCAAGCAACTGCTCGAGGCCGGTGAACTGGCGCGGGCCACGAGTGGAGACGAGCGATGAAGGCGGTCCGCTACTACGGCACCGAGGACATTCGCGTCGAGCGGGTGCCCGATCCCGAACTGCTCAATCCCCGCGACGCGATCATCAAGATCACCGCGACCGCCATTTGCGGTTCCGACTTGCACATCTAAGGCGGCTACATCCCGACCATGGAGCGGGGCGACATCCTGGGGCACGAGTTCATGGGCGAAGTGGTCGAGGTCGGGCGCGACAACCATCGCCTGAAACCCGGCGACCGCGTCGTCGTTCCGTTCACCATCGCGTGCGGACGGTGCTTCTTCTGCAAGGACGACCTGTGGTCGCTGTGCGACAACTCGAATCCGAACGCGTGGATGGCCGAGAAGATCAGCGGCTATTCGGGATCCGCGCTGTTCGGCTACTCGCACATGTACGGCGGATATCCCGGCGGGCAGGCCGAGTACGCGCGCGTGCCATTCGCCGATGTCGGGCCGATCAAGGTGCCGGAGTCGTTGTCGGACGAGCAGGTCCTGTTTCTCTCCGACATCTTTCCCACCGGTTACATGGCCGCCGAGAACTGCGGGATCAGGCCGGGCGACACGGTCGCGGTGTGGGGCTGCGGGCCTGCTGGCGCGCGTCGAGCGCGGCGAGATCGATCCGTCGTTCATCATCACCCATCGCGTGGGCCTGGACGATGCGCCGGAGATGTACCGCACGTTCCGGGAGAAGCAAGACGGCTGCGTCAAGGTCGTGATGCGTCCGTCGTAGCGAAAACGCCACCTCAGCGTTACAATCGGCCCCGGAAGGTCACGCGAGCCGTCGCTCGCCCGCGCCGGACCTGGCGCGACCGCCTTCCGGGGAACCGCAATGACGTCATCGAAACGAGATCGCCGAGCCATCATCACCGGCCTCGGCATGGCGGCCACCAGTGTCACGCTCGGTGCGCGCCGCGCCGAGGCGCAGGCGGCGCCGGCCTTCACCCCGGCCCGTCACGAGCAGGATGCGTGGATGGCGGCCATGCCCGGCAAGCACCGCGTCGTGCTCGACATCGTCACGCCCGAAAAGGTGGTCGAGGGGCTGCGCTTCGCCGGCAACGTCTTCAACGGCAACAAGACCGGCTACGGTGTCGAGGAGCCGGAGATGGCGATCATCGTGGTGTTGCGCCATACCGCGACCCCGTACGGCTACGGCGATGCGATCTGGTCGAAATATGGCAAGGCGCTCGACGGCAAGGCGGAACCACCGCCAACCGCGAACCCGCACAACTCCGGCCAGCGCATGCTGCTGTCGGACCTGGCCAAGCGCGGCGTGCAGTTCATGCTGTGCGGCAGCGCCACCCGCCTCTATGCGGGACGCATGGCCGGCCCGGGCGGCAATGCCGACGCCGTGCTGAAGGAAATCTCGGCGAACCTCATCCCCAACGCGCGCCTGGTGTCGGCCGGCGTCGTCGGCGTGACGCACGCGCAGGAGTACGGGTTCTCGATGCTCTACGTCGGTTAGCCGAGGACGCCCCCTGTCAACGCGCCCAACCGCACCGCTCGTCCACACGGGACTGGTCCGCGCCCACGGCCTGGCCGCGCTCGCCACGCTGCTGCTCTCGGTCACCTTCGGACTGATCGCCGCCTGGCAGCTGATCGCGCCGGACCTGGCGCGCGACGTGGCGTGGCTGGGGTGGGGACGCGTCCGCTACGCGCACACGCAGGGCATCATGCTGGGTTGGCTGGCCAACGCGTTCTTCGCGTTCCTTTACCACGCCGTGCCGATTCTGACCGGGCGGCCGGTCACCAGCGTGCGGCTGGGCGTCTGGATTTTCGCGCTGTGGAACTTCGCCGTGATGCTGCCCGGCTGGGTGCTGGTGCTGGCCGGCGTCAGCCAGCCGCTGGAGTGGGCCGAGTTTCCAATCGCGGTGGATGTCGTGGCGATGGTGGCCCTCGTGCTCGCCGGCGTGCAGTTCCTGCCCGGCTTCTTCCGCCGCCACGTCGAGTCGTACTACGTGTCGAGCTGGTACATCATCGGCGGCCTGGTGTTCACGCTGCTGTCGTACCCGATGGGCAACTTCGCGCCGGAGTTCCTGCCTGGGGCCGCGGGCGCGGCGATCAGCGGCCTGTGGATTCACGATGCGGTCGGGCTGTTCGTCACGCCGCTGGCGCTCGCCATCATCTACTTCGTCATTCCGGCGTCGACCGGCCGGCCGGTGTTCAGCCACTTCCTGTCGATACTCGGGTTCTGGCTGCTGTTCTTCCTGTACCCGCTGAACGGCACGCACCACTACGTCTACTCGGTGATCCCGATGGCCGCGCAGCTCACGGCAATTGCCGCCTCGGCCCTGCTCGGCGCCAGCGTGGTCCTGGTCGTCGCCAACCTGTTCCTGTCGATGCGCGGCTCCGGGTTCTTCCCTCGCGACCCGGCGCTGCGCTTCGTCGGCACCGGCACGTTCTTCTACGTGATCGTCAGCCTGCAGGGCTCGGCGCAGGCGCAGATGTCGGTCAACCAGACGGTGCATTTCACCGACTGGGTGGTGGCGCATTCGCACATGGCCATGCTTGGTTTCGCGAGCTTCGCCGCCGCCGGCGGCCTGGTCCACGCCTGGCAGCGGATGCCCGACGCGCGCTACAACGCGACGGCCATTGCGTGGGCCTACTGGCTGCTGGTGATCGGCCTCGTCGGGATGGTGGTCGACCTGACGCTGGCCGGCCTGGTCCAGGGCGAACTGTGGAAGAGCACCGCGCCGTGGATCGATTCGGTGGCCGCCTCGCGGGTGTATTGGGTGTCGCGCGCCCACCTCGGCACCGTGCTGGCGGCCGGGTTCATCGCCCTGCTCGCCGGCCTGACCACCGGCCCGCGCGGCGCCGGCATGACCGTGCGTCCGGCTGCCGACGCTGATGGCGACGGGGCGGTGGCGCCACGGCTATCGCCCGTGACGGAGGCCGTGTGAGCCGCGCCGGACAGGCCCTGCGCATGTCGTATCTCGTGGCCAGCGTGGCGGGCGTGGTGTTCTTCGTGCTGTCGGTGGTGTTGCTCGGCGTGTGGCCGGCGCGTTTGCTTGATGCGCAGTCGGCGGTCATGGCGCCGCCTCGTCCGCTCGAGCCGACCACCAGCGAGCGGCGGGGCCGCGCGATTTATGCCCGCGAAGGCTGCGCCTATTGCCACACCCAGCAGGTTCGCTACCTGCATACCGACATGTCCCGCTTTGGCGCGCCGACGCTGGCGTGGGAAACGCGACGCGATACGCCGCACCTGTGGGGCACGCGGCGCATTGGTCCCGACCTGAGCCGCATCGGCGGCGTGCGCAGCCTCGACTGGCAGTACGCACATCTCTTTGCGCCGCGCGCGATCGTTCCCGCATCGGTCATGCCGGGTTATCCGGCGCTGTTCGACGGCGCACCCGACCGGCCGCGGCAAGAGGCCCGCGACCTGGTCGCCTATCTGGATTCACTGGGGCGGGCGCGCGAGCTCGCCGGTCCGGAGGGCAACACCCAGGCCCGCATTGGCTGCAACTGTCCCGAGGATGCGATGGCGCAAGAGGCCCTGCATGCGCCGCTCAACACCCACCCGGCGCGGGCCCAGCGCACGCACGACGCGCCGCCGCCGCTGTCGCCGGACGGCGATCGCGCACGCGGCACGCAGCTCTATCACCAGCATTGCGCCACGTGTCACGGCGGGAGCGGCAATGGCGATGGTCCCGGCGCGCGCGGCCTGGTGCCGGCGCCGGGCAACCTGGCCGAGCACGAGTATTCGACCGCGCGCCTGGCAGCGGTGCTGTGGCACGGCGTGGCCGGCACTGCCATGCCGGCGTGGCGCGATTATTCGAGCGCCGACCGCGCGGCGCTCGCCGCGGCGGTGCAGGCCATGGCCGCGCCGCGGCCTGAACCCGCGGTGCCCGCGCATCTCGTGCCGCTCGGGCAGGAGGTGTACGCCGCCAACTGCAGCCAGTGCCACGGCGCGAACGGCGACGGCCGCGGCTCGGCCGCCGACAAGCTGGCCATGGCGCCGGCGGACTTCACCGCCCAGCGGGTCAGCCTGAGCGAAGCGCTGCGCGTGCTGCGCGAAGGCGTGCACGGCTCACCCATGGCGCCGTGGACCACGCGCCTGACCGACGCCGAACGGCTGGCGGCGGCCCACTACGTTCGCAGTCTGTACCGCGTTCCGGCGGCTGCCACGGAGGCGCAATGATCTCCGGCGTGATCGTGTGGTCGTCGGTGGCGTTGACGGTGGTGTTCGTGGCCGCCTGGGCCGCGTCGCCGCGGCTGCGCCAATGGATCGAGCGGCCCAAGCACCACTTCCTGGCGTCGGTGCGGGATCACGATCGAGAAACGGGCCGCGACACGGCGGCCGGATCGGAAGCACCATGACGCCACGCGACACCCGCGCTCTGCCCGGTATTGCCGGCATCATCGTGATGGCCGTGTTGATCGGCGGCGCTGCCATCTTCGCCGGCCTGCGCTACTCGGCGGTCGAGCCCGGGGGCTCCTCCGATGCCGCCTCGCCGACGGCGCCGGCCAATTCGGGCGGCGAGCGGCCGCGTCCGCCGCAACCGGTGGGCGAGATCCCCGCGCACGCCACCGAGGAGTACGGCCGCCGGCTGGTCGCGCAGACCGTGGAACTGCTGGGGCCCGATCATCCCGACCCGGCGCGCCGCTATTCCGGCGGGCGGCTCAACTGTGCGTCGTGCCACCTGGCGACCGGCACCGACCCGGGCACGCTCGCCCTGCTGCAGACGGCGGAGCACTACCCGCGCTATTCGGGCCGCTCCGGCGAGATGACCGACGTCGAGGATCGCATCAACGAGTGCATGCAGCGCAGCATGAACGGCCGGCCGCTGCCGCTCGACAGTCCCGAGATGATGGCGATCGCGGCGTACCTGCGCTCGCTCGGTTCGCGCTACGCGGCGATGGGGGAGTCGAGCAAGAAAGCGGCCGAGCCGCCCCCCTTCAAGACCCCGGCGCGCGCGGCCAGCGTGGCCGCCGGACAAACGGTCTACGGCGCGCGCTGCTCGGTGTGTCACGGCGGCGACGGCCTCGGCCTGCTCGCGACCGGCGCCCCCGCCAAGGGCTATCTCTTCCCGCCGCTGTGGGGACCCGATTCCTTCAACAACGGCGCCGGCATGCATCGCCTGCTGACGGCGGCGCGTTTCATCAAGGCGCGCATGCCGCTTGGCGAAGCGACCCTGACCGACGACGAGGCGTTCGACGTCGCGGCCTATATCAATGCGCAGCCGCGGCCGCAGATGGCGAATCTCGAGCAGGACTATCCGGATCGCTCCGCCAAGCCGGTGGACAACCCGTACGGTCCGTTCGCGGACGACTTTTCAATCGAACAGCACCGCCTCGGGCCGTTCCAGCCGATCGAACGGCACTACCAGGCGCTAAAGAAATCGAAGTAGCTCAACTGGGCGGCAGCGAGCCGCCTTCCTCTCGCAAGTACTCCTGGGCACGCTTGATCCGGCGCGCCTGGTTCGCCGTCAGCCAGTAGCCGGGCCGTCCCAGCCGTTCGTAGTAGGCCGCTTCCCACTGGCGGTTGGTGTGTCCGGCGCGATCGTACGGCGGCGCTTCCTTGACCGCCTGCCGGGTCAGGTCGACCGCCACATGGCGCCCGGGCCAGTTGATGTCGGTAATCCACTCCGGCGCGATCAAGACGTGCCGGCCGAACCACCAGTTGCTGGTGTCGACCACGAGATAGCGAACCGCCCAGCTCACGTCCTCAATCAGCAGGTCATCGGCATGGCCGAGCTCGCCGTCGGTGGCGCGGATCGCATAACCGAACACCTCGCCGGCGCTACGCAGGTGGCGATCGGCAGGCGATACGTCCGCCTCCGCCTCCTCCTGCTGAACCTCAGCCGAGAGCGGCGCCGGCGCCCACACCTCGGGACTGGTCCAGTAGTGGGGATAGCCGTAGTAGTTCAGGTGGTCCACCTCGTGCTGGCGCGAAACCGGTTTGTGCGTATCGACCGCTGGACTGTGCTCGACCTGATTGCGTGTGATTGACAGCACCAGCCTCTGCGCATCCCATTCGGTCTGCACCACCGAGAGCGGCGAGATCAGGACGCGCCGTCCCGGCAGCCAGTTGCCAGTCTCAACGACCAGGTAGCGGACGATCCAGCGCTCATCGTCGAACAGGACGTCGGCCACCGAGCCGATAGGGCCGTCCGTGGCAGCGATCTCGAACTTTTGCAGATTTCTGACACTGCGTACCATGGCTACTCCTTTTGGGTACTAGTCATCCTGATCGGGCTCAGCGGTCACACGACATACGGCCCGGGTGGCTGCGTGTCCGGCCGCGGATCTTCGACGGGTACAGGCTCCGGCTCAGTCGGCGGCGTGGCCGGTGCTTCATCGTCAGGTGTTGGCTCGTCGGTGTCGGGCGAGGGCACGTCATTCGGTTGATCGGGGACTTGCGCCCGCCACCGGGACAGTTGTGGATTCGGCATGATGGCGTCGTTGCAAGAGGCGTGCTGGCTTTGTGGCGGGGCGGAGTATTCACCGCGAGCCGGGAAATTCCGCTGTGTTCGGCCGGCCGTCGATGAATTCCCGGCTCTTTTCACCGCCATTCCCTTGGCCGCCTTCCTGCATAGCTTCAGGTTGCGCCGAGTCGCGACGACTGCGGCTCGCTGAGAGGATTCCCATGACAGAGTCAGACCCCCGCGCCGTCTTGAACGGCCTTATCGAAACCTGCAAGGACGGAGAACGGGGACTGCTGCATGCGGCCGAACTCGTCAGCAATCCCGCCCTGAAGTCCTTTTTCACCGAAACGGCGGGGCGTCGCGCCGGCTTCGCGGCGGAACTGCTGCCGCATGCTCAGCGGCTGGGCGGCGCCGAGACAGCCGACGGCACCGCCGGCGCCACGTTGCACCGCCGCTGGATGGACGTCAGGAGCGCGTTGAGCGGCCACGACGATCGCGCTGTCGCCAGCGAAGCAGAACGCGGCGATAACCTGACCGTCCTGGCGTTCAAGACAGCGGTCGAGGGTGCCTTGCCGGGCACGGTCCGCGATCTGGTCGAACGTGGCTACCAGGATGTGCAAGCGTCGCACCTGCGCTTCGCAGATTTCAACCTTGGGTAGCCTCATGCCGTCGACCAGGCGGGTGTCGTGGCATCGCGAACTGCCGCCCCTCGACGCCGAGATGATGGCCGAGCACACGGTCGAGGCCAACAGCAGCCGTGTGCCCGGCACCCTGGCCTCCCGCGATGAGCTATGGGACCGCTGCTACCAGGAACTGATGACCGCGGCCGAGGACCGGATCGGCAGCGAGATCGACCGACTGGGCGGCGACTACGCGCACGTGCGCAGCGAGTCGCTGGGCGTGAAACACGACGATGCCGCCGGCGAGGCATGGCTGCATGGCACCTTCAACTACGTCCTGTATCGCCGGCCCGCGAAGTAACGAAAGAGAGAACTCTCAGATCCAGCGCCGAGTCCGCAGGCAGTAGTCACGGTATGGCCGGCCAAACTTCGACGCCAGGTAGCGTTCTTCACGCCGGATGACGAATCGATCGACGACCGCCAGCACAACCGGCAGGAGCAGGAGCGCCCACATGTTGTTGAGCAGCAGGGCGAGACCGGCGTACCCGAAGGCCATGGCCAGGTACATCGGGTTGCGAGTGAAGGCATAGGGCCCGGCGTCCACAACGGCCGTGGTGGGTCGGCCCGCCGGCAGAATCGTGGTGCCGGCGCCGCGGAAGCTCGCGACACTTGCCAACCCCATTGCCACCCCGGTCGTGACCGCGAGAAGTCCGCCCAGCGCCGCAGTCGTCGAGAGCGTTTCGAGGATCGGCCACGCCTGTGGCGCCGGCACCAGCGCGGCTGCCACGAGCGGGATTATGAACAGCAGCAGTGGCGGCACATACACACCGGCGTGGTCGTTGCCGGTCATCGTCCCGCTACTCCACGATGGTTGCCAATGGCGGCCCGCATGGCGGCTGGGTAGGTGGCGGAGCGCGACAGCCAGGCCAGGCAACAGCCGGCGCCGACGTCGTAGGCCAGGCAGAATGCCGGCCACCAATACGGAACCCCGGCGTTGGTGATCAGTTCGCCATGCAGCGCATCGAAGAAGCCGTGTCCGACCAGGGCCATGGCGACGATGCGCAAGTTGGTTCGAAAGCCCCAGACCGCGACCGCGGCGAAGCCGGCCGCCACGATCGATTCGGTGACCACCGCGGCCATCGATGCGCTGATCGCTGCGAACAGCACGTAGTAGCACGCAATCACGATCAGCGCGGTTGGATAGAACGCCCGATCGCGGTCGAAGGCCAGGCGCCTGGCGAGGACCCCGACGCTGAGTGACAGCACGATTCCGATGAGATACGGCATAGCGACTCCAGTGGTGTGCGTGTGACGTTACCGAGACAAGGTGAATCCTGGTCAACCACTACGCCGCGGCCACCGGCCGCCAACGTAGTGGTGTGACTGTCGCGGTCACGCCGCGGCATGTGAGAAGACTACCGGCCGGCGGGATTGGAAGATTGAACGGCCGCGTCGAATTGCTTGAACAAACCTGCTACGGCCTGGCCGGGGGCGCGTCCGGGATCTCGAAAGGCGGGGCGATCTCGAAGAACCGGCCGCGCATCAGCAGCGACGGCGCCAGGCCGACCATTTGATAGAAGGTCCGCGTGAGGTGGGCGGCATCCGAGAAATCGGCCTCGTGAGCCGCCGCCGAGATGGTCTGCCCGCGGCCAATGACCAGCATGGCGCGGGTCAGCTTCCGCCACAGCATGTAGCGTCTGAACGGCAGACCCACCTGCTGCTTGAAGAGGTGCGCGAAACGGCTGGGCGAGAGAAACGCCATGGCCGCGGCATCGTCGATCGAGACGCGGAGTTCGTCGGAGCCGCGAATTGACGCCAGCACGCGGGTGACCCGCTCATCCAGCCGGCGGCTCGGTGGCACGCCAGGGCAAAGCGACTGCACGCAGTGCTTGATTAATTCGGGGATCCCCATGCTCTCGAACGGCTGGTCGATATGCCGCCGCAGTTCGCGGACACAGGCGTCGCGGCGCGCCTCTGGCACCGGCGTAATCTGGTCTCGCAGCGAGCTACTGAGCCACGCCCCGTCGGCCGACTCCGGATCGACGAAGATCATCGCGCCGAGCGACCCCTGCGGCTTGTATGAATGGACGGCGTCGGCGCGGACAATGAAGCCGCGGCCCCGGCGCCAGTCGCCGCTCTCGCCCTGCAGCTCGACCTCGCCGTCAATGGCGATGACGACCTGAATCGCATGGTGCGCGTGCGGAGGAACCACGCCTTCGCCGCGGCCCACCAGGAGATAGCCGCCATCCCACAGGTACCAATGCGGCGTTTCCGCCCACCGGGTCTCACGTTCGTTCGTGACGGCAGCAGGTTTATTCAAGAACTTCGGTCTCCTGGTTCAATCGCCGGTGCGGTCGCCGTCGCTATCTTCTGGGACGGCGCCGGCGATACCCGCCGGCCTCACGCCACTGGAGATGCCGATGACGACCCTACAGCTTAGTTCGGACAACACGCAACTGAAGCACCTGATGAAGACCCTGCAGCGCAACGACCGGTCTCGCGCGCGCCGAATCGCGTCGGTCGTGGTGATTATGGCAGCGGTGGTCTTCGCCACGGCGTGCGGTCATGCCATGAGGATGATCCACGGCACGGGAGCCAGGCGCCCGGCGGCGACCGAGTTTGGCCTCGGGCCCCGCGCCTCCGCCAATCGCCTCTACGTCGCCACACTCGAACCCGCAACCCAGCTGCGCACGCGCCGGCTGCAGACCGTTCGCGTGGCGGTTGTCGACGCCGACGGCCGCGCGGTCGACGGCGCCGCCCTGGCCATCGACGGTGGCATGCCCGAGCACGGCCATGGACTGCCGACCCGGCCACGCATGACTCGTGTTCTCGGCGCCGGCGCCTACGAAGTCGAGGGCGTGCGCTTCAACATGGGCGGCTGGTGGGAATTCAAGGTCACGATCACGTCCGAACGCGGCGCTGACACCGTGACGTTCAACCTGAGCCTGTGATGCCAGCCAATCGTGCAAACCTGGCGACCCGGTTCGTGATGCTTACCGCGCTGCTCTCGCTTGGCGTGTCGCTGGCCGCGGCTACCGGTAATTCAAGTGGTTGGTCGACCGCGCAACTGGACGAGCTGCGGTCGCTCTCGCTGGCGAGCCTCGATCCGATTCCCGCGGACCCGACCAACCGGGTTGCGGACGACCCGCGCGCCGCCCGATTCGGCGAGCGCCTGTTCTTCGACACGCGGCTCAGTGCTGACGGCAAGGTTGCCTGCGGCACCTGTCATCAACGGGATCGCGACTTCCAGGATGGCATCGCCCTGGGCCGAGGCGTCGGCATCACCGACCGCCGGACGATGCCGATTGCCGCGACCTCGCGGTCGCCGTTCCTGTTCTGGGACGGACGCAAGGACAGCCTGTGGGCGCAGGCCCTGGGGCCACTCGAGAGCCCCGTTGAACACGGCGGCACGCGCGCCTTGTACGCCAGGGTGGTATCGCAGCACTACCGCGCCGACTACGAGGAACTGTTCGGCTCGCTTCCCGACCTCACCGGCGTACCGGCCTCGGCCGGACCGGCTGGCGATGAGGCGGCGGTCCGTGCCTGGAACGCGTTGCCGGCTGCGCAACGAGAGGTGGTCACCGGCGTGTTCGTGAATGTGGGAAAGGCAATCGCGGCCTACGAGCGGCGAATCGAGCCCGGGCCGTCGCGATTCGATCGATATGTCGATGCGATCGACAACGGGATGCGGGCCGAGGCCATTCTGACGGACGACGAAGTCGCCGGGCTCCGGCTGTTCATAGGCAAAGCCAACTGCACGCAGTGCCACAACGGGCCGCTGCTGACGAACAACGAGTTCCACAACACCGGGGTTCCCAGGCGTGCCGGAGTGCCGATGGACGACGGCCGTTTGACCGGGGCCGTTGCCGTGCTGAACGACGAGTTCAACTGCCGCAGCCGCTGGAGCGACGCCAGAGGGAACTGCGCTGAACTCGATGTTCTCATCACCAACGATCATGGGCAGCAGCGCGCCTACAAGGTGCCGACGCTGCGCAATGTCGCCGAGCGCGCGCCGTACATGAACGCGGGCCAGTTCGCGACGCTCGGGCAGGTGCTCGACCACTACAACCGCGCTCCCGCCGCCTCCAGGGGACACTCGGAGCTCCGGCCACTGCGCCTGAACCGGGGCGAGCTGAAGCAGCTCGAGGCCTTCCTGCGATCGCTCACCGGGACAACCGTCGTGAACGGTGTGACGTTGGGACGCCTGGCGCGATGACCCGGTCGGTGGACTTGGTGGTGGTCGGCGGGACCGCCGCGGCCATTGCCGCGACGATCGACGCCGTCGGCCGGGGGCTGCGCGTGCTGGTTGTGATTCGACGGCAGCACCCGGGTCTGGCGCAGCACCTTCGTCAGGCGGTCGGAGCCGTGCGAACGCCGGCGCCGGGCCAACTGACGATTCTGGCCGGCACGGAAGTCGTTTGCGTCGACGGCGTGCCAGACGTGGAGGCCGTGGTCGTGCGCAGGCTGCGGACACGCCGGCTGATCGGCGTCAACGCGGCGGCGGTGCTGGAGTTCGGCAACCGGGACGTGCCCCGCCGCGAGGCACGTCCCGAGTCCGTGCTTAGTTCAGGTCGAAACGATCGAGGTTCATGACCTTCGTCCACGCCGCCACGAAGTCGCGCACGAACTTCTCCTTCGCATCGTCCGATGCGTAAACCTCGGCGAGGGCGCGCAGCTCGGAGTTCGAGCCGAACGCCAGGTCAACCGGGGTCGCCGTCCACTTCACCTTGCCGGTTGCGCGATCGACGCCCTCGTAGAGGCCCTCAGACGAGGCCGCCTTGGTCCACTTCGTGGACATGTCGAGCAGGTTGACGAAGAACTCGTTGCTCAACGTCCCCGGCCGGCTGGTGAAGACGCCGTGGGCCGCCTGGCCGGCATTGGCGTTCAGGACGCGCATGCCGCCGACCAGCACCGTCATCTCCGGCGCCGACAGCGTCAGCAGGCTGGCCCGATCGATCAGCGACTCGGCCGGCGACAGGCGCTGGCCCGCGCGGTAGTAGTTGCGGAAGCCATCGGCGGTGGGTTCGAGCGGCGCAAACGACGGCACGTCGGTCTGCGCATCGGTGGCATCGGCGCGGCCCGGGGTGAAGGGGGCGGTGATGGTGTAGCCGGCGTTCTTCGCGGCCTGCTCGATCGCGGCGGTGCCGCCGAGCACGATCAGATCGGCGAGCGACACCTGCTTCTTGCCCTTGTTGAAGCCTGCTTGAATGCCTTCGAGCGTCTTGACCACTTTCGCCAACTCGGCGGGATCGTTGACGGCCCAGTCTTTTTGCGGCGCGAGGCGCACGCGGGCGCCGTTGGCGCCGCCGCGCATGTCGGTGCCGCGGAAGGTAACCGCCGACGCCCACGCGGTCCTGACCAGCTCGGGAACACTGAGGCCCGACTTCAGAATCTGCGCCTTCAACTGCGCCACATCCTTCGTGTCGGTCGCGCGAGCGGCACGCGGCAGCGGATCCTGCCAGATCAGATCCTCGGCGGGAACCTCGGGGCCGAGGTAGCGTGCGCGTGGACCCAGGTCGCGATGGGTCAGCTTGAACCAGGCCTTGGCGAACGCGAGCCGGTACTCTTCCGGGTTTTCCTGGAAGCGCTTGGCGATCTTTCCGTAGCTGGGATCGAACCTCAGGGCGAGGTCGGTGGTGAACATGATCGGCGCGTGCCGCTTCGACGGGTCGTGCGCGTCGGGCACCAGGTTCGCGCCCTGGCCGTTCGCGGGAATCCACTGGGTAGCGCCGGCGGGACTCTTGGTCTGGACCCAATCCCAGGCAAACAGGTTGGTGAGGTACTCCGAGGTCCACGAGATCGGCCGCGACGTCCAGGCGCCCTCGAGGCCGCTGGTAACGGTATCGCCGGCGTTGCCCTTGCCGCACTTGTTTTCCCAGCCGAAACCTTGCGCCTGGATGCCGGCGGCCGCCGGCTCGGGGCCAACGCAGTCGTTGGGCGCGTAGGCGCCGTGCGCCTTGCCGAAGGTGTGGCCGCCGGCGATCAGCGCCACGGTTTCTTCGTCGTTCATGGCCATGCGGCCGAAGGCTTCGCGGATGTCCCGGGCCGCGGCCAGCGGATCCGGCTTGCCGTTCGGACCCTCAGGGTTCACGTAGATCAGGCCCATCTGTACCGCCGCCAACGGGTTTGCCAGCATGCGGTCGCCGCTGTGCCGTTCGTCGGCCAGCCATTTCTTTTCGGGACCCCAGTCCACCAGGTCCGGCTCCCACTCGTCTTCGCGCCCGCCGGCAAAGCCGAAGGTCTTGAAGCCCATCGACTCGAGCGAGACGTTGCCGGCCAGCACCATCAAGTCGGCCCACGAGATCTTCTGGCCGTACTTCTGCTTGACCGGCCACAGCAACCGCCGCGCCTTGTCGAGATTGGCGTTGTCGGGCCAGCTGTTGAGCGGCTCGAAGCGCTGCTGGCCGCCGCCGGCGCCGCCGCGGCCGTCGGCCACGCGGTAGGTGCCGGCGCTGTGCCAGGCCATGCGAATGAAGAACGGGCCGTAGTTGCCGTAGTCGGCCGGCCACCAATCCTGCGAGGTGGTCAACACCTTCCTGATGTCCTGCTTCAACACGTTGAGGTCGAGGCTGGCAAAGGCCTTGGCGTAGTCGAACTGGCCGCCCAGCGGGTTCGATTCGGCGGCCTGCTGCCGCAGCGGCGACAGGTCGAGCTGGTCGGGCCACCAGAACTGATTGGGTTTGGGCGCCCCTTGAGCATGAACGGTATGCGTGGATATCAGCGGGAGAGCTGCCACCGCGAACGCGGCAAGCAGGGTCATCAGGCTCTTCTTCATTGAGACTTCTCCAGGACCCGAACGGAAGGTTCGTGCACCAGCTACAGTAGAGGCGGACCAGAAATAGGTCCAAGGCTTTGATACGATTGCTGCCATAGGCACGCCCTATTCCTTATTCCGAGAGGTCCGGTCCCGATGGAGATGCACCAGCTTCGCTACTTTGCCAAGGTGGCCGAGCTCGGCAACGTGACCCGCGCGGCCGAGGCCTGCCACGTTTCGCAGCCGTCGCTTAGTCAGCAGATTGCCAAGCTCGAGCGCGAACTGGGCCAGCCGCTGCTCGAGCGCCTGGGCCGGGGCGTGCGGCTGACCGAGGCCGGCCGCCTGTTCAAGCGCTACGCCGACCAGATCCTGAGCCTGACCGAGGATGCCTGCACCCGCGTTGCCGACACGCCCGACTCCGGCCGTATTGTCCTGGCGGTGATTCCGACCATCGCGCCGTACTTCCTGCCGGCGGTGTTGACGCGCTTCGCCCGGGAGTGCCCGAAGGCGCAGATTGAGATCGTCGAAGACACGACCGCCAACATCCTGCGCCTGCTCGCCGAGGGCGGTGCCGACATGGCAATCCTGGCGCTGCCGGTCCAGGCCGAGCATGTGCACACGAAGACGTTGTTCACCGAGGAACTCTTGGCGGTAATGCCGGCCAGTCATGCGCTCGCGAAGAAGCCGAAGGTGACCTTGAAGGACCTGGTGGCCGAGCCGTTCGTGGTCCTGAACGAGGCGCACTGCCTGACCCGGAACACCATGAGCTTCTGCGAGCGGCACGCCGCGTCGCCGCTGATTACGTCGAAGGGCCAGCAGTTGCTGACCGTGCTGGAACTGGTCCGGATGGGGCAGGGCGTGTCGTTGATTCCTGCGATGGCCGTGCCGAAGGGCCGCGACCACGGCCGCGAATATCGGTCGCTTGCCGGCGACAAGCCAACACGGACGATCGCGCTGGCGTGGAACCGGATGCACTACCAGACGCAGTTGTTCAAGCGCTTCGTGCAGTTTCTTGCCGAGAGTGATGAGAAGTGACATCACCTGGCCAGGCAGCTTGGCCTGCGCGAACCGCCCGCCGGCGAACGCCAGCGCCGCCTGGCGGTTGCAGGCTGAATCGCTGCGGTGGAGAACCTGGCAATCAGGGAGAAGACAATCGGTCCTGCCCGGCCAGCCACTGCCGTGCCGCTTCTGGCGTCTCGAAGATCCGCATGTCATCCGAGAGGATCTCCGTAAAGCGGCCACTGAACTGGACGGTGCCTGGTCGACAGACGATGGCGAGCCGGATCTGGTAGCGGCGGAACTTGTCCAGCACATCGCCGGCCTCGCCGGAGCTGAGATCGAAAAATCGCGGCGTGAGATTCTCGGGGTAGAGCAGGGCGGCGCTCGCCGGCACCGAGAAACACGCCTCGAGCACCAGCGTCGCATCCTGGGCACGCTGGATCAGCATCGCACCGGGCGCCCCTTCCACGATTGGCACACCGGATTCCTCGCGCACCGCCATCGCCATCTCCAGATCGTATCAGCGTCCGAGGAGATTGCTCAGTCGGCGCGCAGGCTGCGGACCGCGTAGCGAACGTCCTGCACGGTCGATTCGAACCAGCCGCTCGCACCCATGCTCACCCCCGGCGCCTCGCGCGGCCGCAGGTGTATCAGATCGCACGGCCGCCCGGATGTGTTTTCCTTGTAACTCCCCGCGGTCCCCCGGTCAGCCGTTCACGCCACGACGCCCACGCGTTGGCGCCGGCGGTCGAGCCAGCGGTGCAGTTGCAGATAGAGTGCCGGCAGAACCAACAGCGTGAACACCGTGGAGGTGACGAGCCCGCCAATCATCACGATCGCCAGCGGGCGCTCGATTTCGGTGCCGTGCAGCCGCAGGGCCAGCAGCGGCAGCAGGCCGAGGGTTGCCGTGCCCGCGGTCATCAGCTTCGGGCGGACGCGGCCAATGCTGGCCTCGCGCACGGCGCCGGCCAGGTCGCGGCCCTCGGCCAGCAACGATCGCGTCTGCGTGACGAGGACCAGGCTGTTCTGAACCGCGATTCCGAACAACCCGATCAGCCCCACCAGGGACGACACGTTCCACGTTTCACCGGCCAGCAGCAAAGCAAGAATGCCGCCGACGAACGCCACCGGCACGGTGCCCAGTATCAGCAGCGCCTCGACGGCGGATGCCAACGCGATGTTGAGCAGGACGAACACTCCGAACAAGGCCGCGGCAATGGCCAGGGTGAGCGCGCGCGAGGCGCGCTCCTGGTTTTCAACCCGCCCCGCCAGGTCGACGAAGTAGCCGGCGGGCAGCGTCAGCTGTTCAGCCAGTTGCTGGCGCACCTCGGCCGCGGCACTGCCCAGGTCGCGGCCGGTGACAGACGCCTCCACCGCGATCCGCCGGCTGCCGGCCTCGCGGCGAATTGCCGCCGGACCAAAGGTCTGCGTGATCGCCGCCAGTTGGCCGAGCGGAATCTTGGTGCCGTCGTGACCGTCGATCAGCATGGTCCGAATGGCGCCAAGGCTGTCGCGGTGGTCGTCTCGCAGCCGGACCACCAAATCGAAGCGGCGCTGTCCCACCCAGATCTGCGACACTTCCTCGCCGACCAGGCCGATGCGTATCGCCTTGATCACGTCGCCCGGCGCCAGGCCGACTCTCGCCGTCGCCTCGCGATCGACCGCGATCTGCAGTTGTGGCAAGCCCGAGAGTTCCTCGGCGCGCAGGTCGGTCACGCCGGCCACCTTGCCAACAATCTGTTCGGCTTGCTCGGCCAGTTCGCCCAGCGTCGCCAGGTCGGGACCAAAGATTCGTATCGACAGGTCGGCCGGCGTGCCGCCGAGGCCTTCATCGATTCGCATGCCGAGCGGCGTGGTGAACAGCACGGCGATGCCGGGTAGATCTTCCAACCGCGCGCGCATGTCGGCCTCAATCGCGGCGAGATCCCTGGCGCGAACGCTCTTGAGAGGCACCAGCACATCGGAAATGGTGTGCGGCATGGGATCCTCGGTTCGCTCGGCGCGGCCGGTCCTGCGGATCACGTCTTCAACTTCGGGTACTTCCCTCAGGAGATCCTCAACCCGGTGATTCAGTCGATCGACCTCCTCCAACGACGCCTCTGGTGGCAGCACCGTCTGCAGCAGGAAGGCCCCCTCGTCCAATGCCGGCATGAAATCGCTGCCGACCCTGAAGGCCAGGCCAATGACCGGTGCGCCAAGAAGCAGCGTCACGACAGCGACGCGGCCTGGCCGCCGCAAGCAGCGGTCAAGCAGGGGCGCGTAGACCCGCTTCACCGCGCGCAACAACGCCACATCATCGTCGTGTCCGGAGGCCGGCGCCCGCAGGATGGTGCCGGCCGCAACCGGTACCAGGGTAACGGCCAGGAGCAGCGCCGCCGCCATGGCCGCGATCACCGCCGCCGCCAGCGGCTGATACATCCGGCCTTCGATTCCGCTCATGCCGAACAACGGCAGGAAGACCACGATCACAATCAGGGTGGCGAACACGATTGGCCGCGCCACCTCGATGGCGGCCTCGACCGACCGCGCCTGCCGTTCGCGGCGGGTGGCCGCACCGGCCAGCCGGTGCAGGATGTTCTCGACCATGATGATGGCGGCATCGACCAGCAGGCCCACGGCAATGGCCAGACCGCCGAGGGTCATGGTGTTGAGCCCGACGTTGAGCGGCTTGAGCAGCAGCCCGGCCAGGGCAATCGACAGCGGGATGGTCAGGGTCACCAGCAGCGCCGCCCGAACGTTGCCCAGCAGCAGCAGGATGACCAAGACGACGAAGGCGCCGCCCAGCAGGACCGCGCGGCCAACGCCGCCCAGCGCGGAATCGACCAGGACCGACTGGTCATACACGACCCGCAACTGCACGCCGGCCGGCAGGCTGCGCCTGATGTCGTCGATTGCCGCGCGTACGCCGGCCGCGACCGCCACGGTGTCGGCGCCGAATTGCTTGGTGACGCGCGCACTGACGACTTCGCCGTCGAGGCGATGGGCCACGCCCCGTCGCACCGCGGCGGCTTCGACCACGTCTGCCACGTCGCCCAGCAGGACCGGCACCTCCCCGCGGACCGTCACCACCGTCCGGCGCAGGTCGTCGACCGAGCCGGCCCGGCCGACGGCACGAACGGTCCATTCGATCGCGCCTTGCGCAACGATGCCGCCCGAGGCATTCAGGTTGGATTCTTCGACCGCGTGCAGCACCTCGTCGAGGCTGATCTTCCTCGCCGCCATGCGATCGGGATCGAGCTGCACCTGGAACTGCCGCAGGTAACCCCCGAGGCGCTCGACGGCGGAGACTCCCGGCACGGCGAGCAGGCGGTTCTTGATCTCAGCCTCGGCCAGGTCCCTCAGACCCATCAGGTCAATGGCACCCTCGTCGGCCTCCAGCGTGAACTCGAAGATCTCGTTGAGTCGTCCGGTCAGGCTCGAGATCAACGGCGGATCGGTTCCTGGTGGCAACTGCCCGGCCGCCTGCGCCACGCGCTCGGCGACGAATTGCCGCGACCGGTAGTAGTCGGCGTTTGGCTCGAACTCGATGGTGACCTGCGCCACTCCGAGTTGCGAGTTCGATCGCACGCGTCTGACGTCGGGAAGGCCGGCGAGTTCGACTTCCAACGGGATGGCGATGGCGGTTTCCAGCTCCTCCGCCCCCATAGCCGCGTTCTGGGCGATCACGTTGAAGACCGGCGCCGACAAATCCGGGAACACGTCGCGCCGCAAGTCCTGCAGCCAGACGGTGCCGATCGCCGACCCGGCGAGCACCAGCAACACCGTCAGCAGTGGTGCGGCGGACGAACCGCGAATCGCCCGGGCGATCACGATCGCACCTCAGTGCTGGTCATGATCCGCGGCCCCCTTCTCGGCCTGCGACTTCAGGAGAAACGCGCCCTCGACCACCACCGTCTCTCCCGCCTTCAGTCCCGAGAGCACCTCGACCTCTTCTCCGAGGTCACGGCCGCGGCCAATTCGCCGGATCTCGAACGTGCCCGCCTCCTTGGGCAGGAAGACGCACCACTCGTTGCGCACGCGCTGAAGGGCCGCCACCGGCACGGCGAGCACCGGGCCGGCCGACGCCCCCACTGGCAGCGCGGCGCGGCCGGACATGCCTGGGCGCAACAGGCCACGTTGATTGCGGACATCGATGCGCACCGGAACCGTCCGCGATTCCTTCGCGACCTCGCCGCCGAGCAAGCTGACGATGCCGGGAAACTGCTCGCCGGGTAAGGCCGAGAACGTCACCCGTGCCGGCGCGCCCTGGGCAATGCGGACGGCGTCGCGCTCGAAGGCGTGCACCGTGAGCCACAGCGTGGCGAGGTCGGCCACCCGAAATGCCGGGGTCGCGGGATCGAGCATCTGCCCCTGAACGACGCTGCGTTCCAGCACGGTGCCCGCGAGTGGTGAGCGCAGTGCGAACGTGGCGGCGTCGCGGCTCTCGGCCTCGCCGGTGGCCGACGGCGGCACACCCAGGGCGGTCAGGGCGGCCCTGGCCGACCGCATCGCGGCCTGCGCCTCGGTGGCGCCGGCCGCGGCCTCCTGCACTTCGCGTTGCGGGACGATTTTTTCCGCCGCCAGATCCCGCTTCCGCTTCAACGCCCCGTCGGCGAGCGTCACTCGTGCCTGCGCCGAGACATACTCGGCGCGCAGCCGCCCCAGTTCCGGGCTTTGCAGCTCGACCAGCGGCTGACCGGCGCGGACGCGGTCGCCGGGACCGGCCATCAGCCGCATGGCCCGCGCCGCGACCGGCGCGCCTATCTCGGCATAGCGGCGTTCGTCGACCGCCAGCTCGCCAAGCAACGTCACGTTCTCGGCGCCGGTTCTCGACTCGACGACCACGGTGGTGATCCGCAAGTCGCGGAGCATGCCCGGGTCGACGTGAACTTCGTCGGGATCGACGTGTGCGTCGCGAGCCTCGGGCGTCGCGGCGGCCGGTGGCGGCGTCGCGGGCGCGGCCTCGCGTCCACTTCCGCACGAGGCGGACAGGGCAATCAGCAGAACGAGACAACCAGGGCGGGTCATCGCAGGACTCCAGTGCGCGCATCCAGTTCGACGCGCGCCAGCGCGGCTTCGAACACGGCGTCAAGATAGTGAAAACGGGTATCGATGATCTCGCGGCGGATCAGCAGCAGCTCGGCGAGCCCGATCTGCCCGACCTCGAAGCTCCGCGCGGCAAGGCCGTCATTCTCGTCGAGTCCGGGCAGGGCATCGCGTTCCAGCGTCCGGACCGCGTCGACGCGGCTCTGGTAGGCATTCCAGGCCGAGTGCACCTCGATGCCAATCCGGATGCGCGCGGCGTTCAGTTCCGACTTCAACCGCGACGCGCGGGCCAGCCCGGCGGCGGTGGGTTCCTGGCCCCTGGCGAACAGCGGCAGCGTCAGCGTGAGTCCGCCGAGGACGATGTGGTTGCCCTCTTCGCGCTGATAGCGAACGCCGACGCCGTAGTCCGGCCGGGTGAAACTGCGGCCGAACTGGTGTTCAGCCTCGGCCTCGTCGATCGCGGCCTCGAGGGCGCGAAGCTCGGGGCGCCGGGCCAGCGCCTCGGCAACAACCGACGGCTCGACATCGACGGCCCTCGGCAGGCCGCCTTGAAGTTCGACCTCTCCTTCGAGCTGGAGCAGCGCTCTCAACTCACCCATGACCGACGCTCGTTCGGCCGCCTCGCGGTGGCGCTCGGCCCTGATCCGCGCGGCCGCCGCCCGGGCGAGATTGACGTCGAGAATGGCGACGTCGCCGGCCCGAAAGCGGCGATCGGCAATGTCCAGGACGTTGGCGGCCAGCTCGGACGATCGATCGAGCAGGCGCATCCGCTCCATGAGGTGGAGGCCGCGAAGAAACAAGCTTGCGGTCTCGAGCAGGACTTGCCGTGTCACCTCGTCGAGGTCGGCCCGCGCGCGATCGATCGAGGACGCTGCCATGGCCCGCCGCGACGAGCGCCGCCGGCCCGGTTCGAACGACTGCGCGATGCCGACGTCGAGATCGGTCGAGCGCGTGCCGTCGCCCTGGCGATTGCCGGCGCCGACGTCGAGTTCCGGGTTCGCCTGCCGGTGCTCCGCGCCGGCCAGTCTGGCCCGGGACTCTTCGATGGCCAGCCGTGCACTCACCACCGCCGACGCGCGCTCCCGTGCTTGCGAAAGCGCTTCGCTCAGCGTCAGGGTCGATTGAGCCCATGCCCGGTCCGATCCACCGGCGGCCATAACGAACGCAAGCGTGATCCACGCTCGACGCATATCCAACCTCCACAGACGTACTGACGACACCGCTCACCGTTCGCGCGGGCGAATGGCGGCGTACTAATTACCCTGGTTGTGTCAGCAGCTAGCGCTTGGGGACGTGCAGGATGTCGGAGGGCGAGCCTGGGGAAACGAACGACGGCACCGGCAGAGCGTGCGCCGTCAGCGGTGCCGGCACCGCGGTCGGGCTGGGGACGGCAATCTCAATCGAGCGCGCGCAGCAGTTGCAGCGGACGCACGTCGCCGCGCACCCGCCATCGTCACGGCCGCTCGATTCCTCGATCGAGCACGGTTCAGGCACGACCAGGTCGATCAGCCCGCTGGTGCTGATCGACATTGCCGCCACGAACAGGACGAGCGCGAACCGGCTCACCCCATCTTTATAACACCAATCCGCGGCCCGGCGGTCAGACCTGGAACAGCGCCCTGGTTGCGGCGATGACGGCCACGCCGGCAATGAAGGCGACGACGTGCACGAGGTTGTTGCGCAGCAGGCGGTCGTGCTTGACCTCGGGAATCAGGTCCGACGCGGCGATGTAGATGAAGTTGCCGGCCGCGAACGACAGCAGCAGGCTGACGTCGAACTCGCCGGACACATAGTAGGCGAGCAGCGCGCCGGGCACGATGGTCGCCGCCGAGACGAAGTTGGCCGACAGCGCGGCAAGCTTGCTCCACCCGCCGCGAACCAGCCTTCAGGGTTTCTGCGCCGGTCTCACGCCGCGTGACTCCCGGCCAGCGAGTGCGCACTCGACGACCGCGGCCGCGCAATCTGGACGGTGCACGGCGCGCCGGAGGCGACCGCGGCGGCGGTCGAGCCAAGAATGAGCCGCTGACCCCGGCCACGGCCGTGTGAGCCAATGACGATCCGGTGGGCGCCGAGCGCCGCGGCCTCGCGCAGAATCTCGGCCGTGGGCACGCCTTCCACCGTCTTCTTGACGACGGTCACCTGGGGCTGATGCCGGTGCAGGTAGTTCGCCGCGGCGTCGAGCACCTCCGGAGCGTGACGCGTCTGGGCCCGAAGGCTCTCGCCATGAGCCGCGGCAATGGTGACCGCCCACGGTGGGAAGTCCGGAAGCACCGGCAATCGGGAGTGGATGGCGTAGAGCAACTCAATCGTGCTGCCCGCTGGGAGCTGGCAGTGTGCGACCTCCTGAACGGCGGCGACGCTGGCCGTCGAGCCGTCGATCGGCACGAGAATGGTCATGGCGGCCGGAGTGGCGGCGCCTTCAGCGTCCAGCCCGGGGCCAAACGCCGGATTGGGGATCTCGCTTTTCAGGCCGCGAACGGCGATGTAAACGAAGATCACCCACATCGACAGGATGGCGACCACCGCGGTGCTCGCGAGGATCAGTAGCCAGGTCATGGCGCTCTCCCAGGCACGGTCCATCGGCAGACATGTGCCGACGGCCAGCTTCCATTCGGGTTGCTGTTGTGTGCCTCTGGATACTCGGACTGCAGATCGCGTGCCGATGCGTGGAAGCACGGAAATGGGCGCCAATACGGGTTGGCGCTGTGAAAGCGTCCCGCTGGCCGCGAACTTCTTCGCACGGCCCCCGAGGTCAGAGTCCTGCCTTCGCCGCGGCGGCTAGGAGCCCGGATAGCCGACCGTTTGCGACAGCAGCACCTGGTGATCGTGGGCAAGGCCGAGCGCCTCGGCAATGGCGTCGCGATCGATCCAGGCGCGAATCACCGTGGCCAGGTTGTTCGCAGCCGCAAACAGATACACGTTCTGAGTGATCGCGCCGGCCGCCACCGCGGCGTAGACCTGGCGCTGGGCCGCCGGCACCATGTGCATTCGCGTATGGTCGGCGACGTAAACCAGGTCGAGCGGCGCGTCGTCCACGAAGTCCTGGTAGCCGGTGACTCGGCGGATGTCGGCCGCCGCCGCGAGGTGCAACCGGTGATGAGCGGCATCGTAGCGATAGGCGCCATCGGCCAAGGCGACGTAGATGTCGATCTCCTGGGCGTTGATGGCGGAAGGCGCCGTCCGCCCGCCGTCGTCGCGGTTGACACCGTAGGCCGCCCACAGCAAGTCCGACAGCATCGTGAGTGGCAGGGGATCAGGCTTGAACGACCGCGACGAGCGGCGCGCGGCGAGGGCCGCCATGACGGGCATGCCGCCCTGCCGGCTCGCCGGCGGCAGTTCGATCACCGGTGGTGCGTCGCCGGTGGCCGGCCGGGGCCGCAAGCGCCCCATCATGCCGAGCGCCAGCTTTCCAATCGTGGTCATGGCAGCCTTCCTTTGGAGTTGTTGTGCGTCCGGAGGCTTTGCTGCAGATCGCGTGCCGTTGCGGCAGGGACGCTGCAGCCCGCCTGGTGCGGACTGCAGCGGCCGTGATCACTTCACCGAGTACTTCGTGAACGCGCCGCCGGCCTGGCGAATCGAGTTCGGCCCTTCGGCGGCGTAGACGTTGCCGTCGGCGTCAACCGCCACGCCTTCACCCGCGGTGCCCTGGTAGACGCGATCCTCGCGCTCGAAGGGCGGGATGAACGCGGTAATACGGTCTTCGTCGATGTGGCCAATGCGCACGCCGTTGCGCCAGCCGACGTGGTTCAGCGGACCCGACTCCGAGTCAATCGCATACATCGTGTCGCCCTTGATGAACATGCCGCTGATGCGGCCGTAGGAGTACCGCGACTCGAGGTACTTGCCGTCCTGGTCGAAGATCTCGAGGCGATGGTTGCCACGGTCCGCCACCCACAGCCGGCCCTTCGAGTCGAACACCATGGCGTGCGGCGTGCGGAACTCGCCGTGGCGCACGCCCAGCCCGCCCCACGACTTGACGAACTTGCCGTCGGGCGTGAACTTGCTGATGCGGGCGGTCGCGCCGCGCTTGATGCCCTCGGCAATCGCGGCGTTGGTGGTCATGCCCTGGCCATCGTGACCGTCCGACACGTAGATGCTGCCGTCGGGGCCGGTCACCACGTCGTTGGGCTGGTTGAACTGACCGTCGGCGTTACCGGGCTTGCCGGCCATGCCCAGGCTCATCAGCTTCTCGCCCTTGGGGCTGAACTTGTGGACCTGGTGGCCCTTGGTGCCTTCCTTGTTGCCGGCGAAGTCGGCCACCCAGACGTTGCCGTCCTTGTCGACGTGAATGCCGTGGGGCGTGACCATGACGCCCTTGCCGAAGTTCGCGAGCACCTTGCCGGTGTGGCGATCGAACTTGAACACCGGATCGACCGGGTTGTTGTCGCAGTCGACGGGGCCGCCGCCGGCCGTGCCGGCGCCGCAGCGCTCGTACGCCCACACCTGGCCGTCCTTGGGATCGATGTCGATGCCGGCCGTGGTGCCCCAGGTTCGGCCCGCGGGCAGCTCGCCCCAGTTCTTGATGACCTTGGGGGCGGGGTTGGGCAGGCCTTCGCCCGTGATCGGGTTTGGCACGGCCTTGGTCTGGGCGGCCAGCACGGCCGTTCCGCTATCGGCATGGCTCCATACCGCGAAGACCAGCGCGACGCACGAGAAGAGAACCGACAACACGATCCGCGTTCTTGGCATGACAGGCTCCTTGATTGCCCGATAGTAGAGCCGAGACCCGCCGGCCAGCGCAAGAGGCAGCGCGAAGTGGGCTGCACACGCGTTTGCGGCCGGGCTTGAAACAGGCACGAGGGTTGCGTGTAGCGAGAGCAGCGCCTGAATGGCGCGCGAGCCTGCAATGATCACCGAAGACCAGTCGGCAACCGTGGCGTTTCTGGCTTCACGGGCCGCCCACGGCGGCGCTGCGGTCGAGCGCATCGACACGCACGCGTCGCTCGTGTTCCTGGCCGGCGATCGGGCCTGGAAGCTCAAGCGCGCCGTTCGCTACGACTATCTCGATTACTCGACCGCCGATCGGCGGCGGGCCATGTGCGAGGCCGAGGTCCACGCCAACCGCCGCACTGCTCCGGCCATCTATCTCGGCGTGACCGCCGTGACCCGCCAGCCGGATGGACAGTTGGCGATCGGCGGTCCCGGCACCGCGGTTGACTGGCTGGTCGAGATGCGCCGTTTCGACCAGGCGAATCTCTTCATTCAGCTGGCCGAGGCCGGGCTGCTTTCGTTGCACCTGATGCGTCCGCTCGCCGCCGCCATCGCGCGGTTTCACGCCGGGACCGACAGCCGAACGGATCGCGGCGGCTGGGATGCCATGGCTCGCGTCATCGACGGCAATGCCCGCGGTTTTGGACGCGACGGCGCGGGCATTCTGGAGCCGGCCCAGTGCGCCAGGCTGACCGAGCGTGCCCGGCACGCCTTGAACGGCGGCGTGGTCCTTGCCGACGAGCGGCGCGACGCTGGCATGGTCCGGCAATGTCATGGCGACCTTCATCTGCGCAACATCGTGTTGCTCGACGGCCAGCCGACCCTGTTCGATGCGATTGAGTTCAACGACGAGATCGCGTGGATCGACGTTCTCTACGATCTGGCGTTCCTGCTGATGGACTTGTGGCGGCTGGGTCTGCCGCATCACGCCAATGCCGTCTGGAACGGCTATCTCGCCGATACCGCCGATCTCAGCGGCTTGCCCCTGATGCCGTTGTTCCTGTCGTGCCGTGCGGCGGTTGTGGCGAAGACGACCGCGACGGCCGCCACCCTGCAAGCCGACGCGGAGCGACGCCTGGAATTGCAGGCGCGCGCCGGCGACTACCTCGAACTGGCCCAGGACCTGTTGTCGCCTCCGCCGCCGCGCCTGATCGCGGTTGGCGGCGCCTCGGGAACCGGCAAGTCAACCGCGGCCCTTGCGCTGGCGCCGTCGATCGGCGGCGCGCCGGGCGCCGTGGTGATCCGCAGCGACGAGATTCGCAAGCGGCTGTGCGGAAAGAAGCCGTTCGACCGCCTGGGTCCCGAAGGCTACACGGCTGACGTCTCCGCGCGCGTGTATCGAGCGGTGCTCGAGCAAGCCGATGCCGTGATCCGCGGCGGCTGCTCGGCCATCGTTGACGCCGTCTTCGCGCGGTCAGAGGACCGGGACGCCGTTCAGCACGTGGCGGCGGCAGCGGGCGTGCCGTTCACCGGTTTTTGGCTCGAGGCTCCTGAGCGCCTGTTGGTGGCACGGGTTGAAGGGCGAGGACCCGATGCGTCCGACGCCGACAGCCAGGTGATTCGGCAGCAACTGGCCGGTGGAACCGAGCCGTTATGCTGGCATCGGATGGATGCGTCAGGTACTCGGCAACAGGTGTGTGACGAAATGATGACGGTATTGACGGCGTGAGAAAGTCCGCGCCGGCGGTAAATTTTCCACGGGCGCGGCGGTTCGAAAAAGGGGGAGACGACGTCGGCTAGTAGCCGCCGCTCCGGCGCATGTAACGGCCGTCCTGATCGCGCTGAAGGAACCTGGCGGAGACCAGGGCGTCGAGCACCGTGCCGCACGATTCGCGGTCGACAGCCCACATTCTGGCGGCCTGGTCGAGGCTGAGTCTCAGGCCAGGCATCTCGAGGTACTCGCCGCGCACGCGCCACTGAAGGGTCGTGCCGTCCTCGCTGGGTGCGCTGTTGCTGCCATATGGTTGGGTATTCACGACGGTCCTTTCCGCCATCTGCGATGACTTGCCGCACGACAAAGCACCGTTCGTGCCAACGGCCGGGCTGCACGGAATTGCCTGTGCAAGTCCCACCGCTCCCTGATGATTCGTCCCGCAGCCGGATTCGACCTGGGGGCGTCCACGTCGGGCTTACCAGGGTCTGGTCAGCAGCAGTCCCGGCAACGCCGCCACCGCCCTGGCGGCCAGGCCAACGTCGTGTCGGCGGGCGAGGCGCCACACCGCCCAAGGCAGTCCGCCGATCACCACCGGAGCGGCGAACGGGTACCACGGCGGGCTGGTGATCACCCAGGCGAGTGCGACGGTCATGAGCGTCGCTGCCAAGGCGATGAATGCGGCAGTCCACCAACGACGCACGCCGGCCAGGCGCGCGAGTCCGGCACCGGCGATCGTCGCCGCCGCGAGCAGGGCTCCAAGCCGCAACAGGTACGCGCGCGCGATCGCCCACAGGCTCAACGTCTCCTCTTCGCGGGCCGCCGCCGTCAATCGCGACATGGCCGACGACATCGCGGTCACGCGGGCGCGCATCGGTTCAGGCAGGGCCGGCGACGCCAGCAGCGCCTCCA
>JBFWUK010000009.1:0-90308 GCA_050247355.1 Vicinamibacterales bacterium | reverse complement strand
GGGTGCATCCGGCAGTTCCTGCCCGAGCAGCGACTCGCGGACGATTCGCCACAGGTCCGGCGCGTCCTCGGGATGCACGCGCGCCCACGCGCGCATCAGGTCCGCGGTCGTCGAGGCACGCCCTTCATACAACGCCGCGAACAACTTCAAGTAAACGTTGTCGAACGGCGTGACGTCCCCGCGCGCCGCGCCGAACGACGCGTAGAACGCATCCTCACGATAACGCTGTTGCAGCGACGGATCGGTGACCAGCCGCCAGAACAAGTGGGCGACGCCGCCGTCGGTCGACAGAATGACGCTCGCCGGCTTGGGCGTGCCGTTTGGCGTGCCGGGGACGACGCTTTGCACGAGGTAGGCGGGATAGGGGTCGCCTCGCGTCAGCATCGCATCCGGAAGGTCCGTCTTTCTCGCGAACAGGTTTGCCTTCACCGCGTGGTAGCGCTGCACTTGTTCGGACTGGCTGAACCACAGCAGGAAACGCATGCGCGACGGCTGCACCGGCCACCACCGCCGCGCCAGGTCGCGGGCGTAGGCCGCGACTTCGCGATCGGCCCGCGCCTGGACCTCGGCCTGGCCGGGCAACGCCCTCGTCTCGTCCATCGCCTCTTCGTCGTCCACGGCCAGGATTTGGGCGTGCTCCGCCAGGCCCTCGTTGAACGCGTTCACGGGATCGGTTCGCACGCCGACCGCGTGGACCTGGTTGCCGCCGCTTTCGCGAGGCTCGCCCGCAAGCTGGCGGACGATCACGTGCAGCAGCTCGTGGGGAAAGATCTGATCCATCGCGCCGAAACGCCCGCTCAGCCGCGACCCGCGATGCAGGTCCACCCAGCCGACGCCGGCATGCTTCTCGCCGCCAAGGTAGAAGCCGAACTGCGGAAATCCACCCTGCCGATCCGACAGCACCAGGTAGGCGGGCGCCGGCGCCGTGCCCGTCTTTTGCCGCAGGAACTCCTGCTCGAGCGCATACAGCCGCACGAGCCGGCCCGAATAGCCTCGATTGAGGACGCTTTCAGTGGCCGCCGCATCGGGATGCGGAACGACCACCGGCAGGCCGTCGCGCATTTCGCCGGTCGTCGTCAGCACCGACAACTGGGCCTCGGCGGTCGCGACATAGCCGCCAAGCAGCAAGGCGATGATCAGTGGGCCAGTGACGAAAGGCAACACTGACAGCCTACGACAGACGGCGGATTGTTGTTCCGCGACGCAGCGCTTACGGTGGAACCGTGCCCTTGCGGCGGCCAGCCAGCCAGGCCAGGGCCGGGTGCCCGGCCACCCAGCGGTCGCGGAAGCCGGCAAGCCGTCCCTGGTGCGGCGGCGTGGCGTCTTCGATCTCCGGCTCGAACTGCTCGACGTACTCGCGCGCGAGCTCGTTCGCGTTGAGTCCCAGTTCCGCGGCCAGCATGCGGACGTAGGCCTTGGGAAACAGGCCGCCGGGCAGGGCACCGAAGTCGTTCCGCTCGATGGCCCGCAGCGCGATGATCGACAGCTTGGTTCGGTTGGCGACATCGCGCAGGCTCAGCCCTCGCTGCTCGCGCGCGTGCCGCAGGCGGGCGCCAATGTTGTGCGCCGGGATGGTCATGTGAACACCTCGGCGGCCGGCGTCATGGCCGGCTCGGGCGTCCGCGGCACGGCCGCGAACGACGCGCGCAGGCGCGGCAGGCTGTCAGGGTAGTTCTCCTGGACGAAGGCCACCAGCTTCTCGCGCACTTCGCAGCGCAGGTCCCAGGCCAGCGACGCGTTGGCGGCACTGGCCAGCGCGCGCAGTTCCAGCGTGTGCTCCTTCGCGTCGGTGACTTGCAGGGCGTTGACCTTGCCATCCCAGTTGCTCGAGGCGCCGAGGATCCGCGTCAGTTCACCCCGCAGTGCATCGACCGGCACCGTGTAGTCCACATACAGGAACACACTGCCGATGATGTCGGCGGTGGCGCGGGTCCAGTTCTGGAACGGCTGCTCGATGAAGTGGTTGATCGGCACCACCAGCGCGCGCTGGTCCCAGATCCGCAGCACCACATAGGTCAGGGTGATGTCTTCGACGCGGCCCCACTCGTTGTCGACGATCAACACATCGTCCATCCGAATCGGCTGGGTCAGCGCGATCTGGAAGCCGGCCAGCAACGTCGCGATGCTGCGCTGCGCGGCGAAGCCGACGACGATGCCGGCAATGCCGGCCGAGGCGAGGATGCTGGCGCCGAACTGGCGCACCGAGTCGAACACCATCAACATCGAGGCGAGGGTGAAGATGCCGATGGCGGTCACCGCCACCTTCTTCAAGACGATGACCTGCGTCTGGATCGAGCGCGCCCGCAAGTTGTCGCTGACGTCGAGGCGGTGCGGCTTCAGCACGAATGCCGCCGCCGCGTCGACCACCTGGAACAGGATGAACGCGACGACGCCGATCAGGAGCAGGCTGGTGCCGTTGCCCACCACCTCGGCCAGCGCCGGCGACACCGACAGCGCCGGCGCGCCGAGAATCAGTGCCAGCAACGGCAGCGTCCAGCGAATCGCCTTGCCCGCGAGCGGCAGCACCACGTCATCCCAGGACGTCTCGGCCCGCGTGGCCAGCGAGATCAGGAACGCTTCGATGGTCCGGCCGATGCGCGACAGCAGCCAGAAGATGCCGGCGACCACGGCAGCGCCGTAGGCCCAGCGCAGTCCGAGCAGCGCCGGTTCGGCGCGCGCCGGCGTCAACCCGCTGAACAGCAGGGCGGCGGCGGTCGAGATGCCGTGAATCCACAGTAACAGCGCGGCCGGTGGCAGGATTTCGCTCAACCCGCGCATCAACCATCGCCGCAGCCGAAACTCATCGGGCGTCCAACCCTGCTCGGGGGCAGGGCGGCGCTGCGCCTGGCGGCGGACGAACCACCGCAGCAACAGGTGAGCGATCGCGATTGCGGCGAACATCGCGACGACAACAGCAATGGTGGGCATATCCCACCCCGCGCCTGGCGCGGTCGGCATGAAACCTCCGAATCGTTCTGGGTAGAGCTGGCGGAAATGCGAACGGACTTACAACAGCAGAGGCGGGACGATCAGAAAACGCCGCGGCCGAGGTTCTTGAATGCCGGTGGGGGAGAGAGGCGGCCCATCGATCTCAAGGTAGATTGGTGGTGCAGGTCCTGTCAATGCAATGCGGGATCTTTCGGGCGAATTGCTGAGCCCACCGCCTACAATTGAGGGAACGGTCCTCGACTGATGAGATAGCGCCAATCATGCAGCCAGCCCGTCCATATCGACCGAAGGTGTCCCGCGAGACACGATTGCTGCTGACCGCGGCCGCGCTGGCGCTCGCCGTGTTGTGGCTGCTGGCGCGCATCCGGTTCCAGGGCTTGCCCGACACACCCAATCCCATTCCGGCGGTGCTCAGCCAACTCGCTAGCACGCCGCCGTACGACGCGCTCGCCGGTCAGATCGCGCAAATCCAGTCGCGGCTCCAGCCATCGCTGCTGCTCGTCGATGGCCCGGTGGCAGAGGCGCGCGCCGTCGCCGTCAAGCTGCGCGACGATCTCATCGTCACGCGCCTGCCGCCAGGCACCGCGGCCGCAGCGCGCCGCGATGCGACGGTGTTGGCGCACGATGCGGCGTCGGGGCTGGCCGTAGCGAGCTCGATGACCGCCAACGCCATGCCGCTGCCGCTGCCGTGGACGCCGCGGCGGCTCCAGCAGCCGCGCTACTTTCTCGCGACCCGGGTTTCGCCCACCGGCGTGTCACTCTACCCGGTGTTCATCGCTGCACTGACGCCGATCGACACGCCGCTGTGGCCGGCGCAGGTCTGGGCGGTGCCGGCGGGAACCGAACTGGCGCCCGGCGCGCTGCTGTTCTCGACCGACGCCGAGCTGGCGGGCGTGGTGGTGGCCGACGGCAGCGGCGTGGTGGTGGCGCCGATCGCGCTGGTGCTGGCCGAAGCCGAACGAATGTTGTCGGTGCCGCCGGGATCCGGCGGCACGCCGGCGGTCGAGGTGCAGGCGCTGACCCCGGCCGTCGCTTCGGTCACCGGCGCTCAACGCGGCGTGGTCGTGACCGCCGCCGGGGAACAGGGCGCCGACGGGATCCATGTCGGTGATGTCATCGAGGCCATTGACGGCGTGCCGATCACCACGCTGCACCAGTGGCGCGTTCGTGTCGCACGCCTGTCGCCTGGCGACAGCCTGGCCTTGCGGGTGCGCCGCGCCGGCGACCTGCGCGATGTCACGCTGGTTGCCGCGGCGCCGGTGAATCCGGCCGCCACCCCGCAATTGGGATTGGGCCTCCGCGCGGTTCCGCGTGTCGGGGTCGAAGTGGCGCGGGTTGATGCCGGTTCGGCGGCCCATCGTTCCGGCCTGATGGCAGGCGACGTCATCACCCTGGTCGGCAACACCACGGCGCCCTCGCCGCCGCAGGTGCAACGCGCGTTCGATGCCATGGAGGACGGACAGCGCCTGCTGATTGCCGTCACCCGCGGCAATGCCCACATGGTGATGGTTCTCGAACGATGAACTCCAGGATCGGCGGCGATTCGTTCGACCTGCTCGGCCTGCGCGATGCGCCCGATGACACGGAGCTGGCGCCCGACGATCCCGGCGCCAGCCCGCCGCCACAGGGCTGGCGCCAGGTCCTGGGCTGGTCCGGCAGCTCTGCCCCGGTGGCGGTGCTGTTGCTCGCCGGCATCGGGCTTGGTCCGCGCGGCATCAACCTGTTGTCGCCGGTGATGCCGTTGCTCGATCCCGCGGTGCCCGTCGCCCTGGCCGCCCTCGGCGTGCTCGTCGGCCTTGGGCTTGGCGATCGCCGCGCCGACGAGCGCCGGTTGTTCGGCGCCGCCGCGCTGCACTCGCTGTTGATCATGCTCGCGGTCGGCGCGGGCACCGCGGCGGTGGCCTTTGGCGTCGGACCGTTCGAGGCCAGGACCTTCTGGATCGTGGTGCTCGTGGCCGGCATTGCCGCGGCCACCTCGTTGACGCTGCCGTCGGGGGATCCGCTGGAACCACGCGCCCCGGTCACGCGAATCAAGGAATTTGGCGTCTTGCTGCCCATCCTCGCCGGCGGCGTGGCCCTGGCCTGGATCCGCGTGGGCACGCCGACGGGCGCCCTCACGCTGCTGACTCTGGCCTCGGGCGTCAGCGTGATGCTGGCCGCCGCGGCCTGGCTGCTCCTGGCGCGGGCCTCGACCGAAACGGAAGAGCGGGTGTTCGGGGTGTCGGCACTGCTGCTCGTCGGCGGCGTCGCCGACGCCTTGTCGTTGTCGGCGCTGTTCGGCGGCCTGGTTGCCGGCGTGTTCTGGCGGCTGGCCGGGCGCCAACCCCGCGAAGCCATTCGCCGCGACGTGCTCTTCGTGCAGCATCCGCTGCTGGTGCTGGTGCTGCTGCTGGCCGGTGCGCGCGCCGAATGGTCGCCGGCCGCGTGGGCGCTTGGCGCCGGCTACCTCGCCGTCCGCATTGCCGCCCAACTTGCCGCCAGCGCCGTGACCCGCCGTTCGGCTGGCGCGACCCTGCCTGCCGACCTGGGCCGCAACCTGCTCACGCCGGGTGTCTTCGGCATCGCGTTCGCGTTGAACGCCTCGAGCGTGATTGGCGCCGACGCGTCGATCGCGCATGCCGCGGTGGTCGTCGGGACGATTGGATCGGAACTGGTTGCCGTGATCATGCGAAAGCCGAGGGGCGAGTGAAACGGCTGCTGGCACTCGCGCTCGCGATCGCCGCCATGATCGCGGTGCGCGAACTGGGCGGCGAAGGCACGTCGGCCGGGGCCTCGACGCCGCTCGCCCTTGGGTTTGCCCTGATGGGCGCGCTGATCACGGGCGATGCCCTGCGCCGGTTCCAACTCCCGCGTCTCACCGGCTACCTGCTGTTCGGCGTCATTGTCGGACCGTACTTCAGCAACCTCATCACCGCGCCGATGGCCGAGCAACTGCAGGTGTTTACCGGCATTGCCACTACGTTGATCGCGCTGATTGCCGGCCTGACGCTGAGCGTCGAACGGCTCGGTTCGCGAATCGGTGCCATCGTGAAGATGACGGTCACGACGCTGGCGGTGGCCATGGCGGGGTTGGCGGTGACCGGCTGGCTGGTGTGGCGATGGCTGCCGGTGGCGCCTCACGCCGCCGGTGTCGAGTTGCTGGCGATGCTCGCCCTGCTCACCCTCGTCGTCGTCTCGTTCTCGCCGACGATGACCGCCGCGGTGGTCGCCGATTCCGGCGCCCGTGGCCGGCTGAGCGACGCGGTGCTGGCCATTGTCGTGCTCGCCGACCTGGTGCTGCTGGTGGTGTTCGCCGTCACCATGCAAGTCGCGCGCGTTGTCTTTGACGGCGGCGGCTGGCAGGGCGCCGAGGTGCTGTCGCGGCTGGCCTGGGAAATTGGCGGCGCGGTGGCGTTCGGCGTGCTGGTCGGGGTGATGTTCGCGTTGTACCTGCGCTACATCGGCCGCGAGATCACGCTGGTGCTGCTCGCCGTGTGCGCGGTGCTCAGCCAGGTCGGGACAACGCAGCAACTGCAGCCGCTGCTGGCGGCCGTGGCGGCCGGCATCGTGATCGAGAACCTGGCCGTGGCCCAGGGCGACACGTTGCGGGCGGCGGTGCGGCGCGGCGCCCCGCCGGTGCTGGTGGTGTTCTTCGTCGCGGTCGGCGCCTCGCTGCGGCTGGATGCGTTGGCGGCGATCGGCATGAGCGCGCTCGCCTTGTCGGCGGTCCGCCTCGGCTTCATCCGGCTGGGCGCGGTGGCCGGCGTCAAGGTGTCGGGCCTGCCCGGGCCAATCCGCAAGTACGCCTGGACCGGCCTGGTGTCGCAAGCCGGCATCACGCTTGGTTTCGCGTCGGTCATTGCCACGGAGTTTCCGGGCTGGGGCCACCAGTTGCAGTTGCTGCTGGTGGCATCGATTGCCCTGCACGAGCTGGTCGGTCCCATCCTGTTTCGCCGCGGCCTGGCCCGGGCCGGCGAGTTCGACGCGCGGACGCCGCGTCCGCTCGTGGTGGTGTCCAACCGCGAGCCGTACATTCACAACCAGACCGACGATGGCATCAAGGTCAGTGCGGCGACCGGTGGCGTCGCCGTTGCCCTTGATGCCTTGATGCGCGAGCGTGGCGGCGTCTGGATCGCCCACGGCTCGGGTTCGGCCGATCCGCTGGTCGTCGATGCGAACGACAAGGTCGCCGTACCGCCGGAGAATCCCTCGTATGTGCTCCGCCGCTTGTGGCTCGAGGAGCCGACCTTCTCTGCGTACTACGGCGGTTTTGCCAACGAGGGCTTGTGGCCGTTGTGCCACGTCGTCGACGTCCGCCCGAAGTTCCGCAGCGAAGACTGGGAGGCCTATCAGGACATCAACGCGCGGTTTGCGGCGGCCATTCATTCCGAGATCGGCGCCACGGAATCGCCGGTGTTCATCCAGGACTACCACCTGGCGCTGGTGGCTCCGGCGCTGCGAAAGTTGCGGCCAGACACGCGGACGGCGCTGTTCTGGCACATCCCGTGGCCATATCCCGATCGCCTGCGCATTTGCCCGTGGCGGGCGGAACTGGTCGCCGGGCTGCTGGCCAACGACCTGCTGGCCTTCCAGGTCGAGCGCGACCGCCGCAACTTCCTGCTCGCCGCCGAAGAAGAACTCGACGCCGAGGTGGAACTCGAGTCGTCGCGCGTGCGCTATCAGGGGCGCACCACCACCGTCGTCTCGGTGCCGATTGGCGTCGACTTCGATCGCATCCAGGGGTTTGCCGCCGATGCGGCATTGGCAAAGGAGCAGGAGCGCCTGATCGAGCTGCTCGACCTGCGCGCGGAGGTGATTGGCCTGGGCGTGGACCGCCTGGACTACACGAAGGGCATTCCCGAGCGGTTGAGCGCGATCGACACGCTGATGGCGCAGCGGCCCGATCTGCGCGGCCGCGTGACGTTCGTGCAGATTGGCGTGCCGTCGCGGTCCGATCTCGACAGCTACGCGGCGATCGAGACGGAGATCGGCCAGCGCGTCGCCGAGCTCAACGCCCGTTACGCCATGCCAGGGCGCCCGCCGGTCGTGACCTACTACACCACGCCGCTTGGCGCGTTCAGCCTGGTGGCGCTCTATCGTCTCGCGCACTTCTGCATCGTCAGTTCGCTGCACGACGGCATGAACCTGGTGGCCAAGGAATTCGTGGCCGCGCGCGACGATGAGCAGGGGGTGCTGGTGTTGAGTTCGCTGGCCGGCGCGGCGCAGGAACTCGAGGACGCCGTCCTGATCAATCCCTACGACGTGGATGCGTTTGCGGCCGCCCTGCAACAGGCCATCGAGATGCCGCGCGACGAGCAGGCGCGCCGCATGCACGCCATGCGGAAAGTGGTCGCCGGCCGCAACGTCTTCAACTGGGCGTCAGACATCCTCGAAGGGCTCGAGAGCATCTGGACGAAGCCGTTGCTCTACTCGGTGCGCGGGTGGGAAGACACGTCGGTGTAAGGGCTGCCGGGCACGATGCGGCGGCCTGCCGTCCAGGCCGCGTCCGCTAGCGCGCCGGTTCGAGATACGGCGTGACCCGTTCGAGCATGCGCCGAAAGGCCGCGCGCTCATACGGTGTGGCCTCGTCGAGCGCCCGCGTCACCGCCGACTCGACCGTGCCGGACATTTTGGCATTGGCGGCGGCACCCGGCGGCGTGACATGCAGCGCCTTTTGCGGCCCGGTCTGACCGCCGGGACTGGTCAGCAGGCCGCTCGCGACCAGGTGATCGAGTTCGGCGTCAAGCGCGGCCCGATCGATCTGGAGCATGGCGCACAACTGTCCGGCAGTGACGCCGGGGATCAACCCGGTGACTCGAAGGATGAAGCGCTGGCGTCCGGTCACGCCCATTCGCGTCGCCATTTGCTCGGAGGTTCGCTCGAGGCCGAGTGTGAGCGACCAGATCAGGCGCAGGAACTGTAGGGACTCGGGCAGCATGGAAACTTCGGGAGAGTCAGAGGGCGGACTCGTCGGCATGTCATCCCAAGAGGCCTGTCGGCCTCGAGAATGGCGGCCCGACCATCCTGGATTCCTGCAGCGGGGATCGCTGCACCCTTCTGAACGTGTCGCCCAGTATACCGGCAGCGGCCGGCCGCAGTCAGCAGTTCTGCGGCCAGCTCAACTACTTCGCGTGCGGCACCTCAGCGGCAGACCATGTCGCCGTCGTCGATCGCGCGTCCGATGAGCGCGCCGGCGCCGGCGCCGATGATGGTGCCGAGCACCTTCGATCCGCCGGGCGCGATGATCGTGCCGAGCACCGCACCCGAGACGCCGCCGACGATCAGTCCGGTCGTGCCGTCATCGCGCCGGCAGTAGTAGCGATTGTCGGAGCCGCGATAGACGCGATCGTTCCGGCTCATGCGCCGCGGCCGATAGACGCGGTTGTTGTGCCGGTAGTAGCGCGACGCATCCCAGTAGTCGCGCCGTGCGTCGTAGCGCGCCTCGCGGCGATAGTCGCGACGATCGTCACGGCGGTCGGCGCGGCGTTCGCGCTGCGCTTCGCGCCGTTCTTCGCGGCGCTCGCGTTGATCCTCGTAGCGATCGCGGCGGCTCCGGCCCTGGTCGGCCAGGGCGGCGGCGGGCGACAGGCCCACGAACGACGCCAGGAGCGCTGCCACCGTTACCGTTTTGATGCGGCCCACAACACCCTTCCTTCCGGTGGTCACGATTGACCTGACCCGGAGGTGTGCAAGGTCGGTGCCGGTAAAAACAGGCGAAAACTGGAGAAAATTGTCCTATCGTGGGGTCTTACGGCCGGGATGGCGGCGGCGCGTCCGCAGGACAGTCGTACTCCACAGGGGACCCTTATTCAAGGTCTGCGCGGCCATGCCGATTACCTAGTTTCGGACCCTGAATGGTCAACCTCGCCGCGTTCATCGGCATTGCCGGCGCCGCCATCGGCCTGCTGCTGGCCGCCTTCTCCCTGGGGATGGCGCGCTCGCCGTTCTGGGCAGAGCGGCGCCACTTCGCACTGGTGGCCGCCACCGCGGCCGGCTACTGCCTGTTCGACGTCGCGCGGGTCCTCGACCTGCCGGGAGAGATAGTCGCCGCGTCGGTGCAGATCGCCCTGGCCTTTGTGGTGGCGCACGGGACGGCGTGGATCCGCTACCTGGCTGCGGCCGATCAGCGGCCGTTGAGCACGGTCGAGCGGCGCCTGGTCTTCATCGGCACCCTGATGGCATTTGCCGGCTTCGTGCCTGACCTGTTGGTGACGAGCGAACTGTTTACCCGCCACGTGGCATGGCTGGGCATCACCTACCGGATGCCGCAGCCGACTCTCGCCGGCCTGGTCTGCTACGTCTACCTGTGCGCGGCGCTGGTGGTCGTGGCAGCCGGGGCGCGGCGCCGGTGGCGAGAGGGCTGGACGGCGCGCCTGCCGTTCGCCGGCGTGCTGACCCTCGGCGTCCTGGCCATCAACGACACGCTGAGCAGCGCCGGCCTGATCGCCATGCCGCTGCTGCTCGACCTCGGCACGGTCTCGATCGTGGTGGTGGTGGCCGTGATGCACGAGCGCCGCTTCGCCGCCAACATGCACCGTCTCGAGCGCTCCTCGTCGGACCTGAAGCGCGAGGTCTCGGCCCGCACCAGGGCGTTGCTCGACGCCCAATCGGCACTCGCCGCCAACGAGCGGCTGGTCGGCCTCGGCCGTCTCACGGCCGGTGTCGCCCACGAGATCAACAACCCGATCGCGGTGGTGCGCCACAGCCTGGAACGCATTCGCGACGTCAGCGAGCCCGCCTCGCCCGAGCTGATCAGGCATGTGGACAACGGCCTCGCCGCCACCGAACGGGTGGTTCGCATCGTCCGCCGGCTGCTCGATGCCGGCCGCATTGGCCATAGTGAGACGGCTCGCGCCGAGCCGTTCCACGTCGCGCCGGTCATCGACGCCGCCGTCGAGATGGTGGGCCGGCACCTGGCCGGCATCGAGTTGCTGATCGAGGTCGAACCGCGGCTGACGGCGCTCGGCGATGCGGGTTTCGTGTCGCAGGTGATTGAAAACCTGCTGGTCAACGCCGCGCACGCGTTCGAGCTGCGCCCGGGCGAGGCGCGCATCCGGATTACGGCGCGCCGGCTCGATCAGGCCGTGCGCATCACGGTGGCCGACAACGGCCCCGGCGTGCCCGAAGAGGTGCGCGCCCGGCTGTTCGAACCGTTTGTCACGACGAAGGTGATTGGCCGGGGCAGCGGGCTCGGCCTGGCGGTCTCGAAGGGACTGATGCGCAGCCAGCACGGCGACCTCACGCTGGTGTCGACTTCGGAACAGGGCACCGAGATGGCCCTGGTGCTGCCGTGGACCGCGCTGGAACCGCCCACGCTGGCCGGCCCTGAAGCGCCGGTCGAGCTTGCCGCCGGCCTGAAGGTACTGATTGTCGACGACGAGGCGGATGTGCGCGAGATGCTCGAGGATGCCTGCGGCGCCTTCTTCGACGCCCTGGCCGTCGGCTCGATTGCCGAAGGCATGGCCTCGATCGAGCGGGGGCGCAGGCCCGACGTGGTGCTGTGTGACCTGATGATGCCGGACGGCGGCGCGTACGACTGGCTGGTCGAATGCCGGGCGCGGTATCCCGACCTGGCCGAGCGCACCATCATCATCACGGGTGGCCCGGCGACGCCGCAGGACGAGTTGCTGGTCGCCGCCCACGCCGATCGCGTGCTGTTCAAGCCGTTCACGATGGCGCAGATGCAGGCGGTGGTGCGGCGGCTTGCCCGCGACCGCACCGCCCAGGAGGCCGAAACGGACGGTTGATGCCGGCCGGTTCAGCACTCCGTCAGGCCAGTTGGTCAACTATCCGGCCCCACGGCTCCGGGCGTGGGAAGATCCCATGGTGCTGAAGAACAGCCCGCCGCGCGGCGCCGTGCCGGTCGTTCTCGGCTATTTCCTGGCCTGGACGTTAAGAGATGCTGAGCCTGCGGCGGGCGCGCGCCTTCGATACCATCGTGTTCGGCGGCCTCACCGCCGGAGCGCTGGACATCCTGGACGCGTTCGCCATGGCCATCCTGAATGGCGGCACGGCGACGCGTGTCCTGCACACGATCGCGAGCGGCGTGCTCGGCCGCGCCGCCTACGACGGGGGAGCGGCCACCGCCGCCCTCGGCCTGGGCTTGCACTTCCTGATTGCCACGGGAGCGGCCGCGACGTTCTTCGCCGCCACCCGCGTTTGGCCGTGGATGCTGCGGCGTCCGCTGCTGAGCGGATTGGGGTTTGGTCTAGTGGTGTGGGCGGTGATGTATTACGCGGTCTTGCCGATCACCTTCGGCCGTCCCAACACGCTGCCGGCCTGGCCACAGCTGGCCAACCAGTTGGGTATTCACGCGTTCGGCGTCGGGTTACCCATTGCGTGGTTTGCCAGCCGCTCCGCCAGGTCCGCGACCTGATCCTGACGGGACGCGTTGCGGTGGAGGATCCGAAACGAACGGCGGCCCTCGTCGGGCCGCCGTTCTCCCATCACGCGGCCTGGTGTTTCCGCCAACGCCGCCGCGCCGCAGCGATCGCGAGGCCAGACCCGAGCAGCACCATGGATGCCGGCTCCGGCACCGGCGTCGGATTGAAGGTCCCGACGTCGCTCGACTGGCCGCCGTCGCCGACCCGCTGAAAGCGGACGTACAGAGCCGCCGCGATCTCCTGGTCGCTCAAACCGGCAAACGAGCCGCCGACCGTGAAGTCGAGCGTGGCGCCTGGCGCGATGCCGTCGTTCGGGAAGCCGCCGCCGAAGTTGTTTCCGGTGAGGAACCCGAAATCAAGCACGGCGTCGTTGAACTGCGGAACGTTGCCCAGGTTACCGTCGCTGAAGCTGAAACCGCCGACCAGATCCGGATCGCCGGTGAAGCCGTCGAGGCCATCGTTGCCGAAGCTGTCGCCCGCGACCAGGTCAAGGCCGAAGCCGGTCAACATGGCTGCGTAGGGCGAGGTGTTCGTCAGCGAGAGGTTGAGCGTGTCATCGGTAAACGTGTAGTCGGCAATCGCGGTGGCGTCACTGCCATGCGCGTTGCCGAAAATCACGATCGTTGCTGCTTGCGCTTGCGCCGGCGCAAAGAGAAACGTCAGGAGCAGCAGGGAGGGGCTGAAGAGGAGTTTTCTTGGTTGCATGGGCAGACGTCATGCAACTTCCGGTCCTGTGCTGTCGCCTCGAGTCACACAGAGGACAGCTGACGGCCAACGCCGACTAGTCTGCCTGGCAGCAAACTATGCGGCGTTGGTGCCGTGACTTCGCCGCTGAAGTCTCTCCGCGGGGTGACATCTCTCGATCTCGTTCCGCTTACCCGCGCATGGCGCGTTCGTGGACCAGTTTCAGCGCCTGCCAGCCGGCCGAGACGGCGCCCTCCTGCCAGTCGGGTTCCGAATGCGGCGTCACCGCGGCGGATCCGAGCAGGATGCGGTTGTCGACCTTCGACAGGATCTGGCGGCGGGCCTCGTTACGGCCGCTGGCGTAGCCGCCCATGTTGTACGGAACCTTCTTCCACCACACCGCGTACGCGCTCTCGAATTCCGCGCGGATCTGCGGATGAACCTTGCTGGCATGGGTCAGCACGTGCTCGATGCGTGCCGCCACCGGCTGGTCGAGCAGGTTGCCGACCGGGCCGTTGGCATAGAGCCCGAGCAGGACGCCTTTTTTCGTAAGGTAGTCGTTCGACGGGTACGAGAACTCGCCAAGCGGCAGGTTCGAATAGAGGTGGCCGCCGAAGATGCCGTCATCTTCTTCCCAGAACCGCCGCTTCATGGCCAGGCCGACCTTGGCGCTGTTGCTGTAGTTGACCGCCTTGATCGCCTCCATGATCTCGGCCGAGATGTTGATGTCGAGGGCGGCGACCAGGTTGAGCGGCATCGAGACGACGACGTAGTCGCCCGAGGCCTGCACCTTCTTGCCGCTCTTGGTGTCGCGATAGGTCACCGTGACGCCGGTGTCGCTCTGGTGCACCGCCTGGATCTCGGCATTGAAGGTGATGCGCTTCGGCCCAATCGCGCGCTGGAAGGCCTTGGAGATCTGGTCCATGCCGCCAATCGGCTGGAACATCGGCGCGGCCGTCGTGCCTTCGATCGCCGGCACCGAGCGCAGGCGGTTGCCGAAGCCGGCCCGCAGCAGGTCGGTCAACTGGTACGGGTCGCCCTCACCGCGATTGGCAAACGCCTTGTAGGTGCGGGTGTTCGCATCCAGGTAGCCCTGGGCGATCAGGTAGTTGGTGAGCCGCTTCTGATCGTCAGCGGTGAGCGGCGCATCGAGCTTCTGTTGATCGATCGCCTTGATCAGCAGCTCGTTGACCTGGCCGGCCAGGTCGGCCTTGACCTCGCGCAGGCGAACCTTCTTGTTGGCGAGCGAGCCGGCGGCCGTGCCTTCGTAGAAGAAATACGAGGCGTCCGATTCGTTCAGGAACACCTGCAACGGCACGCCCAGTTCCTTGCAGTAGTTCAGCACGCCGTGGTGCGAGTGGGGGATGCGCCAGGGGCCGACGTTGACGTACTGCCCCTCGTCGAAGGTGCAGACCTGCTTGTCGCCGCCGGGTTCGGTGTGTTCGGAACCCTTGCGCACCGTCCACTGCAGGCCGCCGACGCGCGCGCGCGCTTCCAGCACCTGGAAGTCGTAGCCAAGCTTGCCCAGTTCGTAGGCGGTGACCAGGCCCGACAAGCCGCCGCCCAGGATCAGCACCTTGGCCTTGGCCGGGCGGCCGCTCAACTCGGGCCGCTGTCCCGCCGAACCCGCCATCAGGTCCCACGACGTCATGGCGCTCATGACGAGCGACGACCCGCCGATCATTCCCAGTTGCTCGAGGAAGCCTCGACGCGTCAAGGCGGCAGGGGCCGCCGAACGATGCCTGCTCATGGCTTGAGGGTACAACAGATGACGCGGCCCCCCGAGACTGTTAACAGCCTGTTAAGACCGCATGCCGCCTTCGGCATGCGGTCAGGCAACGTGGGCGAGCACTTCCGGTTCCAGCGCGAGCGCCAGCACTTCATCCATCGTAGTCACCGCGTGGAAACGCATGTGCTCGCGCACGTCGGCCGGCACGTCGTCAAGGTCGGGAGCGTTGCGTGCCGGCAGGATCACTTCGGTCAGGCCCGCCGCATGCGCGGCCAGCACCTTCTGCTTCAGGCCGCCGATGGGCAGCACGCGTCCCTGCAGCGTGACTTCACCGGTCATGCCGACCGTGCTCTTGACCGGCCGCTGCGTCAGCAGCGAGGCGAGCGCCGTGACCATGGTCACGCCGGCGCTGGGACCGTCCTTCGGCACGGCGCCGGCCGGCACGTGCAGGTGGAACTCGGTACCGGCAAAGGCGCTGGCCGGAATGTTGAGCGGAGCGGCGTGGCTGCGGACGTAGGTCAGCGCGATGCGCGCCGATTCCTTCATCACGTCGCCCAACTGACCGGTCAGCACCAGGCCGCCGGTGCCGGCCATCGATGCGGCCTCGACGAACAGCACGTCGCCACCCACGCCGGTGACCGCGAGCCCGGTGGCCACGCCCGGCGTCGCCGTCCGCGCGGCCACTTCGTGGAACACCTTGGCCCGGCCCAATGCCTGGCGGACGCCGGCCTCATCGATTACGACCGGCCTGGCCGCGGTGCCCGAGGCCACGGTCGCCGCGGTCTTGCGCAACAGCGTGCCGATCTCGCGTTCGAGCTGGCGGACGCCGGCCTCGCGCGTGTAGTCGCTGACGACCACGCGCAGCACTTCGTCAGTGGTCGTCACGTCGTCGGCGACCAGGCCGTTGCGCTCGACCTGGCGGGGCCACAGGTAGCCGCGGGCGATCGCCACCTTCTCGTCGATGGTGTAGCCGTCGAACGGAATCACCTCCATGCGATCGAGCAGCGGACCGGGAATGCGATCGGCGACGTTGGCGGTGGCGATGAACAATACGTGCGAGAGATCGATCTCGACGTCCAGGTAATGATCGCCGAAGGCGTGGTTCTGCGCCGGGTCGAGCACCTCGAGCAGCGCGGCCGACGGATCACCGCGCCAGTCGGCGCCGAGCTTGTCGACTTCGTCCAGCATGATCACCGGGTTCATGGTGCCGGCATCGCGCAGGGCGCGCACCAGGCGGCCGGGCAGCGCGCCGATGTAGGTGCGGCGATGACCGCGGATCTCGGCCTCGTCGCGGACGCCGCCCAGTGACATGCGCACGAACTGGCGCCCGGTGGCGCGGGCGATCGACTCGCCGATCGACGTCTTGCCGGTTCCCGGAGGCCCGACCAGCGTGAGGATGGCGCCCGAGCGCTTGTCGTCGGTCAGGCCGCGGTCGGCGCGCAGCTTGCGCACCGCCAGGTATTCGGTGATGCGCGACTTCACATCGTCCAGGCCGGCATGGTCGGCGTCGAGCACCTGCCGCGCGTACGACGGGTCGAGGCGCTCTTCGGAACGCTTCGCCCACGGCACGGCCAGCAGCCAGTCGAGATAGGTGCGGATCATCGACGATTCGGCGTTGGCGTCGCCCATGCGCTCGAACCGGGCGAGCTCGCGCTCGGCCTGTTCCTGGATCTTTGGCGGCATCGCCGCGGCGGCGATCTTCTTGCGGTACTCGTCGGCGACCGAGGCTTCGTTCTGGCCGAGTTCCTTGCGAATGGCGTCCATCTGGCGGTTCAGGAAGTACTCGCGCTGCTGCTTCTGGGCGCCGGAATCAACGTCTTCGCGGATCCGCTTGCGCAGTTGCAGTTCGGTCAGCCGTTCCTTCTGCAGGCGAACGGCCAGCGTCAGCCGCTCGACGACGTCGATGGTTTCGAGCAGGTCGATCTTCTGGTCAACGGTCAGGTCGGGCGAGTAGCCGCAGGTGTCGGCCAGCGCGCCGGGTGAGGTGATCGAGCGCACGAACGCGCTGATGCGGCCATCGTCGCCGCGCAACTGCAGCAGCTCTTCGACCACGGCGCGGTACTCGAGTTCGAGCGCGCGGGTCAGCGTGGCCGGCGGCGTGACGTCGGGATATTCGTCGGCTTCGACCCGCAGGTGGCCGTCGCGATCGGAGGCGGCGGCGCCGGGAACGGCGCGATGCAGGCCTTTCAGCGATACCGCGATGCCGCGGCCGGCCAGGTGCACGCGCTCCGAGATCTCGGCGACGACGCCGACCTTGGCGTAGTCGTGGCCGCGCCGCGGGACGAGCAGCACGCGGGTGTCGTCGCCCGGGTCCACCGAGAGCGTGACCGGGACACCGGGGAAGACCACGGTGTCGTCGAGGGCGATCAGTCGAAAGTTAGTCATGAAATCGACGATACGCCCATTACTTGATGATGTCAACTATTGAGGAACTGAACTATAATGGCGGCGATGTGCGCGAAGCCCAAGGGCCCGCAATCGTGCGAGGCCTGGCAATTGCTGGTGCGCTTCTCGTTCACGCAGCGGGCCACCCTGCCGGCCCTGGCCGCCGAGCTGGAGTTGTCGCCGGCACAATGCCACTTGCTGAACCTGATTGAACCCGACCGGCCCATTCCCATGGGCCAGCTCGCCGGCGCGTTGTCGTGCGACGCCTCCAATGTCACCGGCCTGGTCGATCGTCTCGAGTCGCGCGGGCTGGTGCAGCGCCGGCCGTCGGCCGAAGACCGCCGGGTCAAGGTGCTCAGCCTGACGCCGATGGGCGCGCGGCTGCGGGCCGCGCTGCTGGAACGCATGACCTCGCCGCCGCCGACCCTGTCGCGGCTGTCGGCCGACGAGCAGCAGGCGCTCGTGAAACTCCTGCGCCGCCTGATCGAATAGCGCCGCCGCTAGCGGCCCTGCGCCAACCGGACGCGGAACAACTGGTCGGTCACCAGCCGATCCACCCCGCAGACGCCCAGGTGATAGACGTCCATCGGCGGTGCCGCGCGCGTGCAGCCGATGCCATCGAGCAGGCACAGTCCCTTCGACACGTCAGGATTGCAGCCCCTGCCCAGCGGCTCGTAGACCTGGTTCATCTGGCGGCACAGGCAGCCAAGGGCGGCCTCCTGCCCGATGTGCTGCAACAGCGCCTGCAGCTTTCGCGGTGTCATGCTCTGCAGGTCGCGCGCCACGCGTTTCTGGCGGTCGGCCTTGATGGCGGCGATGGGCCGCGTGGACCAGCCGCAGCGCTCGATATGCGCGCCCAGCGCATCGTAGTAGGGATGGTCGGCGCCGGGCCCACCGGCCATGGCCCCTTCCAGGTAGGCACAGGCCAGCTGCTGCGCGCCGAGGGCGAGCATGCCAGGCGAACTGCATGCCGTGTCCGCGCGCGACCAGCTGCGCAGTTCGCGATCCACCTGGGCGTGCAGCGATGCGTATTTCTTGAAACGCTCGATTGCCTCGTAGCAGCTGTCCCACGCGCGCCGCCAGGTGCGGCCGATGGTCCGTCCGTCGGGCCAGACCTGGCGATCCAGCGCGCGGCCCACGCACAGTTGAGGGTCGCTCTTCTGGTAAGCCTCCCAGGCGCGCGTGAACCGGTCGGCCTGTTTGCCGTTGGCCAATTCGGCTTGCCGCCAGGCGGCGAACTGCCCGGTCAGAAACTCCTCGGCCTCGGCGTCGGTGATCACCACCGGCCTGCCGGTCCGCGGATCCGTCGCCGGCCTGGTCGCCGTCAGGACGGCCTTGGCCTGCAGCAGGGCCTGGTTGGTGTATCGCCATTTCTCATTCAGGTCGTAGTCCCCATTCGGATCTGCCCGCCACGCCGCATACATCCTGTTGACCTCGTCGTCGGCGACGTAGGTCTGCGCCGCGAGCGCCAGCTCGTTCATGGCCTGGAACGACGCGCTGGCCAAGGCGAACTGCGGCGACAGCGTGGTGGCCACGTTCAAGACCACTGCCTGCATGGCCTCGCGCACCTCACCTTCGGAGAGCCCGCCCGCGACGGTGCCCAGATCGACGGCGGCTCCGGTCGCCAGCGCGGCGACGTATCCCGGTTGGTCCTTCAGGACGATCCTCAGGTTGTCGATCACCATGTCACGCTGGTGGTCGGGGAGGCTTCGCAGGTAGCTCTGCAGCCAGAGGTGACCGCTCCTGCTGAGTTTGCCGAAGTGCGCCGGACCGTCCAGTCGGGTCAGCAGGTTCTTGAGCACGAGCTTGGTCAGGGCCGCGCTGGCGTGTCCGAACTCCTCGTCGCGCAAGTGCTCGCCGAGGGCCGACGCCATCTCGTAGTTGTCGAGAACCCGCTCGGTGATCGCCCTCGCCGAGTCGGCGCCGCTGCCCGCGGGCAGCTTCAGCGCACCCAGCATCGAGCTGGCCACCGCCGTCATCTTCTCGCCGACTTGCGGCCGCCGGCCGACTACCGTGTGAACGCGCCGGGCGTCCTGGATATAGGCCTCGATGGTGTCGGCACAGGCCGGGACCTGAGGGGCCGGCGACATGGCCACCGGCATGAATAGCGGTGCGCCCGCAGGCCGCCCCTCGGCCGGGACAATGTGCAGCGCCGGCACCGTGCTTCGCAGGTACGGTGACAGCGGGTCCTCGTCGAGCAGGTGGAGCATCCGTTCGAACTCTGCCGCGCCATCCGCGGGGCCTTCGTCAACGGTCAGGCCGCAGCGTTTGGCGTCCGGGCAGAACACCATGGTGCCGACCAGGATCTCGCTGGTGCCGCCGCAGCCCTCATGGACGAAGGACACCGTCATCCGCGAGAACGGCACGTAGCGGAAGACGACGTGGTGCAGCGGAATGCGGACCACGCCGGCCGCGACCGGCAGTTCGGTGGCCGTGCCCCGGTTGCGCAGCCGGCTGGGGATCAACCCGCCGCCGTAGTAGTCGCGCCGCCCCAGCGCGACGCCCGACTCGTCAAACAACTCCAGCCGCATCAGCACCGGCTGGGTGTCTTCGTCACTCGTGCGGAAGGTCACGAATGTCTCGATGTAGGCGTCGTAGGCCTGCACCTTGTCGGCGGTGAAGGTTCGGGTCACCGCCACGGGACGGCAGTCGCCCGCGCCGCGGACCGCCGTCGTGCGCAGGGCGTTGCCAATGCCCGATGGCGACGGCACGATCGACGCGGACAGGACGGGATTGCTCCCGGCTCCGCCGGTCAGCCGCCACTGTTCGAGCGAGCCGGGCTGCCACTGCTCGAGGACGACCGGACCGGTGATGCCGGCCGCCGCGGTTTGGGTGGCCGACGGCCCGCCCGCCACCAGGGATGCAAGCACAAGCGGAAGGAGGAATCGGGGGAATGGCATGGCTCACCTGCTCTCGTTTGACGGGAAGCAAGGGCAGCGCCATCCAACCGGCCACCGTTCTTCGCCTGATGCTGCACAACGGCGAGCGCGGACGCAGGAATTTTCCACAGCTCTTTGGGAATTCCCCGCGTCCCGCCGGAATGGGGGCGCGAATTTCAGCGGTCGGCGATGGAGCGGTCCTTGCTTGGCTCCTGGTAGGCAGTCGCAATCATGCGAATCATCCTTCTCGTCCTTCTGCTGACCGTGTCGGCGGCCGCCGCGGTCCGTGCCCAGGATGGCGCCGCGCTCCCGCCACTCGCGCCGATGGCGCCACAGGCGGCGCATGACCCGGATCAGTCTGGCCGCGCGCTGTATGGCAAGGCCTGCGCCAGTTGCCACGGTGTGGACGGCGGCGGCGCTCCCACCGTGCAGCTTGCCTTCGCCGAGCCGGTGCCCGATTTCCGCGATTGTCAGTTTGCCCCGCGCGAGCCCGACTCCGACTGGATGGGGGTGATTCACAACGGCGGTCCCGCCCGCGGCTTTGCCCGCATGATGCCGGCCTTCGCCGGCGCCCTGACCCTGGAGCAAATGGAACGGGTCCTGGCCCACGTGCGGGGCTTCTGCACCGATGACGCCTGGCCGCGCGGCGAGCTGAACCTGCCACGGGCGTTGCTCACCGAAAAGGCGTTTCCCGAAGACGAACTGGTGCTGTCGACCGCGGTGACCACCGAAGGCAGCGGCGCCGTGAGCAGCAAGCTGGTGTACGAGAAACGCGTTGGCCCCCGCAACCAGTTGGAAGTGGTGGTGCCGTTCACGTTTGTCGACCGAACCGGCGCCACCGCCAGCGGCTGGAGCGGCGGCGTCGGCGACCTGACTCTCGGCATGAAACGCGTGCTCGGGCACAGCGCCCGGCGCGGCTCGATCTTCAGCGCCGCCGGCGAGATCATCCTGCCGATTGGCGACGATGGGTTGGGCCTGTCGAAGGGGACGGCGGTATTCGAGCCCTTCGTGTCGTTTGGGCAGGTGTTGGCGGCCGATGGCTTCGTCCAGGCGCAAGCCGGCATCGAATTGCCCTTCGATCGCAGCCGCGCAGAGCGCGAGGCGTTCTGGCGAATGGTCGTCGGACGCAGCTTCAGCCAGAGCAACTGGGGACGCAGCTGGTCGCCGATGGTCGAACTGGTAGCGGCGCGCGAGCTGGTGTCGGGGGCGGCCACCCATTGGGACATCGCGCCCGGGTTGCAGGTCTCGCTGAACACGCGGCAGCACGTGCTGGCCGCCGCCGGCGTTCGCCTGCCGCTCAACGACCGCGAGGGCCGTCATCCGCAATTGCTGTTCTACGTCTTGTGGGACTGGTTCGACGGTTCCCTGTTCGGGGGGTGGTGACATGCGTGCCGTGACGCTCTTGATCGGCGGCGGCGTCCTGTGGGCGGCGTTGTTGCTGGCCGCCGCGCCCCACGCCCAGGGCCAGCCGGCGGCTGCCCGGCCCGCGGCCGCGCCGCAGTTGTTCGAAACGGCCGATCGCTGCCAGGCCTGCCACAACGGGCTGACCACGCCGTCGGGCCGCGACGTTTCGATTGGCGTCGACTGGCGCGCGTCGATGATGGCGCACTCGGCACGCGATCCCTATTGGCAGGCGGCCGTCCGCCGCGAAGTGCTCGATCATCCCGCCGCCGCAGCCGCGATCGAAAACGAATGTTCGCGCTGCCACATGCCGATGGCGCACGTGACGCAGACCGCGAGCGGCGGCACCGGCCAGGTGTTTGCCAACCTGCCGGCCGCCGGCGCGGCCACGCCCATGCAGGCGATGGCCGGCGACGGCGTCTCGTGCACGGTCTGCCACCAGATCACCGGCGACAAGCTGGGGTCGCCGGAGAGCTTCACTGGCCACTTCGTGATCGACACCGTCACGCCGGCCGACCAGCGGACCGTGTTCGGGCCGTTCGCGATCGATCCGGGCCTGCAGAACCTGATGCACTCGGCCACCACGTTCCGGCCTGCCGAGAGTGCCCACGTGCAATCGTCCGAGCTGTGCGCCACCTGCCACACCTTGTATACCCACACGCTCGATGCCGCCGGCAAGGCTATCGGCACGCTGCCCGAGCAGGTGCCTTACCTCGAATGGCGGCACAGTTCGTATCGCGACACCAAGAGCTGCCAGGCGTGCCACATGCCGGTGGTCGCCGAGCCGGTGCGGGTGTCGAGCACCATGGGCGAGCCGCGCACCGAGGTGTCGCGGCACACCTTCCGCGGCGCCAACTTCTGGATGCTCAGGGTCCTCAACCGGTTCCGCGACGAACTCGGCGTGCCGACGTTGCCGCAGGAACTGGAACTGGCGGCGCAAGACACGCTGGCGCACCTGGAACGCGAGTCGGCGGCCGTGCAGATCGCCCGCGCGGAACGTGACGGCGGCACGCTGGTGCTGGATCTGCGCGTCATCAATCGCGGCGGCCACAAGCTGCCGACCGCCTACCCGTCGCGGCGGGTGTGGCTGCACGTTCGCATCGCCGACCCGGCGGGGACGGTGGTGTTCGAATCCGGCGCGGTCGCGCCGACCGGCGCCATTGCCGGCAACGACAACGACGCCGATGCGGCGGCTTACGAACCGCACTACTCGGAGATCACCGATCCCGGCCAGGTGCAGATCTACGAGAACATCATGGTCGACGCCAACGGCGCCGTCACCACGGGGCTGCTCACCGGCCTGCGCTACGTGAAAGACAGCCGCCTGCTGCCCGATGGTTTCGACAAGGCCACGGCCTCGGCCGACATCGCCGTGCACGGCGCGGCGTCGGCCGACCATGACTTCACGGCCGGCGGCGACCAGATCCGGTATCGTGTCGCGGCACCGGCGGGTCCACTCACCGTGACGGCTGAACTGCTGTATCAGTCGATCGGCTACCGATGGGCGCACAACCTGCGGACGCGGCCGGCCCCCGAAACCGAACGATTCACTCGTTACTACGACGCGATGAGCCATGTGGCGACCGCCCGTCTGGCCGGCGCCGCGGCGACAGTGAGATGAAGGGAGAGTCAGGTGACACAAGCACTTGGATTTGAAGTCGAATTGCCGATGCCTATGGCGACCGCGATCCCGCGCGTCAAGGAGGTGCTGAAGCAGGAAGGATTCGGCGTGCTGACCGAGATCGACCTGCAAGCGGCCTTCAAGGAGAAACTCGGCAAGGACTTCAGGCCATACGTCATTCTCGGCGCCTGCAATCCGCCGCTGGCCTACGCCGCGGTTTCCGCCGATCCGTCGATCGGGCTGTTGCTGCCCTGCAACGTGACGGTGGAATCACTGGGCGAGACCCGCACCGTCGTGCGGCTGACCGATCCCGCGGTGCTGCTCGGCGGCGTGGCGGCCGGCCTGGCGCCTCACCTGGCGGAGGTCGCGAGCGACGCCCGCGCCCGCATGGTCAGGGCCGCCGAGGCCCTGCGCCGGCCGGCGTGATCGACGGCTAGGCGTCGAGCACCGAGCGAATCTTGCGGCCCAGCGTGTCGGCGGTGAACGGTTTCGGCAGGAACGCGATGCCCGGCATCAACACGCCGTGCTGCACGATCGTGTCTTCGGTATACCCGGACATGTAGATCACTTTCAGTGACGGCCGCCCGGCGACCAGCTCGCGGGTCAGCTCGGGACCGCTGGCGCCCGGCATCACGACATCGGTCAGCAGCACGTCGACCACCTTCTGGCGGCTGAACTGCTGCCGTGCTTCGTCGGCGTTGCCGGCGGTCAGCACGGTGTAGCCCTGGCGCGTCAGCAACAGGCGGATCAGGTTGCGCAGCTCGTCGGCGTCTTCCACCACCAGCACGGTTTCGGTGCCGGCCAGGCGCAGCGGGGCGGCCGCCACGAGCGTCGCCACCGGCTTCGCCGCGTCGGCGCGCGGAAAGTAGACCTTGAATGCCGACCCCTGGCCGACTTCGCTGTACACGGCGATGCTGCCGCCGCTGCGGGCAATCGTGCCCTGCACGCTGGCCAGGCCCAGGCCGGTGCCGCGGCCGCGGCTCTTGGTGGTGAAGAACGGTTCGAAGATGCGGGCGCTGGTCTCGGGCGTCATGCCGATGCCGGTATCGGTGACCGTGAGGCAGACGTGCGGTCCAGGCGTGACACCCTGGTGCGACTGCGCGTAATGTTCGTCGAGGTCGACCGCGGCCGTCTCGATCGTCAGCGTGCCGCCGGTCGGCATGGCGTCGCGCGCGTTCACCACCAGGTTGATCACGATCTGTTCGACCTGGCCGCGATCGGCGGTCACCAGCGCCAGGTCGGGATGGAGGCCGACCGCGATGGTTATGTCCTCCCGAATCAGCCGGTCGAGCATGCCGCGCATCTCGGTGATGACGGCACTCAGGTCCAGCGTGGCCGGGGCGATGATTTCCTTGCGGCTGAACGCCAGCAGCTGCCGGGTCAATTCCGCCGCCCGCACGCCGGCCTTCTGGATTTCCTGGATGTCGCGGGCTTGCGGGTTGTCGGGCGCCAGGTCGTCGAGCAGCAGGCCGCAGTAGCCGAGAATGGCGGTCAGCAGGTTGTTGAAGTCGTGCGCGATGCCGCCGGCCAGCCGGCCCACCGCCTCCATCTTCTGCGCCTGCTGGAACTGCTGTTCCATCGACCGCCGTTCGGTGATGTCCTCGAAGACCACCAGCACGCCGGTAATCTGCCCCTGCGAATCACGGTAGGGCACCTTGATGGTGCGCACCCAGCGCTTCTGGCCGCCGATCTCGTACGGCTCCTCGATGTTCTGCAGCGTGCCGGTCTCCATGACCTCGCGATCGTTGGCGTCGTAGCCGGCAGCCATCCCGGGCGGATAGAACGCGGCGGCGCTGGTGCCGACGACCTCGGCGACGCTCAACCCCAGGTCGCGCGCGTAGTTGGTGTTGCAGAAGCGCACCACCGACTGGCGATCCTTGACCAGAATCCGGTGCGGCAGGTGTTCGAGCAGGTTGCGGTTCAGGCTCTCGCTTTGGCGCAGCGCGCTTTCGGCCTCGAGACGATCGGCGATCTCGTGCTCGAGGGCGTAGAGACGGCCGATGTGCCCGGCCATGGCCAGGGTCTGCTGCTCCTCTTCCGCCGTGAACTGGCGGTCACCATCGTTGCAGACGAGGCAGATCCAGCCATAGACGTGGCTCGGCGAGGTGATTGGGGCGATCAGGAAGTCCTTCACTTCCGGATGGCGTTGCGGGAAGAGGCGCGGCCCCGGATCGCCGGGCGCGACGCGTCCACGTGTCGCGCGGCACTCGGCGATCACGGTGGCGAAGATCCCGGACGGGCGGTCGCCCGCGGCGATCCACGGCTCGGCCTCCGCGTCCGAGCAGACCAGGCTGTGCACGCGGCCGTCGTCGCGGCCGAGAATGCCGATCGTGACATACGAGGCGCTGAACAGGTCGTGCATGGCCCAGCACGCCCGCCGCAGGCGGCGGGCCGAGTCGCGTGTCGCCGAGAAGTCGAGGCCGATGTTGATCAGCGCGCGCAGACGGGCGTTGGCCAGGCGCAGGTCTTCGGCTGTTTCTGTCAACTGGTCGCCGAGCAGCCGCAGTTGCTCGGCATCGGTGGTGTTGTCGGCGGCCGTGTCGTTGGCATCGTCATCGTCGCCGGCGGCCCCGGCGAGGACCCGGTCCACGACTTTCAGTACTTCGTCGGGCTGGGGTGGCTTGGTGAGCACGTAACGGACGCCGCTCTTGCGGGCCAGCGTGCGGGCTTCCCGCTCACCGTACGGCGCCGTGTAGAAGAGCACCGGGATGGCGCTGGTCAGCGGATCGAGCCGGAGCCGGCGAACGAACTCGTAGCCGTCGACCACGGGCATCAGCACGTCCGTGATCACCAGGTCCGGATGCTCGCTGCCAACCATCTGGAGCCCGGCCTGGCCGTTGGCAGCCTCGATCAGCCGGTGGCCGCGCCCGCTCAGGAGCGCAGCCAGCGCCCGTCGGTTGCTGGCAAGGTCGTCGACGATCAGAATGGTGGCCATACTTCCCCTGGCGGAAATGCGCGCGATCGAACGTGCGGTAGCCGTGCCGATGCGACGTGGCCGGACTGGGGGGCCCGGAGCGGAGAGGCGGCCGGTTGCGATGGCCGTGCGGGCTTGGCCCGCTGAAGATGCTGCGAGTGTACCTTCAATACCCCCGGGGCGGCGCGGCATAATGGCCCATGCAGAATCAACGATTTCTCGTCACCGGCGGCAGCCAGGGCATTGGCGCCGCCGTCGTCACACAGGCCCGCGCCGCCGGGCACCAGGTGGTGTTCACGGGCCGCAACGAGGCGCAGATTGCGGCGGTGGCCGCGGCGACCGGCGCGCATGGCCTGAAGGCGGATGTCGCGGACGACGCCGACAACGCCCGCACCGTCGAGACCTGCCTCGGCGTCATGGGCGGCATCGACGTCCTGATCAACAACGCCGGCACCGGCTACGTGGCCGAGCTCGGCGACATCGACATCACCCGGATGCGGCAGCTGTTTGCCGTCAACGTCTTCGGCATGGCCGACCTGACCAACCGCGTGGCGCCGCTGATGAAGGCGCAGGCGAGCGGCGACATCGTGACCCTGGCGTCGACCTCGGGCATGAAGGGCGCAAAAGGCGGGACGGTGTATGCCGCCAGCAAGTGGGCCGTGCGCGGGATGAGCCAGTGCTGGCAGGCCGAGCTGCGGCCCCACGGCATTCGCGTCGTCTGCATCTGTCCGTCGGAAGTGCAGACCAACTGGATGGGGAAGACCGGCCGCAACAACCCGAACAAGCTCTACGCCGACGACATTGCCGCGACGATCATGGCCGGCCTCAACATGCCACGCCGTGTGCTGTGGACGGAACTGGCGGTGTTCGCCAACAACCCGTGGAAGGAAGATTGATCCCTGCCTGACTGAGCACGGTGTCGGGTTTTTCCCGCGGTCTGCGATCTACCTGATGGGCGGCATGACATTCGCCCCCGATTCTGAAGCTGCGAATCGGGGCGTGCCAGCCCGCAAGGAGCAGACTCGAACATGGCCCGCATCATCATCCTGGCGTACGGCCGCGCTCAGCTGCACCGCTTTCTTCCTGACGTTTCTCTACGCCATCGGCTTTCTCGGCAATATCGGTGTGCCGAAGGCGCTCGACTCGGGCCGGTCGGCCCGCTGGGCACAGCCCTGCTCGTCGACCTGGCCCTGCTGGCGTTGTTCGCCATCCAGCACAGCGTGATGGCACGGCCGGCGTTCAAGGCGGTGTTCACCCGCGTCGTGCCGGCTGCGGCCGAGCGGAGCACCTACGAGCTGGCGAGCAGCCTGGCGCTGATGCTGCTGTTCTGGAAGTGGCAGCCGCTCGGCGGCGAAGTGTGGAAGGTGCAAAGCAACTCCGGCCGTGCGTTGTTCTATGGCGGTTTCGCGTTCGGCTGGGCCCTGTTGCTGTATACGACGTTCGTCATCAACCACTTTGATCTATTCGGCCTGCGCCAGGTGTGGCGCCGTTTCGCCGGGCAGCCGCAGGCGCCGCTCAGTTTCGTGACGCCGCCGCTCTATCGCATGACGCGCCACCCGCTCTATGTCGGCTGGCTGCTGACGTTCTGGTGCACGCCGACCATGACCATCAGCCACCTGTTGTTCGCCGCCGTGGCGATGGCCTACATCGTGGTCGCCATCCAGTTCGAAGAGCACGACTTGATGCAGGCCCATCCCGAATACGCGGAGTACCGCCGCCAGGTACCGATGCTCATGCCAACGTGGCCGCGGCAACTGGCGCCGCGCGGGCGGATTCGCGCCTCGGAACTCTAGCGCGCCAGGCGCGGGGAATTCCCCGCCCGCAGGCGCCGAACGGGCCGCTTCTCAACGAAATACAGGCCAATTGCACGGGCGGTGCCCGGTACCGCTTGTGCAGTTGAGAGCTCCGTTAACGGAGGTCTCCCGCCGACCGTGCTGAACTCCAGCATGAACGTCGCCCAGTTCTGGGACGGGCGGGCCCGCGACCTGAAAGAACAGGCCGGCGGCCCGATTGCCAATCCCGGCGAAATGGCGTTCACGCATGAACTCGCCGTCGGCGTGATTGCCTCTATTCCGCAGTATGTCGACGAGTTCGCGGCCGTGTTCGGATCGCGCACCATCGATATCGACAAGGTGACGCGGGCCATCGCCGCCTTCGAAGAGACCCTGGTCACGCCCAACGCGCGTTTCGACCAGTGGTTGAAGGGAGACAACGCCGTGCTCAGCAAGACCGAGCTCGAAGGCTATCGGCTGTTCAAGGACAGCGGTTGCACGGTCTGCCACAACGGACCGGCCGCCGGCGGCACGTCGTTCCGCAGGATGGGCCTGGTCGAGCCGTACCGCACCGACAATCTGCCGAGGGACGGGTCGCGGTGACCGGTCGCGACGCCGATCGCTTCAACTTCAAGGTGCCGACCATTCGCAACGTCGAGCTGACCTACCCGTAACTTCCACGACGGCGCGGCGGCGACGCTGACCGATGCGGTCGAGGTGATGGGCCGGGTGCAGCTGGGCCGGCGTTACGCCGACGATGACAACGCGCGGATCGTGGCGTTTCTGAAGACGCTGACCGGCGATCAGCCGGCGTTCCAACTGCCGCTGCTGCCGCCCTCGTCCGACAAGACGCCACGGCCGAACCCGTTCAAGTAGGGACTACTTGACGCGAGCCAGTTCGAAGAACCCGGGGCCGAGGGCCGGGTTCAGCCAGTCGCCCGTGAAGCGATCGCCCTTGACGATGCCCACCATCCGGCCCTCCACGCCAGGGCCGGAGAAAGGCAGCGTCCACTTGCCCTGGGCGAATGTCCCGCCCGTGATGGTCAGTGCGCCGTGGGCGGTGGTCACCGTCCCCTCGGCCTTGCCGCCGGCCGCCTTGATCTCGACATCGAGTCCCATCTCGGCATTCTCGACGACGGCGCGGCCGCGCCAGCGGCCGGTGAGGGCGGTGTCGGCGTCCTGCGCCGGCAGGGCCGCGGTGGCGGCGGCGACGAGCAGCGAACAGATGAACACGGCGTAACGACCCATGACCACTCCCGGCGCGTTGGGTGCCTGTAAATGTGACAGCGCGTCACATTATGGTGTGACACGCTGTCACAGTCAATCGCGGCGCCGCGCCGCCGCCTGGCATAGAATCTGTGACGAACAGTCACATGCCACCTGCCGCTGCCGACAACTTGAGCCCGCTGGAGTCGCGGGTCATGGACATCCTGTGGCGTCGCGGGACCGCCACCGCCGAGGACGTGATGAACGAACTCGGCGGCGGGCTGACCAACGCCAGCGTGCGGACCCTCCTGCGCCGCATCGAGGCCAAGGGTTGCGCCGGCCACCGCCAGGAGGGCCGCGCCTTCGTCTACTTCCCGATGGTCGCCGCCACCGCTGCTGCACAGGGCGCCGTGAAGCGCGTGATGCGGCGTTTCTACGGCGGCTCGGTCGAGCAGCTGGTGCAGGGCCTGCTCGACGGCAAGCTGATCGATCGCGCCCGGCTCGAGAAGCTCGCCCGGCGCGTCGACGCTGCCGCCAAGGGGCGCAAGGGGTCGTGATGGACGAACTGTGGCGATCCGGCATCGCCGCCGTCGTCGCCAGCACCGGGCTGGCGCTGGTGGCTGCCCTTGCCGCCCGCTGGTGGCGGCGAGACGATGCGGCGTGGTGGCACCGGGTCTACTGCGTCATTATGGCCGCCTCGCTGGCGGCGCCGGTTGGCGGATGGCTGTTGCCGGGTGTTCGCATTGCCTGGCACACGACCACCACGCCGGTCGCGTCCCCCGCGCCGGGCGTCTGGTCCGGTGCGCTCGCGGGACTCTATGCCATCGGCCTGGCCGCGATGGCCGTTCGCCTGGCGATGGCGCTGGCCGCCGTGCGCCGGCTGCGGCGCGACAGCCACAAGCTGGACGAACAGTGGCGGCAGCGCGTCTCAGAGGTGGCCGGCCATCAGGCCGGCTGCTGCCGCTGGCACCCGCACGTGCGCGCGCCGCTGAGCGCGGGCTGGTTGACGCCGCTCGTGGTGCTGCCGCGCACCGCCCTGCAGTGGCCCGTGGACCGGCTGCGCGCCGTGCTGCATCACGAACTGGCGCACGTCCGCCGCCATGACTATGCCTTCCACATCATCGCTGCCGTGCAGGTGGCGGTGTTCTGGCCGAGTCCGGCGGCGTGGTGGCTGGCCAGGCAGGCCCGCCTGGCGGCTGAAGTGGCGTGCGACCGCGCCGCGGCGGCGGTAATCGGTGAAGCTGAGTACGCGCGCGTGCTGGTACAAAGCGCCCGCGAGTTCGTGGCGGATGGCCACGGGCCAGGACTCGTCGCGCCAAGCGCCGGCACCGACCTGTTTGCCAGGGTCGAGGTGCTGCTGACGCCCCGCGCGCCGCTCACGCCGCTTCGCGGCGCGGGTCCCGTGATGCTGCTCGCCGGCATTGGCCTGATCATGCTGATGGCCGGCGTCGTTCATGTGGCCCCGATCCCCGGCCCGCGGCCGGACGTTGAACCCGGCATCCACGCCGTACGGCATGATGCCCTCCACCACGCGAGGCATCGCTGACGGCTCCCCTGGCGTCGGGCAGGATTTGAGCGCGCCCGCTTCATTGCCGGTGCGTCGTGAGGTGACTCCGGCCGAGCCGCTGGGGTAGCCTAGGGACCCGGGCGCTCGCCGCCCTGCCCAGGCATTGTCGTGAACCCTGACATTTCTTCGCTCGTCACCTCGGCGGAACAGGGCGACCGCGCCGCCGCGGACACCCTGTTCACCACGCTGTACGATGAACTGCACCGCATGGCGCGCCGCGAACTGGCCAAGCGCGGCGCCGGGGTCACGCTGGGCGCGACCACCCTGCTGCACGAGGCTTACCTGGACATCTCGGGCCGCGAGGGCGCGGCGTTTCCGGATCGTAATCGCTTCATGGCTTACGCCTCGCGGGTGATGCGCGGGTTGATCATCGACTATGCCCGCAATCGCCACGCGCAGAAGCGGGGCGGGGCGTTCGAGATCACTTCGCTGGCCACCGACGTCGCAGAGGTGGTGCCCGATACCGCGGAGCTGACGCGCATCAGCGACGCGCTCGACGCCCTGGCCGGCATCGATGCCGGCCTGGCGTTGATTGTCGACCTGAAGTTCTTTTGCGGCTTTTCGTTTGCCGAGATTGCCGCCATGCGCGGCGTGTCGGAGCGGACCGTGCAGCGGGACTGGGAAAAAGCCCGCATTTACCTGCACCAGGCCCTGGACCGGGCCTTTCCGGCCGGGTGATGTCGTCTTTGGTCCGCCGTTTCCGATCTGTTGATCGAGGAAACAGCACATGGCGGTAATGGACAGCCGGCGCTGGCAGCGAGCCAGCCCGCATCTCGACCACATTCTCGACCTGCCGCCGGCCGACCAGGCTGACTACCTGTCGGGGCTGAGCGGCTCCGAGCCGGAGGTGGCCACCGACGTGGCCGCGCTGCTCGAGCAGCACCGGCTGCTGAGCGCCGAGGGCTTCTTGAACGACAGTGCCCCGGCGGCACCCGTGGCGCCGGCGCTCGCCGGCGGCAGCACGGGCGCCTACACCCTGCGCGAACCAATTGGGCAGGGCGGCATGGGCAGCGTCTGGCTGGCCGAGCGCAACGACGGGCGGTTCGAAGGCACCGCGGCGGTCAAGCTGCTGAACGCCGACCTGATCGGCCGCAGCGGCGGCGAGCGTTTCAAGCGCGAGGGCACCATCCTGGCGCGGCTGGCGCATCCCAACATCGCCCGGCTGATCGATGCCGGCGTCTCGAGCCACGGCCAGCCGTACCTGGTCCTCGAGCATGTCAGCGGCAGCCACATCGACCAGTATTGCGACGAGCGCATGCTCGATACCGAAGGCCGCGTCCGGCTGTTCCTCGACGTGCTGTCGGCGGTGGCCCATGCCCACGCCAACCTGATCGTCCATCGCGACCTCAAGCCCTCCAACGTTCTGGTCACGGACCAGGGCGCGGTGAAGCTGCTGGATTTCGGCATCGCCAAGCTGCTCGAGCACGAGAACCAGACGGGCGAGCCGACCTTGACGCGCGATGCCGGCGCCGGCCTGACGCCGAAGTACGCCGCGCCCGAGCAGGTCACCGGCGGCCCCATTACGACCGCCACCGATGTCTACGCGCTCGGCGTGCTCTTGTACGAACTGTTGACCGGCCTTCACCCGATCGGCCCCCTGGCGCAGTCGCCAGCCGACATCGTCAAGGCCATCGTCGAGACCGACCCGCCGAAGCCGTCGGCGACGACCACCTTCGCGGCCGGCCCGCGCGCGGCGCGCCGCGGCACCACGCCCGATCGCCTGCGACGCGCGCTGCAGGACGATCTCGACACCATCGTCGCCAAGGCGCTGAAGAAGGACCCGGCCGAACGCTACCTGTCGGTGGCTGAACTGGCCGACGACCTGCGGCGGTTTGTCGATCATCAGCCGATCGCCGCCCGGCCCGATAGCCTTCGCTATCGCGGCGGCAAGTTCGTGCGCCGGCATCGCCGCAGCGTGGCTGCCGCCGCGGCCGCCGTGATGATCGTCGCCGGGGTTGCCGGTTTCTACACCGTGCAGCTCGCGCGCGAGCGCGATCGCGCGGCGGTCGAGGCCGCCAAGGCGTCCCGGATCAGCGAGCTGCTGACGGGCCTGCTGACCGGCGCCGACCCGTTCCGGACGCCCGACGCCCAGGAACCGACCGTGCGCAATCTGCTCGACCGGGGCGTCGCGCGGGTGACGCAGGATCTGGCCGGACAGCCTGAACTGCAGGCGGAGATGTTCACGGTGATTGGCCGCACTTTCGGGCGCATGGGCCTGCACGACAAGGCGCTGCCGCTGCTCGAGCAGGCGCTGGCGCTCGGGAGGGGCGCATTCGGCGGCGACCACGAGAAGGTCGGCCAGAGCCTGAACGACCTGGGCGTGTTGCAGCGGCAAATGGGCAACCTGCCGGCGTCACAGGCGCTCCTCGAAGAGAGCCTGGCCATGCGGCGGCGCCTGTTTGGCGATGTTCACAAGGACGTCGCCGTCACGCTGGTGGAACTGTCGCGTACGCTCGACGACCGCGGCCGCGGCGCCGAGGCCGAGCCGCTCAGCCGAGAGGCGCTGGCTGTGCGGCGCCAGGTTTTTGGCGATGAGCACCGGGAGACGGCGACCAGCAAGAGTGATTTGGCGCTCTTGTTACGCGATCAGGGCGATCTGGATGGCGCGGAAATCCTGTTCAGAGAAGCCCTGGCGACCAACATCCGATTGCTCGGCGCCGAGCACCCAAACACCGGCGCCGGCAAGAACAACCTGGCGCTGGTCCTCAGCGCGAAGGGCGACCTGGCCGGGGCGGAGGTCCTGCTGCGCGAGGCGTTGGCGATCAATCGGGCCACGGTCGGGCCGGCGCACCTGGGCTATGCCAATGCGCTGAACAACCTGTCGTCGACGATTCGCGACCAGGGCCGGATCGACGAGGCGCGGCCCATGATCGAGGAAGCGGTGCGCGTCGCGCGCGAGGCGGTCGCGGACGACCACCCACGGGTGGCGATCTACCGGGTGAGCCTGGCCAGGCTGCACCTGGCGGCCGGCGAGCCGGCCGCGGCCGAGCCGATACTGCGCGACGTGCTGCAGGTGCGCGAGAAGCTCTACCCGGCGAACGACTGGCGCATTGGCCAGGTCAAGAGCCTGCTGGGCGCCTCGCTGATGGCGCAGGGCCGGCTGGCCGACGCCGAACCGTTGATGCGCGAGGCGGCGGAGGTGCTGAAGCCGGTGGCCGGCGGGCAAGGCAAGGAGTACCAGGCAAACAGCGAACGGCTGGCCCGGCTCGACAAGGCGCTCGGACGCTGAGATGTCGGGTTTCGCCGGCCGTTCTCGATCTTTCTAACAGGGGGACAGATAGGTCCTCCTGATTCGGAGGATCGATGCACGGTTTTGTTCGTCGCTGGCTCGTTTTCATACCCCTGATCGCCATTCAGATCGTGTGGGGCGCTGCGCGCGCTGATGCGCAGACGCCTGACACCACGCCGCCCACCATCACGGCGGCCGCCACAACGGCGCCGAACGCCAACGGCTGGTACCGCACCAATGTGCGCGTCCGGTTCACTTGCTCCGACACCGGGTCGCGGATTGCGGCGTGCCCGGCGGCGGTCTTGGTATCTACCGAGGGGGCCAACCAGGTCATCTCAGGAACGGCGCGCGACCGTGCGGGCAATACCGCCACGGCCAGCGTGACGATCAGCATCGACAAGTCGGCACCGGTGGTGACGGCCTCGCGATCGCCTGAAGTGCCGGCCAGCGGGTGGCACACCACGCCGGTCACCGTCGCCTTTGACGCCACCGATTCCTTGTCCGGCGTGGCTGCCGGATCCGTGACCGCGCCGGTGGTGCTGGTCAAGGATCGCAGCAATGGTGCTATCACGGGTCGCGCGACCGATTTGGCCGGCAATGTCGGCACGTTCAAGCTGACCGGCATCAACATCGACCAGGCGAAGCCGCGGATCGCGGTCACCTTCACGCCGGCGACCGCGGTGCGCGGCTACCGCAATGCCGCCGTCACCGCCCACTTCACCTGCACCGACGCGAAGTCGGGAATTGCCGTGTGCCCGCCGGACCAGGTGTTCAGCGACGATGTGGCCGGGCAGGTCGTGACCGGCACCGCGGTTGATGTCGCCGGGCATTCGGCCACCGTGACGAAGAAGTTCAGCCTCGATGCGACGCCGCCCGTGCTGGTGATCACGGCTCCGGCAGCGGACGCGCCGCACGCCGACACCGTCACGATCAGGGGCACGGCGACCGATGCGCTGTCGGGCATGCTGAGCGTGCAGGTTGACGGCGTCGCGGTGCGGCGTCGCAGCGACGGCACCTTTGCGTCGGCGCCTATTGCCACGGCGGGCCGCGAGCTGATCGCTGTTGTTGCAAGCGATCGCGCCGGCAACACCACTCAGCAAACGGTGAACGTTGCGCCACCGCCGCCGCCTCCACCTCCGCCGCCTCCTCCCCCTCCTCCCCCTCCGGCAACTCAATGCACGGCGTTGATGCAAGACGGTCAGTTCGACAACGGAGTGTCCGGCTTCGCCGCCCAGGACGCGAGCAGCCTGGTGACTCGTTCCACTGATGCACCCATCGAGGGGGCGGCCAGCCTGCGTGTGAACATCACCGGCTACGGCAACAACGTCTGGTGGGCGCAAGATTTCACCGGCGGCCGCGCCAGCCGGTTCAGCGTCAGCGCGCGCCTGCGGTCCGACGTGCCGAGCTCGTCGGCGCTGCAGTTCTGCGCGATGGTCTACTACGCAGACGGCACCACCCAGTTGCACTGCACCACGGTCAGCGGCGCCGCGGGCGACAAGGGCACGATCACGGAGGCCCTCGATCTCGACCCGGACCGGCCGCTGGCGTCGGTGCGGATCCGCCTGTATCAGGAGGGCAGCGACCCGGTCAGCTTCACCCTCGATGCCGCGACCGCCTGCCTCGACATCGTCGCGCCGCCCACGGAGCCGGGCGGCGGCAGTGGTGATGGCGGTGGTGGTGGTGACACCGGTGGCGGTGGCGGCGGCAGCGCAACGTGCACGCCGCCTGCTCCCGGGTCGTCGGCGTATCCCGGCTTCGTTTACAACCTGCCGACGCTGCGGCCGTTCATCTCGGTGGCCGACTACACGCAGGGCGGTCCCAACACGCCGGCGGCGCTGCGACTGCGGGCCGCGGCTGACGCGGCGCTGGCCGACAATCCGCCGTACGGCTATTCGCCTGCCATGAGCATCCTGGCGTACCGGCTGACCGGGCAGGCCAGCTACCTCACCGACGCCATCGACCGCGTCGAGCAGTTCGTCACCGCGTTCGAAGCGTCGATCGCGGCCGGCGAGCGTCCCGCCATCTCCGGCGACTCGTACCTCGAAGTCGGGTGGTATCTGGAGGGGCTATCGCTGGCCTACGACCACGGCTACGAGCTCCTGACGGTGGACCAGCGCCAGCGCTGGTCGGCCATCGCCGAGCAATCGCTGTTCAATCTGTGGCATCCGGGCGAAGCGACGTGGGGTGGTGTCGCGCATCCGTGGAGCGGGTGGTCGATCTGCGATCCCGGCAACAACTACCACTTCAGCTTCCTGCGCGCGACCATGTTGTGGGCGCTGGCCTCGCAGAACACGCAGTGGTTCGACTTCCTGCAGACGCAGAAGTTCGGCCCGCTGATGGACTACTACGCGGCGCTGCCCGGCGGCGGCACGCGCGAGGGGACCGGCTACGGCACGGCGCTCAACAACCTGTTCGGCAATTACCTGCTGTGGAAGGCGTCGACCGGGGAAGACCTGGCCAACGTCACGTCGCACCCCCGCGAGACCATTGATTACTGGGTGCACGCCACGCTGCCGACCCGCGACCTGTTCGCCCCGATTGCCGACCTGTCGCGGTCGTCGATTCCGGAGCTCTACGACTACCAGGAGAACCTGATTCACCAGGCGGTGGTGCTCAGCGCCGGCACGCCGCAGGCGCGGCGCGGCACCTGGTGGCTGCAGAACAACTCGGTCAACGGCGTCGCCCACGTGTTCAACATCGCCGGCGACCTGCTGCCGTACCCGGACGCGCCGCAGGCGCCGACCGACCTCACCTACCACGCGACCGGCGCCGGCGTGTTCTTCGCGCGCACCAGCTGGGAGACCGACGCGACCTGGCTGTCGGTGATGGCCGGCAAGTTCGACCAGTCGCACGCCCACCAGGACCAGGGCTCGTTCACGTTCTTCAAGAACGACTGGCTGGCGGTGACCAACAACATCTGGTCGCACAGCGGCATCCACATGGAGCAGCTGGTGCACAACGTGATCCGCTTCGAGCGGCCGGACGGCACGGTGATCGGCCAGAACCAGAGCAGCACGCTGGCGTCGAGCATGACCAGCGAGAGTTCGGGCGGCGTGACCACGATTACGGCGGATCTCAGCAACGCTTTCTCGGCCAGCCAGGCGTCCGTTCAGAACTGGACGCGGACGTTCGTGCTGTCGGGCGACACGCTCCGCGTCACCGACGTGTGCACCGTGGCGGCCGGCGTGCGGCCGGTCTTCCAACTGCAGGTGCCGGCGGCACCGTCGATGCTCGAGGATGGCTCGATCCAGGCCGGCGACCTGCGCATCTACCTGCTGCAGCCGGCAACGGTCAGCTTCGTGGCCATGACTGCGCCCGAGTTCTCGCAGGGCCACCGCATCGAGCTGGCTTCGACCGCCGGCTGTGCGTTCAGCGTGGAACTGCACGCGACGCCGGGGGCGGCGCCTGCGCCGAACCCCAATCCGAATCCCAATCCCGATCCGACTCCAAGCCCGACGCCGGATCCGGATCCGACTCCGTCGCCCCTGCCGTCGCCGGATCCGTCGTCCGATCCGGTGGAGCCGGTATGGAGTGAGCTGGGCGGCACCGCCACGCGCATCAAGAGCCCGGCGCCGCACATGCACTTCACCGCCGGAGCGCCGCTGCGCATCCTGGCCGACGTGCGTGACGGCAACGCCTGGATGTGCCCGCCCGGGCACCCGCCGTACGTGTGCCCAGGCACCGAAGTGCGCTTCTACGTCAACGGCCAGCTGGCCGGGTCGGCGCCGCCGAGCGCCACCGACTTCAACCTGTGGGAGCTGCGTTTGCCCGGCGGTTTGCCGGCCGGTGACCACGTGTTGACGGTCGCGTACGTGCCATACAACCCGAACACCGGCAGCGGCGGCGCGCCGGTCAACGGTGCGGTGCCGGTGACCATTCACGTCGATGCGGCGCCGTCGCCAGGCGGCACGATCAGCCTGACTGAGGATGTCGTGCTGTCCGGATCGACCAGCCTCAACTGGACGGACAAGGCCGTGATTGGCAACGGCTTCACGGTGACGGCGGCGCCTGGCTATTCGGGGGCGGTCGTGATCGAGAACGCCCGCATCATGGGCCTGGGCGGCTTCACTGCCCGCGGCATCAACGTCACCACCACCGGTGCGGTGTCGATCCAGAACTCGGTGTTCGAAGCCACCGGCGCCGTGCGCGTCGAGGTCGCCGGCAACGCGCCGATCACCGTTCGCAACAACGAGCTGCGCGCCAACAACCTGATTGCCTATGTCGCCAGCAACCCGGACGTGCCGGTGGTGCTCGAACTGGCAACGACCTCCACGGCGGCGAAGATCGTGCAGGGCAACCGCATCGGCGCCGGCATCCTGCGGATCAACGGCGGCAGCGGCTGGCAGATCGGCGGGTTGGCGGCCGGCGAGGGCAACGTGCTGATTGGCCCGCGCGCGGTGCTCGACCTGGTCAACGCCCCGAATGCCGTGATCCAGGGCAACTACCTGCGCCACGACTACAACGGTGGCTTCAGCCAGGGCTTCAACCTAGTGATGCAAGGCGCCTCGGGCAACGCGCTGGCCGAGCACAACGTGGTGCGCGGCGGCTCGTGGCCGATCCAAAGCTTCGGCGGTGAGTTCCGCTACAACCTGGTGATCGACAGCGGGCACAACTTCTGGCGCGGCGCCGCCGACGGCACGCAGATTCACCACAACGTGTTCGCGCACGCCAGCGGCCCGAATACCGGCTACGAAGGCGCTTTCAAGTTCTACGGCGGCGAAAGCGGCCTGAGCATCTACAACAACACCTTCGACGTTGGCGGCGCGATCGGCCAGTTCGACTCGGCGGCATTCAACATCGGCCCGGGGTCGGTGTTCCAGTCGATTCGCAACAACCTGTTCACGTCGTTCTCGAACGTGAACGGCTTTGGCGGCGCCTTCGTGTCGGCGCCCGAAGGCCAGGTCGCCGCGCCGCGGGTGACGAGCGCCGACTACAACGCCTGGTACAACCCGCTCGCCGCCAACTCGGTCCGCTACCTGCCGGGCATCGTCGGCAACGCTCCCGGCGAGCACGATGTGATCGCGAACCCCTTCCTGTCGGGAACGCCCGATGTGCCGTACCGCATCTCCGAGGGCTGCATCTGGCTGCGCAGTTGTTCGGTGGGACAGGTGCTGTCGTACTACCGTGAGATGTACCGGCCGGCGGCTGGCAGCCCGCTGATCGGTGCCGGCGATCCGGCAGACGGCCCGGGCACGGCGATTGGCGCCGTCGGCCCCAACACCAGCAACCCGGTCGATCGCTTCGGGCGCATCGTGCCGTAGGCCCAGGATTCAAAGTGAGATGCGAAAAGTGAGAAAGAGAAAAAGACGATGACGACAATGACGACGACCATGACGCCAGAGATGGCCCAACTCAAGACGCGGCTCAAAGCCACGTGGGAGTCAGGGGACTACGGCGTGTTTGCCAAGTACCTCGAACCCGGCGCGCTGCAGTTCTTCGACCGCCTGCAGATTGCCCCCGGGACCCGCCTGCTCGACGTGGCGTGTGGCGCCGGCCAGCTATCGCTGCCGGCGGCCCGCCGCGGCATCAAGGTGACCGCCCTTGACCTGGCGGCGAACCTGGTCGAACAGGCGCGCAGGAAGGCCGCCGCGGAAGGGCTGCAGTTGCAGGTGGACGAGGGTGACGCGGAGGCGCTGCCGTATCCCGACGCCTCGTTCGACGTGGTGATGAGCCTGATCGGATCGATGTTCGCACCGCGGCCCGAGCTGGTGGCGGCGGAGATGATCCGGGTGTGCCGGCCTGGCGGCCGCATCATCATGGGCAACTGGACGCCCGACGGTCACGTCGGGCAGATGTTCAAGGTGATCGGCAAGCACCTGCCGCCACCGCCGTACTTCCCGTCGCCGCTGTTATGGGGCCAGGAGCCGACGGTGCGCGACCGCTTCGGCTCGGCCGTTCGCGATCTGTGGATCACCCGGCACCTGTATCCGTTCGCCTATCCCTTCGGGCCGGCGAAGGTCGCCGAGTTCTTCGCGGAGTATTACGGGCCGACCAATCGTGGCTACGCGTCGCTGGGCGCCGCTGCCCGGCAGGCGCTGCACGAGGATCTCACGGCGCTGTGGACTCGCAACAACCTCAGCACCGACGGCACGACCCGGGTCGACGCGGAGTACATCGAGGTCACCGCAACCCGCATGTAAATGGCGGGCGGGCAGCCCAGGTGGGTTGCCCGCCTCGCCCAGGTCTCCAGCGCGGTGGTCAATGTCAGGACGGCGGCGTCGCCGCCGCTGGCGGCCCCGTCGGCAGTTCCAACCGGACGACGAGACCACCTTCGGCATGGTTGGCCGCAGTCACATCGCCCCCGTGCGCCAGCAAGGCCTGGCGTGTGATCGACAGGCCCAGGCCGACGCCCCCGGCCAATCGATCGCGGGCGCCGTCCACACGGAAGAACGGATCGAACAGGCGCTCGAGCACCGCTTCTGGCACTCCCGAGCCCTGGTCGCGAACCGCAATCTCCACGCGTCCGGTGTCGTCGGGTCTGGTGACGGTAATCGCCACGTCGCCGCCTTCGGGCGTGTGGCGCACGGCGTTGCGGACGACGTTCTCAACCGCGCTGCGCAACAGCGCGCGATTGCCCGACACCGCGGCGGGGCCTGGCGCCTGAAGGCTGACGGTCTTTCCGGTCGCGGCGGCCTCGAACCGCGCGTCGCGCACGACGTCGCGCACCAGTTCGACGAGATCGAGGGACGCAAGGAGCGGCGGGTCCGTCCGCGCCCGCAACCGCGCCATCGTCAGCAGTTGTTCGATCAGCTCGTTCAGGCGCTGGATGTCGCGCGCGATGCGGTCGTGCTCAGGGACCCCGGCGCCGAGGCGGTTGCGCGCGAGATCGAGGGCGAGCGCCATCCGCGCCAGCGGCGACCGCAGTTCGTGCGAGATGTCGGCCAGCAATTGCTGCTCCGACTCAATCAGGTGCTCGATGCGCGCGGCCATCTGGTCGAACTCGCGGGCCAGGTCTGACAGTTCGTCGCGGCGCCGCAGCGAGGGGCTGTCGCCGACCCGCACCGACAGGTCGCCGTCTGCGAAGCGCCGGGCGGCGGCGCGCAAGGTGCGGATTGGCGTGGTGATCTGCCAGGTAAGGATCCAGCAGACGAGACCGGCGGTCACGATCAGGGCGCCGGCCCGCAGTGACAGGCGCCACGGCGACACCTGCAGGGCGCCGCGCAGCGGCACGGGGGCTTCCCACATCAAGACGTACTCGCGGCCGGCCTGGCTGGCCACGCGCCCGGCGAGCAGCACCGCGCTGCCGCTGCCAACGCGCTCGGCGTTGTCGGTGAGGCGCGCGGTCTCGATGATGTCGCGCGCACCGGCAATCGGCGAGGGGCCGGCGATCAGGCTGCCGTCGAGCGCGTAGAGCCAGGCGTTGAAGCGGCCCTCGCGAATCACGCCGGCCAGCAACTGCTGCGCGGCCGCGGGCCCCTGCCGTTCGTAAACCTCGGCCGCGTGCGCGCCGAGATAGCGCATCGAGGTGCGGCCGATGAAGCGCCAGGTCGCCACGACATCGGGCTGCGCCATCACCAGGCTGGCGGCGAACACCAGCACCAGGCAGGTCGAGCCGAGCCAGAACCACAGGAAGATGCGGAGGAACAGCCGGCTCATGCCCCCCCGCCGTGATGCGGCGTGTGCGCGTAGACATAGCCGGCATTGCGCACCGAGCGGATGCGCTCGGTGCCGTGGACCTGCGGACCGAGGGCCTTGCGCAGGTTGCTGACGTGATTGTCGATGCTGCGATCGAATACCGAGTAGTCACGCTGGAGAACGGCCGTGAACAGTTCTTCGCGTGACACGACCTCGCCGGCGTTGGCCAGCAGAACCCGCAGCACGTCGAACTCCGCTGAGGTCAGCTCCACCAGTGCGCCGCCGCGACGCACGCTGCGGGCGCGGACATCCATGGTGACGTCGCCGATCGCCAGCACGCCGGCCGGAATCTCGGGCCCGCGGCTGCGGCGCAGCACCGCGTGCATGCGGGCGAGCAGTTCGCGGGCATTGAACGGCTTGGCCAGGTAGTCGTCGGCGCCGATCTCGAGACCGACGATACGGTCGACATCCTGGCCACGGGCGGTGAGCATGATGACGGGGCACGAAGAGTGTGCCCGTAACCGGCGGAGCACTTCGAACCCGCCGAGGCCAGGCAGCATCACGTCCAGGATGATCAGATCGTAGGTGGTGGCCAGGGCCCGGGCCAGGCCGTCGTCGCCGGCGTGCACGGCGTCGAGCGCGAATCCCTCGGGCGTGAGGTACTCCGCGAGCATCGCCGTCAGCTCGCGGTCGTCATCGATGACCAGGACACGGGGCATGGCGTCAGCCGCTCGTCATTGCCGATCGAGCGGCGCGATCATTGTCGCACGCGAGGTGCGGCTGCGGCCGCCGGGTCCGGGGCGGCGATGTAACAGCCAATCGCCTGGGTTCGCGGTGCCGGCGCCGGCCGGCCCGCCAGCAGCGCATCGAGCGCCCGGCGAAGGGTATGGTCGCCGACCATCCGGCGCGGGGTGCCGAGCGCCGCGTAGAAGTCGTTGATGCGGCCGAGGTAGGCGATGCCATCCGACGACAGAACCGCGACTTCCGGCGTGACCTGGGCGCCGGCGAGCCGGACCAGGGCGTGATCGCGATCGACCACCACCGGATAGCCGGCGTGACCATAGGCAGCCGCATGCGCCCGCGCGTCCGCGTCGGTCAGCCCCGGTTCGACATACACCAACCGGCAGGCGACGCCGCGGCCGGCGTAGGCGTCGCAGATTCGCCGGATCTCGGGCGCGTATTGATTCGAGATGGGGCACTCACGCGTGACGAAGAACAGCGCGGTGAGGCTCGCGGCCGGCGCGGCGGTGCCGAGCGAAAGAAGTGCGGCTACGACTGCGGCGGCGATTCGCATCACCGGCCTCTCGTGATCATCGATCGCAGGACATGCCGCCGGTACGCCGCCTGCAGCGCCGCCGAATCCTCCTGGCGGCGTGGAATTACCTGCAGGGTGACGCTGCCCATCTCGTCGGTTGACTGCTCACCCCAGGTGACCCGGGCCGGCGGGTTCGACGGGTTGCGCGGGTTGCCGGCTGAGTTGTCCCAGGTGATTCGCGCCCGCAACCGCGTCCCCTTGGGCAGCACGGCCGGTGTCTTGAACATGTAGCGGTCCTGCCACGCGAAGTCCCAGTCCGGGATCGCGAGCAGCGTCTGTTCGGTGCCGTCCGGCAGTGTCGCCGTCATTGTCAGCTGCTTGCCCAGGTAGTGGGCGTGCGCGCCGATCGCAATGCCCTCGACATCCACCGGCAACTCGAAGCTGTCCTCGATCTGAAAGCGTGGCTCGCCGGCCGGAATGTCGAGGCCGGCGAAGAAGCTGAAGAGCGGCGGCAACTGGATCGCGGTGAGTGTCCGCTCGGGGGCGCGGTCGGCGAAATACAGTCCGACCGCCGTCTTCTCGGCTTCCGCTTTGCCGGTGGGATGAAAGTGAAACTGCAACACGAGATCGGCGTTCGCCGGCAGCGGCAGCGCGATGCCGTCGGGGTAGAGGTGCGGCTGCTGGCCGAGCGCCCATCCGCCGAGCGGCGTGCTGCGCAGTCCGCCCGGACGCATGCCGGCGAAGCCGGGCAGCGGGTCGCCCGCGTCAGACTTGCGCGCTTCGCCGCTGGCGTCGGCGAAGTACAGCACGTGATGCACCGCGGTCCGCGCCGACGGCCGCAGGTCGATGGCGCGAACCCATTTGTCGCCGGGAATCGCCAGCGGCAGGACGAAGTTACGGTAGATGTCGGGACCATCGGCCGGCACCTGGTAGGCGGCCGCCATTTCGACGATCAGGTCCGGAGGGCCCAGCGCCCAGCCCGCCGCGAACGTGGGCGGTGACGGCATCTTCGCGGCCGGGCCGCGCGGCACGCCCTGGTCCACCCAACGCTGAATGAGATCGATCTCGGCGTCCGCCAGACGGCGCTCGTCGCGGAACCGATGCGAGCCTGGTGCGGCCTTCCACGGCGGCATCAGCCGCGACCTGGTGACGGCGGCAATCAGCCGGCCGCGCTTGGCGACGTCGTCGTACGTCATCAGCGGGAACGGCGCGGCTTCCCCCGGGCGATGACACGATGTGCAGTTGGCGAACACGATCGGTGCCACGTGCTCGGTGAAGGTCACGGCAGGGATGGTCGTCGTGGTGGATGCTGCCCCGCCCGTCGCCGGTTGCGCTGCCAGCGACCAGGCCGGAGCGGCGGCGATTAGCAGTGCCCAGGTCAAACGTGTCATTTGCGGATCTCCCGGAACCAGACTGTCACCTCGGGCCGGCATGGGATCTCCGGTTTTGTCTGGATTTGTCGGCGCCGGACGATTCCAGACAAATCACGACGGCGCCAGCACCGCGGCGGCGATATCTTCGAGATCGCCCTGCCAGGAGGAATTGCCAAGATGTTCACTAAGACAATCAGCCTGTGTGTGCTGCTGGCGGCGACGCCTGCGTGGGCCGGCCAGGCGGCCCAACCCAGCCAGTCTGCGGAACGCGCCGCTCAACAACTGCAGGCGATCAAAGACCGCCTGGCCTTGACACCGGAGCAGGTGGAGCTGGTTCGCCCCGTGCTGGTCGACGAGGTGCAGAAGCTGCAAGCCCTGCGCGACAAGTACCAGGGTGACCGCCAGAACCGGCGAGCCCGGTTGAAGGCGGCGCGCGAGCTGCGCGATATCCAGGATGCCGCCGACGAGCGGTTGAAGAAGATCCTGACCAAGCCGCAGATGGACGAGATGAAGAAGATCCGCGAGGAGCGTCGTCAACAGCTCAGGCAGCGGCCGCGAGCGTAGCAATTGCCCGGCCGCGACCGTGTGACCGCGAACAGCTAATCCGTTTGGCTCGACAACCCCGAGGCGACCGGCCGAGCACCGATGGGTTCGCTCGCGGCAACCTCCTTGCAATGCACTGCGCCAACCGCCGCTTCGACGACAGCGGCGAATCAAGTTCGAACACGCAGTGCAACTTTTGACGCAAGGAGACACAGATCATGCGCAAGACATTCTCATCCGTGACGCTTCTGGCCGCCGGGGTGATCGCCGCCGGTACGATCAGCCTCGGGGCCCAGACGCCGACACCGCAACAGACCCCGGCACCGCAGGAGACTCAGGCGCCGAGGCCGCAACCGCCAACCACGACCGCGGCACCTCGAGCGTCGGCGGATGCGGTGCTGAAACTGACCGGCTGCCTCAAAGAAGAGAAAGATGTCGCCGGCCTCAAGCCGAACGTGGTCGAACGTGCCGGCATCACCGAGGACTACATCCTGACCAACGTGAAGGCCGCGGCCGATAGCCAGGTCTCGGGTCTTGCCGTTGGCTCGATGTACGAAGTGGAAGGCATTGCCGAAGCGGAGTTGAAGAAGCACCTCAACCACCAGGTCGAGATCACCGGTAACGTGGCCAACGCGGCGGCCGGTGCGCGTAATCGGGACGATGTGCCGGACTTCCGCGCGACCAGTCTGCGAATGCTGGCCGCGACCTGCCCGGCCAAGTAAGTCGCAGCGCTACCCGGCAGGCGAGAGAAAGGCGCGGAAGCGCTCCAGTTCCGCGTCGATCTCTCGCCTGAACGTTCGCTCGCGCGGCGGACGGCCCGCCACGTAACCGAGGCTGGCATCCATCACCCCGTCGCGAAAAGTCACGTTGGCCCATCCGATCACCAGGTCGCGCCACAACAGCGGCAGCGCGTAGTAGCCCAGCTTGCGTTTCGGTTCCGGCGTGTACGCCTCGAAGCGATAGGCCCATTCCCACAACAATTCGAAGCGCCGGCGGTCCCACACCACGGGGTCGAACGGCGCCAGCAGGCGTGCCGCTTCCGGGGCTCCGGTCTCGCCGGGCTGCTCGCCGGCCGGCCAATACCACGTATGCCTCTCGACATTCGCCTGTGACAGCCGCTGCCGCGCGCGCGCCAAGGCGTTGCGCAGTTCGCCGCGCCACTGCGGCACGGCATAGCGCAGGCGGCTGATGATGAAGGGCAGGCTGACGTCGGGAACCGGCGCGTACTTGGCGACGACCACGTCGACCAGCGCATCGACCCGTGCCCGCCGGATGCGGGCACCGCTTGCGCCCTCGCCCGGCTCCCGCGCGGCGTACAGGCGAATGCCGCCCTCGCGGCCGGCCACCCGCAACAGGCCCCTGTAGTGCAAGGCCTCCAGCATGTGGGTGGTCGCGCTCGACGAGCCGCCCCAGTAGTTGGTCACCCGGCCGTGCGCGAAATGCGCGTCGACATCGCGGGGGTGGACGGTGCCCTTCTCGCGCACGAACGCCAGCAGCGCCGCCGCTCGTTTGCCCGCCGCGTTCGGCGACACACCGGATCGCGGGTGCATCAACTGGTGCAGCCCACGGGTGACGAAGCCGTAGTTGATGAAGACGTCTTCTTCGATCGACAGCCGGCGGTACTTCCGCTCCAGGTCGCCGGCGCGGTAGCCCTTCACGCGCGGTCGTAGTATCAGGTCCTGCGCCCGGGCCGGCGCCCGAATGGGATCGGCCTGGACGAAGCCGAGCGTCTCGATGGCGCGCGACAGCGTGGTCGGTGGAAACAGGCTGCGGGTGATCGCGAAGTGCCGCAGGTCGGCGAGCGTCTTCATTTCATTGCGGCACGTGTGCGAGCCGTGACGGTCATGGATTCGCTGATTGTATCGACCGCCGCGGCAATTGGCCACGGTGGGTGCTACACTGGAACTCCCTCCCCCCGGAAAGGTCCCGGACGATTTTGTCGTCGCTTACCAAGGTCGTCTTCCACGTGTGGAGTGACGGCACCTGCAGTCTCTTGACCGTTCCGTTGGATTGGCGGGCGGGCCAGTCGCTGCCCGCCCATGCGCCGGAGGAGCGTTACGACACGCCCGAGCACGCCATGATCGCCCTGGCCGAGGCCGGCCGCGCGCAGAATCCGTCGATGAGCTGGTATCGCGATCCCGCCAAGCGGGTGCCTATCTCGCCGGCTGGAACTTCCCAGGATCAATCTTCACGTTGAGCCGGTAACGGTCGACGGTCGTCTCTTCAACCGTGTCGGGGCCGATGGCGCGGCGAATGCGGAAGGGCAGTCAGAAGCTGAACCGCAGCGAGAAATCCACCTGCCGCGGGTTGGCGACCGAGGTCGCCTGCAGGAAGTACGGCGATGTCATCACGCCGCTGAAGCCGGTGTAGTTGGCGCGGTTGGTCAGGTTGTTGACCGACAGGTTGAGGGTGATGCCCTTCGCGCGGCCGCCGCCGCGGCCGCCGCGCGGCCCGCCGCCGGCGAAGCCGTCCGGCGCGCGCGGGGCGCCGATCGGAATGGTGTAGGAGAGGTTCGCCGAGACAGTCGAGCGCCAGGGCAGCCGCACGCTGCTGCGCGGCGTCAGCAGGGGCCGATCGTTGAAAATCGAATCGCCGTTGTCGTCGAAGCCGGTGGTCACGGTGTAGGCGCCGCCGCTGTTGGCGTTCAAGCTGATCTGCGCGTTCAGGTTGCGCAGCGCCTGGGTCGAGACCGAACCGCGCACGCGGTGGGTGACGTCACCCGGGGCAATCGACCACTGGTCGGCCAGCGAGCCGGACGGCGGCACGCTGAACGCGCCGTCGCTGTTGTTGTAGCCGCGATGGAAGCGGTAGTTGAAGCGAATCACGGTGCGCCGCGGGTTCCACCGGGCCTGTGCGGCGTTGCGGACCCCGCCCGCGAAGTTGATGTTGATGTCTGGCGTGAGGTCGTAGTTGTGCGACGAGGCGTCGGGCACTACCTGGATGATGTTGGCGAAGGCCGGGTCGGGACGCACGCCGTTGACCGGCGCATTCAGGTTGAGGCCGCGCAACTGGTTCCCGTAGCGCCCCATCGAATAGGTCATGCTGATCCGCACCTGCGGCGTCAGCGTGCGGTCGATCGCCGCGCTGAAGCGGTGCCACCGTTCGATCTTCAGGTCGCCCAGCACGTACTTGTTCGCCGGTGTCGCGGTGCCGATGTCGCCCGGGTCCGGGTAGGCCGGATTGACGATGTTGATTTCCTGCTGGCGGAAGCCGTCGACCCGCAGGGTCTGCGCGTAGGTGCCGGTACTGAGCCAGTTGTAGAAGACGCCGTAGCTGGTGCGGATGGTGGTCTTGCCGTCCGTGCCCGGCGCCCAGGTCAGGCCGAGCCGCGGCGCGAAGCCGCTGAGATCGCGCACATGGGTCTGCGCCTCCCAGCGCAGCCCGGGGCTGAACGTCAGGTTGCTGCGCAGCTTCAGGTCGTCCTGCACGTAAAGGGCGGCCTGCAGGTGTGAGTAGGTGATCAGCGGGTCGCCGATGCGCCGCGTGTAGTTGCGCGGCGTGCCGGCCAGGAAGTCGGCCGTGCTCGAGAAGACATACGTCCCGAGGTAGTTCGAGACATCGTCCGAGCGGAAGTGCCGGCCTTCGAGCTGGATGCCGGTGCGCACGGTGTGGTTGCCGCGCACGTAGTTGAAATCCGACGAGAACTCGGCGTTGCGCTCGCGGCTGCCGCCCTTGGTTTGGGCGCCGCCGGTGGTCACGCCGTCGAGCACGCGAATGGTCGGCGCTTCCAGCTCCGGCGTGTTCTGCGAGCGCCTGAAGCGCAGTTGCAGGCGGGTGTTCAGGTACGACCGCCGCCCAATCGGGCCGGCTTCCTGCAGCCGCAACTGGCGATTGCCCGACTCGCTGGCATACGCGCGTTCGGCGAGGTCGAACCCGCCAACGCCCAGGTTGCTGCGCGACGACTCGTTCTGGGAATACTGCACGCGCAGGATCTGGTCCTTGGTGAGCGAGTAGTCGACCATGCCCTGCACGTTCCAGCCGTTGTTGGGCCGGCGCCCGAGCAGCACCGATTCCTTGCCGGCGGCCGTGGTGTAGGTGGCGACCGGCGTGTCCCACTGCCGGCGGCCGCCGAAGAACAACGAGAACGAACTCTTCTCGGGAATGATCGTGCCGCCCAGGTTGCCGTCGAAGTTCTGCGTGCGTTCGGGCGCCTTGACGTCGACGAAGGGGTTGCGGCCGTTCAGCACGCTGTCGCGGATCCGCGACGAGAAGCCGCCGCGCAACACGCCGACGCCGGCTTGCGTGATGATCTCGATGCCGTCGCGATCGGCCGAGTGGTTCTCGGCGGGGAAGGTGTCGCGGATGATGCGGATCGAGCGGATGAACGCTTTCGGCGGCAGCTCGCCGCCCTCGAAGCTGTCGATCTTGATCACGGCGTTGCCGCCGGCCATGTCTGACAGCTGGCGCGCCAGTTCGTCGGGATCGTCCGACAGCGAGGCAATCTCGTCCTGGGTGAGCTGCGTGGTCAGCGACCCGCCGTTGGGATCGGCGGCGGCCGCCTGCGCATCGCGGCCAACGGTGACCGTCTCCTGCACGCCGCTCAACTCGAGCACGACCACATGCTTGTTGTCGCCGGCCCGCAGCCGCACGTCCGCCAGCTCGCCGGTCTCGAAGCCGCCGAACTCCGCGCGGACCAGGTAACGTCCCGGCCGCAAGCTGCCGACGGTGGCCAGGCCGCGATCGCTGGCCGTCACCGCCACCCGCTGCGCCGTGGTGGCGTCTTCCAGGCCGACCAGGGTCACCGTCGCGCCCGGCAGCACCGCGCCGGTGGTGTCGACCACGGTGACCAGGGCCCGGGCTTCACGCGGCGCCTGGGCAGCGGGCACGACCGGCAGCACGGCGAGCAACAGGGCCAGGGTCGAGAAGAAAAAAGACATTCGCGCCGCCGGGATGGACATTCGCAGGTGGTTACTGGTGCAGGCCACCCCGCCGTTTACCGGTGGCCGCAGGCGGTTGCGCGGGATCACAGGGCCTTAGACGAACGGCGTGAGCCGGGCGTTGGGAGTCGAGAGCGCAAGCGGCTATAGTCTCGGCATGCGCCGAACCCTCGCGTTGCTGCTCTTCACCCTGCCCGTCGCGCTATCCGGCCAGGCCCCGGTCTACGACCTTGTTCTGAAGGGCGGCCGCATAGTCGACGGTACGGCGAGTCCCTGGTATCAGGCGGATCTCGCCATCAAGGGCGACACCCTCGTCCGTATCGCCCCGTCGATCACCGAACCCGCCACGCGCGTCATCGACGTGAAGGGCCTGATCGTGGCGCCGGGCTTCATCGACATCCATACCCATGCCCGCCGCGGCATCTTCGAGGTGCCGACCGCCGACAACTACGTTCGTCAGGGCGTGACCACGCTAATCGAGGGGCCGGATGGCAGCTCGCCGCTGCCGCTGGCCCCGTTCCTGGCCAAGGTGCAGGCCACGCGCATCACGCCGAACTTCGCCGCATTCATCGGCCAGGGCACGGTGCGCAGCGAGGTGATGGGAGAGGTCGATCGCCCGGCCACCCGCGCCGAGCTCGAGCGCATGCGGGCGCTGGTGACCGAGGGCATGGAGCAGGGGGCGCTGGGCCTCAGCTCGGGCCTGTTCTACGTGCCGGGCAACTTCACGCCGACCGAGGAAGTGATTGACCTGGCGCGGGTGGCCGGCCGCATGGGCGGCATCTACATCTCGCACATGCGCGACGAAGCCAGAGGGCTGACCGACAGCGTCCGCGAAACCATCGCCATCGGCGAGAAGGCCGGGCTGCCGACGCAGATCACGCATCACAAGGTGGTCGGCAAGAAGTACTGGGGCGGATCGGTCGAGACGCTGCGCATGGTTGACGAAGCGCGGGCTCGCGGCGTCGATGCGACCATCGATCAGTATCCCTACACCGCGTCGGCCACGAGCATCGGCTCGGCCCTGCTGCCGGCCTGGGCGCTCGAGGGCGGCCGCGAGTCGACGCTCAAGCGCCTGAAGGATCCAGCCACGCGCGCGAAGATCAAGGCCGAGAGCACGGCCATCATCCGCGACGAGCGCGGCGGCGGCGACCCGAAGAACGTGTCGGTGTCGGCCTGCCAGTTCGACCCCAAGCTCGCCGGCCAGAACCTGGCGCAAATCACGCAGGGCCGAGGTCTCGCGGTGTCGTTGGAGAACGCGGCCGAGACGGCGATGTGGATCGTCGAGCAGGGCGGTTGCGGCGGCATCTTCCACGCCATTGGCGAAGACGACCTCGAGCGCATTCTGGTCCACCCGGCGACGATGGTCGCGTCCGACGGCGAGGTCCCGATCTTCGGGCGCAACGTGCCGCACCCGCGCAGCTACGGCACGTTCGCGCGCGTGCTCGGCCTCTACGTCCGCGACAAGAAGCTGCTGCCGCTCGAGGCCGCGGTACAGAAGATGTCGTCGTTTCCGGCGCAGCGGCTTGGCCTGAGCGACCGCGGCGTGCTGCGGCAGGGACTGAAGGCCGACATTGCCGTGTTCGACGCCGCGGCCGTGCGCGACACCGCGACCTTCGAGAAGCCCCACAGCTACGCCGAGGGCTTTCACGTCGTCATCGTCAACGGCGAGGTGGCGTTTGAAGGCGGCAAGATGACGGCGGCCCGCCCGGGCCGCGTGCTCTACGGACCGTCGAAGAAGTAGCCATGCGACGACTGGCACTGGCCGCCGGGCTGCTGTTTGCATTGACGGGAGCCGGCAATGCCCGGCAGGAAGTCTGGTACCTCACCGGCGCCGAGGTGGCTGACGGCAGCGGCGCCGCGCTGCGGCGCGCGGACCTGCGGGTGGCCGGCGACGCCATCGCGGAGGTTGGCGCGCTGCAGCCGCCGCCGGGCGCGCGGGTGATTGACGCGACCGGCCTGGTGCTGGCGCCGGGCTTCATCGACGCGCACAACCACTCCACCGAAGGGCTCGACACCGATCCCGACGCCGTGACGCAGGTGTCACAAGGCATCACCACCATGCTGCTGGGCCAGGACGGCAGTTCGCCGTTCCCCATCGGCGCCTACCTGCAGCGGCGGCGCGATCGGCCGGTGGCGGTCAACGTGGCCGTGCTGGCCGGCCACGCCACCATTCGCCGGCGCGTAATGGGCGACGACTTCCGGCGCACCTCGACGCCGGCCGAGATCGCGCAGATGGAGGCGCTGCTCGAGCAGGAGATGCGCGACGGCGCCATGGGCCTGTCGTCGGGCCTCGAGTACGAAGTCGGCAGCTACGCCTCCACCGAGGAGGTGGTGTCGATGGCGCGGGTGTCGGCGCGCCGCGGCGGCTTCTACATCTCACACATTCGCGACGAAGCCGACAAGTCGTTCGAGGCCATTCGCGAAGCGATTGCCGTTGGCGAGAAAGCAAAGCTGCCGGTCCAGATTACCCACCTGAAGCTCGGCACCGTCGGCGTCTGGGGCAAGGCGGCAGAGGTCGTCGATACCATCAACGCGGCACGCAAGCGCGGTGTCGATGTCACCGCCGACGTCTATCCCTACCTGGCGTGGAGTTCGAATTTGAAGGTGCTGGTGCCCGACAAGCAGTGGACCAACCCCGCGAGCGTGAAAGAGGCGCTGGACGATGTCGGCGGCGGGCGCAACGTGCAGATCACACGGCTGCCGAGGTTTCCGCAGTTCGTCGGCAAGCGGCTGGATGAAGCCGCCCGCGCCGAGGGCGTGAGCGAAGTCGAACTATTCATCCGCATTGTCGCCGATGACGATGCGGGCATCATCGGCCACACGATGATCGCCCCGGACATGCAGCTGTTCCTGAAGCAGCCGTGGGCGATGGTTGCCAGCGACGGCGGCGTGAACAACAACCACCCGCGCGGCGCCGGCACCTTTCCGCGGGTGCTCGGCCGGTTCGTGCGCGACGAGAAGTGGCTGGCCCTGCCCGAGGCGGTGCGCAAGATGACGGCCATGCCGGCCGTCCGGCTCGGGCTGAAGGATCGTGGCCGCATTGCCGAGGGCATGAAGGCCGACCTCGTGCTGTTCGATCCCGCGACCGTGATCGATCAGTCGACGTTCGAGACCCCGCGGCTCCACGCCCGCGGCATCCACTCGGTATTCGTGAATGGCGTTGCGGTGTGGAGCGGCGATCGGCCCACAGGCAACCACCCCGGACGCGTGCTGGTCCCGCCTGCCAGGTAGCCCCACGACATGCGAAGCATTTGCTTCGGCACCATGGCCGCTTGCCCTGGAAATATTTAAGGTATATAGTTTCCGCAGACATGTTTGGCCCTGTCGTCGAGAGTGCCCTTTCCCAGCCCGTGGACGATGCCGTGGTCGTCACGAAGGCGGTGCTGCGCGCGGCAGAACGGCTGGGGGTATCGAATCGGTTGCTCGCCGGCGTCATCGGCTGTTCCGAGGCCACGGTATCGCGCATGGGAACTGCTGCCTATCAACTCTCGCCCGGCAGCAAGCCCTTCGAACTGGCCGTCCTCTTCCTTCGCCTGTTCCGCTCCCTTGACGCCATCGTCGGTGGCGATGCGGCGGCCGCGCGGGCGTGGCTGCAGAACGACAACCTCGTCCTCAACGCGCCGCCGGTCCGCCTGATCACATCGGTGGCCGGCCTGGTCACCGTCGTTGGCTACCTGGACGCCCGCCGCGCTCTCGTCTAATACGCGCCGCATGGCCGGCACCTGCTGGCGCGTGGTCGAAGCCCAGCACGTCGTCTCGACGCTGGCGCTGGTAGACACCATGGCCGAGCAGCAGCGCCTCGAGCAGTTGCTGGAAGAGAGCAAGCCGCCCCTGCCGCCCGACTGCCGCGCTTTGCACTACCTGCTTGCCACGCCGTTTCGCTACGGCGCGCCGTACCCGAATGGCTCACGGTTCCGCCGCGCCGGCTTCACGCCGGGCGTCTACTACGCCTCGACGACGGTGGCCACGGCGGTCGCCGAGATGTCGTTCCGGCGGTTGTTGTTTCATGCCGAGTCGCCCGCCACCCCCTGGCCGGCCAACGCCGCCGAGTGCACCGCGTTCTCGGTACCGTACCGGACCAGCCTGGGATTGGATCTGGATCTTCCGCCGCTCGACCGGCCGGCCGGGCAGTGGCGGCATCCGACCGACTACAGCGCCTGCCAGCAACTCGCCGACTACGCCCGAGTGGCCGGCGTTGCGGTGCTGCGCTACGACTCGGCCCGTGCGCCGGGACGTAACGTCGCGCTGTTGACGGGCAAGGCGTTCGCCGCGCGCGAGCCGAAGGAGCGCCAGGTGTGGCGATTGCACCTCGGCCCGCCTGGCGTGCGCGCGATCTGTTCGTGGCCCGAACAGCGGATTGCATTCGACCGTCAGGCCTTCGCCACCGATCCGCGCATTGCATCGTTGACTTGGGAGAGGTGAAGGAAAGCCTGAAGGTTTGTCCCACGTTGTTGGTTTGGCCCACCCGGAGTTGGTCCCGATCGTTTGCGGTATGTCACCTGAAGTGAGGGATGAACAGATGACGCAGAAAAGTCTGCGTCATCTGTGTCATCTGTGGCCCTGGTGAGTTATCTGCGTTATCTGTCCATCATCGGTGTCTAGAATTCGTATCTGAGTGCAAACTGCATGCAGCGTCCGGCCTGCGCGTCGCAGGTGGCGAGCGTGCCGTTGTAGCGGCCGAAGCCCGAGATGTCGGGCGTGTTGGTCAGGTTGCCGACATCGAACTTCGGCGTGTTGGTGGCGTTGAACACGTCCCAACGGAAGCGCAGGCGGTGGTCGGAGATGCCCACCGAAATCGCCTTGCTCAAGCTGAGGTCGACGTTGAAGTAGCCGTCGCCGCGGAACACGTTGCGCAAGCCGACTTCACCCGGCAACTGGCGCCGGAACATGGCAATCGCAGCCTGCGGATCGACGAACGGGCTGGGACGGTTGTCGACCTTGTTCTTGGTCGTTCCGGTTTCCGGCAGCTGGTTGGGATCGACCAGCATGGCGTTGCCTTGCAGGTTCCAGTTGGTGGCCCAGCACGAGCGGCAGTTGGCGACGTTGAAGGGGAACCCGCTCGTCCATCGCACCAGGCCGGCAATCGACCAGTCGCCGATCAGGTAATTGAGGGCGTTGCCGACGCCGCCGCCGAAGCGCTTGCCCTGGCCGAAGGGCAGTTCGGCGAGCCAGTTGGCGTTGACCTGGTGGCGCACGTCGAAGTCTGACGTGCCGTAGTTCAGCTCCGGCTCGAACGAGTTGAGCAGGAAGCCTGAGTTGCCGCCGTTGCTGAAGTTGCCGAAGCCGCTGCCGCGCTCGACCTGCGAGCCCATGTCTTCGGACTTCGACAGCGTGTAGTTGATGTCGAACTGCAGGCCGTCGGCATAGCGGCGGCGCAGCGTGAGGTTGAGGCCGTTGTAGTTCGACCGGCCGATCGAGCTGATCGCGGCCAGCGAGTCGTACTGCTCGGCGAAGTAGGCGTAGGGCCCGAACTTGCTGCACGCCGGCGAGCACGAGGTGTCGAGGTCGTAGAGCGCGGTGATCCAGTCGGGCCCGTTCTGCATGTAGGCCCGGGTGATTGCCTGCGTCGCGGTCAGGCCGTTGGCGGCGGCGGCCGGGAAGATGTTCTGCCAGTAGGCAATGGCCGGCAGGGCGGTATAGGCGCTGGCGGGCGAGCCGGCGGTGATGCCGGCCGCCTGCGCGGCGCGGATCATCTGCTGCGCCGCCGTGAAGTAGTCGGTGCCTGATGCCGGGTCGACCAGGTTCAGCGGCATGGCCAGGTCTCGGCGCACCAGCAGGTCGCGGCCGAAGCGGCCGACGTAGCCGGCTTCCACCGTGAAGTTGCGGCTGATGTCGAAGCCGACGATGGCGCTGGCCATGTGGGCCGAGGGCGTGACCAGCGTGTCGTCGATGCTCTGGGTGATGACGCCGGCGCGAATCGGCGGCGTTTGCGGGAAGCCACCGGCCGGCGCCGCCGGCATGGTCGACGGCATCCGGTCGATGCTGACGAAGCGGGCGTCAGGGTTGGTCTCGTAGGCGAGGCCGAACGGGCTGCTGATGGTGGTCGACATGCCGTACGAGAAGCCTTCATCGAAGTTGGTGGCCAGGCCGACGCCGACGCGGTCGAACACCTTCGAGTAACCGCCGCGAACGACCAGCCGCTCGGTCGGCGTCCAGGCCACCGCCACGCGCGGCGCGATGTTGTTCTTGTCCCACTCGTAGAAGCCCTTCTTGCCGTTCTTCGGGCCGGCCAGGTCGAAGGTGACAATCTCGCTGGCGTTGGAGGGAATGCCCTTGAGCGCATTGGCGGCGCGGGTGTTGAACCACTCGCCCATGCTGAAGCTCGGCGCCACCTGCAGGCCGTTCACTTCATAGGGCGGTGAGTAGACGCTGTAGCGCAGGCCGGCGGTGACGGTCAGGTTCGAGCGCACCTGCCAGGCGTCCTGGATGTAGAACTCGTACTCGTCCGAGGCAATCTCGCGGGCGACCGCGGTGCCCGGCGCCTGCGGCGTGCCGTCCTTGTTGTAATTGGCGCGCATGGTCGACTGCGACAGCACGCCGAGGATGTTCAGCCAGGCATCGGCATAGCCGGCCTGGAAGCCGGTGGCAACGGCGGGCAGGCTGCAGCCGGGAACGGTGCAGAACGAACTGCCGGGCATGTTGCGGCGGCCGACGCCGGCCACCCACGACGGGTTGATGGTGGAGCTGAGGTAGGCCGACTGGAACCGCTCCTTGGGCACGCGGGTGAAGCGGATGTTGGTGCCGACCTTCATGGTGTGGCGACCCTTGAACCACGACAGATCGTTGACAATGTTCTGGGTCGGCGTCTGGCGGGTGTCGGTGAACGACGAGCCGAAGCCCTCGTACGGCGAGATGAAGCGGAAGTTGACGTAGTTGGCCTCCGTCAGGCCGGCGTTGTTCTCGTCGATCTTGGTGAAGCCGTAGCGGAAGCTGTTGGTCAGCGTCGGCGACAGGATCGAGTCATACCCCACGGCGCCGCCGTAGTTATTGAACAGGCGCTGGCGCAGCGGGTCGAGGCCCTCGAACTGCGGCGCGGTGTTGATGGTGTCGTCCTGCTTGCCGAAGCGGCCGAAGAAGCTGTGGTTGTCGGCGGCCTTGTAGTCGACGCGGCCAATCAGGTTGAGGAACTCGTTCTCGATCGGCGCGGCGAAGCGATAGTTCATCAGGTTGCGGCCGTCGCGGCCCGGATCGTTGGGCGAAGGGTACTTGCGGAAGTACGCCATCGCGGCGGCGCTCGGTCCGATGCCCAGCGGATCGATGGCGGCGATTTCCGCCGGCGTCATGCCGTAGTAGCCCGCCTGCACGGTGTGGTTGCCGGTCATGCCGCGCACCGAGCCGCCGGGGCACAGCGCCGCCACGGCGCACTGGTAGATCAGCACGCCGTCGCGCATGGAATTCGACGGCACGTTGCGCGTCACCGGCGCTTCGCTCTGTTCCCGCAATGCCTCGATGTTGCCGAAGAAGAACAGCTTGTTGCGGAGCACGGGGCCGCCGAACGATCCGCCGAAGATGTCCTTGTCGAGCTTGGGCGCCTTGCTCTCCTGCCCCGACGCCAGTTGCGACAGCTTCAGGAAGTACTCGTTGCTCGAGGTCGCGGTGCGGCGCAGCGTCCAGTAGGCCGAGCCGTCGAACTGGTTGGTGCCGCTGCGCGTGACCAGCGACACCTGCGGCCCGCTCGACCGGCCCATCTCGGCGTTGTAGTTCGACGTGCTGACGCGGAACTCCTGCAGCGCCTCCTGGGTCATGCGGATGGCGGAGGTATATGCCGTCGACAACTGCGGGTCGTTGACGTCGATGCCGTCGAGCGTGACGCTTTGCTGGTCGGCGCGGGCGCCGGCCACCGAGCCGTAACGCGGGTCAACGGTCGCGGGATTCGCCGTCGGAATGAAAATGGCGCCCGGCTGCAGGCTGAGCAGGTGGACGACGTTCTGGGCCTCCACCGGCAGGTTGCGAATCTGCTCGCGCGACATGACGTTGCCGACGCTGGCGTCGGTGGTGTTGAGGTGCGTCGCCTCCGAGACGACGCTCACCGTTTCGCTGATGCCGCCCAGTTCGAGCGTGATGCTCTGGCGCGAGACGGTGTCGACCTGCAGTTCGAGCCGGTCCATGACCGCGGTCTTGAAGCCTCCCAGCTCGACCCGCAGCGTGTAGATGCCGGGCTGCACGTTGCCGAAACGAAACCCGCCACGCTCGTCGGTGACCGTCACCTGCGATGCGCCGGTCGCAACGTGCGTAGCCGTGACGGTGGCCCCAGGCAGGACCTGTTTCTGGGAATCGAGCACGTCGCCAACCAGGGCGGCGGTTCCGGTCTGCGCCCAGGCAGCCGGGCTGACGACGAGTTGAAGCAGTACGACGAGAGCCGCGATAGTCAGTGCACCGCGCAACGACAGGCGGGACATTTTCACGACGACCTCCACAACACATGCAAACGACAACTCACGCTCGTCCCCGAATGCAGCGTGTTCGCACCCGGGATTCGGCAGTTGGCACCACGAATCCCGCATAAAATGGACCGCCGAGGACCCCATGTCAAGGGTTGTGATGGCGTTTGTCACGGCGTTCGTGGTAGCGGTCCAGCTGGGTGCGGCGGTCGCCCCGCAGCCCTTCGACTTCGCTCAGGGCAAGCCGACGTTTCGGTCGGGCGTCGACCTCGTCACCGTCGACGCCACCGTCATCGATCGCGACGGCCGGCCGCTCGACCACCTCGGCCCCGACGACTTCCGCCTCGAGGTCGATGGCCGCGCCCGCCGGGTGATTTCTGCACAGTTTGTTTCGCAGGCCGGCCGCGACACGCGGCCCGGCGGCCCCGCGCCGGCCCATTTCACGTCGAACCAGGACGATGACGCCGGCCGCCTGGTGGTGGTGGCCGTGGACGAGTCGCACATCCGCCGGCTCGAGGGCCGGCCCGGCCTGCGGGCCGCCGAGACGTTCATCGACCAGCTCCACGCCTCGGATCGCATTGCCGTCATTGGGTTGGCGCGTCTGGGCGCGCTCGAGTTCACGCGCGATCGCCTGGCTCTGCGGAGCCGGCTGGCGGCCCTGACCGGGCACACCGACCCGGTGTTCCAGCAGTTCAACCTGGGTTTGAGCGAAGCGCTGGAGATTGCCGATGGCGGCCGCGCGCGGCTGGCCGACGCGGTGTTGCGCGAATGCGGCCGCGCCTTGACCGAGTACGTCAACGTGGCGCGCGCGGCCGACGATGCGGTCGGGCGCGATGCGTGTCCCGAGCAGGTGGAGCAGGAATCGCGTGCCATGGCGCAGCACGCGCACATCCAGGCGCGGATCTCGCTGAGCGCCCTCGAGGCGTTGATCGTCAGTCTCAAGGACGTCCCCGGGCCCAAGACCATCGTCGTGCTGTCGGAAGGCATGGTGGCCGACCCGCAGCGAGTGGACCTGGCGAAGATCGCGGCCGAAGCGCAGGCCGCGCGCGTGACCATCTACACGCTGCACCTCGAGGTGCCGACGTTCGAAGCGGCGCAGGACCGGGTGTCGCCGACGCTGGTGCGCGACCTGCAAGTGCGGGGCGATGGCCTGGCGCGAGTCGCCGGCGCGGCGCGCGGCGCGGTGTTCCGCCTGGTTGGCACGGATCCGCGTCCCTTCCAGCGGATTGCCCGCGAGCTGTCGGGATACTACCTGCTGGCTTTCGAGCCGCTCGATGGCGAACGGGACGGCCGTCCGCATCGCATCCAGGTGTCGCTGGCGCGTGGCGGCGGTGAGCTGCGCGCGCGCCCGGGATTCACGCTGCCCGTGGCGCCGGCCTCGGCCGCGGGACGCGACGCGCGGCTGGTGGCGCTGCTGCGGGCCCGGTCGCGGTCGGACGAATTGCCGGTGCGCGTGGCGACCTACGCCTATGCCGAACCCGATTCCGCGAACGTGAGGGTGGTGGTCAGCGCCGAGACCGGCTTCACCGAACGCACGGCGCCGGGCGCGCGGCTCGGCTTCGTGTTGATCGATGCCGGCGGCGTGATTGCCGCCACCGCCGTGCACGACACCGCCGACGGCCGGTATTCGTTCAGCACCCGCGTGCCGGCGGGCGGATACACGCTGCGGGTGGCGGCGATCGACGTGCTGGGGCGGCAGGGGAACGTGGAGCGCCCCTTCGACGCGCGGGTGGCCGCGTCGCGCGGCATCCGGGTCAGCGACCTGATGCTGGCGCCGCCGCCGCTGGCGCCGCGCGATCCACTGGAGCCGTCGATCGATCGCATCAGCAGCGCCACCGTGATGGCGTATCTGGAACTGTTGGCGGAGCCGGGTGTAGTGCTGCCGGATGTCGTGCGGGTGTCGGTGGTCCGCGACGCGGGTGGTGACGGCCTCGCGACCGTTACCGCCGGTGTCACTCGCGCGGGGCAAGACGGCGCCGCCGGCGCGATGGCGGTGGCGCGCGCGTTGCTGCCCACTGCGTCGTTGCCCCCGGGGCGTTACCTCGCGCGCGCCGAGGTGCTATCTGGCGGCACCCTGGTGGCGCAAGTGGCCCGGCCGTTCAGCATTCCCAACTGATGGGGCGATCGGTTGAGGCAACCGAGTCGTGGAGGCAGCCCTTCAGGGTTGCCTAGAGCTTCTCGATCTTCGAATAGAACCCGCTGGTCTTCAGCGTGATGGTCACGGGCTCCCACGTCAGGTTCTGCCAGAACCAGCCGTGGCGTCCGTCGAAGGGGGCGTGGAAGGTGCCGTGATCGCTGGCGGCCTCTTCGCCCTTGGCGTAGCTGGCCTCGCCGCCGGTACCATCCGCGTACTCGCCGTGCATGTCGAACTCGACGGTGCCGCCGGCGACCGTCCAACTGAACACGTAGCTGCTGCCCTTGACCATGGTCGCCTTGATCTCGGCGCCTTCGCCCGGCTTCAGCGTCAGGGTCATCTCGTCGCTGCGAAAGCCCGTCTCGGGCCTCGTCACGGTGGCGGCGGCTTCTGGCGTGACCGGGATCGTCATGTCGATGGCCGACGCGGGTGGCCGCAGCAGGCCGATGGCGTTGCCGATGCCGGTCGGGTCGGTGCCGTACTCGGCCGGCAGCACCGCCGTGACCAGGATGATGCCGGCGATCACAATGGCGACGCCGATGGCGCGCACCAGTTGGGCAACGGATGGCAACGGTGGGGTGTTGGGTGTGGTCATGGATTGCTGGTCGCGTACCCGAAGAACTGATAGCCCGCCAGGATGAACCCGCACGTCATGACCACGACGTTGGCGGCGAAGGCGTGGTCATGAAAGCGGGGTGACCGCCGCCAGAAGCCCATGGCGATCAGAATGGCGCTCAGCCCGAGCACTTGCCCGAGCTCCACGCCGACGTTGAACGCGATGATGTTCGGCACCAGGCCGTCGGCCGAGAGCGAGAAGTCCTGCAGCTTCGTGCCGAGGCCGAGGCCGTGGAACAGGCCGAAGATCCACACCGCGAGCTTGGTGTCGGGCTGGAAGCCGAGCAGCCGCCTGAACCCGCCCAGGTTGTCGAGCGCCTTGTAAACCACCGACAGGCCGATGATGGCGTCGATGATGTAGGGGTTGACGTGCGTGCCGCTCATGACGGCGTAGAGCAGCGTGATGCTGTGGCCGACGGCAAACAGTGTGACGTAGAGCGCGACTTCCTTGAGGCGATACAGGAAGAAGATTACGCCGAACAGGAACAGCAGGTGGTCGTAGCCGGTGACCATGTGCTTGGCGCCGAGGTAGATGAAGACGGCGAGCTGCCGGCCCTGGGTGATCAGGTCCTTGTCGCTGGCGGCAACGCCGTGCGCGAACACGTCGCCGGCGAGCGGCAGCACGAGGAGCAGCACGACTGAGGTCCATCGAGTCCGCATGAGGTCTTGGAATTCTACCTGCATCTCGTTCTCCCCCTACAATTTCGTCATGCCTGCCAATGACGTGGTGGCTGCAACCCGCAGCTACCAGCGATGGCTGTCGGCACAAACCAACGTGGTGTCCGCCGACTTGAAGCAGAAGCGGGCCCGCATGGACGAGAGCCCGTTCGTGTTCCTGCGCGCCACCTACTATTGGTGGGCCATGCGCTGGGCAGCGGTGCCGCCGAGTGTCGCAGCGGCGCCGACGGTGATCAGCGTGGGCGATCTCCACATGGAGAACTTCGGCACCTGGCGCGACGCCGAAGGCCGTCTGATCTGGGGCATCAACGACTTTGACGAGGCGCACGCCGCGCCGTACACCAACGATCTCGTCAGGCTGGCGACCAGCGTGCTGCTGGCCGCCAGCGCGCGCCAGTTGCGGATTTCACCCCGCGTGGCGTGCCAGGCCATGCTCGATGGCTACGCTGCCAACCTCGCGCGCGGCGGCCGTCCGATTGTGCTCGCGGAGCAGCGTCGCTGGCTGCGGGCGATTGCGATCGAGCAGCTGCGAGATCCGGCGCGGTTCTGGAAGAACCTGGTGTCCGACACGACATGCGCCAAGGGCGAGTTTCCCGCCGTCGTCGTCAAGGCCGCGATGCCGGATCCGCGGCTCGCGCACCAGGTGCACCGGCGGCGTGCCGGCGTCGGCAGCCTCGGCCGGCCGCGATTTGTCGTCATCGCGCAACCCGTGGCGCCTACATCGCCCGGGAGATCAAGGCGGTGGTGCCGTCGGCACACGTGTGGGCGGCCGGCACCCGCGCGCGCAGTGCCGATGTGACCTGGTTGCTGGATCACGCTGTCCGCGTGCGCGATCCGTTTTATCGCTTCACCAGGGACTGGATCGTGCGCCGCCTGGCGCCCGACTGCACCAAGCTCGACATCCACGCCCTCGTCGAGGCCCGGGATCAGTCGCGCCTGCTGCGCGCCATGGGCACCGAGACCGCGAACATCCATCTGGCGGGCCCCACGCGCGCGGTGATAGCCGATCTCGAGCGCCGCCCTGCCGGATGGCTGCATCGTGCTGCCACCACGATGGCGGCCGCGGTCACTGAGGACTGGAAGTTCTGGAAGCGCCGATAAGCGCCACTCACCCTTTTGAGGGATGGGGAACCGGCCGGGCATGCTACAAAGTAGCGATCGGTCAGGTCCCATGGGCAGACAACTCCCAACCTCTCGATGGCTCCGCACGCTGCCGTTGTGGCTGGTGGTGTGCTTGTTGCTGGTGCCGCATTCGGCAGCCGCGCAAGAGCTGACCACCACCACCCTGTCGCAGCTCTATCACCAGGCACTGGGCTTGCGCGAAGGCGTGCCCGGGTCGATCACCAGCATTGCCCAGACCACCGACGGCTACCTCTGGCTGGCCAACCCCTCAGGTCTGTACCGGTTCGACGGCGTGCGCTTCGAGCGGTTCAACGAAGAGGCAGCGGGCGGAATGCGCATCACTCCCAGCCAGCTCGCCACAACTCCGGATGGTGCACTTTGGATTACGGAGCGCGGCGGCGGCGTGCACCGGTTGGCCGGCGGTCGACTCAACAGCTACGGCGATGCGGATGAGTTGCCACGGGGGCAGCTGCTGAGCATCGTCACCGATCGGTTCGGCGTCGTGTGGGTGGCCAACGCCGCCGGCGTTGCCCGGTTTGCCGGCGAACGGTGGCATGCCTTGGGCGCCGAGTATGGCGTGCCGGGGAACAGCGAAGCGCTGTTCGTCGATCGCGACAACGCCGTGTGGATTTCGGCTGGCGGGAAGGTGTTCATCCTGCCGCCGGGCGGGACGCGCGCACGGGAGACCTCCATCGCCGGCCGGATTCGGGGCTTCGCTCAGCATCCCGACGGCACCGTGTGGGTCTCCAGCACGGACAAGGGTACGTGGCGGGTCAACGCCGACGGCTCGGCCATTCCGACCGCGAGCTATCCGTCGCAGGCCCGACCCTTGTTATTCGACCGGCGCGGCGCACTCTGGCGAGCCCACTCCCAGGGCGGCATCGACCGCACGCTGCTCGAAGCGGGCGCAGTGGCGCCGTCGTTGGGTCCCCCTACTGACGATTGGTTTGACACGCTTGACGGCCTGACAGCGGACGATGTCTTCGATATCTTCCAGGACCGCGAATCGAACATCTGGGTGGCGACGGGCGGTGGCCTCGACCTGTTCCGTGAAACGCCGCTGGTCGCCGCGCCGTTTCCCCGCAACGCTCACGCCAGTCGCATGATGCCTGGTCCCGACGGTGAATTGTGGGCCGGCGGCGGCAACTACCCCTTGACGCGCCTTCACCGCGGCACGGTCACGCGGTTCCCGGTGCCGCCGCCCATCCGCGCCATCGTGCGCGATGAAGCCGGCGTCGTCTCGGTGTGGAGCAATGGCGAATTGTGGCAGGGCGCTGGCAACATGTTCAACCGCCTGCCTCGACCGCCGTTCGATGGCGGCGGCGAGCCCTTAACGGCCGTGAGCGACCGGCCCGGCCGGGTGTGGCTATCGTTCCCGAACGGGGGGCTATGGGCCTTTAGCGACGGCCGGTGGACTCAGGCTGCTTTTCCTGGGCTGCCGCCAGACAGCGGCGTCCTGCGGTTGAGCGCACACGATAGCCGCCGGCGGCTCTGGCTGGCCTTTCGAAGCGGAAGGCTGGCGGTCCTCGACCGTGGTCGAATGACGATCGAGTCGGAGTTGGCGCCGCTGGGGCTCGGATCGCCGGTGGCGCTGACTCCCGGCCCGGACCGCGTGTGGGTCGCGCTAGACCGCGGCCTGGCGCTGGTCGTCGTCAACCAGCAACCGCGCGCAGTGCAGGCGTTGAACGAGTCGGCCATCGGCCGCATCAAAGGTATTGTTGAAAGCGCCGACGGCAGCTTGTGGCTGAACTCGGACCGCGGCATCGTGCAGGTGAGGGCCGGCGAGGTCACGCGACTGCTTGACGACAGGGCCGCGGCGGTGTCGTTCCGGGTGTTCGACCATCTCGACGGTGGCATCGGCGGTTCCGTGCTGGTGCCGGCTCAGGCCGCGGTCGCCGGCACCGACGGTCGGCTCTGGTTTGCCGGCTCCAGCAGCATCGTGACGCTCGACCCGGCGACGATTCCCACCAACCCGTTGCCGCCGCCGGTGCACATCGAGACCTTGCGGGCTGCCGGCCACGAATATCGAGCGTCCGAGAACCTGAAACTCCCGGTCGGCACGACCAACATTCAGATCAAGTACACCGGTCTCAGCCTGGCCATGCCCAGCCGCGTCCGCTTCCGTTATCGGCTGGAAGGAGTGGATGAGGAGTGGCAGGATGCGGGCACGCGTCGCGAGGCGTTCTACACCAACCTGGGTCCCGGCCCCTACACGTTCCGCGTGATCGCGTCTAACAACGATGGTGTCTGGAACGAAACCGGGGCGACCCTCGCGTTCGTGGTGCCGCCGACGTTCTATCAGACCCCCACGTTTCGCGGTGCCGGCGTGTTCGCAGTCGTGGGGCTCGTGTGGCTCGCGTACGGCATGCGGGTGCGACAGGTGACCCGGCAGGTGCGGGCGCGGCTCGAGGAGCGCCGCTCGGAGCGCGAACGCATTGCCCGCGAGCTGCACGACACGCTGCTCCAGGGCTTGCAGGGCATCATCCTGAAATTCCAGGCCATCTCGAGTGGTCTGCCGCCGGGCGATGCCACTGCCGGAAAGATCGAGGCCGCACTCGAGCGTGCCGATCGCGTGCTGGTTGAAAGCCGCGATCGCGTGCAGGACCTGCGCGCGTCGGCCGAAGCCAGCACGGAACTCTCGGTGGCGCTGGCGCAGGCCGGTGATGAATTGGCGCGCGGCACCTCGCAGACGTTTCAGGTCGTCATCGATGACCCTCCGCGCCAACTGCACCCGATCGTCCGCGACGAGGCGTACTGGATTGGCCACGAGGCGCTGCTGAACGCGTTTCACCACTCGGGCGGAAGCCACGTCGAGGCCGAGGTCAGCTATGGGGCCCGGGAGTTCCGGCTGCGCTGCCGCGACAACGGCAAGGGAGTCGAGAACGACGTGCTGAAGCAGGGGGGACGAACAAGTCGATTCGGCATGCCAGGGATGCGCGAGCGCGCGCGACGGGTGGGCGGATCGCTGGAAATCCGCAGCCGCCCAGGTGCGGGCACCGAGGTCGAGTTGCGCGTGCCGGCGGCCATGGCCTATCCCGACGCTGCTCGCACCTGGTGGCCACGGATGCGGCGCATGGCGGCCGGTGGGAGAGTATCGTGAGCGAGCCTGGCGCACCAATCCGTGTCCTGACGGTTGACGACCACCCGCTGCTACGCGAGGGCATTGCCGCAGTCCTCGAAGGCCAGAGCGACATGACCGTGATCGGTGAAGCCACCAATGGCATTGAGGCCGTCGAGCGTTACCGCGCGCTGCGGCCCGATGTGACCCTGATGGATCTGCAGATGCCCGAGATGGACGGCATCGAAGCCATTCGCACCATTCGCGCCGAGTTCCCCAACGCCCGCATCGTCGTGCTGACGACCTACGACGGCGACTTCCTGGCGCTACGGGCGATCAAGGCCGGGGCCGCGGGTTACCTGCTGAAGAGCATGCTGCGCAAGGAACTGCTCGATACCATTCGGGCCGTGCACGCCGGCAAGCGGCGCATTCCGCCGGAAGTGGCGGTCGGCATCGCCGAGCATCACACCGACGACTGGTTGTCCGATCGCGAGATTGCGGTGTTGCGCCTGGTCGCGGCCGGTCACGCCAACAAGATGATTGCCGACGATTTGTCGATCTCCGAGGAGACCGTCAAGTCGCACATGCGCAACATCATGGCGAAATTGACGGCGAGCGATCGCACGCACGCCGTCACCATCGCCATCAAACGGGGCATCCTCAGTCAGTAGGAAGGCGACCTGGGATCGGGAGCCTCGCGTCCCCCCCGATCCCCGATCCCCGATCCCTGATCAGACGCGCGCGTCGATCCAGGCGTTGATGTCGCCCATCACCGTCTCTTTGTCGAGGTCGTTCAGCAGGTCGTGGGCGTGACCCTCGTACAGCTTCAGCGTCTTGTCCTTGGAGCCGGCGTGGTCATAGAACGTCTGGCTGCCCTCGGGCTTCGTCACCTTGTCGGCAGTGCCATGCATGATCAGTACCGGCAACTTAAACAGTGGGAACTCGCGTTTCAGCCGCTCGTCGGCGCGCACCATTTCGGCCACGGTCAGTGTCGGCTGCACCTCGTTGGCGATCAGCGGGTCGGCGTTCATCGCCGCCACGACCGCCGGATCGCGCGAGAACTCCTTGTTCGGCAGCTTCAGGACGTGCGCATGGGGCGCCAAGTGGCTGATGCCCTTCAACACCTGGAGCGCGAATTCGGGCCCCGGCACCTGGAACGCGAAGCTCTCGCAGATTAAGCCCGCAAGCTCGGCCTGGTGTTCCAGCGTGAACACTGACGAGATCACGCCGCCGGCGCTGTGGCCGAGGATGAACACCGGCAACCCCGGTTCGCGCTGCTTGGCGATGGCCAGCATCCGCTCGACGTCATTCAGGTATTCACCGAAATGTTCGACGTAGAACCGCTCGCCCTCCGAGCGTCCGCGGCCGCGCAGGTCCAGGGCGTAGACGGCGAGTCCGTTCGCCACCAGCTGCTCGGCGACCCACAGATAGTGTCCGCTGTGAGAGTTGAAGCCGTGGACGATGACCACGACACCACGGGCCTTGCTGTCGGGCCGCCACGACCGGAAGAAGATCTTCAGTCCTCCGGTACCATCGAATTTCTCTTCGCTCACCGTGCTCAGTTGTGCTTGCGTCATGGCTGTGTCCTCGCCGAGAACGATAGTGGCGCGGGCCCAACCACGCATCACCCACCGTGGGGTGTCGCCGCTACCACTCGCGGCGGGCCCCTCGCTACCACCATCGAGGGAGCCGCCGACCGCTCCCAGGCGTGATGCGCTCGCGGCCGCGATCGGCCAGACTGGCGGCATGGCAACAGCGGCCGTTCTCGGCATTCATCACGTCACCGCGATCGCGAGCGATCCGCAGCGCAACCTGGACTTCTATACCGGTCTGCTCGGACTCTCGCTCGTCAAGCTGACCATTAATTTCGACGATCCCGGCACCTACCATCTCTACTTTGGCAACCAGGCCGGCGCACCGGGGTCGATCCTGACGTTTTTCCCGTGGCCCGGCGCCCGGCGCGGTGCCATTGGCAACGGCCAGGTGTCGGCGACGGCCTTCGCGGTTCATGCCGAGGCCCTCGACTACTGGCGCGATCGCCTCGCCGGGCACGGCGTCATCGCCGCCGACGGCGGCCGGCGGTTTGACGAGCCGGTGCTGAGGTTTTCCGATCCCGACGGCATGCCGCTCGAGCTCATCGGCGTCGCCGGCGCGGAGCCCGGGCACGCGATTGGCGGCCTTCACAGCGCCACTCTGTCTGAAGAGGGCTACGAGCGCACGGCGGCGCTGCTGCAGGACACGATGGGGCTGAGGCTCGTCGGCAACGAGAGCAACCGCTATCGCTACGCGGCTGCTGATGGAACGCCGGGAGCCATCGTCGATGTGGTGTGCTCACCCGATGGCCGGGCCGGCCGCTCCGGCGCCGGCACCGTGCACCACATTGCCTGGCGCGTTACCGATGACGCGGCGCAGGCCGAGTGGCGCACTCGCCTGGTGACTGCCGGCTACAACGTCTCGCCGGTCATGGACCGCACCTACTTTCATTCGATCTACTACCGCGAGCCGGGCGGCATCCTGTTCGAGATGGCCACCGATCCGCCGGGGTTCGCCGCCGATGAGCCGGGCGACCACCTCGGCGAGCGGCTGATGCTGCCGCCGTGGCTCGAGCCGCATCGCACGGCTGTTGAGGCCGGGCTGCCGCCGCTCACCCTGCCGCCGGCGCGCCAGGGGCGGCCATGACGGCCACCGATCCGCATCGCGGCCAACCGATCGAAGCGGCGGGCCCGGCGCCGCCAGACGCGCGACTGACGGTCATCCTGATTCACGGCCGCGGCGGCTCCGCCGACGACATGCTGGGACTGGCGGACGAGTTGGGCCTCGATGATGTGGCGTTCCTCGCGCCGCAGGCCGCGGCGCGCTCGTGGTATCCGTACTCGTTCCTGTCGCCGATCACGCGGAATGAGCCGGGCATTACTTCAGGGCTGGCGGTGCTCGCACATTTGATCGCGGGCCTCGAGTCGCAGGGGATTCCGGCGGCACGCATTGCGCTGCTCGGCTTCTCGCAAGGGGCGTGCCTGTCGCTCGAGTTCGCGGCCCGGACGCCGCGGCGCTATGCGGCGATCGTCGGCCTTAGTGGCGGATTGATTGGGCCGGCCGGGACGCCGCGGAACTACCCGGGCTCGATGCAGGAGACGCCGGTGTTCCTGGGATGCAGCGATGTCGATTCACACATTCCGGTGGACCGGGTCAGCGAATCCGCGGCCGTGTTCCGCGCGCTCGGCGCCGAGGTTGATGAGCGTATCTACCGGGGCATGGGGCACACGGTGAATGCCGACGAGATCGCAGCCGTGCGCGGACTGCTGGGCGGCTGTGGCGCGCAGCCGTAGCGGGCTACCAATCGAAGCGAATACCCACCTGCCCCTGGCGCGGCGATTGCCATCCCATGCCGGTGACCTGCCCGAAGAACGGACTGCCCAACTGGGTGACCGGGTCGGCGAAGTAGTGGCGATTGAACAGGTTGATCACCTCGAACTTCAGTTGGGCGCGGACGCGCCCGAGCGCGAATGCCTTGACGATGCCGAGGTCTTCATAGGCAGCGCCGAAGCCGCGCAGTGCCTCGATGCGTCCCGGTCCGGTGCCGAGCTCGCCGTAGGCCGGATTCGAGAATGCGCGCGGATCGAAATAGCGATTCGCCGGATCGCCGGGATCGGTGGCATTGAAACCGCTGGAGTCGAACTGCCGATCGAGCGATACCCCGGCGTTGCGGTTGGCGTAGATCGGATAATGCCAGCCGGCATAGGTGTTCGACGAAGACACCGCGAGCGGCAGGCCTGACTCATACCTGAAGATCGCACTGATGTTCCAGCCGCGCGGCAGGGCCCACGACACGTAGCCCTTGGCGACATGCGTGCGGTCGTTGGTGCCAATCACGCCGGCCTCGCGTGCGAGCTGCGTGATGTCCTGGATGGCGCCGGCGGTCCAGCGCTCCTGGAACAGGCTGTCGACGTTGCCGCGTTGCCGTGACCACGTGTAGCTGGTGGCGGCCGAAATGCCGCGCGAACTGCGCTTGTTGGCGGTGAACTGCCACGCATGGTACTGCGTCTGGCCGAGCGGCGAGCCCACGAAGAACAGCGGCCCCCAACCGGCCGCCGCTTGCGGGTACGGCGTGATCGCCATCCACGCCGAGCCGGCGAATCCCGGATACGGGTAGGGCACACCAGCGTCTGCGGCGGATGCCGGATCCGCAACCCAGTTCCACTCGGTGCCGCGGCTGAGCAGCTGGCGCATGGCGGCGGGATTGGGCTGGTTGCGCTCGAGATCGCCGCTCGGCAGCCCGCTGCCGCGATTGCCGACGTAGTTCACGCCCACCGTGAGGTCGCGGATCAGTTCGTGTTCCAGGCCGAGGCTCCACTGCTGCACCCGTCCGGCCTTCAGTGAGTCTGGATGGGTGCTGACGAGGCCCCACTGCGTGTACGCCGGATCTCGCGTCGGGAGTGAGACCGTGCCCGGATACGCGGTCTGGTCCCAGTTGAAGGCCGCCGCTCCGTCGGGGGTTTGAGCGATGTTGTTGATGCCGTAGTAGCCCGGCGCGAAGCCGTACGGCACGCCCGACCAGAAGTTGGTGCCGATCGGCGTGTAGAAGATCCCGTAGGCGCCGCGCGCCACGAGGCGATCGCTGAACTGGTAGGCCATGCCGAGACGCGGGCCGAACTGGTTGTAGCGGCGGCCGCCTTCGAACGAGCCGTCCACTTCGTCTGCATACTCGAGCGTGCCCGGGACGCCGGTGATCGGATTGACCTTCGCCGTGTTGAAGTTCGCCCACCGGCCATCGCGCTCCCGCCATCCGCCAGTCGTCTCCCAGCGCAGGCCAACGCTCAGCGTAACTGCGTCACCCAGCCGCATTTCATCCTGGATGAAGAGCGCGCCGTAGTTGCGGTGGCCCGAGAAATCGGCCGGCACGTGTTGCGACGCGGTGGCGACCTCGCCCAGCAGGAAGCTCGCGAATCCGAAGCCCACGTGGTTGGCCAGCGGACCGCCCTGCAGGCCCGTCTGTGTCGGGCTGAAGCCATACGACAGGTACGCCCGGTCACCATAGCTGCTCATCTCGATCAGGCGCAGCTCACCGCCGGCCTTGATCAAGTGACGGCCCCTCGACCAGGTCACGCTGTCGTTCAGTTGGAGCACGTCAGCCACGTAGTAGTTGCTGATGCCGTAGCCGATGCCGGTGGTGTCGATGCCGTTGGTCGCATTACCAAAGTCAATCTGCGGAAAGCTGTCGTAGGCCCCCGGGACGTGCAGGCCCAGTTGCGATGGCCAATTGCCCTCGGCGGATGCCGCGGTGCTTGGATTGCGGAAGCGGCTGAAGGTGACCGTCGCGACGTGCAGCACCGAACCTGGCAGCACCTGCGTGTGGCTGGCGCGGGCTTGGTACGTGGTCACTTCGTGCTTGCGGGCCTTAGCCAAGGGGCCACCGAAGTCGTCGCTGCCGTCCCACACACCACCCTGATCCACCAGCGTCCGCGGCCGGCGGGTCCAGAGGTACGACCCTGAGAGACGGCCGTTGGCGCTCAGTTGGTGATCGAGCTTGACGCTCGCCTGCTGCAGCGTGGCCGCCGGATCGATGTAGGCCGGGCCGGCGGCGTTGTTGATCACGCGGCCAGGGTCGATGGGCTGGTACGAGGATCGATAGAGTTCGGCGATGCGGCGCGAGACCGGTGAGATGCGGCCGGCCGGAATCACGTTGCCGGGAAACACCAGCGCCGTTCGCGGGTCGAAGATCGCGCCGCGATAGATGGTGGTGCCGGCGGCGTCGGTGCCGAGCGGTGCCGCGCGATCGAGCAGGGCGCTGAAGTCGCCATCCAGGAACGCCGGCGTGGGGACAGTGCGGTCGTGCGGGCCAAGCTGCCGGCGGGTTTGCCGGTACTCCTCGAACGCGCCGAAATAGAAGGTCCGGTTGCTGATGATCGGTCCGCCCAGGCTGAGGCCGGCGAGCCGTTGGCGATCGCGCGGCTTGGCGTAGCGATCGGCGTTGGACGGATCGGCTGTTGCCAGGTAGGTGTTCATCGCAGTGTTCGCGTTCAGGGCTTCGTTGCGCAACTGGCCGTGCGCGCTGCCGTGCCTGCGGTTGGTGCCCGAGCACAGCGAGAAGTTGAAGAGGCCGCCGCCAGTGCGGCCATACTCCGCGGACATGCCGCTGGTTTCGACCTTGAACTCTTCGACGGCGTCGAGCGGAGGAGACGACTCGGTGATGTGTCCCTGGATCTGGATGGTGGCCGAGGTGCCGTCGAGCAGCACCTCCTTGCTGAAGGCCGTGCCGCCCGCGATGTTGGCGGTCCAGTTGTTGCCTTCCACGCCTGGGGCGACCGCGTAGGCGAAGTTCTCGATCGAGCGGCCGCCCGTCATGTTGAGCGGCAGGCTCGTGACCACTTCGTTACTGAGCGAGGTGCCAAGCGAACTGGAACGGGCATCGAGCGCCGGCGATTGGCCCGACACCGTCAGGCCCTGGGCGAACTCGGCGAGCGACAAGCGGACGTCGAGCGTCAGCGCCGACTGCACGCCGGCCTCGAGGTCGTCACGGCTGAGCGTGCCGAAGCCATCGGCGGTGAACGTGACCGTGTAACGGCCCACCGGCAGGTTGACCAGCGCATAGCGACCGCCGGCATCAGTCTGTCCGTGGGCCACCGTGCCGGTCGTGCCATCGACCGCCGCGACGTCGACCCGTGCGAGGGTGGCCCCGCTCGGGTCGGTCACCACGCCACGAATAGTCGCGCGGCCTGACTGGGCCGTCGCGTGGGTGGTGAGCGCCATCACGACGCACGCAAGCCAGGCAACCCTGAACGGTTGCCTCCACCGGAGCGCGCTCAGGAGCCTCATGATTACCCCCCTCAGTACTCGGCGAACGCGTCGTCTGGATAGCAGTACAGCCACTGTTCGCCGGGTTCGGCCGAGGCAATCACCGGGTGGCCGCTCGTGCGCGCGTGCGCCGTGGCGTGACGATGCGGTGAGTTGTCGCAGCAGTGCGTGCCGCCGCACTCCTGGCAGGTGCGCAGATGCACCCACGGCGCGTTGATCTTTACGCACTCGTCACACTGGCGCACCCTGGGAGACTTCACGGCCGTGACCGCGGAGATGTGGGAACAGGAACCCGTTGGTGACATCGGCTTACTCCTGGAGCACGCGATGAACGAATGACACGGCGATCGAACCTTCCCCCACCGCGGATGCGACCCGTTTGATGTTGCCGCTGCGCACATCGCCGACCGCGAACACTCCGGGCAGGCTCGTTTCCAGCAGGTGCGGCGCCCGTGTCATCGGCCAGGCTGCGGTGGCGAGTTGTTCCGCTGACAGGTCGCCGCCGGTGACCACGAATCCGCTGGCATCGAGCGCCACGCAGCCGTTCAGCCAGGCGGTGTTCGGCCGGGCACCGGTCATGACGAACAGGTGACCGATTGGGCGGGTCTCGGTGGCGCCGCCATCGGTCCGCCAGGTCACGCGTTCGAGCTGGCCGTGGCCCTCCAGGGCGATGATCTCGCTGTGAGTGCGCAGCACGATGGCCGGGTTCTCTTCGATGCGGCGGATCAGGTAGCGCGACATGGTGCCGGCCAGCCCGCCAGAGCGCACCAGCATGTGGACGGTGCGGGCGGTCTGGGCGAGAAACACCGCCGCCTGCCCAGCCGAGTTGCCGCCGCCGACGACGATCACCTCTTCACCGCTGCACAGCTGCGCTTCGACAAACGTGGCGCCGTAGTAGACGCCGGCACCTTCATACTGCATCAGGTTGTCGAGCGGCAGCCGGCGATAGGCCGCGCCGGTGGCGAGAATCACCGCGCGTGCCGCAATGGCGCGCCCGTCGTTCAAACGAATGGCGTACGGCTTGCGTTCGCAGGTCAGCGCTGTGGCGCCCCTTGCGATCATGATCTGCGCGCCGAACTTCTGCGCCTGCGCATGGGCGCGGCCGGCCAGGTCCTGGCCGGAGATGCCGGTGGGGAAGCCGAGATAGTTCTCGATGCGCGAGCTCGAGCCCGCCTGTCCACCCGGCGCATCCGATTCGATCACCAGCACGTCGAGCCCCTCCGACGCGCCGTAGACCGCGGCTGCGAGGCCGGCGGGGCCGGCGCCAACTACCACCAGGTCACGGACGTGCGCCTGGTCGATGGCGTCGTTGAAGCCGAGACAGTCCGCGATTGCCTGGTTGCCCGGGCTGCGCAGCACCGTCGTGCCACGGCAAATGAGCACGGGCACGTCGTTGACACCGACATGGAAGCGGTCGAGCAGGCCTTGCACGTCGGCGTCGCGATCGAGGTCGATGTAGGCGTAGGGGTGGTTGTTGCGGGTCAGGAACTCCTTGACCCGCAGCGTGCCCTGGCAATGCCTCGAGCCAATCAGCACCACATCGCCCAGCCCGGCAGCGACCAGCTCAATGCGGCGCAGGATGAACGCCCGCATGAGGATCTCGCCCAGTTCCGCGTCGGTCTGCACCAGCGCCATCAGCCGTTCGCGGGTGACTTCGATGATGTCGCCGTCGGCGACGGCGATGGCCCGCACCAGCGAGCGGCGGCCCGACAGCATGTTGGCTTCACCGGTGAATTCGCGGGGGCCGTGCACCGCGACCACCGTGTCGCCGTCCACCGACGACCGAACGATGTGAAGGGCGGCGCTGACCACGAGAAAGAACGGCATGGCCGTGTCGCCGACCTCGACCAGCACCTCGCCTTGACGCACGGCCCGGCGGTGTCCGTGGGCCTCGACCCGCTGGCACTGGCCCGGCGTGAGCGTGGGAAACACGTGGTCGCGGCGCGACCCAAGCGGCAAGGGCCCGGTGATGCTGGCGTTGGCGGCGGTCGTCATGGCGTACGGAACTGAAGCTGAACCGGGCGTGGCCACAGCCAGTGCAGCCAGCGTGACTATGCCGCGGCTCGCCGCCGGCGTCATCCCGCCAACGAGTGACACCGCGCTCCACCGAATGGGGAAGGACCAATCCCCCAATTGGGGTAGCGGCCGCTCCCCTGATCGCGACATGCCACCGACTCGCAACGCCGCTACGATGGCGGGTCACTCGTATTCCAAATGACGCTTCTCCCGCACTGGTTCGCCTGGTCGCTTCGCCTCGCCGTGATCGGCTTGTCGGCGGGGTGCGGCCTGGCCGGTCCTGCCGCGGCGCCGTCGATCGAGTTCACGACTGTGCCGGCGGCAGCCGAGGGTGGGTCTGACCGCCTCGCACCCATTGCCGGCCGGGTCCACGGCGCCCGTCCCGGCCAGAAGGTCGTGCTGTTTGCGAAGAGCGGTGTCGGCGTGTGGTGGGTGCAACCGCTGACCGTGCAGCCGTTCACCGCGATCGAAGCCGGCGCGACCTGGAAGAATACGGTGCACCTCGGCATCGAATACGCGGCGTTGCTGGTGAACGACGGGTATCGCCCGCCGGCCACCACCAGCACCCTGCCCAAGCCAGGTGGTGCCGTGGTGGCGGTCGCCGAGGTCAAGGGCACCGGCGAGTTTGTCCGGCCTCCGCGCCGTCTCATCACCTTTAGCGGCTACGAGTGGGAAGTGCGGCAGCAGCCGAGCGATCGGGGTGGCGCCAACGACTATTCACCAGACAACGCCTGGGTCGACGCCGAGGGCAGCCTGCACCTCAAGCTCGCGCAGCGAGACGGCCACTGGACCAGCGCGGAGGTCATCCTGACCCGTACGCTCGGCTACGGCACCTACCAGTTTCAACTGCGCGACACTTCGGCGCTCGATCCCGCCGCCGCGCTTGGCCTGCTGACCTGGGACGATGGCGGCGCCGATCAGAACCACCGGGAGCTCGACATCGAGATCAGCCAGTGGGGTGATCGCAGCGTTCCCAACTCCCAGTACGTCGTGCAGCCGTACTACGTGCCGGCCAACGTCGTTCGGTTTGCCGCCCCGGCCGGGCGGGTCACGCACTCGTTCCGATGGGAACCGGGGCGGGCGCTGTTCCGATCGGATCGCGGGACCGGCCCACGGCCCGGCCAGGCCGGCATCGCGCAGCACGAGTTCCTCGCCGGCGTGCCTACACCGGGCAACGAACGCGTCCGTATGAATCTCTACTACTTCCGCTACGCGCCGAGCCCTCCGAACGGCGAGGTCGAGGTCGTCATTGAGAAGTTCCAATACCTCCCGTAGCCGCGGCTTGCGCGCGTTGGCGACGGCGCTGCTGGTGCCGGCACTGTTCGCGGCGCTGGCGCTCGAGGTGCGCGCGCTCGATCCCACGCGCGCGTTGTCGCAGTACCTCCACGACCGCTGGGGCACCGAGCGTGGCTTTCCCGGCGGGCCCGTCTACGCAATCACCCAGGGGGCTGACGGCTATCTATGGATCGGCGCCGACAACGGCCTGGTCCGGTTCGACGGCCTGAACTTCCGGTTGTTCAAGCCGTCGGGGATCACCGAGGGGGCCGGCCCCACCGTGCTGGGCGTGGCCGCGGCACCCGACGGCAGCGTGTGGGCGCGGCTGCGCGGTCCGGCGTTGGTGCGTTATCGCCCGGACGGTTTCGAGAGCCTGCTGCCGGCCATCGGCCTGCCCGATTCGGTGGTGACGGCGATCTTCCGCGGACCCGGCGACGTGTTCCTGCTGTCGACGCTCGGTCACGGCGCGGTCTCGTACCGCGACGGCAAGTACACCGCCGTCGCCGCACCGGCGACGATCCCCACCTCCTCGTTCGTCATCTCGATCGCGCAAACTCCTGACGGGGATGTCTGGCTCGGCACCCGCGATGCCGGGTTGCTGCGCGTGCAGGGAAGTCAGGTCACCCGCATCATCGAGGGGCTGCCGGACCTGAAGATCAACTGCCTGCTACCGACGGCCGATGGCGGGCTGTGGATCGGCAGCGACCAGGGTGTGGCCCGGTGGTCGGGGAGGGGCGCCACGCGCGCGGGCGTGCCCGCGGCGCTAAGCGGGGTGTCGGCGCTCAGCATGATTCGCGATCGCGACGGCCACGTGTGGATCGCGGCCGGGTCGCAGGGGCTGCTGCGGGTCGGTCCCGATGGCGTGGTCGTCAGCGATGGCCGCGACACCCGCAGCAGCGGCGCCGTCTCGTCGGTGTTCGAGGATCGCGACGGCAGCATCTGGGTGGGCACCTCGAAGGGCATCGAACGGATGCGCGATGGCGTCTTTACGACCTACGCCGCCGCCGAGGGCTTGCCGGCGGATGCCATGGGACCGGTTCATGCCGGCAGCGACGGCCGGACCTGGTTTGCGCCGTCGAGCGGCGGCCTGTTCGCCCTGCACGAAGGCCGCGTCGAGCGCATCGACCTGGCCGGCCTGTCAACCGACGTCGTCTATTCGATCGCCGGGTCGGGATCCGAGGTGTGGGTTGGCCGCCAGCGCGGCGGGCTGACGCGTGTGCGGCGACAGGCCCCCCGCTTCGTGGCCGAGCAGTTCACCCAGGTTGATGGCCTCGCGCAGAACAGCGTCTATGCCGTTCACCAGGCCCGCGATGGTGCGGTGTGGGCCGGCACGCTCAGTGGTGGCGTGAGCCGGTTCAAGGACGGTGTCTTCACCACCTTCACCACCGCGAACGGCCTGTCATCGAACACGGTGTCGTCGATCGTCGAGACCGCCGATGGCACCATGTGGTTCGCCACGCCCACCGGCATCAGCACCTTGTCGCGCGGCGGCTGGCACCACTATGCCGAGCGCGACGGCCTGCCGTCGAGCGACGTCAACGTGCTGTTCGGCGACAGTGCTGGCCAGGTGTGGGTGGGCACGGCCTCGGGTCTCGCGGTGGTGACCGCCGGCCGGCTGCGGCCGTTGGGTGCGACCGCCGCACTCAGGGTCCCGATTCTCGGCATTGCCGAGGATCGGCATGGCTGGCTGTGGATTGCGGCTGCTGATCGTGTCTTGCGAGTCCACCGCGAGGCGATTGCCGAGGAAGTGCCAGGCGACCTTTCGGTGCGCGAGCTCGGGGTGGCCGACGGGCTGATCTCGCTCGATGGCGTCAAGCGTCATCGCAGCGTGATCGCCGATGCCAGGGGGCGGATCTGGCTCGCCATGAGCCGGGGTCTCTCGATGGCCAATCCCGATCGTCTCGACGGCGCGGTGATGCCGGCGATTGCCCAGGTTGACGGGATTGCCGCCGACGGCGAGGCGATTGACCTGGCCGAGCCGGTGGTGCCGGCCGGCCGTCGCCGGATTTCGCTGTCGTATGCCGGTGTCAGTCTCGCCGTGCCCGAGCGGGTCCGTTACCGCTATCGTCTCGACGGCTTCGATCGCGACTGGAGCGCCCCCGTCGCCGAGCAGCAGGTGGCGTACACCAACCTGGCGCCAGGTCCGTACGTGTTTCGCGTGATGGCCTCGAACAGCGAGGGCGGCTGGTCCGGCGAAGGGGCCGTTCTGCGGTTCGAGGTCGCGCCGATGATCTGGCAACGGGCCTGGTTCCAGGCTGGGCTCCTGATCCTCGTTGCGGTCGGCGGCTGGTCGGTCTATCGGTTGCGGGTCTACCAGGTCGCCCGTCAGTTGAACCAGCGCTTCGATGAGCGTCTGGCCGAGCGCACCCGCATTGCCCAGGAACTGCACGACACACTGCTGCAGGGCTTCGTCAGCGCCTCCATGCAGTTGCACGTGACGGCCGATCGCCTGCCGGACGATTCGCCCGCCAAGTCATCGCTCGCGCACGTGCAGCAGCTCATGTCACGCGTGATCGACGAGGGCCGCAACGCCGTGCGCGGACTGCGCTCGACCCACAGCGCGGCGCACGATCTCGATCAGGCGTTTTCGGGCCTGCACCTGGAGCTGGCGGCGGGCGAGGCCGTTGAGTATCGCGTGGTGATCGAGGGTCGCGTCCGGCCGCTCAAGCCGATCATTCGCGACGAGGTCTACCGCATTGGCCGCGAGGCCATCGTCAATGCCTTCCGCCACGCGCGGGCGGCGAGCGTCGAGGTTGAGCTGGAGTTCGCGGCCGCGGGACTGCGGCTCTTCGTGCGCGACGATGGGTGTGGCATCGACCCGCAGGTGGCGCGCCGGGGGACCGACGGCCACTGGGGCATCGCCGGCATGCGCGAGCGCGCGCACAACATTGGCGGCGCCGTGAAGGTCCGGACGCGGGTGCGGGCCGGCACGGAAGTGGAGCTGTCGGTGCCTGGGCACGTGGCCTTTGTGGAACCGCCGGACGGCCCGATGGTGCGTTGGATTCGCCGGCGGATGGGCCGCCGCGCTGCGCCCGCCGGCCTGATGGAGCACGACCGATGACCGACAAGCCGATCCGCGTCTTCAGTGTTGATGATCACCCCCTCTTGCGCGAAGGGCTGGCGGCCGTCATCGATAACCAGCCCGACATGGCGATGGTGGCGCAGGCAGCTTCGGGCCGCGACGCCATCACGCAGTTCCGGACGCACCGGCCCGACGTCACCTTGATGGACCTGCGCCTTCCTGATATCAGCGGCATCGACGCGATGATCGGCATTCGCCATGAATTTCCCGACGCGCGCGTGGTCATGCTCACCACGTTCGAAGGCGACGTGGAGATTCAGCGGGCGCTGGCGGCCGGCGCCCGCGGCTACGTTCTCAAGAACATGCCGCCGAAGGAACTGGTTGAGGTGGTGCGGCAGGTGCACGCCGGCCGCAAGAAGATTCCGAACGAGATTGCCGCGCAGCTCGCCGAGCACCTCAGCGACGAGCACCTGACCGACCGTGAGATCGACGTGCTGCGCCAGGTCGCGGGAGGCAACCGCAATCGAGACGTCGCCGAACTGCTGGCGATTTCGGAAGAGACGGTCAAGGTCCACGTCAAGCACATCATGGAGAAGCTGGGGGCCAGCGATCGCACGGCCGCCGTGTCGATCGCGGTGCGCCGCGGCATCATCCAGCTCTGAGCGGGGCCTACCCGATAGTGGTAGCCCTCGATTCCGAACTCTGGGGATTCGCTTCGGCACCGCAGCCGATAGCCTGAGTCGTGCAACGATTCTTCTCGACTTTTCCAGGCCGCTGGCCAGGGGTTGGCCTGTTGCTTCTCCGGTTGCTGCTGGGCGTGATGGCCACCTGGCAGTCGTGGACGTACCTCGCGAACGCCAACCCGCCGGCCGCGGTCGCCTGGTCCGCGTCGGTGCTTGCGTCGATCGCCGCCGGACTGGTGCTGGCCGGTGCCTTGACTCCCGTCTCGAGTGCGGTTGCGGCTGGCGGCATGCTGGTCGTCGATGCCGGCGCTGTCGTCGCCGGGCTGTTGCCCCTCGATCGCGTCGGGACGGTCTGCCTGGCGGTCGTGGCCGTGGCACTGGTCCTGCTCGGACCCGGTGCGTTCTCGATCGACGCCTGGTGGTTCGGCCATCGCGAGATTGTCTTTTCCGATCCGCCGCCGCCATCCCGGTCGTGATCGGCCAGCGCTCCCCCATTCGGGTGAATACCGTCTTCCTCCTCAGGGTCACAGCGGCGTTACTGGATCCCGTGATGTAGCAAGAGTGGGGTTCTGTCAGAGTTCGCGAGCGATGACACACGCGGACCTGATTGTCACCAATGCGCGCATCACCACCATGGTTGACGGCGCGGCCGACGCGCCGGCGCTGGCGATTCGCGACCGGCGGTTCGTGGCCGTTGGCGCCGAGAGCGAGATCCGGGCGCACGCCACCGAACGGACGCAGGTGATTGACGCGGGTGGCCGGCGGATCATTCCCGGCCTGAACGACAGCCACATCCACGTCATCCGCGGTGGGCTCAACTACAACCTCGAACTGCGCTGGGACGGCGTGCCGTCGGTGGCCGACGCGCTGCGCCGGCTCAAGCAGCAGGCCGCGATCACACCGCCGCCGCAGTGGGTCCGCGTCGTGGGTGGCTGGAGCGAGTTCCAGTTTGCCGAGCGCCGCCTGCCGACGCTGGCAGAAATCAACGACGCCGCCCCCGACACCCCGGTGTTCGTGCTGCACCTCTACGATCGGGCCTGGCTGAATGGCGCGGCGCTGCGCGCGGTCGGCTACACGAAGGACACCCCCGATCCGCCGGGCGGCGCAATCGAGCGCGACCGGCAGGGCAACCCCACCGGCCTGCTGCTGGCCAAGCCGAACGCCAACATCCTGTACTCGACGCTCGCCAGGGGCCCACGACTCGGCGTTGACGATCAGATCAACTCGACCCGGCATTTCATGCGCGAGCTGAATCGCCTGGGGGTGACCAGCATCATCGACGCCGGCGGCGGCTTTCAGAACTACCCGGACGACTACGCCGTGGTCGATGGCCTGCACAAGGCCGGGCAGTTGACGCTGCGGATGGCCTACAACCTGTTTACGCAGAAACCAAAGGCCGAGCTCGCCGACTTTCAACGCTGGACCGCCGCCGCGCAGATCTACCAGGGCGATGCCTCGTACCGTCTCAACGGCGCCGGCGAGATGCTGGCCTTCTCGGCCGCCGACTTCGAGGACTTCCTGGAGCCACGGCCCGACCTGGCGCCGGCGATGGAGGCAGACCTCGAGGGCGTAGTTCGTCACCTGGCCGAGCGGGGCTGGCCCTTCCGCTTGCACGCCACCTACGACGAATCGATCACGCGGTTCCTGAATGTCTTCGAGCGTGTGCATCGCGATGTGCCGATCGATCAATTGCGCTGGCTGCTCGACCACGCCGAGACGATCTCGCCCAGGAACATCGAGCGGGTCAAGGCACTCGGTGGCGGCATTGCCGTCCAGCACCGCATGGCCTACCAGGGCGAGTACTTCGTCAATCGCTATGGTGCCCAGGCCGCGGCTCAGACTCCGCCGATTCGACGAATGCTCGACATGGGTGTGCCTGTCGGCCTGGGCACCGACGCGACGCGCGTGGCCAGCTACAACCCGTGGGTTGCGCTGTCGTGGCTCGTCACGGGACGCACCGTCGGCGGGCTCGCGCTCTATCCGCAAGAGAATCTGCTCGACCGCGCGACCGCGCTGCGCCTGATGACGCGCGGTTCGGCTTGGATGTCCCGGGAGGACGATGTGAAGGGCCGGATTGCGCCTGGCCAGTACGCCGACTTCACGGCGCTCTCGGCCGACTATTTCCGCGTCCCCGACGCCGAGATCCGCAGCATCGTCTCGGATCTAACGGTGGTTGGCGGTTCGGTGGTCTACGGGGCCGGCGGATTCGAAGGCCTCGCACCGGTCCTCCCCACGCCTACGCCCGACTGGTCGCCGGTTCGGGCCGCCGCCAATCGCGGCCAGGCTGCGGCGGTCGTGCAGGCGCGCGCCTGCTGCGAACCCCCTGGTCACCGCCACGCGACCGTCGAGACTCCGGGAACAGCGGACGTGCGCTCGTTGTGGGGAGCGATGGGATGCGGATGCTGGGCCTACTAGTCATGCTGGCGCTGTCGGGCACCACTGGCGCGGCGCAGACGGCGGTTGGCGAAACCACCGCGATGGCTCCCTCCTGGTCGTTTGGTGGAGAAGTGCGCATGCAGTACGAACGCTTTGCCTACGAAGAGTGGGGCGCGGAGCCCGACGACCGTAGCGGCTACGTCCTGCAACGGGTGATGGTGCGTGCCGGCCGGACGCTGGGCTCGCGCGCGGCCGCACTGGTCGAGATGAAGAGTGGCCTCGAGGCCGGTCGCGTGGGTGGGCCCCGGCTGCCGGACGAGGATCGACTCGACCTTCACCAGGGCTATCTCGACCTGCGTGCCGGGCCCGCCATCGCTCGACTCGGCCGGCAGGAACTGCAGTTCGGATCCGCGCGCCTGGTCTCGATGCGCGATCTCAACGTGCGACAGAGCTTCGATGCGGCCCGCGTCACCCTGCTCGGCCGGGCGTGGCGGGTCGACGCCTTTGCCGGGCACCCCGCGACCACCCGCGCCGGCGCACTTGACGACGCCACCGATCCCGAGCGGGCGTTGTGGGGTGTCTACGGCGTGCGCCAGCCGGGTGGCGCCGCGGTTGATTTGTACTACCTCGGCTATCGGAGGCGTTCTGCGCGCTTCGATTCGGTGGCGGGCCCGGAGCGGCGTCACACATTCGGCATCCGGCTCTGGGGGCTGCCGTCTGCTCTCAACTACAACCTTGAAGTCGCCGGCCAGTGGGGAGCCGTGGGCGATTCACGCATCCGCGCGTGGACGGTCGCCTCGGATACCGGCTATCAGTTCTCGTTCGCCCTGCGCCCGCGAGTCGGCCTTCGTGCCGACGTGACCAGCGGCGACCGCGATCGTCACGACCGGACCCTGGGGACCTTCAACGCGATGTTCCCGCGCGGCGCCTACTTCGGCTACATCGCCTCGGCCGGTCCCGCCAACCATATCGACCTCAATCCGCATCTCGATCTGCACACCGGTTCGGTCGTGATCACCGCCGGTTGGCTCGTGTTCTGGCGCCACGAGCGCGCCGACGGCATCTACACCATGGGCGGTCAACTGCTGCGGTCGGGTGCGGGAACGCGCTCGCTGCTGGTCGGCCACTCGCCGGGAGTCGGCGCCACCTGGCGGATCAACCCGCGCGTGACCGTGCTGGCGCACGCGTCGGTGTTCACGGCCGGCCCGTTCGTTCGCGAAACCGGCGACACCGACGACAGCACCCTGTTTCGCGCATCGATCACGTATCGCTTCCAGGATCAATGACCATGGCTGAACCGCTCATCGCCTCCCTCGCCGCCACCCCTGCCAAGGTTGTGATCGAACGCCGGGTGCTGCCCGGCGCCGATGCCGCCTTCAAGGCCTGGGCCGATCGCTTCGTCAGCAGCGCCGGCCGCGCCGCCGGCCACCAGGGCACGTCCGTGCTCTCGGCGGCGAACAACGTCCGGTTCATCCTGCTGCGGTTTGCCAGTCACGCCGACCTGGCGGCATGGCAAGGCTCGTTCGAGTACGGCTACCTGATGCGCGAGGCCAACTCCGTCAGCCAGGCCGGCGATGCGGCGCAGGTTCGTTCGGGCCTCGAGACGTGGTTCACGCTGCCCGAACTGCCAATGCCGGCCGCGCCTCCGCCGAAATGGAAAATGGCCCTGCTGACGTGGCTGTCGCTGCTGCCCATGGTAGTGGCCCTCGGCTATCTGTTCGCGCCGTTCGGCCTGCCGTTCGTGGCGCAGGTCGCCCTCACCACCGCGATCCCTGTGTCGATGTTGACGTGGGTCATCATGCCGCGGCTGACGCGCGCGCTGTACTTCTGGCTTTACAAGGAGAGATAGAGATGTCGAAAGCAATTCTTGATGCCGATCAAATTCTGTTGCGGGCGAAGCCGCTGATTCATCAAACCGCGCACCAGTTCCAGCCGTTCGGCCACATCGTCAAGCTGCCAATCGCTCTGTCAGAACGCGCCTGCGCGCAAGGGGTCGAGAATCTCAACCAGCTGCTCGCCGATACCATGACCCTGCGCGATCTCTACAAGAAACACCACTGGCAGGTATCGGGCCCGACGTTCCACCAATTGCACCTGTTGTTCGACAGGCACGGCGAGCAGCAGAGCGAGCTGGTCGACCTGGTGGCCGAACGCATCAGGGTGCTCGGTGGCGTCGGCCTGGCCATGGCCCCCGACATCGCGGAGACCACGCTTATCCCGCGCCCGCCGCGCGGCCGCGAGGAAGTGCCCGTCCAGATCTCGCGCCTGCTGCACGCCCACGAGATTGTGATCAAAGAGGCGCGTGCCATGGCGCGCCAGGCCGCCGAGTCTGGCGACGATGGCACCAACGATTTGATCGTGAGCAACATCATCCGCACCAACGAGCTGCAGGTGTGGTTCGTGGCCGAACACATCGTCGACGTGCCGCTGGTGCATGCCGACTGACCCCGATTCACCCTGTCACTCTCAACTGGAGACTACTCATGTCGAACAACATCCGTCCCGTGCTCAGCGAAAAGGGCCTGCTCACTCCCGACAACTGCGTCGTCACCGTCATCGATCTGCAGCCGCAGATGCTGTTCGGCGTTGGCGATGCCGATCGCCAGGCCATCATCAACGCCAACCTGATTCTGACCAAGGCCGCTCGGATCTTCGATGTGCCCACGGTGTTGTCCACGGTCGAAACCAGAGCCTTCAGCGGCCAGATGTGGCCGCAAATCCAGGCCGTGTTTCCGGGCCGGACGCCGATCGAGCGTTCCACCATGAACTCATGGGACGACGCGAACTTCGTGGCGGCGGTCAGGAAGACCGGCCGCAAGAAGATTGTGCTGAGCGGTTTGTGGACCGAGACGTGCGTGGCGCTACCGACCATCCAGGCGATCCATGACGGCTACGAGGTCTACGTCGTCGAGGATTGCTGCGGCGACGTCAGCAAACTGGCGCACGACAACGCCATGAAGCGCGTGATCCAGGCGGGCGCCAAGCCGGTGACGGCGCTGTCGGTGATGCTCGAGTGGCAACGCGACTGGTCGGCTCGCGGCACCTACGACGCGGTGATGGACATCGTCAAGAACCACTGCGGCGCCTATGGCCTTGGCGTGGAGTACGCCTACACGATGGTGCACGGCGCGCCGGCCACGCGGTTCCCCGAGTATGCGGTGCCCGAGGCTGCGATGGCGCACTCGTCATGAGCGCGACCTCATCCAGCTGCCGGTGGTGGTGGCTCGCTGCCATCGCGCTCGCGTTGTCGGGCGCGGTGTCGGCGGCGCTCCCGCGGCAGACGGCGCCGGTGGGCATTGCCGAGAAGACCGCCGTGGTCGATGGCGTCACCATTGCCTACAAGGTCGCCGGGAGCGGTCCGGTGGTGGTGCTGCTTCACGGCTACGCGCAAACCAGCCACATGTGGCTGCCGCTGATGCCGAAGCTGGCAGCAACCCACACCGTGATCGCGCCAGACCTTCGCGGCGCAGGCGGCTCGCAACGCACGGCTGCCGGCTACGACAAGAAGACGATGGCGACAGAGATTCGTGGGCTCGTGCGCCAGTTGGGCCACACCCAGCCGGTGCAGGTGGTTGGTCACGACATCGGCCTCATGGTCGCCTACGCCTATGCGGCGCAGTATCCGGCAGAGGTCAGCAAGGTGGTCCTGATGGACGCGTTCCTGCCGGGCATTGGCGACTGGCAGAGCGTGTGGCTGATGCGCGATCTGTGGCACTTCCATTTCCACGGCACCACACCTGAAGCCCTGGTGAAGGGACGCGAGCGAACCTACCTGGAACACTTCTGGAATGACTTCGCCGCCGATCCCACGCGCTCGGTATCGGAGGCCGATCGGCAGCTGTATGCGGCGGCCTACGCGCGCAACAATGGCGTCCGCGCCACCTTCGAGTACTTTCGCAACTTCGAACAGGATGCGAAAGACTTCGCGGCCTTCGGCGAGACCAAGCTGGCGATGCCGATGCTGGTGCTGACCGGCGAGAAGGCATCAGGACAATTCCTGATCGACCAGGGCCGGATGGTCGCCGCCAACGTGCGCGGCACCATCGTCAAGGGCTCGGGACACTGGCTGATCGACGAAGCGCCTGAGCAAGTGATACCGGCTCTCACCGAGTTCCTCACTGAACCGGACACTGTCCCAGGAACCTCCGGCGCCATGGGTATCGTCACGAACCTGCTGAAGGGGGATCCGGCCCGGCCTGGCCTCTACACGATCCAGCTGACCGTGCCGCCGAACACCAGGATCGAGGCGCATTCGCACCCTGACGACCGGGTGGCCACGGTGATCTCGGGCACCTGGCACTTTGGCATCGGCGATCGTTTTGACGCCGCCAAACTCAAGGCGCTGGCGCCGGGCAGCTTTTATGTCGAGCCCCCCGCCGTGCGGCACTTCGCACGCACCGGCGACACGCCGGTGGTGGTGCAGATCACCGGCGTCGGCCCGAGCGGCACAGCCTACTAGCGCGCAATGGAGGGCATTGCTCTCGCGGCGTTGCGCGTCTCGATTGGGCTGGTCGTGCTGACGCTGCACGGCCGGCACAAGGTCAGCGATGGCTGGCACTACTTCGCCAACGGTACCGACTGGCCGCTGTGGCACGACACCGTGCAGCTCGGCGCGCCGGCGCCGTTGGTCATGGCCGTGGTCGCCGCGTTGTGCCAGTCGCTGGGGGCCGGCCTGCTGGCGGTCGGGCTCGGCACGCGAGTGGCGGCGCTGGCGGTGGCCGCCACGATGATGACTGCGCTGGCCTTCAACCAGCGGACCGGCGGACCGGATGGGCAACTCGCCGGGCTGTATGCGCTCGCGACCGGCACCTTCGTGCTGGCCGGAGGGGGACGCTGGTCTCTGGACTACCATGTGATTCGGCACCGGCAACTCGGGGTCCCTGCGTTCATCACGGCGCACGCTGACGGAATTACCGGCGGACGCGCTAACGGAGACTGACATCATGTTGTGCACCGCTTACCGCACCGTCGCTATCGGGTTGGTGCTGCTCGCCGTGGCTTCGCCGGTGGTCGGTCAGACCGCGCCAAAGAGCCGCGCCGAGGCACTGTGGCAGCAGCGCGAAGAGAAGCAGCGCACCGCCCGGCCCTATCAACGCAACCGGCTCGAGTCGGTGCTGCACTTCCTGGAAGAGCACCCGCCGTTCGAGCGCGAAGGGCTCTTTGCCAGCCTCGGCAGCCTTGCCACCGGCAGCGGGCTGGCCTACGGCGGCGGTTACCGCGGCAGTCGCATTTTTGACCGCCATGGGATGCTCAGCGTATGGGGGTCGCGGTCGGTTAGCGACTACTGGGCCATCGAGTCGCGCGCGACATTCCGCCAGCTGGCAGGCGGGCGACTGCACCTCGAGGCTTATGCCTCCAAGCGCGAGTACCCCCGGGAGTACTTCTTCGGCCTCGGCCCAGCTTCCCGGCGCATCGCTCAGGCTGGCTACTTGAGTCGGACGGGGGCGTTTGGCGGAAAGGCCGGCGTCCGGCCCACAGTTGCGCTGTTTGCCGGCGGTGGGGTCGAGTTCATCAAGACGCGGATCGAGACCGGCCGGGATGACGGCATCCCGGCGATCGAGCGAATCTACGACGAGGAGGCCGCGCCCGGCGTGTCCCGGCAGCCGGGGTTCATCAAAACGTCGGCGTTCGTGGAACTCGACTACCGGCAGCCGAAGAATGCACGAAAGGGCGGCTGGTATCGCGTCAACTTCGGCCACTTCGTGGATCAAGACCTGGGCGCCTATTCCTTCAACCGTCTCGATGTGGATCTGGAGCAGTTTGTCAGCTTCCTGGCCGAGCGGCGAGTCCTGGTGGGCCGGATCGCGGTATCGACCTCCGACGTCAAGGCGGGGCAGTCCGTTCCGTTCTACTTGATGCCGACCCTGGGCGGCAACGACAGCTTGCGCGGCTTTCGCGACTACCGGTTTCGGGGCCCGCACGCAATCCTGCTGCAGGGCGAATATCGCTGGGAGATCTGGTCGGGGCTGGGCGCGGCGCTGTTCTACGACGCCGGCAAGGTCGCACTGACGCGCGAGGCGTTGAGCATCCGCAATCTCGAACACGACTACGGGTTTGGGTTTCGCTTCAACACGAACAATGGCGTGGTGCTCCGCATCGACGCCGGATTTGGAAGCCGGGATGGCAAGCACCTGTTCATCGTTTTCGGCAGCCGGCAGTAAGCGGGCGTTCGCGGTCGCCCTGGTAGTGGGTGTTGCCGTGCTCGGTGCCGAGTCGCTGCGCACGGCGCAGCCACGGTTCTACCCTGATGACCCGCTGCAAGTGGACGACGATTCGGCGTTCGATGCGTCGCGCGCGGTGGCGACTGAAGACCCCGGCAGCTACGACTTCATCGTCAACAGCCTTGGTGAGCCTGGCCAGCGCGCCAACGTTCGCGCCGGCAATGTCAACACGATTGATGAAGTGCCGGATTCCAGCTGGTTCCAGAACAGGATTGGCCGCGGCGACCTGTCGGTCGCGGCCATCCAGCGCGGACCCAACCGGGCGACTGACCTGTCGCTCGACGGCTGGGTCGTCTCGGGCGGCAAGTCCACCGGCGTGCAGCCGGGGTTCCAGATGAAGGATCCTCAGGGACACCTCCACCAGATCGAATTCGACCCGCCCTCCAATCCCGAGATGGCGTCAGGCGCCGAGATCATCGGCACCGCCTTCTATCACGCGCTGGGCTATCACACCGTCGAGGTCTATCTCGCCGAGCTCGACGCCGATCGGCTGGTGATAGCCCCTGATGCGAAGGTGTGGGATCCGCGGATTGGGCGCAAGCGGGCGCTCGAGTCGCGCGACATCCGCGACGTGCTCAAGCGCGTCGCGCGGCGGGCCGATGGCCGCTATCGTGTGCTGGTGAGCCGCTTTGCCGACGGCCAGCCCCTCGGCAACTTCCGCTACTACGGCACCCGGCCTGACGATCCCAACGACCTGGTGCCGCACGAGCATCGTCGCGAGCTTCGCGGCGCCCGGGTGTTCGGCGCCTGGCTCAACCACGACGACTCGCGGAGCGTGAACAGCCTCGACATGCTCATTCCGGGCGCCCGGGGGCAGTACATCAAGCACTACATGTTCGATTTCGGTTCGATCCTCGGCAGTGGCACCGTGTTCGACCAGCGTCATCGCGCGGGAAACGAGTACCTGCTCGAATGGAAGCCGGGTTGGCTGTCGCTCGCGACGCTTGGCCTCTATACGCGGCCGTGGATGCGCATCGACTACCCGCCGGCGCCGCCTGCGGTCGGACGGCTCGAGGCCGACGCGTTCGATCCGGACAAGTGGAAGCCGGAGTACCCGAACGCCGCCTTCCAGAACATGCGGTCGGACGATGCGTTTTGGGCGGCACGGCTGGTGTCGCGCTTCAGTGACCGCGCCATTCGCGCGGTGGTGGAGACGGCCCGGTTCTCGGATCCGCGCGCCACCGATGACCTGACCGTGAAGATCATCAAGCGGCGGGACAAGATCGTTGCGCGGTGGCTGACCGGGGTCAATCCGCTGGTCGATCTCCGGCTGAGTGAAGGCGGAGAGCTGACCTTTGTCAACGCCGCCCTGCAGGCCGGCGTCTCCTCGGCCGCCGACAGCTACCAGGTGCAGTGGGGGGCCTTCGACAACACCACCGGCGACGTGCGGCTGCTTGGCGACCTGATCACGACCGGCGAAGCCCGTGCGCAGGCGACGCCCGCAGTAATTGCGGCGGGCGCGGCAGCGGGCTTCCTCGAGGTGCGGGTCTCGGCCATCCACCCGAGGCACCCGAAGTGGGCGGTACCCGTGACGGCGCATTTCCGCCGCTTCGGATCGGCGTGGACACTGGTTGGCCTGGCCAGGTTGCCGGAGTGATGGCCATCTCACGTGCCAGCAAATTAGCCAGGTCGTTTCGCATCACCGACGGACGGGGGTTCCGTCTGGCGCTGGCCTTCCCGAAGATTGATGCTGCCAAGCGCAAGGAGCTGGCCGCCGCTCGCGCGGCGCTCGATTCCGTCACGCCAGGCCGGTCGCCCGGCAAGCGGGGACGCTCGTGACGGCGAACCGCAGCGACCGGACGCTCGCCGAACGGCTGCTGCGTCCGTTCGCCGAAGTGCGGCACGGCGAAGTCGTCAACGTGCTGCTGCTGGCGCTCAATCTGTTCCTGGTGCTCGCCGCCTACTACATGCTCAAGACGGTGCGCGAGTCGCTGATTCTGGCTGAGGGCGGCGCGGCCGTGAAGGCCTACTCGTCGGCCGGGCAGGCCGTGCTGTTGCTGGCACTGGTGCCTGCCTTCGGCGCCCTGGCATCGCGCGTCAATCGCATGCAACTGGTGCGGTGGGTGACGCTGTTCTTCATCACAAACATCGGGGCCTTCTTCGCCGCCGGCCGGCTCGGACTGTCCATCGGCGTTCCGTATTTTCTCTGGGTCGGGATTTTCAACGTGATGGTCATTGCCCAGTTCTGGGCCTTCGTGAATGACATCTACTCTTACGACCAGGGCAAACGTCTCTTTCCCATCGTCGGGCTCGGCAGCAGCCTGGGGGCATGGCTGGGCTCGGTGTTTGCGGGGGACGTCATCCGCGCCACGGGGCCATACCCGCTGATGCTACTGGCCGGCGCGATCCTGGCGGTGTGCATCGCGCTCGCGGCGCTGGTCAACCGCCGCCAACTGCACGCCTACTCGCCGGCAGGTGCCGCGAACGCGACCCGCCCGCTAGGCAAGGTCGGCGGCTTTGCGCTGATTCGGCAGCAGCGCTATCTGACCCTCATTGCGTTGATGGTCGTCTTCCTCAACATCGTCAATACCTCGGGCGAGTACCTGTTCGGCCGCTTCGTCGTGGAGGAGGCCGCCCGCCTGCACGGTACCGGTCCCGAGAGCCTGGCGGTGCG
>JBFWUK010000008.1:181354-190264 GCA_050247355.1 Vicinamibacterales bacterium | reverse complement strand
CAATTGAGCCCGACTCCCTCTCTCTCCGCCCGAACGAGACGAAGTCGAGTGAGTTGGCGGAGAGAGAGGGATTCGAACCCCCGGAACCCGTGAAGGTTCAGCGGTTTTCAAGACCGCCGCTATCGACCACTCAGCCATCTCTCCGCTGTTGTTTATTTTACCGCCTCTATGCGCTCGCGTCCGCCCATGAATGGCCTGAGCGCCTCGGGAACCAGCACCGACCCGTCGGCCTGCTGGTAGTTCTCGAGCACGGCGATCAGGGTCCGGCCCACGGCGAGTCCGGAACCGTTGAGGGTGTGGACGTGCTCGGCCTTGCCGGTGCCGCCGGCCCGGAACTTGATGTTGGCGCGCCGTGCCTGAAACGCCTCGCAGTTCGAGCACGAGGAGATCTCGCGATAGGTCTTCTGGCTCGGCAGCCACACCTCGATGTCGTAAGTTTTCGACGACGAGAAACCCATGTCGCCGGTGCACAGCGCCACCGTGCGGTACGGCAATCCCAGCAGTTGCAGCACGCGCTCGGCGTTGGCGGTCAGGCTTTCCAGCTCGTCGTACGACGTTTCCGGCGACGCGAACTTCACCAGTTCGACCTTGTCGAACTGGTGCTGGCGAATCAGCCCGCGAACGTCGGCGCCGTAGGATCCGGCTTCGCTGCGGAAGCACGGCGTGTAGGCGGTGTACTTCAACGGCAGCAGTCGGCCATCGATGATCTCGCCGCGGTAGAGATTGGTAACCGGCACCTCGGCGGTCGGAATCAGGTAGAGATCCCACTCACCGGCAATCTTGAACAGGTCGGGCTCGAACTTCGGCAACTGTCCGGTGCCGTACAACGACGCCGACGAGACCATGAACGGCGGCAGCACCTCGGTGTAGCCGTGCTCGGTGGTGTGCAGCGTCAGCATGAAGTTGATCAGCGCCCGTTCGAGTTGCGCGCCGGCGCCCATCAGGATGGCAAAGCGCGATCCCGAGATCTTGGTGGCGCGCTCGAAATCGATGATGCCCAGTTGCGGACCGAGGTCCCAGTGCGCCTTGGCCTCAAAGTCGGGCACCTTCGGGTCGCCCCAGGTGCGGACTACCACGTTGTCGGCCGCGCTCTTGCCCACCGGCACGCTGGCATGCGGCAGGTTGGGCAGCGTCTCGAGAATAATCGTGCGCTGGCGCTCGGCGGCCTCGAGCTCCACTTCCATCTGCTTGATCTTCTGGTTGCGCTGTTTGCTCGCCTCGTAAAGGTGCTGCACCGCTTCGCCCTGGCGCTTGGCCCGCGCCACCTGATCGCCCGAGGTGTTCTGTTCTCGCTTGAGCGATTCGATCGCGGGAATCAACCGGCGGCGCTGCGCCTCGAAGGTGGCCAGTTGCTGCAGCTCGGCCTTGGCATCAAGCCCACGGTTGGCCAGGCCCTGTTGAACGGCATCAACGTTGTCGCGCACGTAAATGGGGTCGAGCATAACTGCACTATTCTAATGGTTATGAGTTCTGCTGTTCGCAAAGTCGTCTTCCCCGCCGCTGGTCTGGGCACGCGCTTTCTTCCCGCAACCAAGGCCCAACCCAAGGAAATGCTGCCCCTGGTCGACAAACCGACCATTCAGTACGGGGTTGAAGAAGCGGTCCAATCGGGCGTCCCCAACATCATCCTGGTGACCGGCCGCGGCAAGAACGCGATTGAAGACCACTTCGATGTCTCGAAGGAGCTGGAGTCGTTTCTCGAGAGCCGCGGCAAGGGCGAGCTCGCCGCCGAAGTTCGCATGATCTCGGATCGGATCAACGTGTCGTACGTGCGACAGGGTGAACCCCTCGGCCTGGGGCATGCCGTGCTGGTCACCGAAACCCTGGTCGGCGACGAACCCTTCGCCGTAATCCTGGCCGACGATGTGATCGATGCGACGCCGCCGGCGCTGGCGCAGATGATCGCGGTGTTCGAGAAGGCCGGCGGTCCGGTGCTGGCGGTCGAGCGCGTGCCGATGGACCAGGTGTCGAGCTACGGCGTGATTGCGGGCGAGCCCGCGCCCGAACTGGGCAAGGGCGTCTACCGCGTTACCGACCTGGTCGAGAAGCCGGCGCGTGAAGACGCGCCGTCGGACCTGGCGATCATCGGCCGCTACATCCTGACGCCCGACATCTTTTCTGCCCTGCACGAGACCGCACAGGACAAGTCGGGTGAAATTCAACTGACCAACGGCTTGCGCAAGCTGCTGAAGTCGCGGCCGATCTACGCGTATGAAGTGGACGGCGTGCGCCACGACACCGGCAACAAACTGGGTTTCCTGAAAGCGACGGTCTACTTCGCGATGAAGCGGCCTGAACTGGCCGGTCCGTTCCTGGAATACCTGAGACAGGTGACTAACAAGAGGTCAGGAGGCGAGGGGTAGACGCCTCCCCCGCCTCCAGTCACGGCGTGGTGCTGGGTTTGGACTCGGTCTTCGTATCGACCTTGGTTTCGGTTTTCGTTTCGCTCTTCGTTTCAGCCTTGCTCTCACCCGCTGGCGTGCTGGCGCTGCCCTCCTTGGCCGAGCCGGTGCCAAGGTCGCTCTTGCCGCCGCGGCCGTAGTCGGTCAGGTAGAAGCCCGAGCCCTTGAACTGGATGGCCGGCGACGAGAACAGCTTGCTGACCGCGCCGCCGCACTTCGGACAGATGTCAATCGGCGCATCCGAGTACTTCTGGATCACTTCGAACCGGTGCGCGCAGGCGCTGCATTCGTATTCGTATAGCGGCATCTTAATGGCTCACTGATCGGACAGTTACGGGGGCCGCTCCTCCGGAACGGCCCGGATTCCATCGTCGAGCACTGGTGTTCATCGCGCTAACCCTGTTGAACGCTCCATTGGGTTACTCCAGCACCACGTCGGACGGCCCCTCGAGCATGAGGCGGCGTAGCGCCCAGAACGGCGCGGAGCCCTGGGCGAGCAATGCATCGTGGAACGCGCGCAGCGAGGGCTTGCCGCCTTGCTGCTCGTACCAGTCGCGGCGCAGTTTCAGCAGCATCAGCTTTCCTGCCGAATAGACAAGATACGTCGGATCGAAGGTGCCGCGCTCGGCTTCCCGGCGCGCGTTGGCTTCTTCCAGGAAGGCCTCGTCGCGGAAGAACCGCACGCCCTGCTCCACCGACCAGTCTTCCGTATGCAGGCGGATGCCGACGATGAAGCGGGCGAGGCGGACCAGTGATTCCGCCAGTTGGGCCAGCTTGAGCGACTGGTCACCGCGGCCGAAGCCGGCCTCGAGCATCATCTGCTCGCAGTAGTGCGCCCAGCCTTCCATGTACGACGCCGGCGCGAACATGGTCGAGCGGCGAACCTTCGACTCCACGTTCCGCAGGTGCTGGTAGTGCAGGAAGTGGCCGGGATACACCTCGTGAATCGAGATGGTCCAGAGGGTCGGGGTGTTGAAGTCACGCAGGTGCTCCAGCTTCCGTTCCTCGTCCCACTTCTGATCGACGTCGGTGAGGTAGTACATCGCGCGCGACGGTTTCGATTCGTACGGGCCGGGTGTCCACATGCTCGCCGACGACCAGCGGAAGAACTCCGGCGTCGCCGCCACCGCCACCCCCGCCCCGTCGGGAATGCCGACCACCGGATTGCGTGAGAGGAAGGTGTGCAGTTCGGTGAGCTGCTCACGCGCGGCGGCAATCAACGCGCCGGGAGCGGGATGCTGCTGCTTCGCCTGGCGCCAGGCGGCGATTGGATCGCCGCCGTTCTTGCCGCCCGCGAGCTGGCGGAACTCTTCCTGGGTCGCGGCCAGCTCGCGTGTCGCGATCGCCAGCAGGCGATCGACCGGCAGCGTGATGCCTTCTTCAAGGCGCAGCTTCTGCTCGAACTTGTCGCGGCCGAGCCGGAACGATCCCTTGGCCTTGGGCCGGATCTCGTGCTCGAGGTCGGTGACATAGGCGCCAATTGTCTGAACCGCCTCAGTGCAGGCGTCGGCGAGGTCGCCGAGCAAGTGCATGTCGTCGACGTTCGCAAAGGCGCGCGGCAGGTCGCTGTCGATGAACGACATGGCGCCGCGCCAGGTGTCGATCCCGACCTTGACGAAGATGGCCGGCGGATCCTTGATGTTGTCGCGCGCGGCCTGCACCAGCCTCGGGACCTGTCGCAGTTTCGACAACACCCGGCGGGCGCGGTCGGTTTCTGGGGCGTGGGTGAAGATGGCCTGGGCCGCCAGGCTGGACGCCAGCGTGTCGGCGTAGACGTGCGGGTTTCGCTCCCAGGACCGCGTCGCCTCGATGTCGAACTGCCGGGCGCGGATGTTCGACGAGATAATCTGGTGTTCGACCTGCTCCCGGAGGGGCAGGGCGGCATGCGGAATGCCGTCAAGACGTCGCGCAAACCCGGCCAGCGCGCCCATATGGCTGTCAACAGCCGAGCGGCGGTAGTCCTCGACCAGGTCGTCATGGATGTGAACGCCGTCCATGGTCGCCCCGGTTGGGTGGACCTCGTAGAGATAGGCGAGATAGTCGTCGACGAAGTGGGGTAGTGGTTCAGCCGCGTGCATGCAGGACACGGCCGCGATCACGGGAAGGCGGCCATCTCGCAATGGTACAATAAAATGCGGCTGATGAAGGGGCCCGTCCTGACCGAGCGGCACGACGCGCCTGGGTCGCGCCGCGACTCCAAGGGCACGCTATATGTGGTGGCGACGCCGATTGGCCATCTCGAGGACATCACTCTCCGCGCCCTCCGGATTCTGAAAACCGTCCAGCTGGTGGCCGCCGAAGATACGCGGCGCACCGGTAACCTCCTGCGGCACTACGACATCCACACGCCCATCCTGAGCGTGCACGAACACAACGAGGGCGGGCGGGTCCCGCGACTCTTGAATCATTTGGCGACTGGTGATTCGGTCGCCTTGGTCACGGACGCTGGAACGCCAGGTGTTTCGGACCCTGGCGCGACGATGGTTGCTGCCGTGAGAGCGGCCGGATTTCGCGTGGAACCAATTCCTGGTCCCAGCGCGGTCGTTGCCGCCGTGTCGGCTGCTGGATTTAGGTCAGAAGGCTTTTGTTTTCATGGTTTTGCTCCAATTAAGTCAAAAGCCAGAAACGAGTGGTTCCAGAGCCTGGTGGAGGCCAGCAAGGACCGCTCCGTAGTGTTCTTCGAGGCCCCCCATCGGCTGTTGAGGACCCTTGAGGAACTATCAAATTTGGTCAAATACCAGATAATGGTGGCTCGAGAGCTGACCAAGATTCATGAGGAACTGGTTTTCGGCACGCCCGAGGAGCTGATCGCCAGGTTCCCCGCTCCACAAGGGGAATTCACGCTGGTCGTTCCGCCCGGATCCAAAGACACAGGCGTGCCGGTGGCCGTCACCGAGGACGAGATCGCTAGTTTATTTGGTCAATTAACAGAATCTGGCCTTGGTGGCTCGAAGCGCGATACCGCCCGTGCCGTGGCGGAACGATTGGGGCTGACCACAAAGGTCGTGTACGACGCCTTGGAACGGGTCAAAATTACTCGTGGGTGACATTCACGTCGTAGTGCTCGCGGCCGGTAAGGGCACGCGCATGAAGTCGCAGGTTCCGAAGGTCCTGCACCGTATCTCTGGCGTCGCGCTAATCGAACGCGTGCTGCGGGTGGCTGAAGCGCTGGAGCCGGCCACCGTCACCGTGGTTGTCGGTCACGGGGCAGAGGAAGTGAAGGCGGCGCTGAGTGGTCCGCCTAAAGGCGGACACCACATGGACACCGATGCGGGCCTAGCGGAAGGCGGACACCGCGGCGGCACCGATGCTGGCCTGGCGGAAGGCGGACACCACATGGACACCGATGCGGGCCTGGCGGAAGGCGGACACCGCGGCGGCACCGATGCCGGCCTGGCGGAAGGCGGACACCGCGGCGGCACCAATGTAGCGTCCGGCTTTAGCCGGACCGTGCAGTTCGTCGTTCAGGAGCAGCAACTCGGTACCGGGCACGCACTGCTGCAAACCCGGCCGGTGCTGGAAGGGAAGTCGGGCGTCGTCGTCCTGCTTTCGGGAGACGCGCCGCTGCTCACCAGCAACACCTTGCGATCGCTGATCGAGACACACGTCCAGTCACAGGCCGCCGCGACCGTGATCACCGCCGACATGGCCCGCCCGTTCGGCTACGGCCGCATCGTCAGGACCAACGGCAGCATTACGCGCATTGTGGAAGAGCGCGATGCGTCACCGGCGCAGCGGAAAATTTCGGAGATCAACTCGGGGATTTACGCGTTCGAGCTGGAGCCGCTGTTCGGCGCGCTCGACTCGATCGGCACGGCGAACAAACAGGGCGAGTACTACCTGCCCGACCTGATCGCGATCTATCGCAAGCAGAAGCGCACCATCGCCACGTTTACGGTCGAGCGCGCGGATGAGATTCGCGGCATCAACAGCCGCACAGAATTAGCAGAGGTCAGCGCCATGGTCCGCCAGCAGAAGAACGAGGAGTTGATGGCCGCCGGAGTCACCCTTATCGACCCGGCCACCACCTATGTCGATAGCGACGTCGTCGTCGGCGCCGACACGGTGATTCATCCATGCGTGTTCCTCGAAGGGTCCACACGCATTGGCGCGGCCTGTGAAATCCACTCCGGCACGCGCATCGTCAACTCGACGCTGGGCGACCGGGTGTGTGTGCGTAACCACACTGTGGTCGCCGATTCCACAGTCGAGGCCGGCGCGTTCCTAGGACCGTTCGCTCATATCCGCCCCGGGTCGCAGGTGGCGGAGGACGCCCACATCGGCAACTTCGTCGAGCTCAAGAAGACGTCGTTGGGCAAGGGCGCGAAGGCGAATCACCTGGCCTACCTGGGCGATGCCACGATTGGCGCGAGAACAAACGTCGGCGCCGGCACAATCACCTGCAACTACGACGGCGAGAAAAAGCACCAGACCGTGATTGGCGACAACGTGTTCGTTGGCAGCAACAGCACGCTGGTTGCTCCGGTCAACCTGGCCGATGGCGCGTACATTGCAGCAGGCTCGGCCATTACCAAGGACGTGCCGGCCGGGGGACTGGGTATTGGCCGCGCTCGACAGGAAAACAAAGAAGGCTGGGTTGCCTCGAGGAAAGTGAAAAGTGAAAAGTGAAAAGCGAAAACCTTTCGCTGCTCGCTTTCTACTTCTAACGTCAAATTATGTGCGGAATCATTGGCTATATCGGCGCGAAGCCGGTCGTTCCCGTCATCCTCGATGGGTTGAGGCGGCTTGAATACCGCGGCTATGACTCGGCCGGGGTCGCGGTCGTTCAGGATGGACGAATCGAAGTCCGCCGCAGCGCCGGCAAGCTGATCAACCTTGAAAACTCAATTCAGAACAAGCCGCTGACCGGCGACTACGGGCTCGGGCATACGCGGTGGGCGACGCATGGGCGGCCGACCGAAGAGAACGCCCACCCCCACCGCGACGGCACCGGACGCATCGTGGTCGTGCACAACGGCATTATCGAGAACTATCTGGAGGTCAAGCGCGAGCTGGTCGCGGCGGGGCACAAGTTCGAATCCGAGACCGACACCGAGGTAGTGGCGCACCTGGTCCAGCAGGAGTGGCGGAACGACGGGTTGGAGCAGGCCGTGCTGCGGGCCATGAAGCGCGTGCGCGGTCTGTTTGCGCTGGTGCTGCTGTCGGCCGACGACCCGAACAAACTGGTCGCGGTCCGCAACGGTCCACCGATCGTCGTCGGCATTGGCGACGGCGAGTATTTCGTAGCTTCGGATGTGCCGGCGATTCTCAGCCACACCCGCGACGTGGTGTTCATGGAAGACCGCGAGATGGCCGTGCTCACGCCGTCAGGCGTGACGTTCCAGACGCTGGCCGGCCAGCTCGTCGAGCGCAAGCCCACTCGCGTGCTGTGGGACCCGATTTCGGCGGAAAAAGCCGGCTACAAGCACTTCATGCTCAAGGAGATCTTCGAGCAGCCGCACGCGGTTCGCGACACCGTGCTCGGCCGCGCCTCGCTTGATTCCGGCCAGATTCACCTCAACGAGATGGCCATCTCGGCCGCCGACCTGCGCGCCATCGACAAGATCACGCTGCTCGCCTGCGGCACGTCATGGCACGCGGCCCTGGTCGGCAAGTTCATGATCGAGGAGCTGGCCAAGCTCTCGGTCGAGGTCGATTACGGCTCCGAGTATCGTTACCGCAACCCGATCATCAACGACAAGACGCTGGCGGTGGCGATCACGCAATCGGGCGAGACCGCCGACACGCTGGCGGCGCTGCGCGAGGCGAAGGGCAAGGGCGCGCGCAGCCTGGCCATCTGCAACGTGGTGGGCAGCATGGCCACCCGCGAGGCCGAGGGCACCATCCACACGCACGCCGGCCCCGAGATCGGCGTGGCCTCGACCAAGGCCTTCACGACGCAACTCGTGGCCCTCTACCTGTTTGCGCTGCGGCTGGCCGAGGTCCGCGAGACTCTGACCAACGACGAGCGCTGCCGGCACATCGAAGCGCTGATGCAACTGCCGCAGATCCTGGAAGACACGTTGAAGACCGCAAAGCAGGTGGAAGAGATCGCCATCCGGTTCCACAATCGTTCCGACTTCCTCTACCTGGGCCGCGGCATCAACTACCCGATTGCCCTCGAGGGTGCGCTCAAACTCAAGGAGATTTCCTACATCCACGCCGAAGGCTATCCAGCCGGCGAGATGAAGCACGGGCCAATCGCGCTCATCGACGAGAAGATGCCAGTGGTGGCGCTGGCGACGCACGACCACGTCTTCGAGAAGATGCAGGGCAACATCCAGGAAGCCAAGGCCCGGGGCGGCTCGATCATTGCGATCACCACCGCGGGCGACTCGACACTCAAGGACATCCTGGACGATAGCGATTCAATGGTGGCAGTTCCTGCCACTAGTCCGCTGTTAATGCCGATCGTGTTGTCGATCCCGTTGCAGTTGTTGTCGTACTACATCGCCGTGCGACGCGGCTGCGATGTCGATCAACCGAGGAACCTGGCGAAGAGTGTCAC
>JBFWUK010000008.1:43435-181254 GCA_050247355.1 Vicinamibacterales bacterium | reverse complement strand
AACCCTGCTCAGCAAGAAGCAGTACAACAAACTACGGGCCCGCTCCTCATCCTGGCGGGGGCCGGCTCGGGGAAGACGCGCGTCATCGCGCATCGCATCGCCTACCTGGTGTCCGAGCGGCTGGCTCGGCCGGACGAGGTGATGGCGGTCACCTTCACCAACAAGGCGGCGCAGGAAATGCGCGAGCGGGTCGAGAAGCTGCTCGACACCGACTGCCGCGCGATGTGGGTCTCGACCTTTCACGCGCTGTGCGCGCGCCTGCTCCGGCGCGAGGCGCCAGCCATTGGTCTCAGCCGTGACTTCACCATCTACGACTCGGCCGACCAGCAGTCGGTAATCAAGCTGCTGCTGCGCGAGTACCACATGGATGATGCGACCTACCAGCCGCGCATGGTGCTGGGCCGGATTTCGGCGGCGAAGAACCGGATGGAGGGTCCCGACACGTTTGCCGGCACCTGGAACCCCAAGGACCGCGAAATTGGCAAGCTCTACGAGGGCTACCTCAAGGCGCTGAAGGACGCGAGCGCGCTCGACTTCGACGACCTGTTGCTCAAGACCGTCGAGTTGTTCGACAAGGCGCCGGCCGTTCGCGAACGCTACGCCAGGCGCTTCAAGTTCGTGATGGTCGACGAGTACCAGGACACCAACCGGCCGCAGTACCTGTTGATCAAACAGCTGGCCGGCGGGCACCGCAACCTGGCAGTGGTCGGCGATCCGGACCAGTCGATCTACAAGTGGCGCGGCGCCGACCTGCGGAACATCCTCGACTTCGAGACCGACTTCCCCGAGGCCGCCATCGTCCGCCTCGAACAGAACTATCGCTCGACCGAGGTCATCCTCAAGGCCGCCTCGGCGGTGATTGCGAACAACCGCAATCGCAAGGAGAAGGCGCTGTGGACCGACCAGAAGGGCGGCGCCAAGATCCGCTACTTCCGCGGCGCCGACGAACTGGACGAGGCGGAGTACATCACGCGGGTGGCGCGGACGGCGATCCACGACGATGCGCGGTCGTTGACGGCGGTGCTGTATCGCACCAACGCGCAGTCGAGGGCCGTGGAAGACTCGCTTCGGGCAGCCGGCATCCCATACGTGGTGCTTGGCGGCGTCGGCTTCTACGAGCGTCGCGAGATCAAGGACGCCCTCAGTTATTTGAAGCTGATCCTGAATCCCCATGACGATGTCGCGCTGCGCCGGGTGATCAACACCCCGGCGCGCGGCATCGGCAAGGGCGTGATGGACGCGCTCGAGGGCGTCGACGTGTCGGAGGAGGACGCCAACCTGCCGCCGCTGTTTGCCGGCCTGGCGCCGACCGTCGCGACCAATTCGCTGTGGACCAAGCTGGTGGTCGCGGTCGACGGCCGGCGGCTGTCGTCGCGCCAAGGCGCGTCGTTGGCGGCCTTCAGGGACATGATCACCACGCTGGCCGAAGTGGCCAGGAACGAACCGGTGTCGATCCTCCTGGGCAAGGTGCTCGATCAGTCGGGCTACCTGCGCGACCTGCGTGAAGACCGCAGCGAGGAATCGGAGGGCCGCATCGAGAACCTGATGGAGCTGGTCTCGGCCGCGCGCGAGTACGAGTCGCGTGAGCACGAACCTTCGCTTGGCGGGTTCGTCGATCGGCTGTCGCTGCTGTCTGACGTCGACAAGGAGCAGGGCAAGATCGACCCGCGCGTGATGATGATGACGCTCCACTCGGCCAAGGGCCTCGAGTTCCCGACCGTGGTGCTGGCCGGCCTCGAGGAAGGGCTGTTTCCGCATTCACGCTCGCGCGAAGACGAGGCCGAGATGGAAGAGGAGCGGCGCCTGCTCTACGTCGGCATCACCCGCGCGCGAAAGCAGCTGGTGATCACCAGCGCGGCCAGGCGGCGGGTGTTCGGCGAGTACCAGAACACCGAGGCGTCACGGTTCATCGAAGAGATTCCAGTGGACCTGGTGGAGCAGGATCTTCCAGCGGTGTCTTCGTCGTACTCGTCCGGCTCACGGGGCAGTCAATGGGGTGAATACCGGGCCAATCCGTACGGCCGTCCCCGTCAGCCCGCGGCCGGTTATCGAGCGGGGCGGCAGGCCGACGACGCAAAGGTCCCGACCCAGAACTTCAAGTATGAGGAAGAAGATCAGACGCCTGGACTGCGGCCGGGCGCGCGCGTGAGGCATGCGCAATTCGGCCCGGGCACGGTTGTTAGCGTCGAGGACCTTGAGGACGACCAGAAGCTGGTCGTCCGGTTCAGTTCAGTCGGGACCAAGACACTCCGCGCCAAGTACGCGAAGCTGCAACCGGCGTGATTAGAGCCCGGTGATGCGGGTGATGATCGGGCGTCCCTCACGGCCGTTGCCGGCCACGCGTTCGATCGTCACGATCAGCGTCTTCTGAGACATCGCACCTTCGGGCGACCGGAAGGTCGCCGCCACGGTGACGTCCTTCTTGATCGTCTCGCCCGAGAACGTCTTCGGGTCGAGGGCCGGCTGGCCCGGCTGTGTCAGCGAGGCTTCGGCCAGGCCGGTGGCCGACTTGATGGCAGCGGCCGCCGAGGCGGTCGCCTTGGCGTGGGCGGAGATGCCCTCGCGCCACTTGTCCCACTCGAGCTTGACCTTTTCCTGCGCCGGCGTCAGCTTGGCGGTTGGGTTGGTCTGCTCGATCTTCAGCACTTCCTCGATCGCCTTGATGTTGGCGTTCTGGTACTCGATCTTGGTCTTCAAGAATGCTTGTTCGGTTTCGCGGGCCTTGGCCTCGGCCTCGAGCAGCGGCGCAAATGTCAGCGGCGTGCGCTGTTCCTCGCCGATGTTGGTGATCTCGAAGTCCTCGACCGAGCCTTGCGTGCGCGGATCGATCTCGATCGCCGACATGCGGCCAACCGTGGTGTTGTCGCGAGCCTTGGCGGCCCGGAAGTACTGCGTCAGGAACTGCTGTTCCGGCGGCCGCGAGCAGCCGACGACGAGCAGGGTAGCCGGCACGAGCAAGAGGGCAGCAGATAGCCTCATGGTTGCGTGTCTCCTGGTGCGCTGCCAGGGGGTGGCATCGCGGGTTCTTCTTCGGCCTTCTCGACCAAGGCCACCGACACGATCTTGTCTTCGCCTTCCAGGTCCATCAGCCGCACGCCCTGGGTGGCGCGGCCAATGGTCCGGATCTCGTTGGCGGCCGTCCGCAGGATCTTGCCCTGCTCGGTAATCACCAGCAACTCTTCGTTGTCGTGGACCTGGGTGATGGCCACCACCGGTCCATTCTTCTCGGTCACCTCGACGTTCTTCACGCCCAGGCCGCCGCGGCCGGTGACGCGATACTCGTCGAGGGCGGTGTTCTTGGCGTAGCCCTTCTCGGTGACGGTCAGCAGCGTGCCGCCCGGTTTAGCGACCTGCATCGCTACCACTTCGTCGCCTTCGCGCAGCTGGATGCCGCGCACGCCGAAGGCGGTCCGGCCCATGCCGCGCACGTCAGCCTCGACGAAGCGGATGGCCTTGCCGTCCCTGGTGCCGATGAAGATCTCGCTCTGGCCGTCGGACATCTGCACGTCGATGACGGCGTCGCCCTCGTCGATGCCCATGGCGATGATGCCGCCGGCCCGCGGGTTCGAGAACGCCGACAGTTCGGTCTTCTTGATGGTGCCCTTGCGGGTGCCCATGACAATGAAGTGCCGGTCGTCGAATTCCTTGATCGCCAGCATGGCGGCAATCTTCTCGCCGGCCTCCATCTGCACCAGGTTGGCCACCGACTTGCCGCGGCCGTCGGCGCCGACGTCGGGAATCTCGTGAACCTTCAGCCAGTAGGCGCGGCCGCGATCCGAGAACACCACCAGGAACGAGTGCGTCGAGGCCACGAACAGGTGATTGACGACATCCTCGTCGCGCTTGCGCATGCCGATGCGGCCCTTGCCGCCGCGGTTCTGCGTGCGATAGGTCGTGATCGGCGTGCGCTTGATGTAACCGGTATCGGTGACCGAGATCGCGACGTCTTCGTCGGCGATCAGGTCCATGATGCTGAGTTCGCCCTCGTCCTCGATCAACTGCGTGCGGCGCGGATCGGCGAACTTCGCTTTCACCGCCCGCAGCTCGTCGAGGATGATCTGCAGCAGCAACGGCTGGTTGGCGAGGATGTTCTTGAGCTTCGCGATCAGGGCGGTCAACTCCGCCAGCTCGCCGAGAATCTTGTCGCGCTCCAGGCCGGTCAGGCGCTGCAGCTGCATGTCGAGAATCGCCTGCGCCTGGATCTCAGACAGGCCGAATTGCGTGACCAGGCCGGCCTTGGCTTCCGGCGGGTTCTTCGAGCCGCGAATCAGCTTGATCACCGCGTCGAGGTGGTCGAGGGCGATCTTGAGGCCGTCGAGAATATGCGCGCGGGCCTCGGCCTTGCGCAGTTCGAACTCGATGCGGCGGCGGACGACTTCGCGGCGGAAATCGATGAACTGCTCGATCACCTCGAGCAGGTTGAGCACCTTCGGCCGGCCCGCCACGATCGCCAGCGTGATGATACCGAACGACTGCTGCAGCTGCGTCTGCTTGTAGAGGTTGTTCAGCACCACCTCGCCGACTTCGCCGCGCTTCAGCTCGATCACGATGCGCATGCCGTCGCGATCCGACTCGTCGCGCAGGTCGGAGATGCCTTCGAGCGCCTTGTCGCGGACCAGTTCGGCGATGCGTTCCAGCAGCCTGGTCTTGTTCAGCTGATATGGAATCTCGTGGACGATGATCTGCTGGCGATCGCCCTTCTTGGTGGTTTCGATCTCGGTCTTGGCACGGACCTGGATGGAGCCGCGGCCGGTGAGATACGCCTCGTGGATGCCGCGCTTGCCGACGATCAGCCCGCCGGTCGGGAAGTCGGGGCCCGGAATGAGCCGGATCAGTTCCTTGAGCTTCTGCTCGCGGGTGTACTGGACGGCATGGGCACCACCGCCTTCGGCACCAGCGGCAGGGGCGCCCCCAGCATCGGTATCGCCGCTCTCTTGTGGAGGCAACCCTTTAGGGTTGCCTTGACCCATCAGCGTGTTCTCGATGATCCAGATGACGCCGTCGATCACCTCGCCGAGATTGTGCGGCGGGATGTTGGTGGCCATGCCGACGGCGATGCCGGTCGACCCGTTGACCAGCAGGTTCGGATACGTCGCCGGGAACACCGTCGGCTCGGTGGTCGTCTCGTCGAAGTTCGGAACGTAGTCGACGGTGTCCTTGTCGAGGTCTTCCATCAGGCTCTCGGCCAGGGCCTCGAGCCGCGCTTCGGTGTAGCGATACGCCGCCGGCGGGTCGCCATCGACCGAACCGAAGTTACCCTGGCCGTCGACCAGGGTCTTGCGCATGTTGAAGTCCTGCGCCAGCCGCACCAGGGTGTCGTAGGCCGGCTGGTCGCCGTGCGGGTGGTAATTGCCGATGACTTCGCCGATGACCTTGGCGCACTTGCGGTAGGCGCGGTTCGACGCCAGCCCCATCTGGCTCATCGCATAGAGCACGCGGCGGTGAGCGGGCTTGAGGCCGTCGCGGACGTCAGGCAGCGCCCGCCCGATGATTACGCTCATGGCGTAATCCAGGTACGAGCGCTTCATCTCGTCTTCGATATTTACGGGCGTGCGGGTCTGCTCAGTTTGCATGCGCTGAAATGTTCTTCAGGACCTCAAGACCTCAGGACCTCAAGACCTCTGTCTTAAATATCCAGGTTCTTCACGTCGAGGGCGTTGTCTTCGATGAACTTGCGGCGCGGCTCGACCTGGTCGCCCATCAGCGTGGTGAACATGGAGTCGGCCTCGGTATGGTCCTCGGCACGCACCTGCAACAACGTCCGGATGTCCGGGTTCATGGTCGTCGACCACAAGGTTTCAGGATTCATCTCGCCGAGGCCCTTGTAGCGGTTGATGGCGACGCCCTTGCGGCCCAGCGCGATGAAGTACTCGATGAACTCGTCGATCGAGCGGATCGCAACCGGCCCGCCCTTGACGGCCGGGGCCGGCACCGGCACTTCGCCCGGCTTGAGGCCGATGGCGCCCAGCGCCTCTGTCTCGTCAGCCGTCAGGCCCTCGTCGCCGGCTTCGGCGGTCTCGACCTCTTCCGCCTTGCCGCCGGCGAGGAGCCGCACGTCGACCGGGCCCTGGCGCATGGCGAGAACCACGTTCTTGATCTCGCGGTAACTGGCGGCCAGCGTGCGGTACTCGCCCGAGATCACGAACTCGAAACCAATCCTGTCGATGCGTGAATAGCCGGTGGCGCGGTCGTCGATGCGCAGCGACCACGTGTTGTGTTCTTCATCGCGCTCGAGCGTGACGTCGCGCGTCGGCGTCGTCACCTGGTCGGCCAGCCCCTGCAGGACATCCTGCTGCTCGAAGAAGCCGCGGTCTCGGGCGTCGCGATCGAGCAAGGCTTCCACCACGTCGCGGGCATGGCCGCGGCGTTCCACCGTCGACAGCACGTTGCGGTAGGCGATGATGCCGTGCAGCAGCTTTTCAAGATCGGCCCCGGTGTAATCGACGCCGTCGGCCGAACGCACCGCTCGCGACTCGACCGCGCGATGCACCAGGAAGCTTTCGAGCGCGCGTTCGTCCTTGATGAACGTTTCCGACTTGCCGCGCTTGGCGCGGAACAGCGGCGGCTGGGCGATGTAGATGTGGCCGCGGTCCACCAGCATCGGCATCTGACGGTAGAAGAACGTCAGCAGCAGCGTGCGGATGTGGGAGCCGTCGACGTCGGCGTCGGTCATGATGATGACGCGGTGGTAGCGCAGCTTGTCGATGTCGAAATCGTCGGTGCCGATGCCGCAGCCGAGCGCCGCAATCATCGTCTTGATTTCATCCGAGCTCAGCATGCGGTCGAGCCGCGCCCGCTCGACGTTCAGTATCTTGCCCTTGATCGGCAGGATGGCCTGGAAGCGCCGGTCACGGCCCTGCTTGGCTGAGCCGCCGGCCGACTCGCCTTCGACGATGTAGATTTCAGCCTGGGCGGGATCGCGTTCCTGGCAGTCGGCCAGCTTGCCGGGCAGGGAGCTGCCATCCAGGGCGCCCTTGCGGCGAACCAGGTCGCGGGCCTTCCTGGCCGCGTCGCGCGCCCGCGCCGCGTCTACGGTCTTCTGGACGATTTTCCGGGCAATCGCCGGGTTCTCTTCGAGGAACGCACCCAGCTTGTCGTTGACGATCGCCTCGACGATGCCCTTGACCTCGGTATTGCCGAGCTTGGTCTTGGTCTGCCCTTCGAACTGCGGGTTCGGAATCTTGACGCTGATCACCGCGGTCATGCCTTCGCGGATGTCGTCGCCGCTGATCGTCGCGTCTTTCAGGTCCTTCGCCAGGTTGTTGCTGTTGGCGTAGGCGTTGACCGAGCGTGTGAGCGCGGCGCGGAAGCCCGAAAGGTGCGTGCCGCCTTCGTGCGTATTGATGTTGTTGGCGAACGAAAATTCCTGCGGGTTATAGCCGTCGTTCCACTGGATCGCGATCTCGGCGTCGATGCCGTCTCGATTGCCGTGCATGAACACGGCCTTCTCGTTGATCACACCCTTGTTCTTGTTCAGGTGCTCGACGAACGAGACAATGCCGCCGTCGTAGTGGAAGCGATGGTTCTTCCCGCTCTCGCGCTCGTCATCCAGAGTTACGGTGAGGCCGGCGTTCAGAAACGCCAGCTCGCGCAGCCGCTGGGCCAGCGTGTCGAAGCTGTATTCCGTGATCTCGAAGATCTGCGCGTCGGGCTTGAACGTCACCTTGGTGCCGCGCCGCTGGGTCGTGCCGGTGACGGCAAGATCGTTCAGCGGCTTGCCGCGCTCGTAGCTCTGTTGAAAAGTCTGGTTGCCGCGCCAGATTTCCAGCTCGAGGCGCTCGGAGAGCGCGTTGACCACCGAGACGCCGACGCCGTGCAGACCACCCGAGACCTTGTAACTGCTGTTGTCGAACTTGCCGCCGGCATGGAGCACGGTGAGGGCGATTTCGGCCGCCGGACGGCCGCTTTCGTGCATGTCGGTGGGAATGCCGCGGCCGTTGTCGATGACGGTAATCGAGTTGTCGAGGTGAATCGTGACGTTGACTTCGGTGCAGTAACCGGCCAGCGCTTCGTCGATCGAGTTGTCAACGATTTCGTAGACGAGATGGTGCAAGCCGGCCGGCCCGGTCGAGCCGATGTACATCGCCGGGCGCTTGCGGACCGCTTCGAGGCCTTCAAGAACCTTGATGCTTTCCGCGCCGTAGTCGGCGTTGCCGTTGCTGGCGTTTCCGTTCGCGCCGCCCAGGCCGGCCTGGTTCTCTGGATGATCCGTTTGGGACATTTTTTATCGGTGTTATCTACTTGAACCTCCGAGGCAAGCCGCCGGACCCTGTCGATTCGGATCGATTGGGGAGGCCGGCAGGACCTGCGTCGGGGTCAGACCCGCATCGGCATGATGACGTAGGTGTAGTCGTAGCCCTCGGCGCCGACCGGCTTCATCACGGCCTGGCTGACTTCGTCCTTCAGCTCGAGGGCGACGATCTCCGTTTCAACGACCGCCAGGAAGTCGAGGACGTACTGCGCGTTGAAGCAGATGGTGAGCGAGGGGCCGTTGTACTCGATGGTAATCGGCTCGCGCGCCTCACCAAACTCGGGACTGCTCGACGTGACCTCGACCTTGCCTTTGTCGAGAATCATCTTCACCGCCCGCGAACGTTCGTTCGACAGGATGGCGACGCGCTTCACGGCCTGGGTCAGTCGATCGCGCTCGAACTCGACGTGCTTGTCGTTGCCCTTGGGAATGACCTTCTCGTAGGCGGGAAACTGTCCGTCGATCATCCGCGAGATCAACAGGCGTTGGCCGATTTCGAAGAACAGGTGGTTCTCACCGCGCTCGTAGTTGACGTCAACGTCGCTGTCGGCGAGCAGGCGTCCGAGTTCCGCCAGCGTCTTGCGCGGCAGGATGGCCTTGATGTCGTCGCCCTTGGCGCCCTCGTGCTGGACGTTGACCAGGGCCAGCCGGTGACCGTCGGTGGCGACAAACGTCATGCTGTCGGCCCGCAGGACGAATTGCGCGCCATTCAGGTAGTAACGCGTGTCTTCGCCGGTGATCGCGAACTGCGTCTTCTGCACCATCTGCAGCAGCGACTTGCCCTTGATGGTGGCTTTGGCGCCGCCGCCGGCCTCGGGCAGGCTGGGAAAGTCTTCACGCGGCAGGGTCGGCATCTTCGAGCTGAACTGCCCGCCCGAAACCTTGACGGTGGTGCCGCCCTTGTCGGTTTCGATGTTCACGTCGCCATCGGGCAGCGAGCGAACGACCTCGTAGAACTTCTTGGCCGGCAGCGTGACTGCGCCGGGTTTACCGACGGCCGCCTCGCAGCGGCTACGCAGCGCGACTTCGAGATCGGTGGCAAGCAACGTGACTTCGTTGCCCGATGCCTCGAGCAGCACGTTCGCCAGAATTGGAATCGTGTTCTTGCGCTCGACGATCTGCTGGAAAAATTGCAGTTCCCGCACAAGATCGGCTTTCCTGGCGACCAGTTCCATAGCGCGGCTTACCTCTGAGAATTAAGGAAAAGGCGAAGACAATAAAGTATACAGGAAGTAGGTTCTGTTTACGAAATTTCCAGTCGACGTAAACCCTTATAAATCAAATATTTAAACTGTGAATATTTCTGTGGGTAAGGTGCGGGTTGCTGGACGCGACAACAGGGGGCTTTCGCCCAATCCGCAGGCATCCACAAACCATGCACAGATGAGGCTGTGGAAAGGTCTGGCGAACTGAAGTTCCGCCCGTCTGGCACTATTTGAACTGATCGAGCAGGTTCTTCACCTGCTGATCAAATTCAGCACTTTTCTTGCGCATTTCCTCGACTTTCTTGATCGAGTGGATCACCGTCGAGTGGTGCTTGCCGCCAAAGCTCCGGCCAATCTCCGGCAGCGACGCATGGGTCAATGCCTTGCACAAGTACATCGCAATCTGGCGCGGCATCGCCACCGACTTCGAGTTGTTGCGCGACCGGATCTCAGTCGGCTTCATCTGGTAGTAGTCGGCAACAAACTTCTGGATCTGTTCGATCGTGACGGCCTTCTCGTCGTGATCGATGACGTTCCTGAGCACGTCCTGCGCCAGTTCGATGGTCAGCGGCTTGCTGGTGAGCGAGGCGTAGGCGATCAGGCGAATCAGCGACCCTTCCAGTTCGCGGATGTTCGATTTGATCCGCGTCGCCATGTACATCGCCACGTGATCGGGTAACTGCAGCGCCTCGCCTTCGGCCTTCTTCTTCAGAATGGCGACCTTCGTCTCGAGGTCCGGCGACTGGATGTCGGCAATCAATCCCCACTCGAACCGCGAGCGCAGGCGCTCTTCGAGCGCGGGAATTTCATGTGGCGGACGGTCGCTGCTGATGACGATTTGCTTCTGGGCATCGTGCAGCGCGTTGAAGGTGTGGAAGAACTCGTTCTGCGTGCCTTCCTTGCCGGAGACGAACTGGATGTCGTCGACGAGCAGCACGTCGACGCTGCGATAGCGCGACCGGAAATCCAGAATGCGATCGAACCGCACCGCATTGATCATCTCGTTCATGAAACGTTCGGACGAGATATACGTGAGCACGAGGCCGGGATGGTGCTGAACCACGTAATGCCCGATCGCATGCATCAAATGCGTCTTGCCCAGGCCGACGCCGCCGTGTATGAACAGCGGGTTATACGAACGCGACGGTGTCTCGGCCACGGCGCGGCAGGCGGCGTGAGCGAACTGGTTCGAGGGCCCGACGATGAAGGTGTCGAAGGTGTAGCGGGGGATCAGGCTGCCGGCGCGCAGCGGTTCCGCTTCTGAACTGGTGACCTGGACGCTGGCGCCCTGACCCTCCGTGCCGTGATCTGGTTGAGGCAACCCTTTAGCGTTGCCTGGGGTGTTGGCCGCCGCATGCCACCCTGAAGGGGTGTCTCCACCGGAGGCCGCGCCACCGGAGGCCGCACCGTCTGGCACGAACACCAGCTTAGCGCCCGGCCGGCCGACCTCGCGCATGGCCTCGGCCAGCACGACCGAGTAGTGCTTGGGCAGCCATTCCACGAACAGGAGGTTGGGAACGCGAATCGAGAGGGTCTGGCCGGCGTCCGCCAGAAGGGTGGTCGGCTTGAACCAGGTCGAGAAGCTATGCCGGCCGACCTGATCTTCGATTCGGCTCAGGACCTGGTCCCAAATGGTCACGCTCGGCATCACTACAAAATATTGATTATTAAGGACTTATTCTTACGGAGGCCGGGGCTTTCCACAGGCTTTTCCACAATTGTGGAAATCTTCCAGGGAAGACCACCGGGGGACGCCCACTCTAGCATGGGGAACGCCCTTTACAGGGAATGACTTAGCGGAACATAATCGTAGGTTCGACCGACCCGCCCCGCTGCTTCTAGTGACAGCTTGGGCGAGGTCTCGCCGGAGCGCAAGGCGCGAAGGCGGAGGAGAATATGGCGAGATCCAAGAAGGGCAAGCGTACGTTTCAACCAAATACCAGGCGCCGGGCGAAGACCCACGGCTTCCTGGTTCGGATGGCAACCAAGGATGGCCGGCAGGTGCTGAAGCGCCGTCGCGCCAAGGGCCGCAAACGGCTCACGGTGTCAGACGAGAAGTAACTCTGCGGCTTAGGGACCTAGGAACCTAGGGCTCTATGGGTGCACAATGAATTCCAAGCCCCTAAGCCTCCAAGTCCCCAAGCCCGCAAGGTTCTATGCGACCGAGCACGTTCGCAAGCGGGCCGACTTCGAACTCATCTATAAAACAGGTTTCAAGCGGTCTGGCCGCCTCATGACCATGTTCACGAGGGAGCGCGAGGCCGGTCCGTCGCGTCTGGGCATTGCCGCGACCCGTAAAATGGGGGCCGCGGTCGAGCGCAACCGGGCGAAACGGCTGACCCGCGAGCTGTTCCGCCATCACAAGCCGGCCGGCCCGATCGATGTCGTTGTCGTGCCGCGGCGTGAAATGCTTGATGCCTCCTATGCTCGTGTCGAGACCGAGTTCTGCTCGCTACTGGCCCGCTCGCCTCGCCCACGCCCGGCCGCGCCGGACGCCGCCTCCCTCAGGGCCGGCGAGACAGGCGGGAAATGACTAGGCCCGCGCGCATCGCGCTCGTTCTGATCCGCGTATACAAGATCGTGCTCTCGCCGCTGTTTGCCGGCAGTTGCCGCTACCTGCCAGGCTGCGCCGATTACATGACCGAATCGATCACCCGCCACGGCTTCATTCGCGGCGGCTGGCTGGGCACGAAGCGACTGTGCCGCTGCCACCCGTTCGGCGGCCACGGCTACGATCCCGTTCCCCACTCACTAGGTCACCCAATCGATCGCAAGATCACCAGATCACCGGTGCATTAGCCCCGATCACCAGATCACGAGATCAAGAAATCACAAGATGGAACGTCGAGTCCTCATAGCGATCACCCTGTCATTCCTGGTGCTGTTCCTGTTCCAGCGCTTTGTGATGCCTCCCCCGGCCTCTGCTCCAGCTGCACCCCAGAGTGGAACCACAGCGGGGCAGGCGCCGGGTCCTGCCGCGCCTGCTCCTGGCAGCATGGCGGCGCTGACCCGGCCGGCGAACCAGTCGGCGCCGGTGCCGGCGCCGGCAGCCGCTGGTGGCGTGACCCCCTTGGGGCTGCCCGCGGCGCAGATGGGCAATGCGACGCCAGCCGCCCCTGCCGGTCCGACGATCACCGTCGGCGAGACCACCGACCGCGAGATCGTCGTCGAGACGACAACCGTGCGAGCCACCTTTACCAATCGCGGCGGCCGGCTGTTGCATTGGGTATTGAAGGAGTATCGCAACGAAGACGGATCCCTGCTCGACCTCGTGCCGCAGAGTTTTAGCGCCGACGCCGTGAAGCCATTCTCGCTGGTGGTTGACGACCCGGCGCTCTCGGAGCGCATCAACGGCGCCCTCTATCGGGTTGTCACGGGTGGAGGCAACCCTCCCGGTGAGCCTGACCGGGTCGATGCGACCGCCGGCGCCCAGACGCTGACTTTTGAAATGGCAACCTCCGACGGGTTGAGCGTGACCAAGAAGTTCACGCTCGAGCCGCGTGGCTATCTGGTGACCTTCGGCACCGTCGTGCAATTGGGCCAGGTCCGCCTCAACCCGGCGATTCACTGGGGGCCGGCTCTGGGCGACGAGATCGCGCACCGCCCGCCGTCATCATTCTTCTCGCCCAACAGCGTCGTCCCGGCGCAGCCGATGATTTACAAGGACGGCGATGTCGAACGCGTGCCGCACACGGCGCCGGGTTCACAGGAAGGCTCCTTCCGGTACGCCGGTGTTTCGGACCACTACTTTGCCTCGCTGCTGCTGAACGAGGCCACGCCGGTCCCGTTCCGCATCGACTACGCCCCGGTGAACCTGCCGATTGCCAACGAGCCGGCCCGCTTTGCGACCTACGAGACTTACTCGGTGCGCTACCAGGTGCCGCAGGAGCAGGCGCGGTTCTACTTCGGCCCGAAGGCGTTTGACGTACTCAAGGCCGTCGACACCGAACTGGTGCGGTCGATTCACTTCGGCATGTTCTCGTGGCTGGCGGTGCCGCTGCTGAACGCGCTGCAGTGGGTCCACGGCTACATCGGCAACTGGGGCTGGTCGATCGTCGTCCTCACCATCCTGATCAACCTCGCGATGTTCCCGCTCCGCCACAAGAGCGTGGTGTCGATGAAGAAGATGCAGGAGCTGCAGCCGCAGATGAAGGCGATCCAGGATCGCTACGCGAAGTACAAGATCACCGACCCCGAGCGGCAGAAGATGAACACCGAGGTGATGGAGCTCTACAAGACCAAGGGCGTGAACCCGGCCAGCGGCTGCGTGCCGATGCTGTTGACCATGCCGTTCCTGTTCGCGTTTTACGCCATGCTGTCGGTGGCGATCGAAATCCGCGGCGCCACGTTCTTTGCGTGGATCACCAACCTGTCGGCGCCCGATCCGCTGTTCATCACCCCGGTCCTGATGGGCGTCGCGCAGTTCTGGCAGACCAAGATGACGCCGACCACGGCGGACCCGGCGCAGCAGAAGATCATGATGTTCATGCCGATCATGTTCACCTTCATGTCGCTGTCGTTCCCGAGCGGCCTGGTGATCTACTGGCTGGTCAGCACGGTGTGGACCATCGGCCAGCAATACGCCACCAACTATTTGATTGGCGCGCCGGCGAGGCGCGTTGCAAAATAACGGGCTTGCGCAGGGCCGCCCTTGGTGGACGGCCGGCTCCAGGAGCAGCGAAAAATATGGCGACAGCTGAGATCACCGAATTCGTCCAGAAGGTCGTCGATGCGATGGACCTTGATCTCGAGGCCTCGGCCGAAGAGATGCCCGACGGCGTGCGCATCAACCTGAACGGCGAAGACGGCAACGTGCTGATCCGCCGGCAGGGCGAGGCGCTGGCCGCCCTGCAGCACATCGTCGCCGCCATTTACCGGCACGAGGCTTCGGAAGGCCGCCGCCTGGTGGTCGACTGCATGGGCTACCGCAAGGGCAAGGACGATGAGCTGAAGCAGATGGCGTTGTTCCTGGCCGGCAAGGCCAAAGACAGCGGCCTGGCGCAGGAGATCGGCCCGCTCAACCCCTACGAACGCCGCATCGTGCACCTGGCGGTGGCCGAAGTCGACAAGGTGACGTCGGAGAGCATTGGCGACGCGTTCGAGAAGACGGTGATTATTTCCGTCAAGTAAACAGCCGGGGCGGCACCTCTGACGGGGTGGCACTCCTTGACGGGGGGCGCTTCTTGTCGGGATTCTCAACCTCGGACACCATCGTCGCGATTGCCACCCCCGCGGGACGCGGGGGGCTTGGCGTCATCCGGATCAGCGGCCCCGCCGCCGCGCAGGTTGCCGGCGAACTTGTCGGCCGCAAAGCTCCCTTCAAACCGCGCCACGCGACCTTCGCGCGATCCCGTCATGCCGAGTCGCCCCGCCAGGCTGAGTCGGTCCGACAAGTATCAGACCAAGTCGTCGTCACCTTCTTCCCGTCACCCTCGTCCTACACGGGCGAGGACGTGATTGAAATTTCGGCGCACGGCAGCCCGGTGGTCTTGTCGGCGATTCTCCGTCACGTCATCGACGCCGGGGCTCGCCTGGCCGAGCCGGGGGAGTTCACGCTACGGGCGTTTCTGAACGGCAGGCTCGACTTGATCCAGGCCGAGGCGGTCGCCGACCTGATTGATGCGGTTACACCGCTGCAGGCGCGGGCAGCCTTCGATCAGCTCGAGGGCACGTTGACGGCCGCCATCGGCGCGATCGAGGCCGACCTGTTCGACGTGATCGCCAAGCTCGAGGCATCGCTGGATTTTCCGGACGAGGGATACCACTTTGTCGGCGCCGCAGAGGCCCGCGCGTCCCTGGTGGCGGTCACCGCGCGCATCGAGCGCTTGCTCGGGCAGTCCGCTCGCGGCCGCCTGGTCCGGGAGGGTGCGCAGGTGGCGATTGTCGGTGCCCCGAACGTGGGAAAGTCGAGCCTGTTCAATGCGCTGCTCAACACCAACCGCGCCATTGTGACGGCCATTCCCGGGACAACGCGGGACATGCTGACGGAGCGGGCGGACATCGGCGGCCTGTCACTGGCGCTGATCGATACCGCCGGCGTGCGCGAGACCAGCGACGTGGTGGAGCAGGAAGGCGTCGCGCGCACTCGAGACGCGCTGCGAGTGGCCGATCTCGTGTTGGTGGTTCTCGATCGCTCGCGCCGGATGACGGAGGACGATCGGGTCATCCTTGCCGAAACATCGTCTCTCACCCGGGTCGTCGTCTTGAACAAGTCGGATTTGCCCGATGGTGAACCGCACGGCCAGCGCTTCAGTGACACCCTGGCCGACGCGGCCGTGGAGATATCGGCCAGGGACGCTACGGGTCTCGAGAACCTCATCGCGGCAATGGCGAACGTTCTTGGTGTCGATCGTCCGGAGCAGCGCGATCAGCCGGCCGTTACCAACGTTCGACACACAGTGCTCCTCGAGCAGGCCCGCGCCGCCGTTCTGCGCGCGACAACGGCGCTCGAGGGGGAAGTCTCGGAAGAGTTTCCGCTGCTCGACCTTCAGGAGGCCGCGCACGCCCTACAAGAGATCACCGGCCGCCGCACGAGCGACGACCTGCTGCATCACATCTTCGCGAAGTTCTGCATCGGGAAGTAGCGGCCGGCTGAGAGTGGAGTCCGCCTTTAGGCGGCTAGCAGTCCGCCCAGCCAGCCGCGGCAGCACGTCGCCCATGAGAAAATGGCGTAAGCGGCCTAGGCATATTTGTAATCGATAGTATGCAAATGATAAGAGAATTGGATGTGATAGTTATCGGTTCTGGACACGCCGGCGTCGAAGCGGCGTGGGCGGCGGCCCGCTTGGGCCGGAGCGTCGGATTGTGCACGCTCAGTCGAGAAACGGTCGCGCACATGCCCTGCAATCCAGCGATCGGCGGAACGGCGAAGGGTCATCTGGTCCGTGAAATCGATGCGCTGGGCGGATTGATGGGCCGAGCAATCGACGCTACGGGAATACAATTCAAGCTGCTGAACCGTAGTCGCGGCCCTGCGGTATGGTCGCCGCGCGCACAGGCCGACAAACCGCGCTACGCCGCCTGGGTGCGCGCGGCACTGGAAGCCGAACCCAATATTCATTGGATCATTGGCCGTGCAGGCCGAATCTTGATGGATTCTGGCCGTGTCACCGGTCTGGCGATGGAAGACGGCGCCGTCTACCGGTGCCGGGCCCTGGTGGTCACGACCGGGACTTTCTTGAACGGCTTGGTCCACATCGGCCGTGAGCAGCGACCGTCAGGACGAGCGGACGAACCGCCATCGCGTGACCTCGCGGAGTCAATCAAGGGTCTTGGCGTTCGCTGGGGACGGCTCAAGACCGGCACGCCGCCTCGGTTGGCAAGAGCGTCGATTGACTTCGCCGGCGGCGTCGAAAGGGGTGTGTTCCACGTGGAACATGGCGATTCCGAACCGGTTTCGTTCTCTTTCACCGCCACGACAGCGCCCGCCAACACGGCGGTCTGCCACCTGCTCCACACTACCGAACGCGTCCACAGGCTGGTGCGTGGCAACATCACCGCGTCGCCCCTCTATAACGGCCAGATCGCCGGGATTGGGCCCCGCTATTGCCCATCACTGGAAGACAAGGTCATGCGCTTCCCGGATCGGGAGCGCCACCAGATCTATCTGGAGCCCGAGGGCCATGATGTGGAGGAAATCTACGTCAACGGCTTCTCGATGAGCTTGCCGGCAGCGACCCAGCTCGAACTGGTTCGGGCCCTGCCAGGCCTTGAGTCTGCCGAGATGTTGAGGCCAGGCTACGCCGTGGAATACGACTTTGTCCAGCCGACGGAATTGCGTTCCTCCTTGGAAACACACCGGATCCCTGGCCTGTTCTTCGCGGGCCAGATCAACGGCACCTCTGGGTACGAGGAGGCCGCAGGACAGGGTCTGATTGCCGGCGTAAATGCCGCTCAATCGGTCCTAGGCAGGCCACCCCTTGTGCTTGGCCGAGACGAGGCCTACCTGGGGATCATGGTGGACGATCTGGTCACGAAAGGTTGCCTGGAGCCGTATCGAATGTTCACGTCACGGGCGGAGTACAGGCTGCTGCTCCGGACGGATAACGCCGACCTCAGGCTCACTCCGAAGGGCCGGGAACTCGGCCTGGTAGACGAGGGTCGGTGGGAACGGTTCTCTGCACGAAAGGCGCGATTCGATTTCAACGTGGATCGCCTGCACCGCGACTGGGTGCGAGTGGAAGGTGGTGCCAGGCTTCCGGCATCACAGGCGCTCAGGCGCCCAGAGTTGACCCTGAAAGGCCTGATGGCCGCTGGCGAAGTCGCCATCCAGACATCCCCGCTGGACGAGCTGCTCGACGTATCGTCAGTCGAGACCACCCTCAAGTACGCCGGATATCTGCAAAGGCAGGGACAAGCCGTAGCCAGGGCCCAGCATGGTGAACGTCGTCGAATTCCAGACGCCTTCCCATTCGAACGCGTCCCAGGACTCTCGCGGGAAATGGTCCAGCGCTTCTCAGAAGCCCGCCCCGAGACCCTCGGCCAGGCCCAGCGCATTCCCGGGGTCACACCAGCGGCCGTCGCCGTCGTTGGTGCTTACCTGAACAGGTTCTAGCCACAGAGGACGCAGAGAACACAGAGCCAACCCTTCATTGAAATACAAAGGTTCGAAAAGCCCCGGAGTCGCATTTCCGAACAATTTCTCTGTGTCCTCTGCGTCCTCTGTGGCTAATACTCTCGGGTGTGTCAAACCGGGAGTTCCGAGAGCGGCTGAAACGGCGGGCCAGGGCGGCCGACATCACCCTGGAAGCAACCCTCGCCGAGGGTCTCGAAACCTACTACCAGCTGCTGACCAAGTGGAATGCGAAAATCAACCTGACGGCGTTCCGGTTGACGCCGGCGGGTGAGGATGAAGCCGTCGACCGATTGCTCATAGAGCCGGTCGTGGCGGCCAGATACGTCCCCGAGAACGCGCGGACACTGCTCGACGCCGGGTCGGGGGGAGGCTCTCCGGCAATTCCTCTCAAGCTCGCTTGTCCAAATCTTCACGTCCGAATGGTGGAAGTCAAAATGCGGAAGGCGGTCTTCCTTCGAGAAGCCGTCAGAACCCTGGGCCTTCGCCATGCCGACGTTGAAACCGCGCGCTTCGAAGAGTTGCTACCGCGCGCGGAGCTGCACGAGGCCCTCGACCTGGTTTCGGTGCGAGCGGTCAGGATCGAAACACGAACGTTACTGACGCTGCAGGCCTTCCTCAGGCCCGGCGGTAAAATCTTTCTGTTTCGAGGAACCGGCTCCAGCGCCGTCGAAACCGAGCCGCCGCCGCCCCTCGCCTGGATGGCCAGCTACCCCCTGGTCGATGCTCTGCACAGCAAGCTGGTTGTACTCAGCAAGACACGGGTATGAGTGGTAATCTCTACATCCGGCCACAGCAGCTAGTTGTATAGGTCGATCACCCAATAATGGCTAAAATCATTGCAGTCACGAATCAAAAGGGCGGCGTCGGCAAGACCACGACTGCAATCAACCTCGCCGCGGCGCTGGCCATCGCCGGCCGCACCGTGCTGCTCGTCGATTGCGATCCCCAGGGCAATGCCACCAGCGGCCTCGGTCGGAAAGGCGAGCGCGCCGACGGCGGCACCATCTACGAGGCCCTGACCGCCGATGGCGACGTGGCGCCCGCCTCCTTCATCCTTTCGACGACCGTCGACGGGCTGTCGGTGATTCCCGCCAACCGCGAACTGGCCGGCGCCGAGATCGAGCTGATCGGAGTCGCGGATCGCGAACGCCGTCTCCAACGCCTGCTCGCGCCGCTGCGCGACCAGTTCGACTTCATCATCATCGACTCGCCACCGTCTCTTGGCCTGCTGACCCTCAATGCTTTGGTCGCCGCCGACCGCGTCCTGATCCCGCTCCACTGCGAGTACTTCGCGCTCGAAGGCCTTGCCGACCTCGTCGGCACCATGCGCCGCGTTCGCGCCTCGCTCAACCCGGGACTCGACATCGAGGGCGTGCTGCTGACCATGAACGACGAGCGCACCAACCTCGGCCAGCAAGTCGGCCGCGACGTGCGCGAGTTCTTCAAGGAGAAGGTCTACCGCACGGTGATTCCGCGCAACGTGCGCCTGGCCGAAGCTCCGAGCCACGGCCTGCCGGCGGTGACCTACGATGCGCGATCGCGCGGCGCTGAAGCCTACTTCTCGTTCGCCAACGAACTGATCGAGAAGAACGCCGCCCCGACCACCAACAACCAGACCGAAGTCGAAGTGTCAGAGTGACCATGGAGAAACGACCAGCCCTCGGCAAGGGCCTGAGCGCCCTGATTCCCGATGCCAGCGAGGCCCTGTCGACACCGCGGGCGTCGATCGAGGTCGACCTCGACCTCCTCGAACCCAATCACTACCAGCCGCGCGGCCAGATGGACGACGAGAAGCTCGAAGACCTGGCGCGATCGATCCGCGCCAACGGCGTCATCCAGCCGATCATCGTGCGCAAGCTCGCCAACGCCGGCACCGCGCGCGACCGCTACCAGATCATCGCCGGCGAACGACGCTGGCGCGCGGCCCAGCGCGCCCAGCTCACCAAGGTCCCGATCGTCATCAAGGAAGTCGCCAGCGGCGACAAGAAGCGCCTGCTCGAGATGGCCCTGATCGAGAACATCCAGCGCGAAGATCTCAATCCCATGGAGGCCGCCGCCGGCTATCAGCGGCTGGTGGACGAGTTCCACCTGAAGCAGGACGACATTGCCACCCAGGTCGGCAAGGACCGCGCGACGGTGGCCAACTATCTCCGCCTGCTGAAGCTGCCCGACGAAGTGCGCGCCAACGTCGCCTCGGGCGCGCTGTCCATGGGCCACGCCCGCGCGATCGTCGCCCTGCCGGCCGAAGCCGAACAACGGCGCCTCGCCCGCGACGTTGTCGCGCGCGGCCTGTCGGTGCGCGAAACCGAGGCCCTGGTGAAAGGCGCCCTTGGCCGCAAGGAACCAGCTCCCGATCACAAGCCGGCAGCGAAGAAGGACGTCCACGTCCGCGCCGCCGAAGAGCAGCTGCGCCTGTCTCTCGGAACGCCGGTGGAGATCAAACGTCGCGGTAAGGGTGGGACAATCGCCATTACCTTCACGAACGAAACCGAACTGCAGAGAATCTACGAATACCTGACGGAGAAGAAGTAGGCCACAGAGGACACCGAGGACACAGAGCAACTTTTTGAAGACCGCCCAAAGGTTGCTCAGTGTCCTCTGTGTCCCCGGTGGCAAATAGGTAGCGAATCTCTTATGACAGAACAACAAAGGCGCCGGCTGACCGAGATGGTCAGCTGCGCTGGTTGAGCGAGCAAACTCGCCGCAGGCGAGCTCGCTCAGGTCCTGAGCGGCATACCAGTTCAAACCGACCCACGTATCCTGGTTGACTACAGGACTGCGGACGATGCCGGTGTGTACGCGTGGGAGAGCGGACCGGCGCTGGTCCAGACGGTCGACTTCTTCACGCCGATCGTGGACGACCCGTATCTCTACGGACAAATCGCCGCCGCGAACTCGTTGAGCGACGTCTATGCGATGGGCGGCCGTCCTCTCACCGCCCTGGCGATTGCCGCGTTCCCTCAAGACGGCCTGCAGACCGACGACATCGCGCAGATCTTCCGCGGCGGATTCGACAAGCTGCGCGAAGCGGGCGTCGCGTTGCTCGGCGGCCACACCGTGCAGGATCGCGAGATCAAGTTCGGCTACTCGGTCACCGGCGCGGTCGATCCCAGGCGCATCCTCACCAACGCCGGCGCCCGGGTTGGCGATCGCCTGATCCTGACCAAGCCGCTCGGAACGGGGATTGTTGGCACGGCGATCAAGTTCGGCCGCGCGCCGGAGAGCGTCGTGGAACACGCCGTGGCTTCCATGCGGACCCTCAACAAGGCGGCGGCAGAGGCAATCGCCGGCTTCGACGGCGTGCATGCCTGCACCGACATCACGGGCTTCGGCTTGGCCGGCCACGGTTCGGAAATGGCGGCGGCCAGCCATGTGACCCTCGTCCTCGACGCGGCGTCGCTGCCGCTGATTCCGGGCGTGGTCGACATGGTCGGCCGCAACAAGTCAGGCGGCATGGGCACCAACCGTGACCACTTCGCGGTGGGCGTCGCGTTTGCCGACTCTGTTAAGGACGAGCTTAGGGACCTGCTCTTCGACCCCCAGACATCGGGCGGCCTGTTTCTGGCGGTCGCGGCCGATCAAGCCGACCAGGCGCTGACAGCTCTGATTGGAGCCGGAGTTCAGGCCTGTTTTGTGGGATCTGCGGAAGCAGGCGAGTCGAATCGCATAAGAGTCAGGTAATTTTGTCGTTTGCCCAAATTTATAGCGTTCTGGGCACGGGTATTGGCTCTCAGTTCTCGGTGTCCCCTGTGGCCCCCGTCCGTCTGACCGTGATACATTTAGACGTTTGTTAACACCAGACATAACCACCCTTTGGGTCGTCGCTTTCCTGCTCTTGTGCACCTATCTGTTGAACAGCCTGGTGTTCAAGCCGATCCTGCAGGTCATCGATCAACGCACCAACGCCGTGCGGGGCGCGCGCGAGCTCGCCGAATCCGCGGCGCACAAAGCGGCGGCGGCATCCGCTGAATACGATCAGAAACTCAATGCGGCGCGCGCCGAGGTGTACGGGCAGATGGATGACATGCGAAAGGCCGCGCTCGACAAGCGCGCCGCGCTGCTTGCCGACACCCGCGCCACCGTCGAACGGGAATTGAAGTCCGCCACCGCCCGGGTGCAGCAGGAATCCCAGGCCGCCCGCGAGACGCTCGACCGTGACGCAAACAACTTGGCCGGCGCCATTGTCAACCGCGTGCTCGGCCGGGCTTCCTAGTAACAAGGCAGGAACCAGTAGTGCAGACCACATTCCTCGCCGCTTGTGAATTAAAGAACAAACTAGGCGCCGCCGTGACGGCGGCCTTGGTGCTGCTGTTTTCGGCCGTGACCTTCGCCCAGGAGCACGCGCCGGCAGCGGACGGTGCACACCACGACCAGAGCATCGGCGAAATGCTGCTCGGGCTCGGCTGGCCGATCGCCAACTTCATCATCTTCGTCGGCGTGATCTACTACTTCGGCAACGGTCCCCTGAAGGAATACCTTGCCACGCGCAGCGCCACCATTCGCAAGGACCTCGTCGAGGCGGCGGAACTCAAGGCTGCGGCCACCGCCCAGCTCGCCGCCATCGAACAGAAGCTGCAAGCCCTGCCCGGTGAATTGAACACGCTGCGCAGCCGCGGCGCCGAAGACATCGTCGCCGAGGAGCAGCGCATCGCCGCCGCCGCCGCCGCCGATCGCGAACGCCTGCTCGAGCAGACACGCCGCGAGATCGACCTGCAGGTGCGACTGGCGAAGAAGGACATTCTCGAGCACGCCGCCGACCTGTCAGTGGCGCTGGCCACCGAGCGCATCAAGAAGGAAACGACCGCCGCCGATCAGGACCGGCTCGTCGACCAGTACCTGAACCAGGTCAAGAACAACTAATGTCGCTGAGAACTTCGGCCAATCGCTACGCCAAAGCGCTGTTCGACGTCGCCCTCGAGGAGAAGAACGACCTCGCGCAAATCGATCGCGACCTGCAGGCCGTGGTCGCCATGATGAGCGCCAGCCCCGAGCTGGCCGACGCCTCGGGCCGCAGCGGCGTGACCGACGCCGCCCGCCAGTCGCTGATGGAAGCGGTCGCCGACAAGATGAGCCTGAGCGCGCCGGTGAAGAAGCTGCTGGTGTTGCTGGCGCAAAGCCGCAAGCTCGCCTTCATTCCCGAGCTCGCGGCCGCCTTTCGCGATCGGCTGCTCAAGCACCAGAACATTGTCCGCGCCGAAGTGACCAGCGCGGTGGCCCTGTCGCCCGAGAAGACGAAGGCGCTGGCCGACAGCCTCGGCAAGGTGACCGGCAAGCAGGTGGATCTATCGGTCCGCGTCGATCCCGAGCTGCTTGGCGGGGTGGTGGCGACGATTGGCAGCACGGTGTACGACGGCAGCGTGCGCACGCAGTTGCAGCGGCTGAGGCAGGAGTTAGTCAAGTAGAGTCCGCCTTCAGGCGGACTGGCACAGTCCGGTTAAGCCGGACGCCACATTAGTGGGACCAGCAAGGTCCGGCTGAAGCCGGACACCACATTGGTGGGGATGTAGCGTCCGCCTTTAGGCGGACCCAAGAAGCTTATGAGCATAAAAGCCGACGAAATTTCCAAGATCATCCGCGAGCAGATTGGCAGCTTTGCCGTCGCCGTGGATGTGGCCGAGACCGGCACCGTGGTGTCAGTGGGCGACGGCATTGCGCGCGTGCACGGCTGCCAGCGCGCGATGGCCGGCGAAATGCTCGAATTCCCTCACGGGGTGTTCGGCATTGCCCTCAACCTCGAAGAAGACAGCGTCGGCACGGTGTTGCTGGGCGACTTCACGGTGATCAAGGAAGGCGATCCCGTCAAGCGCACCGGCCGCATCATCTCGGTGCCGGTCGGCGAGGAAATGCTCGGCCGCGTGGTCAACGCGCTGGGCCAGCCGATCGACGGCAAGGGTCCCATTCTCACCAAGAATCTGTCGCCGATCGAGCGCATCGCTCCCGGCGTCGTCGATCGGCAGTCGGTGCGCGAGCCGATGCAGACCGGCCTCAAGTCGATCGACGGCATGGTGCCGATTGGCCGCGGCCAGCGCGAGCTGATCATCGGCGACCGCCAGACCGGCAAGACCGCGGTTGCGCTCGACGCCATCCTGAACCAGAAGGACACCGGCGTCATCTGCATCTACAACGCCATCGGCCAGAAGCAGTCGACGGTGGCGCAGGTCGTGCGCACGCTCGAAGAAGCCGACGCCATGCGCTACACCATCGTGGTCGCCGCGACCGCGTCGGACCCGGCGCCCATGCTCTACATCAGCCCGTACTCGGCGACGGCGATGGGCGAGTACTTCCGCGACAGCGGCCGCCACGCGCTGCTGGTTTACGACGACCTCTCGAAGCACGCGCAGTCGTATCGTGAAATCTCGCTGCTGCTCCGCCGTCCGCCCGGCCGCGAGGCCTACCCCGGCGATGTCTTCTACCTGCACTCGCGCTTGCTGGAGAGAGCGGCGAAGCTGAACGACAAGCTGGGCGGCGGCTCGCTGACCTCCTTGCCGATCATCGAGACCCAGGCAGGCGACCTGTCGGCGTACATCCCGACCAACGTCATCTCGATCACCGACGGCCAGATCTTCCTGGAAGCCGACCTGTTCAACCAGGGCGTGCGCCCGGCCATCAACGTCGGCAACTCGGTGTCGCGCGTCGGCGGCTCGGCCCAAATCAAGGCCATGCGCCAGGTTGCCGGCACCCTGCGTCTCGACCTTGCGCAGTACCGCGAGCTGTCGGCCTTCGCACAGTTCGGCAGCAGTGACCTCGACAAGGCGACGCAGAACCAGCTCAACCGCGGCGCCCGCCTGGTTGAAGTGCTGAAGCAGAAGCAGTACGCGCCGCTCGCCGTCGAGCAGCAGGTGACGATTCTCTACGCCGGCGTCAACGGCTTCCTCGACACCATTGCGGTCGCCGACGTCGGCATCGCCCAGGACGAGCTGGTCAAGTTCATGCAGACCCGCCACAGCGGCATCCTGCAGGGCATCAAGGAAAAGAAGACGCTGGACGACGCGCTGAAGGCGGACCTGAATGCGGCGCTGAAGGAATTCGGCACGCACTTCGAAGCCACCAAGGGCAGTCTCGCGAAGGCTTAACCGATGCCTTCACTGATAGACATTCGCCGGCGCGTTCGCGCGGTCAAGTCGACGCAGCAGATCACGAAGGCCATGAAAATGGTCTCGTCGTCCAAGCTGCGCCGGGCGCAGGAGCGCATTCTCAAGAGCCGTCCGTACGCTCAGGAGATGCTGCGGGTGTTCAACAACCTGGCGACGCGGACCGACCACGCCGCCCACCCGCTGCTCAACGACGATCCGCTGGCGGCGCGCACGCTGCTGATCGTGATCACCGCCGACCGCGGCCTGTGCGGCAGCTTCAACACCAACGTCGCCAAGGCCGCGCTGCAGTTCACGATCGACCAGCCGAAGTCGCCCGACGGCCGCGACGTCGCCATGGCGCTGGTCGGCCGCAAGGCGCGCGACTTCTTCCAGCGCCGCGGCTTCGACGTGATGTACGAAGAGATCGGGCTGTTCCAGAACGTCAAGTGGTCGCACGCGCAGGCGATTGCCTCCACCGCGATCAAGGAATTCCTCGGTCCAGACATCAGTTCGGTCTACCTGGTTTACAACGAGTTCAAGTCGGTCATTTCCCAGCGCGTGGTGATCGAGAAGCTGTTGCCCATTCCTCGCCTTGAGGCTGAGGCACCGGCGGTTCAAGGGGCCGATTACCTGTTCGAGCCCGATCCGCAGCAGTTGCTGAACACGCTGCTGCCAATGCACGTGGCGGTGCAGGTCAATCGCGCGCTGCTCGAATCGTCGGCCGCCGAGCACGCCGCGCGCATGCAGTCGATGGACAGCGCCACGCGCAACGCGAAGGAAATGGTCGATCGGCTGACGCTCTACATGAACAAGGTCCGTCAGGCCGCGATTACGCGTGAAATTATCGAAGTGGTTTCGGGAGCGCAAGCGACATAGTCCGGCTAAAGCCGGACGCCACATTGACGTCCGGACTGACCGGACCAGCAGCTTCGGATGTAGTGTCCGGCTTTAGCCGGACCGACAGCGAGAACATATGGTTACAGCAGCAGATCAGAAAGTCGGCAAGGTCATCCAGGTCATCGGACCGGTCATCGACGTCGAGTACGAGGGCGGGCACCTGCCGGCCATCTACAACGCCGTTCGCATCGTCGATGATGGCTCCGCCGGCGGCGAGAAGGTGGACATCGTCGCCGAGGTCGAGCAGCACCTGGGCGAAGGCCGCGTGCGCACCGTCGCCATGAAGCCGACCGACGGCTTGCAGCGCGGCATGAGCGTGATCGACACCGGCGCGCCGATTTCGGTGCCGGTCGGTCCCGAGACGCTTGGCCGCGTGCTGAACGTGCTGGGCGAGCCGGTCGACTTCCCGGATCAGCCGGTCAAGTCGAAGGAGCACTGGCCGATCCATCGCGCCGCGCCGACCCTGGAACAGCAGTCGACCGAGCTGAAGATGTTCGAGACCGGCATCAAGGTCATCGACCTGCTCGAGCCGTACCTGCAGGGCGGCAAGATCGGCCTGTTCGGCGGCGCCGGAGTCGGCAAGACCGTGATCATCATGGAGTTGATCAACAACATCGCCATGAAGCACGGCGGCGTGTCGGTGTTCGCGGGCGTCGGCGAACGCACCCGCGAGGGCAACGACCTGTGGCTCGAGTTCCAGGAGTCGGGCGTGATCGACATGAAGGACATGTCGAAGAGCCGCGCCGCGCTGGTCTACGGCCAGATGACGGAACCGCCAGGAGCGCGCCTGCGCGTCGGCCTGTCGGCGCTGACCGTCGCCGAGTACTTCCGCGATGCCGAGAGCAAGGACGTGCTCCTGTTCATCGACAACATCTTCCGGTTCACGCAGGCCGGCTCCGAAGTGTCGGCGCTGCTCGGCCGCATGCCGTCGGCCGTCGGCTACCAGCCGACGCTGCTGTCGGAAATGGGCGCCCTGCAGGAGCGCATCACCTCGACCAAGAAGGGTTCGATCACCTCGGTGCAGGCCATCTACGTGCCCGCCGACGACTACACCGACCCGGCGCCGGCGACGACGTTCGCGCACTTGGATGCCACCACCAACCTGTCGCGGCAGATTGCCGAGCTCGGCATCTACCCGGCGGTCGATCCGCTGGCCTCGTCGTCGCGCATTCTCGACCCGCGCGTGCTTGGCGACGAGCACTATAACGTCGCCAGGCAGGTGAAGCAGATTCTGCAGCGCTACAAGGACCTGCAGGACATCATCGCGATTCTCGGTATCGACGAGCTGTCGGAAGAAGACAAGCTGGCGGTCTCTCGCGCCCGCAAGATCCAGAAGTTCCTGTCGCAGCCGTTCTTCGTCGCCTCGCAGTTCACCGGCCTCGAAGGCAAGTACGTCTCGATTGAAGAGACCATCCGCGGCTTCAAGGAAATTGCCGAAGGCAAGCACGACGGCGTTCCCGAGCAGGCGTTCTATCTGCAGGGCACGATCGATGACGTGCTGGCCAATGCCAGGAAGATGGCCGGAAAGTAACACCATGGCGCTGCCGACGAAGTTGACGCTGCACATCGTCTCGCCCGACCACTCCATTTCGCAGGAAGTGGACGAGGTCTCGTTGCCGGGCGTCGAGGGAGATTTCGGCGTGCTGCCAGGGCACACGCCGTTCTTCACCGCGCTGCGCACCGGCGCGATGTGGTACCGGCAAGGCGCCGAGAAGCACAGCCTGCTGGTGTCGGTCGGTTTCGTCGAAGTGCTGCCCGACAAGGTCTCGGTGCTGGCGCAGGTGGCCGAACGCGCCGAGGATCTCGACCAGTCGCGTGCCGAGGCCGGCATGGCCCGCGCCGAGGAAGTGATGGGCGCCGTGCCCCACGAAATCGACTTCGAGCGGGCGCGGCTGGCCATGCTCCGCACGTTGCAGCAACTGCAGGCGGAGAGCCGGCGGGGTGTGTGACACTATCCGCCTAAAGGCGGATGCTACATGCCAATGTGGCGTCCGGCTTTAGCCGGACCTTGTGATGCTGCAGAACCTTGCCAAGCTGTTCCGCTACCGCGGGCTGATCCAGACTCTGGTCGTCCGCGATCTCAAGGCCCGCTACCGCGGCTCGGTCCTCGGGTTCTTCTGGTCGTTCTTCAATCCACTGATGTTGCTGCTGATCTACACCTTCGTGTTCACGAAGGTGATGGTCGGCATCCACCCGGCCGAAATGGAGCCGTACGCGCTGTTCATGTTCTGCGGCATCCTGCCGTGGACCTGGTTCTCGTCGTCGCTGCTCGAGTCGTCCAACACGCTGATTGCCGGCGGCAACCTGATCAAGAAGGTCCTGTTCCCGGCGGAAGTGCTGCCGATCGTCACCGTGCTGGCGAACATGGTGCACTTCTTCCTCGGGCTGCCGATTCTCGCCGCCTTCATCGTTTACTACCAGCGGCCGGTCGACCCGCTCGAGCTGCTGTGGTTCCCGGTCATCGTCCTGGTGCAGCTGGTGCTGACCACCGGGCTGGCGCTGTTCCTGTCGGCCCTGACCGTGCACTTCCGCGACGTCAAGGACCTGCTGGGCAACCTGCTGACGCTGTGGTTCTTCTCGACTCCGATCATCTACCCGATGCTGACGGCGCCGGAAGACCTGCGCTGGTGGCTCAACCTGAACCCGATGACGCACCTGATGATCTCGTACCAGGAGGTCCTGTTCTTCCCGGGGCCGCACGGCCACTACAAGTGGCTGCTGGCGCTGGGCGGCATCTCGGTGGTGGTGTTCTTCGCCGGCTACTTCGTGTTCGATCGGTTGAGAGACAGCTTTGCGGAAGAGGTATGAGAGTTAGCCACAGAGGACACCGAGGACACGGAGGAAGACCTTTTGGGTCTGCCGCGGTGTTGCTTGTCTTTGCATTTCCAAAGATTGCTCTGTGTTCTCTGAGTCCTCGGTGGCTGATGTCTTTATGAAGCCCGCCATCGACGTTATCAACGTGTCGAAGGTTTACCGGCGCTACGCGCGGCGGCGGCAGTTTGCCACGCTCAAGTCGGCGTTGCTCGACGGCAGCCTGCTTGGCGACCTGAAGCCGGACGAGACGTTCCAGGCGCTGAAGAACGTGTCGTTCTCGGTGCCGAAGGGCTGCACCTACGGGGTGATCGGCAGCAACGGATCGGGCAAGAGCACGCTGCTCAAATGCGTCGCCGGCATCTCGCGGCCGACCGAGGGTGAAGTGAAGGTGGATGGCCGCATTTCGGCGCTGATCGAGCTGGGCGCCGGCTTCCATCCCGAAATTTCCGGCCGCGAGAATATCTTCATCAACGGCATCATGCTTGGCCTCAGCAAGAAAGAGGTGATGCGCCGCTTCGACGAAATCGTCGAGTTTGCCGAGATGCAGGATTTCATCGACGCCCCGGTGAAGACCTACTCGTCGGGCATGTACATGCGGCTGGGTTTTGCCGTCGCCATTCACGTCGACCCGGAGGTGCTGCTGGTCGACGAGGTGCTGGCGGTCGGCGACCAGGGGTTCACCCACAAGTGCCTCGACAAATTCTCGGAGTTCCGCCGCCGCAACAAGTCGATCCTGCTGGTCACGCACTCGCTCGACCTGGTCGAGAAGTTCTGCGACGAGGCGCACTGGCTGGACAAGGGAGTGTCGAAGGGCGAAGGCGATCCCAAGAAGGTGGTCGCCGCCTACGTGATGAACGTGGAGGACAGCGAGGAACACTCGCTGGCCAAGGCTGAGGCCGCCCGCCTGGCGGCCTCAGCGTCGGAAGCTCCCCAGGCGCCGCCGCCCGACGTCGACGGCGAGAGCGCACCCGCGAATCCCGTCGACGATGCCGAGACGGTGCGCGACGGGTTCAAGGCGACGGAGGGGCGCTGGGGCACGCGCGAGATCGAGATTACCAACGTCTCGATCAGCGGTCCCGACGGCGAGTCGGGACACGTGTTCCAGAGCGGCGACGCGATCACCGTCAACATGACGGTGACGGCCAAGGAGCCAACCACCGACTTCGTGTTCGGGCTTGGGCTGTTCAACGCCGACGGCGTCTGTGTTTACGGCACCAACACCAACCTCGAGGAGTTCCAGCCGAGCGAAATCACCGGCGAGGGCGCGGTGACGTTCGAAATCGACAGCCTCGACCTGGTGGAAGGCACCTACCGCCTCGACCTGGCGGCCCACAAGGCCGATGGTTATCCCTATGACTACCACCGGCTGCTCTACACCTTCCGAGTGAAGTCGAAGATCAGGGACGTCGGTATCTACCGGCCGTCCCATCGCTGGACCTTCGGCGGCGGGATTACTTTCAAGGGCTCGGCACCGTAATGTAGCGTCCGCCTTCAGGCGGACTGATACCACATGGTTCTATCCAGAGGCGAAGCCATCGCATTGGTGAACCGCGCGCGAAGCGCCGGTCAGAGCATCGTCTTCACCAACGGCGTCTTCGATGTCCTGCACCCCGGCCACACCCGGTATCTGCGCGATGCCCGGGCCCTGGGCGATGTGCTGATCGTCGGCGTCAACAGCGACCGCTCAACCCGTGGTTTGAACAAGGCACCGGATCGGCCGATCAATTCGGAGCACGAGCGCGCCGAAGTGCTGGCGGCGCTGACCGCGGTGGATGCCGTGGTTTTGTTCGACGAAGACACACCGTTGGAGATCATCTCGGCCCTGCAACCTGACGTGCTGGTGAAGGGCGCCGATTGGGGCGCCGACGCCATTGTCGGGCGTGACGTCGTCGAGGCCCGCGGCGGCAAGGTCGTCCGTATCGAGCTCGCCAAGGGCTACTCGACCACCGCCATCGTCGAGCGCATTCGCAGCTGACGTGTGGCGAACGCCGACGCCGCGTGACGCGAGACGGCCCCGTCAGGTATTGCTACCGCGTCAGGAAGTACCGCCCCGTCACAACTCAGTCCCCCGGCTATAATCAGTAGTTTGTCTAGCGCTCCGTCACTCGCGTTACGGTCGCTGCTGAATTCGGTTCTCGGGCAAAGCGGGTTACACACCCCCACCCGGCGCGTCAGTGGCGCGACCCCACCTGTACGGGCGCTGGCCGTGGCGGCTGCGGCCCGGGGGCTGCGCGAAGGCGTTGTCCTGCTGGTCGTGCCGGTCGACGCTGACATCGACACGACGGTCAGCGACATCCGCTTCTTCCTCGGCGCACTCGAAGGCACGGCCGATGCGGTGATCGAGCAGCAGGTGCTGCCGTTTCCGTCGCCGCAGGTCGATCCCTACCGCGGTTTTCAACCCCACCTGAAGGTCGCGTCTGCTCGCGCCCGCGCCCTTCATGCACTCGTCACGAACAAGGTCCGCGTGGTGGTGGCATCGGCGGCCGGCCTGCTGACCAGGCTGCCGGACCCGGCGTCCCTGTTGCTCGCTTCGTACGAGATCACCCCCGGCATCGACATCGACCCGCGGGCCCTGGCCGACACCCTGGTCGCCGGCGGCTACGAGCCGGCCGACCCCGTCGACGCGCACGGAGAGTTCGCGCGGCGCGGCGGCATTCTCGACATCTTTCCCGCCGGCGAGGAGCTGCCGATCCGGATTGAGTTCATCGGCGACACCGTCGAATCGATCCGGCGCTTCGATCCGGGCACGCAGCGCTCGGTCGAAACGCTCGACCGCTTCGGCCTGGTTCCGGTCCGCGAGTCGACGCCCGGTGCCGAGTCGACCACCCGCGGCGACCAACCTTCAGATTTGTCGATCTCTTCGACCCTCTTCGACTACCTCCACGCCGTCCGCGACCACAGCATCGTCTTGTCCGAGCCCGCGGATGTGCAAAAGCAGATCGAGGCGGCGTGGGAGCAGATCCAGACCTCGTATGCCGATGCCGTCGAGCGCTCAACCAAAGGCGCGGCGGTCCTCAAGGCGAAGCCCGCGGAACTGATGCTCTCGATGGCGGAAATCGAGACCGGCCTTCACGGCGCGACTGTCGTTGAAGAACTTGGGCTGGATGACGAATCAGGCGAGTCCAACGATCCGCCGCTCCATCTCGCGGTCCAACCCGTGCCGTCGTTTCACGGACGCATTGCCGACTGGGTCGCCGATGTCCGCGCGGCACTGGAGCGGGCCGACCGCGTGGTGTTCGTGGCCGGCACGCACGGGCGGGCCGAGCGGACGGTGGAGCTGCTGCGCGACTACGACGTGCGCGCGGTGATGGCGACCGACGCCGGCGACGTCGTGACAGGCGCCGTGCTGGTTGCCGAGGGCTGGCTGTCGAAGGGATTTCGCCTCAAGCCCGCCGGTGCCGAAGACACGCCGCTCCAGCTCTACGTCGAGACCGACATCTTCGAGGAGGAGCGGCGCAAGACCGGCGGCGGCCGCAAGCGATCGCTCGCGGCGACCTTCCTTTCGGACCTGCGCGATCTCAAGCTCAACGATCTCATCGTTCATGTCGATCACGGCATCGGCCGGTTCGTCGGCCTGAAGCAGATCTCGGTGGCCGGCGGCGACATCGTCCAGGAGTTCCTCGAGCTCCAGTATCACGGCGATGCGAAGCTGTTCGTCCCGGTCGAGCGCCTGGACCTGATCCAGAAGTACACCGGTCCGCCGAGCCAGCCGCTCGATCGGCTGGGCGGCCAGACCTGGGAGAAGGCCAAGAGCAAGGTCAAGAAGGCCATGCGCGACATGGCGGAGGAGCTGCTCAAGCTCTATGCCGCGCGCAAGGCGGTGCCGGGCCACGCCTTCAGTGCCGACACGCATTGGCAGGAGGAGTTCGAAGACGCGTTTGCGTTCGATCTGACGCCCGACCAGGCAACCGCGGTGGCCGACATCAAGCGCGACATGGAATCGCCCACGCCGATGGATCGCCTGTTGTGCGGCGACGTCGGTTACGGCAAGACCGAGGTTGCGATGCGAGCCGCGTTCAAGGCGGTGATGGACGGCAAGCAGGTTGCTTTCCTCGCCCCGACCACCGTGCTCGCGGCGCAGCACCTGAAGACGCTGACGGAACGGTTTGCCGCGTTTCCGGCGAAGATCGACATGGTCAGCCGCTTCCGGACCAAGGCCGAGATCAAAGAGACGCTCGAGGCGCTTGCCGCCGGGCGACTCGACATCATCGTCGGCACCCACCGCCTGCTGTCAAAGGACGTGCAGTTCAAGGACCTCGGCCTGCTGGTCGTCGACGAAGAGCAGCGCTTCGGCGTCGCGCACAAAGAGCGCATCAAGCAGATGCGCAAGAAGGTCGACGTGCTGACGATGACCGCGACGCCGATTCCACGCACGCTCAACATGTCGCTGGTCGGCATTCGCGACATGTCGGTGATTGAAACGCCTCCCAAGGACCGCCTGTCGATCCAGACCAATGTGGTCAAGTTCGATTCGGCGGTGATCACCCGGGCCATTCGCGCCGAACTGGCGCGCGGCGGGCAGGTGTTCTTCGTCCACAATCGCGTCGAGTCGATTTACTCGATGGGCAACCTGATCCAGCGCCTGGTGCCCGAGGCCCGGGTGGTGGTCGGCCACGGCCAGATGGCCGAGGACACGCTCGAGAAGGCGATGCTCGACTTCATGCTGCACAAGTGTGACGTCCTGCTGTCGACCACCATCGTCGAAAACGGCCTCGACATCCCGAACGCCAACACGATCGTGATCAACCGGGCGGACCGCTACGGCCTGTCACAGCTGTACCAGCTGCGGGGACGGGTCGGCCGCAGCGATCGTGCCGCATTTGCGTACCTGCTGATTCCGCCCGAAGAGGCACTGTCGCCGGTGGCCCGCAAGCGGCTGGCCGCCATGAAGGAGTTCAGCGACCTTGGCAGCGGCTTCCGCGTGGCGGCGCTCGACCTCGAGATTCGCGGCGCCGGCAACCTGCTGGGCGGAGAGCAAAGCGGCACCATCGACGCCGTCGGCTTCGAGATGTACATGAAGCTGCTCGAGGAGACGATCCGCGAACTGAAGGGCGAAGACCTCGAAGACGATGTGCGGGCCACCGTGAACCTGAAGGTGGATTTCCGCCTCGACGAGCAGTACGTGCCCGACATGAACCAGCGCCTGACGATCTACCGGCGAATGGCCGGGGCGCGCAGCGAGGAAGAGATCGGCAGGAACGTCGAGGAACTGCGCGATCGCTACGGCCCGCCGCCGACCGCGGTGCTCAACCTCGCCGACTTCGCCCGCATTCGGGTGATGGCCGACGGCCTGGGCATAGAAACCGTCGACCGCGACGGATCGCTGGTGGTGTTCAAGTTCCGCGACAAGGCCAGGGTCGACCCGTTGCGCCTGATTGGGATGGTGCAGGAGCGTGCAGATCTGACGCTGCTGCCGCCCAGCACGGTGAAACTTGACCTTCGGGCAACTCAGCCGGGAGCCGGGAGCCGGGAGTCGGGAGTCGGGCCCAAGACCCCCCTTCAGCTTGCCGCCGAGGCGAAGAAGCCCGCCTTCGCCAAGGCCAGGGCGGACAAGCCGGCCCGTCAGAAACGAGCGCCGGCGTGGTGGACAGCGCGGGCTACGGCCGGGGAGGTCACTCCTGGCTTCACCAAGGCCGAGATCCTGAAGGCCGCCCCGGAAGACCCCAGGGCGCCCGATGGAGTCTTAGCTAAGGTGACCGAGTTCCTCGAGGACTTGGGCGGGTAGGGCGGGTTGGGGCGGGTGGGGCCGACAAGCCCCACCCGCCTCTATAATGGGAGATCCATGAAGTTACGAAGGACCGGCCTGTTGGCCGTAGGTTTGGTGGTCGCGGCCCTTGTCTCGCCGCTGGCGGGCCAGACCGGGCAGATTCTCGAGCAGGTGCTCGTCAAGGTGAACGGCGAGATCGTCACCAAGACCGAGCTCGAGCAGCGCCAGATCGCGGCCCTGCGCCAGCGCGATCCCAACCTGCGCCCCGACAGCGACGAAGCGCTGCAGAAGGCGTTGATCGAAGTCACCCCGCAGGTCATTGTCGACGCGGTCGATGAGCTGTTGATCGTGCAGCGCGGCAAGGAGCTCGGCTTCTCGATGTCGACCGAGCAGTTCAACAGCATCGTCGAGAACATCAAGAAAGAGAACAAGATCGAGACCGACGAAGCGCTGCAGGCCGCGCTCAAGCAGGAGGGCATGACGATGGCCGACCTGCGCCGGCAGCTGGAGCGGACCTCGCTCGTGCAGCGGGTGCAGCAGCAGGAAGTGATGGCCAAGCTGCAGGTCACCGACACCGAGCTGAAGGCGTACTACGATGCGCACCAGGGCGAGTTTGCCACCGTGCCGCAGGTGACGCTGCGCGAGATCACCGTCAATGTGCCGGTCAGCGCCCAGGGCATCAACGTCGCCACCGATGACGCGGCGAAGGCCAAGGCCGAGGAAGTCCGCGCCAAGATCATCGCCGGCGAGCCGTTCCCGCGCCTCGCCGCCGAGTATTCCGACTCTGGCTCGAAGGCCAACGGCGGCCTGGTCGGCCCGCTCGCCAAGACCGACCTGTCCGACGAACTGCAACAGGCGATTGCCGGCCTCAAGGCGGGCGGTGTCACGCCGGTGCTGCGCACGACCCGCGGCTACCAGATCATCAGGATCGAAAGCCTGCAGGACACGACGACCAAGTCGTTCGAAGAAGCCAAGTCCGAGATCGCCGACAAGATTGCCAACGACAAGCGCAAGGTCGAATTCGACAAGTTCCTCGAGCGCCTGCGCGGCGAAGCGATCATCGACTGGAAGAACGACGACTTGAAGAAGGCATACGATCTGGGCGTGAAGACGTTCCGCGGCACGGTGACCCAGTAACATGGAGGCCAACCTTGCGGCGGAGGCAACCCGTTAGGGTTGCCTGACATGGATCCCCAGTGGTTTGCCCTCTGGACGCGGTCGCGGCACGAGAAACAGGTGCGCGACCAACTCACCAAGAAGCACGTCGAGGTCTTCCTGCCGACCATCGGCAAGTGGAGCCACTGGAAAGATCGCAAGAAGAAGATCGACTGGCCTTTGTTCCCGGGTTACGTGTTCGCCCGTTTCGTTCCCGATGAGCGCATCGGCGTCCTGAAGGTCGACGGCGTCGTCCAGATCATCAGCAACAACGGCGTGCTGTCGTCGATTCCCGATCAGGAGATCGAGAGCATCCGGACGCTGGTGGAAAGCGAACTGGCGTACGATCCGGTGCCGCTGATCAAGGAAGGCGACATGGTCAAGGTGACCCATGGCCCGCTGCGCGGCGTGGTCGGCCGCCTGGTCCGCAAGGGCGCGCACGCGCGGCTGGTGCTTTCGGTTGACTTGATCGGCCAGGCCGTGGCGGTGGAAGTAGACGCCTCAGACGTGAAGCCCTATTGAGATGCCGCTCTCAAACATCGTCAGCATTGCCCTCCGAAAACCGGCGATCGTGTACAACCACGGTTTTCTCCGGGCAACGCAGACGCTGTTGTCGAGCGGCGTGGTAGTTGTTGGCGGCGCGCGCGGATTCCGACTGGCAGCAGCATGAAGATCGGCAGCATCGAACTCGACTCGCCGTTCGTCGTCTCGCCCATGGCGGGCATGACCGACACCGCCTTTCGCCGCCTGGTCAAGCGCCAGGGCGGCTGCGGCCTCGTGGTCTCTGAAATGGTCAGCAGCGAGGGCCTGGTCCGCGGCATCGATCGCACGCTCGAGTACGCCGAATACACCGAGGAAGAACGCCCCGTCTCGATCCAGATCTTCGGCGGCGAGCCGGCCAAGATGGCTGAAGCCGCGCGCGTCGTCGAGGCCATGGGCGCGAACATCGTCGACGTCAACATGGGCTGCCCGGTCCCGAAAATCGCCAAGCACAACGCCGGCTGCAGCCTGATGCGCGAACCGCATCAGGCCGCGGAGATCATCGCCGCGATGACGCGCGCCGTGAAGATCCCGGTCACCGTCAAGATGCGCAAGGGATGGGACGATGGCGAGGTCAACGCCCCGGAGCTGGCGAAGCACGTCGAGGCGGCCGGCGCTTCGGCGATTGCCGTGCACGGTCGCACCGCCAAGCAAAGCTACAGCGGGTTGGCGGATTGGGATGTCGTCGCCGGCATCGCCCGCGCGGTGAGCATTCCGGTGTTCGGATCGGGCGACTGCATCGAGCCGGAAGACATCGTCGCGCGCATGCGTTCTGGTGTCAGCGGTGTGTTCGTGGGCCGCGGTGTGTTGCGCAACCCCTGGATACTGGCGCAGGCGCGCGACCTGATGGCCGGCCGGCCCGCCCGCCAGATTGCCGCCGAAGAGCGCGGCCAGTTCCTGCTCGATTACATGGCGCTGCTGCTGGCCGACGAGAAGGGTGAGCAGGACGGGTTCAGGCATCTGGTGGCGCAATCCACGCCGCCGCGCGCCGAGGCTTCGAAGGAGCGCTGGGTCATCAACAAACTCCGCGCCTTGTGCGCGTGGTACACGAAAGGCTTCGAGGGCGGAGCGCAGTTCCGCATCGGCATCAACGCGGCGAAGACGATTCGGGAAGTCGAGCGGCTGATTGACGCCTTCTTCTTTCGGAAAGGTGGAGGCAACCCCTTAGGGTTGCCTATCGAATGACGCCAGAAATCATCATCGCCGGCCGCAAGGTCGGGCCCGCGCACGTGCCACTGGTCGTTGCCGAAATCGGCATCAACCACGAGGGCCGCCTCGAGGTCGCTCGCGAAATGGTCGATGCGGCGGCCCGCGCGGGCGTCGAGGTCGTCAAGCACCAGACCCACGTCGTCGAAGACGAGATGAGCGGTGCGGCCAAGAACGTGGTGCCGGGCAACGCCACGGTGTCGATCTACGAGATCATGCGGCGGTGCGCGCTTTCCGAAGACGATGAGCGGGCGCTGAAGGATTATGTCGAGTCGAAGGGCATGGTCTTCATGAGCACGCCCTTCTCGCGAGCGGCAGCGGACCGGCTCGAGCGCATGAAGGTGCCCGCCTACAAGATTGGCTCCGGCGAGTGCAACAACTACCCGCTGCTGAAACACATCGCCTCGTTCGGCAAGCCGACCATTCTCAGCACCGGCATGAACACGATTGCCAGCGTCGCCAAGGCGGTGGCGATCTTCGAGCAGGCCGGCACGCCGTGCGCGCTGCTGCACACCACCAACCTCTACCCGACACCACCGCACCTGGTCCGCCTGGGCGCGATGGTCGAGCTCGGCCAGGCCTTTCCGAAGGCGGTCATCGGCCTGTCCGACCACACGACCGACAACATCGCCTGCATCGGCGCCATGGCGCTGGGCGGGTCGATTGTCGAGCGGCACTTCACCGACCACATGCAACGTAGCGGCCCCGACATCGTGTGCTCCATGGACGAAATTCGCTGTCGCGAGCTGATCGAAGCGGCGAAGACCCTGCACGCCGAGCTGGGCGGCTCCAAGGGCCCGGTGCGGGAAGAGCAGGTGACGATGGACTTCGCGTTTGCGACGGTCGTGACCATCCAGGCGATCAGGGCCGGTGAAGCGTTTACGAAGCAGAACCTGTGGGTCAAGCGCCCCGGCACCGGCGCCATTCCGGCGGAACGATACGAGGATCTGCTCGGCAAGACGGCCACGCGTGACCTCCCCACCGACACGCATCTTTCGGATGCAGACATCAGGGGCTGACCCCGAGTTCGGTGTGTCGAGGGGTCTGACCCTGCCACAGTGGCTCGCGCTGCGTGCAGGCGCCGATCAGTCAAACTGCAGCGCAATCGCAAACAACCCAAGGATGACCCCGGCGCCCGCGGCAAGGCCAATGGCGATGGCCTTGCCGACGTTGACGCCGTTGCCGTGGTCGCGCTCCAGCCGGGCGATGTCGGCGAAGGGGATGGTGACGGCAGCCACCGGCCGCCGCGTGTTTCGCTTCACCACCACACCCTCGCCGTCCACGCCCATCAGCGTCGCCGTTATGCGATCCCCGTCGAGAGTCTGGACCTTCACCTTCGAGCCCAGCGGAATGCCGGCCGCCACTTGCCGCCACGCGGCGGCCTCCTGCGCGAAGACATCGGTGGCACCGGCCGACAACACTGAACAGATCACCGCGATAGCAATGGCACGCATAACCGTCCTCGTTCTCAAAAATCGATTCCCAATCCGCCGACCCAACTGACACTCGTTGCCGGTTTCGCCCGTTTGATCACGAGTGTGGTGTTGGCGAACACGTTCGACGTGAAATACAGCTTCGCCCCACCGCCAACCTCGATGCCGGAGTTGAAGGTGGTGGCCGGAGACGCATACTGTTGGGGCACCGGCACAAGGACTCCCGGCAGCCGGCCGTCGCCGGTGTAAAGGTATGGATCGTGGGTGACCTCCCGCCGGCGCTCCGCGTCCACCGCGACACCTGCCAGCAGATAGGGATGAATCCATTGGTTGTCGAAGAACTGCCAGACGGCTCGCACCGAGCCCTGGGTGAAACGGAAGTACTCGTCCACCCCGTAAGGGACCGGCCCAGTGGTGCCGGGAACGACGGCGAACCGCTGGCTCCAACGCCGGCCCTCGCCCGTCGTGGCCAGCTCGATCTCCGTCTTGAAGTGCGGTGTCCAATACCGCCCCAGGGTTGCGCCGCTCTTCCAGGTTGCAAACCAGTAGTCGCCGTAACCCTGGGCGTCCCGGGGGCCCGGCTGATGCTCGTACAGGCCGCTGGTAGCCGCAAAGTCCCACTTGGGCGGATCCGAGGCTTGCGCCTGCGCCAGGGAGGAGAACAGCAGCAAGACCGTGATGCAGGTGGTTGAGATTCTGAACATGTCGTCCTCAACCGGTAAGGTGCGAAATGCAGCCTGACCGGCTCACGACATGCCGATTCGCACCCTCGTCTGCCGATAAGGTATGCACGGGTTGGCAAGCACGGATCCCGAAAGGCACATAGAGTCATATACGACACGCCAATATATGACTTGAAAGACACTTGGCAACTATGCCAGCATGCTGGCGGCCTGGCGGCCGTAAACGCGTAACCTAGAATTCAGTGATGGCTGAAATGACCCTCAACTCGCGGATCTTCGTGGCCGGCCACCGTGGCCTGGTGGGGTCAGCCATCGTACGGCGCCTTGAACATCTCGGTTACACCAGCATTCTCACTGCCACGCGGGACCAGCTCGACCTGCGTGACCAGGCGGCGGTGAACTACTGGTTCCGCGCCAATCGACCGGAGTTCGTCTACCTGGCAGCAGGCACGGTTGGCGGCATCGTGGCCAACTCGACCCGGCCGGCGGAGTTCATCTACGACAACATGATGATTCACGCCACGGTCGTGCACTCCGCACACCTGTTCGGGACGAAGAAGCTCCTGTATCTCGGCAGCTCCTGCATCTACCCGCGCAATTGCCCGCAGCCCATGCCTGAAGAGGCGTTGCTGACCGGACAACTGGAGCCGACGAACGAGGCGTACGCCATTGCCAAGATCGCCGGCATCAAGCTGTGCCAGGCCTACCGCACCCAGTACGGCAGCGATTTCATTTCCGCGATGCCGACCAATCTCTATGGTCCGCACGACAACTTCGACCTCACCAGCTCGCACGTACTGCCGGCGATGATTCGCAAGTTCCACGACGCGAAGATGGAGGGTCGAACGGAAGTGACGATTTGGGGCACCGGCTCGCCGCGCCGCGAGTTCCTGCACGTCGACGACCTGGCCGATGCGTGCGTGTTCCTGATGCAACGCTACGAGGCGGCCATGCACATCAACATCGGCACCGGCGAGGAAGTTGCCATCTCCGCACTCGCCGACATGGTCCGCCGCATCGTCCACCCCGGCGCGACCCTAGTCTACGACACGACGAAGCCGGACGGGACCCCGCGCAAGCTACTAGACGTCACCCGGTTGCACGCGCTGGGCTGGCGCCACCGAACGTCGCTTGGCGAGGGAATAGAGGGCACCTACGACTGGTTTCTCCAGCACCACGACCGCGCCAGGGGAGTCGCCGTTTCATAATGCCGCTACGAATAGGCTTCGATCTCGACGGCACCGTCGCCGACATGTATTCTGCGCTGCACGAGGAGGCCGTCAAGCTGTTCGGCGAGGAAGTGCTGGCGAAGTCGGCCTACAAGAAGGCGCCTCCCAGTCCGGATGGCGCCGAAGAGGCACCACAGACTCCTGAAGACGACTCGAGCGCCGCGGCGATGGAGGAACTGCACCTGTCGGCGCGACAGCAGATGCAGTTGTGGGATCATGTCAAGCAGATCGAGAATTTCTGGACGCGGCTTCCGGAACTGGAACCCGGCATCATCGCGAGGATTGCCAAGGCCGCCCACGAACGCCGCTGGGAGGTCATCTTTCTGACCACCAGGCCGTCGACCGCCGGGGAGATCACGCAACTGCAGTCGCAGCGATGGCTCGACGCCCATGGCTTCCTCTACCCCAGCGTGATGGTGGTGCAGCGCTCGCGAGGCAAGATCGCCGATGCGCTCCACCTCGACGCGTTCGTCGACGACCGCCCCGAGAACTGCCTCGACATCGCCGTGGAGTCCAAGGCCAAGGTGATCCTGGTCTGGCACGGCCACTTGAAGGACGTGCCCGCCGGGGCCAGGCGACTCGGTGTACGGCCGGTCTCGACCATCACTGAGGCGCTGGCGCTGCTCGAACACCTTGACGACGTTCGCAACGAACCTGGCCTGCTGCGAACGATCAAGAAGGCCCTCGGCCGGACCACGCCTGATGTCTGACGGACGGCTCCGGACCCGGTCGGGGTTCGCCGCGGGGGATCAGATCAACTGTCGCACGTGCTCGGCGTCAACGAACCTGTAGTCGTACACCAGCGCGGCGTCGGCCGACTCGAAGAAGCGCCGGCCTAGCTCCTGGTGCTGCGGGTGATCCAGGTAGGCGCGTAGGTCCGCTTCGCTGTCGAACTCGATGATGGCCGAGTACTCGAAGTGCTCGGCCATTTGTGCTTCGTAGCCCCGCCCGATCCGGATACGGCGGCCAATGCGCACGCGCCGGATTTCGGAAATGCCGGTGAAGGCCAGGCGCATGGCTTCGAGCAGCGCTTCGCGCTCCGCTTCTGACAGCGAGGCCTTCACGCGCAACAGCACGACGTGTGCGACCACTACTCGTCCTTCGGCTTACGCGGCCCGGCTGATCGGGCGCGGATGTTCGCCTTGAACTTGGTCCACTTCGCCTTCTTGGCATCCTTGTATTTCTGCTTCGGGTCCTTGTGCTCACCGCCAGGGCGCCACTTGTCGTCGCGCTTGGCCTCGATGCCGAGTGATTTCTTGTACTCGGCCTTTGGCACCCACTTGCGTTTCGGGCCGTCAGATGCAGGCGCGTCCGAACCGCCCCTGCGAAACCCACTGTTTGGCCCATCCTCGCGCGACGGTGCACCCTTGGGTTGCCATTCGAGCTTGTCGTTGCGGCTTTGCACGCGCGAGCTGCGGGTGCGGCCATCATCAACCTTGGGGGTGTAGGCCTTGGGTTTGAACGACGAGCGCGCCTGATCGCGCGCGGTCGGGCGATGGCCCTCTTCCCGTGGCTTGAACGTGCCCTTCGGCTTCCACTCCGGCCGCTCACCGCTCTTGCCGCCGGTGTCACCCTTCGGTTTCCACGCGGCCTTGTCGCCACGGTCACGGGCTTGCCCCGCCGACGAGCCGGTGGGTCGTCGCGCGAAGGCGGGCTTCTCACCCCAGCCAGAGGAGTGACCCGGCTCTTTCGGCTTGAACGTGCCCTTGGGCTTCCACTCCGGCCGCTCGTCGCTCCTGCTGGCGGCCGGCCTCGCCGGCCTGTCCGCCGGAGCTTTAGCGAAGGTGGACGCGTCGGCTGAGCGGGGCGCGAAGGCGGGCTTGCTGTCTCCCCTGGGCTTCCATTCGGGTTTGCCCTCCTTAGCCAAGGAGGGTTTGTCGCCCTTCGGGACCCACGCCGGGCGCTCGCCGGCGGGAGTGTCGCGATTCACCCGAGGCCTGTCGGATCTCGCCGCGAACGTGGACCGCGTCTTCCACTCGGGCTTGGCGTTCCAGGCCCGCTCGGGCCTGCCAGCCGGTGCGTCGGCCTCGCGCTCGGACTGGCGTGGATCGTTCGCGCGGCCGCGCTCACCGCGCGCGCGCATGAAGTCTTGCGCATCGTGACGCGACGGCCACAGTTGGCCGTTCTGAAACCACTTCAACTCGGCCGTGGGCTGCTTCTCCTTCAGGCGGTTGAAGGTGGGCATGATGTCTTCGAGTGAGCCGGACCGGAACGCGGTCGGCTGGCCGTCGACGATGATCGTCCAATACACGTATCTAGGCGGCACAAAGTATCCTAACGTGGAATGGAGCTGGTGGTTGCCCGGATCGACGAGCTGCGCGCACGGCTCACCGAGTCGTTCGAGCGTTGGGCATCCGAAGATGTGGGGGACGCCCAGCGGTCGTGCGCCCTATCTGGTGGCGGCACCGCCCTGATCTTCCTGGGTGCGCTCAAGAACGCCAACGTCGACTGGTCCCGCATCTCGCTGTTCTGGGTCGATGAACGCGCGGTCCCCGCAGACGACCCCGAAAGCAACTACGGCATCGCTGAGCGGATGCTACTGGCCCCGCTCGGCGCCAATGCTCCCCGCGCCTTCCGCATGCCTGCGGACCTCCCGCAGTTGACAACCGCGGCCATGAGATACGACACCACGTTGTCGACCGAGCTCAAGAGCGCGGCACTCGACCTGGCCCTGCTTGGCGTCGGCGAAGACGGCCACATCTGCTCGCTGTTTCCCGGCCACCGCGCGCTGATGGCCGACGACCTGCGCGTGGTCGCGGTCGAAGACGCCCCCAAGCCGCCGCCGCGGCGGCTGACCCTATCGCTGCCGTTCGTGACGCGAACGAAGAAGGTCTGGGTGATTGCCGTTGGCCCGCGCAAGCTGCCGGTGCTGCAGGCGGCACTCTCGAGAACACAGCGAACGACGCCGCTCGACCTGCTGATGCAGCAGGCGAAGGATGTGACCGTGTTTACGGACCAGACCATCAGGCGCACATGAACATCACGCAGCGAAGCAGCCGCCGCGACAAAAGAGTACCCACTTTGCGCTTCATGAGCTCTACACGTCGAATTTTTTCGCGGCGACTGCTTCGCTGCGTGTGCGCACCGGCTCTCCATCTTCAGGCCGCCGCTACATTCGCTTCAGCTTCTCCACGAGCGTCGTCCGCTTCAAGCCTAGCAACCGTGCCGCCGCGCCGCGATTTTGCGCCGTGCGGGTGAGGGCGCGCTCGATCAGGTCCTTCTCAATCCGCGCGATCAGCGCCGGCAGGTCGATACCCTTCTCGGGCAGGTCCAACGACGGCGCCGCCGTGTCCTGCTCCACCGGCTGCAGGTCGGGCGGCAGGTCGGCAAGCTCGATCTGGTTGCGGCCGCCCAGCAACGCCAGGGCGCGCTCGATGGCGTTCTCCAGCTGCCTGACGTTCCCCGGCCACGGGTGGGCCATCAAGCGGCGCATGGCTTCTTGTGAGACGGTCGGGAGTCGGGAGTCGGGAATCGGGAGTCGTGAACCGCCTGGTTCCCGGTTCCCGGTTCCCGGTTCCCGATCCGAAAACTTCCGCAGGAAGTTTTGCACCAGGGGTGGAATGTCTTCGGGACGCTCGCGCAGCGGCGTGAGGTGTACCGCAATCACGTTCAGGCGATAGTAAAGGTCTTCGCGGAACGTGCCCTCCTTCACCATCTTCAACAACTCGGCGTTGGTCGCCGCGACAATCCGCACGTCGACCTTGATGGTGCGGTTGTCGCCGATGCGCTCGAACTCCCGCTCCTGCAGCACCCGCAGCATTTTCATCTGCAGCGCCATGGGCATGGTGCCCACCTCGTCGAGAAACAAGGTGCCCTTGTCGGCCTGCTCGAGCCGCCCCTGGCGCATCGCCACCGCCCCGGTGAAGGCGCCGCGCGCGTGGCCGAACAGCTCTGCGTCGAGCAACGTCTCGGGAATGGCGCTGACGTTGATGGCGACAAACCGCTCGCGCTGCCGCGGGCTGGTCTGGTGAATCGCCCGCGCGACCATCTCCTTGCCGGTGCCGGTCTCGCCGCTGATCAGGATGGTCGCCGACGTCGGCGCCACGGTTTCGATCAACTGGAACAGCGCGCGCATTGGCGCGCTCCTGCCGACCATCGATCCCAGACCGAAGCGCTCGTCCAGTTGCTGATGCAGGTACGCGTTCTCGCTCTTCAACCGCTTCTGCTCGAGCGCGTTGGTAAGCACGTGCATCAACTCGTCGAATTGGAAGGGCTTGGCGATGAAGTCGGCAGCACCGCGCTTGATGATGTCGACGGCGTCCTTGACCGTGCCATAGCCGGTGACCACGATGGCGACGATGCCGGGGTATCGGGTGAGGGCGGCGTCAATGACATGGCGTCCGTCGACCCCCGGAAGGCGGAGATCGGAGACGATGACGTCGAAGGCAAACCCATCGAGCGCTTTCACAGCGGACTCGCCATCCGCGGCTTGGACCACCTCGAAGCCCTGGTCGGTAAGTCTTTCTGCTACAACACTTCTGAGCGATTCCTCGTCGTCTACCAGTAGCAGATGGGCCATGGGTTGTCAGGATTTTGACGGGGTTGCACGGGGGTGTCAAGGGCTGCACGACTAATCCCACGGTGGCAGCCTCCGATACAACCCTTGGAGGCTAACCCCGTGGAACGGCAAACAGTAAGCATCATGAAGGCGTGCGAGATGGTCGGCGTCAGCCGGCGCACGATCTACAACTGGATCGCGGCCAACAAGGTCGAGTACCTGCGGACCGCCGGCGGCAGTATCCGGATCTTCGTCGACACGCTGTGGCGTGAGCCGGACGGCACCAAGCACCCGAACAGCCCGAACGCAGTAGCGTGAACACAGATAACGCCGGCCCCCCACCAGGGCCGCAGATGACGCAGATTACTCAGATAGAAATGCAACGGCAAAGGCAGGACATGGCAGGAGAAGATTCTCGCGAACTCCTCCATCGGCTGAATAATCAACTCGGCGTGATTCTCGCGCACGCCGAGTTGTTGGAGACCAAGGCACAAGACGCCGCGCAAAAGGCGCGCGCGTCGCAGGTGGTGAGCGCCGCGCTCCAGGCGATGGCCGTCTCGCGCGAACTGCGCCAGTCCGTCGCAGAACCCAAATAACTCCGGCGTCCTGCCGGAGTTATTTCCCCCGATTTCAACCGGCTCCGACGCAGCTACGGATCCGTGATCCCACCTGCAAAATAAATATCTGCCGCCAAACTATTGACTCACAAACTCGCTTAGCCGCCATATAATTGGCGTTGATCGCAGCAATACAAGACGGCTCCAGGCCCGGCGCAGGGCTGAGCACAGCCGTGTAAGTGGCTGACTTCAAAGACACTTATTCTGATCTCAGGTCCGCCGTGCACGCTCTTGACCATAGTTACACAGCTCAGGCATCGCCTTTGCCTTAGGGCAGGCAACGGAGATTCTTGAGATGACCCCGATGACCGAAGAACCGGCAATGACAGAGGCGACCTTCGTCGTGGCGCCAGCCGACAAGATGGCGCCCTGCGCCAACCCGCGCGTCGAAGCCGGCATTCCCTTTGTCGAGGCGCTGGCCCGCCGCATGGCCGCGACCATGCCGCACTCCATCGACTTGAGCGACCTCGTCCAGGACGGGGTCATCGGCCTGATCGACGCGGCCCACCGCTTCGACGACTCGCGCGGCATCAAGTTCGAGACCTTTGCCGAGCGGCGCATTCGCGGCGCCATGATCGACGCCCTGCGCAAGGACGCGTGGCCGCGCGGCGTGCGCCGGGTGCGCCGCGAGCTGGAGGCCGCGAGGGAAAAGCTGCGCGCCTCTCTCGGTCACGAGCCGTCGCTGGCCGACCTGGCCGAAGAGATCGGCTCGGACGAAAAGCGCCTGGGCAAGACCATCGTTCGCATCAACACCATTGAGTCCACCTCGCCCTTCTCGAGCGCCGAGAACGTCGACGAATCGCAGCTGCCAGCCGTCATGGTGCCGGCCGAGCCCGAGCGCCCCGATCTGCAATACGAGCGTGACGAGGTGAAGTCGCGCGTCCGCAACGCCATTGCCACGTTGCCGCCCCGAGAACAGCGCGTCATCGCGCTCTACTACTACAACGAAGTGACCATGAAGGACATTGGCGCGGAGCTGGGCGTGAACGAATCGCGGGTCTCGCAGCTGCACGCGCGCGCCATCAAGCGGCTGCGCGACGCGCTCGGCGCCGAGATCACGCCGATGGCGGCGTCGGCGGCGCTGAAGGCGGCATTCGCCGCGTTCGAAGCCGGAAACCCGGTTGCTGCCGTGAAACCCAAAATGGCCAAGGCGTCGCTGTCCGCCCCTGCGGCCGACGGCCGCTACGACACGACCGCTCCGAAGCTCGCCGAGAAGATCCGGGCGAGCGTCGGCGGGCCCGAATCGGATACGCGGGTACCACACGCCGCTCAGAAGCGGGCGGGACTGGTGCTGGTGGTCGATCAGGACAACGTGTCGCGGGCGGCGCGCAGCAAGTCGCCCAACCTGAAGGGCTTGGACAGCCAGCGGCAGGCGGTCTCTTCGAGAAAACGCTCGGCATCGGTGCCGGCGACATCACCGGTGACGAAGATCACGCGCCGCGCCAGCGCCGGCGTGGCCGCGGCCATCGCGCGGTAGAACTGCATGCCGTCAATCCGGGGCATCTTCAGGTCGCAGACGATCAGGTCGTAGCTGGCTTCGGTGAGGCGGGTCAGGCCCTCTTCGCCGTCGCCGGCGCGATCGACCGTGAACCCCGCATCCTCGAGCGCCTCGGCGACCGCCACCGCCAGTGCCGGTTCGTCCTCGACCACCAGCACCCGCAACCCCTTGAACGCCTCGAGCGAGATCGGCTGTTGCGCCGCCCGCGCCGCCGGCGCGTTCAAGTGCTGCCCGCTGACCGGCAGCTCGACGAAGAACGACGTGCCTGCTTTCGCGCCGTGCCCTTCGGCGGCTCCCTTCGGGCTGGCGACAGGACTCGACTCGAGCCAGATGCGCCCGCTGTGTTCCTGGACGATGGCATAGGCGACTGTGAGGCCCAGGCCGGTGCCGTGGCCCACTTCCTTCGTCGTGAAGAACGGGTCGAAGACGCGGCCCTGCTTCTCGACCGCAATCCCCGGACCATCGTCATTGACCTCGAGCACGGCGGAGCCGCGATCGGCATCATGCGCCGTGCGCACGACGATGGTGCCCCGGCCGTTGGCGCCAATGCACGCCTGTTCGGCGTTGATCAGCAGGTTGAGCAGCACCTGCTTGATCTGGTGCCCATCGGCGAACACTTCCGGCAGACCGTGCGCCAGGGCCTCGACCACCTGGATGTTGCTGACCTTCTGCTCGTAGGCCCGCAGGGCGAGGGTCTCGCGCACCACCTGGTTCAGGTCGACCATCGCCCGTGTCGTCTGGCGCTTGCGCGCGAAGGTCAACAGGTTGCGGACGATGCGGGCGGCACGCTCGGATTCGGCGAGGATGACCTCGAGTCCCTGCCGCGTCTTGTCGTCCACGTTACGTTCGGCGAGCCGCTCCGCCCACGACAGGATGGTGGCGAGAGGATTGTTGAGCTCGTGCGCGACGCCGGAAATGGTCTGCCCGAGCGCGGCCATTTTCTCGGCTTGCAGCAACTGGTAGCGGCCGTCGCGCGACTGGTCATCGAGCTTCCTGCGCTCGCTGACGTCCCGGATCAGGGCCTCGACGCGAAGGGCGGCGCGATCGGACGGCCCGCTCGCGCCTTGCGCGCCGGACGGCAGCGACGGGTGGCCCTGCCTGTAGGACGCGCTGGCCGTGACCTCCACCCAGATTGGCGCACCATCGACCCGGCGCAACCGGAGCAGCAGGTCGGTCACACGGCCTTCACGATCCAAACGCTCGACGAACAATGTGCGCGCCTCGGGATCGACGAAACGGGAACTGTCGAACGGCTGGACGTGCGTTTCGGCCGTCTCCGGCGGGTAGCCGAAGATCGTCTTCAGGTGGGGATTGGCGGAGATCGTTGAAGTGCTGGCCGCTTCGAGAGTGCCGATATAGACACCCTCGCGAACGGCCTGGAACACATCCACCCGTTACTTCTTTGGTGGGAACGGCGTGGGCGTCTTGCCGGCGGCGTTGCCGGGCGTCCACTTCTTCTCGATCGCGGCGCGAATCGACACGACGTCGGCGCCCGACGAGTACATCTGCATGGCCTCGCGCGCGACATCGATGCAGATGGTGCAGCCGAAGCCGTGCGTGTCCCACTCGATCACGTTGCCCCGCGCGTCACGGCGGGCGACGAAGCACGACTCGTTGTGCTTGTGGCCATCGGCGCCGCAGCCGCAGTAGCACGGCACGTACGACAGAATCTCGGGATGCTGCGCCGCGAAGTCGTAAGTGGCGCGGACGACGTCCATGGGCCGCACGGGCGCGAACCCCATGGCGGGCAGCGGCGGCGCGGTCTTGCGCACCACGGCAGGCCTGGCCGCCGGTTTGGCGGTCTGTGACCGGGCGGCCTGCCCCTCGGCCGCAGCGGAGGTGGCCGCGGCAATGGCCACCGTGGTCAGCAACGCCAGCCCGGCAATTCCGAGCAGGAAAGTGAAGGTCCTGGAGTTCAAAGACATGCAGATAATCTACACCGGGTCCCGCGACCCGGGATCCGGGATCCGCACGCCACGGCGGGCTGGTCCCGATTCGGGATACCGGGTCCCGGATCTGGCATACTGACCCGGTTCCGATGAAGCTGTTTGGCCAACAGGACTTGCTGCTGATCGGCGCCCTGACAACGGCGCTGATCGTCATCTTCTCGACGCCCATTTCGCGCATGCTCGACTACGCGCGCGAGATCGAGCGCCAGAGCGGGCTGACGCTGATGCCCGCCCTCGTGCTGCTGACCGTCGCATTCGTCTTCCACCAGTACCGGCGCAACTCGCAGGAGCACGCCAAGACCGCCGCCGCCCAGACCGCCACCCGGGCGGCGCAGCATCGCGCCGAGGAACTCGAGCGGCTCGTCGGCTTCGGCCAGGCGCTGGGCCGCGCGCTCGACTTCGAGTCCATTCGCGTCGCCATCGGCCAGCACCTGCCGGCCCTCGCCGGTACCGACGACGTGTGGGTGCTGGTGCGCGAGGGTACGGAATGGCAGGCCTTGTCGGGCGATACGCGCGGCGCGGAAGAAGTGCTGCAGTGGGGCGACATCGCCGAGCAACTGCTGGCCTCGCACGCCGACAAGACGCCCAATCACCTGAACCAGCCGCGCGCCGTCGGCTTCCCGCTGGTGGTCGGCGGCACCGCCATGGGCGTGCTCGGCGTCCGGCCCGAGTCCGGCGGCCTGCCGGCCGACAAGCGGCGGATCATCGAAGCCGCGGGCGCCCTGCTCGCGGTGTCGATCAAGAACGCGCAACTGTTTCGCGAGGTCAAGGAAAACAGCGTGCGCGATGCGCTGACCGGCTGCTTCACACGCGGCCACGCCCTCGACGTCGTCGACGCCGAACTGCGCCGCGCGCGGCGCAGCCAGACGCCGGTGTCGCTGATCATGTTCGACCTGGATCACTTCAAGGACGTGAACGATCGCCACGGCCACTTGTGCGGCGATGCCGTGCTGAGCGCGGTGGGCAAGCGCATGAAGGACGTACTGCGCGGCTCGGACCTGAAGTGCCGCTACGGCGGCGAGGAGTTCCTGGTGCTGTTGCCCGAGACCCCGCTCCACGGCGCCCGCCGCGTGGCCGAAACGCTGCGCAAGGAAATTGCCGACCGGCCGGTGCCGTGGGCGGGCGAGGCACTCGCCATCACCGCGAGCTTCGGCCTGGCACAGACGCTGCCGGGCGAGGTCAACGTGCAAGCGGTGATCGCACGCGCCGACCAGGCGCTGTATCGCGCCAAAGACGATGGCCGCAACTGCGTCCGCATCGCCGCGGAGACCGCGACGCTGATCGCCGACGACAGCAATCGACAGAATCGCGTCGGATAACGGCGTCTGATCGTGAGCGGGAATGCCCGGTGGGGGATGACCCCGTCGCCGCCGCCGCGCAGGAAGGCTCCACTCTTCTTTTGCAGGAGCCTTCCTGCGTCGCGCCAGGCTTGTTCACACCATCTGTCGTCCACGTGTCTCCGGAATCCCAATCCACATCATCGCGGCAATCAGGAACGCGAACGCCGTGATCGTGAACGCCAGGCCAAAGCCCTGCGATTGCGCGAGGCTGCCAATCACGTAGGGCGCCACCGCGCTCAACAGGCGCCCGCTGTTGTACGTCACGCCGAGCGCCGTTGCGCGGATGGCCGTGGGAAAGATCTCTGATGCAACGGCGCCGAAACCGCTGAAGTACCCCGTACCGAAGAACGCCACGAACGGCCCGAGCGCCAGCAAGTAGGTCGGCTCGCTGGTGGAGCCGTACGCCCATACCAGCGCGGCCGCCACGACCAGATACGTCACATAGGTCGGCTTGCGGCCGAAGGTGTCGCTGATGAACCCGAACGTGACGTAGCCGAGCCACATGCCCACCTGCATGGCGATGATGAACATCGACATGGTCGTGGTGGAGAGACCAATGCCGCCTTGCTCGACGGGCAACGACAGGTACGACGGCACCCAGAGGTTGAGTCCCCACCAGGCGAACATGGTCGCGGCGTTCATCAGGGTGAGGAGCACGATCAAGTGCAGGGGTGCTCCCAGCCGGGACGGCGGCGCCTGACGGGGCGGCACATCCTGACGCGGCGACGCTTCTTGACGGGACCGACGCCACATTTCGGGCTCTTCGAGGTTGCGGCGGATCCACAACGTGAAGAGAGCGGGCACGATGCCGACGAAGAAGACCGCGCGCCAGCCGTAGGTGGGCAGCACCAGGCCGACGACCAGGGCGGCGGCGCCGTAGCCAATCGCCCAGCAGCTTTGCATGATGCCCAGCGCTTTGCCGCGGTGCTTCTCGGGCCACGTCTCGCTCACCAGCGTGGCACCGCTCGCCCACTCGCCGCCCATGCCGAGTCCCAGCAGGAAGCGGAAGATCGCCAGCTGCCACACGTTTTGCGCCAGGCCGCAGGCAAACGTGAACACGGAATACAACAGGATGCTGAGCGACAGGGCGCGCGTGCGGCCCAGCTTATCGGCAATCACGCCGAACAACAGCCCGCCAAGGGCCGAGGCCGCGAGGGTCAGCGACGCCAGTTGACCGCCGGTCGCGAGCGTCAGCCCAAGATCCTTCACCACGGCGGTGAGGATCAGGGCGTACAGCATCACGTCGAACGCATCGAGCAGCCAGCCCAGAGAAGCGGCCACCAAGGCCTTTCTGGCCGCCGGAGACGCCTCAGTCCAGAAGGTCATACATTGAACAAATCCAATTGAATGGCTACTATTTCAGAATGATCGACGGAATTGACGGCTCAATACTGGATATTCTTCAGTACAACGCCAGAACATCTCAATCCGAACTGGCCAAGGCCGTCGGCCTGGCGCCCTCGGCGGTGACCGAGCGGCTCAAGAAGCTCGAGGCGAAGGGCATTATCAAGGATTACGTCGCGCTAATCGACCCCCATGTGGTCGATCGCGGGCTGCTGGCCTTCGTGAGTGTTCGGACCTCGGAGCACGGCCCCGACATGCCGTCGGCGGTCGAGCTCAGCAAGATTCCCGAAGTGCTCGAGGTGCACCACGTGGCCGGTGACGACTGCTATCTCCTGAAAGTGCGCGCGCGCGATGCCGAGCACCTGGGGCAGATTCTGCGGCAGCAGATTGCCTCGGCCCAGAGTGTCACCTCGACCAGGACGACGATCGTTCTGGAGACGGTGAAGGAAGACCCGCGCATTGCCATTCCGCCGGAAAAAACACTGGCCCGTTCCGCCAGCCGCCGCCGTGGCGAGGGTGGGGCGTGAGCCTGGCGCATCTCGCCTTCGTCGCGGTCTGCATCATCTGGGGCACGACCTACCTCGCCATTCGCGTGGCGCTCGAATCCGTGCCGGTGCTGCTCGTGGCCGGCCTGCGGTGGATGTCGGCCGGGGTCCTGCTCTGCGGCATCCTGCTCGCGATGGGTCGCCGCCTGCCGCCGATCCGGCTGTGGGGGCCGCTCGTGCTGCTGGGCTTCCTGATGAACATCGTCGGCAATGGCTTCGTGGTGTTCGCGCAGCAGTATGTAGCGAGCGGGCTCACGGCCGTGCTGATTGCGACCACCCCCTTCTGGCAGGCGCTGTTGGAGCGGTTGCTGCCGAACGGCGATCGTTTCACGGCGCGCGCCTTGATTGGCCTCACCATCGGCTTCTCGGGTATCGTCATCCTGGTGTGGCCGGAGATGTCGCAGGGAGGAGCCAGCGGTCGCGCCTTCGTCGGCGGCGTGGTGGCCATCCAGCTGGCGTGTGTCGGCTGGGTGATCGGCACCTCGTACGCCAAGCGGCATGAGCTCGGCAACGATCCGTTCCCCTCGACGGCGCTGCAAATGGTCTTCAGCGGCATCATGCTGCTCTCGGCGGCCACCGTGCACGGCGACTGGGCCGCGCTGTCGTTCACGCCGCGCACGATGGCGGCGATGGCATACCTGGCAATCGCGGGATCGCTGGTGGCGTACTCGGCATACATCTACGCGATCCAGCACCTGCGGCTGTCGCTGGTGTCGCTCTACGCCTACATCAATCCGATGATCGCAGTCGCGCTAGGGACGGTGTTGTTGGGGGAGCCGCTCTCACCACGAACCCTGCTCGCGGCGGGACTGGTGCTGACGGGGACGTGGATCGTGGGGCGGAAGTAAGGGGTCTGACGCCGAGCAAGCATCGTCGAGGGGTCTGACCCCATCGCGGCTACGGGGGGTCAGACCCCTCGGAACTCACCGCTCGGGGTCAGACCCCTTGTACAACACCCGACCCAGCCTCTTCTGCCAGGCGGTGAATTCGTCGCCCGACGGGTCGTCGGCAATCGCGCGGCGGACCTGATTGAGCTTGGCGTCGAGCTCGTCCACCGACGCCAGGATGAACGCTTCGACCGTCTTGGGTTCCACCGGCGAGCCCCACTCGCGCGTGCCGTGGTGCGAGGCAATGAGGTGCTCGACCTGCGCGCGCAGCTCGAGCGGAAATCCGGAAATGCCGTTGATGGCCTCGCGTACCAGCATCAGGCCCAGCGCGATGTGCCCCACCAGGTTGCCGTCGCGGGTATAGCTGCCGGTGCCGCCGTCGTACGACAGTTCCTGCAGCTTGCCGATGTCGTGCAACACGACGCCGGTCAGCACCAGGTCGTCGTTCGCGCCGTACGCGCGCGACAGCAGGGCGCCGACCTCGGCCATCTTGGTGATGTGCTCGAGAAAGCCGCCGCGATAGGCGTGGTGAATGGTCTGCGCCGCCGGCCAGGTCTTGAGCTGCTCGGAGTGATCGGAGACCACCCGGTTGAGCAGCACGCGCAGGTGGTCGTTCTTCACGTCGCGCAGGCGTTCCTGCAGCTCCGACCACATCTCGTCGATCGGTCGCGGCGCGCTCAGGATGCACTCGTCCTCGCGGAAGCCCTGCAGGCGATCCTGGTCGGGATTGACCCGGCGGATGGTGCTGAGCACGAGTTGCACCTGCCCGTTGTAGAGGCTGCCGCGTCCTTCGACGCGCACGAACTCGCCGGCTTCGAACTCGTCCTTGAAGCGCTCGACGTCCTGCAGAATCTTGCCGGTGGTCTGCCCCGAGGCATCCTGCAGGTTGAGGATCACGAACTCGCTGCCGCTGCGCCCGGCCCGCACCTCCTTGTAGGTGCAGAGGAAGAACCCCCAGCCAGCGTCGTCGGTGGTCAGCGCCGCGATGCGGGGGAGCCGCGTCATTCCGAACCGAGCGCGAAGGTCATGGTGCCGTGGATGACCACTTTCTTGCCGACGCGTGCCCGGCCTTCGAGTACGCCCATACGGCTCTTGAGGCGCTTGACGCGCGCCTCGATGATCACCTGGTCGCCGACGTGCACCGGGGCGCGGAAGCGGACCCGCTCCATGCCGCGAAAGAAGATCAGCATGCCCTTGTTCTCGGGCTTCGCCAGGATCAGGATGGCGCCGACCTGGGCCACGCACTCGGTCAGGATGGTCGGCGGCAGCGTTGGCCGTCCGCCGGGGCCGGGCCGGCTGAGGTAGGGCTCGTTCGTCGAGACGTTCTTGATGCCCACGATCCGCTGATCCGGCTCGAGTTCGGTGATGCGGTCGACGAGCAGGAACGGCGAGCGATGGGGCAGAATCCGCTCGATCGCCGTGATGTCCAGCGGCAGTGCAATGTCCATGAAGATCGGAATTATACTTCGCCCCTTGGAGGACTTGATGCACACCACCCCCACCCGCGGGCGACACACCGCCGCGTGGCGACACACCTTCAGGTTTGTCGTCCTCGCCCTGGCGCTCACCTCATCGGCGTCAGCCCAGAACAAGCGGCCGGTCACCTTCGATGACGTGCTCGCCGTGAAAGCCGTGGCCGGCGCCACCATTTCGCCCGACGGCAGCCAGGTGCTCTACACCGTGCGGCAGTGGGTGCCCGAGCGCGACCCTTCGACTCCGCTTGCGGGCGCGCAAGCGTCGCTCGGGGCGGGCCGCATGGAGGCGCGCACCCACATCTGGCAGGTGGCCACCAATGGCTCCAGCCCGGCTCGCCAGATTACCTTCGGCGCGAAAGGCGACAGCCAGCCCCAGTGGTCGCCCGACGGCCGCCACATCAGCTTCGTCTCGGCCCGTGGTGCCGGCGACGAGGTCAAGGCGCAGATTTACGTCATGCGCGCGGACGGCGGCGAAGCCTGGCGGCTGACCGACAGCAAGGAGAACGTCTCCAGCTACTCGTGGGCGCCCGACGCTTCGCGCATCGCATTTGTCGCCACCGACGCCCGCAGCGCCGACGAAGAAGCCGCCATCAGGAAGCGCGATGACGAGCGGGTGTTCGAAGGCGACTTCCGCCACGCGCACATCTGGATCGTGCCAGTAGGGCCGCATTTCGTTGCCGATGCGGCGACGAGGATTACCGAGGGCAAGGACTACACCGTGGCCGGCGCGCCGTCGTGGGCACCCGACAGCCAGCGGTTCGTGTTCGGCGCCGGCGCCACGCCGATGCTGCGCGACAACCGCCGCGACATTTACCTGGCCGACGTGGCGTCGAAGCGGGTCGAGAAGATCAGCACCAACTTCGGCAGCGACACCTCGCCGCGCTGGTCGCCCGACGGCAAGTCGATCGTGTGGACCGCCGAACCCTATTCCGGGCCGCCGCTGCCAGACGGCACCGCGCCCGGCGTCACCATGCACTCGAAGCTGATGCTGTACGACGTCGCCGCCAAGTCTGCCAAGGATGTGTCGTCGCCGGACTTCGACACCGACGCCGGCAACCCGGTGTGGACGGCGGAAGGCAACCGCGTGGTGTTCGTCGCCGGCAAGCGCGCCTATAACGAGGCGTTTGCCTACGACCTCACCACCGGCCGCTACACGCAGTTGAGCACCCGCAAGACGCTGCAGGGCACATCGATCAGCAGGGATGGCCGGACCATCGCGCTGACCATGGACACGCCGAACTCCGCCTCGGAGGTTTACGTCACCGATCCGGCGTACCAGACCTTCCGCCAGTTGACCACCACCAACCCCCAGCTTGCCGGGTTGTCGCAGGGCGACACCGAGGTCGTCACCTGGAAGGGGGCCGACGGGGTGGAAGTGGAGGGGGTCCTGCTCAAGCCGGTGGGCTTCGCGGCCGGCACCAAGTACCCGACGCTGGTCGTGGCGCACGGCGGTCCGGCGGGGGCGTACGTCAACGGCTTCCGCCTGGGCGGCCTCGAAGGCGGCCAGGTGTGGGCCAACAAGGGCTGGGCGGTGTTTTACCCCAACCCCCGCGGCAGCACGAACTACGGCGAGAAGTTCCTGCAGCACAACCTCAACGACTGGGGTGGCGGCGACTACCGGGACATCATCACCGGGGTGGACGCGCTGGTTGCCCGCGGCATTGCCGACCCCGACAAGCTGGCGCACATCGGCTGGAGCTACGGCGGCTACATGACGGCGTGGGTGATCACGCAGACCAGCCGCTTCAAGGCGGCCATGGTCGGCGCCGGCCTGACCAACATGTGGAGCATGTACGGGACCAACGACATTCCCAGCGTGCTGATCAGCTACTTCGGCGGCATTCCAAACGCGAAGACGCTGCCGCTGTACCTCGAGCGATCGGCGATGTCACACATCGACAAGGTCACCACGCCCACCCTGATCCTGCACGGCGCCAACGACGAGCGGGTGCCGGTCGGGCAGGCGCAGGAACTGTTTCGCGGACTGAAGGACCGCGGCAAGCCCACCGAACTGGTGTTTTACCCGCGCGAAGGCCACGGCATTAGCGAGTACTATCATCAGAAGGACCGCATGCAGCGGATCTACGACTGGGTGACGAAGTACACCCTCGGCGACGCAGCCACGAAAACCTCGGCCCAATGACGTTGTTCAACACGAAGACCACGAAAGCCTTCGTGTCCTTCGTGGCCTTCGTGTTGAAATAGTAACCACACAATGACTGAATCCGCGCCGCTGGGCGCCGCCAGCAGTTCCACTTCCGACGCCGAGATGCTGGCGATTCTCGCGGAGCTGGGACGCGAGGTCAGCTCGGTGCTCGACCTCGACGAGCTTCTCGAGCGCATTCCCCAACTCATCTCCCGGCTCACCAAGTTCACGGTCTTCTCGGTCTATCTCCTCGACGAGCAGCGCGAGGAGCTCAGCATTGCCTACGCGATGGGCTATCCCGACGAGATCGTCCGCCATTTCACGCTCCAGGTCGGCCAGGGCATTGTCGGCACCGCCGTCGCCGAGCAGCGGCCGATCCTGCTGAACGACGTCGATTCCGATTCCCGCTACCTGGCCGTCGTGCCCGGGGCCAAATCGCAACTGGCGGTGCCGCTGCGCAACAAGGGCAAGGTGATTGGCGCGCTCAACCTGCTGAGCGATCAGACCGGCGCGTTCACCGAGCGCGACGAGTGGATCCTGCGGCAGTTCGGCGCTCACGTGGCGCAGGGCATCGCTACGGCGAGGCTGTTCGAGTCGGAGCGCGAGTACGCCGAGACCCTCGAGACGCTGGCCGAGATCGGCCGCGAGATGACCGCCATTCTCGACCCCGACGAGCTGCTGACCCGGCTGGCGCATCTCATCAAGCGGGTCATCGATTACCGCATCTTCGGCATCCTGCTGCTGGACGACGACAGCGGCATGCTCGAGATGAAGGTGGCCATCAAGTACGGCGACGACCCGGCGGCCATGGAGCCGGTCAAGCTCGGCGAAGGCCTGGTCGGCTACGCCGCGCTGCACAAGGAAGTGGTGCTGGTTCCCGACGTGCTCAAGGATCCGCGTTACATCCAGGCGGTGCCGGGCGTGCGCTCGGAACTGGTCATCCCGCTGATGCTCAAGGACCGCTGCATCGGCGTGTTCGACCTGGAAAGCCCCGAGCGCGACGCCTTCAACAAGAAGCACGTCAAGCTGCTCACGCTGCTGGCGTCGGAAGCGGCGGTCGCGCTCGAGAACGCGCGCCTCTACGACTCGGTGCGCGCCAACGAGGCACGGTTCGAGAAGGAACTGCGCTTCGCCAAGCGCGTGCAAATGGCGCTGCTGCCCCAGGAGCTGCCCAAGCGCCTGCGCGGCGTCGACGTGGCATGGCACTTCGACCCGGCGCGCGAGCTGGGCGGCGACCTGTGCGACTTCCTGGCGCCAGAACCCAATACGCTGGTGGTGGCGGTCGGCGACGTGTCGGGCAAGGGCGTGCCCGCGGCCCTGTACGGCGCCGCGATCGGCGAGATGGTGCGCGGCCGCACCTTCCGCCGCCGGCTCGAGAAGGAACGCAGCACCCCGGCCAGCGTGCTGGCGGGCATGAACCGCATTCTCCACGAGCGCAACCTCGAGGAGTACTACTGCACCTTGTGTTACGCGATGTTCGAGTTCAAGAAGCAGATCGTGACGTTCGCCAATTCCGGGCTGCCGTACCCGGTGCGCTGCAGCGGCGGCCGGGCGACCCAGATCGACATGCCGGGCGTGCCGCTCGGCTCATTCGGCAGCTCCAGTTACGACGAGGTCCAGGCACCGCTGGCGCCGGGCGACGTGTTCGTGTTCTTTTCCGACGGCATCTCCGAGGCGTTCGACGAGGCCGGCCGTGAATTCGGCTCGCCGCGCCTGCTCGAGGTAATCGAGCGCACGCACGCGCGGCCGGCGAAAGAGATAGTCGCGGAGATCTTCGGCGCCGTGCAGCACTTCTGCGGCGACGCCGAGCAGTCAGACGACCGGACGGTCGTCGTCGTAAAGATTAATCAGTAGGTCCTGGGGTCCTAGGGACCTGGGGTCTTGAAGAATCCTAAGCCCCTAAGCCCCTAAGCCCCTAAGCCCCTAAGCCCCTAGGCCCCTAGGCCCCTAAGCCCCATCAGTGGGCGGCGGCGGGGCCGTGGTGTTCGCCGCCGTACTCGTCGCCGTGGTCATCCACGTGCGTGGCGGCCGTGAGGTAGATGGCCCCCAGCGTCAGGAAGATGAACGCCTGCAGGGGCCCGACGATCAACCCCAGGAACTGAATCGGCAGCGGCGCGATGAACGGCACGATGCTGGCCAGAATCAGCACCACGAGGTGCTCGCCGAAGATGTTGCCGAACAGGCGCAGCGTCAGCGACAGCACGCGCGACAGGTGGCTGATGATTTCAATTACGAAGATCATCGGCGCCAGCGCAATCGGCACGCCCGGCATGACCGCGAAGTGCTTGATGTAGTTGACCGGCCCGTTCGCGATCACGCCCTGGGCGTGATAGTAGAGCCACAGCGTGAGCGCGCACGCAAACGGCACGTTGATGTTGCTGGTGGGCGAGCCAAGGCCGGGCACCTGGCCCATCAGGTTGCCGAGCAGGATGAACACGAACAGTGTGCCGAGCAGCGGCAGGTACTTCCGGCCCTTCTTGCCCATGTTGTCTTCGAGCACGCCGACCAGAAAGGAAACGACATCCTCGAGGATGATCTGGAGCTTGCCGGGCTTCTCGACGCTCAGCTGCGAGCGGATGGCCAGGCCGATGAACAGGATGAACAGCGTGATCAACCCGACAAAGACCATGTGGTCGGGGATCTCGGCGTGAATGCCAAGGCTGGCGATGATCGCGTTGATGATCGCGACTAGTGGGGAGGGATGTTCAATTGCTTCCACAGCCGGACATTGTACTATGTTTCACAAAGGTCTTCAGGTCCTGGGGTCTGAGGTCCTGAAGAGACATACGCTCCGTCCAAGACCCCAAGACCCCAAGTCCTTCTGTCACAGAAACTTAATGCTCTTCTCCCTGATGTGCAGGCCGAACGACCGGCCGCCAATCAGCGCCACTTCCTCGACCTCGCCACGGACCCGGACCCGGGCGTTCTTGCCGGGGATCCGGCTGTTGTCCGAGATCACCAGCATTTCGGCCGAGCCGTCGCTGATGCGGTAGACCTTGAACGGGACCAGCGGGATGCCGAACGAGGTGGTCACCACGCCTTCGACCGTCACCGTCTTGTCAGCGAACTTCCCCGGGTTTGTCTGCACCTCGGAGATGGAGCGCGAGCCCATCGAAGCGCAAGCGCCGGTGACTACTGCCGCGGCAAGAGTGAGAGTAACGAAAAGCTTTTTCATGGCTGACCTCAAATAGCAAAAGAGGCTGCAGCGGAATCGTGAAGATTGCGGCCGAAGAGCGGCGATGCCAGCGCCTGCCTGAATATTCGCCCTCCGGTGATCCGCCGCAGCCAACCCCCTACCTATCAAGGTCTATGCCATCAACGCAGACGGGCCACAGATGACGCAGATTACACAGATTCTCTTTATTTAACAGGCAGTTACAGGCTCCAAGCTCGAGACCCAATTCCCGGATCCCCAGCCCCACCTGTCCCCAGCCCCGGACGGCTGTCCCCTGGCTAATACACGCCAAGGTAGCGGTCCATCTCCCACGGCGAGACGTGGCGGATGTAGTCGTCCCACTCCTCGCGCTTGGCGTCGAGGAAGTGCGTGAAGATGTGCTCGCCCAGCGTTTCCTTCACGAGCGCGTCCTTCTCGAACTCATCGAGCGCCTCGCTGAGGTTGGCCGGCAGGTCGTCGATGCGCAAGTGGCGGCGCTCGCGGTGGCTCATCTTGTAGATGTTCTTGTTGACCGGCGGACCCGGATCAATGTTCTGGTCGATGCCGTCGAGGCCGGCGCGCAACATCACCGCCAGAGCGAGGTATGGATTGCACGACGGATCCGGCATGCGCAACTCGACCCGCGTCGAGTCGCCGCGCGACGCCGGCACGCGCACCAGCGGGCTGCGGTTCTTTTCGGACCACGCGATCGCGGTCGGCGCCTCGTAGCCCGGCACCAGGCGCTTGTACGAATTCACCAGCGGGTTGGTGATGGCGCAGAACCCCTTCGCGTGCTGCAGCAGTCCGCCAACGTAGTTCATGCACGTCTGGCTGAGCTGGATGTCGTTGCCGGCATCGAAGAACGCGTTCTTGCCGCCGGCGAACAGCGACTGGTGGGTGTGCATGCCCGAGCCGTTCACGCCGAAAATGGGCTTCGGCATGAAGGTCGCGTGCAGGTTGTTCCGCAGCGCCACGTTCTTCACGATGAACCGGCAGGTGCTCACGTTATCCGCCGTCGTCAGCACGTCGTCGTAGTGAAAATCGATCTCGTGCTGGCCCGGTGCCACCTCGTGGTGCGCGGCCTCGACGGCAATGCCCATCTGCTCGAGGGCGATCACAATCTCGCGCCGCACGTCCTCGCCCAGGTCGATCGGCGCCAGGTCGAAGTAGCTGGCGCGATCGTGGGTCTCGGTCGTGGCGCGGCCGTCACGGCGCAGGAACAGGAAGAACTCGGTTTCGGGACCGGCCATCATGGTGAAGCCGCGGGCGGCGGCCAGCGCGATCACGTTCTTCAGCGTGGTGCGCGGGCAGCCGGCAAACGGACTGCCATCGGGATTGGCAATGTCGCAGATCAAGCGTCCGACCCGCGCGCCGTTGGCGTCGGTCCATGGGAAGACCTGGAAGGTCGACAGATCCGGGCGCAGGTACATGTCGGACTCTTCGATGCGGACGAAGCCCTCGATCGACGAACCGTCGAACATGATCTTGCCGTCGAGCGCATCGGCAAACTGCCGATCGGGGACCTCGACGTTCTTGATGACGCCCAGGATGTCCGTAAACTGCAGGCGCAGGAACTTGACGCGTTCCTTTTCGGCCCGTTCCAGGATCCTGCCCTTCTCGTCCCCGCCCTTTGCCATTACCGGATTGTAATGTCTTCATCCCAAAACACCGGGACTGAAGTCCCGGCCTTCTGGCGTGCTCCGACGTCAGTGCTAGGCGGATAGGGAGAACTCTCATATGAAGAACGTCAAATTCGGCGTGTTTTGCCTGGGCCTGGTGATCTCGGTCGGCGGCGCGGTGGCCGGCCTGGCAGCCCAGGACCCTCCGACCGGCCCCTCGGGCTCGCCCAGGGCCAGCCGTCCGCGCGTGTTCACGCTCGACCCTTCAACTGCGCTCATGGCAAGCGGCCGTGGGAGCCAGCTTGGCATCGTCGTCAGCGACGTGGACGCCAAACAAGGCGCCGGCGTGAAGATTGACGAAGTCACTGAGGACAGCCCCGCCGAAAAGGCGGGCCTGAAAGCCGGCGACATCGTGGTGGAGTTCGACGGCGAACGTGTCCGCAGCGCCCGCCAGTTCACCCGGCTGGTGCAAGAGACGCCTGACGGCCGCACCGTGCGCATGGCCGTGCTCCGAGACGGTAACCGGCAGACGATTGAAGCGACCCCCGAGGCGCGGTCGTTCAGCTGGGAACGCGACATCGATGACGACCGCATGCGCCGCGAGGTCGAGCGCGGCCTGCGCGAGTTCCGGATGGACCCACAGTTCAACTACCGGTTCGACAATCGTGACGGCCGCGAATCCCGCCGCTTCGAGTTCCGCACACCCGACGGCGCGCGCGCCGACGTGTTTACCCGGCGCTCGTCGCGTGGGCGCCTGGGCGTGACGCTGCAGGAACTGTCCACTGAGTTGGCCGACTATTTCGGTGCGAAGAACGGCGGTGCGCTGGTGTCGAGCGTCGCCAAGGGCTCGGCGGCCGAACAGGCGGGGCTGAAGGCCGGTGACGTAATCACGTCAGTGAACGGCGTTCGCGTCAACGACGGGGATGACGTGATCCGCGAGCTGGCAGACCTGACCGGCGAGGTGACCCTCGGCGTAATCCGGGACCGCCGGGAGATGATGGTTACCGCCACCATTCCCGGCTAGAGCCGGGACCTGTCCTTCGCTGATATCCGGCTGAGGCCGGACTCTACGTTAGCAGGCGGGTGACTTCTTCGGTGAGCGCTGCGGCTTCGATGGGCTTCGTCAGATAGACGTTGGCCCCGAGCCGCAGCGATCGCAGCTCACTCGACGACCGGTCGGCGCCCGACACCACCACCACCGGAATGCGCGCGTCCTGTTCGTTCGATTTCAGGCGGGCTAGTACTTCGTAGCCGTCGATGTTCGGCATCACCAGGTCGAGCACGAGCAGGTCGACCGGTTCGCGTTCGATCGCCGCCAGGGCTTCGGCGCCATCACGCGCCTGCAGTACGCGATGGCCGTTGCGAGTCAGTGCCGCCGTCAGCACACCGCGCAAGTCGGCATCGTCTTCCGCCACCAGCACGGTGGCCCCGCGGCGATTGCCCAGCGAGTTGCTGATCTCCCGCAGCAGGCGCTCGAGGCCCTCGCCCTTGGTGACGACCGCCACGCCTTCGGGCCGGCGCTCCGACTCGGTCGCCTCCGGCACTCCCGAGACCACGACCACCGGGATGCGGGCCAGGCCTTCCTCGCTGCGCAGGCGCTCGATGAAATCCCACCCGTCGAGGCCCGGCATCATCAGGTCGACGGTGATGATATCCGGCCGCATCGTCCGGGCAATATGAATGGCCGATGCCGCGTCGCGCGCATCCAGCACTTCGTAGCCGGCGTTGGTCAGTTGCGCGCGAATCAAGCTCCTGAAGTCGTCGTCGTCATCGACCACCAGCACGCGGCGCACGGCCAGCCGCGCCGAGCCGTCCCTGTTGGCCGCCACCGGAGCCAGTGACACAGCGTCAGCTTCTTCGGCCGTCGCCGCCGGCAGCGTGAACGAGAACCGGGTGCCCTTGGTCACCGCGCTGTCAACGAAGATGCGGCCGCCGTGCTGCTCGACCAGCGCCTTGGTAATAGCCAGGCCCAGGCCGGTGCCGCCCTTGCGCCGGGACGACGAGCTGTCGACCTGCTGGAACTTCTTGAACAGCCGGTTCAGGTTCTCGGGGGCAATGCCGTCGCCCTGGTCCGAAACCGCCAGCGTGACCATGTTCTCGGAGCCGGCCGCCGTCACCGACACCGTGGATCCCTGGGGCGCGAACTTCACCGCGTTCGAGAGCAGGTTGACCAGCGCCTGAACGATGCGATCGGGGTCGACCATGACGGGCCGCAGCTTGGCCGGCAGCCTGGCTTCGATCGCCACCTGGGCGGCCCGCGCCGGTCCTTCCACCACCTGAATCGACTGCCGCACGATGTCGGCGACGTTGACCGGCTTCCTGTGCAGCGTGATGTTGCCCGACTCGATCTTCGCGACGTCGAGAATGTCGTTGATGATGCGGACCAGCCGTTCGCAGTTGTTCAGCGCGATCTGCAGCAACTGCCGATGCTCGGCATCCGGCACGGAATCGGGCTCGTCCAGCACCAGCTGCACCGAGCCGCGGATCGAGGTCAGCGGCGTGCGCAGTTCGTGGCTGACGATCGACACGAACTCGTCCTTCATGCGATCGACTTCGCGCAGGCGCGAGATGTCCTGGAAGGCGACGACGGCGCCGGCGACGTGGCCGAGCTCGTTGCGCAGCGGCGCGCCGCTGGCCAGGATCGGAAAGACCCGGCCATCGGGATGGTGGATCTCGAGTTCCTGGTTGATCACGTGCTCGCCGCGCAACGCGCGGTTGGAGATCCACTCCGCCGGCGGGATTGGCGTGCCATCCTTGGCGATCCGCTTGAATCGGGCCCAGTAGTTCTTGCGCAGTTCGGGGTTCTGCGGCTCGATGCCGAACACGTCGGTGGCCGCTTTGTTACGCAGCCGCACGCTGCTGTCGGTGTTGAAAATCATCAACGCCGCCGGCACGGTTTCCAGGGTCGCCAGCAGGTCGGCATGCGCGGCCTCGACCCGCCGCCGCGCCTCGGCCGTCACGCTGGCGAGGTCGCGGGTCTCGCTCAACGCCGTGGCCAGCTCGCGCTCGCGCATCTGGATCGACTGGGTCATCTTGGCGAACGAGTTGATCAACAGGCCGATCTCGTCGTCGCGCAGCGTCTGGTGCGCGGCCGTGAAGTCGCCCTGCTCGATGCGCTCGGCGGAAATGGTGAGCTCACGCAGCGGGTCGAGTACGCCGCGCTTGGCAAACCAGATGATGCCGCTGATGCTGAGAATGAACAGGCTGGCGAAGGCAATCCGGCCGGCCGCCATGGTTCCCCGCAGCTCGGCGATGGTCGCCAGGGAATCGCGCAGCAACTCTCGTTCGTGCAGGTCGAACTCGACCAGTTCGCGGTTGATCGGCGCGTACTCGTCGGCCGCGCCCTGCACGAGCCGATCGGCCTCCGCCGGCGTGACGACGCTGGGCGGCGCCTCGGCCGGCGGCCAGCGCGCGAACCAGGCGCCGACGGCCATGCGAATGCGCGACAGGCGCGCCAGTTGCCCCGCGTCGCGTTCCGTGGCCGCCAGCAGTGCCAGCGATCCAGAAAAGACGCGCCGGTTCTCGTCGCGCCGCTCCCGCAGCGCCGGCACCCCGGTCATGGCGTAGGCCAGGTGGTTGGCGCGGGTTTCGGCCAGCGCGCGCCACATGGTGCCGTGGATGTTCAGGACTTCGGAGATGCGGGCTTGCTCTTCATCCAGCCGCGTCGTCACCGAGTAGGTGTAGAGGATGAGGCTGATTGCACTGGCTGCGAGAAGGTAGATCAGCCACAGGCCGATGAACGCCCGCGTGCGGATAGTCACGGGTTCTTGGTGGCGACGATGTCCTTGACCTGCTGTCCGAGTGACAGGGCGTCAAACGGTTTGGTCACGTAGCCCGAGGCACCCAGGCTCATGCCCCGCTGGATCTCTGCCTCCTGGGACTTGGCGGTCAGGAAGATCACGGGAATGTCGGCCGTCGCCGGATCCGCCTTGAGCCGCCGGCAGGTTTCCGGCCCGTCGAGCTCGGGCATCATCCAGTCGAGCAGTACGACGTCCGGCGGCTGCCGGCGAATGCTGTCGAGGGCTTCCTGGCCGTTGCCAACTACGGTCACCGTGAAGCCGGCGCGCTTGAGTGCGAGACGGGCGACCAACTGGATGTCAGGGTCGTCTTCCGCCAGCACCACCGTCAGGCTCATGACGCGGCGCTTTCCGCGCGGTGTTCGGCTGCGGGAGCGGTTGCAGGCGCGGGCAGGGGTGCCGTGAGTGTGGCCAGTTGCGCCGCCAGGATTGCGGCGACCGCCACGCAGCCCTCGTCGGCATCGTGACCCAACTGCAGCTCAGCCGAGAGGACACCAACCGGCCCGGCGGGGCCGCACATCGGCACGGCAAGGGCGGCGCCGGTGGTGGCCGTGGCCGCGCTTACCTTCGCCGAATTGTCGCGCAACGCCTCGGCCGTGAGATTCGCGCTGGCGCGATCGATGGTACCGATGCGCTCGACGACGCGGGGGTCGAAACCGTGCGTAGAGACCGGTGACAGGGCACCGCCGTCGCTCGTGGTCACCCAGACGATCAGGCCCTTGGCGCCCAACACGCCGCTGGCCCGAGCCAGCGCGCCTGAAAGCGCTCCGATATCGGTCAGGGTCGAAAGGTCGGCGCAGATCTCAGCCACCATCTTCAGGTCGGGACCCGCCGGAGCGGTGGGGATCACCGCGGCCGGCGGCGCTGGAGACGCGATCTCCTTGATCTCGACGCCCGGGTCGCCGGGGGCCGGTGCCGACACCTTGAGCGTGTCAGCCAGCTCCTGCCGCCATTCGCCCGGCACTTTGGCGGCCGGCTTCGCTTGGCCGGGCACCAGCAAGAGGGCAACCAGCAGCCAGATTCCGGCGGCACCAGCGGCCAGCGCGGCCTGCTCGCGGCGAATGCCGGCCTGCTGGCGGTCGGCCTCGCCGCGCAGGGCGGGGCGCACGGTCGTCACTTGTTCGGTGATGGCGGTCAGCAGGTCGCGGACCTCGGTGAACACCACGTCGCCCGCCAGCAGCAGCTCGCCGCGATCGACGTATTGCCGAGCGCGCTTGTCGGCAGCGGCCAGCTGATCCAGGCTGTCGAGTGATTCGGCGAGCGAACCGCCCGATTCGGCCACTGCTGCATCCAGCGTGATCAGGCGCTGGCGCACCGTGTCGAGCAACGCGCCGGCGCGGCCGCCCCAAAACGCGGTTCCCTGGTTGGGTGCCACGTAGGCATGCATGGAGCCGCGCAAGTCGAGCAGGGCGGCCAGGGCGTCTTCGCAGACGAGGTCAATGCGGTCGGCGGCCTCGCGGGCAGCGGCCAGGCCGCGCTCGTCGAGGATCGCGCGGTAGCCCAGCCCTGCGCTAGCAACCAATGCGAAGACGAAAAGGGAGAGGCGAACGGACCTGCGACCCATTACGCGTCACAGGATAGCAGAGGGCGGCACCGAAGTGCCGGCCTTCTGGCGCGGCTTACTCCGAGGTTTGCGAAATCTCGTCGGTAACGAGACGAAGCGGGATGACCGTCGACGGCGCCATCTGCTCCATCTGCACGTTGTGTCCCTTCACCGGCGGCAGGTCCTGGAACATGGTGTCCCACTTCCATCGCTCCATCGGGTTGCTGGCCTTGAGCCAGTGTTCCGCGCTCACCGGGCGGTTGAAGACGGCCTCGGTCAGGGTCGCGTACTCCCGTTCGACTCGCGCGCGCTCGACCGGGTCGGGCACGCGCTCGCTCAGGGCAGGCGCCGTCATGAACGCGGCGATGTCGGCGCGCACCTGCTGCGAGGTGGTATAGGTGTAAGGCAGTCCCAGTGCCGCCGCCACGCTGGTGAGAATCTGCCAGTCTTCGACCGATTCGCCCGGCGCGTTGATGGCCTTCGAGGCCGCCTGCACCATGCCCTGATCGTTGGTGTAGGTGGCGTCCTTCTCGACCCACGCCGCGCCCGGCAGCACCACGTCGGCAACCTTCGACAACTCGGATTGCAGAACGCCCTGGTAGACAATGACCGGCACGCGCCCGGCCTTGCGTGCGTCGAGCAGCCAGGTCAGGTCGCCCATCGAGCCATCGGGACCGGGATCGAGGATGTAGAGGACCGCGACGCGGCCCTGATCGATGGCGGTGTGCAGCGCCGACAGATCGGCGTCGCCAACTGCGGCGCCATTGTCGCCGGCCACCGCGAGACCGAGGTCGCGCGCGCCGTTGACGTTCGGCGCATCCACCGCCGGCACGCGGAACTTGGTGTTGGCCGGTTGCTGCTTCTCGGTGCGCCGCCACGCGACGTGCACATGCGAGGCGCCGCCGTCGCCCTTGAGGTCTTCGGCCAGGCGCTTGAGCAGGTACATCTCCTCGTGCGACGCATGGGCCGACGCCAACATGCGCACCGAGGCCGGGTCCTTGCGGCCGGCCGCGTTCAGCAGGTCGCGCACGCGCATCAGCGCGTCCTTCCAGGTCGCCACCTGTTGCACGCCGTCCTTGGTCAGGATCATCGGCTTGCGCAGGCGCTGCTCGCCCTCGACCCACAGGTACTGGAAGCGGCCGATGTCGCACATCCAGAAATCGTTGACCGCAGCGTTGTAGCGCGGCGTGACGCGGGCGAGACGGGCGCCTTTCGCCCATTCGGGCTTGGCCTTCAGCCACGCGGTGGTGCTGCAGCCCTTCGAGCACAACGTGCAAGTGGTGTCGACGGCGTGCGGGTTGTCCCACGGCCGCGAGCGGAAGCGGTACTGCTTGGTGGTGATCGCACCGACCGGGCACACGTCCATCAGGTTGCCCGAGAGCATCGAATGAACGCCCTGTTCGTTGAAGGTTGCGATCTCGCTGCCGTTACCGCGGTTGATGGTGCCGATCTGCGCGTCGCCATCCACCTCGGCCATGAAGCGGCTGCAACGGGTGCACAAGATGCAGCGGTTGCGGTTCAGCATCAAGGTCGGGCCGAAGTCGATGTCGGCCTTGACCCCTTCGCCGTCAAAGGTGCGCCGCGGGAAGTCCATGCGGCTGGCGTCGTTGCCGAAGGCATACGAGAAGTCCTGCAACGGGCACTCGCCGCCCTTGTCGCACACCGGGCAATCCAGCGGGTGGTTGATCAGCAGGAACTCGAAGACGCCCTTGCGCCCTTCCACCGCTTCGGGAGCCTGCGTATGCACCACCATGCCCTCGGCCACCGGCGTCGAGCACGACGTCTGCAGCTTGCCCATCTTCTCGATTTTGACCAGGCAGACGCGGCAGGAAGCATCGATGCCCAGACCGGGGTGGTAGCAGTAGTAGGGGACCTGGATGCCGGCCTCGATGGCGGCCTTGAGGACCGACGTGCCCTTCGGCACCGACAACTGACGGCCATCAATGGTCAGCGTGACGTTTTCCATGACCTTGGAATGATATCTCAGAGCGGCTGCGGCGTCCGCCTTTAGGCGGACCTTGCCCGCAGGGAAGCTCCGGCTAAAGCCGGAGGCTACATCAGGCCCTACTTGCGTTCGATCTCCGCGACCGCGCCGCCGTCCTGGTTGGCTTCCGCTGACCGCAGGGTGCCGGTCAGAGGGATGCGCTCCTCGGTGACGGCTTCGGTCACCGTCACCAGGTGCTCGGAGGTCTTGCCGTCGGCGTAGCTCACGGTCACCGTAATGGGGACATCGAAGAGCTCGCCCTCCTGCTCGAACCGCACGACCAGGTCCTGCCCCTCCTGCGTGGTGCTGAACCGCAGGCGGGGGATGGACGAGTCGTAGATCCAGCGTTCGAAGAAGCGCTCGAGGTCGCGTCCGCTCTCGGCTTCCATCGCCAGGCGCAGGTCATCGGTCCCCGCCTTCTTGAACCGGTTCTCGGCGTAGTAACGCTTCACGCCGCGGAAGAAGGCGTCGTCGCCGACGAAACGCCGCAGCATGTGCAGCACGGCCGCGCCCTTGTTGTAGATCAGCGCGCGAAACACCCGGCTTTCGCCCTTGATGTGGCCGAGCCGGTAACCCAGGTAGACCGGACCCTGGTCCGAGTCGCTGACGGCCCAGCGGCGAAACTGGCGCAGCACGTCGCGGAACGCGTCTTCACCACGCCGTTCCCTGGCAAAGAGCGCCGCGAAGTACTGCGCGAAGCCCTCGCTCAGCCACTGCTCGTGGTAGTTCTTCCAGCCGATGGCCTGCCCGAACCACTGGTGCGCCAGCTCGTGCGCCACGAAGAACTCGGGAAAGCTCGAGAACGCCGCGGGATCGGTGCGCCAGTTGTGCGCCGTGATCGGCGGCGGGTTGTTAATCATCGCGAAGTAGCCCGGCGCGTGGCCGCCCGGCAGGTCGTCCTCCACCATGGCAATGGTGAGCGCGTCGTACGGAATATCGCCGGTCAGGGAGGCATACAGGCGGAGGATCTCCGCTCCCAGGGCCACGGTGTCGCGCGACTTCGCCTCTTGTCGCCGGTTGGCCTCAACGCTCAACTGTACCGTGCGGCGCGTACCGACCGGCGGCGTCGCCACGGCCTGCGCCTGGAGCCGGGCAATCTGCTGGGCCAGGGTGTCGGCCGGTACCGCCGCCACTGGCCGGCGGCCGGCCGGCGGCACGATGTCGAGTGCCACCGTCGCGGCGTCCACCCGGTTCATCTTGCTGACGAGAATGGCGAGGTACCGGACCGGCTGCCGCGAGTGGAAGGAATACGACACGCGCGGCACGGTGCGGCTCGAGCCGGCGACTACCGCGGGCTCGGCGGGGGCCGGCGACCCGGACTGCAACACCCCAGACGCCACGACGGCATGGTCCGCCGGCACCGTGATGCGCATGCGCGCGACGGCGAAGTCGGTGACCTGCGCCTGCGGATACCAGTAGCTGCGATTGCTCAGCAGCCACTTCGGCTCAGCCGGCGCAAACGGCACATCGTCCGGCTGCGAGATCCGCTGGCTCTGGCCGCCGGCGACGGATTCATCCTGGATGCTGGTGCGTGTCAGCCGGCCCGCGTACGTCACCGTCAGCGTGAGCGGAAAGTCGCGGGCCACCGGCGACGGCAGGTTGATGAGCACGCCGTTCTGGTTGCGGATGCGCAGGAACAGCAGCCGGCCGAACTCGTCGCTGGTCACCGACGAGACATTGAGGGTGTCGGCAAACCGCATCGTCAGCACGCCGAGCGCGTGCGACTTGACCCGCAGCTTGATGCGGGTCGTGCCCTCCATCCACTCGCGCTCGGGGAAAAACTGAGCGTCGATGTCGTACTCGGTGATGTCGTAGTCGATCAGGTCGTCTTCGTTGTAGAAGCGGCCGCGGCTCGACAGCTTCTGCTCCGAGGCGTAGACGGCGATGTTGCGGCGGCGGCCGCGCTGGAACAGCGACACGTCTTCGGGCTCGCCGCTCGACCGCGCGTAGGTGAGGGCGTCGAAACGCCGCGTGCGGATTTCGGCGACGAAGTCGCCAGGCTGCGGCAACAGCGACCACACCTCGCGGCTCAGGTCGCTCAGGTCGAGATTGAACGACTTGGCGACGTCCTCGTCGAACACGCCCTGGGCGCGCCGCAGCGTGCGGGCGTCGACCGCCGCCGGCGTCAGCACGGTCTCGGCCACCCGCTGCTCGAACTCGAACGGGTTGATGCGGACGAAGGCGAGGGTGAAGGGCGTTTCGAGCGTCTCGGTACCGGCAAACAGCCGCAGCTGCCCTCGTTCTTCCTTGGGTCCTGGTTCGAACACCATGGTGCCGTCGCCAATCAGCACCAGCGCCGTGACGCCTTCGGCGGTCTCGGCGACGAACACGTCGCCCGCCGGCAGGCGCAACGTGAAGTCGACTGCGCTCAGCACCAGGTTGCGCGCCGTGTACTGGCGTTCGGCGTCCAGCGTGAGACGATGCAGGCCCTCGATCGAGGCCAGCCGATCTTCGCTCAGGATCCGCCATGGCTGGCGGCCGAGGTCGTCGCCGCGCGGACGGCGGATGTCGAGTCGCCAGGTGGCGATGCGGCCGCGGTTGCCGGTCTCCTGGAACACCTCGAGCACCAGCCGGTAACCCTCGCCGGGCAGCGCACCCGGCAGGCCCGATCGATCGCGTTGCTTGACGACGACGCGGGTGATGCCCTGCGGGACCATGGCGTCGAAGAATTCCAGCGACTGCTCGCGATCGGCGATGGGCGACAGCAACGCCACCCAGCGCGCGCGGTCCATGGTCGAGATGGCGGTTTCCACCTCTTCCAGGAACGCCTGAAGAGACAGTTCTTCGGCGTCTTGTGCCGGGGCCGGCACTTGTCCCGCGAAGGCGCCCGCTTCCGCCAAGGCGACGGCGGACGGGGGCGTGGCGCAGAAGACGATCAAGACAAGAAGGAAGCGAACAAGCATTGCCGTCGTGCCCGAGCCGTGCCCGAAGGGCGGCGCTGTCGGTGCCGCCACGCGGTTGCCCCAATTAGACTCCGCTGGGACGAATGAGGCTATCGGAATTCCATAGGACGTCCGGATTCGTCCACGAGCGCCCGGATCGCCGCGCCTCAGGCGTCGGCCGGCGGGGCGACCCCATTCGACTCGCCCGGCCCGCTCTGGGCCAGGCGGCTCAAGACCAGCACGGTCAGGTCGTCGGCCAGCCGCTGGTCCCGGCGGTGCCGCTCGACCGCGTCGAATACGGCCCGGCCCAGCTCGCCGGCGGCCGACTGCTGATAGGCACCGGCATACAGCGCCAGCGTGCGTTCCAGCCCGACCTCGTCGAATGGCGTGCCATCAGGGCTCTCGGCCTCGGTCAAGCCGTCGCTGTACATCAGTAACGCGTCGCCGGGCTGCAGCCAGACCTCGCCCGCCTCGTACTCACTGCCCTCGAACATGCCGAGGGCAATGCCGCCGCTCATCAGCCGTTCAATGGAGCCATTTTGCCGGCGAAGCAGCGGTGGTGTCTGGCCGGCGTTGACGAACTCGAGCCGGCCGGTGGCTGGCGTGTAAGACGCGAGGAACAGCGTGATGAAACGCGACGCCGGAGCGTGCCGCGCCACCTGCAGGTTGAGACGCCTGACCAGCGCCGGCAGCGGCAACCCTTCATCCACCAGCGTGCGGAGAATGGCGAGCAGCAACGCCATCAACAACGCCGCGGGGCTGGCCTTGCCGGCGACGTCGCCGAGCGCGACGAGCACTGTCCCGTCGGGCTGCGGCAGGATGTCGTAGAAGTCACCGCCGACCGTGTTGGCCGGCTTGGTCAGGCCGAACGCCTCCACGCCAGGACCCGACCAGGTGCCGTCGGGCAGCATCGCCTGCTGAATCTCGCGCGCCACTTCGAGGTCGCGCTTGAGCGAAAGGCGGTCGGCCACCTCCAGCAGGACCAGCAGGTTCATCAGCAGAAAGCCGCCGAGGAGCCACAACGTGCCGTCGCTGAACAGCGGCGCCGGCACGCTGATGTGGATGAAGAACAAGGCGATCGGCACCGGCACACTCATCAGGCCGAACCCGCGGAACAGCTGGATGAGGCCGATGACCGACAAGGCGAGCGACACGCCGTACATCAGCCGGCGTGCCGGCGACAGGCGCATGGTGAACGCGAGGAAGAACCCCTGCGCGTACCGCGTCGCCCGCTTGTACCAGGGCAGGCCTTCGAGCTCGGCGGTATTGATGCCCTTGGCGAAGAAGCGATAGGCCTCCGGCGTCTCGCGCGTGAACAGCTTCCCCAACTCGTCGGAGGTGAGGTCGTGCGTGTAGCGCTTGAAGAAGGCCTTCGGCATTACCGGCTCTTAACTCGGACGTTACCCGATAACCCCAAGTTCCCTGCCCACCCTGGCAAACATGTCGAGGGCATATTGCAGGTCCTCCCTGGTGTGGGTGGCGGCGACAATCGTGCGTAGCCGGGCCTTGTCGCGGGCCACCGTCGGGAAGCCGATGCTCTGGGCGAACACCCCCTGGTCGAACAGGGCATCGGACATCTTCGCCGCCGTGGCGGCCTGGCCGACAATCACCGGGGTGATTGGGCTCTCGCTGAGGCCGGTGTTGAAGCCGAGCGCCTCGAGGCCGGCCTTGAAGAAGCGGGTGTTGTCCCACAACTGTTCGATCCATTGCGGCTCGCTTTCGAGCACGTCGAGCGCGGCAATGCAGGCCGCGGTCACGGCCGGTGGATGCGAGGTGGAGAACAGGAACGGCCGCGCGCGGTGATACAGGAAGTCGATCAGCGCGCCGGTGCCGGCGACGTAGCCGCCGAGCACGCCCACGGCCTTCGACAGCGTGCCAACCTGGATGTCGACGCGGCCGTGGCACTGGAAATGATCCACGGTGCCGCTGCCGTTCTTGCCGAACACCCCGCTGGCATGCGCATCGTCCACCATCATGATGGCGCCGTATTCCTCGGCGATCGTGCATAGCTCAGGCAGCGGACCGAGGTCGCCTTCCATCGAGAACACGCCGTCGGTAATCAGGATCTTGCGTTGCGCTGCCGGCAGGTCCCTGAGGATCTTGCGCGCCGCGTCGACGTCCTTGTGCGGGAACACCTTGATCGCGGCCCGGCTCAAGCGGCAGCCGTCGATGATGCTGGCGTGATTCAGCTCGTCCGAGACGACCACGTCGTCCTTGGTCAGCACCGCCGAGACCGTACCGGCATTGGCGGCGAAGCCGCTTTGAAAGACGACCACCGACTCGACGTGCTTGAACTTCGCGAGCCGGCGCTCGAGCTCCATGTGCATTTCCATGGTGCCCGAAATGGTTCGCACGGCGCCGGAGCCGACGCCGTACTTGGCGACCGCATCAAGGGCGGCCTGCTTCAGCCTGGGGTGCGTCGCCAGGCCGAGGTAATTGTTCGATGAGAGGTTGACCACCGACTTGTGGTCGAAGGTGGCGTGGGCTGCCGGCTCGCCTTCGAGAACGCGGAGCTTCCGGTAGAGGCCCTGCTCTTTCAGGGACGTGAGTTCGGCATTCAGGAATGACAGGGGATCAATGCGCATGGTCAGGAATCGGGGATCAGGGATCAGGGGTTCACGGTAATGCGAACAGTGTATCGCCGTCCGGGAAATGTTCGAGCATGCGCGCGCCGCGAGACATCAGCCAGCCACGGACGAGCTGAGCGCCAGCCGGGTCTGCAAATGCGGCCGGGTGCAGCACGACATGTGTGCTGCCGGAATCAATCAGCGCCTGCCACGCGGCCTCGGGGTTGGCGGCGACACTCCGCAGGTGCGCGACGCGCGCGCTGTACTCAGGTGGGAAACTGCCGCTATAGCCGTTGGTGATTGGCTTCCAGTGGGTGGCGGCGTAATAGACGTAGCGAATCTCCCAGGCGGCATCGCCGAACGGAAACTCGGTGATGGCCGACCCGGCCGGCAGCGCCGCGACCCTCTGGTACACCGCCGGTGCCTGTGCCGCCGGATAAACACGCGCCGGCGGCATGGCTTCATTCTGAGCCCAGGCGCGGTTCATCTCCATGGGAACCGCCACGGCCTCGATGAGGATAAGGGCGGCGACGGCGCACGTCACAATTGTCTGCTTGAGGGTGGGCGCCACGCTGGTCCGGCTGAAGCCGGACGCTACATCGGCACCCAACGTCGCATCCGGTTTTGGCCGGACCAGCGTGGCGCTCAATGTGGCGTCCGGCCTCAGCCGGACCAACGCCGCGACGCCGTAGCCGGCCATGACGGAGAGAAACAGCCCCGCGATCATCGCGTAGCGCGCGGGTACCCGCACGCCGTTGAATCCCGGAACGTAGTTATACAGTGCTGAGTAAATGCCGAGGCCCGATACGCGAGCATCGCCGGCACTGGGCGCCGGGCCGAGCGACAACCAGATAGCCAGCAGCGTGGCCGCGGCAAAGAAGAACAGCGGCGTGCGGACCAGGCTGGCGAGTACTGCCCGGGCGCGGGGGGAGAAGGCCAGCACCAATCCAGCCGCCGCCACGAACTGTATCAACAGCCGTTGCGGTGTTCGGGCGCTGATAGTCGTGCCCAGCACCTTCAGATCGAAGCCGCCGAACGCGACGGCACTGGCGAGTGCCACGAACTGGATGACGGCCATGAAGGTCATCAACACCAGCAGCACCCTGACCCAGCGGCGTCGGTCGGTGATCGACGGATTGGCCTCCAGCTGGCCCTTCACCAGGGCGGCGACCGCCGCAACGGCGAGCAGTATTGGCACGAACCCGAGAAACGTTTCACCCTCGGGCCTGGGGTAGACGCGCAGTACCTCGCCCCACAACCACAGGTTTTCGGACGCGGTGACATACGACCACACGTTGGCCGAGAACCCCACCACCTCGCCGAACGGCCGCACGAACCCGAAGATGCGTTGTGCTTCGAGGTAGGGGATGAGGAAAGGCAGCGTCAGGACCAGGGTAATGACGGCGGCCGCCATCAGGCCGAGCCAGGCGCGAACTCGGGTGTCCGCCTTCGCGACGGAAGGCCCCTTCGGCGAGACCTCGCCGTGGCTCGCGGGCACCGAGTGCGCGAGCGCAGGCGGGCGGCCGAGGCTCCACATGCGATGGACCGTGAACAACGGCACGAACGGCGCGAAGTACAGCAGGTAATACCCGCACGACCAGTTCTGCATCACGAGCGCCGCCGTGCCCCCGGCCAGAGCCCGGTACGAGCCGTTCGTGACGAACCGGTTCAGGCCGTACAGCGCGAACGGCATCCACTGCGAACTCAAGACCTGCAGGTGAGGAACCGAGGCTATGCGATAGGGCAGGAACCCGTAGACGAGTCCCGCCAGAAACGCCGCCCGCCGATCGCCGGTAAGGTCATGCACCAGCAGGTAGGTGCCCAACGCCGACAACACGAACGTCGAGAGGAACAGCAGGTTGTAGCAGAGGATGATGTTGCCGGTGAGCCAGTAGACCGGAAGAACCTGCAGCACCTGTCCGAACAGGTGCTCCGACAGCGACAGCGCGAGCGGCGACGGATGAAAGATGTTGGCGTCCCAGAACTGCGCCCAGCTCATGCTGCCGGTGAGCAGTTGCGGCAGGTGCTCCGCGCCCCACGCCAGAATCCACATGTTGAGCAGTGAATCGCCCAGGTCGCCGGGCACGTCGTGCCCGAGGTCAAGAGCCAGCGGCCAGGTGAGGACGAGAGAAAGAACGGAATACGCGAGGAATGCTGCGAGGGAACCGGGTTGAATTCTCACGGGGTCCACTGCGGCGTCAACCCGGTTCCTTCTCCAGCACCAGCTCTTCGAACAACACCTGCAGGATGGCCGCCGTCGGCACGGCGAGCAACGCGCCAGCCAGGCCGAGCAGCGAGCTGCCGATGATCAACGCCACGATAACCGTGATCGCGCTCAGGCCCACCTGCTGGCTCATCACCTTGGGTACCAGGAAATTGTTCTCGACCAGTTGCACGCCCCAGCAGAACAGGGCGACGCCCACGCCCAGACTGGGCGACACCGTGAACGCCACCGCCACCGCGGGTATCGCCGCCAGCAGCGGCCCCACCATCGGAATCATCTCGCCGACGCCCGCGATCACGGCCAGCACGAAGAAGTACGGCACTCCCAGCAACGCCAGCCCGATCGCCGAGATGATGCCGATGATGAAGCCCAGCAGGATTTGCCCGCCGAGCCAGGCGCTGATCTTCACCGCCATCAGCTCACCGACGTTCGCCACCTGTTGCCGCTGCGATCGCGGAAACAGCCGCACGAACACGTTGAACAGGTGCTCGGAGTCGACCAGGAGATAGAACGTCAGCAGCAGGATCGTGACGATGCCGAACACCCCGCCGACGATGCTCCAGATCGCAACCAGCACGGTCGTCACCGCGTCGGTGCCGCCCGATACCGGCGCCTGCTTCAACAACTCGGCGAACGACGTGCCGTCGGGCATCACGCCCCACTCCACCAGCTTTTGCTGCAGCAGATCGAACCGGGCCGGCAGGTCGTTCCACAGTTGCCGGCCCTGATCCACCAGCGGCGGCACGACCGCCGCCCCCAACGCCGCGAGCAAGGCCAGCACGGTGCCGTAAATGGCCAGGATCGCCGCCGCGCGCGGAATCTGCCGCTTGCCGGCTAACCGGATCCGCCGGCGCTCGATTAGCCGCACCAGCGGCGCCAGACCGGTGGCAAAAAGCGCGCTCACATAGAACAGCAGGACCTGCGCGCGAATCAGGTACAGCGCCCACATCAACACGATCGCGATGGCGGTGCAGGCCACCGCGTATCGCACGACCGCGCGCGAGGAATCAGGCGCCAAGGAACTCCTGCGTGAACGCGGCCACGTCATCGTAGATGGCGCCGAGCTCGTTCGGTGTGGCGAGGAACACGATCCGGAAGAAGCCGTCCTCGGGCGCGGTGCCGAAGCCGGAACCGTAGACGCAGAGAATGCCCTTCGCGCGCAGCAGCCCGAGCACGTAGTCGACGTCGGTCCGGCCCTTCGGCAGCTCGACCTTCGGCATCGCGTAGAACGCGCCGCGCGGCGCGACGCACGACATGCCGGGAATCGCGTTCATCCGGGTCGTGGTGAGTTCGGCGCGCTCGCGCAGTTGCTGCCGGAACGAGACCTGGTGAGAACGATCTCCGGTCAGAGCCGCTGTCACGGCGTACTGCATCGGCCCGGGACTGCACAGGCGGCCGTCGGCCAGCTTCTTGATCGCGGCCAGCGCCGGATCAAGCCGCGGCGACGAGCCCACGGCCATCCAGCCGGCACGCCAACCCGGCGCGAGGTACGCCTTCGACAGGCTCGAATAGGAAATGATCGGCGCGTCGTTGTCGAGCGCCGCCATCGGCGGCACCGCGCCGTCATAGGCCAGGTCGCCGTAAACCTCGTCGGCGAGAATGACCAGGCCGTGTTCCTCGGCCAGGGCAATCAGCGCCCGCCGCATCGATTCCGGATAGATGGCGCCGGTCGGGTTGTTGGGATCGATGACCACCAGCGCGCGCGTCTTCGCCGTAATCAGGCTGCGCAGGTGATCGAGATCCGGCTGCCAGTCGCGCGTGTGATCGAGGCGGTAGTAGGCGGGGTGCGCGCCGATCTTCGCGAGCACCGCCGTGTACAGCGGATATGTCGGCGCCGGCACCAGCACCTCTTCACCCTCGTCGACGATGCCAGTGAGCGCCAGCTCGATGCCCTCGGAGGTGCCCGCGGTGATCAACACCCGATCGGCCGAAACGTTGACGCCGCGCGCCACGAAATCGGCGCTGGCCGCTTCACGCGCCTCGGCAATGCCGGGCGAGGGTGTGTAGCCGTTGTGTCCGTCGCGCATGGCCCTGGCCACGGCCTCAATCAGGTGCGGCGGGGTCAGGAAACCAAACTGGTTCGGGTCGCCGATGTTGAGGTAGCGAACCTTCATGCCGGTTTGTTCGACCTTCTTCGCCTCGACCACGATGTTGCGAATGGCATAGGTGAAGCGATCGACTCGCTTCGCGGTCCTGATGGCCGAGACGGTGGCGGGCATACGCCAGCGATCTTATCCCGACGCGCCATCGCGTCTCGCGATGCGCGCGCGCTGGCAACGGCGCCTCTGGTCACTCCAGGTACCAGCGTTCGCCATGTAATTGCTACACGATTACACCCGAATCGGACGAGCCGAAACTCATCCATATAGGTTAAACTACTGAATACAAATGATTTGCCTGTTTGGCAAGGAACTTGGAGATAGGTCGGGCATGCGGCGGTTCCTCCTAGCCCTCGCGATGGTCAGCCAACCTGTTTCAGGTTGGGCGCAGGAGGCCGCAGAGAAGCAGGCGACGTTTCGATCGGGTGTTGACCTTGTCACGGTGAGCGCAACGGTGCGCGACAGCAAAGGACGACTTGTGACGAACCTGACCAAGCAGGACTTCGAGGTGATCGACCGCGGCGAACGCCGCGTGATCAACGAATTCCGCTCGGAACGGGCACCCTTGAGCGTGGCCATTCTCTTTGACGTGAGCGGCAGCATGGATGTCGCCGATCGCGCCAACGCCGCCAGATTTGCGGCCTTTCATCTGTTGTCATCCCTTGATGAAGGCCGCGACGAAGCCGGGCTGTTTGCGTTTGACAGCCGGCTACGCGAGGTGGCCCCGTTTACGGTCGATACGCGTGCCCTCAAGGGTGCGCTGGGGGAGGTCGATCCATTCGGGGCCACCTCGTTACATGACGCCATTTCGGCGGCGGCCGAGCGGGTGGCGACCCGCCCGATGGCCCGCCGCGCGGTGGTGGTGTTGACCGACGGCATCGACACGGCAAGCCGGTTGTCGCCGGCGCAGGTTTCGGCGAAGGCCGCGGCCATCGACGTGCCGGTCTACATCATCGCCACGGTATTGCCAATCGACGATCCGGGCTCCGATCGCGCCACCCCAGGCTCACAGCGGCAGGCCCCCGCGTCGATTGGCACCATTGAAGACCTCGCGCGCTGGACCGGCGGGGCGCTGCACTACAGCAGCACCTCGGCCTCGGCCTTCAAGGCGGCACGCGCGGTGATCGACGAACTGCGCCACCTGTACCTAATCGCGTTCGAGCCGGGCGCAGCGCCGGGATGGCATCCGCTCGAGATTCGGACGCCGCAGAAGGACTTTGTTGTGCGGACCCGTGGCGGCTACGTCGCCGGGCCAGGCAGTCGCTAGGTTGAACTCGTAGTAACTCTAAGGAGAGATGATTATGCGTAACTCCCTGTTCGTCGTCGGTGTCATTACTATCCTCGGCGTCGCGCCGGCATGTGCGACCAAGGGCTTCGTTCGCACCTCGGTCGGTGAAGTGAACGACAAGGTGGCCACCATGGGCACGTCGCTCGAAGAAACGCAGGAGCGCGTGCGCACGGCCGAAGGCCGCATCGGCGAGGTCGACAGCAAGGCGGCCGCGGCCGCCGACTCGGCTTCCAAGGCCAACGCCGCCGCCGCCGACGCGGCCAACAAGGCCGCCGAAGTGGGCACGACCGCCGAGCGCCGCGCCGCCGGCATCGAAGCCGAAACCCGCAAGCTGATCTTCGAAACCGTGCTGAGCGAAGATCAGGGCAAGTTCCGGCTCGGCAAGGCCGATCTGCCGGAAGACGCCACCGCGGCGCTCGACGCCATGGTCAACAACCTCAAGGCCGACAAGAAGGCCGTGTGGGTGGAAATTGAAGGCCACACCGACAACACCGGCGACAAGAAGTTCAACGAGCAGTTGGGCCTGATGCGCGCCGAAGCCGTGAAGCGTTATCTCTATGAGAAGCACCAGGTGCCGCTGCACAAGATCAACGTGATCAGCTACGGCGAAGAGAAGCCGGTGGCGCCGAACAACACCCGCGACGGCCGCGCGCAGAACCGCCGCGTCGTGATCAAAGTGCTCGCCTAGATATCTGGCGAGCACCGGCCGGGAGCGCACTCCTGGCCGGGACGGCACCTCTTGTCGGGAGGGCACTTGCTGTCGGGACCCTGAGTCTTGACGAGAAGTGCCTCCCGACAAGCATTTCCCTTCCCGACACGCCATGCCCTCCCGACACGCAACGCCCTCCCGACAAGCAATGCCCTCCCGACGAGCAATGCCCTCCCGACGAGCAATGCCCTCCCGACGAGCAATGCCCTCCCGACAAGCAGTGCCCTCCCGACAAGAAGTGCCCTCCCGTCTGGTTTCATGAGCTACACTTTTCTCCGCTCATGAAACTCAGCGTCGTCATGCCTGCCTACAACGAGCAGGCCACCATCCGCACCATCGTCGCCCGCGTGCTGGCCGTCGATCTCGGCCCCGTCGGCAAGGAGCTCGTCATCGTCGACGATGGCTCGAAGGATGGGACGCGGGACATCCTCAAGGAACTGGACGGCAAGGACGGCGTGCGCGTGCTGTTCCAGCCGCACAACCAGGGCAAGGGCGCGGCGGTGTGGCGCGGCATCCGCGAGTCGACCGGCGACATGATCATCATCCAGGACGCCGACCTGGAGTACGACCCCAACGAGTATCCCGTCCTGATTCGGCCGATCCTCGACGGCCAGGCCGATGTCGTGTACGGCTCGAGGTTTCTCGGCCACGCGCGCGGCCATCGCGTGCTCTACTTCTGGCACTCGGTCGGCAACCGCCTGCTGACGACGCTCTCCAATATGTTCAGTGACCTGAACCTCACCGACATGGAGACCTGTTACAAGGTGATGGCGCGTAAGTTCGCCGATCGGCTCGACCTGCAGTCGAAGGACTTCGGCATCGAGCCGGAGATTACCCAGAAGATGGCTGCGATGCGCGCGCGCATCTACGAGGTGCCCATCTCGTACAACGGCCGGACCTATGAAGAGGGAAAAAAGATCGGCTTGAAGGATGCCTTCAAAGCCGTCTACACCATCCTCCGCTTCTGGGGCTGGAAGCCGAACTGACACGGACGGGGAGGTACGTCCTGACGGGGAGGCACTCCTCGACGGGGCGACGCCGCCGCCGGTCGGGACAGTCCCGTCAAGCGACGCCTCCCGTCAAACAGTGCGACCCCGCCAAGTCGTGCCGCCCCGTCTGAGTTCTGCAAGTGTTACTGCACCCGCAGAACCTGCCCTCTGATCTCGCCGCCGGGATTGGCCGTGCTGTGCACGTTGACGTAGATGTTGCCAAGCTGCAGCGCCTGCAGGAAGTCATCCCACGAGTTGATGCCCTGGGGCGCGCGTTGGACGAGGTCGGTGGCCGATGCCGTGCCTGAAATGGCAAAGTCGTTCGAGATCGCGGTGAGCACCGTGAAGTTGACGACCACCGGCCCCGAGACGCCAGGGGCGCCAACGTGGAAGTGCGCCGCGGTAGTGCCGACCGGCATGTTGTAGACGTCGATCCGGTAGGTCACGACGCCGGTGGCCTGGTTCAGCGAGATCGTCGCCGTTCCTGCCGACCCCGTGCTCACGCCGGGCACTTCGTTGCCGCCCGACAGCGCCGCCGTGAAGTTCATCGTCTGGGCCTGCGCCTGGGTGGAAACCAGCAGCGCGAAGGCACCCGCCATCGCCAGAGTAAGTACACGTTGCATCTCAATCGCTCCTTTTGTCGCCCAGGAAAAAGCCGTGGCGCGCAGGCGGTAAAGCAGGATGTGAGCCAAGGAATAACTCTTGCTGGTACAAGAGGTTACGGCTGGCGTGACGGGGACGGCAATTACGCGGTCCGAAAGCCGTTACGGGACGCGTATGCTAGCGGCTGACATGGAACTCAGCGGAAAAGTCGCACTGATCACCGGCGGCAAGCGCATTGGCGCGGTCGTCGCCACCACCCTGGCGAGGGGTGGGGCCGATGTCGCGCTGATCTACAACCGATCGAAAGTGGAAGCCGAGGAAACCGCAGCGGCGGTGCGAGCCCTGGGCCGCAAGTCGCTGCCGGTGCAGGCTGATGTATCGAGCGAGCAGGACTGCGCCCGTGCCGTCGAGGCAACGGTTGCGCAGCTCGGCCGCCTCGACATCCTGATCAACATGGCCTCGCTCTACGACTCCAAGCCGTTCGAGCAGTTGACGCCGGCCGACTGGGATCGCCAGATGGCGGTGGACCTGCGCGCGTCGTTTCTGTTCGCGCGTGCGGCGGCCGGCGTGATGAAGCGGGCCGGCGGCGGACGCATCATCAACTTCGCAGATTGGGTGGTGGCGAGCGGCCGGCCGCGCTATCCGGGATTCCTGCCCTACTACGTGGCCAAGGCCGGGGTGAAGGCGCTGACCGAGGCGCTTGCGCTGGAACTGGCGCCCGATCAGATCCTGGTCAACGCGATTGCCCCGGGCCCGATCCTGGCGCCGCCCGACATGAGCGAGCAGGAGAGCGCCGCCGTGGTGCGGAACACACCGTTGGGCCGCTGGGGCGGCGAAGACGAGATTGCCAAGGCGGTGACGTTCCTGGTGCAGTCGGATTTCGTCACCGGTGAAACGATTCGCGTCGATGGCGGGAGGCACGTCAAGTGATTCGCGGGCGCGACGTCTCGCGCATCGAGGGGTTCAGCGACGCCGTCTTCGGCTTCGCGCTCACGCTCCTGGTGGCGTCGATCGAAGTGCCGCCCGACTTCGAAGCGCTCAAGCTGACGCTGCGCGGCTTCCTGCCGTTTGCGCTGACGTTCGCATTGATCTGCTGGATCTGGTACCTGCACTACCAGTTCTTCCGCACCTACGGCCTGCAGGACCGGCTGACCATCGTCCTCAATTGCGTGCTGCTGTTCGTGGTGCTGTTTTTCGTCTACCCGCTGAAGGTCGTGGCGAACAACCTGGTGCCGCTGGTGACCGGCATCGGCGACAGCGGCTTCCGCTACCTGACCGAGTACGACAACCGCTTCCTGATGGTGTGCTACAGCTCCGGCGTGGTGTCGGTGTTCCTGATCTTCCTGTTGCTGAACTGGAATGCATACCGCCAGCGCGACGCGCTGGCGCTGTCGCCGGCCGAGGTCTACGACACGCTCAGCGGCATGCGCGGGCATGCCTTGAGCGTGGCGTTGGGGGTCGCGTCGATCCTGCTTGCGGTCTCGGTGCCGGCGCGGGCGATAGGCTGGTCGGGAATGGTCTATGGCCTGGAAGGTCCCTTCCAGGCCATCAACGGTTACCTCAGCGGGCGGACACGCGCGCGAAGGTTTCCTTCATCGACGCCAGCGCCCCCGTGAGCTCTTCGCGGCTGCGGCCGGTGCAGAAGCGCATGTAGCCTTCGCAATCGGCGCTGAAGTCGACTCCGGGCACGCAACCGATGCGCGCGTGCTTGATCAGGTGCTCGGCCATCGCCCACGACAGCGAATCGCCGGTGATGCCGGCATCCTTCGCCCAGTCGGCGTTGATCTTGACGAAGGCGTAGAAGGCGCCATCGGGCGGGGTGCCCGAGAACACGCCGGGCGCCGCCTCGGCCAGGCCCTGGTAGAACAGGTCGCGGCGGGCCTTCAGCTCGTCGCGGAACCCGGAGATGCAGTCCTGCGAACCCTCGAGCGCGCCGACCGCCCCGTACTGCGCGATCGACGACACGTTGCTGGTGGTGTAGAGCACGATCTTGAGGGCGCGGGCGAGCAGCGCCTTGTCCTTGATGGCGAAGTAGCCCACCCGCACGCCGGTGATCGCGTACGACTTGCTCATGGTGTAGACCGGGATGGTGCGCTCGTACATGCCCGGCAGCGAGGCAATGCTGACGTGCTCGCCGGTGAACAGCAGGTCTTCGTAGGCCTCGTCCGAAATCACCCACAGGTTGCGTTCCCGGGCAATCGCGGCCAGCCGCTCGATGTCGGCGCGGGTCAGGATGCCGCCGGTCGGGTTGTTGGGCGAGTTCATGTAGAGCACGCGCGTCTTCGGCGTGATCGCCTTCTCGACCTCGTCGATGTCCCACCGCCAACCCAGATGTTCGCGTAGCGGCACCTGCACCGGCACGCCCTGCGCCGCCTGGCAAATCGCCATGGTCGGCGGCCACTCCGGACCGGGCACGATCATCTCGTCGCCGGGCTCGAGCAACGCGTGCATCACGGCATAAAGGCCGTGCGTGCCGCCGTTGGTGATCAGCACTTCCTCGTCCGAGCCGATCGGGATGCCGTTCTTCTTCCGCATCTTCTCGGCCACGGCCTTCCGCAGCGGCGGAATGCCGGCGGTGGGGAGGTAGTGAGTGCGGTTATCCTTCATCGCCTGCGCAACGGCGGCCTTGAACGTCTCGGGCGCATCGAACGAGACATCACCCTGATCGAGCCGGAACGGATCCTTGACGGTGTACATCATGTCGCGGATGCGGACGATGGCCGACACGGGAACGGAATCGTAGAATTTGCCCATGGCGACAGTATAAACCGCTCCGGGGAGGCACTTTATGAACCTGACGGGGCTGGCACTACTTGACGGGGTGGTGCTTCTCGACGGGGTGACGCGACATGACGGGCAGTCCCGTCAAGAGGTGCCGCCCCGTCTCGGTTCGCCGCTTCACCCCGTCAGGAAGTGTCTTCCCGACAGCCGCTTCTAACGGCTGGTGGCCGTTACGCCGGCCTTATCGAGAATGGCGGTGAGCGTGGCGGCCGTCTTCTTCGCTGGCAGGTTGCTGACGTAGAAGTGCTTTGCGCCGAGGTCGATCAGCGACCGGATGGTCCGTGCGCACACGTCTATCGGCGTGGCGCCGGCGGCGAACTCCGACTTCAGCTCGTCCACCGGCACGGGCAGGAACTGGCTCAGCATCTCGAGGGTCTTGACGTTGGCGCTGCGGTAATAGAACACGCCGAAGACGCCCGGCATCGTCAAACCGCGTTGCCGGCCCGCTTCGAGAAACGCCCCGACGCGGTCGGCCTGGTGGTGCGACACGATCTGCGTCAGGTAGAAATCCGCGTTGACGTGCGGATCCAGCAGGAAGTCCACCTGCCCATCGGTGTTGGCGATGGGATTGGCCCAGCCGCCCAGTTCCAGGTCCGGGTGCCGCTCGCGAATCAACCGGCGCAACTGCCACGCGTGCTCGAGGCACCGCGGCCGGCCGACGTGCTTGTCGCCGCCCAGCACCACGAGCGACGGGAAGCCGCTCTGCGCCGTCTGATCGGCGTACGCCAGGCAGAACTCCAGCGAGTGCTTGGTCGTGAGGAACGGGATGATCTGGTGGCGGCCGACGGTGTCGCCGAGGTTGTTGACCAGGTGGCGCAGGTTGTTCTCCTCCTGCGCCCCGACCGCGCTGTCGGTCACCATCACCGGCACGTCGTGACGGGTCAGCGATCGGATGGCGTGATAGGTGTCAATCCACGCGTCCATGCCTTCGGCCGACTCGAGCTCCGCCCGGGGCGGGCGAAGCTCGACGGCGATCACGCTGGTGGCGTCACTACGCAGCTGCGAGAGGAAAGAGGACAAGCCCTACTTTTGTTCCTTGATCTTGTAGCCTGCCGGCGGCGCGAACAGATCGGCGGCCAGCGCGCCGGTTTCAACCGCGGTGACGGTGCTGGTCGACGACATGTTGCCCATCTTGGCCATCATGCTGGCCATCGGGCCGTCGCCGCCCATCTTCATGTTGGTCTCCATCTCGTACGGAATGCCGCCGGTCGCCGCCAGCTGCTTGTACATCTCGGCCATCGCCTTGGCCTGGCCGGGCTGGCCCTTGGCGCCGCGCGGGTCGCTGAAGATCCAGCCCTTCTCGACCGCACCCTTGTAGAAGCCGATGTACTCCGCCGTCCCCGGCGCGCCCTTGACGATCCAGATCGGCCCGCTCATGGTGATGGTCATCTTCATGCCGCCGCCGCCGAGCGTGGCCGGCACGACCACCTCCATGTCGTAGCCGGTCGCGGTCTTGCCCAGCAACTGCTTGCTCTTGCCGTTGGCCTTGATCGACGAGGTCATGCCGCCGGTGTCAACGGCCTTGGTGATGTTGGCGCCGAACGCCTGCATGTCCCACGCGTCGGCCTCCTTCTTCTTCGAGTCGAACGAATACAGGCGCTGGTTGTCGACGTCGAAGATCATCGTGCGGGTGGTATCGCCCATCACGGTGTCGGTCCGCATCTTGTTGCCCTTGATGTAGGTCACGGTCGTCACGCCTGCCGACATGCCCATGCCCTTGCCGGAGGCGGTGGACCTGACCGTCACGTCGGCAAATGAGGGGGCCGCAAGGCCCAGGACGAGTAGCGCCGCGAGGATGAGCCGTGTCATGTCTGTCGTCTCCTTGGGGGAGAACCTGATTATAAGGGTCAGACCCCTCGGCAATCGTTGCTCGGGGTCAGACCCTGCTGCTAGCCCGGCCTACTGCCGAGGCATGGACGAGGTGCGGGGCTTGGCGGCCTTGCCCCACTCGTTGGCCCAGTTCAGCATCTCCGCCACTGTGTGCAACACCGATTCGCGGGCGGCGTAGCCGTGCGCTTCGTGCGGCAGGGTGACGTAGCGGACCGTCGCGCCGTGGCCCTTGAGCGCCATGTAGAGGCGTTCCGACTGAATCGGGAACGTGCCGCTGTTGTCGTCCGCTTCGCCGTGAATCAACAGGATGGGCTCGTTGATCTTGTGCGCGTGATTGAAGGGCGACATCGCCGCGTAAATCTGCGGCACCTCCCAGAAAGTGCGCTGCTCGTTCTGGAACCCGAACGGCGTCAGGGTGCGGTTGTAGGCGCCGCTGCGGGCCAGGCCGGCGCGGAAGATGTCGGAATGCGCCAGCAGGTTAGCCGTCATGAAACCGCCGTAGCTGTGACCGCCGACGACGACGCGGTTGGCGTCGGTGACGCCGAGGCTGACCGCGCGGTCGACCACGGCCTGCGCGCTGGCCACTAGTTGCTGGACGTAGGTGTCATTCGCCGTCTCGCCGGGCCCGACGATTGGCATGGTCGGGTCGTCGATGATCGCGTAACCCTGCGTGAGGAACAACAGGTGCGACGCGCCGCTGATCGACGTATAACGATCGGCGGAGCCGGTCACCTGGCCGGCGTTGGCGGGATCCGTGAACTCGCGCGGATATGCCCAGAGCAAAGTCGGCAGGGGCCCCTGAGCGGGGGTCCAGCCCGGCGGCGTGATGATGGTCGCCGACAGCTCGACGCCGTCGTCGCGCTTGTAGGTGACGAGCTGCTTCTGAATGCCTTGGAGCTGCGGCGCCGGATCCGCGTACGACGTCAGCGCCACCCTGGTGCCGGCCTTCAGATCCCGCACGTAGACGTTCGGCGGCTCGCTACGCGTCTCGTGACGCGTGAGGATCTTCGACCCATCGTCCGACAGGACGCCGATCACCGTCTCGTACGAACGCCCGGTGGTCTGGAACAGCCGCTCGCTCTTGAGCGTGGTGAGGTCGAGGCGGTCGATGAACGGCCGCGCGCCCTCCGGCGCGGCGCCGGTGCCGGCCAGGAAAATCGAGTTGGCGTTCTGCTGGATGGTCGAGACACCGGAGGCGCGATCGTGCCGCTGCGGCGTGCCCGGGTTGGCGTACGAATCCTCCTGGCTGCGGTCCCACAGTTTGCGCGGCGCGGCGCCAGGCTGGTCGATCACCCAGGTGCGCGTCCATCGCCGTGCGCGATCGTTCTCGGTCAACAGCACCGCGCCAGCGTCGGTCCACGAGACGTTGCCGACACGATACTCGGTGCGGGCGAGCTCAGACGGCTGGGCCGTGAACGGCGCGCTCATCGCCATCACCTTGTCGCGATGCGGCACCGTGGTCTTTGGGTCGCCGTTGTCGAGCGCCTCCGCCCAGACCACCGTCGCCGGCGCCAGCGGCTGCCACTGGAAGTTGCGCGGCCCCGGCAGTACGCCGCCGTTCGGCACGTTGTCGGCCACCGGCAAGTCCGCGACCTGCTTCACCGCCGCGCCGCGCCGATCCCACACCTCGATGCTGGCCGCAAAATTTCGGTATGGCACCAGCCACGAGTAAGGGCGCTTCGCGCGCTGAACCAGGATGAACTGGCCATCAGGCGAGGGCGCCGCCGTGACGAAGACCGCCGGGGTGCCGACCGCGGTGCGCTGGCCGCTTACCGCGTCCACAAAGGCCAGCTGGCTGGCTGCGTAGTAGTCGAAGAGCGCTTCGTCGTACGCGCTGGTCAGCAGATCCTGATAGGTGCGGACCGGCGCAATGCCGCCGCGATGTTCCTGGATGTTGGGACCGGTCGGCACGCCCATTGCCGGCGTGGCACCGCGTCCGGGCGAAACGAACTCGCAGAGCATCGAGCCGCCGTCGCCGACCCATTCGCAGGGCGCGCCAAGGGCGGCATTGAGTTGCGCCGGGGTCACCGACCGGGCTTGCCCGGTGGCGGAATCACCGATCCATAGTTCGATGCCGTTGTCGCGCTGCTGCGTGAACGCAAAGCGCTTGCCGTCGGGCGAAAAACCGATCCAGGACAGCATGGGATTGGGCGGCGTCGTCACTCGCATCTCGCGTCCGTCGGCGATCGACTTCAGCGTGATCGCGCGTGACAGTTGCGCGCGATGAGGGCCGTTGGTCCTGGGGTTGATGCGAACGCCCGCGAGCCGATGCATCGGCTGCGAGAGTTGCGCGATGGTCGGCATGCTCGCGCGATCGAGCAGCGCGACCACGTCGCGAGACGGACTCAGCTCGACCGTCGGCGGCGGCGGCGCGTCGAGAATGTCGACAATGGCCTTGGGCGGCAGCAGGTAGCCCGACGATCCCGCGGGTTGGGCAGGTGGTTGCGCAAACAGCGCGGTGGAGCCAAGGATGAGCGTCGCGAGAGCTATGGTGCGCATCGGGCGAGTATAAGGGGGAACGTGCCTGGGGTGCCTAAGGTGCTCCCGCGGCTAGCCCGGCCGCGCGGCCGGTGGCCCACGCCCAGGCGAAGTTGTGGCCGCCGATCGGGCCAAACGCGTCGAGAATCTCGCCGCAGAAGTGCAGGCCGGGGCAGCGCCGGCTCTCAAGCGTGCGCGGGTCCACCTCGTCCAGGCCCACCCCGCCGCCCGTGACCTCCGCCTTCTTGTAGCCTTCGTCGCCGGTAATGGGCAGCTCGTACGACGTCAGGCGTTCGATCAGCGCCAGCCGCTCGGTTCGTCGCAACGCGCTGGTTCGCCTGTCCATCGGCACGCCGGCCTCGATCTGCAGCTGTTCGGCGAGCCGCGCCGGCACGTGCTTCGCCACCACGGTGCTGACCAGGGCCGATGGTGCCGCGAACTCGCGTTCCCATGCCGCGGCATCCAAGGCCGACCACTGCGCCTTGATGGTCCGCCTGAAGGCGGACGCCACATCGGCACGCGTTACGACATGCGAGATGTCGAGCACGCTGGGGCCGCTGTAGCCGCGATGCGTGAACAGGAAGCCACCGTGCGTTTCAATGGTGCGTGTCCCAGACTTGCTGCGAAGGCGCACGTTCAGCGACACGCCCGCCAGCGACTCATGGCCAGCGCCAAGCAGCGGCGTCAGTGCCGGATAAGTGTCGATCAGCCGGTGACCCAGGCCGGCGGCGATGCGCAGCCCGGTGCCGTCGCTGCCGGTCGTGGGCACCGACAGCCCGCCGGTGGCGACAATTACGCGACAGGCGTGGATCGAGCCGCTCGAAGTCTGAAGGGCAAAGCCTCCAGGCAACCCTAAAGAGTTGCCTCCACCTGTCACCGGCTGAATCGCGGTGACGCTGGTACTGAACTGCATGCGTGCGCCGCGCCCGCGCGCAAAGGCGACCAGGCCGTCGCGAACGTCCCTGGCGCGATTGGACCGAGGAAACAGCTTGCCCGACTCTTGCTCGAGGGCAAGCGGGATGCCGAGGTCATGCTCGAAGAATGCCCGCTGCTCGCGCAGTGGCCACGACCGCAGCATGCCCCGCAGCAAGTGCGCGGGAGAATCGGTGACGAACTTTTCGGGCGTCAGCGCCGAGGGCAGCACGTTGCAGCGGCCGCCGCCGCTAATCAGGATCTTGCGCCCGCCGTCGGCCGTGCGTTCGATCAACAGGACATCGGCGCCGCCGGCCGCGGCAAACGCCGCCGCCACCAGTCCCGCCGCGCCGCCGCCGATGACCGCCACACGGCTCAAGCGATCGTCCCCGTCAGGCGGTGCGATGCCCCGTCAAGAGGTGCGGCCCCGTCAGGTGGCGCCGCCCCGTCAGGTGGTGCCGCCCCGTCACTATCGGAAGAGGTTGTCAATCGTCACGTGGGTGACCGGGCCGAGATTGAGCGCGCGAATCGGCCCCTCGATCACTTTCAGGTCACCAACCACCACCACCGCCATCTTCTCGGGTTGGATGAAGCGGGCGGCGGCGCGCTGCAGGTCGGCGGCGGTCACTGCGGTCACTGCCGGCACGAAGTTGCTGAACGTCGACTCGGGCAGGTTGTAGATGACCAGTTCCTCGAGCTTGCGCGCCATGTCGCCGGTGGTTTCGAACTCACCGGGGAAGCCCAGCGCCACGTAATTCTTCGCCTTGTTCAGTTCCTCCGCGGGCACCGGCGTGAGCATGCCGTTCAGCTCGTTGAAGAACTCGCACAGGGCGTCGGCGGTCTTGTCGGTCTGCACGCCGGCGGCGGCCAGGAACGGGCCGGCCGACAGCCGCATGTCGAAGCCCGAGCTGGCGCCGTAGGTGTAGCCGTTCTTCTCGCGCAGGTTCTGGTTCAGGCGCGACGTGAACGAGCCGCCAAGCACGGTGTTCAGCACTTCGAGCACCGCGTAATCGGGCGTCGATCGCGGCACGCCGACCCAGCCAATGCGAATCTGAGACTGCGCCGCCTCGGGCTTGTCGACGAGATACACCTCGCGCTTGCCGAGCTGCGGTGCGTTGGGCACCTCGGCAATCAGGGCCGGCATGCCTTCCGCCTTCCACGCCCCAAACGCCTTCTCGAGCATGGGCAGCGCCGCGGCCGGCGTCAGGTCGCCCACCACGAGCAGCGTGGCGTTGTCGGGACGGAAGTGGGCGCGGTAGAACGCCTTCAGGTCGTCGACCGTCAGTGATTCCAGCGTGGCCGGCAGGCCGTTGGCCGACGTGCCATAGCGATGGGTCGGCCCGAAAACGATGCGCGGGAAGGCGAGCTGGACGAGCGCGGCGACGTTGTCGCGGGCCTGAAGCAGGCCGGTGAGGCGTTGCTTGCGGAGGCGATCCAGTTCGGCGGCCGGGAACGCCGGCCGAAGCGCCACGTCGGCCATCAGCGGCAGCGCCTCCGGCAGCTTCGATACCGGCACCGACAGGCGCACCGCCGACGCATCGAACGAGCTCGACGTCGACAGGTTGGCGCCGAGGAACTCGATGGCATCGGCCAGGTCGAGCGCCTCGCGCGTGCCCGCGCCCTCGTCCAGCATGGCGGCGGTCATGCTGCCGACGCCGTACTTGCCGATTGGATCGGCGGCGCTGCCCGAGCGGACGATCAGGTTGATCTGCGCCAGCGGCACTTCGTGGTGCTCGACGATCCACACCGCAAGACCGTTCGACAGCTTGTGCTTCTGGATCGCCGGCAGCTTCAGCGATGGCGCCGGACCGATCGGCGGCGGCTGCTTGCGACCTGGCTGCTGGCCCGACAGCGTGACCGACGCGACCAGCGCGAACAGGGTCAGTCCGGCTAAAGCCGGACGCCACATCTGCAGCGTCTTGTTCATTTCTTCTCTCCCGGAATGACGCTGAGTTCGACACGCCGATCCTTCGGCAGGTAGCGTTCGACCGCCGCCTGCACTTCCGGGGCGGTCACCGCGCGATAGCGCGCCAGGTCCTTGGCGAAATAGTCGGGCGTGCCGGCGGCCTTGTAATACGCGTTCAGCTGGTCGGCCTTGCCGCCGAAGCCGCCGACGCGCTCCATGTTGCGATAGAACGACGCTTCGGTCTGGTTCAGGGCGCGCGTCAACTCGCGCGCGGCCGGCGCCTCCTGGCGCAGGCGATCGAGCTCCTCGTCGATCACCGCCTGGATCCTGCCGAGCTCCTGGCCGGGGCGGGCGGTGGCGATGATCACGAAGTTGCTGCCGAGCGCCTGCGACTGCTGGAACGCGGTCACGTCCTGGGCGATCTGCAGGTCGTAGACCAGGCGGCGATAGAGCCGCGAGTTCTTGCCGCTGCTCAGCAGGTTGGCGATGATGTCCATGGTGGCGTCGCCGGGCTTGAGCAGGCCCGGCGTGTGCCATGCCAGATAGAGCCGCGGCAGTTGCACGCGATCGGTGATGGTCTTGCGCTTCACGCCGTCCAGCACCGCGCTCGGCGGCGCCAGCGCCGGCACCGGCTTGCCGCGCGGCACGTCGTCAAACCACTTCTCCACCAGCTTGCGCGTCTGCGCCAGGTCGATGTCGCCGGCGATCACGAGGCTGGCGTTGTTCGGCACGTAGTAAGTGCGGAAGAACCGCGCCACGTCCTCGAAGCTGGCGGCGCTCAGGTCTTCCATCGAGCCGATCACCGGCCAGCTATAGGGATGGCCGGGCGGATAGAGCAGCGCCGACAGCTCGATGAACGCCTGGCCATAGGGCTGGTTGTCCACGCCCTGCCGCTTCTCGTTCTTCACGACGTCGCGCTGGCCGTCGACCTTGCCCGGCGCCTTGTCGTCGAGCAGGAACCCCATGCGGTCCGATTCGAGAAACAGCGCCAGCTCGAGGGCGTTGGCCGGCAGGTCGATGTAGTAGTTGGTGCGATCGGTATTGGTCGAACCGTTGTTGTTCGCGCCCGCCGCCTCGAGCCACGTGTCGAACGAGCCTTCCGGCACGTGCATCGAGCCCTCGAACATGACGTGTTCGAACAGGTGGGCAAACCCGGTGCGCCCGGCGCGCTCGTTGGCGGAGCCGACGTGGTACCACAGGTTGACGGCGACCACGGGCACGCTGGTGTCGCGATGGAGGATGACGTTCAGGCCGTTTGGCAGAGTGAACTGCGAGTACGGCACGATCAACGAGGGCGCTTGCGCCCGCAGGCCGGCTGTGACGCCGAGGTCCGAAGTTCCCGCCACGATCAAGGCCGCCAGGGCCAGGGCTAAAGGTTTGCCGCACATGCGCCCAGTCTAGCGCACGGTGTGCGGGGGCTGTGCGCACACCCCTATCCTGGTCCCAGCTATCGCAATTCCGGAAGTCCAGCCCGGCGGATGGCGCGAAAGTTGTATCGGCCGGGCCATCGTGCGTCCTCGTCGTCTTATAGCGGCAAGCCTGACGGTCATGGTCCTGGCCGCGAGCGCCGCCCAGGCCAGCGAGCGGTATTCGGCCGAACAATGTGCACCGCAGTCGGGCCTGGTCTACGTCGGCGACAACAGCACGCCTCCCACCGGCTTCATCGACGAGCAGGGCCCTCGAGCGAGTGCCGGTCGAACGAACATCGGCCGTCGCCTAGCGGGCCGCCGAAAATTGCCGCCCTAGGTTCTTCGCCGCCGCGCCAGCATCTCGTTCGCGGCTTCGGAAATCGCGACCACCGCCGGATGCTTCAGCCGGCGTTCCACCGAGATGGCGAAATAGCGCTCGCGCACGGCGTCGAGCCGGCCGACCGGCACCACTCCGTACTGCCGCATTACTTCCTTTTCGATCACCGTCGGCGCGACGAACAACCCCGCGCCGGCCTGGCCGAATGTGGTCAGCAGCGCGCTGTCGTCCACTTCGGCGACGATGCGCGGGCGGATGCCCTGCTGATCGAACCAGTGGTCGAGGGTGCGCCGCAGAGTCTTGCCGTCGGTTGGCAGCAGGAACGGCGCGGCATCGAGCGATTGCGGGAAGTTCTTGCGGCGCGCGGCCGCCAGCCGGGCGGTGCCAAACACCGTGACCGTGGTTTCGCCCAGCGGGTGGCTGAACGCCTTGACCTTGATCGCCGGCGAGATCGGCGTGTCGGCAATCACCAGGTCGAGCGCGTGGGTAGCCAGCTCCGTCAGCAGACGCTCGGGCGCGCCGTCGCGGCAGACGATCTGAACGGCCGGCGTCAGGCGCAGGGCCGGCTCCAGCAGCCGGTAGGCGATGATCTTGGTGACCTCGTCCGCGACGCCGACCTGGAAGCGCACCGGCCGGCCGGTCGGCCGGTCCTTCAGCGTGTCCATCAACTCGCGGCCGATCGAGAAAATGTCGTCGGCGTAGCGATAGACGACGTGGCCGATTTCGGTGAGCACGAGATTGCGGCCGGCGCGCTGGAAGAGCTTCTCGCCCAGCTGGTGTTCGAGCGCCCGGATCTGGCCGCTGATGGTCGGCTGCGCCAGGCGCAGCTCCTCGCTGGCGCGCGCGATGGTGCCCTGGCGCGCGACGGTCCAGAAGTAGAGCAGGTGGTGGTAGTTCAGCCACTCCATTGGGTCACTACGATATACTTTTCGTTTCCATCGTGACCGACAAACCACTTGTAGCCGTCATCATGGGCTCGACCTCCGACTGGGACACCATGTCCCACGCGGCCGCGATCCTCGATCGCTTCGGCGTCGCCTACGAAAAAGAAGTCGTCTCGGCGCATCGCACTCCGGTGTGGATGGCCGAATTCGCGCAAGGCGCCGAAGCGCGTGGCGTGCAGGTGATCATTGCCGGCGCCGGCGGCGCGGCGCACCTGCCCGGCATGGTGGCCTCGCACACCGTGCTGCCGGTCTTCGGCGTGCCCGTCAACAGCGCCGCGTTGCAGGGGCTGGATTCGCTGCTGTCGATCGTGCAGATGCCCGGCGGCATCCCGGTCGGCACGCTGGCCATCGGCAAGCCCGGCGCGATCAACGCCGGCCTGCTGGCCGTGGGCGTGCTCGCGCTCACCCGGCCCGACCTGCGCGAGCGTTTGCGCACCTTCCGCGCGGAGCAGACGGCGAAGGTCCGCCAGGATACGCTTCCGTGAACCGCATCGTGCTGCCCGGCGCCACCATCGGTGTGCTTGGCAGCGGGCAGCTGGGGCGCATGCTCGCACTCGCGGCCCGGCGCATGGGTTACCGCGTGCACACGCTGTCGCCGGGCGTCGACACGCCGACCGGCCAGGTTGCCGACCTCGAAGTCAGCGCCGAGTACGACGACCTCGAGGCGATTCGCACCTTTGCCCGCGGCGTCGACGTGATGACCTTCGAGTTCGAGAACGTCTCGACCGATGCCGCCGACGCGGCGGCGGCGCTGGTCGAGGTGCGGCCGAGCGGCGCGGCGCTGCACATCACGCAGCAGCGCGCGCGCGAGAAGGCGTTCCTGGCCGATCGCGGGTATCCGGTGACGCCGTTTGCCAAGGCCCAGTCACTCGACGAACTGGCGGTGGGCCTCGGCCTCGTCCGCCTGCCCGCCATCGTCAAGACCGCCGCCTTTGGCTACGACGGCAAGGGCCAGCACCGCATCGATCGCATTGAAGACGGCGAACGCGTGTGGGGACTCATCGGCCACCAGGAAGCCATCATCGAAAGCGTCGTCGATTTCACGCACGAGATCTCGGTGGTCGCGGCCCGCGGCCTGGACGGCGGGTTTGCGCACTACGGCGCCATCGAGAACATCCACCACAATCACATTCTCGACCTGTCGATCAGCCCGGCGCGCGTGCCACGAGGGATCGCGGACGAGGCGGTGCATCTGACGCATCGCGTGCTGGACGACCTGGGCTACGTCGGGGTGCTGTGCGTGGAGTTTTTCGTCACCCGCGACGGCGGCCTGCTGGTCAACGAGATTGCGCCGCGCCCGCACAACTCGGGGCACCTGACGATCGACGCCTGCGTCACCTCTCAGTTCGAGCAGCAGGTGCGCGCGGTGTGCGGGCTGTCGCTGGGTGATACCGCGCAGGTGAAGCCGGCGGCGATGGTCAACCTGCTGGGCGACCTGTGGGTTGACGGCGAGCCGGATTGGGCGGCGGCGCTGGCGAGGCCTGACGTGAAGCTGCACCTGTACGGCAAGGGTGATCCCCGGGTAGGACGCAAGATGGGCCACATCACGGCGCTGGCAGACACCGTTGACGAGGCCGCCGCCAAAGCCCTGGCCGCCCGCGATGTCCTGTGCTGATCAAAGTTGGCCACAGAGGACACAGAGGACGCAGAGTCATTTCTTTCAATACCCAGCGAACGAATTCCACGCAGGATTGCTCTTAGATAGATTGCTCTGAGTCCTCTGTGTCCTCTGTGGCCAACATCCGTGACAGAATCCCCGACGTGATTCGGTTCGGCCCGTTCCAGATCGATCCGCGAACGTGGACGCTGGCCCGCGACGGACAACCAATCGACCTGTCTCCTCGCCTGGTCGAGATCCTCGGTCACTTCGCCACTCACAACGGCGTCATCGTCACCAAGGACGAACTGCTCGAGCGGTTCTGGCCGGGCGTCAACATCAGCGACAACACGCTGACGCGGGCGATCGCCGACATTCGCAAGGCGCTTGGTGACTCGGCGTCGGCGCCGAAGTACGTGCAGACGCTGGCGCGCCGCGGCTATCGGTTCGTCGGTGGCCCCGCCGCACCCCAGGCCCCTGAGGCACCCCAGGCACCCTACGAGGATCCCTTCGAAGCGTGGGAACAGGGGCGGTTGGCGCTCGAGTCGCTCGATTTGTCACGGCTGGAACAGGCTATCGCCGCGTTCGAGCGGGCAGTCGTGAACTTGCCGTCGTATGCGCCGGCGTATGCCGGACTGGCCAATGCCTATCTGCTGCGGTTCGAGACCACGCGCTTCAGCAACACGCCCGATCGCGAAATGCTCGATCGCGCGATCACGGCGGCGCGCCGGGCGTGCGCGGCCGACGCCCGTCTCGGTGAGGGATGGGCCGTGCTTGGTTACCTGCTGGCGGCGGCCGGCCAGGTACCGGAAGGGCAAGCCGCGGCCCGCCGCGCCACGGCCCTCGAACCGGGCAACTGGCGCCATCATTTCCGGCTGGGCTACGTGACCTGGGGTGAAGAGCGGCTGCGCGCCGCCGATCGCATCATCGAGCTCATGCCCGCGTTCGCGCCGGCTCGCATGCTGTCGGCCATGGTGTTCGTGGCGCGCGGCGCGCTGGCGCGCGCCGAACAGGAGGCGACCCGCGGCGCCGAGATCCAGCGCGAGAGCGCCGGTACGGGTACGCCCATCCCTACCGCCGGCCTGCACTGGTTGCGCGGACTGGTAATGTCGGCGCGGGGTGAGCGCGACGAAGGGTTGCAGTGTTTCCAGGAGGAAATTGCCGCCGGCACCGACGGTCATGTCTACGGCCGCGAGTTCATCGCCAATGCGCGAGTGGCCGCCGGCTTCGTCCTGCTGGCGCGCAGCGATGCGGCCAACGCGGCGGCGCATTTTTCGCAGGCCCTGGCCGAAACGCCCCGCCATGCCCGCGCGACGCTGGGGCTGATCGCCGCGCGCCTGCTGTCAAAGGAACTGCGCGCGTCCGACGCCGTGTTCGCCCCGGTCAGCAAGGCGCAGGACGAACTGGAACGCAGCGGCCGCCACACCGAGGCCGCCCTGGTAGCGGCCGGCCAGCGGTGCGTTCAGGGTCGCATCGGCGAAGCCGTGGACATTCTCGACCGCATGCTCACGCTGGCGCCGGTCGGCCCGGCCGGCTGGATCATTCCCGTCGACCCCATGCTGGCGGCGGTGCGCTACGTGCCGGGAAGGGCGGGAATTCTCGCCAAGCTGGCCGCCCGCGCCTCCTGACTCAGACTTTCTCACACCCAACTCATTCCTCCCTCAGGACTCCCTGGCCGCCGGCCGTCACCATGACGGTGGAGGTTGGTCATGATGGCTCTGATGATCGCGTCGTTCCTGGTGGTGGCGGCCGAGGCGCTGGCAGCTGTGGAAGAGCAGCAGGCGGCGACGCCGATAACGAGTGGGGTACCGGCGGAGGCCTGGCCGGTGGATCCCAATCCCACGCGGCTGTTCTTTGCGCCAACCGGCCGATCGCTCGAGCAAGGCCAGGCGTACTTCGGCGTCTACGAGGTCCTGTTGCCATTCGTGCAATACGGCATCACCGACCGCATCTCGATCGGCGGCGGCACGCCGTTGGTGTTCGGTACCGGCAGCGGACAGCCGTTCTGGGTGACGCCGAAGGTCCAGGTGTGGAACGCCCGCTCGACCGAAGCGTCGATAGGTGTCCTGCATTTTGTCAACATGGGCGACTTCAACGCCGGGATTGCGTATGCGGTCGTCACCCGGGGCACACCTGATGCGGCGGCGACCATTGGCGCCGGCTACGCCTACGCCAGCGAAGACAAGTCACGCGCCGGCGCGCCGGTGGTGATGCTGGGCGCCGAGAAGCGGCTCTCGAAGCGGCTGAAGTTCGTCACCGAGAACTACTGGTTCAGCGGCGCGGGCCTGGCAAGCGGCGGCTTCCGCCTCATGGGCGAACGCCTCTCGGCCGACATCGGCCTGGTGTCGCCCATCGGCGCCGATGACATCTATGTGTTCCCGATGGTGAACTTCGTCTTCCAGATGAAGTGAAAAGTCACAGGCGAAAAGTGAAGACTTCTCACTTCTCGTCTATGACCAGCCGCGGATTGGTGCGCCACCGTCCGCGCGTGAAGTCGGGGAAGTCGACGGCCCGGCTCTTCTTCGCGGTCGAATCCACGCTCAGGCCCACCACGGCGCTCAGCGCCGCGGCGTCGTAGACGTTCATGTCGGTCGGCAGGCCACTGCGCAGGCAGTGGATGAGGCGATGGTCTTCGATGAAGTCCATGCCGCCGTGGCCCGCGCCGGCCGCGCGCTGTTCCACCGCGGTCCACAGCGGATGGTCGAACTCGGCCCGCAGGGCCGCCGCTTCGATCCACTGATGCGGCTTGCCACGTCCCTCGATGTAAACGCGGTTCGGATAACCCTGGAACATGCCCTTGGTGCCCTGCACCGCGTGAATGCGCGAATACGGCCGCGGCAGGTTGACGCAGTGCTGCACCATGATGGTCTTGCCGCGCGCGGTCTTGATCAGGCTGGTGTTGACGTCGCCCTGCACGAAGCGCTCGCTGCGCTCGGGGGCGCCCTCGGGGAAATGCTCGCGCGCCCAGTCCTGCAAGCCGCGCGACGGCCCGCTCATCGACACCATGTAGTCGAAGCGATCGCCGCGGTTGATGTCGAGACAGTTGGCGACCGGCCCCAGCCCGTGCGTGGGGTAAAGGTTGCCATCGAGCTTGCGCGACCACGCGCGGCGCCACAGGCCCTCGTCCTTCTTCTCGAACTTGATCCCACGCAGATCGTGCAGGTAGCCGCCCTCGGCGTGCAGCACCTCGCCCAGCACGCCCTGCTGGACCATGTTGAGCACCATCATCTCCGGCCGGTCGTAGTTGCAGTTCTCCATCATCACGGCGTGACGACGGTGCTTCTCGGCCGATTCGACCAGCGCCCAGCAGTCGTCCACCGTCATCGCCGCCGGCACCTCGGTGGCGGCGTGCTTGCCGGCCTTCATCGCGGCCAGCATCACCGGCACGTGCCACTCCCACGGCGTCGCCGTGAACACCAGGTCGAGCTCCTCCGTTTCGCACAAGCGCTCGAAGTCGCGCGGACCCCTGGCGTAGACGGCCGGCGCCGGATGGCCGGCGGCGGTGATCTGCTGGCTCGCCCAGGTGGTTCGCTCGTCGCGCACATCGCACACGGCGGTAATTCGGCAACCGGGAATCTTCAGGAAGTTCTCGAGGTGGCTGCCACCCTGCAGGCCGATGCCGACCATGCCAATGCGGACCAGCTCGATGGGCGCCGCCGCGAGCAGTCCCTCGCGCGGCTGTTCACCACTGCCGGCCGCGGCGCCATCCGCGGCGGCTGGATGTTCGGCCTGGAACGAGACGGCACTCGCGGCCGCCGTGGCTCCGCTCAACTTCAGGAAGTCGCGCCGATTCAGGTCACCCATCGTCACCTCGCAGGCGTGAGGATCAAGGTTGCCACCGCCGGGCCTGGCAGAAACGGCGTCGCCTCGCCGTTGAGCCACGCGCGATACTGATCGGCGTAGTGTGGCGACAGCGGATGTCCGCTCTGGCCCGTGGGGATGTGCAGGATGCCCTCGTGCTCGCGGCCCGGCGATACCACCATGCGTTGCGACGGCCCGGTCCGCGGCGCCTGGGCGCGCGGCGTGTAAACGTCGCCCGGCAGCGGATCGACCGGCATGTTCAGGTAGCGCCCGAAGAATGGAATGCCGGCCGCCAGCGGATGCAGGAACTGTCCGCGGTTGGCATCGCCCCAGGTGCGGTCGGCCAGCCGCCCGCCGTTGGCCGTGAGATCGGCGATGGCGCGATCGACCGCGGCCAGCATCCAGGCGTCCCACGACGGGTACTGCGGATTCAGCAGGTGCGACGGCCGCTCGGCGATCAGTTGCCAGACCGGTCCCTCGCCGCGCAGCGAACGCGAGTAGTCGAACGCCGGATCCACGGCCGCGGCGGGCGCGGTCAGCGTGGTCATCACGTCGCGAACGAAGACGGTGCGGAACTGCCGCACGAGACGGTAGCCCACCGAGCCGGGCGACGCGCGGCCCGTCCAGGTGCTCTCGATCAGTTGCCTGAACTCCGCGCGTGGACCGCTCACTTCGCCCGCCAGCGTGGTGAGCAGCAGGGCCCGCCAGCGATCGAGATAAAGCGATTTGTCTTCGAGCTGGATGGCCAGCATGTCCAGCGGTGTCGCCTTGTCGATTGCCAGCAGGCGGTCGCGAATCAGCCGCGCGCGAATGCCGTCGGCATAACCGCCTTCGCCCAGCGTCGCCAGCAGCGGGCCATCGACGACCGGCGCATTGGCGGTCCAGATGCGGCCTCCCGGCGGGTCGACAATGCGCGGAAAATCGGTGGGCGAGAGATAGCCGTCCCAACCGCGTGAGCCGTCGGCCCACGATTCGGGCGTCAGGCCGTCGTGACCAACGCGCTTCGGAATGGCGCCACCCACCGTCCAGGCAATGCGGCCGGTGTCGTCGCCCATGGTCACGTTCTGGTTGGGCATGCCGAGTCCGGCAATGGCGGCCAGCAGCTCGTCAACCGTGCGCGCGCGTTCCGGCCGGTTGATGTCGGACGCCAGCAGCGCCGCGTCGTGCGCGACCCAGCGCTGCGCGTACTCGCGGCCGCGCGCATCCTTCCAGACGATGGGGCCCCACACGGTCCAGCGCACGGCCACCGTTTTCGGCTCGCCGCCCTTGACCGCAATCGTCTCGTCGAAGACGTCAAAGGTCTTCACCCCGTCCGGTGTCAGATACCTGGCCGGGTCCCTCGGATCCGGATCAATGCGGACCAGGTCGCTCCAGTCGCCGCCGGTATTGGTGAAGCCCCACGCGACATGGCCGTTGCTGCCCACGACCATGCTGGGCAGCCCCGGCAGCGTCAGGCCGGTGATCTTCTGCGGCCGGCCGCGGAGCGAGGGAAACGACAACGAGGCGCGATACCAGATGATGGGCACGCCAATCGACAGGTGCATGTCGTTGGCCACCAGCGCCACCCCCGATGCGGTGTGCGCACCGTCCACCGCCCAGTTGTTGCTGCCGATGATCGGGTCGACCTCGGGAGAGGGTGGTTGCCATGCAATAACGGATGCACAAAGAAGGCAAATTTTTCCTTCTGTGTGATCCGCATTTAGTGAAATGGCTCTGAGTCTCTGAGTCTCTGTGGCCTTGACTCTCCGTGGGTCGAATACCTCGGGACCCGGTACCGGCGGCCGCGCCTGGGGTCCGCCAACGACGGGCGTATCCCACTCCGAGCCGTTGGCCGAGAGGAAGCGGAACATCGGCTCCGGCAGCGCGTCCCGCATCGCGCCCATCGTCCGCTCGAACAGCACCTGGCGGCCCTGAAGCGTGTTGAACATCGCCAACACGGTCAGGATGGTGTCTTCGGGCGTCCACGGCGCGGGAGTGGCGCGCAGCACCAGGTACTCCGGCGGCACGGCGCCGAGCGATCTCAGTCCGGCGTTGACGCCCTCGGCGTAGGCCTCGAGCACGCCCAGATACGCCGGCTCGGTTTGCGCCACGGCGCGCCGGGCGACGTCGCGCAAGCGATGAATGCGCGACTCTTCATCGATGGCGAGGGCGCGCGGCCCGACCAGCGCCGCCAGCTCGCCGGCTGGTTGCCGGCGCTGCAGGTCCATCTGGAAGAAGCGCTCCTGCGCGTGGACAAATCCCAGCGCATGCGCGACATCCTCACGCGACTCGCCGACCAGCGTCGGCACCCCGAGTGCGTCACGGTCGACGCGGACCGGCGCCTGCAGGCCGGCGATGGCGGCCTCGCCGTTCAGCAGCGGCAGGCTCGCCCGCATCTCTGAACGGGCGTAGAGACCGCCGCCAATCACCGCGAGCACCAGGATGGCGAGGGAAACGATGAGGAAACGGAGTACCCGTCGCACGAGGCGATATTACTTTGATCGCAAGAGGCGGATCGCAGGGCGCCGCGCACTGGCGTAACTTCGCTGCATGATGCAGCATGAACCTGTGGCACGCCCCGCAAGCATTTCGCCGAAGCGGCCGGTGGCCGCGCCCGCGGACGTCCCAGGCATGGCGAGCGCGCTCGACCCCCGCTGGAAACCGCTCGCCGCCCGTGACACCGCGGCCGACGGCAGCTTCGTCTACGGCGTGACCTCGACCGGCATCTATTGCCGGCCAAGCTGCCCAAGCCGGCGGCCCCGCGCCGACCGGGTGCGGTTCTTCGAGTCCACCGCCGATGCCCGCCAGCACGGCTTTCGCGCCTGCAAGCGCTGCCGGCCGGACACGGTCGGGCTGGCGCAGCCAGGAGTCGAAGCCGTGCGCCGCGTTTCGGTCTACCTGGCGAGCCACGCCGATCAGCCGGTGACCCTGGCGCAGCTCGCGCGGGTGGCCGCCATGAGTCCTCATCACCTCCAACGCCGCTTCAAGGCCATCGTCGGCGTGTCACCGCGCGAGTTCCAGGCCGCGGTGCGGGCTGGCAAGCTGCGGACCAGCCTGCGCGATGGCCGGGACGTGACGACCGCCATTTACGAGGCGGGCTACGGTTCGCCAAGCCGGGTTTACGAAGCGGCCCCGGCCGGCAAGGGCGTGTCGCTCTCGCGCTATCGCCGGGGCGGGGCCGGCATGGTGATTGGCTACTCGACGGTGTCGAGCCCGCTGGGCCGGCTACTCGTGGCGGCCACGGCTAATGGCGTGTGCGCGGTGAAGCTGGGCGACTCCGACACGGCGCTGGTGCGCGACCTGCGCCGCGAGTATCCAGCGGCTCAGATCAATCCCAACCAGGAGAGCCGGACGGAGTGGGTGAAAACCATCATCCAGCATCTGCGCGGCGCGAGCCCCTCGATCGATCTCCCGATCGACGTGCAGGCCACCGCGTTCCAATGGAAAGTCTGGCGCGCCCTGCAACGGATTCCGTACGGCGAAACGCGCGCTTACGCAGAAGTAGCCAAAGCCATCGGCCAGCCCAGGGCGGCGAGAGCGGTGGCGCGAGCCTGCGCGACCAATCCCGTCTGCCTCGTCGTGCCTTGCCATCGGGTGGTGCCCGCCGCCGGCGGCCCGGGCGGTTATCGCTGGGGGGCGGAGCGGAAAGCCAGGTTGATTGCCAGGGAGACGAGGGTGCCTAAGGGTGCCTAGGGTGCCTGGGGTGGCGATCGCGCTGCTCGGGCAACACTGCGCACAATTGCGCAGGCGCCTTGGCGCTTTGCACCCGCCCCACGCACCCCAGGCACCTTGGGCACCCTTAGGCCCCTTAGGCACGTTAATATTCGGTTCGTGCCTAAGACTCGCTACGGCATCTCCCCCTGGCTGGATGCTGTTCCGGTCAAGAATCGCCCGGAGTTTCCCGCGTTTCGCGGCGTCATCACGCATCCGGTAGTGGTCGTCGGCGGCGGCATGGCCGGCGCCATGGCGGCGCAGGCCTGCGCCGCCGCCGGAATGAAGGTGATCCTGCTGGAGGCCGGCCGTATTGGCCAGGGTGGCAGTGGCCGCGCCACCGGCCTGATCTCCAGCGAGGCCTGCGGTTCGTACCGCGACCTCGAAGCGCGGGTGGGCAAGCGTGCGGCGCGGGCCGTTTTCACAGCGGCTGCCAGGGCGCCGCGGGAACTGGCGGCGGCGGTCAAGCGGTTGGGTATCAAGGCCCGGCTGGAGCTTCGCGATGCCCTGCGCGTGCTGCCTGATGGCGGCGCCGACAAGCTGCTGCAACGCGAGCTTGCCAGCCGCAAAGAGGCGGGCCTGGCGGGGTCGTGGCTGCCGCAGGCCTCTGTGCTGCGGCAAACGGCGCTCGCCTCGGCCGGTGGATTGAAGGTGCCGGACGGGGGATTTGTCGATCCCTATCAGTTGACGCTGGGCTTTCTGAGGGCCGCGACCCGGAAGGGCGTGAAAGTCTACGAGCGCTCGCGCATCACGAAGATCACGTTCAATCGCAAGAACGCCACCGCGTTCCTCGACGGCGGCGCCATCACCACCGAGAACCTGATCATCTGCATCGGTGAACCCACCAGCCTGTTCAAGCCGCTCAAGCGTCACCTGAAGCACGAGGATCGCTATGCGGTGCTGACCGAACCGCTGCCGGCGGCCGTGCGCGCCGAGCTCGGCCAGCAGGCCGCGCTGATTGCCGATACCGACTCGCCCGCGCATCAACTGTGGTTCACCGCCGATCATCGCGTGCTGTTCATTGGCGCGGATCAGAAGCGGCCGGCCGACCGTCTCCGCGAGCAGACGCTGGTGCAGCGCACCGGTCAGCTGATGTACGAGCTGACGCGGCTCTATCCCGTGATTTCAGGCGCCCGGCCGACCCATGGCTGGGACGTCCCGCTCGCGCACCCGGTGGACGATGTGCTTTATGCCGGTGCGCATCGGAACTTCCCGCACCAGCTCTTCGCGTTTGGCACGTCGCACGATCCGGCCCGCGCGTTCCTGGCCAGCCGCGTCATTCTGCGCGCCATCCAGGGAAAACCGGAAAAAGAAGACGTGCATTTCTCGTTCGCTCGCAACCTTTGAGGAAGGGGACCCATGGCGGACTCCGGCATTTTTCGGATTAATCCCCTGCAAGGCTGGCAACGTGATGCCATCCTGAAAGCCGCCCAGCTGCTGCGCGACCGCTTCGGCAACCCGCCGACCGATCCCCTGGCCAAGCTCGCCCACGACGGCCTGCTCGAAGTGCTCGACCCCGCCCGCCGGACCGTGCGCCTGCAGCGGGAAATGAGTGAAGCCACGCGCAAGGCCGCCATGACGGAGCGGGCCGAACGGCGCGCCCGCGAGCGGCGGGCGAACGAACGCCGCAAGGCCAACCTGGGGCCGCCGGCCGGGGTTGGCGAGCGGCGCCAGGGCGACCGCCGGGCAGGCGAGCGGCGCAGCCGCCGATAGACACCCGTCCCAGGTATTGCCGGCCATCCGGTACCCGGATGTCACAAGTTGCATCAAAATCGAAGGTGAAGGGGCCGGGCCCGTCCGCGGGTCTATACTGGCCTCTGTCACATCGTCGTTACTTTTATTGGAGGCGTTACTCCCCATGCTCCGCATCTTCACGGCGTTTCTCCTGAGTCTGGCGCTCGCGTCGCCGGCACTTGCCCAGTCCACTGCGATCAACGGCACCATCGAAGGCACGGTCAAGGACGATCAGGGAGCCGTGCTCCCCGGCGTCACCGTCACGGTGTCGAACATCGACACCGGCGACCAGCGCGTGGTCGTGAGCAACGAGCGCGGCCTCTACCGGGCGCCGCTGCTGTCGCTCGGCACCTATCGCGTGGTGGCTGAACTGCAGGGCTTCAAGAAGTTCGAGCAGACCGGCGTGTCGCTGCGCGCCGGCCAGACCGCGGTCATCGACGTCAGCCTGACGGTCGGCGCCCTGGCCGAGACCATCCTGGTGACGGCCGACGCGCCGCTGGTGGACCTGGCCAAGATCGAACAGGGCCGGACGCTGAGCGAGGCGGAAATCAAGACCCTGCCGTTGACCTCGCGCAACCCCTACAACTTCGCGCTGCTGCAGCCGGGCGTGGTCGGCTTCGAGACCAACGAGTTCGGCGTGCCGCGCATCACCGCCAACGGCGCCCTGCTGCGCGTGAACTACCAGGTCGACGGCAGCAACAACACCCAGAAGGACCGCGCCGGCCTGCGCCAGATGCCGATGTCGGAAGTGATGATCCGCGAGGTGAAGGTCGTGACCAGCGGCTACGCGCCGGAGTTCGGCCAGACCATGGGCATGGTCTACAACGCCATCACACCGTCGGGCACCAACACCTTCAAGGGCCAGGGCAGCTACCGCCTGCAGCGGCAGTCGATGGTCGAGAAGCCGTTCTTCACCTCCGCCACCGCCGCCAAGCCGCCGACCGACGTCAACGTCTACACCTTTGACCTCGGCGGCCCGCTGGTCAAGGACAAGACCCACTTCTTCGGCGGCTACGAGCACACCGAGCGCGACCTGTCGGGGCTGAGCGTGATCACGATTTCGCCGGCCAACCAGGCGCTGCTCGGGCTGAACGAACCCCAGTATCAGCCGCGTGGCCTCAATACCGAGTTCGCCATCGGCAAGGTCGATCATCAGTTGAGCAGCGGCAACCGGCTGTCGGTGCGCTACATGTTCTTCGACAACTTCATCAGCGCCAATGTCGGCGGCGGCCTGACCTCGACCCAGCGCGCGACCGATTTCGCCGACCGGCAGCACTCGACGGGCGCGCAGCTGATTTCGACCATTGGCGCAACCACGCTCAACGAGTTGCGCGTCCAGTATGCGACCCGCGCCCAGAGCCGGACGCCCAACGCGCTGGCGGGCACGGGCCCGGCCATCAACGTGACCGGCGTTGCCAACTTTGGCGGCCCGATCGCGGGTGTCTCCGACTCAGGTTTTGGCTTTACCCAGAACGTTCTGCAGGTGAGCAACAACATCACCTTTCTCCGCGGCAACCACGCGTTCAAGGCCGGTGCCGACCTGCAGTTCGTCGAAGACACCCGCACGGCCGCGCCGGCCACGCTCTACACCTTTCCCAATGCCGCGGCGTACCTGGCGGCCAGGAGCGGCGCCAATCCACGCAGCTACACCAGCTTCACGCAGTACTTCGGGCTGCCCAATCTCGAGTACAACACCACCCAGTCCGGATTCTTCATCCAGGACGACTGGCGGGTGACTCCGGATTTCAAGCTGCTCTACGGCGTGCGCTACGACGTCTACGGTCCGCCTGACGGCGACCCCAACGCGCCGGTGACCACCTCGCGCGAGTTTCCGACCAGCAACAACAACTTTGCCCCGCGTGTCGGAGCGGTGTGGACCCTGGGCGAGAGCAAGCGTTCGGTGCTGCGCTTCAATTCAGGCCTGATGTACGACCAGACCCTGAACGCCATCTACGAGCAGGCGCTGCAGAACAACGGCACCAATGCCCGCGCTTCGGCTTCGTTCACGCCGACCCAGGCCGGCGCGCCGACGTTCCCGGCCGTGCTGAGCGCGGGCAGCGGAGCGACCCCCAACCTGGCGTGGACCGTCGATCCTGACTTCCGGATCGCGCGTTCGTGGCAGAACAACGTCCAGTTCGAGCAGGCGGTCGGCGCCCACTACGCCGTGGCGGTTGGCGCGTCCTACGTCAAGGGCAACAACCTGCCGGTGGTCACGAACATCAACCTGATCAATCCGGCCAGCACGCTGCCCGATGGCCTGCCGGTGTTCAGCACCGTGGTGGGCCCGGCCACCCGCGTCGATCCCCGCTACAACGTCATCAATAGCGTGCAGTCGATCGGCGATTCGACCTACAAGAACATGACGCTCCAGTTCACGCGCCGGACCTATCGCGGCATCGGCTTCGACCTGGCCTACACGCTGGGCAAGAGCGAAGACAACGCGCCGATCACGGGGGCGCTGTCGGTGCAGGGCGATCCCGGCCGCACGGACGTGACCAACCTCGACCGCGACCTCGGCCCGAATGTGCTCGACCAGCGGCATGTCTTTACCGGTTCGATCGTCGCCATGCCGACGTTCGAGATCGACGGCGTGGCCGGCGCCATCCTCAACGACAACGTCTTCGGCATCGCCATTCAGATGGCGAGCGGCATTCCGGTGAACCTGCGCAGCAACCGCGAATTGAACAACGACGGCACGGCGAGCGACCGTCCGGCCGGTGTCGGCCGCAACGCGCTGACGCTGCCGTCACGCAAGAACGTCGACTTCCGCTACTCGCGCAAGTTCCGCATCCGCGGCGCCATGGCGGCCGAGGTCATCGGTGAAGTGAAGAACATCTTCAACACCGAGCAGGTATCGAGCGTCAACGCCACCGTGCCGACCGACCTGTTCGGCGTGCCCACCGGCACGCTGCCGACCTCGGGCAAGGACCTGACCCCGACCGGCGGCTACGAACAGCGCCAGTTCCAGCTGGGTTTCAAGTTCACGTTCTAGCAATTCAGGCCGGGAGTCGGGAGTCGGGAGTCGGGAGTCGGAACAACCACTCCCGGTTCCCACCCGGTTCCCGACACCCGGTTCCCGGTTCCCGTCGGAGTTCGAACATGCGCCGCACGTCTCTTTTCCTCGTCATCCTCGGCATCGCCGTCGCCTCAGCCCACTCGACCGCCCAGCATCAACTGGTGCCGGTGTCGCAGCTGAAGGGCGCGCCGGCGCTCGAACTTGCGCTGCGCAAGCTCGATACCGTGGGCAACTTCATGATGACCACGGCCCACCCGGACGATGAGAACAACGCCATGCTGGCGTACTTCGCGCACGGCAAGGGGTTCCGGACGTCGCTGGTCACCGCGACCCACGGCGAGGGCGGACAGAACGAAATCGGCCCCGAACTGTTCGAGGCGCTCGCGGTGCTGCGCACCGAGGAACTCGCCGCCGCCCACCGCTTCGACGGCGCCGATCAGTACTTCACGCGCGCCATCGACTTTGGTTACTCGTTCAGCATCGAAGAGACGCTCGAGAAGTGGGGCCACCAGGAAATCCTGGGCGACTTCGTCCGCATGATTCGCACCATTCGTCCCGATGTCATCGTCGGCTTCGTGTTCGACGGCGACGGCGGCGGCCAGCATCACCAGACGTCGTCGCGGTTGACGCTCGAAGCGTTCCGCGCCGCCGCCGATCCGGCGAAGTTCCCGGAGCAGATCAAGGAAGGGCTGCGTGCCTGGCAGCCGAAGAAGTTCTATTACACGGCTGGCTTCGGTCCGCCTTCGCGGCCTTCGGCCGCTTCGGCGGGACAAGCGGCGGCTCCGGCCCCTGCGACGCCGATTGAGGCGCCGGCGCCGCTGCAGTTCGCGGGTGGCGATGTCTTCGATCGCGTGCTCGGCCGCACCTACAACGAGCTGGCCGGCGAGGCCCGCAGCATGCACAAGTGCCAGGGGATGTCGCAGCTGCTGCCGCTGCCCGCCCCGACCGGCGGCGGTGGCGGGCCGATGGGGCCCGGCGGCGTCCGCGCCTATCGCTTGCGCGACACCGTTCTCGACGGTGGCGTCGCGCGGACCGACCGCGAGGTGTTCGATGGCGTTGATACCAGCCTTCGCAGCCTCCTGACGTTCGCGCCGGGTGCGCCGGCCGAGCTCGGCGCCGGACTCGATCGCATCAGCGCCGCCGTGGCCGACGCCCGGGAGGCGATGGCCTCGGGCGGAGTGGCGGCCACGGTGGCGCCGCTCACACGAGGGCTCAAGGCGCTGCGCGACGTGCGCGCCTGGCTCGCCGCATCGTCGCTCGGTGAAGAGGCCCGCTACGAGATCGATTTCCGGCTCGCGCAGAAGGAGCCGCAGTTTGCCCGGGCCCTGATGCTGGCCTCCGATCTGCGGCTCGACGCCGTCGCCCGCGACGGGCTGGTGGTCGCCGGGCAGCCGCTGGCCATCGACCTGCTGGCCGCCAATCGTGGCGGGGCCGGGGTGACGCTTGCCGTCGCGGCCAGCGGCTTCGGTGCAGCTCCGGCCGCCGCCTGTGAAGCCGCACCCCTCGCGGCTGGCGCCTCGCGCAACTGCAACAAGACGGTCACGGTGCCGGCCGATGCGCGCCTGACGGCTGCGCACTTCCATACCGGCACCGAGGGCGCGCGATACGTGTTCGATGCCGACGTCCCGTTCGGCCTGCCGTTCCGGCCGACGCCGTACACCGCCACGTTCAACGTGACGGTGGAGAACACGCCGTTCTCGATCACGCTGCCAATCCAGGCGCGTTCCGAGCGCGACATCTTCGCCGGCGAGAAGCGCCAGGACATCCACGTGGTGCCCGCGTTCGCGGTGGCGACGACGCCCGACACGGTGATCGTGCCGCTGAAATCTGCGGCGCCGGTCAGCAAGGACGTTCGGGTCACGGTGACCAATCACGCGAAGGGTGCCGCCAAGGCGGATGTCACCCTGGAGGCGCCGCAGGGCTGGCGGGCGATGCCGCCGTCGCAGCCGGTCGCCTTCTCGCGCGAAGACGAGTCCGTGACGGTCCGCTTCGCGCTGCAGCCGCCGGCGGCAGATGTGCTGGCGGCCGCGGCGATGAAGCCGGGCGGCAACCAGTTCAAGGTCAACGCGGTCGTCAAGAGCGGCACGGCCTCCTTTACGCAGGGCTACCAGGTGGTCGAGTATCCGCACACGACGCGGCGTCACGTGCTGACCACGCCGCAGGTCGCCGTGAAGGCGCTCGACGTGAACGTGAAGCCCAACCTGAGCCTGGGTTACGTGATGGGCGTCGGCGACGAAGTGCCGGCGGCGTTGATCCAGTTGGGCGTCAAGCTCACGTTGATTGACCCCGAGGAACTGGCGTGGGGCGATTTGAGCCGCTACGACGTGATCATGACCGGCGTGCGGGCCTACGAACGGCGCGCCGACTTGCGCGCCAACAACCAGCGGCTGCTCGACTACGCGAATGCGGGCGGCACCGTCATCGTCCAGTACAACAAGTTCGAGTTCAACGAGGCGCAGTACGGACCGTTCCCGGCGAAGGTAGGCCGCGAGCGGGTCACCGACGAGAACGCCGAGATGAAGCTGTTGGCGCCGCAACACCCGGTGTTCAATACGCCGAATGCGATTGGCCGCGCCGACTGGGCGGGCTGGGTGCAGGAGCGCGGCTTGTATTTCCTGGACCAGGCCGGTCGCGATCCGCAGTATCAGGACCTGATCGAGTTCACGGAGCCCTTCGCCTACAACCAGGGCGCCAAGCGCGGGGCGCTGGTCGAAGCCAAGGTCGGCCAGGGCCGCTGGATCTACGTGGGCCTGGGCCTCTGGCGTCAACTGCCCGCAGGCACAGATGGTGCATTCCGCCTGATGGCGAACTTGATCAGCCTGCCGTGAGGTTGAACAGGAGTTCAGCGAGAAGGGCAAGATTTGCTCGTTATCTCCTGAGCTCCTGTTAAACCTTCGGGGTGCTCGAGCGTTCTAAGGCTTAGTCCTCCTGTTCGCAGTTCGGCGTTTCCGGCGACATTTTCGTCATTCGAGACGACAACTTCGGTTGTTTCCGGCGGCGTTTTGCGACCTAATGGCAGAGCTGGCTGGCAACGAGGTAGGCACCGATGCTTGAACACATCCTGCGGCGAATGGGGTTTGGCGCCAGTCCCGCGGACCTTGCCTCCTGGGCCGGTGCGTCCGTCGACACCGTGATCGACCGGCTCCTGAATTACGAGCCGCAGTCGACCGATCACGACTCGAAGATCGGCCAGGCCGCCTACGTCGGCATCACCACCACCTCGGGCCGGCCGTTCTCGGCGAATACCTCGATTAACGACGCCCGGCAGCGCTGGCTGTTCCGGATGATCCACTCGCAGCGCCCTCTCGAAGAGAAGATGGCGTTGTTCTGGCACAACCATTTCGCCACGGCGTACAGCAAGATTGCCGGCGCGGTTGGCCAGGAACGCGCGACGCGGATGATGGACAACGATCCATCCAGCCTCGAGGGCAGCCTGCCCGGCCAAATCCAGTTGCTTCGCCAGCACGCCACCGGCAACTTTCGCGACCTGCTGCTGGCGATGGCCCGTGACCCGGCGATGATCTACTGGCTCGACAGCCAGTTGAACACCCGCACCCGGCCGCAGGAGAACTTCGGCCGCGAGATCATGGAGTTGTTCAGCCTCGGCATCGGCCACTACACCGAGCAGGACGTGTATGCGGCGGCCCGCGTGTTCACCGGCTTCAACTGGCAGGTGGTCGGCGACCGCGCGGACCGGATGAACAGCTTCTACCGGTTCGTCTACCGGCCAAACGATCACGACACCAACGCCAAGGAATTCACGTTCCCGATCTACGCCGACGGCGGCCGCACCATTCCGGCGCGCGCGGCGGCGGCGGGCGAGCAGGACGCCATTGACCTGGTCAACGCCCTGGCCAGCCACCCGGCGACTGCCACCCGGCTGGCGACGAAACTGTACAAGTTCTTCGTCAACGAGACGGCCGAACCCGACTCGGCGCTGATCAATGCCATGGCGCAGAGTTACCTCTCCAGCAACTTCAGCATCAAGACCACGCTGCGCACGCTGTTTCAGTCGGCGCAGTTCCGCGACCCCGCGAACTTCTTCCAGCGCTATTCCTGGCCGATCGAGTTCGTGGTGCGCGCGATCAAGGAGACCGGCTGGACCGGCTTCTCGGTGAACAGCGCGATTACGCCGCTGACCAACATGGGCCAGCAGCTCTACGAGCCGCCCGACGTCAACGGCTGGGCGACCGGCGCCGAGTGGATCTCGACTTCGTCGATGCTGGCGCGCATGAACTTCTCGGCGACGCTGGCCTCGAACCAGCGCTTCAACCTGGCGCGCGATGCGCAGCCGCACCGCGCCTCGCCCGAGCGCGTGCTCGAGTACATGCTGGCGCGCTTCCCGAGCATGGGCTTCTCGTCGACCGCCACGTCGGCGATGTCCGACTACCTGCGTTCCACCAACTGGACGGGGACCGACGCGCAGTTGCAGCAGCGGGTCCCGGGCCTCACCCGCCTGATCGTGGGCTCCGGCGAGTATCAGTTCAATTAGGGGCCGCCATGTCATTTTCACGACGGCAATTCGTCAGGGGCGGCGTCACCGCGTTCACCTTCGGGTTCGCCGCACCGCAGGCGATCTGCGACATCGCGTTCGCGCAAGGGTCGGCGGCGCGCAACCTCGTGGTCGTTTACCTGAGCGGCGGCAACGACGCGCTGAGCACCGTCATTCCGTATCGCGACGCGAACTACACGGCGCGGCGGCCGACCATTGCCATTCCCGCTGCCAACGTCTTGCAGATCGGATCCGACTCCTCTCGTGTCGAGATCGGCCTGCACCCGCGGCTGACCGGGCTGAAGTCGATCTTCGACGCCGGCCGCCTGGCGGTGATTCAACGCACTGGTTACGCCAACTCGAGCCGGTCGCACTTCACCGGCTTCGACATCTGGGGCACGGCCAGCACCACGAATACCTCGGGCACCGGCTGGCTGGGGCGCTACCTCGACCTGCAGCCGGCGCCGGTGGATCCGCTCGTGGCGTGGAACACCCAGCGCGAGACGCCGCGCCCGCTGATGGCGCGAACCGTCGGTGTGCCGGCGATCACGAGCCCGGCGAGCTATTCGTTCTCGAGCCCGAACAGCGGCGCCGAGGCCGGCTATGAGCGCACCGCGCAGACCCGCATCTCGTCGCACATCCCGGTCGACCATCCGCACCTCGCCTTCGTGAACTCGACCACGCAGGCGGCGCTGGGCACGCTGGACCGGGTGGCGACCGTCGCCACCTACAAGCCCGCGAACGCGTACCCCAGCAACGGCTTCGGCCAGGCACTGACCGCCGTGGCCGGCGCCATGAACAAGCAGATTGGCACCAAGGTGTTCTGGGTGCAGACTGGCGGCTTCGACACGCACGCCACCCAGGGCGTGAACCAGGGCGCCTACTTCAACCTGATGGCGACGCTCGGCGACGGGCTCAAGGCGTTCTACGACGATTTGAGCGCGCAGGGACTGCTGGGCAGCACGCTGGTGCTGGTGTACTCGGAGTTCGGCCGCCGCATCTCCGAGAACGGCAGCGCGGGCACCGACCACGGCGCCGGCGGCAACATGATGGTGCTCGGCGGAGCCGTGCGCGGCGGCATCTACGGCACCGCCCCGAACCTGAGCCTCGACCCCGCCAACCCGACGCTCGAGAACAACGCGGCCGACGTGAAGTACGAGACCGACTTCCGATCGGTCTACGCGAAGATCCTGGACAGCTGGCTGGGGTCCAACTCGGTCACCGTGCTCGGCGCGGATTACCGCGCCGGCGCGCCGAACATACTTTAGGCCACAGAGGACACAGAGAACACAGAGTCAATTTCTCAAAATGCGTGTCGGCCAATTCGCAGCCTGACCGCATTTGTAAAGAATTCTCGGTGTCCTCTGTGTCCTCTGTGGCCAACTCTCATTTGGCGTACTTGACCAGCGCCTCTTTCCACACGGCGGCCGATTCTGGTGCGGTCGCCTTCCCTTCGAACACGATCTGGCCGGTGCGGTAGGCGGTGCCGTAGTAGCGCTCGTTGGCATCGCGGTCCTGGCGGATCGTCGACCCGTTCAGCGTGACGCCGGCGAACAGTCCGCGAGAGCGCGAGTAGCTCAGGATCTGCGCCCGCATCTGGATGTCGGTCGACGCGCTGGCTTCGCGTCCCACCGGTCCGGCGGCCACGCCGGCGTCGGCGCCGACCTTGAACTGGTTCTTCACGAGCTGCTCGAGCCCGCGCTGGTTGTTGACCACCAACACCAGGTCGATGGCCTGCACCCCGAACTGCGCGCCGATGCTGCCGCCGGTGATGGTCAGGAACGCCGGCGCCGACCAGGTGCCGGTCTTCTTGTCGCGCACGCTCAGCACGCCGTGCCCGCGCTGCCCGCCGACCACGAAGCCGCCCTTGAGCAGCGACGGGAAGACCGCGATCCCTTCGGCCTTCTCCATGATCGACCGCGGCACCGACTTGTCGGCGGCCGCCATGATCTCGTCGAGCACGGTGGCCGCATCGGCCAGGCGGCGTACTTCATCCGACGATTGCGCGGTCAGGGTCGTGAGTGAAAGGGCAAGGACGATAAGAGCATTCTTCATAGGGGATCCTGGTCATGGCGGGGGTGGGCCCGCGTTCTAGTTACTTAGACTCCGCAGCGCCGGTTCCAGTTCGCGGTAGGCAAACCGGAACCCCAGCTCTTCGGCCGCCGCCGGCAGTACGCGCTGGCCGGTCAGCAGCATGTCGGCCATCTCGCCGAGGCCGATCTTCACGATGAACCCCGGCGCCGCGAACACTGCGGGACGGCGCAGCACGCGGCCCAGCGTGCGCGTGAACTCGCGGTTGGTCACCGGCGCCGGAGCGCTGGCGTTGAAGGCGCCGATTGCGCGATCCGAATCGATGAGCCACGTCACCATCGACACCCAGTCGTCCACGTGAATCCACGGCATGTACTGATGGCCTGAACCCAGCGAGGCGCCCAGCCCCAGCTTGAATGGCAGCAGCATCCTGGCGAGCGCCCCGCCGCCGGCGCTGAGCACCAGGCCGGAGCGCACGATCGCGAGGCGGGTCGTCGCCGAGGCAGCGGCCCGGGCTTCCTGCTCCCAGTCCACGCACAACCGTGCCAGGAAATCAGCGCCGGGCGCCGTGCGTTCGGTCACCGGTTCGTCGCCGTGCGGCCCGTAATAGCCAACGGCTGACCCGCTAATCAGCGCCTTCGGCGGCTGGTTGCAGGCGGCGATCGCCCGCACCAGGGTTCGCGTCGCGAGCAGGCGGCTGTTCCGTAGCTGGGTCTTGCGGCCCTCGCTCCAGAACGTGCCGGCGATGTTCTCGCCGGCGAGGTTGACGACCGCATGGGTGCCCTCGAGGTGAGCGGCCAGTTGGCCGGCCGAGCCGTCGGGCAGCCACGCCACGTCGTTGGCCTGGCCGCTGCGAGGCGATCGGGTCAGGTTGAGCACCCGGTGCCCGTCGCGCTCGAGCCGAGCCTTCAACGCGCTGCCAAGAAATCCAGAGCCGCCGGCGAGAACGATGGTGGGCACGTGATTTGATTCTAGCGGTCCCGGCTTGACACGAAGCTCGGGCTTTAGTTAACTAACTAGTTAGTTTATGAAGGTCCGCACCCCGTCCCGGCCAGACACCCGGAACGCCATCTTTCAAGCGGCGGCCGTGGCCTTCTCTGCCCGCGGATACGACGGCGTGGGTGTTGACGACATCGCCCAGCGCGCCCAGGTGAACAAGGCGATGATCTACTACCACTTCGCCGACAAGCTGGCCCTCTACCGCGCGGTGGTCAGCGACATGCTGAGCACGCTGGCGGCGACGGCTACCGACATTGCCAACGCCGACGCGCCGCCGGCCGACAAGCTGAACCGGTTCATCGAGCAGTTCGTCGCCCATGCCGACGCCAAACCGTGGTTCCCAACCATGATGCTGCGCGAGATCTCCGAAGGCGCGCCGCACCTCGACCTCGAAACCTTCGCGCACATGCGCAACGTGTTCGTGGCGTTCGGGCGCATTCTCGCGGAGGGCGCCGCGGCGGGCACCTTTCGCGCGGTGCATCCCATCCTCGCCTACACATCGATTGTCGGTCCCTTGCTGATGAACGCCGCGCGGGAGCGCATGGCGGCGCAGCCCGGACGCAACCAGCTGCCGATGTTCGCCGAGATACCCCACACACAACTCGTTGCGCACATTCAACTCACCGCTCTCCGGATGCTCGAACCCCGATGACGCAGACCTCACCGGGGTCGCAGATGACACGGACCTCAAATCAGAGCCGCACCCGCCTTCGCGGCCGCAGGCCGCTACGGCGAGGCCTCGCCGTAGCTCGGCTGGATCATGGCGAGCGAAGGCGGGGATGACCACATGACAAAAACTCAACGAATCAAAAGCTCGTTCATATTCACGCTCGGCGTCCTCGCAATCAGCATCGGCTGCGCCGACGAAGCGCAAACCGACCGCATCCGCGTCTCGGGCCACGTCGAGGCTACCGAGGTGCGGCTGGCACCGGACGCCGGCGGCCGCGTCCTGACGCTGACCGTCACCGAAGGCGACCGCGTGACACCGGGACAGACCCTGCTCACACTCGACTCCCGCGACGTCGTGCTGGCGATCGATCGCGCCAGGGCCGAACACGCCGCGGCCGCGGCTCAGCTCAGGCTGGTGCAGGCAACGGCACGGCCGGAGGACGTGCGGCAGGCCGAATCGCAAATCGCGACGGCGCGCGCCGAGCAATCAGCCGCGGAATCAGAACTGTCGGCAGCGGAACAAGACCTCGCCCGGTTCGAGAGCCTGCTCGCCGCCAACTCCGGCTCGCGCAAGCAGCGGGATGATGCCGCGACGCGCCGGGATGTGGCGCGCGACCGCGTTGCCGCCGCGCAAAGCCGGGTGCGGACCGCGGAAGAAGTGCTCGCGCGCGTGCGCGCAGGCGCCCGCAAGGAAGAAGTCGATGCCGCTCGTGCCAGGCTCACGGTCGTCGATGCCCAGATCGCCAGCCTCGAGAAGACGCTTGGCGATACCACGCTGGCGTCGCCCGTGGCCGGTGTCGTCACCGAGAAGCTGGCGGAAGTGGGCGAGGTCATCGCCCCCCGCGCTCCCGTCCTGGTGGTCGTCGACCTCGACCACGCCTGGGCCGATGTCTACGTGCCCGAGCCGGTGGTGCCGCTGCTCCGCCTGAGCCAGCCCGCCACGATATTCACCGACGCCGGCGGCGCCGGTCTCGCCGGCACCATCAGCTACATCTCGCCGAAGGCCGAGTTCACGCCGCGCAACGTGCAGACCGCCGAGGAGCGATCGAAGCTCGTTTACCGCATTCGCATCGCGGTCGACAACAAGGACGGCGTGCTCAAACAAGGCATGCCGGTTGAAGCCGAGATCGTGCTCCGCTGATGTCTCCCGCCATCGAGGTTGCCAACGTCACCAAGCGCTACGGCGCTGTCGAGGCCCTGCGGGACGTGTCGTTCACGGTAGCCGCCGGCGAGATGTTCGGGCTGATCGGACCCGACGGCGCCGGCAAGACCACGGCGATTCGGACCATCTGCGGCCTGCTGCATGTTGACGGCGGCCGCGTCCGGGTGATGGGCAAGGACCCGGTCACGGACCACCGCGCCATCACCGGCACGATCGGCTACCTGTCCCAGCGCTTCAGCCTGTACGGCGACCTGAGCATCGACGAGAACATTGCCTTCTTCGCCGAGATCCACGGGCTCAGCGACTATCGGTCGCGGCGCGACCGCCTGCTCGACATGACGCAGCTCACGCCCTTCCGCGCCCGCCTCGCCGACCAGCTTTCCGGCGGCATGAAGCAGAAGCTCGCGCTGGCGTGCACGCTGGTCCACGAGCCGAAGGTGATCCTGCTCGACGAACCGACCACCGGCGTCGATCCGGTTTCGCGCCGCGAGTTCTGGAAGCTGCTCTCGCAGTTCCTCGCGCAAGGCATCACCATCGTGATGTCGACGCCGTACCTGGACGAGGCCGAGCGCTGTTCGCGAATAGTGCTGCTGCACGAGGGGCGCGTACTGGCACTGGACGAGCCTGGCGCCCTGCGGTCCAGCCTGCCCGGCACGCTGCTGGAAGTGCTCGTCGCATCGCCGTCCGAGGCACTGCATGCGCTGACCGGCCCAGGCGGCGTGAGGCACGCCCAGGTGTTTGGCGACCGGCTGCACGTGTGGAGTGCGCAGACGACCGCGACCGCCGCCGAGGCGGAGTTTGGCGCCATCGCCGGTCGCGCCGGTGTCACCGCGGGCGGTGTCCGCGCGATCGTTCCTTCGCTCGAAGACGTCTTCATCGCGAAACTCGATTCCATCAAAGAGACTGCTGCACCATGACCCGTACCCTTGCCGCCCTGCTGCTCATCACCTTCAGCCCGCTGCCGGTGGCGGCCCAGCCCGCGCCGGTTCGGCTGACGCTGGCCGATGCGATTGCCCGCGGTTACGAGACCAGCCACCGTCTGGCCGAGGTCCGCGCACGCGAGCAGGGCGCGCAAGCCGCGGTGCAAGGCGCCCATGTCGCCGACCGTCCAATCGTCACGGCGTCGGCGGGCTACACTCGCACCAACCACGTCACCGAGTTTGCGTTCGGACAAGGCAGCGCCCGGCAGGTGGTGTATCCCGACATCCCCGACAACTTCGTCTCTCGCGTGTCCTTCCAGTGGCCGATCTACACGTCGGGCCGCGTGGATGCGCTCGAGCGGGCGGCGGTCGCCGAAGCCCAGGCCGTTGCCGCCGACATCGAGACCACGAGGGCCGACCTGCGGCTCGAGATCGTGCGCGCTTACTGGGCCGCGGCCACCGCCAGGGAGGCGGTGCGCGTGCTCGAAGAATCAGCCGCTCGCGCTGATGCGCAACTGCGTGACGCGCGCCAGCGGTTCGAGGTGGGCCTGGTGCCGCCCAACGAGGTTGCCAGCCTCGAAGCGCAACGGTCGCGCGAACAGGCACAGTTGATCGAAGCCAGCAACATCCGCGAATCAACCCTGATCGACCTGCGCCGCCTGATCGGTGCCGCTGACGAGACGGTGATCGAGCTGGCCGACAGACTGGATGCGTCCGCCTTCGCTCCAGGGACCCCGAACGACCTTCGGCGGGACGGGCCGGCGCTCGTTGCCGAAGCCAGCCAGCGCCGGCCCGAACGGCGGGCATTGGCGCTGCGGCTCGATGGCGTCGAAGCTCGCCGCCGTGCGGCGACGGCGGCGAACAAGCCGACCCTGGGTGTCGGCGGCGGCGTCGACTACGCCAACCCCAACCAGCGGATCTTCCCGCGCAAAGGCGAGTGGCAGGAGTCGTGGGACCTGTCGGTGAACGTCAGTTGGAACTTCCTCGACTTCGGCCGCACCAAGGCGCAGGTGGCCGAGGCGGAGGCCGCCGCCACGGCCATGCGCGCGCGTCTCGCCGAGTTCGACTCGGTCGTCACCGCCGACATCCGCCAGCGCCTGCTCGACCTTGACTCAAGCCAGGCCCTGGTCAAAGCGGCGGCCGACGCGGTGCGCAGCGCCGCCGAGGCGCGTCGCGTGGTGGGCGATCGGTTCGCCGCCGGTGTCGCCACCAGCACCGACGTGGTGGTCGCCCAGGTGGCACTGCTCGAAACCGAACTGGCGCGCACACGGGCACTGGCCGGTGTGCGGTTGGCCGAGGCGCGCCTGCATCGCGTGCTGGGGCGGCCGTAATGGCGGGTCCCGAGGTCCGCTTGAAGGCGGACACTACGTTGGCAAGCAACCCCGAATTGGCAAGCAACCCCGATGTGGCGTCCGGCTCCAGCCGGACCAGCGTAACGATCGATGTCCGCAGCCTGACCCGAAAGTTCGGCAACTTCGTCGCGGTCGACAACCTGTCGTTCGCGGTGAAGGCAGGCGAGATCTTTGGCTTCCTCGGCGCCAACGGCGCCGGCAAGTCCACGACCATCCGCATGCTGTGCGGATTGCTGCGCCCTACCAGCGGCACCGCCCTGGTCGGCGGCATCGACGTTGGACGAGATCCCGAAGGCGTGAAACGCCGCATCGGCTACATGTCCCAACGCTTCTCGCTCTACGAGCCGTTGACGGTCGATCAGAACATCCAGTTCTTTGGCGGCCTCTACGGGCTCTCTGGTGAACGCTTCGAAGCCCGGCGCCGCTTCGTGCTCGAGATGGCGGGCCTCGAAGGCAGGGAGAAGACGCTGACCAGGGATCTGCCCGGCGGCTGGCGCCAGCGGCTGGCGCTTGGCTGCGCCATTCTCCACGAACCATCAATCGTCTTTCTCGACGAGCCGACCGGCGGCGTCGATCCGCTGTCACGACGGCGCTTCTGGGACCTGATTGGCGGCCTGTCGTCGAAAGGCGTGACCGTGCTGGTGACGACCCACTATCTGGACGAAGCCGAACACTGCCACCGGCTGGCCATCATCCACGCCGGCAAGCTGGCGGCGATGGGCACCGCCACCCAGCTGAAACAGGTCTTCTCGTCCCGCCCCATCGTCGAGGTCCAGGCGGCGCGCCCGGTGCAGGCGATGGAGGCGCTCGACCGTCTCGAGACGGTGGAGAAGACGAGCCTGTTCGGCACCGCCGTCCATGCGGTGATGCGCGATACCGCCACCTCTCCGGCCACGCTCGCCTCGGCGCTGGCCGCCGCCGGTGTCGAGGTGCGCGGCATTGCGCCGGTGTCGCCGTCACTCGAAGACGTGTTCCTCGACGTCGTCGAACGCATGGGTGCCGCCTGATGGGGAAGATCCTCGCCGTCGGCTCGAAAGAAATGCGCCAGATCGTGCGCGACCGGCGCACGCTGCTGATTCTCCTGTTCATCCCGGCGTTCTTCCTGCTGTTGTACGGCTACGCGCTGAGCTTCGACATCCGCAACGTGAGCCTGGCCGTACAGGACCGCGACCGCAGCACCCAGAGCCGTGCGCTGGTGTCGGCCTTCGTGAACTCCGGCTACTTCGCGCTGGTGGGCTACGAGGACTCCGACCGCGAGCTCGAGCGGCTGGTGAATGACGGGACCGTGCGCGCGATACTCTCGGTCCCAGCCGGCTTCGAGCGCGACCTCAACCTGAAGCGGCCGGTCACGGTGCAGGTGGTGATTGACGGCGACAACGCCAACACCGCATCCACCGTGGCCGGCTACGCCCGGCTGCTGATCGCCGAGTTCGGCGCGGTGCAGATGAACGCCGTCCTGTCGCGCCCAGGCCAGGGCGCCGCGATCGTGGTCGAGCCGCGGATTTGGTACAACCCCCAGTTGCGTAGCGCCCTGTTCCTGGTGCCCGGGTTAATCGCCTACATCTCGATGATCACGGCCGTCGTCTCCACGGCCCTGTCGGTCGTGCGCGAGAAGGAGCGCGGGACGATGGAGCAGGTGAGAATGGCGCCGGTGGGCCCGGTGTCCTACATCCTGGGCAAGACGCTGCCTTACCTCGCCATCTCGTTCACATCGGCGGTGCTCATCGTGCTCGCGGCCATGCTGCTGTTCGACCTGCCGATGCGCGGATCGTGGACGCTGTTGTTGTTGTCGATCGGTCTGTTCCTGGTCGGCGCGCAGGCCCAGGGCCTGTTGATCTCGACGATCGCCGACACGCAGCAGGTGGCCTTCCAGATCGCGCTGCTCTCGTCGATGCTGCCGACGATGATCCTCTCGGGCTTCATCTTTCCCATCTCGAGCATGCCGGCGGTGGTGCAGGCCATCACCCACATCGTGCCCGCGCGTTATTTCCTGGTGGCGCTGCGGGCCATCGTGCTGAAGGGCGCCGACATCACGGCGTTCTGGCACGACCTGGCGGCGCTGGCGATTTTCGCGACGGTGGCCATGGCGCTGGCGTCGTTGCGGTTGAGGCGGGAATGGGCCTGAGACGAATATTGCACCTGATGCGCAAGGAGGTCCTGGAGCTGAAGCAGGACCCGCGGCTGTTTGGCGTGGTGATCATCGCGCCGATCATGCAACTCACCGTGCTCGGCTACGCCGCGACCACCGACGTGAAAGACGTGCCGATCGTGATCGTCGACGCGGATCGCTCGACGGCCAGCCGGGCGTTGGTGCACCGCTTCGAGGCCTCGGCCAACTTCAAGATTGTCGGCACGCCCGGATCAACCGACGACATCGACACCTATCTCGACAACGGCGAAGCCTGGATGGCGTTGAGCATCCCCGCCGACTTCGGCCAGGCGGTGTCTTCGGGCCGCGCGGCCACCCTTCAAATCGTCGCGGATGGCACCGACTCGAATTCGACCACGGTGGCGATGGGGTACGCGCAGTCGTTGGTCGGTGGATATGCGCAGGACTTGGCCGCAAGCATGGTCCGGCTGAAGCCGGACGCCACATCGGCGACGGGTGCCGTCCCGGCGCCGGCCGGTCCGCTGGTCACGCCCGAGATCCGGGTCTGGTTCAACCCGCGCCTCGAGAGCCGCGACTTCATGATTCCCGGCATCGTCGCCCTGTTGTTGCTGGTCGTCACCACCAACCTGTCGGCCATGGCCATCGTCCGCGAGAAGGAAGTCGGCACGCTCGAACAACTGAGCGTGACGCCACTGGCGCGTTGGGAGCTGATTACCGGCAAGCTGCTGCCGTATGCCGTGATTGGCATCATCGACGTTGTGCTGGTCCTGGTGGTCGCCATCAACTGGTTCGAGGTGCCCATGCGCGGCAGCATCACGCTGCTGTTCGGCATGTGCCTCATCTACCTGCTATCCACGCTGGGCCTGGGACTGTTCGTGTCGACGATCTCGAACACGCAGCAGCAGGCCATGATGACCAGCATCTTCTTCTTCCTGATGCCGATGATCTACCTGTCGGGCTTCATCTTTCCGATCGAGAACATGCCGGCGTGGATTCAGCCGTTCACGTACTTGATTCCGCTGCGCTACTTCCTGGTGATCGTGCGCGGGATCTTCCTGAAGGGAATCGGGCTCGAGGTGCTCTGGCCGCAGGCTCTCGCGCTGTTCACCTGGGGAGCGGCTGTCCTCGCGCTGGCAACCCTTCGCTCGTCGAAGAGACTCGGCTAGAACACGAAGTTCACGAAGACCACGAAGACAAACAATCAAACACTTCGTGTCGAAGTTCTCAGGCTCGAGCCGCGCGGATTCCCTCTTCTTCGTTCACCAGGCTCAGCACCCACGCGCCGGCGACGAAGAATCCCAGGATAGCGATGATCGCGGCGTGACTGCTGCCGGTCAGCGTCACGCTGACCGTGAACACGAGGGGACCGAGCACGGTGGCGAAGCGTTCGGCCACCGCGAAGAACCCGAAGAACTCCGACGTGCGGTCTGCCGGAACCATGCGTGAGAACAGGGCGCGGCTGAGCGCCTGCGCCCCGCCCTGCACCGTGGCGATCATTCCCGCCAGGATGAAGAAGTGGGTGACGGTGGTCATGAAGTAGGCGAGGACCGTTGCCAGCGCGTAGACCGAGATGGCGATGAAGATCGCGCGCTTGGTGCCGATGCGCACGCCCAGCGAACCGAACAGGAACGAGAACGGAATCCCCAGGAACTGGACCATCACGAACGCGGCAATCTGGGCGGTCTGTTCGACGCCGACCTCGGCGCCGTAAACGCCGGCCATCCGGATGATCGTCTGGATGCCGTCCTGGTAGAGCAGCATGGCAATGAACAGCAGGAACGCGTTGCGGTACTTCCGCACTTCGTGGAACGTCGTCGCCAGCCTGGCGAACGCCGCGATGATGGCGACGCCCGATTCGCCGTCGTGCTTCGCCCGCGTCGCCGGTTCCGGCACCTTGCGGAAGATCGGCAGCGAGAATACCGCCCACCACACCGCCACCGACACGAACGAGGCCTTGATGGCCGGCACCGTGCCGGAGAAGCCGAACATGGCGGGCTGCAGAATCCACGCGAGGTTGATCAACAGCAGCACGCCGCCGCCGATGTAACCCATGGCGTAGCCGGCGGCGGAGACCCGATCGGTCTCCGCAGCCTTCGCCACGTGGGGCAGCAGCGAATCGTAAAACACGATCGATCCCGACACGCCGAGGTTGGCCACGAAGAAGAGGATCGACGCCAGGCCGACCTGGCCCTCGCCGATGAAGACCATCGAGGCGCAGGCGGTCACGCCAACGGCGATGAACAATGCGAGCAGCTTTTTCTTGGCGCCGGTGTAGTCGGCGAAGGCGCCCAGGATGGGCGCCGAGATGGCCACGGTCGCCATCGACACCGTGGTGACCAGGCCGAAACGGGCGGTGGCGTCGGCCGGCGCCATGCCGGCGGCCGCATACGACGCGTAGAACCCGGGGAAGACGGCGGTGACGACGGTCGTGAAGAAGGCGGAGTTGGCCCAGTCGTACCACGCCCAGGCGCGCTGCTCAGGCGTGACCAGGCCCACTCGGGCCATCATCCGGGCAATCATCCGCCCGCAAGAATACACGTACGTTGGCCACCGAGTACACAGAGGACGCTGAGTAAGACGTTCTAAATGCGATCAGGCTTCGAACGGGCCTATCACCAGTGTGAACGAAGTTGACTCTGTGTCCTCGGTGTCCTCTGTGGCCAACGCTACTTGCGGATCGACACGTCGCCGCTAAACGTCTTCAGCTTGAAGTCGCCCGAACCGCCGCCGTTCAGCGAGCCGCGGAAGTTGCGGCGGCTGCTGTTGCTCAGCGTCACCGGCAGGTCGCTCTCGAAGCTGCCGCTGAAGGTGTTGAAGTCGATGCTGCCGCGGGCGGTGGCCGGCAGGCGCAGGCGCACCCCGCCGCTGAAGGTGTTGATGTCGAGGTCGTGATCGCTCCACTCGGTGGACTCGACCGTGACACTGGAACTGAAGCCGTCGATCTCCTGGTCGGCGTTGACGCCGATCACGGTGACCGGCGCGCTGAAGGTCTTGATGTCGAGCCGCGTGCCGGACGGTACCTGGATGTCGAAGTCGGTCGAGACCACGTTGTCGTTGCGCCGCTCCACCAGGCGGTGGTTGGCATCGACTTCGATGGTGTTGCCGCTTTGGGTGATCTCGAGCTTGATGTCGTCGAGCCGGTCCTGCTTGGCCCGGCGCACGGCCTTGATCACGACTTGATCCCCCGAGCCGCCGGTGATGCGGACGCGGCCGGAGAAAGTCTTCAGGCGAAGCGTGCCGCCCGGCTGCAGGCTGAGCGTGCGGTCCACGTTCTCGGTCACGGTCTGGGCCGCCGCCGGGACGGCGAGCACCAGGGCGATTAACAGTGCAAATGTGGTCTTGAGCATAGGTCCTCGGAGGAAATAGACGAGAGTGAGCTCAAGAGGGTTGCCGGCCAAAGAAAACAGGAGGGCAGGAGATAAGGAGGAACTCTTCTCTTCCGACTCCGTATCGTTACCTCTTGCGGGCGGCGGCCAGTTCGGGCAAGTCCTTATCCGCCGCCGCCCAGGCTTTCAGGGCCAGGTCGAATTCACGGCGCGCTGTCGGGTCATTCCCGGCGTTCCGGGCGACCAGGGCCAGGGCGTAGTGCGTGCCGAAGTAGGCAGGGTCGTGCTCGGCCATGAGCTCCGCCATTCGTCCCGCCAGCTCCCAGTCCCCGACCGAGCGGGCGGAACGCGCCATGGCTTCGAGCCGGAACAGCGACTGGCTCCACGCGTCGGGCCCGGGCAGCGACCGCCACTTACGGGCGGCGCTCAGCATCATCCTGCGACCCTGCTCGCGCTGCGCGGTTCGCAGCCGGAACTCGCCCTGCAGGGCCTCGAGGCCGATGAACACCAGGTCCTGGCCGCCGGGCGAGCTCTTCAACGCCCGTAGCGCCGCGTTCGACGCGGCCCCGGCATCCGCAAAGCGGTTGGCCGATAGCAGCGCGAACCCGGCTTCAACGTGACCCGCGGCCTGGACCAGGGGATTGGGGTGTGTCATCAGCACCTTGGCTGCTTCGAGGGCCTCGGCGGGACGGTTGCGCGCCAGCAGGAACGCCGGCCATTCGCGCTTGTTGATGATCTGCACCAGCAGGTTCGAGGACAGGCCGAACGATTGTTTCAGCAGCGGTTCGGCCTTCTTCATCTGGCCGAGATACTGGTAAGTTGCCGCCAGCAGATCCAGGTTGTGTGTGTGATGCCAATCGAGGTCGGCGGCAACCTTCTCGCGCGCGAAGTAGGCGCGCTGCAGCGCGCCGGCGGCTTCGAACTGCGCGGCCGCTTCAACGGGCCGTCCGGCGCGCCGCAACTCGTGGCCATGCATATGCCGCGCGTGTGGCACTTCAGGCGCCTGCGCGGCAAACGCCGCCGCGTTGACGAGCGCCTCGTCTGCCCGCCCGCTGTTCTCGTACGCGTGGGCCAGGTAATGGCGGGCGCCGAAGTGGTCAGGCACGGCCTCGAGCGCGCGTTCGTAAAAAGGAATTGAGGCCACCACTGACCCCTGTCCCCGGTCTGCGGGATCCGGTGACTCCGCCATGCCTCGCTTGAGAATCAGTTCCACGTCATCCGGAAACGCGGCGAGCGCGGTGTCCAAAGCCTTGCGATAGGCCGCCAGCCGGGTTCTGTCGCCGGGCGCTTCCTCTGCCGCCATCTGTAGCGCGCGCGCCTCGATGTGATGCCGCTCGTGTAGAGGCAACCCTGTCTTGTCCGCCGTAGCGCCTCGCGCGAAGGTGGAAGGGTTGCCTGCGGCGATCGCCTTCGCCCGCTCCAGGGATTGCCGTGCCTCAACCGGCCTGTTCACTTCGATGTAGGCGTAACTCAGACCCACGTGCGCGAGGGCCAGGTTCGGATCGCTCCGCAACGCCTGGTGGAACGATCGCGCGGCTTCAATCCACACGAACGAGTGCAGGTAGGCCAGCCCTTGGTCGTAGAAAGCCTGCGCTTCGGCAGACTTCGTCGCCATGGCATCGTGTGCGCTGCCAATGCCCGCGCGCATGGGCACCGGGCGCTCCAGCAGCTCCTGCGGCACCACCGGAATGCGGTGCCCCGTGTGCTGGGCCTCTGGAAGTGAAAAGTGGGAAGTGAAAAGGAGAAAGGACAGCGCAGAAACAAAAAGCGGGAAGCCCCGGACGACGCCCCTGGACCTCCCGCTCTTCACGGCCTGATTCTAGAACGCGACTAGCGAACCGGCAACTGAAACGGCCAATTTTCAACCGTCGACTGTCAACTTCCAGTGTCAGCTAAAAGCTAATCTGCCCGCCGATCTTGAAGAATCGGCTCTGCAGCACGTTGGTCGGACGCTTCCACGTCCCGGTCGCCGCCGTGGAATAGACGCTGTTGATGGTGAACGGCCAGCTGCTGTTGAAGACGTTGTAGAGGTCGAAGTCGAGGCGCAGCCGGGCCTTGCCCGCCAGGCCGAAGCGCTTGGCCAGGCGGAGGTCGAGTTGGTTCAGGTTGTGCTCGCCGTACTCGCTGCCTTCCTGCAGCAACTGGACCGATCGTGACGCTACGCCGGTCCAGAGGCGGCCGATCTGGGTCCGTGCCACCGTAGTGATTACCGGCCAGATGGCAAGCACCGCCGGCCCCGCGCCGCCGTTCTGGACGCCGCGGCTGTGCTGGAAGGTGCCGGCCACCTGGATGTCCCACGGCAGCGTGTACGACCCGGAGACCTTGGCGTCCGGGCGATAGGCGTACTCGCGGTGGCAAGCCGTCGAGCCGTCCTCGTAAATCTCAGTGCCCTGGCTGATGGCCGTCACCACCGCGTCGAGGCCGGCCTTCAACAGGTTGCAGTTGTCGAAGGTCCGTGACGTGGCGGCAATGCCGGCCTTGAGGAACGCGCCGTTACGGAACCGAGCCTGGACGTTGAGGTCGAACCCCTGGTAGAGGTTGGTCTCGCCGCCGAAGTCGTCCGAGAAGCGGATCAGGCTGTTGGCCGGCAGGTTCTGGGCGAACACCGCGGGCTTCAGGTCCTTGACGCCGCACACCTGGTAGCCGCCGCCGCCGGGCAGGTTGGGATCCACCGGCGCGCGGATGCAGAACGTGTCGTAGCTGCTCTCGTCGTAACGCAGGTCGTCGACGAACGTCGCGTTGCCGAACGTCCGGCGATAGTAGCCGCCGTCCACCGAGACGCGGTCGGCGATCTGGTGCTGCGCCGCGATCGTCATTTCGTTGTTGTAGCCGCGCTTGCCCCAGCCCCGCAGCAGGTCGGGCGAGTACTGCGTGGTCGGCACCCGCAACTGGCCGAACGTTGGCGTCGACGCCGAGTTGGTGAGTTCGTTGAACTGGATGTTGCCGGCGCTGTCGAGTGGCAGGCCGTTGCCGTCGAGGTCGCGCCAGGCGCGCGTGTCGGTGCCGGTGAGCGCGCCAATCGGGTTGACCTGGTTGGCAAACGCAATCGCCTGGCCGGCGACGTACCGCGCCCAGCTCGCCTTGAGCGCGGTGCGGCCGTTGCCGAACACGTCCATGGCAAAACCCACGCGCGGCGAGATGTCCTTCCAGTTCTGCACCTCGCCGGTGCACAGGTCGCCAGGGTCGACCGTGCCATCCGTGCACTCGCCGAACGTGGCGCCGCCGCTCAGCCGGCTCGCCAGCACCGAGCTCTCGCGCGACTCGCCGATGAAGTGATCGTAGCGAAGGCCCAGGTTCAGGGTCACGCGGCCGATCGACCAGCGGTCCTGCAGGTAGACGCCCAGGTCCTGCTTGATGCCGTTGTTGCGGTCCGACGGCAGACGCAGCGTGACCGACACCGGCACGCCGGCGTTGTAGGTAATCGGCTGCATGTCACCGGTCCAGCGGGTCAGCAGTTTCCAGTCGCCGTTGCTGAACGTGCCGCCGATGCGCAGGCTGTGATTGCCCGCGACATACGACGCCGCGCCCATGAAGGTGCGCAGCACCGAATAGTGGTCGGCCGGGTTCGGCCAGGCATTGGCCTGCCGGCCGTTCGACTGGTCGACCACGTTGTAGACCCGCGCCGCCATGATCGCATCGTCACTCCACACCTTTTCGTCGGTGCCGGTCACGCTGGGCTGGTAGAGCTCGGTGTAGTTCTGGTTGTAGACGCCGAAGCCGGCCTCGAACAGCAGCTTGTTGGTGTGCGTGCGCGTCCACTTCGTGACGTTGACGTAGCTGGTCGGCGTCACCTGCACGCCGGCTGCCTCGGGCGGGATGGTGGAGGAGATGCCCCAGTGGTTGCGGTACTTCCGCTGGTTGTCGTGGTAGACCGAGAACTTGTCCTTGCTCGAGGCCTGCCACGAAACGCGGCCGGCGTTGCTGACGATGTGGCCATCGTCGATACCGGGCCGGCTGGTGTCGGGCACATAGCGGAAGGGCGACGGATCCGCGTCGAAGTACGAATCGGCCTTGGTCTTCGACGAACCCCAATGCCTGAAGGTGTAGTTGAACCACAGCTTGTTCCGCACGATCGGGCCCCCGATCTGCGGATTGATATCCCAGATTTCCTGGATGGCGTCGACGTTGGTCAGCGTGTTGTTGGCGTTGAAGGTCTTGCTGCCGCTCAGGTTTGCCCGGGTGCACGCCTGGCCGACACCCGGCGAGCCGCAATTGTCGGACGTGAAGTTCTCGCCGGCGTAGTTGGCAATCACCGAGCCGCGGAAGGTGTTGCCGCCGTCGCGCGGCACCATGTTCACGCGCATGCCGCCCTGGCCCACTTCCGCCGAGTCGGCGCCGGTCAGGTAGCTGAACTCCTCGAAGCTGGAATCGTTCCAGTAGACGCCGCTGTAGGCGCCCTGCGCGCACAGGTTGTTCAGGCGAATGCCTTCGATGGTCTGCACCGTGTCGCCCGAGCCGCGGTACTGGAGCGGCGATTGCTGCAGGTTGCCCGAGCCGCCGACGTCGCGCGACAGCGCACCGCCGCCGCCGACCGCGATGGTGGTGCCGGGAATCATGATGCCCACCGCCTGGATGTTGCGTCCGGTCGGCAGCGCCTCGCGCACTTCCGCCGTCATCACCACGCGCTGCGTGACGCTCTGGGTGTCGACGATCGGTGATTCACCGGTGACGGTGAGGGTCTCTTCGAGCGTGCCGACCTTCATGTCCACGTTGATGGTGGCCGTGAAGTCCGACGTCAGCTCGACGCCGTCGCGCACCACGTTGCCGAAGCCCGGCAGCGAGTAGGTGATGGTGTAGACACCGGGACGCAGCGCCAGGATCGAATAGGTCCCTGAACCGCTGGTCACGGTGGAGCGGGTCTTCTCAATCAGCGCCGGACTCGACGCTTCGACCGTGACACCGGGAAGCACGCCGCCCGACGCGTCCCTGACTGTCCCCGAAATGGTGCTGGTTTGCGCCGATGCGATCACCGGCGTGAAGAGAAGGCAAAGTACAACAGCAATCCGAACCGTAAGCCAACGCATCACAAGCCCTCCACGAAGTTGCATCCCAAACGGCCCACGGCGCGTGGGTGACACTCTTCAGAGACAAGCGACGACGACGACGACGAACGGACGTACCCGACCGATGGTCTTTACAGATGTTAAGGATCCGTAAACCGCATCATTAAGCAGCAGGCCGCCCGCCATGTCAATGGCGGCCTGCGATTCGGCAGCAGGCCGCTCGCCATGTCAATGGCGGCCTGCGATTCGGCAGCAGGCCGCTCGCCATGTCAATGGCGGCCTGCCGTTCCGGCGTTCTTGGCGGAAGCTATTTCTTGGTGGCGGTGAAGGTGCCGGTGACCATGCCGGCAATGTCCATCGTGCCCTTCATGGTGTTCTTCTCGACCGTGCCGTCGTAGGTGACCGGCGCCTGCTGGCCCTGGACATCAAGCGTGAACGTGAAGTGAATGGCGTTGCCCTTTACCGTGCCGGTGAGTTCGGCATTCCCGAGCTGACCGGCGTAGGTGCCGGTGAGCTTCTCGCCGTCCTGCTTGAAGGTGATCGCCGGTGTGCCACCGCCCTGATCCGTGGTCACGCTGAACGCCCATTCGCCGCTGACGTTGGTGGCCTGGGCGTAAACCTGTGAAGAAACGAGCAGGGCCAGTGCAATCAACACGGCATTTGCCTTAAGAATCGACCTCATAACTGCGCCCCCTCCCCGGGGCATCGAATCCTAACTCAAAAACCGGTGACATGCGATGACAAGTGCCCAGCGTGCCTAAGGTGCCTCGGGTGCCGAGGGGGCGGGGGCGGCCTGGAGTGCCCAAGATGCCCGAGATGCTAGGATTGCCCGACCTTCCACAGGAGCCAATCGATGCGCCGAGTCTTCTCGCTCATTGCGGTCGTGCTCTTTGCTACCAGCTCCGTTGGCACCTTAGGCACCCCAGGCACCCCAGGCACCTTAAACACCGACTGGACCCACTACGGTGGCAACGCCGCGTCGCAGAAATACTCGCCGCTCGATCAGATCAACAAAGAGAACGTCACCCAGCTGAAGATCGCGTGGCGCTGGACCTCCCCAGACAACGCCGTGGTGGCTGCCAACCCGATGTCGCGGCCGGGCATGTACCACGACACGCCGCTGATGGTGAAGGGCGTGCTCTACACCGTGACGTCACTCGGTCAGATTGCCGCCATCAATCCCGCCACCGGGGTGTCGCACTGGGTGTTCGACCCCGGCAACTGGAAATCGGGCCGCCCAGGCAACCTGGGGTTCGTCCATCGTGGCATCTCGTACTGGTCGGATGGAACCAGGGAGCGCCTGCTGCTGGGGACTTCTGATGCGTACCTGATTTCGGTGGATGCCAGGACCGGCGCACTCGACCCGTCCTTTGGCCAGGACGGCCGCGTCGACCTGATGGCCGGCCTGGCGCACGCTGTGCGCAGCACCAATTACTCCGTGACCGCCGCCCCGATCATCTGCCGAGACGTGGTCGTGGTTGGCGCCAGCATTCACGACGGGCCGACGCACAAGGAAGGCCCGCGCGGCGACGTCAGCGGCTACGACGTGCGCACCGGCAAGAAGTTGTGGACCCTGCACTCGATTCCGCAGACGGGCGAGTTCGGCAACGACACGTGGGGTGACGATTCGTTCACCTACACCGGCAACACCAACGTCTGGACCAACATGTCGGCCGACGAAGAACTCGGCCTGATCTACCTGCCGTTCGGCACGCCGACCGACGATTGGTACGGCGGCCATCGCCCGGGCGCCAACCTGTTCGCGGAAAGCCTGGTCGCGCTCGATGCCCGCACCGGCGCGCGCAAGTGGCACTTCCAGGCCGTTCATCACGGCGTGTGGGACTACGACCTGCCATCCGCACCCGTCCTGGCCGACATCCGGGTCGGCGGCAAGGACATCAAGGCCGTCGCCCAGGTCAGCAAGCAGGGATTCACCTACGTTTTCGATCGCCGAACCGGCACGCCGGTGTGGCCGATCGAAGAGCGGCCGGTGCCGCAATCCACCGTGCCCGGGGAGCGGACGTCGGCCACTCAGCCATTCCCCACGAAGCCGCCGGCGTTCGAGCGGCAGGGCCTGACCGAGAACGACCTGATCGACTTCACACCGGAGCTGAAGCAAGCGGCCGTCGAGGCCATCAAGCCGTTCGAATACGGTCCGTTGTTTACGCCACCGTCGGAGAAAGGCACGATTGTGCTGCCGGGATGGGTTGGTGGTGCCAACTGGGCCGGCGCCGCGTTCGACCCGGAGCACGGCACGCTCTACGTGCCCTCGCTGACCAGCCCCATCGTCATTCAACTGGTGAAGCCGGATCCGGCGAAGAGCAACTTGCTGTACGTGCGCGGGGGAGTGATGGCGCCGCCGGTGCTCGACGGCTTGCCGCTGGTCAAGCCGCCGTACGGCCGCGTGACCGCCATCGATCTCAACCAGGGCGCCACGAAGTGGACGACCGCCGTCGGCGACGGCCCGCGCCACCATCCGCTGCTCAAGGACTTGAACCTGCCGCCGCTCGGTGCTCCGCTGCGCAACGCGCCGCTGGTCACGCGGAGCCTGTTGTTCATCGCCATGGGCCAGGGCAACCTCGGCAGCGGGCGCAACCTGCCGGTCGGCGGGCGGCCGCTCAGCAACGGCCTGCCGCCCGAGCCGCTGAAGTTGCGGGCATACGACAAGGCCACCGGCGCGCCGGTGTGGGATTTCACGCCGCCGTCGCGTCCGCTGGCCTCTCCCATGACTTACATGTATCAAGGGGTACAGTACTTGGTGGTCGCGACCGGCAGCGGCGCGTCGGCTGAGTTAATCGCATTCAACCTGGAGTCTTCGCTATGAACCGTCGCCATGTGGTGTCCGGCTTCTTGACCACCGTAGCTTCAGCGAAGGCGGTCAGCCGAACCGTTCTCATCGCCTTCCTCCTGGTTCCGTCGCTGGCCGCCGCTCAAGCGCTGCCGAACCTCAGCTCGCTCAGCGTGCGCTACAACACCCGCAAAGCCACCGTGAAGCCCGAGGGCGAGCTCAAGACGCAGATCGACGAGGTCGACAAGGAGATCGCGGCCGCGAACAAGCTGGGCAGAACCGGTGAAGTGAGGCGGCAGATTGCCAGGGGCATGGCGTTGCTCGACGCAACTGCGTGGACGCCGGTTCTCGACTTCCAACACTCGCTTGCCCTGCGCAGCGAACGCACGGTCGCCGACTCCACGGTGCCATACGCCGTGCGCCTGGAACAGATCTACAGCCCGGCGATCGCGTTGGCGCCCGCGCTGAGCGCACGGGTGGCGCTCAAGAGGCGCCTGCCGCCGGCGCGGCCCGGCGCCGCGGCCGAAACGGTGTTGGTGCGGGAACTTGGCGCGTTCGACGGCATGAGCCGCGACCTTCGCGAATCACCGTTCGCGATGGAGCTCGACGTCGCCGGTGTCGACGACGGCGCCTATGTGCTCGAAACGCAAGTGCTCGAGGGCGGCACGCCGCTGGCGACGACCACTCTCGGCGTGGTGTTGCACAAGGGCCTGGACGCGCGGCTGCGCGCGCTCGAAACCGCTGCCGCCGGTGTCGTGGCCGATGTGCGTGCCGATGTCGCCTACCCGGCCGACTACATTCGCAACGTCAATCGCGGCCGCATTGCGCTGGGGACCTTCAGCGTCGGTGCCGAGATCGCTGCCGCCGAGTCCGTGCTGGCGGCCGCCCGCGGCAACAAGAACCCGTTCACCGGCCGCACCGGCGACTTCGAACGCCACTACCCGCTGGCGGGCGCCAACGAGATCATGCCGTACCGCGTTTACGTGCCGAAGGCCTGCTCGCCGGTGAAAGGCGCGCCGTTGGTGATTGCACTTCACGGTCTCGGCGGCAACGAAGACTCGTTCTTCGATCAGTACTCGAAGCTGCCCCCGCAACTGGCCGAAAAGCATGGCTTCCTGCTGGCCGCGCCGCATGGTTTCCGCGTCGATGGTTTCTACGGCTCCAGCATCATGGGCGGCGGCGACGCCGCCGCGCGGCGCCGGGTCGAGTACAGCGAGATGGACGTGATGGAAGTGCTGCGCCTGATGAAGGCCCACTACAAGGTGGACGAGTCGCGCATCTACCTGATTGGCCACTCGATGGGCGCCATCGGCACCTGGGCGCTCGGCGCGAAGTATCCCGACATCTGGGCGGCGCTGGTGCCGTTCTCCGGCGTCGGCTCGCCCGCGCTGGCGGAACGAATGAAGGCCATTCCGCAGCTCGTCGTTCACGGCGACAACGACGCGACGGTTAACGTCAGGGGATCCCGGACCATGGTGGCGGCCTTGCAGAAGGCGGGCGCCAACGTCACCTACCTCGAGATTCCCGGCGGCAGCCACACCGACATGGTGGTGCCCAACCTGCCCCGGGCTTTTGCGTTCCTCGCCGGGCAGCGCAAGCCGATGACCGCCGTAACACAGCAGTGAGGGGACTTCGTCGATGATCCGGACACCGGATCCAGCCGAGGCCGATGACGCTTGCCAAACGACGGGTGAGTTCTAAAATACCCTTATGCACTGGAAGACGCCCGCCTTCGGAGCGCTTGCGCTCGGTCTCGCCCTGGCTGGCTGGCAGGCCTGGCGGCCCGCGCCCGTCTATACCCACGGGCGGATCACCACCAACATCGTCTTCAACCGCGAGGTCTCGCAGATCTTCCAGAAGAAGTGTTTCCAGTGCCACACCGACGGCAACATCTCGATGTCGCTCACGACCTACCGCGACGCGCGGCCGTGGGCGGTGGCCATCAAGGAAGAGATTCTCGAAAGGCAAATGCCGCCGTGGAGCGCCGTAGCGGGATACGGGCATTTCTCGAACGATGTCAGCCTGACGTCGCGCGAGATCAGCCTGCTCACCTCGTGGGCTGACGGCGGCGCGCCGAGCGGCGTGCTGCTGGCCGACGAAGACAAGCCGGCGGTGATCATTCCGTCGCTCAACAGCTGGGACCACGGTCAACCCGACGCCGTCGTCGCTTTTGCCGCCGGCGAGAAGGTGGCCGCCGATTCGCAGGACCGCGTCGCGCGCGTCGAGTTGGCGACCGGCCTGAAGCAGGCGAAGTGGCTGAAGGCGATGCAGCTCAACTTCACCGATCGCCGCGTGGTGCGCTACGCAGCCGTCTATGAATTGATGAGCGGCCAGTGGCTCGGCACCTGGACCCCGACGCATCCCGTGACGAGCCTGCCTGAGGGCACGGCCATCCAGGTGCCGGCGGGCGGCAAGGTCGCGATCGAGATTGGCTATCGCGGAACGGCCGAGGAAGCCAGCGGCGCCGGCGAGCTCGGCCTGTACTTCGCTGAAGGCAAGCCCGAACAAGTGGTGTCGATGCTCCAGGTCAACGCCAAACCGGTCACTGTGGGCGCCGGCAAGTCGGCCGAGCGGGTGCGAACCGAATTGACGCTGAAGGCCGCGACCACGGCGGCGGCGTTGTGGCCCACCCTGGGCCAGGGGGCAACCTCGGTCGAAGTCACCGCCATCCGCCCCGACGGCGTCGTCGAACCCTTGCTGTGGTTGAAGGAATACCGGGCCGACTGGCCCTCGTCTTACGTCTTCAAGGAGCCGGTCGTGCTGCCGGCCGGCACCCGCCTGGCGGTGACTGCGTACTACGACAACGCGGGTGATGCGGCGGTGCAGGTGCAGCCCGCGCTGGCCGTCACGGCGTTTCCGCCCCGTCCTCGCGCCGCTACGGCGAGGCCGTCTCGCCCAGCCGCGTCACTCGTACCGTAAACGGAATGGTCGACAGGCGCTCGTTGCGCTGGAACTGCAGCCAGATGCGATAAATTCCCGGCTTCGGGAACAGCGCGTGGAAGGTCAGGTCGGGCCCACCGCCGGAGGTGATCGCGGTGCCTTCGAGCATCTCTTCCGGATGCGCGTGCACGTGCTCGGTCATGTCTTCGCTGAGCATCATGGCATGGCCGAACGCGCCGAGGTAGCGCTGCAAATCGGTCACCGGCGCGCCGGTCTTTTCATCGGTGAAGTGGATCGGGATGTCGGTGTCTTCGCCCGAGACGAGCTTCGCCGGGGTGGCGTCGAGCGACACGGTGACGCCGTTGGCCGACTTGGTCAGCGAGGTGTCGGGCGTCAGTGACGGGATCGACGCCGTCAGGTCGCCTTCGAACCCGGCGGTGGTAAACGGCGTGACGATCATTTGCGGCCCGCCGCCGACCGGCATGAAGTCGCTGAACAACGCCCAGTGTCCAGCGCTTGGAATGGTGTGCTCGAGGGTGAAGCTGCCGTCCTTCTCCAGCTCCGGGTGCACGTGGAACCACTGCGTCATGTCGCGGCTGACGATGAACAGGTGGAAGAGCTTGTCGTGAACTTCGGCGAAGTCCGTGACCATGGCGCCGGTGAGGGGATGGAGCACCGCCAGGCGGAACTTCACGGCCTGCCCGGGCTTCGGCGCCCGCGGCTCCATGGTGACCCGCATCACGTAGTCGGCGGTCGCCATCGGATCGCCCGGCACCAGCGTCATGCCGCAGATGCTGCAGGTGCCGGGATCCACCTTCACTTCATTCGGATGCATCGGGCAGATGTACCCGCTGGTCGTCACCGGTGCATTCGGGTCGATGAGCGGCCGGGCCGTGCCGGGCAGCATCTCCTGGGACGCGCGGTTCGGATACGTCGGCTCCTGGGCCGCCGCCACCGCCCCCAACACCAACAGCGCCGCGACTGCGTAACGCATGTCCCGATTCTAACAGGTGCCCGGGTCCTCAGCGCCCGAGCACCTCAGCACCCGAGCACCTCAGCACCCGAGCACCTCAGCACCCGAGCACCTCAGCACCCGAGCACCTCAGCACCCGAGCACCTCAGCACCC
>JBFWUK010000008.1:18433-43335 GCA_050247355.1 Vicinamibacterales bacterium | reverse complement strand
CCCGAGCACCTCAGCACCCGAGCACCTCAGCACCCGAGCACCTCAGCACCCGAGCACCTCAGCACCCGAGCACCTCAGCACCCGAGCACCTCAGCACCCAAGCACCTCAGCACCCAAGCACCTATTTCGGCCACAACCAGCCGAACGTGCCTCCGGTCAGCAGGCCGTAGAGCAGGCCGTCGGCCATGCCGCGCAGCGTGGTTCCCCAGTTCTTGCCGCCCCAAATCGACGACTGCGGCAGGCCCATGGCATAGCCGGTGAAGGCGACGCAACCGGCAATCTGGAAGACCTTCAGGTAGTCGGCGCCGGGGCCCAGTGCCACGCCGGCCACGTAGCCGGCAAACAGCGACACCACGACCGAGTACACGAACCACAGCACCAGGCTGGTGTTCATGTTGTGCTTGCCGGACGGCCGCACGGTCATCATCACGACCGGTCCGGCCTGCATCTTGGCCTGGAACTCCGGCGTCCCCATTGCCGCCATCGACGAAGGCAGCGGCATGGCGTAGTCGCCGGGCGCCAGGTTGAAGTTACGCAGCGCCGACATCACCCCGTCTTCATTGGGCACTTTCTTCATGTCGCCCTTATGGAACGGCGTGAACATGTGGATGATGGAGCTGGCGACGAACACGATGACGGAGGCGGCGAGGATCGGAACGATCAACGACAGCACAGAGACCATGTGACCTCCTGGGCGACGGGTTGTGCTGCGGATGCTAGTCGATTGCCAGTGATCCTGTATAGATGGCCATGCCGACGACGGCGTCGATGCCCAGGGCGTCGAGGGCGTCGATCTCCTGGCGGGTGGTGATGCCGCCGGCCGCGGTGATCTTGCGCTCGGTGGCCTTGGCGACCGCCTTGATCGCGTCCATGTCGGTGCCCTGCATCAGGCCTTCCTTGTCGACATGCGTGTAGAGGAACTCTTCGCAGTAGCCCTCGAGCAGCTGCACCGCCTGCACCGCGGTCAGCGGCAGCACGGTCTTCCACCCGTGAATGCAAACCCGGCCGCCGCGCGAATCGACCGCGGCGATCAGCCGGTGCATGCCGACGGTATCGGCGAGTGCGCGGGCGAAGTCATGGTCGACCATCTGCGAGAGGTCGCTGCCGTCGCCGCGGCGGAACAGCCCGGAGCCGGCGATTACCGCTTGCGCGCCGGCGGCAATCAGCTCCTCGGCCCGCCGCACACTGCGGACGCCGCCGCCGACCCGGCACGGCAGCCTGGCGGCGATCTGGCGCACGAGCTCGTCGTTGTTGCCGCGCGACATGGCGGCGTCGAGGTCGATCAGCTGGACCTTGGGAAACTTGGTGAACTTCGCAATCCAGCCATCGAGGTCGTCAGAGGAAATGGCGAGCTTGTCGCCTTGCACGAGTTGGACGACCTTGCCGCCTTGGAGGTCAATCGAGGGAATCAACATACGTTAGCCACAGAGGACACAGAGGACTCAGAGAAGCTCATATTCTGACGGGAATTCCCAGAGTGCTCAAATACAGTTTCAGATCGCTGACGCTCTTCTCGTTGAAGTGGAAGATCGACGCCGCCAGTGCGGCGTCGGCGTGTCCGTCGCGGAACACCTCGGCAAAGTGCTGAAAGGTGCCGGCGCCACCCGACGCGATGACGGGGATGTTCACCGCGTCCGACACGGCGGCGGTCATGGCGCAATCGAACCCGGCTTTCGTCCCATCGCGATCGATCGAGGTCAGCAGGATCTCGCCCGCGCCGCGGTCGGTTGCTTCGCGCGCCCACTCCACTGCGTCGCGCGGAGTGGCGGCCTGGCCCGAGCGCACGTAGACAGCGTACCTGTCGGCAGTGGAGTCCGGCTTTAGCCGGATCGACTTCGCGTCAATCGCCACAATCACCGCCTGGCTGCCGTAGCGCTGCGCCAGCGTCGTGATCAACTCCGGCGTCTTCAGCGCCGCGGTATTCAGGCTGACCTTGTCGGCGCCGGCCTCGATGGCTGCCGCGGCATCGGCCTCGCTGTGAATGCCGCCGCCGACGGCGAGCGGCAGGAAGATCTCTTTCGCCACGGCGGCAATGGTGTGGGCGCGGGCCTGGCGCGCCTCGACGGTGGCGGTCACATCCAGGATGACGATCTCGTCAATGCCCTCGACGTTGTACCGGCGTGCCAGTTCGGCCGGGTCGCCGGCTTCACGCAACCCCTCGAAGTTCACGCCCTTCACGACCTTGCCGTCCCGAACGTCGAGACACGCGATGATGCGCTTAGATAACACAGACCAAGACCCCAGGGCCGCAGATGACCCAGATTACGCAGAACAATCTGACCGACATGTGCCCAACCAGTTGCTCAGGATCTGAAGCCCGGCCGGCCCCGACTTCTCGGGATGAAACTGCACCGCCGACACGTTGTCGCGTTCCACGGCGGCGCTGAACGCGACGCCGTACTCGCAGATGGCGACCGTGTCGTCGATCACTGGCGCGGCGTACGAGTGGGTGAAGTAGACCTGCGTGCCCGGCTCGATCCCGGCCATCAGCTTGCTTGGCCGCGGCATCGAGAGGCCGTTCCATCCGACGTGTGGAACCTTCAACGGGGCCGGGGTCTGACCCCGAGCCTGGTCGTCGGTGTCGAGGGGTCCGACCCCTAGGTGGGAGCAGGTCCCATTAAACACGCCGAGACCGGCCACCTCCGGCGCCTCGGTGCTGCCCTCGAACAGCCACTGCAGGCCGACGCAAATGCCGAGAAGTGGCGTGCCATCGGCCGCCGCGGCGGCGAGCGCGGTTCGCCATTCGCCGGTGATGCCCCGGGTGGCGTCGAAGTGGCCGACCCCCGGCACGATGACGCCCGTGGCGCGCGCCAATTCAGCGGGCGCGGCCGGTGTCCACACCTCGGCGCCGACCGCTGCCAGCGCCTTTCGCACCGACGCCAGGTTGCCGGCGCCGTAATCGACGAGTGCAATCACAGCAGGCCCTTGGTGCTGGGCAGGCTGCGGGCCATTTGCTTGTCCTTCGCGCAGGCCACCCGCAACGCGCGCGCGAACGCCTTGAAGCAGGCCTCGATCTTGTGGTGGTTCGAACGGCCGTACATCACCTTGAGGTGGACGTTGGCCCGCGCCGCCATGGCGAAGCCATCGAAGAAATCGTGAACCAGCTCGGTCTGCAAGTCGCCGACCACCCGAACCGTGACCTTGGTGTCGACCACGCAGTGGGGCCGCCCGCTCAGGTCGATGGCGGCGACGGCCAGCGTTTCGTCCATCGGCATCACGAAATAGCCGGCGCGGTTGATGCCGCGCTTGTTGCCGATCGCGGCGAGCACGGCCTCGCCCAGGGCAATGCCGGCGTCTTCCACGGTGTGATGTTGATCGACGTCAAGGTCGCCGCTGGCCTTCACCTCGAGGTCGAAGCCGCCGTGCCGGGCGACCAGGTCGAGCATGTGATCGAGAAAGCGGATACCCGTGTGGTTCTCGTACCGGCCCTTGCCGTCGAGATTCAGCGTGACCTTGATCTGCGTTTCCGCCGTCCGCCGGTCGATGACGGCCCGCCGCCCGCGCCGAAGCCTTAGCGGCACAGGGCCTCCAGCGTTTCGACCGCGTGACGGGTGTGTTCGACCACACCGGTGGTCAGGCGGAAACAGTTGGGCGTCGCCGGGTCCTTGGTGCGGTCGCGCACGAACACGCCCTTCGCGATCATGCCGTCAATCAACACCCGCGCGCGGTCGCCGCCGTCGATCAACACGAAGTTGGCGCCGCTCTTCCAGTAGCGCAAGCCGGCCCGCTCGCAGGCCGCGTAGACCAGTGCCTTCGATTCCAGCGCCTGGGCGACGTACCACGAGCGAAACTCCGGATCGGCAATGGCCGCGCGCAGCGCCGCCACCGCCACCACGTTCAGGTTGAACAGCGGCATGGCGCGGCGAATAGGCGCCAGCACCGCGGGCGAGGCAATCATCACCCCGACCCGCATGCCGGCAAGGCCGAACGCCTTCGAGAACGTGCGTCCCACGATCACGTTTGGGTAGCCGGCCGCCTCGGCCAGGAAGTTCTCGCCCAGGAAGTCGTGATACGCCTCGTCCACGAACACCAGCGCGTGGCCGGCCTCGCGCGCCACGCGGCGAATCGCCTCTTGCGGAATCGGCTGGCCGCTTGGGTTGTTAGGGTTGTTGACGTAGACGATGCGTGTGTTCGGCGTGATCGCCTTGAGCACGCCTTCCAGTGGATAGGCGTAATCGGGACCCGGCGGCACCGATACCACCCGCGCCCCCATGGCGTGCGCCGTGCTGAGGTACGGCTCGAACGCCGGCTGCGCCACCACGATTTCGGGCACGCCCGACATGGCGGTCAGCGGCGCGCCCAATTCGACCAGCGCTTCGGGCGTGCGGTGGCCCAGGTAGCCAATCGACGTCAGCAGGATGCCCTCGTCCAGGCCGTTGGTCAGCACGATCCGATCGGGATCGACGCCGAGAAACGCCGCGGTCTCGAGAATCGCGTCGCGGAAGTCCGGATACGTGGCCAGCCGCTGCGCGTCGAAGCCGCGCACCGCCTCGACCACCTTCGGCGAGCAGCCGCCGGTGTTCTCGTTGAGGTGCAGGCGAAGGCCGGGGCCGAGGTCGGGGATGCCTTGAATGATGGTCATCTACTGTTCCTGTCGGGAGTCGTTCTCACCTCAATAGAGCGGGCGTGGCCTTCCAGGCCTTCCGCGCGCGCCAGCGTCGTGATGGTGCCGGCGATTCGCGCCAGTCCGCCCTGTGACAACCTCTGCACGGAGACCAGCTTGACGAAGTCCGCCGCGTTGAGGCCGCCGCGGTAGCGGGCGGCGCCGGCGGTTGGCAGCACGTGGTTCGAACCGATGGCGTAGTCGCCGGCCACCTGGGCAGTCCATTCGCCGACGAAGACGGCTCCGGCATTCCTGACGCGCCTGGCCAGCGCCTCGGTTCCCACCACCAGGTGTTCGGATGCCGCGTCGTTGGCCAGGCCAATCGCCTCGTCCATGTTGCGGCACAGGATGATGCCGCCGTGCCGCTCCAGGGACTGCAACGCGGGTCCGGCGGCGGGCATTTGCGCCGCGACCTCGCGCGCCACCCGGTCGGCCAGCGATCGGTTCCAGGTGATGAACACCGCGCGGGCGTCGGGATCGTGCTCGGCCTGCGCGATCAGGTCGGCGGCAATGGCCGCCGCCTGGCCCGAGGCCGTGACGATCAGGATCTCGGTGGGCCCGGCATAGAAATCGATCCCGCAATCGGCGGACACCAGGGACTTCGCCGCCGAGACCCAGCGGTTGCCCGGGCCGACGATCTTGTCGACTCGCGGCACTGAGCGCGTGCCGTAGGCCATGGCGGCAACGGCGTGGGCGCCCCCCATCCGGAACAGCCGATCGACACCGGCCGCGAGCGCCGCGGCATACACGGCGGCATCGGGTCGCGGACAGGCGACAATGACCTCCGGCACACCGGCCGCGCGCGCCGGGATGGCGGTCATCAGCAAAGACGAGGGCAGGGGATAGCGGCCGGCCGGCACGTAGCAGCCTACTCGCGCGATGGGGATCACGCGCTGTTCGACGCTGATGCCGGCGCCGACAGTCTTGCGCCAGCCCTTTGGCACCTGCGCCTTGGCCACGGTTCGGATGCTGGCCGCAGCGCGCTCGATCGCCCGCCGCACCGCCGGCGCCAGCGTGTTGGCTTGCGCCACCCATACGGAGCGGGGTACTTCAATGCGGCCCTTCAGACCGTCGAGCTCGCGCGCGAACTTTGCCAGCGCGCCGTCGCCGCCCTGTCGAACCCGCTCGATGATGGCGGCAGCCCCTTCTTCGGTGGCGCGATCGCGAATGCGAGTGGCCGACAGCAGGCCGGCTACGGCCCGGCGATCACCAGACTGAACGATTCTCATGGCGCTAGATGACGATCTTGTTCAACGGGTACTCGACGATCCCCTGGCCGCCGGCCGCCTTGAGGCGCGGAATCAGGTCGCGCGCCACCTTCTCTTCGAGAATGGTGTTGATGGCCACCCATTCCGGGTCGCTCAGCGACGACACCGTCGGCCGCTGCAGCGCCGGCAGCAGGCCAATCAGCTTTTCGAGATCGGTGCGCTTCGCGTTCAGCATCAGGCCGACCCGCCCCTGCGCATCGATCGCCGCGCGCAGCAACAGCGAGAGGTTCTCGATCTTGGTCTTCTTCCACCCGTCGGCCAGCGCCGACTGGTTGGCGATCAGCTGGGTGTTGGATTCCATGATGGTTTCCAGGATGCGCAGGCGGTTGGCGCGCAGCGTCGACCCGGTCTCGGTGGCCTCGACAATCGCGTCGGCCAGCACCGGCGGCTTCACCTCGGTGGCGCCCCACGAGAACTCGACATCGACATTCAGGCCCTGCGTGGTGAAGTAATTCTTCGTCACCCGCACCAGTTCGGTGGCGATGCGTTTGCCGTTGAGGTCGGCGACCGACTTGAACGGCGAGTCTTCCGGCGCCGCCAGCACCCACTTGACCTTGCCGAAGCTCTGCTTGGCGTAGACCAGGTCGCAGATGCGGGCGAGTGGCGTCTGCTCGGGGTGCCCGATCTCGTGCTCGGCAATCCAGTCCTGGCCGGTGAGGCCGGCGTCGAGCACACCGTCGGCGACGTAGCGCGCCATCTCCTGCGCCCGGATCAGCATGCACTCGATCTCCGGATCGTCGATCGACGGAAAATACGAGCGCGAGTCCACCCGCATCTGGTAACCGGCGCGCTGGAACAACTGGATCGTCGCATCCTGCAACGAGCCTTTCGGAATGCCAAGCTTCAACTTCATTTTGTCCTCTTATTCAGGCAACCCTGAAGGGTTGCCTCCACCGGTGATGTCCGTGTAGAAGCAGCTGCGCTGGCCGGTGTGGCAAACGTTGCCGTCGCCCTCGCGCGCCACCTTAATCAACACCGTGTCCTCGTCGCAGTCGACGAACACCTGGCGCACGGCCAGGCGGTTGCCGGACGTCTCGCCCTTCATCCACAACTTGTTGCGCGTGCGGCTGAAGAAGGTGACGTAGCCGCTCTGCTGCGTCAGCCGCCACGCCTCGTCGTTCATGAAGCCCACCATCAATACCTCGTTGCTGGTCTCGTCCTGCACCACCGCCGGAATGAGCCCGTCAAGTTTCGTGAAATCCATATCCCTAACCCCGTCAAGAAGTGCCACCCCGTCAAGAGGTGCGGCCCCGTCAAGAAGTGCCACCCCGTCAAGAAGTGCGCCCCCGCCATAAACGCAAAAAGCCCGCCGTTACCGGCGGGCCTTTGCGTGAAACGAATCCTGTGGATGTCGTCGTTGCTCTACGCGCAAACTCCTGCCGGCCGTTTCGGTGAACGGTGGTGATGGCTGCGGTGCGCGTGGTGAACGAACGACATGACCTGAAAAGGGTAGTTGATCCGCGGCCCGAATTGCAAACCGCCTAGCGGCGCGCGTGACGCTGCTCGATCCACGCCGCCACGTCGGCGGCCGGCGCCGGCCGGCAGACGTGATAACCCTGCACGGCATCGCAACCGAGCTCCACCAGCTGCTGGTAGACGGCCTCGGTTTCTACCCCTTCGGCCACCACCTGCAGCCCGAGATTGTGCGCGAGGTCAATCATGCAGCGCACCAGCGTGTCGTCTTCGCCCTCGGCCAGGCCGATCAGGAACGAGCGATCGATCTTCAACTGGTCGACCGGCAGCCGCCGCAGGTAGCTGAGCGACGAGTAGCCGCGGCCGAAGTCGTCAATCGCCAGCCTCACGCCCATGTCGTGCAGCCGGTGCAGGCAGCGCGCCGATCCGTCCGGGTCCGACATCACCAGGTTCTCGGTGATCTCGAGGGTCAGCGAGCCGGCCAGCGTGCCTTGCGCCTCCAGCAGTTCGGCGACGCGGCCCGGAAACGCCGCGTGGTGCAGGCTGCGCGGTGAGACGTTGACGCCGATGCGGCAGGTGCCCGGTAGGGCGGCCAGCGGCCACTCCGACAGCGCCCGCTCGAGCACGAACGCGGTCAACGGGTTGACCAGGCCGGTGTGCTCGGCGATGCGGATGAAGTCGTCCGGCAGCAGCCGGCCGTGCTCCGGGTGATTCCAGCGAACCAGCGACTCGATGCCGATCACTGCTCCGGTCTGCACGTGCACGATCGGCTGATAGTCGACGTCGAACTGCCGCCCGTCGAGCGCCTGGCGCAGCGCCGTGGCCATGCTGGCGCGCTGGTAGACGCGCTGGTCGCGGGCGGCGTTGTAGACCGAGTACCCGCACTTCTCGCTCTTGGCGAGGTACATCGCAGAGTCGGCCTTCTGCAGCAGTTCCTCGCCGGTCGCGGCGTGAACCGGCGCGCCGGCAATGCCGATGCTGGCGCTCATCATCAGCGGCCGGCCGCCGGCGTCGAACGGGTGCTCGAGGTCGTGCAGCACCTTGCGGGCCGCCAGTTCGGCGCGGTTCACGTCGGTGGCCGGTAGCAGCACGGCGAACTCGTCGCCGCCCAGCCGCGCCACGGTGTCGGATGCGCGCAAGGTGCCGCGCAGGCGCGTCGCCACCTCCTGCAGCACGAGGTCGCCGGCATGGTGGCCGAGGGCGTCGTTGACCTCCTTGAAGCCATCGAGATCGATCAGCAGCAGCGCCAGGCCCTTCTCGTCACGGTGCGACCGCAGAATGGCCTGCTGCAGGCGGTCGTGAAACAACGCCCGGTTGGGCAGGTCGGTGAGCGAGTCGTGATACGCGAGGTAGGCGACCCGCTGGTTGGCGAGCTGCCGTTCGCGCCGAATCTCGGCCTCGCGCAACTCGCGCGCCACCGCCGGCGCCAGCCGCGCCAGGTTGCCCTTCATGATGTAGTCGTGCGCGCCGGTGCGCATCGCGGCCACGGCGGTGTCTTCGCCAATCGTGCCCGATACGAAGATGAACGGCACGTCGGCATGCCGCTCGCGGACGATGCTGAGCGCCTTGGTGCCGCTGAAGCCGGGCATGGTGTAGTCGGCGATCACCAGGTCCCACTCGCCGGCGATCAGCTCGCGCCGCAGGTCGACGGCGGTGTCGACGCGGCGCGAGTACACGTCGTATCCCGCGAGCATCAACGTGCGGCGCACCAAGGCCGCATCATCCTCGGTGTCTTCAACCTGCAACAGACGTAGGGGCGTCATGATCGCCGACAAATCCGGTCGATCAGCGGCAAGAAATGTACCTCGCCGCCCGACTCGGCGAACCACCAAGCCGGCAGACACTTAGCGGTGCGAAAAGATGAGCTTGGCTGTGCCGGACTGTGTCGGTTCGGCACAGCCTGCCGTCAGATTCGTGCTTACAGGACTGTCAGTGGCACCGCCGGGGAGTCGACGATCCGTCGTCTCAACGAACGGCACCGATCGGCAACCTGGTCTCCGAGGCGGCGCGCATGACCGGCCGCTCGAGACCGGCCACGTCGATGCGGTCATCGCGCAGGCGCAGTGTCACCCGAACAGGCTGCAGCCAGTGGCGATGGTCGCGGTGCAGGGTGCCAATGGACGCCACCGCGTAACGGTCGCCGGCGGCGTCGGCCGGGCCGAAAGCCTGCTCCAACACCGGGATGACCGGCTCGCCGGCGGCACCCGCATCACCAACCACGGATTCGGTACCCGTGGTGTTGTTGAGCATCGACCATTGCACCCGATAGCCGGAATCGGGCGCCGCCACTCCTGCGCGGGCTGCCGCATTCCTGAAGGTCAGCACAGGGCCGTGAGCCGACTGGCGCACCTCGAATTGATCGAGCGGATTGGTGGCGGTGATCCAGTGAGCCACCACCTTGTCGCGGCGCCTGATGATGACGTCGGCCAGGTGGCGCTCGGCGTCGGGATCGGACAGGCGCCCGATCTCGACGAGTGACCTGATCATCCCGTCGGTGAACCGCGACACGATGCGCGCCGCCCAGAACGCGTCGGCCGCATCCATCTGGTCGAACGCCGGGTGGGGATACTCCGGCTTCCAGGCGCCCGGCTCGAAGACGTCGGCTTCGATGTTGCCCAGGGATGGCAGGTCGGCGTAGTCCACCCTCATCCATGGCCGCTGCCACAACCCCAACGACAGCAGGCCCTTGACGAGTTTGTCGCTCTCGACCCGGTATTCATTTCCGGCGCGCGGCTGCTGGGCGGATATCGAGCCGCTTCCCAGGGTCGAGCCAAAGTCCTGCAGGTAATGACGGATGTAGCGGCGGCCGCCTTCCTCGACATAGGCATCCAGGCTGTTCAGCGACCGCGCATCGTCATGATTCAGCCACGCGGCGAACACTCGCAGGCCGCGCAGTTCGCGGCGGCGTTCGTGTGGGTAGATGTCGTTCGCATCGTCGGGCCGGGTGCCGGTGAAGCGGAACGAACCAACCACCTTGCCCGGCACGAACCGGGAGGCGAGCACGCGGATGGTGCCGTCGGGCCGCCGCGGCTGCCGCTTCAGCCACACCTGCACGTCCTCGAGCCGCAGCGGCCGGCGTTTGCCGCCACCGGTCTTGAGGGTGATGCCCGGCGCGACGCGCAACTGGCGAGGATCGAGCGCGGCAATGAAGTCTTCGGGCACGTGATAGCCGATGGCGTGGAAGATCTTCGTGGCGATCAGTTCGACGGACGAAGGCAGTTCGGGAATGGCGTCGGGGTCGAGCTTGATGATGAACACCGCACCCCGCGTATCGCGAATCGTGAATTTCGGCGTGATGCCGGACCCCGGCCTGCCGATCACTTCCCAGGGACCTGGCGCCGGCCCGCCGCCAGTGTCGGGGCCGCGGAGCACTTCGTCGATCGTCATGTCGCGGACGCCCAGGCGGTTGGTGAACCAGCTCGAATCGGGCACTTCGCCCAGCGTGTTGACGTTCAGGGCCGGGCCGATCGAACGGGCGCCCTTGCCGAACGTGTTCTCGAGGAAGTCGTAGCTCTGCGACAGCTCCAACTTCGCGACCGGCGGAATGTCCCGCTGGTCATCGTCTCGCCACAGCGGATCGTCGGGGTAGAAGCGGCGGGCCTCGCCGGCGCCGGCGCGCTCGGCGCGCTGCGCGGTGACCGTGGCCGGGGTCCACGCGGCGGCGATGGCGAGCGCGAACGCCACCGGCTTCAGCCAGCCGCGAATCACCAGTTGCCTAGAAGCCATACTGGAACCCCAGCAGCGGAACAAACCCTTCGCGGCTGAACGCCAAGTCGAGTCGCGCCAGGAACGCAGTGTCGCTGTGCATGCGGAATCCGACGCCGTAGGTCACCTCGACATCCTTGGCAGTGAAGTCGCGCAGTCTTGGCATGACCTGCCCGGCATCGACGAACAGGGCGGCGTCGAGCGCCCACCACGCCTCCCACTGGTACTCCGCCGACATCGAAACGGAGTGTCGATCGCGGAATCGCGCGTCGCGATACCCACGCAGCGTATGAGCGCCGCCAAGGGCGGGTTGGTAGATCAGCGGCACACGCTGGCCGTTCGCGGCATCGGTGAAGGCCGCGGTGGCGCGCACTTCCAGCCGGCGATAGGCGTTCGGCAGCGGCAGGATCTGCTGCACTGCGACGTCGAGGCGGCGAAAGTCGTACCTGCCCAGGTTGTGATCGTTGTAGGCCGATGCCGTCGCCCGGTAGTGACCGCCGCGCCGCGGGTGGGTGGCGCTGTCGCGCCAGTCGAACGCAATCGACAGGTCGCTGCGGATAAACGTCGACAGCGTCTCGAAGCCGGGCAAGGTTGACGGCTCGAAGGCGTCTTCGGTCGCCGGGTAGCGGTGATCGGTGCCACGGCCCAGCGACGGCGTCAGCACCGAGAGCGTGCCGCCGAGGGCGGCGCCTTCAGAAGGGCGCCAGCGCACGCCGGCGCCGGCCTCGCTGCCGTCCAGGCGGTAGTTGGTGCGGTTGCCCTCCTGGCTGTGAGGGCCGAAGCCGTGGAAGTCCTCTTGCGGTAGCCGGTAGTCCTGCCATCGCACGGTGAAATCGACCGGCGTGCCGGCGGCATTGAGCAGGTCCAGGCGCGCCGCCAGCCGCTGGTAGCCGCGCGTGCTGCGCGCCGCCAGTAGATCGACGTCGATGCGATTCGGTTGATCTGGATCGACCAGCGCCGAGCCGAGCGCGCGGCGGGTGAAGCCGATGCCGTAGCCGAACCCGGCGCCGTTTGGGAAGCTGCCGCCGCCGTAGTGCATGCCGCGCCATTGAAACTTCGCGTCGTGACTGTCGTACCAGTACAACGTGCGCTCCAGCCACGATCGGCTGGGCGGCGCGAGGTTCTGCGACTTGGCCTCGCGTTCGGCCGCCAGCCCGCCGGCACGGGTCTGACCTGCAGCCGCGCCATCCTGGGCCGCGGCGGGCACCGCCAGGGTGATCGCCAGCGCCAGTCCAAGCAGCGTGTGTGGGGGGATTCGTTCGAGCAGTGATGCCATCCGGCCAGGGTCTTGTGCAATTTGATGGCCGACCGCGCTGGAAAGTTTCCACGCCGGCGTCCCGGCCGGAATGCGGCCAGAATCGTGACAATTCGCGCTTGTTCGCGGCCCACGCCGCCTGCGCAACCTGCCGAGTGGCCATGAGCAAGTTGTGCATTTTCACTCACGTTGCGCGATTACCAGCGCAACGCGGTGATGCCTGCGATCGGGCGCGAACCCTCTTGCAGCGAGCAGCTTACAAGCCGGCGGTTGGTGATGCCGCGGGTTGGTCTGCGCTTTGCGATGGCGGCACGTGAAAGGACAACACGTGCAACGCAGCATTGAACTTCTCATCGGCCGACTCGTGACTGACGAAGACTTCCGAATCGCGTTTCATCGCGATCCGCGCGGCACCCTGCTCGAAGCAGAGCGTTGGGGACTGGTGCTCAGCGCCATCGAAGAGTCCGCCCTGCTTTCCACCGATCAATCGCTGTGGGACCGGGTTGCCGGCGAGCTCGACTCGCGCCTGCAGAAAGTCAGTCTCGGCAAACAGTGAATACGAGGAGCCAGATACGCAACATGGAGACGAACCGAATGACGAACGCAATCGAGGAAACCGACATCCTGATCGTCGGCGCAGGGCCCACCGGGCTCGCATTGGCGACCGTACTGCGACAGTCCGGCATCACGCCGGTGATTGTCGACCGCCTGTCCACCGGCCAGAGTACCTCGCGCGCGGCGGTGATTCATGCGCACACCCTGGAGGTGCTCGAACAGATTGGCGTGACGAAGCAGCTGGAGAACCAGGGCCTGAAGCTGAGCCGCTTCAGCATCCGCGATCGCGACCGCACGCTGGTTCGTCTGCGCTTCGACGATCTGCCGACTCGCTTCGCGTGCCTGTTGATGCTTCCGCAGGATCGCACCGAGCGCATTCTCAACCGGGGTCTCGTGCAGGCCGGTGGCGATGTGCGGTGGGGGCACGAAGTCGAGTCGTTCACGGAAACCGCATCGGGCATTCGCGCGACGATCCGGTCGGGCGACGGCGTGCGGACCGTTCACGCGAAGTACGTCGTCGGTGCCGACGGCATGCACAGCCGCGTGCGCCAGGCGGCCGGGATTGGCTTCACCGGCGACACTTACGCCGAGTCGTTCGTGCTCGCCGACGTCGAGATGACATGGGGTCCCGGGCGTGATGAGGTGATGTTGTTCTTCTCACCTGCCGGCCTGGTGGTGGTCGCGCCGTTGCCGGAGGCGAATCGCTTTCGCGTCGTGGCGACCATGGACGCGGCGCCGGAGCACCCGGGTGTTGCCGACATCCAGGCGTTGCTCGATGGCCGCGGGCCCGGCAGCCACGCGGCCCGGGTATCGACGGTGCTGTGGAGCTCACGCTTCCGCCTGCACCATCGCGTCGCCGACCGTTATCGCCGCGGCCGCTATTTGTTGATGGGCGATGCCGCGCACGTGCACAGCCCGGCCGGAGGCCAGGGCATGAACACCGGGCTGGTCGACGCCTGCGTGCTGGGGCGCCTGCTCGCCGATGTCGTGCTCGGCCGCAAGGACGATTCTCATCTCGACTTGTACGAGGCCCGGCGGCGGCCGGCGGCCCAGATGGTCATGAAGATGGCCGGCCGGCTCACCGCCATGGCGACCATGCGGCACCCCGCGCGCCGCTTCGCCCGCAACACGATCCTGCGCATCGTCAACCTGCTGCCCATGGCGCGGCGACGCCTCGAGATGAACCTCTCGGGACTGAGCCGCCGTTCCGCGGCCCAGATCTAGGAGCCATTGATTACGGTGTGGGTACCTATGGCAGACTCTGCCGGTGGCGGTGGGGCGGGACAGGTGACCGGGCGCGAGCCATTCGACTCGTCCGATCGCGGCCAGCTGCAGCGGCTGGCCGTGCTCGACGAGATTCTGCCGATGTTGAGCGGCGTGCTCGACATTCGCGAGGTGTTCGTCCGGGTCTCCGAGGTCGCGGCCAAGGTGCTGCCGCACGACATGATGGGTTTGTTGCTCGTCGACGACGACGGCGCCCATGTCACGGTGCACGCGATCAGGGCGGCGGTCATGCCCGAGGTGCCGGCCAGGGTCAGGATCGGCGACCCGGCTTTCGTCACCAGCCCGTGGGACCACGTCCTGATCGACGACGTTCTCGCCGATCCCGTCGAACGCCACAACCCGGCGGCCCGTGCGGGGTACCGTTCAGTGTTTCGCGTGCCCTTGCGACTGCGCGGCAAGTTCCTTGGTGCGCTGGCGTGGTCGTCGTTCACCCCGGGCTTCTACTGCTCGACCGACCTCCTGGTCGCCAAGCGGCTGGCCGACCATGCCGTCCTGGCCTTGTCGCACCATCGACTGGCCCAGGAACAGGAGCGCCGCACCAAGCTCCAGGAACGCACGGCCAGCCTGGACCTGCTCGACCAGGTCCTCGCCGCCGTCACCGAATCGGGCCAGTTGCCCGAGGTGTGGGAGCGCATTTCGAACGTGGCCCAGAAGGTGTTGGCCCACGACGCCCTGCTGCTGTCGGCGCGGCTGCCCGGCGGAGAGAAGGGCCGTCTGTATGCCGCCTGGAGTCCCCGCAGTGCGCCGTTTCCCGAGTACCTGACGGTGCCGGATTCGATCAAGCGCAATCCCGGCTGGGACCACGACCTGGTCGAAGACCTGCAGGCGGATCCGGCGCACCAGGACCAGGAGTCGGTTCAGCTCGGTTACCGCTCCGCCTTGCGCATCCCGCTGCGGCTTGACGGCGAGTTCGTCGCCGCGCTCTCGTTCCTCTCATTCACTCCGGCGGCTTTTGCCGGGGAGGACATCGGGATTGCCGGGCGGGTCGGTGCGTGCCTGTTGCAGAGTTTCGCCCGCGAGCGGCGGACCGCCCTGGTCAAGCGAGCCGACGAAGCTACAGAACGGGCGGCCCGCCTCGAGTCCCGCGTGCGCGAACTGACCGAGGAGCTCGACTCCCGCACCGGCTACCGCCGCGTGGTCGGCGACTCGGCGCCGTGGCGCCAGGTGCTGACACAGGCGACCCAGGTCGCCGCCACCGAGACCACGGCGCTGCTGCTCGGTGCGTCGGGCACCGGCAAGGAAGTGGTCGCGCGGTTTCTGCACCGCGCCTCGAATCGCAAGAACGGCCCTTTTGTGGCACTCAATTGCGCCGCCTTGCCCGAACAACTGCTCGAGGCGGAGTTGTTCGGTTACGAGCGCGGCGCGTTCACCGGCGCCGTCACCAGCAAGCCCGGCCAACTGGAACAGGCCGCCGGCGGCACGTTGTTTCTGGACGAGGTGGGTGAAATGAGCCTGCCGGCCCAGGCCAAGTTCCTGCGCGTCCTGCAGGAACGGGAGTTCCAGCGCCTGGGCGGCACCCGCGTGCTGCGCACCGACGCGCGCATTGTGGCCGCCACCAATCGCGATCTGCAGCGCGCGATCGGCAACGGCCAGTTTCGCGAAGACCTCTTCTATCGACTGAACGTCTTCGCGATCGACCTGCCCTTGTTGCGCGAGCGCCGCGACGACATCCTGAAACTGAGCGAGGCGTTTCTCGGCGAGATTGGCCGTAGCCTCGGCCGTCCGCCCGCCGGCATTTCCCGCGACGCGCGTCAGGCGCTAGTCGAGTATCACTGGCCCGGCAACGTGCGCGAACTGCGAAACGTTCTCGAGCGAGCGGCGATTCTGTGCGAGGGCGGCCTGATCACCGCGGAACACCTGACGCTGCTGCCGCCGGCCGCGGCGGCGATCGCGACCGAGGAGACGATCGCGCCCGCCGCCGACCTGTCGTCGATGGAGAAGACCATGATCGAGCGGGCGCTGCGAGACGCCCGATTCAACAAGTCCAAGGCGGCCAAGCAGCTGGGTTTGTCTCGCACGCAGCTCTACGTTCGTCTGCGCCGCTACGGCCTTCAGTAGCGTGTGGGCGCGCGGCGCGAACGAAACTACTGCTTGCGCGGCAGTTTCTCGTTGGTGTTCGCCGCGTACCACGCGAACACCGCCGCCACCGCACCCTGCTGGATCACATCGTCTTTCTGCACGTGATCGAACGTGTCCATGTTCGAGTGGTGGGTGCGCGAGTTGTACTCCAGCCGTTCCTGGATGAACTGGAAGCCGGGGATGCCGGCCGCCTCGAACGAACCGTGATCGGTCTGGCTCACCGAGCGCGGGCTGACGTTCTTCCAGCCAATGTCCTTGAGCGGCTTGCCCCACTCTTCGAACATCTTCATCGCGCCGGTGTTGCCCTGGCCCCAGATGCCGACAATGCGGCCGGTGCCGTTGTCGAGGTTGAAGTAGGCCTGCACGTTCTCGTGGCCGGGTTTGGGGGCCTTGGTCTTGGCGTCGTAGAAATGCCGCGCGACGTATTCACGCGACCCCAGCAATCCCTGCTCTTCGGCCGCCCACAACGCAATGCGAATGGTCCGCCGCGGCTTCAGCCCCAGGGACTGGATCACGCGGACGGCTTCGATCATCGCCGTCGATCCGGTGGTGTTGTCGGTGGCGCCGGTGGCGTAGGGATACGTGTCGAAGTGCGCGCCCATGATCACCACTTCGTGCGCCAGGTCGCCGCCGGGGATCTCGGCGATGATGTTGAACGCGTTGCCGGCGGGATCCGTTTCCGGGTGGAACCTGGTCTGGATATTCACTTCCATGCGCACCGCCTGGCCGTGTTCGATCAGGCGGACCAGGCGGTTGTAGTGTTCCACGGCAATGGTCGCCGACGGCACCTGCGCCGGGGCCTTGGGATCGCGGCTGCCGCCGCCGCTCGGGAAGACCGTGCCGCCATCGACCACTTGCGTTTGCCACGACAGGTTGCTGCCGCCGGTCGGCGTCGTGTTGTCGGACCCGCGATCGAGATACACCGCGGCGCCTTCGGCCACGAGGAACCGCTGCAGCGCTGCCGGCGACAGCGGCGCCGCTGCGCCGTCGGCCGGCGCGGTGGCCGCGCGGGGCGCCGCCGGCGGCGGCACCTTCATGGCCTCGGCCCAGTCGGCGTCGTTCATCAACAGGACGACCCGGCCGTCAAGCATCCGCACCTGGCGGACACGCTGGCTGACCACGATCTTGCCCCGCAACTGCCCCTTGTACTTCGCCAGGTCGGCTTCCGTGGCCGCCTGCACGTGAACGACATCCGCGCTGACCAGGCCGTTGGTCGACGGCGAGTTCCAGCGCGGCTGGCCGATCAGCACCGCCGTCTGCGGCGCCGTCATGTGGGCCGAGAAGCGCTCGATCGTCCAGCCCTGGCCGAACGGGAAGCGCTCGACGTGGATGTTCTGCAACCCCCACTCGCCAAACTTCTTCATCACCCAGTCGGCGCCCTGCCGGTAGCCCGGTGTGCCGGTCGCCCGCGGACCGTAGACCTCCGACAGCCACCAGTGAGTGTCGATCGCCTGCGAGCGCGTAATGGCCTCGCCGCGGATGCGATTGACGGTGTTCTGGTCCACGCCGGCCGGCGCCTGCGCGGCGCCCTGAGTAAAGGAAAGAACAAGAGCAAGAACAACAACTGCAAACGTCCGATTCATGAATCCCTCTGGCGATTTACAGGAGACAAAAAGATCAGGAGAACAGAAACGGAAATACTCCTGATCTCTTGACCTCCTGTGGGCTCTTCTACTGCTGCGCGGCGGTGGTGCTAACCGCCGGCCCGCGCTTGTGCTTGTCGAACCAGTAGCGCAGGTACAACTGGGTGCGCACGAAGTTCGACGGCGTGCTCGACGTGCCGTGCCATTCGTTGTTGAAGCGCAGCATGGCGGTCGGCACCTTCAGCAGCTTCAACGCGCTGTAGAACTGCTCGGTCTGCGGCATCGGCGTGCGCAGGTCCTGCACGCCGGTCATCAGCATGGTCGGCGTCTTGACGTTGGCGACGAAGGTGAGCGGCGACCGGCGGATGTGCTCCGACGGATCCTCCCATGGCAGCTTCGCGAAGTTGTGGTACCAGCCGGCGCCGTCGGTGGTGCCGACGAAGCTGACCCAGTCGATCACCGGGCAATTGGCCGACGCGGCCGCGAAGCGGTCGGTCTTGCCGACCACCCATGCGGTGAGCACGCCGCCGCCGCTGCAGCCGGTGACGAACATGTTGCGCTCGTCGATGAAGCCCTGCTTCAGCACCTCGTCCACGCCGGCCATCAGGTCGTCGTAGTCCTTGCTCGGATAGGCGTTGTTGATCTGGTTGCCGAACGACGAGCCGTAGCCGGTGCTGCCGCGCGGGTTGGTGTAGAGCACCACGTAGCCGTTGGCCGCCTGTTCCTGCCAGCCGTAGTTGAAGCCGACGCCGTACATGCTGTGCGGCCCGCCGTGGATGTGCAGCTGCAGCGGGTACTTCTTGGCGGCATCAAAATCGGGCGGGGTGACGTACCACCCCTGGATCTTCATGCCATCAGCCGACGTATACCACATCTCCTTGACCGCGCCGAGCTTCTTGCCGGCCAGGATGTCGTCGTTGACGTTGGTCAGCTGCGTGATCTTCTCGGGCGCGGCGACGTCGAACGTAATGATGTCGGCCGGCGCGTTGGGCGACGAGAGCACGCCCACCGCCTTGCCCTTCACGACGCTCGCCGTCGTCAGCATGTAGGTGCCCCTGGTCAGCGGCTGCACCACATCGCTGCGGTCGCCGGCCATCGGCAGCACGTAGAGGTTCTGCGAGCCCTGGTCCTGCGCCGTGAAGTAGATGCCGGTGCCGTCCTCTTTCCACATCACGTTCTGCGGTGAACGATCCCACTCGCCCGAGACCATGCGGTGGTTGGTGCCGTCGATGTTCATCACGTAGAGCTTGCTGTCCTGCCAGGTGTTGCGCGACTGGTCGTAGCCGACGTAGGCCACCCGCTTGCCGTCGGGCGAAACCTGCGGGCTGCCGTCAGGCCCCTTACGGGTGGTCAACTGCTTGATGGCGCCGGTGTCGACAGCGACCGAGTAGATGTCGGATTCGCGGAACTGGTACTCCGCGTCGGCGACCCGGTTCGAGCCGAACAGAATCTGCTTGCTGTCGGGCGTCCACTCGACGCCGTTGTGATGCCACTGGCCGTCGGTCAACTGGCGGGCGGTGCCGCCGGTCGCCGGCACCACGAAAACGTGCCGGAACGAGTCATCGTCGAAGCCGGTGCCGTCGGAGCGGTAATCAAGCCGCTCGACAATGCGCGGCGCCTCGACCCACTTGGCCCCCTCGGGGGCGCGCGGCATCTTGATCGGCCACGAGTTCTTCGACTCGACGCTCATCACGAAGCCCAGCCTGGTGCCGTCGGGCGACCAGGTGATGCCGGTCGGCGCCTTCTCGACGCGGGTCACCTGCGAAGTCGCGCCCTCGGCGTCCATGTAGCGGACGAAGATCTGCGAGCCCTTCGGCTCGCCCTGGGCGGTATAGGCAATGCGATCGCCGGTCGGCGACCAGCGGGCGTTGCTGCCCCGCGCGAGGAAGCGGTTCCTGCTGCCGTCGGCGTTCATCACCCACAGCGACGATTCCCGCTTGTCGTTGACCTTGTCGATCCACCCGCGCGTGTAGATGATCTGCGCGCCGTCGGGCGACAGTTGCGGATCCGAAACGGTCTCGAACTCCCAGTAGAGATCGAGGGTGAGCCGATCGTTGGCGGCGCTGTTCTGGGCGGTGGCCTGCGCGGCGATCGCGGCAGGCAGGGCCGCCACGGCAAGAGCAACGAGGAGACGACGCATGGATGCTTCCTCCTTCTTCGAAGAGACTCGGACCGAGCACAGATATTAGTCCCAAACGGCGGTCTGATATTCTCGGCGCCTGGCCTCCCCTGTTCTCTGCCTGCACGGATTGACCGGTAGTCCGGATGAGCTGCTGCCGCTCGCCGGCGCGCTCGCGGCGGCCGGCCGCGAGGTCCATACGCCGCTGCTGGCCGGCCATGGCCGCGATGTCGCCGCCCTGGCGCCGACCAGGTGGACCGACTGGCTGGCCTCGGCCCAGGACGCGTTGTCGGCCTGTGTCGCCGGCGGCCCGGCCGCCGTTGTCGCCGCATCGGCCGGCGGCCTGCTGGCGTTGCGCCTGGCGGCCACTCGTCCACACGAGGTGAGCGGCCTGGTGCTGCTGGCAACGCCGATGTCGTTGTCACCGCTCGCGGTGGCGCAGATCAGGCTGCGGCTCCTCGTGCCCGAGGCCATCCGCCCGGCCGCATGGAACGTGATCGAGAAGGAGCGGGGTCCTGACGTGAGCGACGGGACACTGGCCGCGGGCCTCCGCTCGCTGCCGGCCTACCCGCTTCAGACACTGGGGCAGTTGCTCGACCTGATGGCCGATGTTCGTGGCCGGCTGCACGAGGTGACGCAGCCGGTGTTGCTGGTGCACGGCGATCTGGACTCGGTCGTCTCGCGCCGGCAGGTGGACACCCTGGCGAAGGCGCTCCCGCGGTCGGCTCGCATCGAACGGCTCGACCTGCCGGCATCGGCGCACCTCGTGGGTATCGATCGCGATCGGGTGTTGTTGCAGCAGCGGGTGGCGGCGTTCCTGGAGTCGCTGTAGCGCGATGGGGTCAGACCCCTCGGCACGATCTGCTCGGGGTCAGACCCCCGCGATGGGAAGTGACTCGATCCACCTGGCGAGCGACTGCACCGACGCAAGATCGAATGCGCAGACCACGCCGGGCCCGGCCGAGACCAGGTCCAGCAGCCGATCGCCCGGTGACGAGCTGCGTCCAGCGAGCGCCGTTACTCGCAGCGGCTCGAGCCGCCCCTCCCGATCGAGCCAGACGCCGAACGGCGATCCACCGATCATCGCGGCGTGCGACGCCAGCGTCCAGCCCTCGCCGAACTGCCGCCGCGCCTCCGGCCCGTTGCCAACGACCAGCACCTGCTCGGATCCTCTCGTCGCCAACGTCAGCCGCCGCCGGACGACGCCGCCCAGCCGCCGCAAGGCGAGCCGATCGATATGAGCCATCACGTCGGGAATGGCGGTCCTCGGCGGCACGAACAGGGTGGCGTCGACCACGTCTTCATCTGGCGCGTCCCACCATGCCAACGCGCGATCCAGTGCCGCCGCCTGGCGACTGCTGGCCGGCTGCAGTGCGATCCTCAATCCATGCACAACGTAAACGTGCTCGTGATTCCAGCGCAGGCGCGGTCGTGTCGCCAGGCCGTTGTTGGGAACGGCGTCGCGCACTGTCGCCGCCGCAATACCGGCCGGCAGCAACAAGCCGTCGCGGAGCCACTCGACACCGTGCAAAGCCGCCGTGCCAGCGGCAACGGCCGCCGCGGCGGTCAGGGCCGACCAGCTCTCACGTTCATCCGCATCGAGCAGCGTGATGCGATCGCTGGCCGGCTCGAACAACAGCCGCTGGCCGCCAAGGTCGATGGCCTCGACGCCATTGGCAACGACCCGCGGCCAGCAGGCGCCTGCTTCATCCGCGAGCAGCGCGTAGTCCATCTCGCCAAGGTGCTCGGCGCCAGCCAGCGTTTCGAGTGCCTCTGGCGAAGGCCACAAGCGTTCGAAGCCGCCACAGCGGCGGTCGTGCCAGGCCAGCCGCGCCCTGGCGCCGGCCAGGTCGGCCGGCGGTTCGGGCGGCGCGTCAATCTCGTCCACGCCCATCAGCCGCAACGTGTCGGCCACGACCTGCGTCTTCACCGCCGCTTCATCGCGGCTTGCGGCCGTCGCCGCGGTTGCCTCGACACTGAGCGACGGGGCCAGGTTGCACTCCAGCAGCCACGGCTCCAGCCGGTCGTCAACGGCGATGTCCACGCCGAGCAACTCGAACTGCCCTCGGCCGGTGCCGCCCGCGGCCTGTTCGACCGCGAGCATGGCCGGCTGGGCGGCGATCAGCGTGGTCGCCAACACCCGGCGAATTCGCGTGAACAGGGCGCCGTCGTCAATCCCGGCTTCTCGCAGGCGTTGACGATACTGCTGGTGGGTCGTGTTGCGCGACGACACACCCTCAGCCTCCGGGTCGTCGCGCAGCACATCGGGATTGGTCAGGTGGCGAAAGCGATCCGCGCGATGCTCCGGTGCCAGCGAGAACGGCCGCGAGGCCAGTTTCGTGAAACCGTCGCCGAACAGGTAGGCAATCAGCGGTTCGAGCGACACGATCGCGACGTAGAAACGCAGGGAGTACTTGTAGCCGTCGAGCAGGTGCGGGTTCGCGATGTAGCGCTGGACCACGAGGTGGTTGTCGTGCCGGCCGTGAGCCTGGCGAAGGTTGGGCCTGACCTCGTCGGGATGGCTCACCAGCGCCACGCCCCGCCCGCGCGACAGGTCGGCCGGCTTCTGAATCCACACCGCGTCGGGGTCCCACGCCCGCGCGCGCATCCACTCGTCCCACTCGCCCGGCAGCACGAACGTTTGCGGCGCGAACGCGTAGAGCGCGCCGGCGCCAACGGCCGACGCGCGGCCCGCGGCCATTCGCAGGTTGTGGCACAGGTGGCTCTTGACGGTGAGCGCGGCGATGCCACGCAGGTGGTTGACCCAGCGGCCGTTGGTGGCGGCGGTGAAGGTTTCGACGCTCGGCAGGTCCAGCGTCCAGGCCAGGCGCCAGTCGTTCTCGCTCGTCAGCGTCCATCCGTACTGTTCGAGCGCGCGATGGGCCAGCTCGGTGGCGTGGTCCACCGGCAGCCAGAAACGTCGATCCACTGGGTGTTACTATAACTGTCTGTTCGTCCACGAATGGCCCTCTCCACCGGCACCATTAGGTCCGCGCTCGCCGATCTGCATCAGGTGTTCGATCGTCACGGCATCTGGCACAGCCTGACGTACGGCACGCTGCTCGGCGCCGTGCGCGACGGCGACATCATCCCGTGGGATTACGACTTCGACCTGTTCATCAGGCCGGCCGAGGTGCCGCTGATTGAAGACGTGATGGCGGATGCGCCGCTCGGCCTGACCGTCGAGCGGGCCGTGCTCGACGGCGGCATGCTGGCAGTGAACCCCGAACGGATCGGGGCGTTCTGGGGATCGCACTTGAAGTGCTCGAAAGACGGCGAGGCGATCGGCGACCTTTACGCGTTCTCGCTGTTCGCCGACGGCGTGCTGCGGCGGTTCGACCTCGCCCAGGACGCCTACTGGTGCCCGCACAGCAGCTTCCCGCACTACTTCGTCGAGCAGCTGGGGCAGGCCAGCATTCGCGGCGAGCGGTATCCCGTGCCGCAGCATGCGGAGGTGTTCCTGGCCGGCGTCTACGGCGACGACTGGCGCACGCCCTACAAGGCCGAGATGCAGGGCGGCGAGCCAAGGGAGGGCACGACCACCCACGGCGACCGCTACGAGCCGAAGCTGGCCGCCGAAGTGGCGTGGTGTGAAGCACGCGGATGGGAGCGCGGCAAGTACGCCGGCGAGCTGGCCTGGCCCAGGCCCATTCGCGGCGCCGGCCCGGCCGGGCCGACGGCGCGGACGGCCGATTCCAGCCAGGCCCTGTGGTGGCGCTCGCTGGCCGAACTGCAATCACTGTATTGACGACATGATGACCGCCATTATTCTGGCCGCCGGATTCGGACGGCGCATGCGACCGCTATCGGATGCCACCCACAAGGCGCTGCTGCCGGTGGGCGACTCCACCATCCTCGGCCGCATTGTCGACGGCCTGCTCTCGATCGACGTCACCGACATCGTCGTCGTGACAGGCTATCGCGACGACGATGTGAGGGCGTTCTGGGCGCGGGAGTACCCGAGCGTGCCGGTGCGCTTCGTGCACAACGAGCGCTACGATCAGACCAACAACATCGTGTCGCTGTCGCTGGCGTTCGACAGCGCGCCGATCGACTCCGACATCATCGTCATCGAGTGCGACCTGTTGTTCGACAAAGACGTGCTGCAGCGGCTGCTGACGGCGCCGCCAGGCAACGTCGCCCTGGTCGATCGTTATCGTCCCGGCATGGACGGCACGGTCGTGGCCGTGGACGACGGCGTCATCACCCAGGTGTTTCCACCGCACCTGCAGGGGCCGCAGTTTCTTTACGACGACAAGTTCAAGACGCTGAACATCTACCGGTTCGACCGCACGTTCTGCGCGCAGGTGTTCAAGCCGCTGCTCGACTGTTACGCCAACCTGATCGACGGCAACGTGTTCTACGAGCTGGTGCTGGGCATGCTGGTCAACATGCAGCGCGAGCGCATTCACGCCGAAGTGGTGGACGGGTCGCAGTGGGCCGAAGTGGACGACCCCAACGACCTGGCGGCGGCCCGGTTCCAGTTCGAGCCGGCCAGGCGCGAGGAAGTGCTCGACCAGGCGCTGGGCGGGCACTGGAGCTTCGATTTCACCGACTTCGCGTTCATGCGCAACCTGCATTTCCCGACCGACGCCATGGTCGCGGCCATGCGCCAGGCATTGCCGGCCGTGATGCGCAGTTACGGCTCGACGCAGAAGGTGCTGAACCAGAAGCTGGCGTGGCACCTGCTGTGCGATCCCGATCGCGTACAGGTGTTGCACGGCGCCTCGCAGATCTATCCGATCCTGAAGCGCATGGTCGGCAGCCGTCCGGTGCTGCGGCCTGAGCCCTCGTTCGGCGAGTACCAGCGGATGTTCCCGGGCGCACGAACCTATGCCGACGCCATCGGCGTCGACCTCGACAAGTTCGATGCCGCCATTCCAGGTGACGGCGTGGTTGTAATCGTCACGCCGAACAGCCCGACCGGCACCGTGATCCCCACCGACTGGGTCGAGGCCTGCGTTCGCCGCCACCCGCACACGCTGTTCGTGGTCGACGAGTCGTTCATCGACTTCAGCGGCCAGACGCCGCTCATCGA
>JBFWUK010000008.1:0-18333 GCA_050247355.1 Vicinamibacterales bacterium | reverse complement strand
ACTCGACACCACCCGCGCGTCGATGCTGGAGCGGCTGATGGCGGCCGATGGCCTCGACACCGGTTTTGGCAGCGTCAGTGAAGCGGCCTGGCGCGCCTTCGTGACGCGGACCGCCGAGACCCTCGGCCTCGGCAAGGGTTCACGGGTGTTCGAGGTGGGCTGTGGCGCGGGTGCGTTCCTGTACCCGCTTTATCAGGCCGGCTGTGTCGTGGGCGGACTGGATCAGTCGCCGGCGCTGATTGGGTATGCCACGGCGGCGATGCCCGAGGGGAAGTGGACGCTGGGCGACGCGTCGGCGCTGGACCCGGCCGAGGGATGGGACGTGGTGCTGGCGTGCGGCGTCTTCATGTACTTTCCCGATCCCGGCTACGCCCGCGGCGTGATTGCGCGCATGGCGGCCAAGGCCACGCGCGCGGTGGCCATTCTCGACGTGCCTGACGTCGCCACGCGCGAAAGCGCCATGGCGTTTCGGCGAGGCACGATGGGCGACGCCGAGTACGAGGCGAAGTACAGCGGCCTCGATCACCTGTTCTACGACCGGTCGTGGATGCAGCGCATCCTGGTCGAAGTAGGCGGCGCCGACGTGCGCATTGAGGATCAGCAGATTAGCGGCTACCAGAACGCGCGCTTTCGTTTCAACGCGTTCGCGACGTTGCCGTAGGGGCGGGACCACGCTCCTGCCCGATCACAACGGCGAGAAGTCGGAGATCTCTTCGCCGTCGGAATCGTACCCGCCGCGGGGTGCCCGCACCAGGCAGTCGTCGCCGTACGATCCCTTCAAATAGACTGCCGCGCCATGGGGGACCGGGATGGTGCGATCGTAGAACGGTACGCGCACCAGCGGATCGAAGAGCACGCGTGGAATGTTGCCGCGGCCCGATCGCGCCAGCCTCCAGTAGTCCTGATCGACGGTGACGAACCCCTTCGACAGGTCGAGCCCGAGGCCTGAGGCTCGATCGACCCAGAACCTGGGCGTGAACGAGCGATGGGCGGTGTAGGTAAAGGTGTCGGCGACCATCTGCTCGTGACGCGTGCTCATCAGGAAGAACTGTCCGCCCGGTTGCGGCAGGTCGCCGGGCCTGATGCGGTTGGCGAAGCAGGTCGCCTGGCGGAACGGTTGCGCCTTCCAACTGAGCCAGGCGCGCGAGTGCAGGTAGTAGCGATCCTGGTGGCGATCGAGCAGGTCGACCAGCCGCGGGAAGTCGGCTCCGAGTAGTCCGATGTCGATGTCCTTGTCCCACGGAATGATGCCGCGGTGGCGCAGCGCGCCCAGCATGGTGCCGCCGTCGGCCCAGAAGGGGAAGCCTTCCGCGTCGAACAGGTCGATCAGTTCCAGGAACAGCCGCTTACGCCGCTGCTTCCAGGCAGCCAGCCGTTGACCCGCCGGCTCAGGGGCTTCGGCGATCTCGGGACAGGCATCGAGTGATGCGGCGTACACCACCTGCTGCGCCTGCCAGTTGCCATCCTCGTACGGCCTGAGGCCGGCGGTCAGCACGGTCGTCCGGTTGGGATGCGTGCGCTGCCAGAGCGTGAAAGGCCGCGAACCGCGCGTCGGATGCGCCGACAAACCGCGCACCGGCCGGACTTCGACCCAACCCTCGCCCGGTGACTGCTCGTCCACGACCCACTGCCAGGGATCCCCGGCTGGGCGCCCGAACAACCGGCTCACCTGCATGCTATAGTCTCACCCCTATGGCCCGTCGTTCCGACCGGAAATCCACGCCCAATTCAGAATCCACCGACCTCTCGCGCCGCTCGTTCATCGAGCGCGTCGCCGGCGCGAGCGTCACCGCGCCCGCACTGGTGACCCTCACCGGCTCGTGGCTGATGGCCGAGTCGGCCTTCGCGGCCGGCCAGTCATCGTCCAAAGGCTCGCTCAGCTCATCGCTCAGCAGCTCAGGCAGCGAGGCGTCGTACTCGATTCCATCGTCGGCCTCTTCGGCCGCGGAGTCGTCGTTCAGCGGCAGCTCGTCGAGCGGGCCGCCGACGACCGCGTATGCCATTGCCGACACCACGCTGCGCCACGATTCGCCCCATACCAACGAGGGCTCGAATCCGCGCATCCGTGTTGGCGCCCGCCCCGTTCGCCGCGGCGTCGTCGCCTTCGACCCGTTCACGGTCGAGGAGATGCGGTTCGTGGCCGACTGCCAGAACCGGGTCTACCTCACGCTACAGATTGCCGCCAACGGCAACAACTGGAGCCAGACCGAAGACCACTACGTCGACGTCCACCCGCTGCCGCTCGACTTCGTGTTGGCGGAAGGCGACGGCCGTTTCAGCGGCCTGCCGCTGGCGGCCACCACGCGCGGCAACGGCTCGGGCGCGACCTGGCACGTGCCGGTCGACAGCCAGATTGCCGACACGAAGCCCGGCAAGAAAGAAAAGAAGTCGAAGACCAAGCCGGTGAAGGCGACACCGTGGAACGGCGCCTCCGACGTGATGGGTGAGGCCACGGCACAAGGCGTGTTGCACGTGAACGGCCTGGCTGGCTACGTCTCGTGGGACGTGACCGATGATGTGATGGCCGGCTCGTCGGCGTGGATCGTCAAGCTTCGCGATGAGCACGACCCGCTGCACGAAGGCACGACCCGCCGGCAGGGCTTCGACCCGTTCCGCGGCAGCGTCGACTACTACTCCAGGGAAGGCGCCGCCGCCGAGATCGGTGTGGCCACGCCGCCGCAACTTCAACTCGTGACGTTCAACACCTGTGGTGGCGGCGAGTCGAGCGCGTCGGGCAGCGCAAGCGCCGAGTCGGCTCTGGCCTCCGAGTAGCCCTCGCGACCCGTTCGCGTGCCGCTCTTCACCGCGATTGTTCCCATCGGGCGCGGCAGCCAGTCACTGGTTGCCGCGCTCGATGGCTTTCTGGGGCAGACCGTCCCGCTTTCCGATCTCGAAGTCCTGCTGGTCGCCACGACGGGCGTTCGCGTCCGCCTGCCGGATCGCTTCAAGCCCATCCGCGTTCGCATGGTCGAGTGGCCCCGCGGCGGTCACCTGGCCCAGGCGATCAATGCCGGCGCCGCCATGGCGCGCGGCGAATTGGTGGCGGCGATCGATCCGCAGTGGCGGCCGCTGCCCGGCCTTGCCGACTACTGCCTGGGCTTCCACGCGCGCGAGGCGGGGGCGGCCGACGTGCTGTCGCTGGGCACCGCTCTCGACCCCGAACTCGTCGAGGAGCCGTTGCTCTGGTGGCTCGGCGAGCAGCGGCTGGTTGGTCTCGGGTCGCTGCCGGCTGGCATCCATAACTGGCGCGCCATCCGCTTCGACGCGCTGTCGGCGACGCGCGACCTCGTGCGGTCCCATCCCATTCCCACCGCTCACGACGATGAGGTGTTGATGCGCGAGACGTGGGCGCGGTCGGCACCGGTGCGCGTGTTCGTCGAGCCGGTGCCGGTGCTCGTGACCGCGGCCCGGCCGAACCTGGATGCGGTGCTCGACCGCGAGTATGCCGGCGCCTACGCCCGTCTCAAGGCCATGCGCGCCTCACCGCAGACCTTTGCCGGCGAATCGATCGACGATCGCTTCCAGCGTCCCGAGCGCTACATACTGCCGGCAACGGACCAGATCGAGCTGGCCGAAACCATCGCCGCGCTCGAGCAGGAGGTGGCGGGCCGCCACCCGCGCTTCGCGGTGGGAGCCGATGCCGAACGGTTCGAGATGCTCGGCAAGTTGTACCTGGCGGCGGTATCGCATGCGCGCAGCACCGGCTGGGCCGACGCCAAGGCCGGCCGCCGCAGGCGGCTCCAGTGGAAGGCGCGAGATTTTCATCACGCGGGTTGAGGTGACGAACCTTCAGCTACGGCATCGAGCCGCGAGGGCGCCTGACCCACGGCTCTTGATCGGCGTTCTGCTCCGGCGGTAGTCGTACTAGCGTCGTGGCGGGAGGGCCGTGATCCACGTCGCCACGTCCCGTACGACGGCCTCGCTGATATGCCCCGGCGTGTTGTATTCGGCTGGCACGCTCTTGCCGGTCCCGGCCACAAACAGGTGGTTGAGAGTGGCGTAGGAATGGAAGACCACGTCGGTCCGACCCGCTAGTGCCGACTTCCAACGGGAGAACTCTTCCATCGTCACTTGGTAGTCGCGCTCTCCTTGGAGCACGAGCATCGGTTGCTTCACGTGCGCAGCGGCGGCCGGCGGATCGTAACCACGCAAATCGAGCCAATACGACGCTGCGGCGCCGAAAATGCGTTCCCGATTCGACGCGTCTTTGGGACCCAATGCGTCGACTCGCGCCATCATCTGCTCAATCTGACTGATCTGGGCTTGTTCCTCGGCGTTGATGGCACCATCCGCTTGGGCGAGATATCGCGCCTGCTCGGCCACCGCTTGTGGCAGCGGTCGGGCCGCTCCGGCCATCACTACGAAACCGGCAACTGGCGGTCCGGCTGCAGCGATCCGGGGCACGAGCATTCCGCCCAGACTGTGGCCGAGCACGACGATCCGATTCGGATCGACCCCTGAGGTGCTTCTGAGCAGCTGCACAGCCGCGATCGCGTCGTCAATCGTTTCCTCTTTGACGGTGAGATCGGGCAGGTCGCGTACCAGGTCGGCATGCACTCGCGTGCGTTTGTCGTACCGCAGTACGGCAATCCCGCGAGAGGCGAGCCCGAGCGCGAGATCCTTGAACTGCTTGATTTGCCCGACGGTTGCATCGCGATCGCCAGGGCCTGATCCGTGCACGAGAACCACGGCCGGCGCCGGGTCGAACGCGACGGGCATCGTCAGGGTACCTGGCAATGCCCATTGACCCGTGCCGACGGTAACTTCCGACTCCACGTAGGCGGCGGGATTAGCGTAGGCCGGTGGTGCGTACGCGACAGCCAACGCCGACGGGCGGATGGCCAACCCTCCGACCAGGGTTGCCGGGTTCACCGTGACTTGCACGTCGAACGCCGCATGTTCGAACGCGCACGTGACGACAACGACGGAGAGCATGCCACGGGGCATAACCGACGTGGCGACTTGACGCTGGAACGGGCCAGCCTGCGCGGTGAGGCCATTCCAGGTCGCACTCAGACGGTCCACCGGCATCGCGGCCTTCATCTGAGGCGTGAATAGCTCGAAGGCCTGCGCGTATTGACCGCCCGCCATCAGCTCGATGAACGAACGAGCGCGCGCTTCCCGGTTCTGGGTCGGCTCCTGCGCCAGCACTGCCTGCGGACCAACAGCGAATGCCACGATGCCCGCGACCAGGACGCCCTGTGCCAGACATGCGATAGCTCGGGCAATCGACATCCGCATCGAGAGCAGTTCTACTTTTGAATGTGATAAGGCCAACGTCAACTCCGCGACGTCTCAGGCGCTGAGGGCCCGCACGGCAGGTCGAGCCGCGGGCGTGGGCAAGCGGAGAGCGCTCGCCGGCAGCGTCGCCACCGTCACAGTGTTCCCGGTCATGTCGAAAAACTCGACGGAGTAGCCTTCCTCGGTAGCACCGGGTGCGGAATGTCGCTCCACAACCGTTCCGACATCGCCAGCGCGGAGTCCGTGCTCAGTGACGTCGCGGGTCAGGATCACGTCGCCGTACATCTCGAAGGGCATGGCCTACCTCGGGTACATGGTAATGAATCGTGGCACGTCGGTGCCAGTGTCAACCTGCCAGACCGAGCAGAAGCGGACACTCCTGCCGCCAGGCGTCTTGATCGGGGCCCTCAATCTCGTAGACGACACCGTATGCATTCGCATGCGTCCGGGTCACATCGAGCGAAAGGTGCTGAGTCCGCATGTCCCGGCTGGTACCTCACCAGGAGATGCGAACGCGGGTCGGTCTTCCGAGCGGGAGGTGTTCGCCTTCAAGATCGGCGTCAACCCACGTACGCTTGAGCGATGGGAACAGGGGCGAAGCCGTCCGAATGAACAGGCGTCGGCGCTCATCCGCATGGTCCGCAAGTTTCCGGACATCCTGGAACGACTCGAGTCCTTAAGCGTGCCGGCATAGCCTCCGAGATTCAAACCTTAACTAACGTCCTGTCCCACCCAAGCAGGTATTCTTGGCACACCATGCCTACCGCCAATGACGCCGCGGCGTTTGCCGCCCTGGCGAACGTCACCACCGCCACGCTGACCACGATCCTGCTCAAGAAGGGCCTGCGCAACGTCTGGATCCGCGGGGCGTTTCCGCTCGCCGCCGGCCAACCGCGCGTCGTGGGCCGCGCGTTCACGGTCCGGTTCATCCCCGCTCGCGAAGATCTGGCGACGCCCGCGTCGTGGAGTTCTCCGAAGTCCACCCGCGCTGCGATCGAGGACATGCCCGCCGGCTGCATTGCCGTGATCGATGCCAACGGCGTCAAGGACGCCGGCTTCTGGGGCGACATCCTGTGCGCGCGCATGGCCGTGCGCGGCGTCGCCGGGCTGGTCAGCGACGGCGCGGTCCGCGACCTCGCCGGGGTGCTGTCCACCGGCCTGCCGGTGTGGGCCAGCGGGACCGCCGCGCCGCCGTCGGTGGCCGGCCTGACCTTCGTTGACTGGCAACAGCCGATTGGCTGCGGCGGCGTCGCCGTGTTTCCGGATGATGTGATCGTGGCGGATGGCGATGGCGCGGTGGTGATTCCAGCGGCCCTGTTCGACGAGGTCGTCGGCCTGGCCGTCGAGCAGGAACGCCTCGAGGGCTGGATCATGGACGAGGTGAAGGGCGGGGCGGCGTTGCCGGGGCTGTATCCCGCGAACGCCGAGAACCAGGCCCGCTACGAGGCGTCGAAGCGCCGCAGCTAGCCTCCCGCGTCACCCTGTCTATCGCGAGTACGCGACCTTGCCGCCGACTATCGTGTAGACCGCGGTCGCCGACGGGATCTCGTCTTCCGGCACCGTCATGATGTCTTTCGACAGCACGGTGATGTCGGCGAGCTTGCCGACGGCGATCGATCCCTTCAACGATTCTTCCCGGGCGGCGAAGGCGCCGTTCCAGGTGTAGGACTTCAGCGCTTCGGCCCGCGACATCCGCTGATCGGGGAAGAACACCGAGCCATCGATGGTCTTGCGCGAAACGGAGGCGTAGAAGCTCGCCATCGGGTCGATGCGCTCGACCGGCACGTCGGTGCCGTTGGCGATGATCGCCCCGCTCTTCATCAGCTTCTGCCACACGTAGGCGCCTTCTTCCGCGCGCTTGGGGCCGAGCCGCGCCAGCACGTACGGCGCGTCCGACGTGGCGTGGATGCCTTGCATCACCGGGATCACGCCAAGCTGCCCGAAGCGGGGAATGTCGGCGGCGCTGATGTGCTGGGCGTGCTCGATGCGCCAGCGCAGGTCCTTGGAATCGGGCCGCGACTTGAAGGCGCGCTCGTAGACGTTCAGCACCTCGCGGTTGGCGCGATCGCCGATCGCGTGCACGCACAGCTGCACCCCGTTCTCGAGCGCGATGGCCGCCGTCTGGGCGATGCTCTCGGGCGAGTTGGTCGGCAACCCGACGCTCGACGGCGAGTCGCTGTACGGCTCGAGCATCCACGCGCCGCGTGAACCCAGCGCGCCGTCGGCGGTGACCTTGATCGCCGCGATGGTGAGGTGGTGGTCGTTGAGGCCGACCGCCTTGTACTGCGGCAGCTTCGCCGCCAGGTTCTCGTTGCTGTCGCGGACCATCACCCAGAGACGGATGCCGAGGCCGCCGCTGGCCGCCGCCTGCTTGAGCAGGTCGAGGGTGGCGAAGTTGGAGCCGGCGTCGTGGAAGCTGGTGATGCCCTTCTCGAGGCTGGCCTGGACGGCAAGTTCGATCTGCCGGCGCGCGTCGGCTTCGCGTTCGGCCGGCGTCTTCTTCGCGCGCCATGCCTCGAGCGCGCGGCCGATCAGTCCCGAAGCGGTTTCGCGCAGCAGGCCGGTGGGCCGCCCCGACGCGTCCTTCAGGATCTCGCCACCGCTCGGGTTGACGGTGGCCCGCGTCAGGTTCGCTGCCTCCATGGCCTTGGCGTTGACGAAGCTGGCGTGGCCGCTGGCATGGGTGAGCATCACGGGGTTGTTCGGCGACACCTTGCTCAGTTCGTCGTGAAGGGGGAAGCCCTCGACGTTCGGCTTCGGCACGCTGGTCCACTTCTCCTGGTGCCAGCCGCGGCCGAGAATCCAGTCGCCGGGCTTCGCCTGCTTCGCGGCGGCGGCCACCATCGACACGATTTCATTCCAGTCCTTCACGTCCATCAGGTCGAGGGTGACCTTCGACTGGCCCAGGCCCATGAAGTGCCCGTGGCTCTCGATCAGGCCGGGCACCGCCAGCTGGCCCTGCAGATCGATCACCCGCGTGTTGGGGCCGATGTACTGCTGGATGCTGTCGTTGCTGCCGACCGCGGCAATGCGGTCGCCGCGCACGGCGACAGCCTGCGCTTCGGGCATGGCGGCATCGACGGTCACGATCTTGCCGTTGCGAAGCACCAGGGTGGCCGGGGCCGGTTGGGCCTGGCCGGAAATGACAACCGTCGACAGGACGAGCAGCGCAAGGATGTTCTTCATGACAGTCCCGAATGATACTGCGGGCGGCGCGCCGGTCGAAGGGGAAGCGGTCGATGCCCGAAACCGGCCGGATTCACCGCAGGCGCCCGACCATCACCTCGGTCGACTTGATGATGGCCACGGCTTCGTCGCCCTTCTTCAGCTTCAGCTCGTTCACCGCGTCGCGCGTGATCACCGCGGTCAGGACCTGATCGCCGATGCGCAGCCGCACCTGCGACAGCAGGCCATCGCTGCGTACCTCGTCCACGATGCCGATCAGTTGATTGCGCCCGCTGAGCGCCACCAGCACGCCGCGGGCCGCAGATGACGGCGCCCTCCCGAGGGCCACAGATGACGCAGACTTTTCCGTGGAAGCCAGCTGCAGCCGCAGCACTTCGGCCTCGGCAATGCGATGGTGGCCGCCGTTGGTCCGCGTGGTGCGGACCGAGCCGTCGTAGATCCACTGCTTCAGCGTGGAGTACGCCACACCGAGGCGAGCGGCCGCAGCCCGCACGGTCAGCAGGTCGCTCATGGCACGGCCCGTACGCTCGCGCGGTTCACCTGCCGTACCCCACGCGCGTCCAGCCCGATCGAACGCGGCGCCATCTCCGAGGTCGAAACGACTGTGCAAAAGCCCGCTGCCAGCAACTGCACATGATTTCTCAGCCCCACCTTATCACCTCAATTCGAGTCGTAAATCGACTCAAATCATACTAAATTACAGGCTTCAGTGACCTCATCAGGCTCGACAATAAATGGCGTGCATCGGCTTCTGGCGGGCATTACATTGCTCGCGGTAGCTGCCACGCCAGCCGTGGCGTGCCGCACGCCCGTCGCTGCACCGCCCCCCGGTTTGGTCGTGTCGGTCGCCGCCAGCATGCACGACGCGCTGGCCGAGATTGCCGGCCTGTATCGTGCGGCGGCGGGCGTGATTATCGCCCCCAACACCGGCAGTTCAAGCACGCTCGCGCGCCAGATCGTCGAGGGCGCCCCGGTGGCGGTCTTTCTGAGCGCCGACCAGGCGCAGATGGACATCGTCGAGAAGGCCGGCCGGCTGGCCCCCGGCACGCGTACCCCGCTGGTGACTAACCAGTTGGCGGTGATCGCCCCGGCCCCGTCTGCGCTGACTTTGCCCGCACTCCTCGAAGGCCGCGTCTCGCGTCTGGCGATGGGCGAAACCGCCAGCGTGCCCGCGGGCGTGTATGGACGCCGCTGGCTCGAGCACGAAGGCGCCTGGATGCGCGTGCAGGCGACGGTCATACCCTTTCCCACCGTGCGGGCCGTGCTCTCGGCGGTCGAGGCCGGGCGGGTGGACGCCGGCATTGTCTACGCCACCGACGCCCGCGACCGGCCGGTCCACGTTGTTGCCACCCTGGCCGGGAAGGACTACGACTACCTGGGCATCGTCCAGCCCGCCGCGGTGATTGCCGGATCCGCGGAAGCCGAGGGCCGGCGATTTCTGCAGTTCCTGCAAGGCGCCGAAGCGCGCGCGGTGTTCACGCGCCGGGGTTTCGGCGCGCCCTCTGCTTCGTCCGGGGGCGAGCGTTGAGTAGCGACGCCTGGCAGATCGCTCAGTTCACCGTGTTGATGGCGCTGGTTGCCACCGCGCTGACGTTGCCGATCGCGATCGGGATTGGCTGGCTGCTTGCGCGCCGCCATTTTCCCGGCAAGGCGCTCGTGGAAACCATTGTCTCGCTGCCGCTCGTGTTGCCGCCGGTCGCCACGGGCTTGCTGTTGTTGTGGCTGTTTGGACGGCGCAGCCCGCTTGGCCGGGCGCTTGATGCGATCGGCATCGAGGTGGTCTTCACCTGGAAGGCCGTCGTCATTGCGATGATGGTGGTCAGCTTCCCGCTGGTGGTGCGCAGCGTGCGGTCCGGGATCGAGCAGGTCGATCGCCGCTACGAAGACCTGGCCGCCACGCTGGGCGCCACACCCTCGCGTATTCTGCGCACGATCACGCTGCCGCTGGCATCGCGCGGCATCATCGCCGGCGCCGTGCTTGGCTTCTCGCGGGCGCTGGGTGAGTTCGGCGCCACCATCATGGTGGCCGGTGCCATCCCCGGCCGCACGCAGACGCTGGCCGTGGGCATCTACACGTTTGTCGAGACGGGCCGTGAAGAGGCGGCCTGGGGGCTGTTGCTGTTGTCTGCGCTGCTCGCGTTTGGCGCCATCTACCTGTCGAACCGGCTGGTGGGGGTACGACACACCTGACGGTTTGTCGCCACACATGATCAACCTCGTCCTCGACGTGACGCTGCGGCAGCAGGACTTCGAATTGCACGTGCGCGATCGCGCGTCGGTCGAGGTGCTGGGTCTGTCCGGGCCGTCCGGCAGCGGCAAGACCACCCTGCTCGAAACCATCGCCGGCATTCGCACGCCTGACGCCGGTGAGATTCGCATCGGCGATCGCCTGCTGTTCTCGTCGGCCGGCGGCGTCAACCTGCCGGCGCGCGAGCGGCACATCGGCTACGTGCCCCAGGATGCCCTGTTGTTTCCGAACCTCGACGTATCCGGCAACATCAGCTACGGCGTGCGTCACGCCAGCCAGGCCAATCGCGAGCGTCGCTCCACCCTGATCGAGATCCTCGACCTTGGTCCGCTGCTGGACCGCCAGGTGCAGAAGCTGTCGGGTGGCGAGAAACAGAGGGTGGCGATTGCCCGCGCGCTGATGACGCAGCCCGCCGTGCTGTTGCTCGACGAACCGCTGGCCGGCGTCGATCGCGCCCGCCGCGAGCGCATCCTGCCCTACGTGCTGCGCATTCGCCGCGACCTGCACGTGCCGCTGGTCTACGTGACGCACGACGAGGCGGAGCTCAATGCGATTGCGGACCGCGTGCTGCAGCTCGCGGCCGGGCGGGTGGCGTCGGCCGGCCCGGCGCCGCCGGCAGCCGCGCCGTGAACGTCGCGCCGTTGCCGGGTGAGCTGGTGACCTCGATCGTCCCGCCGTGCAGCTCCACCAGGTGGCGCACGATCGCCAGACCCAGTCCCAGTCCCGCGTGCTCGCGCGTCGGTCCGGCATCGGCCTGACGGAAGCGATCGAACACGTAGGGCAGGAAGTCGGCGCGAATCCCGATTCCCGTGTCGGCCACCACCAGGCACAGGTCGCCCTTGACCTCGCTCACCACGATGTCGACGCGGCCGCCGGCCGGCGTGAACTTGATCGCGTTCGACAGCAGGTTGACGACGATCTGCTGCACCCGCGACGGGTCCACCAGCATCGGCCCGGTGCCGGAGATGGTGGCGTGCAGCTGCAGCCCCTTCTCGAGCGCCGCCTCCTGCATCGCCTCGACCACGCCGTCGATCAACTCCGGCACATCGACCAGTTGCCGGTCCAGGCGCAGCTTGCCGGTCATCGCCGCCGAGACGTCGAGCAGGTCGGCGGTCAGCCGGGCCTGCAGCTCGGCGCTGCGTTCAATCGCCGCCAGAGCGCGACCCCGCTTGTCGTCGGTCAGCTGGCCCGACCGCAGCAACTGGATCCAGCCGAGCAGCGCATTCAGCGGCGTCCGCAATTCGTGCGACAGGGTAGCGAGAAACTGGTCCTTCAGCTGGTTGGCATCCTCGGCCTGCCGGTAGAGCGCGGCGTTCTCGGCCTCGCGCGCCTGCGCCTCGACCTTCGCCTTGGCCAGCCGATGCGCAAGCACCGAGATGCCCGCACCGATCACCAGGTACAGCGACAGCGGCACCGCCTCCTCCGACCCCTTCGGCAGGGTCAGGTACGGCATGCGGAAGAAGTACTCCGCCGCCAGGCCGCCCATCAGCGTTGCCACCAGGCTGGCGCGCAGGTCGGTCCACATGGCGGTGACCAGCACCGGCGGCACGAACAGCAGGAACGCGATTGGGTTGGTCGCCGTGAACTGCTGAATCGCCAAGCCGACGCCAATGGTCGCGATCACCGAGACGCCGGCAATCCCGTATGAACGCACGCTACGGCCCGTTCGCGATCAAGGCGGCAGAGGCGCCGACCCAGCGCAACCCCTTGTTGTGATCGACGCCCATCATCTTGCCGCGGCCCATGCGAATGAGCGGCAGCACCGGCACGAATCGATCGCTCGATCGGACGTACATGATGCGAATCTCGGCCTGGGTCAAACCGGCCGGTGTGTCGATCACCGGCTCGAACTGGATGCGTTCCTGCAGGATGTAGTTGCTGCGCTCGCCCTCCGGGATGGCGGCCACCTGCGCATCGGTCGGCGCGAAGATGATGCCGCCGCCGGCGAACGAGAACAACGGCTTCAGCAGGTAGCGATCTCGATCCGCCGGCAGGCGATCGAGCTTGTGCAGGAAGCTCGTTTCGGGAACCGACCGGTGCTTCAGCCACGGGATGGAATGCTTGCTGACCTGGAAGTACCACGACGGGTGGCCCGCCCATTCCACGTCGAGCTCGTCGCGATAGTCGAACGGCAGCGGCACGCCCTTCCGCTCCAGCTCGTCGGGAATGACCCGGTTGTAGATTCTGGCAATCGGCGTGCGCCGGCCATCGCGCCGGTAGAACAGCTGCCGGCCGTCGCGCTCGATCTCGGTGGTATCGACGGCGCGGATGCCCCACAACTGCTCGGTGATCACGAAGTCGGGCCACGTCTTCTGCTGCCGCGGCTCAATCTCCATCAACACCACGTGCCGTGGATCGTGCCCGTTCAACAGCGTTCGCCCGACGGCTTCGAGATAGCCGGCCGCGTCGAGTCCGCCCAGGTACGGCCCGAGTGCCGGGTCCAGCGCGAACGCGTCGCGATACGCCTCGGCCACGGCGAGTTGGAAGCCATAGAGCGACGCGAACGCCTGCAGCTCGACCAGCTTCGGCTCGATCGCCCCGGACGCTCCCCGCACGAGGCCAAAATCCACCTGCAGGAACGCCGGCGCGGACTCGGCACCAGGACCGTTGAACCGAGCCGGAACCGCCGCCCGGGCGGCGGCGCGCGCCGCCGGATCGTCCAGGATCTGTGCCGCAAGCTCGAGCCCGGCCGCCGACAGCTCGTCCATCAACGTCCGCGTAAAGAAGCAGGGGGTTTCGCTGATCGGAAAGCCGAGCGTCGCGCCGGTGCGCGTCTCGAGCCGTGTCACGAGGTTCTGGAAGCGGGCCTCGCTCCACGACCGATTGAACGACTGGCGTAGCTCTCGGATCAAAAGGGACCTGCTCCCATTGGTCCCTTCAATCGATCAGAAACCGGCCGTCGTCCATGATCTTGCGGTCGTCCACCCAGATGTCGAAGCGCGTGGCGACGACGTCGATGTGCGTGGACGAATACCAGTCGGCGCCGGTGTGCACCCCATACGGGTTGCCGAACGCGATGTGGATGCCGGGGAACTTCTCATCCTGCAGGATGTGGCCGATGACCTGCTTGAGCTCGATGTTGGTGCCGATCGCGAACTCGCCGACGCGGTCGGAGTTCTCGTCGGTGTGCGTGTACTTCCAGAAATCGTTCTCGAGTTCCTTGTTCTCGCTGAACGCCTCGATCAGCCGGTTGTCCCTGACGCGCAGCGTCAGCGGCGTCGCGAACAGGCTGCCGAACTTCTCGCACAGGTAGTCGCCGACGACGCCGTCAATCACCAGCGTGCCGTTGACATTACCGGGGGTGGTGAACACTTCGCCGCCTGGCAGGTTACCCCACTTGTCTGGGCTGATCAGGCCGCTGGTCTTGACCCACCGGTAGGCGGGGTTGAGATCGGCGACGAAGTCGCTGCCGCCCCTGGTGGTGGCGCGCACCTGCTTCGCGGTGCGGACGATGTCGATGACCTTCGAGCTGAGGACGTCAACCTTGTGAAAGTCGGCGCGCATGCCTTCGAGCATCATCTGCCGGTTGATGTTGACCATGTGGCCGTGGCGCATCTTGCGGCGATTGACGATGTCGGTCAGCTGCATGCGCGACTTGAGCTCGTTGCGCTGCACGTGGACGGCGAGAATGCTGACCTGGCTCTGTTCCATGTCGTCGGCAATCACCGGCGGCAGGTCCACCAGCGGCCGCGCGGCGACGTCCTCGAGAATGAAGGCGCGGTACGGCGCCCCGACTGCTTCGATTTCGTGGACCAGGCTGGCGGCAATCTCGGCGCACTCGCGGTCGGCCACCACGGTGACGCGTTCGTGCGGCTGCACGTTCAGGCAGACCCGAATGGCGTTCCTGGCGCCGGGTTCCAGTTCGACGTCGAAGGCTGTGTTCATCTCTGTTCAATTATAGGGTCAGACCCCTCGGCACCTCTCACTCGGGGTCAGACCCTAGAGCCCCGCCTGTGTCTCGCCAACCATGTATTCGACCACTTTCTTGAGGTCTTGAGTCTCGGCGAACACCTCGAGCTGGCGTTCGGCGCCGTTGCCCCGTTCGAGCATGGTCTTGACGTAGTCGATCTCGTTCCGGCTCCCCAGCTCGTCCACTACATCGTCGATGAACTCGAGGTATTCGAGCATCAGCTCCCTGGCCGGCACCTCGACCTCGCGGCCGAAGTCGATCAGCTTGCCTTCGAGGCCGTAGCGGGCCGCCCGCCACTTGTTCTCCATGATCAGTGCGCGGCTGTACATGCGGAACCCCTGGTTGCGCGAGTGCAGCTTGTAGAGCTTGGCCATGGTCGCCTGGATCAGCGCGGCGAGCGCCAGCGTTTCGTCAACCCGCATCGGGATGTCGCAGATCCGCACTTCGACGGTCGAGAAGAACGGATGCGGACGCACGTCCCACCAGATCTTCTTGGCGTTGTCCATGCTGTTGGTCTTGACCAGCAGGTTGACGAAGCCTTCGTAGTCGGCCCAGCTGGTGAAGGTGTCGGGGATGTTGGTGCGCGGAAACTTGTCGAACACCTTGCAGCGATACGACTTGAGCCCGGTGTTGTCGCCGATCCAGAACGGCGAGTTGGCGGACAATGCCAGCAGGTGCGGCAGGAAGTAGCGCACCTGGTTCATCAGGTGGATGGCGACTTCGCGGTCTTCAATGCCGATGTGGACGTGCAGGCCGAAGATCAGGTTCGACCGCGCCACCAGCTGCATGTCCTCGACGACCTGGCGGTAGCGCTCGTCGGGATAGATGTCCTGGGCGCGCCAGTCGGCGAACGGGTGGGTGGCGCCGGCGCACAGCAGCAACCCGTTTTCCTGCGCCAGCTTGACCATCGCCCGCCGCAGGTTGACGATGTCGGTGCGTGCCTCCTGCATGTTGCGACACACGCCGGTGCCGACCTCGACCACCGACTGGTGCATCTCGGCCTTGATCCGCTCGTCGAGCTGCCGCTTGCCCTTGGCGATGATCTCGGCGTTGATGTGCGATCGCAGGTCGAAGGTGACCGGATCGATGGTCTGGTATTCCTCTTCGATGCCGATGCTGAACGAGGGCTTCATAGGGGCAGGTAGGGCTGGTGGGGCAGGTCAGGCGGGTAGGGCGGATCGGGCAGGGGGGTCATAGGCCACCGCCGCCGAGGAACGCATCCCAGCGATAGGCGGCCGGCGCGGCCGGCTCCGTGGCCTTCTTCACGGCCAGGGCCGCCACCGCGTTGACGACCCAGTCGAAGCTGGCCTGGCCCACCGAGTGCAGGTCGGCGTCGGGCGCCGGGTTCATGAAGTCGATGGCGTACGGCACGCCGTCTTCGACCGCGAACTCGACGGTGTTGAGGTCGTAGCCCAGCGCCTGGCACAGCGTCCGCGCGTCGCGCTCGACCCGGGCGATCAGCTCCGGCGGATACGCCGGCGGATTCTTCAGGTAGCGCTCGTGGAACGGCACCCGCGGATCGTACGGCATGATCCGCACGTCCTGCTGCCCGACCACGTAGCAGCGGAAGTACTCCTTGAAGTCGACGCCGCGCTGCAGGGTCATGCACAGCGTCTTGGTCTGGTCGTAGGCGGCGAAGAACTCCTCCCGGTTGTTGACCTTGTAGACGTCGCGCCAGCCGCCGCCGTCGAACGGCTTGAGGAAGGCGGGAAAGCCGACGTACTCGAAGATGGCATCCCAGTCGAGCGGGTAGCGCAGGTTGCGCATCGACCGCTCGGTGGTGCCGGTCGGATGCTCCTTGTGCGGCAGCAGCACGGTCGGCGGAATCGCCACCCCGAGCTTGGTGGCCAGCGCGTAGTTGAAGAACTTGTCGTCGGCGCTCCACCAGAACGGGTTGTTGATGATCCGGGCGCCGCACAGCGCCGCGTTCTTGAGGTACGAGCGGTAGTAGGGAATGTCGTGCGAGATGCGATCGACGATCACGTCGTAGCCGCACGGCTCGGCCATGCGCACGTCGCCAATCTGCACGAACTCCGCGCTCACGCCGGCCACCCGCAACCCGTTGATGCGATCCACGAGCGCGGCGGGGAACGTGTTCTCCATCCCGAACAGCACGCCGATCTTTGTCATAGATGCCCTAGCTTACTCCCGACTCCCGACTCCCGACTCCCGACCCTCGACTCCCGTCAAGGTATGTATGCCGCCGCCATTGGCCGCCAGTAGGGCCAGTCGTGCTTGGAGTCGTTCCACACGTGCAGCGCGTGTGGAATGCCCTTGGCGCTCATGATCGCGGAGAACTGTTCGCTGGGGGCGCGGCAGATGTCGTGATCGCCGGTAACGATGACGAACTTGTTACGCCGGAACTGGTCCAGGTAATACGGATCCGACAATCCCGGCAGGAAAGCCGGCGGATTGAGGAAGTAACAGTCCTCGTCGTGATACCCGTCGAGGAACTGCGTGATGTCGAACGCCCCGCCCATGGTGATGCACGAAGTGAAGGTGTACGGATGGCGCAGCGCCAGGGCCATGGCGTGGTAGGCGCCGAAGCTGCAGCCGGTCACGCCGATCGAGTCGTGGCGGGTGAGATGGCGGACCAGCGGCACCGCCTCGTTGAGGACGTAGTCCTCGTAGTGCAGGTGACGCTCGACGCGGTGGCGCGGGTGGATCTTCTTGCAGTACCAGGACTCGGAGTCGACCGACGACAGGCAGAACAGCCGCAGCCGGCCATGTTCGAGCTTGTCGGCCAGCGCGCCGACCATGCCGCGATCCTCGTACTCGAAGAACGCCCCCTGCGACGATGGAAACACCATGAACGGCGGGCCGTCGTGCCCGAAGATCAGGAGTTCCATGTCGCGGTTCAGCGAACGCGAGAACCACTTATGGTGGTCGCGGGTCATAAATATAGGTGCTCAGGTGCTCAGGTGCTCAGGTGCTCAGGTGCTCAGGTGCTCAGGTGCTCAGGTGCTCAGGTGCTCAGGTGCTCAGGTGCTCAGGTGCTGAGGTGCTCTCCGCACCCTAGCACTTCAGCACCACAGCACCCAAGCACTTGAAACATATACTGATCGTGCGGCCCGATGCACCTTCCGAACGCCACCCTCCATCGGCACGAGCAGTTCCAGTCTGCCTTCCTGCCCGAACCTCGCGACGTGCTGGTGTGGCTGCCGCCGGGCTATGAACTCGAGCCCGGCCGCCGTTTTCCCGTGTTGTACATGCACGACGGGCAGAACCTGTTCGAACCCGACACGGCCTTCCAGAAGGGTGAGCACTGGCGGGTGGGCGAAACCGCGGCTGAGCTGATGGCCGCCGGCCGCCTTGAACCGTTAATCATTGTCGGCATCAACAACACCGGGGAAGAACGCATCCACGAGTACACGCCGACCAGGGATGCCCGCCTGGGCGGCGGGCTGGCCGGCGCTTACGGACGGCTGATCATCGATGAGCTGAAGCCGATGATCGACGACACCTACCGCACACTGCCCGAAGCGGCGCAGACCGGCCTTGGTGGCTCGTCGCTGGGTGGCCTGGTCACGCTGCATCTCGGCTTCACGCACCCCGACGTGTTCAGCCGGCTGGCGGTGCTGTCGCCGTCGGTGTGGTGGGATCGGCGCACCATTCTCACCACCGTGCGGCAGACGCGGCCGCGGCCGCGCCTGCGGCTGTGGGTGGACATGGGCACCGCCGAAGGGCGCCGCGGCCTGGATGACGCGCGGCTGCTGAAGGCGGCACTCGTGGGGGCGGGTTACCAGGA
>JBFWUK010000007.1:17500-202158 GCA_050247355.1 Vicinamibacterales bacterium | reverse complement strand
GCGCTCGGCCCCTATTTGCGTTTCTATAACCACCGCCGTCCACACACGAGCCTGGGTCGACGCTCGCCGTGGATGCGTTTCCAAGAGGCTGCCTAAGATGAACAACCTCTTTGACATTCACAGCTAGACGCGCAAGAACTTGCGCATGCGCGCCATGAACGTCTGTCGGGCTTCTGGCGAGGCGATGGCTGCCGCCGAGGCGCGCGCTTCTTCGAGTCCGGATCGGCGGGTGGTAACGATGGCCGAGATGTGATCCAGCAGCGCCGGATCGGCCACCGCCAGCGCGCGAAAATCGGCTGCCGCGATCTCGAGCGCACTGGTGTCGCCGATGGCACGAACCGTCGCCGTGCGCGGCTCGCCGGTCAGCATCGACATCTCGCCAAAGAAGCCGCCGGCCGCAATCACCGCCACCTCCTGACCCGACGGCTCGAGCGTGACGCGGGCGCTGCCACCGAGCAGCACGAACATCGAATCGCCCGCCGCGCCCTGCCGCACCACCGCCTCGCCGTCGGCGAACAGCCGCGGCCGGGCCGCCGCCGCCAGCCGCTGGCGCGCCTCCACGCCCTGGGTGGCGAACAAGTCCACGCGGCCCAACTCTTCGGCGGCTTCAGCCACCTGCGCATCGGTGCGCGCCGGCTTCTCTTCCCTTGAGTACTCGATCTGAATCGGCCACGGAATCTCAATGCCGTGCCGCCGCAGCGTGTACCAGAGATTGACCCGCACTTCGTCCCTGGCCTCGCGCTCCTTGCCGTAGTCGTCGATCCAGAACAGGGCCTGGTAGTCGACGGCCGACGCGCCGAAACCCTTCACCAGCACTTGCGGCGCCGGCGACTTCAAGGCCAGCGACGCGTTGTCGATGGCCTCGAGAATCGCCCGCTTGGCGTCGTTCGGCGGCGTCTCGTAGCCGGTCCCCACCTCGACGCTGACCAGGTTGGCGACCGTCGGCTCGGAGTAGTTGAGCACCGGGTCCTTTGCCATCGCGCTGTTGGGGATGATCAGGAACTCGCCGTCCTTCGTGCGCAGCTTGGTGGCGCGCCAGGTGACTTCCTGGACCTGGCCCTCGCGCTCGCCGACCTTGATCCAGTGGCCGACACGAAAGGGCTTCTCGACCTGGATCGCCAGGCCGGCGAACAGGTTGCCCAGCGTGTCTTGCAGGGCGAAACCGACGACCACGGCGCCGACGGCGGAGGTGGTGAGCAGCTGCTCGCGCAGCAGCACCGTGCCAATCGCCATGAACAGCGCGATGACGGTGACGTCCTGCACGATGCCCGGAAAGCGATCGCTCGGCCGATCGTCGCGCCACTTGTTGGCGGTCAGCGTCACGACGGCGACGACCACCGCCAGCACCAGCGCCAGCCTGGCCAGCGCCGACAACAGCGCCACGTCGCCCAGTCCCTGGCGGACCGCGACCTCGAGCAGGACGTAACCAATCAGCAGCCAGGCCGCAAACAGCAGCCGGCCGCGGACGTAGCGGCCTACGGCAGGCCTCCGTCTTTCTTGAACGCGGCAATGTCAGCCGCGACGAGCTTGACCGGCACCACCTTCGGGTTCGATCCGCCCTTCGAGTCCTTCTCCGGGTCCACCCCTCGCGCGCCGCCCGAGGCGGTGACTTGCGCCGACTTCTTCTCGCCGCCACCGGTGGGCAGCATGCGGCTCAAGCCGAAACCGCGCTTCTTGGGCTCTTCCTTCTTCTCCGCCGCCTTCGCTTCTTCCGTCTTCTTGGCCTCGGCATCGCCGCCGGCCAGGCCGGCCGCGCCGGGATCGACCGTGGCAATGGCCGTCACCGCCACCGGCTTGTAGCTGATGCTCCTGGCATAGCGCGGCTGCACGGTCGCCGTCGCGGTCAGCTTCTTCGCCGCAATCAGCTTGGTGATGCGATCGAGGCGTTCCTGCATCTCCGGATGCGAGGCGAACAACCCGCGCTTCTCTTTCGAGGCCTTGTTGCGGTCCTTCAACGTGGTCAGGAAGCCGACCAGCCCGTTCGGCGCGTAGCCGATCTTGTTGGCCAGCGTCACGCCCATCTCGTCCGACTCGTTCTCTTCGGCGCGGCCGAAGCCGCGCTCGACGATGTTGTCGTAGGTGGCGGTGACGGCGCGTTCCATCAGGGCCGACGAACCCGACAGGGTTTCCGCCGCGCCCATCTGCACCGCCTTGCTCTTCTGGATGGCGCGGATGGTGTGCTTCTCGGTGACGTGGATGATTTCGTGCCCGAGCACGCCGGCCAGCTCCGCCTCGTTCTTCATCAGCGCCAGCGCGCCGCGGGTGATGTGCACGTAGCCGCCGGGCGCGGCAAAGGCGTTGACGCCGTCGGTGTCGAGCACCACGAAGGTCCACGGCAGCGCGGGACGCGAGCTGCCCTGCGCCAGCACCGTGCCGACCAGCGCCAGGTAGCGGTGCACGGCAGCGTCCTGGACCACGCCGTAACGGGTGCGAATGCGCTCGCTGACCGCCGCGCCCAGCTCCTGCTCTTCCTCGTCGGTCATCTGCAGGTCGCGAACCTCGTTCGCCTTCTTGGCAATCGACACGCCGCGGCCAATCTGTCCGAGCTGTCTTGCCTCGGTCACCGTCACGAAGCCGAATAGCCCGATTACAACCAACGCTGTCGTCCGCATCATGGTGTTTTGACCTCAAAAATCGCGACCGGTTTAGTCTTGCCTTTCACGACCACGTCGCCGAGGGGATGGATATCATACCGCCCTTTCAGATGGGCCCGGGTGGCCTCGCTGATGATGATCCGGGTGCCGTAATCCTTGTTCAGCGACTCGAGCCGGGCGCCCAGGTTCACCGCGTCGCCAATCACGGTGTAGCTCATGATCGTGTCAGAGCCGATGTTGCCGGCGACCATGTCGCCGGTGTTGATGCCGATGCCGATGTCGAGGACGGCGCGGCCCTGGCTCTGCCATTCGGCGTTCAGCTCGCCGAGCGCCTTGACCATGGCCAGCGCGGTCTGCACCGCGTGCTCAGCGTGCTCCTCATCGTCGAGCGGCGCCCCGAACAGCGCCATCACCATGTCGCCGACGAACTTGTCGACCGTGCCACGATGATCGAACACCACCGCGACCATTCGCGAGAAGTACTCGTTGAGCTGGGCGACGACCTCCTCGGGTGAGCCCTTCTCGGACATCGCGGTGAAGCCACGGACGTCGGAGAACAGCACCGTCATGGAGCGCCGCGCGCCGCCCAGCGCGGCCAGCGACGGGTCCGCGACCAGCCGATCGTAAACGTCTTTCGAGACATACCGCGAAAACAACTTCTTGACCTGCCGCTTCTCGCGGCCCTCGACGACGTACTTCCAGGCGAGATCGCCGACGAAGGCAAAGACAATGGCCAGGCCGGGCACGGTCACCGGGATCCACGTGCCGTTGGCCAACTGCACCACCGAGAACCACGCCAGGAGCGCCAGCAGCACCAGCGACGCGACGCCGGTGCCCCACGCGTTGGTCGCCAGCCCGACGGCGGCCACCACCAGGGCCAGCGCAATCGTCAGCGCAACCGCAACCCAGGGCTCCGCCGGAGTGATGGCCCGGCCAGCCAGCAAACCATCGATCACGTTGGCATGCACTTCGGGACCATCAATCGCGCCAGCAGTAAACGGCGTCGTGAACGCCTCTTTCAACCCTTCGCCGCTGCCGCCGACAATGACGATGCGGTCCTTGAAGAGTGCCGGATCGATGCCGGGCGCCAGACCCTCGATAACCTGCTGCTGCGAGTAGAACACGTCGTAGAACGAGTACGACGTGAACGTGGGGTGGCCGCTGGCGTTCAGCGCCGGTCCCCGCCATGGCACGAGCGACGCGCATTGGCCGTTGTCGACGCGGGCCTCGGCAGTCACCGCTGCGCCGGCCGCCATAGTGGTCGCCAGGGCAAGCGAGGGAATGGTCCGCTCGCCGACCTGCACGACCGGTGCGATGCGGCGAACGGGGCCATCGGGATCGATGGTGAAGAGCGTATGACCGATGCCGCGCGAGGCCTCGGCGAGGGCCGGAAAGGGGGGGCGCAACAACGGCCGTACCTGCAGGCAGCCTGGCGAGGGGATGCGGACATTCAGTGCTGGAGCCGAAAGATCCTCGGTAGTGGCGCGTGACGGATCAATCAGCTCGTCGCTCGACGCCTCGGCAGCGTGCACCACGTTGCCGGCCTTGCGAGTCGACTCAACCAGCGCCGCGTCCGACTCGTCGCCGCTCCACTCGGCGTCGCCGACCATGAACTTCCGGATGTCGCGCTCGGAAAACAGGATGTCGTAGGCAATGACCTTCGCGCCGGCCGCTGACAGGAAATCAATCGCCGTCGCATGCACCAGCCGCGGCCACGGCCACCGGCCGACCAGCGGCTCCATGCGCCGGATGCTGTCGTCGTCGATCCAGACCAGCACGATGTTGTCCGCAGGCGCCGCCGGACGCGCCGTCGCCGCGACCCGCAGGTCGTAAATCTTGAGTTCAATGGTCCGGACGAACGTCAGCAGGCCGAAGGCGCCGGCGAGAACCGCGGCGAGAATGCCGATGCCGGCGGCCGAGAGTCGCTGTCGTATGGGCACGGGTCCGGGGGCGATGGGAATAGCTTACGACAGTGCCGTCGGTGCTTGCCGGCCAATGCGCGGCGCATTACGAAATCGCGGCTGCGCCTTCGAAACGGTTATTCGGTAAAGGCGCCGGACCGACAACAGTTCGCAATTCCGGTACGTTGTCGAGTGGCGAGGATTTTGCCTATGCGCAGCCGGGGCACTCTGCCCCGAGCTCGAGGACCACCAGGCCAATGTCGACATCGAATGCATTCGTTTCCCGACGGCAGTTCTGCGCCGGAGCCTGCCACGCCGTTTCCGGCGCCACCATCGCCACGATGTTCGTGGGGTGTGGCGGTGGCGGCGGTGCTGACTCGCCGACGTCGCCCGGCAGCCGCGCCGTCGATCTTGGCGTGTCGGCCGGGCAGTACACCGGGTCCGGCGTCAACGTAAACGTGGCTGGTTCGGCGCTGTCCGGCATCGGTGGCGCCGTGCTGGTCGAGTCGATCGCCGGCGTCTTCCTGCTGGCGCGCACGGGCGACGCCACCTTCACGGCAGTCGATGCCGTCTGCAGCCACCAATCGTGCACGGTCACGGGGGCCGACGGCACTGCGTACGTGTGCCCGTGCCATGGCTCGCGCTACGACCGCAATGGTCGCGTACTCGCCGGTCCGGCGACGGCCGCGCTGCGCCAGTTCCCGACCACATTCGCCGCCGGCGTCGTGACCATCGCCCTCTGACGCCAGGTCATGCAACTGGATCCCGATATTCAACACTTGCTGCGCCGCGCCGGCTTCGGCGCCGGCGAAGCAGAAGTGGCCACCTTCTCCCGGCTGTCGCCCAACGCGGCGGTCGCCTATCTCGTCGACTACGAGGGCCGGCCCGACGACGTCGATGCTCGCATTGGCCGGCCCGACCACGTCCAGGTCAAGTCGCGCGACCTGTTTTCGCCCGACCTCAACATCGACGATGCGCGCCAGCGCTGGCTGTTCCGGATGATCCATACCCGGCGGCCGCTTCAGGAGAAGATGGCGCTCTTCTGGCACAACCATTTCGCCTCTGCCTACAGCAAGCTGAACGGCGATTCCGGGGCCATGCAGGCGGCCAAGATGATAGCCTACACCCCCGGCACCTTGCGCGGACCGATGGGACAGGTCGAACTGTTCCGCCAGCACGCCCTTGGCAACTTCCGGGACCTGCTCGTCCAGGTGGCGCAGGACGCCGCCATGCTCGTCTGGCTCGACGGCAAGAGCAACACCGCGGCCCGACCCCAGGAGAACTTCGGCCGCGAGGTGATGGAGCTGTTCACGGTCGGGGTGGGCCACTACAGCGAGCCGGACGTGTATGCCGCGGCCCGTGTATTCACCGGCTGGAATCTGCGAAAGTCCGAGAGCTACGTCAAGGACGACCCCAATTCCTACCAGGCCTTCTTCTACAGCGCCGACGACCACGACACCGGCGCCAAGACGTTCTCGTTCCCCATCTACGACAACGGCAGCCGCACCATTCCCGAGCGCGGTGCGGCGGCGGGAGTGCAGGACGGCGTTGACCTGATCACCGCCCTGGCCACGCACCCCGAGACGGCGCGGCGGCTGGCGCGAAAGTTCTGGCGCTTCTTCGTCAGCGAGGTCCACGAGCCCGACCCGCAGTTCGTTGAAGCCACAGCCGCCGTCTACCTGCAAGGCGGCACCGAGATCAGGCCGGTCGTTCGCTACATCCTGGCGTCGCCCTGGTTCCGCGATCCCTCCGCGCACTTCGCGCGTTACTCCTGGCCACCCGAGCTGGTCGTGCGGGCAATCAAGGAAGTGGGATGGCAGGGCTTCTCGCTGGATGAAGCGCGGGCGCCGCTCGCCAACATGGGCATGCTGCTGTTCGAGCCGCCCAACGTCGGCGGCTGGCCAACCGGCGGCGCCTGGTTTTCGACCGCCACGATGCTGGCGCGCAGCAACTTCGCGGCGTCGCTGGTTGGCGGCCAGAAGGCGCAGTTGGCCTCGTCGCTCGCCTCGGCCGGGCAAACCGCGTCGGGACTGATGGCCGCAATGCTCGATCGGATCTCGCCGGCGCCATTGGATCCAAATCCTCAGCAAGTGCTGACCTCGTATCTCGCCGCGGGAGGCCCCTGGTCGGGCAGCCAGGAACAACTCGAGACGCGGGCTGCCGGCCTGGCCCGACTGCTGGTCGGTTCGGCCGAATACCAGTTGGTTTAGGAGCGACAATGCGCATCTCGAGACGGCTGTTCATTCGCGACGGTGTGGCCACGGTCACGCTCGGCCTGACGGCGCCGGCCTTCCTCACCGCGATTGCGCAGGCCCAGGGGCTGTCGTCACGGCGACTGGTGGTCGTTTATCTCGGCGGCGGCAACGACGCGCTCAACACGCTGATTCCCTACCAGGATCAGCACTATTACAACCGGCGTCCTACCATCGCCGTTCCCGCCGGGCAGGTGTTGCAGGTCGGTACCGATGCCGCGGGCAGGGCGCTCGGGCTGCATCCGCGGCTTGGCGGCCTGTGGAACGCCTTCAACGAGGGCCGCCTGGCCATCGTGCAGCGGGCCGGCTACCAGAACTCGAGCCGCTCGCACTTCGAGGCGACCGACATCTTCGGCACCGCGAACCCGCAGTCGTCTTCCGGATCCGGCTGGCTGGGCCGCTATCTCGATACGCTGCCACGCCCCATTGATTCGCTGGCGGCCTGGAACACGACCTCCGAGACACCGCGGTCCCTGGTGTCGGGGATGACCGGCGTGCCGGCGATCTCCAACGCCAGCACCTACACCTTCGCGAGCCCGAACCGCGGCGCGGCGGCGGCGCAGGAGCGGGCGGCCGCCGAGGCCATGGCCGCCAATGCGGCCCCCGGCCGGCCGCACCTGGCCTTCGTGAACAGCACCAGCCGATCGGCGATCGAGACGATCGACCGAGCGGCCAAGGCGATGTCGTACCAGCCGACCGTCGCGTATCCCAACAACGGCTTCGCACTTGCGCTACGCACGGTGGCCGGCGCCATCGTCAACGGCATTGGCTCGCGCGTGTATTGGGTGCAGACCAGCGGCTACGACACGCACGCGCAGCAGGGTGCGGGCGGCGGCGCCTACGGCGGCCTCATGGGCACGCTCGGCGACGGCCTGTGGGCGTTCTACAGAGACGTCCGCAACCACGGGCTCGCCAACGACACGACCGTGGTCGTGTTCTCGGAATTCGGACGGCGCATCTCCGAGAACGGCAGCGGCGGCACCGACCACGGCGCGGCGGGCGTCATGCTGGTGCTGGGCGGAGCGGTGCGCGGCGGGCTGCACGGCACGGCAGCGTCGCTGCAGCCCGGCAACCCCACCCTCGAGAACAACTCCGGCGACGTCCGCTTCGAAACGGACTTCCGGTCCGTGTACGCGAGGGTGCTCGACCAGTGGCTGGGCGTGAACTCGGTGCCGATCCTGAACGGCGACTTCCGCGCCGGTGCGCCGGCCATCTTCTGAAGTGAAGAGTGAAAAGTGAAGGGTGACACGGTGAGAAGTGTGAAGCGACTGGCACTGGTGATGATGCCGCTGTGCGGCATGGCCGCGACGGCGAGCGCGCAGGCGACGCCGGATCCGGCGGCGACGACCACGGCGGTGAATGAGGGGCGGGTGACGTTCGGCGTGCTGTCGTTCCTGCAGTACGGCGTCGAGCTGCACGAGCAGGAAGGCTACAACGCGTTTGAGGTCACGCGCGGCTACTTCGACGTCAAGGCGCGGCTGTCAGACCGCGTGCGCGTGAGGTTCACCACCAACGTGCGGCCAACCACCGACGCCAACCTCGAGGCCAACCTGACCGCGCGCCTCGAGTACGCGTACATCGACGCCGCCGTGAACAACCGCACGTCGCTTCTGTTCGGCATGCAGGAAACACCGTGGCTGACGTTCGAGGAATCCGTCAATCGCTATCGCGTCCAGGGGACGATGTTCGCGGAGCGCGAAGGACTGATTCCCGGTCCCAGCGACCTTGGCGCTGCGGCCTCTTACAAGCGCCCGAGCGTCGAAGCCCATGTCGGCGTCTACAACGGCGAGGGCTACGGCCGCGCCGAGATCGACAAATACAAGAGCGTGCAGGGTCGCGCCACGGCCACGGTGTTCTCGCACGACGGCGGCCAGTCGCGAGTCCGGCTCTCGGGCTTCTACTCGTACGGCTGGTACGCGAAGGACCGCCCCCGCAACCTCGGCCTCGTGATGGCGAGCTACGAAAGCCGCCACGCCGTCGTGACGGGCCAGTACCTGTCAGCGACCGACAATCCGTTCGTGGTGGCCGACGTGGAACGCCAGGGGTTCTCGTTCTTTGGCGAAGCGCGGATGGGCGTCACGGGCTGGGCCGCCCTGGGTCGCGTCGACTTCTTCAATCCCGACGCCGACCGCGAGAACGACAACGAGCGCCGCTACATCGCCGGCGGCGCGCACTGGAGCCAGCTGGCGCACGGCCGGGTGGGATTTGTCGCCACGCTCGAGCAGGTGTTCCGCATTCGCAACGGAGAAGGACAAAAGACCGAGAGCCGGTTCCTGGTGCAGACGCACATCGAGTTCTGAACCCGACGAACGTCCGGAGTGGATTGCGGGCCATCGGCTTACTCAGGACATTCGATTGACGTGGATGGCCTGCCAACCTGTCGAATGGCTTGCCATGAGCGAACCTTCGGCTTGCCGTACGCAAGCTGAAGGTGAGTCGAATGGTACCGCTACGGGGATTCGAACCCCGGTGTCCAGACTGAGAATCTGGCGTCCTGACCCCTAGACGATAGCGGCACTAGGGACTACGAACTTCCGATTTTACCCGGGGACGCCACGGTGGTCAACTTGCGCGCTGGCCCTCAGCGGGCCCAGGGCGAGTCAACGGGCCCGGTCGAACGGGTGAGATAATGACTCCGTGCCCTTTTTTCGGTCCACGGTCGGCCTGATGCTGCTCGCCGGCTCGCTGGCGTGCGGCGGCTCGACGCCCGCCCCGCCCCCGGCGGCCGCCGATGCAGCCCTCGACCCGGCCACTGCCGCAACCGTCGCGGTGACGGTGACTTTCGAAGGCACCCTGCCCCCCCCGGTCATGATGCGCCTGGACGGCGATCCCCGCTGCGTAAAGGAGATCGGCGCCGGCGAACGGGCGGATGAAAGCATCCTGCTCGGCAGCGGCCAGGCGCTGCAGAACGTCTTCGTTTACGTCAAGGACGAGATGAGCCGCCACTCGTTCCCGATTCCCACCGAGCCGGTCGTGCTCGACCAGGACCAGTGCCGCTACACGCCCCGCGTGCTGGGCGTGCGCGTCGGGCAGCCGCTGACCATCCGCAACAGCGACCCGCTGCTCCACAACGTCCGCGCCGAGGGCAAGATCAACCAGCCCTTCAACATGTCGACACCGATCGAGGGCATGAGCTTCAACCGCACCTTCGCGACGCGCGAGGTGATGGTCCCGGTCCACTGCGACGTACATGCCTGGATGCGCGCCTTCATCGGCGTGCTCGAGCATCCCTACTTCGGCACGACCGGCGCCGATGGCCGCGTCACACTCGACCAGTTGCCGCCGGGCACCTACACCATCGAAGCCTGGCACGAAGTGCTCGGCGTGAAGACGCAACAGGTCACGGTCGGCGCGAAAGAAGCGAAGGATGTCAGTTTCACATTCGCACGCCAGTAGCCACATTGATGCCGGGGCCGGAAGCCCGATGGCAACCGAGGCCGGGCACACCGAGGCAAAGGCCACGCCGTCGCGGACGGCCGACTTCGTCACGCTCACCAAGCCGCGCCTGAACTTCCTGGTCCTGCTGACGACAGCGGCGGCATATTCGCTGGGCGCCGGACCCGAGGCCACCCTCGCCGCCTTCGCGCACACGCTGCTCGGCACCTTCCTGGTCGCCGGCGGGGCATCGGCGTTGAACCAGGTGTGGGAACGCGACACCGATCGGCTGATGCGCCGCACCCGCATGCGCCCAATCGCCGACCTGCGCCTGACGCCCACGGCCGGCATTGTCTTCGGCCTGGCCCTGACCGCAGCCGGCGCAGCTGAACTGGGCTACTTCCTCAACCCGCTGTCAGCCAGCGTGGCGCTGTTCACGGCGATCAGCTACGTCTTGTTCTATACGCCGCTCAAGACGCGCACGTCGCTGTCGACCATCGTCGGCGCACTGCCGGGCGCCCTGCCGGCGGTGATTGGCTGGGCGGCGGCCACCAATACCATCTCGATCGAAGGCTGGGTGCTGTTTGGCATTGTCTTCATGTGGCAAATGCCGCACTTCCTGGCCATTGCGTGGATGTACCGCGACGAGTACGCGCGGGCGGGCATGCCCTTGCTGCCGGTAATTCAGCCCGACGGCCGCTCGACAGGACGACAGGCGGTGATCTACACCGCGGCGCTGATTCCCTTGAGCATGATGCCCACCGGCGTGGGCCTGGCTTCGCCGTGGTACATGGTCGGCGCGCTGACGCTCGGCGCCATCCTGATGGTGATGAGCCTGGAGTTCTCGGCGAAGCGCGACCTCGCCACCGCCAGGCGGTTGTTCTTCGGGTCGATCCTGTACCTGCCGCTACTTTGGGCCCTCCTGGTTTTCGATCACCGGACCTTATGATCCTGACGGGAGAGCACTCCTTGACGGGGCGGCACTGCTTGACGGGGCGGCACTGCTTGACGGGGTGGCACTGCTTGACGGGGTGGCACGGCTTGACGGGCGGCACGGCTTGACGGGCGGCACGGCTTGACGGGGCGGCACGGCTTGACGGGGCGGCACGGCTTGACGGGGCGGCACGGCTTGACGGGCGGCACGGCTTGACGGGCGGCACGGCTTGACGGGCGGCACGGCTTGACGGGGCGGCACGACTTGACGGGGCGGCACGACTTGACGGGATTTAGATCTGAGTCATCTGTGTCATCTGTGGCCCTGGTAATGCATCGGCGTTGGCCCTGGCTATGACATCTGCGTTGGCCCTGGAGGTGACGAATCTGCGTCATCGGTACGGAGAACGAGAGTCTCTGCGCGGGCTGAGTTTCTCGGTCGCGCAAGGGGACCTGTTCGCGCTGCTCGGCCCCAACGGCGGCGGCAAGTCAACGCTGTTCCGAATCATCAGCACGCTGATGGCGCCGACTGGCGGCACGGTGGAGGTGTTCGGCATCGACGTGGTGAGGCAGCCGGCCGAGGCGCGCCGCCGCCTCGGCGTCGTGTTCCAGTCGCCGGCCATCGATCCGTGGCTCACGGTGCTCGAAAACCTCCGCCACCACGGCTACCTGTATGGCCTGTCGGGCGCGCCGCTGGCGCGCGGCATCGAGCGCGCGCTCGAGCGATTTGGCCTGACGCCCCGCGCCGGCGACCGGGTGGGCACGCTCAGCGGCGGCCTGCGCCGCCGCGTGGAGCTGGCGAAGGCGCTGCTGCCCGAACCGCCGCTGCTGGTGCTGGACGAGCCAAGCAGTGGCCTGGATCCAACGGCCCGCCGCGACCTGCTGCAGGAACTGCGGCGGCTGCGAGACGATGCCGGCACCACCATCGTGCTGACGACGCACTTGATCGACGAGGCGGCGGTCGCCGATCGGGTCGGCATCCTGCACGAGGGCCAGCTGGTGGCGATCGGCGCGCCGGCGGACCTGGTGGCCAACATGCCGGCTCGCGCACCAACCTTGGACGACGTCTTCACTCACCATACGGGAGCGGGGTTGTCGTCATGACCGCGACGCACGGCGGAACTAGAGTTCCGCCCTTCTGGCACCAATGATCCTTGCAACTTATTCGCTCTGGCGACGAGACGTGGTCCGCTTCCTGCGCCAGCCAAGCCGCATCGTCGGCGCACTGGCGACGCCGGTGATCTTCTGGTTCGTGATCGGCTCGGGGATGGGGTCATCGTTTCAGGGCAACCCATCCCAGCCCGCAGGCAACGGCGGCTTCCTGCCCTACTACTTCCCGGGTTCGTTGGCGCTGATCGTGCTCTTCACGGCGATCTTCTCGACCATCTCGATCATCGAAGACCGGCAAGAGGGCTTTCTCCAGGGTGTGCTGGCCTCGCCAGCGCCGCGCGCGGCCATCGTGCTGGGCAAGGCGCTCGGCGGCACCACGCTGGCGATGATCAACGGCGCCGTCTTCATGCTGCTGCTGCCGTTCTCAGGATTGTCGCCGGGGGCCGGCGATCTCGTGGCGACGCTGGCGACGGTGGCGTTGCTCGGCCTGGCGCTGAGCGGGCTGGGCATCATGATCGCCTGGCCGATGCGCTCGACGCAGGGCTTTCACGGCATCATGAACGCCGTGCTGGTGCCGATGTGGCTGTTGTCGGGCGCGTTGTTCCCGGCGGTTGGCGCCTCGGGATGGGTGCAGGCGTTGATGCGCGTGAACCCGCTGACGCCCGCAGTGGAGATGCTCCGCGCGTTCCTGACCGGGGCGCCCACCCATAACCTCGCGATCGGCGCCGTCACGATCGCCGTATTCGGTTTCGTCACCCTCTCGATCAGCACCTTGCTTGTGAGCCGTCCATCCCAATGACCATTACCGACCTTCCGGCGCTCAACGCCTCGCTCAATGCCACCTCGTTTGTGCTGCTGACCACCGGCTGGTTCCTGATCAGGAGCGGCCGCCGCCAGGCGCACAAGTGGTGCATGATTTCGGCGCTGGCCGTGTCGGCGATGTTCCTGACGTCGTACGTGATCTACCACCTGAACGTCGGCTCGGTGCCGTTCCAGAAGACGGGGTGGATTCGAACGGTCTACTTCGCGGTGCTGATTCCGCACGTCATCCTGGCAGCGGCCATCGTGCCGATGATCCTGGTCACGGTATCGCGGGCCTTGTCGAACCGCTTCGACAAACACAAGCGAATCGCGCGGTGGACACTGCCGTTGTGGCTCTATGTGTCGGTGACCGGGGTCATCGTGTACTTGATGCTCTACGAGATGTAGAGGCGGGCCGCTCGCGGCCCGTTGGGCTCGACCTTCGGTCTTCGTGGGGCTCGCGCCTTCGGCTCTCGTGGGCGTCATTGTCCATCCCCCTACGAGGCGCAACTTATCCGCCGTAGCGAAGCGCCGGGCCCGACGAGTGCCGAAGGCGCGAGCCCCAGGAGGCAGCAACAGCTGCCGACCCTCTAAGAGGCCCGGGAACCAAGGCCGGCTGGCCGGCGTCTCACCTTGCAGATGTTGAATCGGCTGGCAGTGGCCCTGGCCATTGCGTTCCTGGCCGAGCCCGCCCTGGCACAGTCGCCGCCCAGCACCGTTTCTGGGACCGTCGTCGATGCAGATTCGCGCGCTCCGATCCCGAACGCTCGGCTTTCCGTAACCCAAACGACCGTGGAGGCCGACGCGGCGGGGCGGTTCTCGCTGGCTGTTTCAGCGGGACCGGTCACGGTGCTGGTGGAGGCAGCGGGATACTTTCCCCTGTCAACGGACCTCATGGTGCCGGCCGCCGGCATCACCGGCGCCGAGCTGGCGCTCGCTCGCGACACCAGCTTCGCCACCAGCGTGGCCGTGACGGCGCCGCCGCCCGCCGCCGCGCCGGCCACCGCGAGGGTGGCGCCGGTGGAGGTGCTGCGCACGCCTGGCGCTCTCGACAACGTCTATCGCACGCTGCAAACCCTGCCCGGCGTGGCCGCGACCGAGGAATTCGGCAGCCGCCTGGCCGTTCGCGGCGGCTCGCCGGACCAGAACCTCACGGTGATGGACGGGGTCGAGATCCACGATCCCTATCGCCTGTTCGGGCTGACCAGCGCCTTCAACCCCGAGACCATTCAACGCTTCGAGCTGGCCACCAGCGGCTTCAGCGCCCTCTACGGCGACCGCCTGTCGTCGCTGCTGGTGGTCGAGAATCGCGACGGCACGCGAGACCAGGCATTCGGCGGCTCGGCGTCGCTCAGCGTCACCGACGCCAACCTGGTGATGGAAGGACGGCTGCCCGGCAACGCCACCGGTTCGTGGCTGGTCACCGGCCGACGCACCTATTACGACCTGGTCGCCTCGCCGGTTACCGGCCAGGAGTTCCCGGCCTTCGGCGACCTGCAAGGCAAGGGCGTGTGGGAACCGTCGCCGGGCCGCAAGGTCACGCTGTTCGGGCTGCGCAGCCGCCAGGACGCCGCCATCGAGATCGACGAAGACGATGCGCGGGGCGAGTTCCAGGACGATACCGAGAACGACCTGGCCTGGCTGCGCTTCGACACGTCGTTCGGCACCAAGGGCCAGTCACACACCATCGCCGGCTACTCAGATACGCGCTCGACCTTCGGCGTCGACGCCAGTTTCGAGAACACGAGCAAGCGGTCGAACGCCCCGTCCGACGAGAGCTTCGGCACCGCCAACGTCACCTTCGAGCGCGTGTTGTCGGTGAAGGACATCTCGGCGCGGCAAGAACTCGCCTGGGCTCTCGGATCGCACGTCGTCGAAGCCGGCGCGGAAATGCACCGGTTGTCGACAACCTTGCGGTTCGAGATTTCGGGCGATCGGAACGACTCGGCGGCGAACGGCTCGAGCGTGCAGGGCGGCGCCGGCCTGCCCGACCTGCTGGTGTCGACGCAGGAATCCACGCGCGTCGGCGGCTGGCTGCAGGACACCTTCCCGGTAGGGTCGCGCGGTTCGCTGCAGGCCGGCCTGCGCTGGGACCGGCCCGGCGCCACCGGCGAATCGCTGTTCTCGCCCAGGTTGTCGGCGTCGTACCGGTTGGCCGCTTCGACGCGGCTGCGAGGCGCCGTCGGCCGATACACGCAGAGCCCCGGCTACGAGAAGCTGGCGCAAAGCGATTACGTGCTGGACTTCACCGGCGAGGGCGTCGCCACGCTGCGCAGCGAGCGCGCGACGCAAGCGTCGGCCGGCCTGGAGCAGGATCTGCCCGGCGGCGCTGCCCTGCGCGTGGAGGGCTACTACAAGCACTTCGCCGACCTGCTGATCGGACAACTCGAAACCGAAGCGGCGCGCCTCGCCCGCGTTGCGCGCTACGACTTCCCCGCCGAATTGCGGTCGAGCATTCCGGTCGAGCCGATCATCACGACGTTGCCGACCAACGATGGCCGCGGCCGCGCCTATGGCTTCGACATTTTCGTGTCGAGGACGCAAGCGCCGGCGTCGGCACGGGTCACCGGCTGGGCCAGTTACACGTGGGGCAAGACCACCCGCGATGCTTACGGCCGGCGCTACGACTTCGAGTACGACCGGCGGCATGCTTTCACCGCCGTCGCCGCCTATCGCTTCTCGCCGCGGTGGGAGCTGGCCTCGACGACCAGGGTGGCGTCGGGTTTCCCCAGGACCGCGCCGCTTGGCGTGCGGGTCGCCGCCATCGAAGACGCCGCGGACCGCGACGGCGACGGCGTGACCGACGAATTGGTGCCCGAGCGCGACGCCGCCGGCCGGCTGGTGTACGGCGTCGACTACGGCGGCACCGCCAACCTGAACCAGGACCGCTTGCCGGTGTTTGCGCGGGTCGACGTGCGCGCCACGTGGCGGCCGCGCGGCACCGCCGGCCGCTGGGAGTTCTACGCCGAGGTCATCAACCTGCTGAATCGCAAGAATGCCGGGGCGTTCGAAGCGCGCCTGGAGCACGACCCGGCCGCCGACCGGCCGCGAATCGTGGAGGAGAGGGATCAGTCGATTCCCCGGTTGCCGACCGTCGGCATCCGCTTCAGGTTCTGACCGGGGGTCTGACCCCTAGTACAGCAGGTACTTCGCGCGCAGGCGGCGCCAGCGCGCCTCGTCTGCGCTCCACCCCGCCGCCACCACCGCCGGATCCTCGCCGCGCTTCACCCGCTCGAGGCTCTGGCGCGATCCCAGCAGCAGGTCGGTGTTCTCGAGCTGGTAGCGCTCGCCGAAGAGCGAGAACAGCGCGCCCGCGATCTCCAGTCCGACCCGCACCGGCTGCAGCGCCGCCCGGTTGGTGATCACCATGAACACGCCCTGGCACGCCTGCCCGGCGTACTTGCTCGACGCCGGGGTGAACGCGACCGGATAGAAACGGATGCCCGGCAACCGGCGCGCGTTGAGCGCCGCCGCCAGGCGCGGGCCGTCAATCCACGGCGCGCCGAACTGCTCGAAGGGCTGGTCGGTGCCGCGGCCGACCGAGATGTTGGAGTACTCGATCGCGCCGATGCCAGGATAGAGCGCCGCCTGGTTGAGGTTGCGCATGTTCGGCGACGGGTTGATCCAGGCCAGGCCGGTCTCGTCGAACCAGTAATCGCGCCGCCAGTTCTCGGCCGGGATCACCGTCAGCTCGGCGTTGATCTGTTTCTCTTCGTTGAACACCCTCGCCAGCTCGCCGAGCGTGAGGCCGTGACGAACCGGCATGGGAAAGTAGGCGATGAACTCGCGAATAGGCTCAGTCTGGTTGGGCCCCTCGATCTGCCAGCCGTTCACCGGGTTCGGCCGGTCGAGCAGCATCACCGCGACTTTCCGCCTGGCCGCCTCCTCCAGGGCATAGCCGACGGTGGCCGGGTAGGTATAGAAACGCGCGCCAATGTCCTGGAGGTCAATCACCAGCGTGTCGATGCCGGTGAGCATGGCATCGGTCAGGCGGCGGGTCTCGCCGTAGAGGGAGTGGATGGTGAGGCCGGTCTTCTGATCTTTCTCTGATGGCACGTCGGCGTCGAGAATGCCGCGGATGCCGTGCTCGGGCGCAAACAGCGCCACCAGCTCGACACCCGGCGCGGCGTGCAGCAAGTCGATGGTCGACTGGCCGTCCCGGGCAACACCGTTGTGATTGGTGATCAGGCCGACACGCTTCCCTTTCAACTTCGCAAAGCCGTCGCGGGCGAGCACGTCGATGCCGGCAAGAACTGGCGAAGTCCGGCTGAAGCCGGACGCCACATTGGCACCGGACGCCACATTGGCACCGGGCGCCGTGTTGGCATCGGACCCCGCCCGCGATGTGGCGTCCGGCTTTAGCCGGACCGTGCCACCACCGCTGAGCACTGCCGCGGCGACGGTGGCAATGCGGCTGCGCAGCACGCCGACATCGCCCACCCCATCGGGATGCAGGCGGCTGGACAGGAAAATCACGTACGACTGAGACGCCGGATCGATCCACAGGCTGGTGCCGGTGAAACCGGTGTGGCCGTACGAACCGATCGGAAACAGGTCGCCGCGATTCGACGAGAACGACGTGTCGATGTCCCAGCCCAGCCCGCGCGTGCCGGCATTCCCGGGCAGCACCGTTGGCGTGATCATGCGCGCCACGGTGGCCGGCGACAGCACGCGCACGCCGTCAAGCTGGCCGCCGTTCACCAGCATGCGGGCAAAGCGCTGCAGGTCGCGCGCCGTGCTGAAGAGCCCGGCATGACCGGCCACGCCGCCCATGCGGCGCGCCGTCGGATCGTGCACCACGCCCCGCAACGGCGCGGCGTCGGGCCGCTTGCACGGCCACGCATCCTGCTCGGCGCAGCGCTCGGTTGGCGCAATGCGCGGACGCAGTGACGCCGGCGGCTGGAATGTCGTATCGCGCATGCCCAACGGCCCGAACACCGCCCGCTGCAGATAGGCGTCAAGCGATTGCCCGGTGACACGCGCGACGATGTGCCCGAGCAGGAAGAAGTTGATGTCGCTGTAGACGAACTGGGCGCCGGGGGCGGCGGCCGGCACTTCGTCCACCGCCAGCGCAATGGCTTCGTCGTAGCCGCTCCACGGATGCAAGTCCACGTCGGGCCGCAGGCCCGACACGTGGGTCAGCAGGTGCCGCACGGTGATGCCGCCCTTGCCGTAGCGTTCGAACCCGGACACCAGGCCTGCTACCGGGTCATTGAGCCGGAGCCGTCCCTGCTCAATCAGGGTCATCACGGCCGTGGTGGTCGCTACGACCTTGGTCAACGATGCGAGGTCGAAAATCGTATCCAGTGACATCGGCTCCTGGGCAGGGGCCGTTGCCCGAGACCCATAGGCCTTCTCGTACATCGTGTCGGCGCCCCGGCCGATCAGCACCACCGCTCCGGGCGTGGCCCGGTCGGCCATGGCATCGGCCACCAGCTGGTCGATGACGGCAAACCCCGGGGGGCCGGGCTTGCCCTGGGCCAGCCCGACCGTAGGGGCGAAAGGTTCTGACAGGCCGATAACGGCCAGGACCAGGGCCAGTAGCGTTCGACGCATGGGGCTAATATACTTACTTGGTTGTGGTTTCCGCCTTCGCGGCTGAAGGCCGCTACGGCGAGACCTCGCGGTAGCTCGATGGCCGAGGCGCCGAGCGTGGGCGAGCTCAGGGAGAAGCTAGTAATGCGTGAATTCAAGACATTCATTTCGGCGGCAGCCGTGATCGTGGCGCTCGTGGTCTCGGCGCTCCCGGCTGCGGCGCAAACGGGCCGGGTGGGCGGCACCATCAAGGACCCGCAGGGTGCGCCCCTGAAGGGTGCGACCGTGACGGTCGAAAACCCGCAGGCCTCGCCGTCGTCATTCACGGCAACGACCGACGACAAGGGCCGGTATTCGATCATCGGGCTCAAGACCGGCACCTGGAAGGTGACGGCGGTAGCCCCGGGCTTCGCGCCTTCGTCTGGCAACGTGCCGATCCGCTCCCTCGGTCAGCCGAATCCTCCGGTCGACTTCGTGCTGGCGCCTGGCGCCACCGGCGCGGCCGGCGCGCTCGCCGGCGTGAACACCAAGGAACTGCAGGCCGAACTGCAGAAGGCGGTTGACCTGGCCAACGGCGGCCAGCATGACGCGGCCATCGCGGCCTACGAGGCGATTCTCGCCAAGACCCCGGCCCTGACGATGATCAACGGGCAGATTGCCCAGGTCCAGCGCATGCAGAAGAAGTACGACGAGGCGATTGCGTCGTACCAGAAGGTGCTCGCGGCCGACCCGAACAACGACAAGTCGAAGATCGAAATCGGCATGACCTATCTCGAGAAGGGCGACTTCGAAAACGCCGAGAAGCACCTGCTCGAAGTGGCGACGTCGACCAGCGCCAGCCGCGAGGTGTTCTACAACCTCGGCGAGGTGAAGTTCGCCAAGGCCGAAACCGACGAGGCCGTGAAGTACTACCAGCGCGCCGTCGACATGGACGGCACGTGGGGCAAGCCGCTCTTCAAGATCGGCCTGGCCAAGCTGCAGAAGGCCGACATGGCCGGCGCCCTCGAGATCATGGAGAAGGTGATCGCCGTCGATCCGAACTCCCCCGAGGCGGCGCAGGCGAAGGGCCTTATCGAGCAGCTCAAGAAGGGCTGACCGGCGGCCTCGCCGATAATCGCGCACCCACCAAGAGCCCGGCCCGTCGGTCGGGCTCTTCTTTCGTACAAAAAAAGGGGCCCTCATAAGGGCCCCTTGAGCCAGCGGCCTAGTCAGCCTGGCTCAAACCTTCCGCCTTCGCCGTTTGCCTTCGCCAAAGCTACGGCGCACGTCCGCGGATCACGAAGTTGACTCCTGTGGGGAACGTCAATCTTTCAGCCGCTTATAGAGCAAGCAGCGTGCCGGGCGGCCGGTGGGTTCGAGCACGGAGAAATGGGCCAAAACACGACGTCGCGGCGGCCGGAGGTGTGACGAATCCAAGAGATTGAAAACGCGACCTTCAGGCAGATGGATCGGCGCCGATTTGGTGACTTGGCCGAATCTGGTGACAGGCGATTTACAGGGCCGAACGGATAGCCCAGAGGTCCGGAAAAACCGGCGTCATCAGCGTGGTGATCAGGTACTGCGCACCGGCGGATCCGCCGGTCCCAACTTTCGCCCCAATCGTCCGCTGCACCATCTTGACGTGGCGGTAGCGCCACTCCTGGATGCCCTCGTCCAGGTCGACCAGCCGCTCGCACATTTCCGCTCGCATGGGATCGCGGCGGTACACCTCGATCAACGTCGCCTGCAGTTCCTCCGACGCCTCGACCTTCGCGGTCACGTCGCGCGACAGCTGCGCGGGCGGCACCGCGTAGCCCTCGCGCGCGAGATAGCGCAGGAACGCGTCCCACAGAGTGCCGCCTTCGAAGCGCTGCTGCAGGGCCGCGTGGGCACGGCTGCCGGCGGGAAACCGGTTCAGCGCCTTGCGGCTCTTCTGGCCCAGGACGAACTCCAGTTGCCGGAACTGGTCCGACTGAAAACCGCTGGCCGCCTCGAGCCGCGCGCGAAACGACTGGAACTCGAGCGGCGTCATGGTCTCGAGGATGTCGAGCTGCGCCACCATTACCTTGAGAATGGTGAGGATGCGCTTGAGTGAATGCTGCGCGCGAAACGGATCGCCCTGGTCGAGCAGAGAGACAACGTGGTCCAGTTCGTGAAGCACCTGCTTGAACCACAGCTCGTAGACCTGGTGGATCACGATGAACAGCATCTCGTCGTGCTCGGGCCCCGCCGAACGGGGACGCTGCAGCGCGAGCAACTCGTCAACCGCGAGGTAGTTCCCGTAGGTTACGGCTTCGTCGGCCATCACCACAGCAAAACACCAAATCGCGAAATCACCAACTCACCAAATAAAACGGGGGGGGTGCGCCGGCGTAGCGCCCTCCCGCCCCAAACGACTCCCCCACAGGAGCCGAGCCCGAATTGGGCTGGTCGGATTGGTAGGGCGGGTGGGGCGGGTCGGGAAATCCCAACCAGCCCTACCCAGCCCTACCCGCCCAACCCGCCCTAGAAGATGAACCGGAAGCCGACCCGTGCCGTGCGCGGCGCGAGAATGGCTGACGGCTTCAGGAAGCTCAGCCCGGTCGCGCGGCTGATCGTCTCCGACGCGTGGCTGTTGGCCAGGTTGAACGCATCGGCATACAGGCGGATGCGAATGCGGTTGGTCAGGCTGAAGTTGCGTTCCGCGCGGATGTCGAACACCCACACGTTGTCCTCGCGGTTGGCGTCCATCGCCTCGGCGTAGGCCGTGCCGGTGGCGGTGAGGCCCGTTCCGGACGGAGCCGAGATCGTCAGCGTGCGGGCGAAGTTCGCGCCCGACTGGTGGCGAATCACCGGCGACAGCCGGATGCCCCAGGGCGCGTCGTACGAACCCGACGCCTTGAAGCTCCAAGTGCTGCGATCCTCGACGCCAGGCTGGTTGGGGTTCTGCTGCACGCCGTTCGGGAAGTCCGTCAGCATGGTGTAGCTGCCGCCCATCGAGGCCGACCACTTGTTGCCGTAGCGCTTGTTCATCGAGACCTCGAAGGTCTTGTAGCGCGAGTAAGTCGCAACGTTCGACACCACGGCGGCGGTCGGGAAGTTGGCCGCGACCGAGCCACCAGGGCACAGCGTGCCGGTGCCGGTGCAGATGCCGAGCATCGGGATGACCTTGTCGTCCGCGGTACCCGAGCGGCCGTCGACGCCGATGTCGGTGAAGTTGAACGGCACCGTGTAGGCTGACGGCGGACGGCCCGGCTGCCAGCTGGTCGAGATCAGGTCGTCTTCGGTCTTGTAGACGAAGCCGGCGCGAACGCCCATGGTGTCGGACAGCTGGCGTTCGATCCAGGCGCTTGCCTCGTGCGTGTACGGCGCCTTGATGTTCGGGTCGATGCTGACCTGGCCTTCGAGCGAGGCCGCGGTCCGCGCGAGCTCTTCACCCGGCTGCCAGCGCTGGTCGCGGTTGGCGTCGTTCCAGGTGTAGGTGGCCGACTTGCTGGCCGTGTTCGGGTTGGCCGAGCCGCCGGGACCCGCACCCGGGTTGTGCCAGTAGAGGCCGTAGTTGCCCTTCAGCACGGTCTTGCCGTCGCCGGTCAGGTCGAACGTCACGCCAATGCGCGGCGCGACCTGGTTCCAGGTGTAGAAGTGGGTTTCCGGGAACGACTTGGCCGTGACCAGGCCCGCCAGCGCGGGGAACTGAGGCGCCCAGGCCGACAGCGTTCCAGCCAGCTGCTCCTGCTCGGGCAACCAGCCGTGATAACGGTCGTAGCGGACGCCGGCGTTGATGGTGGCACGGCCCTTTGACCAGGTGTCGTTCAGGAACATGCCCAGGTGGTCGAGCGCCGCCTTCGACGTCAGGTCGTCGTGCGCGCTCAGCTTGCCGGCATCGGTGGCGGTCTGGAAGTAGAACACCACGGTGTTCGGGTTGCCGTTGTTGTAGTTGTGGCTGATGTTGCCGCCGCGCTGCTGCAGGTAACCTTCCCACGACCGTTCCTTCAGCAGTTCGGCGCCGAACTTGAAGGTGTGGCTGCCGGCCGCGCTGTCGAGGAAGTAGGTGGTCGCCAGGTTGTACTGCTTGCGATCACGATCGAGCTGCCAAATCTGGTGCGCACCTTGCGACACGGCGCGGCCGGTGTCGTTCCAGAAGAAGTTGTCCGAGCTGTTCGTGATCAGCGGGAAGTAGTAGCCGAAGTCGCCGTAGCGCGCTTCCAGGTACAGCTTGTCGCTGATGGTGCTATTCCATTCGCCCTTGTAGACCCAGCTGCCCGAGTCCTGCGCCGTCGTCTGCTCCGGCGAGTCGTAGGTGTAGGAGGCAAACGGCAACCGGGTCAGCTGTTCCTTCTGGCCCCACTGGTAGTAGCCAATCAGCTTGTTCTTCTGGTTGACCTGGTAGGTCAGCTTCGCCACCGGATTCCACAGCTTGGTGTCAAACGTGCCATCGAAGTTGAAATTCGGCTGCGCCACGGCGTTGAACTGCTCGCGGTAGGTGCCGAAAATCCAGATCTTGTCGCGCTTGAGCGGACCGCCGATGTTGATGTCGTGGTCGTAGTAGCTGTCGATCTCGTTCGAGTGCTCGCGGATCGGCGAGTTGTTGAACGCGGTCGGCTGGATGTACTCGGAGGGAATGTTCGAGCCCTGCAGCGAGTTGTTGTACCAGTCGAGGTGATACTCGCCCTGGAAGGTGTTGCTGCCCGAGCGGGCGATGAACTGGCTCTGCACGCCGGGGTTCGGCATTTCCGCCGACTGGCCGCTGGTGCCGAGGAACGCCTCTTCGAGCGAGGCGTAGTCGAAGTAGAAGCCGGCGCCGCCGGTGCCTTCCGTGGTGTTGATGCCTTCGATCAGCACCCGCACCTGGCCGGTCATGCCGTAGGCGGCGTAGCCGGTCTGCGTGCCGGCGCGGTTGCCGCCGACGTCGATGCGGCCCATCTGCACCGACGGGGTCACCGCCAGCAGCGACCACATGTCGCGGCCGTTCGGAATCGACTGCAGCTGCTCCATCTTGAAGTTCTGCTGCACGCGCGTCGTGCTGGTGTCGATTACCGGCGAGGCGCCGCTGACCGTGACGGTCTCTTGCAGGGTGGCCAGCGCAAGCTCGACGTTCAGCTGTGCCGTGAAGCCCAGCGTGATCGAGATGCCATCACGCCGCAGGGTGTTGAAGCCCGCCAGCTCGTAGCTCACCGAGTAGGTGCCGGGAGGCACCGCCGGAAAGCGGTAGTTGCCGGTTTCCGAAGTGACCGCCGTCTGGGCGCCAAGCAGCGCCGGACTGGTGGCCGTCACCGTGACGCCCGGCAGGACCGCGCCCTGCGCGTCGGTAACGCGGCCTTGAATGGTACCCGTGCTGCTCGCGCCGCCGCCCTGGGCAAACGCCGTCGCACTGAACGACAACGCTGCCAACAAGACCAGCAAGCCCCTAGTCCAACGCCTCATGCATTCCTCCTCAGTCCATGTGGGGGCTGGCCTAGGGCCAGGACCCTACGAAACAAAACAAACAGCTGGCACCTATAACGGCGTCAACCGTGTAGAAACAACCACGACGAGACAGTAGATGTTACGAAGTGACGGAACGATACAAGAAAGCCGGGACGGATGGCAAATGGGAGGTTTGAACGGACGTTCAGATGGGTTGGGGATCGACGGAGGGACGAAGCCTGAGATTCTTGGTGCGGTCAGTGCCGAAAGGTACGGCCTGGTGGCGGCGGCCGAGGTGAGGCGGTGAGGCGGGTGGGGATGGTGAAGCGGAGGTTGCCCCACCCGCTCCACCTGCCCTACCCGCCCTACCCGCCCTAGAAGACGAACCTGAAGCCGACGCGGGTCGTGAACGGCGCGAGGATCGCCGACGGCTTCTGGTAGCTCAGCCCGGTCGCCCGCGAGATGGTCTCCGAGGCATGGCTATTGGTCAGGTTGAACATGTCGACATAGGCGCGCAGGCGCAGGCGGCTGGTGAGGGTGATGCTCTTCTCCGCCCGCACGTCGAACACCCAGATGTTGTCTTCGCGGTTCGCGTTCATCGGTTCAACGTAGATCAGAGTGCTCGAACCGGCGGCAATCAGGCCGGAGCCGGCCGGCGCCGAAATCGCCGCGGTGCGCGCGTAGTTGGCACCCGACTGGTGACGCACCACCGGCGAGATGCGGATGCCGTAGGGGCCATCGTACGACCCCGACGCCTTGAAGTTCCACGTCGTCCGGTCCTGCACGCCGGGCTGGTTCGGCGTGTTCGGGAAGCTGTTCGGCGCGGCGTTCGGGAAGTCCTCGAGCATCGTGTAGGCGCCGCCCATCGACGCCGACCACCGGTTGCCGTAGCGCTTGTTCAACGACAGCTCGATTGTCTTGTAGCGGCCGTACTGATCCGTGTTGGTCACATACCGAGTGGTCGGGAAGTTCGCCGCCTGCGCGGTCGGCAGACCGAGCATCGTCAGGTTGCGATCGTCGGCCGTGCCGCGGCGGCCGTCGACGCCGATGTCGACGAACGTGAAGGGCACGGTGTAGGCCTCGGGCCCGCGCTCGAGCTGGTAGCTGTTCGAGATCAGGTCGTTCTCGGACTTGTAGACGAACCCGGCCCGCACCCCCATGGTGTCGGAGAGCTGGCGTTCGAGCCAGAAGCTGGCTTCGTGGGTGAAGGGGGCCTTCAGATCGGGGCTCACGCGAATCGCTCCCGACAGCGCCTGTGAGGTCGGCGCGGCCCCTTCCTCGCCCGGCTGCCACCGGCGATCACCACTGATGCAGCCGGCGCACGCCGCCTGATCGTTCCAGGTATAGGTGGCCGACTTGTTGGCGATATTGGGGTTGCCGTTCTGCGAGACGCCGACCCCGGGATTGTGCCAATAGAGGCCGTAGTTGCCTTTCAGGATGGTCTTGCCGTCGCCGCCCAGATCGAAGACCACGCCGACGCGCGGCGCCACCTGGTTCCAGGTGTAGATGTGCGTTTCGGCAAAGGTCTGCGCCGGCACCGACACCGGGCCGGTGGTCGCCGCCAGCTGCTCCTGCTCGGGCAGCCAGCCGTGGTAGCGGTCGTAGCGCAGGCCGGCATTGACCGTGGCCCGGCCGATCGACCAGGTGTCGTTGGCAAACAGCCCCATGTGATCCATCGCCGCGCGCGAGGTCAGCACGTCGTGCGCCGCCAGCCCGCCGACCTCGCCCGACGCGGTCGGCAGGCCGAAAATGACCTGCGTGGAGTTGCCGTTGTTGTAGATGTGCTCGATTCCGCTGGTGCCGCCGCGGCGCGACTGGAAGCCCTCCCACGACTGTTCCTTGAGCAGTTCCGCGCCCATCTTGAACGTGTGGTTGCCACGGGCGGTGTCGAGGAAATAGGTGGCCGCGGCGGTGTACTGCTTGCGGTCGCGATCGATCTGCTGCTTCTGGTGGGCGCCTTCCGAGACCAGCCGGCCACTGTCGTGCCAGAAGAAGTTATCGGGGCTGTTGGTGATGAGCGGAAAGTAGTAGCCGAAGTCGCCGTAGCGCGCTTCGAGGTACAGCTTGTCGCTGAGGGTCCCGTTCCACTCACCCTTGTAGACCCAGCTGCCCGAGTCCTGCTTGAAGGTCTGCTCCGGCGAGGCGTAGCTGTAGGTGGCAAACGGCAGGCGGTTCGGCTGCTCCTTCTGGCCCCACTGGTAGTAGCCGATGATCTTGTTCTTCTGGTTGACCTGATACGTCGCCTTGGCGACCGGGTTCCACAGCTTGGTGTTGAAGGTGCTGTCGAACTGGAAGTTGGGCTGGGCGACGGCGTTGAACTGTTCACGGTAAGTACCGAAGAACCACGCCTTGTCCTTGACGATCGGCCCACCGACGTTGAGGTCGTGGTCGTAGTAACGATCGATCTCGTTGCTGTGCGCGCGAATCGGGGAGTTGTTGAACGCCGTCGGCGCCGTGTATTCAGCCGGAATGTTCGACGCCTGCAGCGCGTTGTTGTACCAGTCGAGGTGATACTCGCCCTGGAAGGTGTTGCTGCCCGAGCGGGCGATGAACTGGCTCTGCACGCCGGGGTTCGGCATTTCCGCCGACTGGCCGCTGGTGCCGAGGAACGCTTCTTCGAGCGAGGCGTAGTCGAAGTAGAAGCCGGCGCCGCCGGTGCCTTCCGTGGTGTTGATGCCTTCGATCAGCACCCGCACCTGGCCGGTCTGGCCGTAGGCGGTGTAGCCGGTCTGCGTGCCGGCGCGGTTGCCGCCCACGTCGATGCGGCCCATCTGCACCGACGGCGTGACCGCCAGCAGCGACCACATGTCGCGGCCGTTCGGAATCGACTGCAGCTGCTCCATCTTGAAGTTCTGCTGCACGCGCGTCGAGCTGGTGTCGATCACCGGCGACGAGCCGCTGACCGTGACCGTCTCCTGCAGCGTCGCCAGCGCCAGCTCGACGTTCACTTGCGCGGTGAAGCCGAGCGTGATCGAAATGCCGTCACGCTTGAGCGTGTTGAAGCCGGCCAGTTCGAAGCTGACCGAATAGGCGCCGGGAGGCACCGCCGGAAAGCGATAGTTGCCCGTCTCGGAGGTGACCGTCGTCTGCGGCTGGATCAACGCCGGGCCGCTGGCCGTCACCGTCACACCGGGCAGCACGGCACCCTGGGCATCGACCACCCGTCCCTGAATGGTACCGGTGCTGCTCGCACCGCCGCCTTGCGCCATCGCCGGAGTGCTCAACACGAGCACCGAGAGCAGGGCCACCAGGCCCGTCGTGACACACCTCATTGCTTTCCTCCTTGTGGGGTCTGATCGAACAAAACGCAAGCCGTCACTCTTAACAATTTCAAGGACGTGATCAATCACCGCGAGACAGATCGCGGGGCCGAGCAGAGGTTGGAAGGTGATAAAGGGTGGGGCGAACCGCGAAGAAAATGAAATCGCCGGGCGAAGGGACGGGAGCCGGGTTGGAAGGCGGGATTGACTCCCGACTCCCGACTCCCGGCTCCCGCCAGGTACTAGAAGATGAAGCGGAAGCCGACGCGCGTCGTGAACGGCGCGAGAATGGCTGACGGCTTCAGGTAGCCCAGGCCGGTCGCCCGGCTGATCGTCTCCGAGGCGTGGCTGTTGGTCAGGTTGAACATGTCCACATACGCGCGCAGGCGGAAGCGGGTCGTGAAGGTCAGGCTCTTCTCCGCGCGGATGTCGAATACCCAGATGTTGTCTTCGCGGTTGGCATCCATCGCCTCGGCGTAGGCCGTGCCGCTGGCGGTGAGGCCGGAGCCGGCGGGCGCCGACACCGTGAAGGTGCGCCCGAAGTTTGCACCAGACTGATGGCGAATCACCGGCGAGATGCGGATGCCGTAGGGCGCGTCGTACGAACCCGACGCCTTGAAGTTCCACGACGTGCGCTTCTGGTCGAACGGCAGGTTCGGGTTGAGCGGGTAGTTGCCGGTCGGGAAGTCGTGCATCATCGTGTAGCCGCCGCCGAGTGACGCCGACCACTTGTTGCTGTAGCGCCGGTTGACCGACACCTCGATGGTCTTGTAGCGAGAGAACTCGGGGGTCGTCGACACCACCTGCGTCGCCGGGAACTGGCTGGCGCTGGCGGTCGGCATGCCAAGCAGGGTCACGTTGCGGTCGTCCGCCGTGCCGCGACGGCCGTCGACGCCGATGTCCACGAAGGTGAAGGGCACCGTGAAGGCGTCGCGGAACGGCGCGGTGCCGCGGAACGGCTGCATCGTCGAGAACAGGTCGTCTTCGGTCTTGTAGACGAACCCGCCGCGCACGCCCATGGTGTCGGTCAACTGGCGCTCGACCCACACGCTGGCCTCGTGGCTGTACGGCGCCTTGATGTCGGGATCGACTGAAATCGCTCCCTCGAGCGACGCGCTCTGCAGCGCGCCTTCTTCACCCGACTGCCAGCGGCGGTCGCCGTTGGCATCGTTCCAGGCGTAGGTCGCCGACTTGCTGGCGACGTTGGCGTTGCCCGAACCGCCGAGGCCGGCACCCGGGTTGTGCCAGTAGAGGCCGTAGTTGGCCTTCAGCACCGTCTTGCCGTCGCCGGCGAAGTCATAGACGACGCCGATGCGCGGGGCGAACACGTTCCAGGTGTAGAGGTCCTTCTCGGCAAAGGTCTTGGCCGCCACCGACACCGGACCGGTGGTCGCCGCCAGCTGCTCCTGCTCGGGCAGCCAGCCCTTGTACTGGTCGAAGCGGACGCCGGCGTTCACCGTCATCTTGCCGATCGCCCAGGTGTCGGTCAGGAAGGCGCCGAATTGGTCGAGCGCCGCCCTCGAGGTCAGGCAGTCATGCGCGTCGAGCGAACCGACCGCGCACGACGCCGTCGGCAGGCCGAAAATCACCTGCGTCGAGACGCCGTTGCTGTAGATGTGCTCGATGTTGCTCGAGCCGCCGCGGCGCGATTCAAAGCCTTCCCAGGACATTTCCTTCAGCAGTTCCGCACCCATCTTGACGGTGTGGCTGCCGCGGGCGGTGTCGAGGAAGTAGGTTCCGGCGACGGTGTACTGCTTGCGATCGCGATCGATCTGCTGCTTCTGGTGGGCGCCTTCCGAAACCAGCCGGCCGCTGTCGTGCCAGAAGTAGTTGTCGGGGCTGTTGGTGACCAGCGGGAAGTAGTAGCCGAAGTCGCCGAAGCGCGCCTCGAGGTAGAGCTTGTCGCTGACGGTGCCGTTCCACTCCGCCTTGTAGACCCAGCTGCCCGAGTCCTGGGCGTAGGTCTGCTCCGGCGAGGCGTAGGTGTAGGTCGCAAAGGGCAGGCGGTTCAGCTGTTCCTTCTGACCCCACTGGTAGTAGCCAATCAGCTTGTTCTTCTGGTTGACCTGGTAGGTCAGCTTGCCGACGGGATTCCACAACTTGGTGTCGAAGCTCTTGTCGAAGGTGAAGTTCGGCTGGGCGACGGCATTGAACTGCTCGCGGTAGGTGCCGAAGATCCACAGCTTGTCCTTCTTGATCGGACCGCCCAGGTTGATGTCGTGGTCGTAGTAACGGTCGATCTCGTTGCTGTGCGCACGAATCGGCGAGCCGTTGAACGCGGTCGGCTGGGTGTACTCGGAGGGAATGTTCGAGCCCTGCAGCGAGTTGTTGTACCAGTCGAGGTGATACTCGCCCTGGAAGGTGTTGCTGCCCGAGCGGGCGATGAACTGGCTCTGCACGCCGGGGTTCGGCATTTCCGCCGACTGGCCGCTGGTGCCGAGGAACGCTTCTTCGAGCGAGGCGTAGTCGAAGTAGAAGCCGGCGCCGCCGGTGCCTTCCGTGGTGTTGATGCCTTCGATCAGCACCCGCACCTGGCCGGTCTGGCCGTAGGCGGTGTAGCCGGTCTGCGTGCCGGCGCGGTTGCCGCCCACGTCGATGCGGCCCATCTGCACCGACGGCGTGACCGCCAGCAGCGACCACATGTCGCGGCCGTTCGGAATCGACTGCAGCTGCTCCATCTTGAAGTTCTGCTGCACGCGCGTCGAGCTGGTGTCGATCACCGGCGACGAGCCGCTGACCGTGACCGTTTCCTGCAACGTGGCGAGGCCGAGCTCGACGTTCACCTGCGCGGTGAAACCGAGCGTGATCGAAATGCCGTCGCGTTTGAAGGTGTTGAAGCCGGCGAGCTCGAAGCTCACCGAGTAGGTGCCGGGAGGCACCGCCGGAAAGCGGTAGTTGCCGGTCTCCGAGGTGACCGTCGTCTGCGCGCCGAGCAGCGCCGGACTGGTGGCCGTCACCGTGACGCCCGGCAGCACCGCGCCCTGCGCGTCGGTGACCCGGCCTTGAATAGTACCCGTGCTGCTGGCGCCGCCGCCCTGGGCGAACGCTGAACCCGCGAACGTCAATGCGATCGCGAGGGCCATCAGGCCCTTCGTGCAACTCTTCATGCTGTTCTTCCTCCTGTGGGGACGTCCCGCCGGGGCCTGCAGTACGCACAGGGCCAGACAGGGCGACTTCGTGCAAATCACCCGATCAACGACAGTGGTAGCGACGACAATGAGCGGGGGAACGCCGGAGGCCGCGGTGTGGGGCCGCGGAGGTAGGCAGGACTTGCCCGAACGATGCGCCGAACGACGATTGCCTTACAACGGGCCTACGCCCAAACCGGCTTACAAGTAACTGCGAACAGTATCGCAGACAGGGGCGGGATGCAAACTGTGGGGTCGAACGATCGTTCAAAGACGACGAGCGCTGGGTCAGTTGACGAAGCGCGTGATCAGCAGTCCGGCGAAGACCGCGCCAGCGCCGGCCACCTGGTTCGCGGAGACCGGCTCGGCCAGCCAGATCGCGGCGACGATCATCGCCACCACCGGGGTCAGGTAGCTGTAGACCGAGGTGCGTGACCCGCCCAGCTTCTTGAGCGCCGTGTACCAGATGAAGTACGACAGGTTGAGCGCCAGCAACGCCGACGCCAGCATCAGGCCCCAGCTGCGCGGCGAGATCGCCCGCCACTCGACGTTGATCAGGATCGGCAGCATCGCCGCGACGTAGAGCGCAGCACCGATTGAAAACGTCAGGCCGATCACGGTGAGGGCCGAGTGGCGCTTGAGAATGGGCTGCGACGCCACCGAGTAGACCGACCAGCACGCCACGCCCGCCATCATCAGCAGATCGCCGTACAGCGTTTGTGCCGACAGCTCCGCGCCGCGGCCGACAATCAGGTACAGCCCGCCCAGCGCCAGGAACACGCCCACCCAGCGCACCGGCTTGATGCGCTCGTGCCCGGCCAGCGCCGACAGCAGCGCGATGACGATCGGCGAGATGCCGACAATCTGCGAGCCGTTGGCCACGCTCGTCCGCCGCACGCCGCCGACGAAACACAGTTGATAGAGGAAGGTGCCGACGACGCCGAGGAACAGCAGTTGCACCCAGTCGGTGCGCGTCAACGGCGCCCGCTGGCGCTCGCTGTCACGATTCCACCACAGCACCCCCATGAACACCGCGCTGCCGACCAGCAGCCGCATGGCGTTGAACGGGATCTCGGGAAAGTCGCGCAGCGCCACCTTGACGACCGAGAAATTGCTGCCCCAGATCAGCACCATCAGCAGCAGCGCAGCGTCGAGCAGGGTCAGGGCCAAGATGCGATTGTATCCGCGAGCGGCCGCCCAAAAAGAAAACGGGGGCGGCGCCGTGAGGCGCGCCCCCGTCAGAACGCTCCGCCGCTCTAAACCCGGGCTGTCGTTCCGTTAGCCGCCGAACGGCTTGAGGAAGAACAGGATCAGCGAGATGAGCAGGACGTAAATGACCAGCGACTCGATCAGCACGAGACCGAGAATCAGCGAGCCGCGGATTTCGCCGGCGGCGCCGGGGTTGCGGGCAATCGCTTCAGCGGCGGACGCCACCGCCTTGCCCTGGCCGAGCGCAGCGCCGAACGCGGCGATGGCCAGCGCGAAACCGGCGGTGATGATCGACCACTGGACCAACCCGGAATCGGCCGCGCCTGCGGCGGCTTCCTGGGCATAGACCGGTGAGGCCAGACCGAGGACCACGAACCCGAACATCAACGACAGCACTAACCGACTTGTTCTCACGGAAACCGCCTCCATCTCAGACTTCTCACCGCTTCTACGGCAACGGCAACGCCAAGCGACGTTACGCCTGCCAGCATGGCCACCGGGTCGAGCTGCAAACGCACCATCATACCGTAGGCGGCGAGAGCCAGCATACCATGCCTTGTGAAAAACTTCACTAAGTGGAAACGGGCCGATTTTCGCGCTGTTTCGCCGCCGGATCGAACCCCCACCCAGGCGTCCACGCTGCCCTGGACCGCCCAGAACGACAACCCAATCAGCAGCCCCCCGCCTATCACCCCGGCCGGGACCGCGACGTTGCGGAACCAGAGCGCGGCCACCAGCGCGAACAGCCCGCAAACGATCGCCGTGTCACGGCCAATTCGCGCGATCATCCCGATCATGACGGGAGGGCACTGCTTGACGGGGGGGCACCGCCTGACGGGATCGCACCCCTTGACGGGTAATTCCCTCCCGACAAGAAACCCGCTCCCGACCAGCAGTGCCGTCCCGTCACGGTTTCTTCGAATCAAGTGGCCGCGTGGCCATCTGCATCACGCGATAGACGTTAAGAATGCCGGCGGCCAATCCAACGAAGAAACCCAGAAAGGACAGCCACGGGGTGGTTCCCAGCCAACCGTCGAGCCAATAACCCCCGCCAAAGCCCAGCACCAACGCAAACACGAACGACATCCCGATGGTGCTCAGTTGCCCGATGAGCTGCCAGGTGGTCGGTGAGGTCGGCGCCATGGGTCTAGTGTAAGCTGCGAGTAGCTGCCCGATGCGCCCCGGCCGCAGTTTGGTGAGGTTTATGAGTCGACACCCGATCGCTCGTTTCGTGGCCGGGGGCGCCGCCGCCCTCCTGATCTCCGTGACCCTGCTCGCGCAGTCGGCCGAGCGCGTGCTCTACGTCAGCGTCTGGGACGAGAAGACCCGCGCTCCCATCACCGGCCTCGGCACCGACGCCTTTGCCGTGCGCGAAGACGGCAACGCGCGCGAGGTGCTGCGCGTCGCGCCGGCGACCTCGCCCATGTCGGTGGCCATCCTCGTCGACAACTCCCAGGCCGCCACCCCGAACATCGCCGACCTGCGCAAGGCGCTGGCGTCGTTCGTGAAGACGCTCGATGGCATCGGCCCAATCGCGATCATCGGCGTCGCCGATCGGCCCACCATCCTTCGCGACTACACCACCGACCAGAAGCAGCTGCACGACGGCGTGCAGCGCGTCTTCGCCATGCCCGGGTCGGGCGCCACCTTGCTCGACGCGGTGGTCGAAGTCAGCCAGGGCCTCGCCAAGCGCGATACCGACCGCGCGGCGATGGTGATTGTCACCACCGAGAACCGCGAGTACAGCACCCGCCACTACAAGGACGTGCTCGATGCCCTCGCCGCGGGCGGCGCCATGATGCACGCGCTGGTGCTCACCGGCCCGGGCGGCACGCAACTGAACGACGAGGCGCGCAACCGCGCGTCGGTGCTCGACCTGGGGCCCAAGGCCAGCGGCGGCACGCGGGTCGATGTCCTCACCAGCCAGGCGTTCGAGGGCCGGCTGCAGGAACTCGCGGCCCTGCTGAAGAGCCAGCACCGCGTCACGTACTCGCGTCCGCAGACGCTGATTCCGCCGTCGAAGATCGAGGTCACCGCCACCAAACCGGGACAGGTGGCCAGCGGCGGCCCCGCCCGCGGCCAGGCGATCAGGTAGCCCCGTGCGCGCCATCTCCCGTCTCGCCATCGTGTGCGCCGTCACGCTGACGGCCGGACCCGCGGGCGGCCAGGACAAGCCGCAGGTCTTTCGCGCCGGCGTCGAGATGGTCTCGCTCAACGTCACCGTCACCGACAGCCAGGGCCGCTACGTCACCGACCTCAAGCAAGAGGAGTTCGGCGTGTTCGAAGACGGCGCCAAGCAGGAGTTGTCGTACTTCAACCGCACCAACCTGCCGATTGCCCTGTCGCTGCTGATCGACTCGAGCGCCAGCATGGAGCAGCGGATGGAGAATGCGCAGGAGGCGGCGATCGGCTTCGCGCAAAAGATCCGGCCGCAGGACATCGCCCAGGTCGTCGACTTCGACAGCCGGGTCGAGATCCGGCAGGCCTTCACCAACGAGCTCGCCGAACTCGAGCGCGCCATTCACGCGACCTCGGCCGGCGGCTCGACCGCGCTGCACAACGCCGTCTACATCTCGCTGAAGGAGCTCGCCAAGGTCAAGGCGAAGAACCCGGCGGAGGTGCGGCGGCAGGCGATCGTGGTGCTGTCCGACGGCGAGGACACGTCGAGCCTGGTCAGCTTCGAGGAAGTGCTGGAGCTGGCCAAGCGATCGGAGACCGCGATCTACACCATCGGCTTGCAGCCGCGTGAAGCAAGCGCGCTGCGCGGCTTCCGTGAGGCGGAGTTCGTGCTGCGCCAGCTGGCGCAGGAAACCGGCGGCCGCTCGTTTTTTGCGCAGAAAGTGGAAGACCTGAAGGACGTCTACGGCCAGATCGCCGACGAATTGTCGAGCCAGTATTCGATGGGCTATTCGTCGCGCAATCCGCGCCGTGACGGCGCCTTCCGGCGGCTGGTCGTGCAGGTGGACCGGCCCAATGTCACGGCCCGTACCAAGCGCGGCTACTACGGCCCGACGTCTCAGTGAGGTCCTGAGGTCCAGAGGTCTTGGAAGATACCCCAGGCCCCCAAGACCTCAAGACCCCAAGACCCCAAGACCTCAAGCCCCCAAGACCTCAAGACCTCAAGCCCCCAAGACCTCAAGACCTCAAGACCTCCGACCCCTGCTAGTATCACCCTGTGCGATCCATCGTCTACCTGATTGGCGCGGGCCCGGGTGCGCCGGACCTGATCACCCTGCGTGGCTATCATTGTCTGCAGCAGGCCGAGGTCGTGATTTACGACCACCGGGTGCACGCCGGTGTGCTGCAATACACGCGCGCCGAGGCCGAGAAGATCGACGTCGGCGGTGCGGCGCCCGACGCCAGCGCGCAAGACGCCATCTGCTTCCTGCTCGCCGAGAAGGCGCGCGAAGGCAAGGTGGTCGCCCGCCTGAAACGCGGCGACCCGTTCCTGTTCGACCATGGCGGCGAGGAAGCGCTGTTTCTCCACGAACAGGGCATTCCCTTCGAGCTCGTTCCCGGCGTGCCGATGGCGATTGGCGCCACGGCGTATGCGGGCATTCCCATCACCTATCCCGGCGGCGGCGACACCGTGACCCTCGTGCGCGGCTACGAGGATGACGGCCGCGACAAGGCGCGGATTCACTGGGATCACCTCGCCGGCCTCGGCGGCACCATCGTCTGCTACGCCGGCCCCAGGCAGCTGCCCAAGATGCTGGCGGCGCTCGTCGAACACGGCCGGCCGGCCGACGAATCCGCGGCGATCGTCGTTCACGGCACGCTCGCGTCGCAGCGCACGATTACCGGCACCCTGGGTGAGTTGGCGTCAGCCGTGACCGAGCAACCAATCGGCGCCGCGGCCCTGTTGATCGTCGGCCGCGTCGTCAACTTCCGCGAGCACCTGCGATGGTTCGACTCGCGTCCGCTGTTCGGACGCCGGGCGCTGGTGATGCACTCGAAGGAGCAGCCCGACGATGTGGCGGCGCTGCTGGAGCGGCACGGCGCCGAAGTGTCGGTCGATACCGATGCCGGGCTGGACGTCTACCGGCAACTGCTCGACCGCAAGGTCGATGTGGTGACCTTCACCAGCGCCTCGGCGGTGCTGGGCTTCCTGGCCAGCGTCGGCGCCGACCAGGCGTCGGACCTGCTGGCGCACACCGTGGTGGCCACGCTCGGCCCGGCCGCGGCCGACGCGGTGACCCGCGCCAACGTCACGCCCGCCGTGCAACTAGCTGGCGGATCGCTGGCAGCGTTCGCCGAAGCGATCGCCGCGCACTTCAGCGCCAAGGCATGAGGTTCTCGATCCACGCAATCCGCGTGAGGTCGTTGTAAATCACCGTCACCATCAGCGTCATCAGCAGCACGAAGCCGACGAACAGCATCTTCTCTTTCACCTGCAGGCTGAAGTCGCGGCGCGAGATGGTCTCGATGCCCATGATGAAGATGTGGCCGCCATCGAGAATGGGAATCGGCAGCAGGTTCAGCAATCCCAGGTTCAAGCTGATGCCGGCCATCAGCATGAGCAGTGAGATCCATCCCTGCTGCGCCGATTCGCCCGACAGCTGGGCAATGCCCACCGGCCCCATCAACTGCTTCGGCGACGCTTCTCCGGTGACCAGGTCGCGCAGCGTTGCCAGGATCTGGCCGGCCATTTCCCAGTTGCGCTGAAAGCTCAGGCCGATGGCTTCAATCGGGGTCGGCGTGAACGGCCGCGTCGCGTTGCTCATGAACATGCCGATGCGCGGCGCGTCGCCTTCCATCCGCGGCGTCACGGTGATCGACTGCTCGACGCCGTCGCGCCGGATGCGGAACTCGACCGGTTCCCCCTTCTTGTTGCCGATCGCCTCGATCACCATCGAGCTGAACACCATGCGCCGGCCGTCGACCGAAAGAATCAGGTCACCGGGCTTGAAGCCGGCAGCTTCCGCCGGTGAGCCCGCCTGCAGCGACTGCACACTCGGGTTGACGTCGGGCAGCACGCCGATGGTGCCGACTTCGAACCGCGCGTCGCCGCGCGTCCGCAACTCGGTCAAGTCGGGCGTGATGGTCAGCCGCTCTTCGCGCCCGTCGCGCATGACCACGGCCTCGACTTCGCGCTCGGGACGAGCGGCCACGGCCATGTCGAGATGTTCCCAGGTGCGGACCTCGGCGGAGCCGAGCCTGATGATCGTGTCGCCGGGACGAATGCCGGCGCGTTCCGCCGGCGAGCCGTCCTGCACCGCGCCGACGACCGCCGGCCGATCGAGATACGCCAGCACGTCGGCGCCCTGCATCAGGACCACGGCGAGCAGCACGACGGCGAGAATCAGGTTCATCGCCGGCCCGGCGATCAGGATCTGGAAGCGCTGCCACTTCGACTTCGACAGGAACTCATCGTCCGCCCCGGTCTTCGGGTCGTCGGGGTTCTCGCCGGCCATTTTCACGTAGCCGCCGAGCGGAATGATGCTGATGCAGTACTCGGTGTCGCCGCGCTGGAATTTGAGGATCTTGGGGCCAAAACCCAGCGAGAACGTCAGCACCTTCACACCGTTGTAGCGGGCGAGCAGGAAGTGACCCAGCTCGTGTATGAACACGAGCACACCAAGCACGAACAGGAACGCCAATAACGTCGTCATTGCTAACTCGATTCTAACTCTCGGGCAGATTCGGCGGCATGTTGCCGGGCCCAGGCGTCAACGCGGCGGACCTCGGCCAGGGTCGCCGCCGGCTCGGGCGTATGGGCATCCATCGCCTGCTCGATCACCAGGGGAATGCTGGTGAATGCCAGGCGGCCCTCTAAGAAAGACGATACGGCCACTTCGTTGGCCGCGTTCAACACGATGGGCAGGCTCCGCTCGACCCGGGGTCCCCGCGACGCGTCTGGCGCGTCGTGGGGTGTGGCGCCCAAGGCGCGATAGGCCAGCCGCAGGCAGGGAAAGTCGTCCCAGGCCGGCTCGAGGAACTCGAGCGGTCCAACGGTGGTCAGGTCCAGGAACGGCACCGGGGCATCCCAGCGATCGGGATAGGCAAAGGCGTACTGGATGGGCAGCCGCATGTCGGTCATGCCCATTTGCGCGATGATCGAGCCGTCCTTGAGCTCGACCATCGAGTGGACGATCGACTGCGGATGCACGACCACCGCGATCTGCGCGGCCGGCGCGCCGAACAGCCAGTGCGCCTCGATCACCTCGAGTCCCTTGTTCATCAAGGTGGCGGAGTCGATGGTGATCTTCGGCCCCATTTGCCAGGTCGGGTGCTTCAGCGCATCGGCCGCGGTCGCCGTGGCCAGTTGGTCTCGTGAGCGGCCGCGGAACGGCCCGCCCGAGGCCGTGAGAATCAGCCGCCGCCACTCCTCTGCCGCCCGGCCATGCAGGCACTGATGAATGGCGTTGTGCTCGCTGTCCACCGGCAACACCGATACGCCCTTGCGGCGCGCGGCATCCATGACGATGCCACCGGCCATGACGAGCACTTCCTTGTTGGCCAGGGCGATGGTCTTCCCCGCTTCGATGGCGGCCAGTACGGCGTCGAGCGCGGCCGTGCCAGACGAGGCGCAGAGCACGACGTCAACATCCGGATGCGTCGCGATCTCGATCAGCCCGTCGTTGCCGACGCCGCAGATCTCCGCCGGCGATCCGCCGAGCACGGCGCGCAACTTGTCCATGGCGTCGCCGGTGCCCATGCCGACGGCGCGCGGACGAAACTCCAGCACCTGTTTCGCCATGGCCGCCACGTTGGTGGCGGCCGCGATCGCCACGACTTCAATCCGATCCGCGTGCGTACGCGCGACATCCAGCGCACTGGTACCGATTGAGCCGGTAGACCCGAGTATGGCGACGCGCGTCATGCGTTCAGTGGCAGCCGCAGACGACACAGATTTCGCAGATACACACTTGACTCGCGCCGGCCTTCGGCCGGGCACGACAGCGCGCGAGGGCCGGATGCAAGACCCCGCATCGCTACGTCTCCAGGCGGGGGGGCTTGTATTCGGCCCTCGTGCGCTGTTGCTGTCGCCGGGCGACGCCCGGCGACGCGAGCCAAGTTGACATCGAAATGCGTTGGACGCGCGGGCAGGCATTCAATCTGCGTAATCTGTGTCATCTGCGGCCCTGGGTTAGCTAGATCGTCCGCAGGAAGAAGTAGAACATCGGCGTCGCGAACAGCAGGGCGTCAATCCGGTCGAGCACGCCGCCGTGGCCCGGAATCAGTGTCCCGCTGTCCTTCATGTCGGCGGCGCGCTTCAGCATCGACTCGAACAGGTCGCCGATGATCCCGGCAATGACAATGCCGACACCGAGCGCCGCCAGCCACCAGGGCGAGGCGATGGGCAGCCAGTAAGAACCCGCCACTGCCAGGAAGACAGGCGCCACGATGAAGCCGCCGATGGCGCCCTCGCGGGTCTTCTTGGGGCTGCGCAGCGGCGCCAGGGGGGTGCGCCCGAAGGCACGGCCGGTGTAGAACTGCGCGGTGTCGCTGACCGCGACGGTGGCAATCAGCAACAGCACGGCCTCGCGGCCGGCCATGGCGTGGACCCCCACCAGCGACCCCAGCGGCAGGCCGAGGTAGATGGGCGCCAGTGCAGCCGCCGCGGTGTCGGCCAGAATCGGCGTCCCGACGCGATCCGACACCAGCACGTTGAATGCGATCAGCAGCAGCGCCACCGCCAGCACCGACTCGATGTCGACCCACTGGAATGGCACCATCGCGCACGCCATCAGCGTCGCCAGCAGCGTGGTCCAGAACGGGACCTTGGCGCCAATCGCGTCGACGATCTTTTCGTATTCGGTAAAGGCGAGCGCGGCCACCGCCAGCGCCACGCCGAGCAGCGCTATGGAGCTGAGGAACCAGATCAGGGCCAGCGCGCCGGCGCCGAGGACAACGCCGCTCAGGATGCGAGTCATAGAAACTGGGAGGGCTTAGGGTCTTAGGGCTTAAGGGCTTGAAGTTCTTCAGGCCCCTAGGTCCTTAGGTCCCTAGGACCTCACTTTACTCCCGCGGCAACCGGCGGCGCGATGCCGCCGAAGCGGCGGTCGCGCTTCTGGTAGGCGAGCACGCCTTCGAGCAGGTGGCGGCAGCGGAAGTCGGGCCACAGCGTATCGGTGACCCAGATTTCGGAGTACGCGATCTGCCACAACAGGAAGTTGCTCACCCGCATCTCGCCGCTGGTGCGGATCAGCAGATCCGGGTCGGGCTGGCCGGCGGTGTAGAGGAAGCTCGCAAAGCGATCCTCGTCCAGGTCGTCCGGCGCCAGGCCCGAGGCCATGGCGCGCCGCGCCGCGTCGATAATCTCGGTGCGCCCGCCGTAGTTGAGCGCGATGTTGAAGAGCATGCCGGTGTTGGTCGCGGTCTTGCGCTCGGCGGCGTGCAGTTCCTCGAGCACGTCGGGCGCCAGCGCGTCGGTGCGGCCAATCACCTTGAAGCGAATGTTGTTGCGCAGCAGCGTCGACAGCTCGAGGCGCAGGTAGCGCTTCAGCAGCATCATCAGCGTGCTGACCTCGGCGGCCGGCCGCTTCCAGTTCTCGACCGAGAAGGCGTAGAGCGTCAGGACGTCGAGGCCGAGGCGGGCCGACGTCTCGACCACGTCGCGCACCGAGTCGATGCCGGCACGGTGGCCTTCCACGCGCGGCAGGTGCCGCTGGCCCGCCCAGCGGCCGTTGCCGTCCATGATGATCGCGACGTGCCGCGGCAGGCGGTCCATCTCGATCTGGCGGGCCAGGGCCTCTTCGGCCCCGCCCGGCGGAATCCACTCCAGTAATTGATCGAGGCTCATGGAGCTGTCTTGATGTTATCCGCCTAAAGCCGGAAGCGACAAGTACTTACCAAAGAAAATGGGCCGGTCCAGGTTACCCAGGACCGGCCCACGCTCCTTGACTCTTGGTCTCTTCCCTACATCCCCGGCCAGGGCGGGGTCGCCGACTTCGGAATGGCGCCTTCGCCCTTGAGCGTGAACTTCTGCAGGCGCTTGCCGGTGTAGGTCTCGGTCGTGTAGATGTTGCCCTTCGAGTCGGTGGCAATGCTGTGCACGCCCAGGAACATGCCGGGCTGGCGGCCGCCGTAGCCGAAGTTGTAGAGCTCGGTCATGGACGCGCGGTCGAACACGCGCACGTGCTCGTTGACGCCGTCGGCCATGTAGAGGTACTTCTGCGCCGGGTCCTTCGAGAAGGCCACGTCCCACACCGAACCGTCGGCGCGGGTTTCCTTCGCCACGAACACTTCCTTCACGAACTTGCCTTCGCGCGTGAAGATCTGGAGGCGGTCGTTGGGACGGTCGCAGACATAGACGAAGCCGTCGTTCGACATCTCGGCGCAGTGCACCGGGGTGCGGAACTGCTTGGCGGGCGGCGCGGCCGGGTCATACGGGCCAATCGGGGTGTCGTCGGGCGGCTGGCCGTAGGCGCCCCAGAACCGCTTGATCTTGCCGCTGTCGAGGTCGATCACCGCGACGCGCTTGTTGAAGTAGCCGTCGGCCACGTAGCCTTCGTTCGCCTTCGGGTCGATGAAGATCTTGGCGACGCGGCCGAAGTTGTTCATGTCCATGCTGTTGGGCACGAAGGTCGGCTTGGCGCCGGGCGCCCCTTCCTTCAGCCGCGCGTTCTTCTTGCCGTACTGCGCCACGAACTTGCCGTCGCGCGTGAACTTCAGGATGTGCGCGTCGGGACCGCCGTTGCCGCCGATCCACACGAAGCCCTTGTGGTCGACGACGATGCCGTGGTTGCTTTCCGGCCAGTCGTAGGAGTTGTCCTTGGGCTGGCCGCCCCAGCTGCCGACCAGGTTGCCGGCGGCGTCGAACTCGAGCACCGGCGGCGCCGGGTTGCAGCACTCGCCCACGCGCGGCGCGCCTTCCTTGACCACCGCCAGCTCGGTGCGATCGAGGTTGCCGGGGTCGTTGCCGCGGTGAATGACCCACACGTGGTCGTCCGACGAGATGCCAATGCCGATGGTCATGCCCATCACCCAGTTGTTGGGCATCGGCTTCGGCCAGAACGGATCGACCTCGAACCTGGGCGCCTGCTTGGCCTGCGCGGAGGTGTTCTCGAGCATGGCCTGCCCCGCGCCGAGCGCGAGCAGGATCGCGACAAACGCCGCGCCTACGTATAACTTGCGATTCCTCGTAACCCGGTCCATCTTGGCTCCCCTCTCAAGAAGTGCCTGTCTTTGCGGGCGCCAGTATACTTGGGACCGTTAACCGTGTCGAGCGTAGCGAAACCCAACAAATCATTGAGCCGATTGGCGCTAGTGGCGCTGCTCCTGCTCCTGCTGGCCCCGCGGGCCGGTGCCCACGACGTGCCCAACGAGGTCACGGTGTTCGGGTTCGTCCGCCCCCACGGCCAGACCCTGACCGTGCTCCTGCGGGTGCCCCTCAAGTCGCTGCGCGACCTGGATATCCCGACCTACACCACCGGCTTCCTTGATTTCAGCCGGGTCGATCGGGCGCTGACCGATGCCACCAACCTGTGGATTCGGGACTACGTGGAGATCTACGAGAACGGACAGCGCCTGGCGTCGCCGGCGATCAGGGCGCTGCGGGTGTCGCTGCCCGCCGACCGGTCGTTTGATGCCTACGAGACTGCGCTCGATAACATCCTCACCGGTCCCCGCCTGGGCCAGGAGACCCAGATCTATTGGGAACAGGGCATGCTCGACGTCGCGCTCGAGTACAGCATCACCTCCGAGCAATCCGATTTTGCCGTGCGTCCGGGGCTGTCGCGGCTGGGGCTGCAGGTCAACGTCGTGCTGCGATTCCAGCAGCCGGGTAAGACCGAGCGGGCCTTCGACATCCACGCCGACACCGGCATCGTCCACCTCGACCCGCGGTGGCACCAGGCGTTCTACCTGTTCGCGCGCGAGGGCTTCTTTCACATTCTCGCCGGCACCGATCACCTGTTGTTCCTGCTGTGCCTGGTGATCCCGTTCCGCCAGTTGCGCGGCCTGGTCGTGGTGGTCACCTCGTTCACCATCGCGCATTCGGTGACGCTGATCGCGTCGGCGTACGGCATGGCCCCCGATGGCCTGTGGTTCGCGCCGCTGATCGAGACGCTGATCGCGGCGTCGATCGTCTACATGGCGTTCGAGAACATCATCGGCGCCCGGCTCGAGCGGCGCTGGATGATGACCTTTGCCTTCGGCCTGGTGCACGGGTTCGGGTTCTCGTTCCTGCTGCGCGAGCGCCTGCAGTTTGCCGGCGAGCACCTGGTGTCGTCGCTGCTGGCGTTCAACGTCGGCGTCGAGCTCGGGCAAGTGTTCGTCCTGGTCATCGCCGTGCCGTTGTTGACGTTGACGTTCCGCTACGTCGTGGCCGAACGGATTGGCACCATCCTGATGTCGGCGCTGGTCGCGCACACCGCGTGGCACTGGGCCACCGAGCGCGGCAGCGTGCTAATCGGCTACCGCTGGCCGGAGTTCACCGCCGTCGACCTGTCCCAGCTGCTGCGGCTGTTGATGGTCATTGTCGGCGCGGCGTTCGTGATGTGGCTGATGTCGTTGTGGATGGGCAAGAAACAAAGTGCCTAGGGTGCCTTGGGGTTCCTCGGGTGCTAATAAGTCACCCTCCAGAGCATCAGGCCTTGCGGCGGCGCGGTCTGCCCGGCTTCGGCGCGGTCGCGCGAGTCGATGATCCGCCGCATGTCGGCCGGCTCGAGCTGGCCACGGCCGATGTCGACCAAAGTGCCGGCGATGATGCGGACCATGTGACGCAGGAAGCCAGTGCCGGAGATCTCCAGACGCAGTAACCGGCCGTCGCGCGGCGGCTGCAGCGGCGAGACCGCCACCGGTTGGTCGGTATCGAGATCCAGCTCGAGAATCTCCGCCGACAGCACGCGTCGCACGGTGGTCTTGACGTCGCTGCCGCGGCCCTGGAACGCGGCAAAGTCCTGCTCGCCGACGAGCGCCGCGGCCGCCGCCACCATCCGATGCAGATCCAGCACGTACGGCACGTGCCAGACCACGTGCCTGATGAACGGGTTGGGCGCGGCGCCGTTCCAGATCGCATAGCGATAGGTCTTGGTCTTCGCGTAGATCCGCGCATCGAACCGGTCGAAAGTCTCCTCGATCGCGCGGATGCGGATGTCGCCGGCTTTCAGCCGCGCGTTCAGCGCCTTGAGCAGCTCGTCGCAACCGATCGGGTGATCGATGGTGATGCTGGCGACCTGCGCCGCGGCGTGCACGCCCGCGTCGGTGCGGCCGGCGGCCACGAGGGGGTTCGGCGCGCCGACGATGGTGGCGATCTCATCCTCGATGACCGCCTGGATGCTCTGCGCGTTCGCCTGCCGCTGCCATCCTGAATAGGCCGACCCGTCGTACGCGATCGTCAGCTTCAGGGTACGGGGCACGCTACTTCGATCGCGAACCGGGTTTGACGACGGGCAGCCCCTGCTTGCACAGCGGGCAGTCGTCCGGCTGGTAGGTCGGCACCACCATGGGCAGCAGCGCGTGGAAGGGCACGTCGAGACCCTGCTTGCCGCCGCTGCGATCGACGACCGCGCAGGCGCCGACCACGACGGCACCGGCGGCGCGGGCCACGTCCATCGTCTCGCGGGTGGATCCCCCCGTGGTCACGACATCCTCGACGACCAGGACCTTCTCGCCAGGTTCGAGCGCAAAGCCGCGACGCAGCGTCAGCGTCCCGTCCTGGCGTTCGGCAAAGATGGCGCGGACGCCCAGGGCGCGGGCCACTTCCTGTCCGATCACGATGCCACCCAAGGCGGGCGAGAGGACAGTGGCGGCACCCAGCGAGCGCACGGCATTGCCCAGCGCTGCACCCAGGGCCTCGGCGTCGCGGGGATGCTGAAGGACCAGGGCACACTGGAGGTAGCCGGGACTATGGAGGCCCGAGGACAGGCGGAAATGGCCGTCGTGCAGTGCGCCCGAGCGGCGAAACAGGGTCAGGAGGTCGGATTCGGTCATCAAACGGTAGTATATCGGCCTCCATTCGCCGAACCCTTCCCGGCCCGGCCACGTCTATGATGGAGGACGGACCTCAAGGCCGGCGGCACCGCTTTTGCTGACACCTCGGATCCAGACCCTCGAATAACCTTCGATTGGAGTAGCAGTGTGATGCGTTTTGACCAGCGTTTTTGCGCCCGGGCGGCCGTAACCGCCGGCCTCGTGGCGACGATAGTGTCCGGTTTTGGGCTGTCGCCTGTCCACGCCCAGACAACCGCCACTATGCCTTCCGCGCAGAGCGCGGTGCCTCCGGCGCAAGGTCCAGTCCGGCGGATGAGCATAGACGATGCGGTGGCGACGGCGATCGAGCAGAACCTCGACCTGCAGGTCCAGCGCTTCAACCCGCAGTTGCAGGACCTGTCGACCGACCAGTTCAAGGCCGCCTACACGCCGAACTTCGTCTCGACGATCAGCACCTCGGACACCACCCAGCCGTCGACCAACATCCTGTCGGGCGGCACCGCGGCCGGCATCACGAGCGGCCAGTCGCTGTTCAACTTCGGCGTCGCGTCGCTCACCAACTGGTATGGCGGCAGCTACGACGTGCGCTGGAACAACGGCCGCAATACCACCAACAACCAGTTCTCGACGTTCAACCCGCAACTGAACTCGTCGCTCAGCGCCACCTACACCCAGCCACTGCTGCGCAACTTCAAGATCGACGGCACGCGCCAGCAGCTGCTGGTCAGCCAGAAGAACAAGGAAATCTCCGACGTCCAGTTGCAACAGTCGGTCTCGGTGACGGTCCGCAACGTCCGCAACGCCTACTACGACCTGATGTACGCCATCGGCAACCTGGCGGTGCAGAACCAGTCGCTGGAGCTGGCGCGCCAGTCGCTCAAGGACAACCGCGCCCGCGTCGAGATCGGCACCATGGCGCCCCTCGACATCGTGCAGGCCGAAGCTGAAGTGGCGACCCGTGAGGAATCGTTGATCCTGGCCGAGGCCGCCATCGAGCGCGCGCAGGACACGCTGCGGGCGCTGGTGTTCAATCCGAGCACGCCCGACTTCTGGACCGCCCGCATCGAGCCGACTGAAACCGTGACGTTCCAGCCGACCGCGGTGGACGTCGAGGACGCCGTCAAGAACGCCCTCAGCCAGCGCACCGACATCGTCAACGCGCGCAAGAATCTCGAGATCAACGACGTCAACATCCGCTATTTCAGGAACCAGTCGTTGCCCGACGTCACCGCCTCGGTCAACTACAACGCCCGCGCCACCGGCGGCCTGCAGGTCACGCGCGCGCGGGATCCGATCACCGGCCTGCCGACCGGCGACATCATCTCGAGTGTTGAACAGAGCTACTTCAACACCCTGGGCAATACGTTCGCCGGCGACTACCCCGGCTGGTCGGTGCAAGTGGACCTGGCCTACCCCATCGGCAAGTCGCCGCAAGAAGCGCAACTGGCGCGGGCGCGCCTGCAGAACACTCAGGCCGAGCGGCAGATCCAGAGCCTGGAGCTGCAGGTCGCGAGCCAGGTGCGCGAGTACGCCCGCCAGGTGCAGACCAACGCCAAGCGCGTGGACGCCACCCGCTCGTCGCGCGTGCTCGCCGAGCGCCGCCTCGAGGCGGAAGAGAAGAAGTACCAGGCCGGCATGACCAGCAGCTTCTTCGTGCTGACCGCCCAGCGCGACCTGAACATCGCCCGCAACGCCGAGTTGCTGGCGCTGATTGAGTACGCCAAGTCGGTGGTGAACTACTCCGCCGTGCAACAGTCGCCGCTGTTCTAACCCGCTTTTCACTTCCAAGTATGATGTGGCCGTGCCTGTCACGGCCACAGTCATCACCCTCAACGAAGCCGCCAACCTCCGGGCCGCGCTCGAGTCCCTGTCCTGGGCCGACGAGATCATCGTCGTTGACAGCCACAGCACCGACGACACCGTCGCCATCGCGCGCGAGTTCACCGGCAAGGTGTTCGTGCGCGACTGGCCGGGGTATGTCGCTCAGAAGAACTTCGCCGCGGCGCAGGCCAGTCATGACTGGATCTTCTCGCTCGACGCCGACGAGCGGGTGTCGCCGGCGCTGGCCGACGAGATCAAGGCGCTGACCCAGGCCGGGCCGTCCGCGCCGGGGTATCGCGTGCCGCGGGTGACGTTTCATCTTGGGCGCTGGATTCGATCCACCGACTGGTATCCCGACTACCAGCTGCGCTTCTACGACCGCCGCCGCGCGCGGTGGACGGGGCGGCTGGTGCACGAGTCGGTGACCGCCGACGGCCCGGTGATCGACCTGCGCGGCGAGCTGCTGCACTACGCCTACCGCGATCTCGCGCATCACTTCCAGACCATGGACCGCTATACGTCGCTGGCGGCGCGCCAGATGTTCGAGGATGGCCGGCGCGCCGGCTGGTTCGACCTGGCGGTGCATCCGCCGGCGGCGTTTCTCCGCAACTATCTGCTCCGTGGCGGCTTTCGCGACGGGGTCCCCGGGTTGATCGTGTCCGCCATGAATGCGCGGTACGTCGGCCTCAAGTTCGCGAAACTCTGGGAACTGTGTTCGCCCTCCACATCGACACCGCGCGCTCGTGGCGCGGGGGACAGCAACAAGTCCTCCTGACCGTCCTGGGGCTGCGGGCACGCGGCCATCGCGCGGTGCTCGTAGCGCACCCGGAGGGAGAGCTCTATCGGCGCGCCGCCGAGGGACCCGATCTGGTGCCGCTGGCGCCAATGAACGAGATCGACCTGGCAGCGGCTTGGAAGCTGTCGCGGCTGGTGCGCAAGTGGCGGCCGGCGATTGTCCATGCCCACGATCCGCATGCAGTCGCCATGGTCTCGCTGGCGCTGTCGTTTGGCGCGCCGGTGCCGCGGCCGAAGGTGGTGGCGTCGCGGCGGGTCGATTTCCATCTGCAGGGCAACGCGTTCTCGCAGTGGAAGTACCGGCAGGTCGACGGCTTCATCGCCGCCTCGGCGGCCATTCGCGACATCCTCATCCACGACGGCATTCCGGCCGGCCGCATCGTCGTGGTGCATGACGGCATCGACGTCGAGAAGATCGCGCATCGCCCGGCCGCGAATCTGCATGCCGAGTACTGGCTGCCGCATGGCGTGCCGGTGGTGGTCAACGTCGGCGCGCTGGTGCCGCACAAGGGGCAGAAGTTCCTGGTCGACGCCATGCCGATGGTGCTGCGCGAAGTGCCCGACGCCCGGCTGGTGATCTTTGGCGAGGGCGAGCTGCGGCCCGTGCTGGAGCGGCAGGTCAAGCACCTGGCGCTGGAGAAGCACGTGCTGCTGCCCGGGTTTCGCGAGGACGTGCTGTCGCTGATGAAGTCGGCCGACCTGTTCGTGATGAGTTCGATCACCGAGGGCCTGGGCTCCGCGGTGCTCGACGCGATGGCGATGGAGCTGGCCGTCGTCGGCACGCGCGCGGGAGGCATCCCCGAGGCGGTCGTGACCGGCGAGACCGGCGAGCTGGTGCCGACCGCCGATGCCGGGGCGCTGGCAGCGGCGATCGTGAAGCTGCTGAAAGACGCGGCGTTGCGGCGAACTTACGGCGAGGCGGGACGCCTGCGTGTCGCCAACCACTTCGACGTCGAGCACCTCGTCTCCGGCACCCTCTCCGCCTACGGGATGATTGGGGCCAGGCCCCCGGATTCATCAATCGCACCGAATGGATGATTGATGATTGGTGGATGATTGATGATTGGGGCCAGGCCCCCAGATTCACCCCATCCAATCGCAGTTCCTGCGACTACCAATCGTCTCGGAAGTTGCAGATTCTGCCAGGTTCGGAGACCGAACCGCCGTGAACGTGAGCAATTCGGCCGATCTTCAATCGGTCCACAGATTGAAGGTGACTGGCGCATGGCCAGACCACCACGAATCCAGTTGCCCAGCGCGATCTACCACGTCATGTCGCGGGGAAACCGCAAAGGGATCATTTTTGATGACGATGATGACCGCCGGCGGTTTATGGAGGTCCTTGCGGATGCAGTCGAGCGTTACAGGCTGCGGTGTCTCTCATATTGCCTGATGGGCAACCACTATCACGTGGTCATTGAGACGACGGAGCGGAATCTCCCAGACGCCATGCATTTCGTCAACGGGGTCTTTACACAGGCGTCAAACCTCCGGCATGGACGCACCGGGCACCTGCTGGAGGGACGGTACCGGTCGGTCGTGGTCGACAACGACATCTACCTCTGGAACGCAGTCCTCTACGTCGTTCTGAATCCGGTGGCCGCCGGCCTCGTTACTCATCCCGCAGATTGGCCATGGAGCAGTTTTCGAGCCACAGCGGGCCTCGAAGAAGCGCATCAGCTACTCTGCCTCGACTGGCTCGACTGGGTCATCGGCGGCAGAAGCCGCGACGAATCGCAGCGACGCTTCCGGGAAATGCTGGGAACGCCGCTCGAAAGCGCTCAGGTCGATGGACTGGATGTCTTTGGCGGTAAGGAGCTAAAAGCGGAAGTAAGGCAAGAACTCGGGGCCAGGTTTCACCAGATCCGAGTGCCTCAGGCTTACAAGGCGCTTTCGCGACCAACCTTGGCCGAAATATTTGCCGGGAATTTGGGCAAACGGGAGCGTGACGAACGGGCCATCCGGGCGCACGTCATTCACGGTTACCGTCTGTCGGAAATCGCCGGAGCGCTTCGTATTCACCCGAATACACTCAGCCGCATTGTCCGAACACTCCGGCAACGCAGCGCGTGACGGCACAGGCCGGTGATTTTGGGGGCCTGGCCCCAATCATCCATTTTGGCAGAGTGGTGATTCCGGGGGCCTGGCCCCAATCCGCCCACGAACCATCAGCCGCCGGTTAGCCACGCCGCTAGTTCGGGGTGGCCTTTGTCGGTCGCCAGGTCGATGCTCGACTTGCCGGCGTCGTTCGCCAGGCGGGGGTTCGCGCCGTATTTCACCAGCAACTCAGCCATCTCGCGGTTGCCGCTGGTCGCGGCCTCGTGCAAGGGCACGAAGCCCTGCTGCTGCGGGACATTCGGATCGCCGCCGGCTTCGAGCACCGCGCGCAGGATGTCGAGATTGCGGCTGGCTGCCGCCGCGTGCACGGGCTGCACCTTGAACGCGTTGCGCGCCGCGGCGTGGACGTCGGCGCCGCGCGCCAGCAGCGCGCGGACGGCCTCGAGCTGGCCGAAGAATGCGGCCAGACCGAGCGGATAGAAGCCGTCAGCCGCGTAGGCCGAGGCGCGCGCCGGCTCTTCATCCAGCAAAGCGCCGATGCGATCGACCATCCCCAGCGCACTCGCTTCGAAGATATCGACCGGCGCCCCCGTCTCGACCAGCGCGGCGGCCGCTTCGCGCTTGCCGTGATACAACGCCAGCAGGATGCCCGACACGCCGTTGGCATCCCGCGCTCCCGCCAGGGCCGGTGTCTCAGCCACCAGACGCCGCACCTCGTCGAGATTGCCGGCCTTGACGGCCTCAAACAACTCCTGGCTCACTCGGCCCTCTCCTATTGCCGCGCCATCGGCGCGATCGCCGCGTCGAGCTGCAGCACCGCGTCCAGCACCGTCTCGGCAACGTCGACGAAGAAGCCGCGATTCACCTTGTCGGCGGTATCGGTCGGCTTGTGATAGTCGGCGTGGTCCTCGACACCGAAATAGACGAACGGGATCTTGGCGTCGTTGAACGGACCATGATCCGACTGGTTGGTCCAGTCGTCGACGCCGCCGGCGATGGCCACCGGCTTGTCGTGGCCGAACAGCACGGTGATCGGCGCCCGCTTCGCCACCGCCTCGAGCGGCGCCTTCAAGTGCGGCCAGGGATAGGTGCCGGCGACGAAGATCTCGCGCTTGTCGCTGCGGCTGACCATGTCGAGGTTGACGTTGAGGGAGATGCGTTCCTTCGGCAGCGGCGGCGTGATCAGGAATGCCTTGGCGCCTTGCAGGCCCGCCTCTTCGGCATCGAACGCGGCAAACACCACAGTGCGCGTGAACGGCGCCTTACGGCAGTGCTCCGCCACCGCGAGCATCACCGCCACGCCGGATGCGTTGTCGTCGGCACCGGGATGCAGCGCGCCGTTACGGACGCCGACGTGATCGTAATGCGCCGAGACGACGAACACGGGCGCCTTGGGGTCGGTCCCCACGCACACGCCGATGACGTTGGCGCCTTCGCCGCTGACGCGTCCGGCGGCGGTCATGCGTGTGAAGGTGAACGGAAACACGTAGCTGCCCGACACCGGCTGCAGGCCGATGCTCTTGAAGCGCTCCAGGACCCACGCCCGTGCCGCCACCCCGCCCGGCGAGCCCGCCGCCCGGCCTTCGAATTTCGGATCCGCGAGTGTCGTCAGGACCTCCATCAGACGATCGCTGTCCACTCGTAACGTCGAAGCGCGGGTCTGGGTGACGGGCCGCGACTCGCGCTGCTCGTCGATGCGCCGCGCCTCGAACCGCCCGGCCACCTGGAACCAGATGAACCCGGTGGCGACGACGCTCATTCCAATCAGCCGGCGTGTTTTCATAAGGCCCTGGCCATGACGCGATCGGTCTGCGGATCGGTCCCGAACAAGAATACGTGCTCGCCGACGTCGACGAAACCACATTTACCGTAGAACGCCAGCGCCCGCGGGTTGCGTTCCCACACCCCCAGCCACAGCGTCTGAGCGCCCCGGATCGCGGCCTCCGCAACGACCCTGGACATCAGCGCCTGGGCGATGCCGCGCCCGTGCCACTCGCGGCTCACGTAGAACCGCCACAGCTCGATTGGCCTGGCGCCCTCGACACAGTCGGGCACTCGGCCCGTGCGGAGTTGCGCGTACGCCACCGTCTGGCCGCCTTCCTCCGCCAGCAGCGTCACCACCCCGGGATCGGTCAGCTCCGCCAGCTGCTGGGGAACGCCGTACGCCTTCTCCAGGTGAAGCGCCATGTCGGCGGCGTCGTTCGAGGCGGCGAAGGTGTCGTAGAACGTGTCGCGGGCCAGGCCGGCCAGGACCGCCGCATCCGCGGCCACGCCGCGCCGGATCGTCATGGCCAAATCGTAACCGAAGGGAACCCGATGGGCGGTTTCTCCGTAACGGTGTCTAGCCGTCATCGCGCCTGATGGCTTGGGCTTGGGGCTTGGGATTGGGGCTTGGGTCGAAAGGGCACGCCATGGGATTGTTCGAAGACCTCCGATTCGCCGCCCGCCTGCTCGCCAAGGACAAGTGGTTCACGCTGGTCGCGGCGCTCGCGCTCGGCCTGGGCATCGGCGTCAACACCACGGTGTTCACCTTCGTCAACGCCGTGCTCATCCGCGGCCTGCCGATTGACGAACCCGACAGCGTGATGGCGCTGCGGTCGTTCGACCCGGTCCGCAATCGCGACATGGGTGTCTCGTACCTCGACTTCAAGGACTGGCGCGACGCCACGCGCACGTTCGAGTCGCTGGCGGCGTTCACCAGCACCACCGCCAATGTCAGCGATGAAGGCCGCCTGCCCGAGCAGTTCCTCGGCACCTACCTGAGCGCCAACGCCTTCTCGATCATGCGCCAGCGCCCGGTGATCGGCCGCGACTTCCTGCCCGAAGACGATCGCCCGGGCGCCGCCGCCGTGGTGATGCTTGGCCACGGCCTGTGGCAGAACCGTTACGGCAGCGACCCCGGCATCGCCGGCCGGGTGATTCGCGTCAACGACGTGCCGTCGGTCGTGATTGGCGTGATGCCCGAGGGCTTCAAGTTCCCCCAGAATGCCGACCTCTGGCAGCCGCTCGCGCTGGTGTCGGGGCTCGAGCAGCAACAGCGTCACGCCCGCGGCTTTTCGGTGTTCGGCCGGCTGGCGCCCGGCACCACGCGCGACCAGGCGCAGAGCGAGCTGATCAACATCGGCCGCAAGCTGACCGGCGACTATCCCGACACCAACAAGGACGTGCAGCCGAAGGTCATGACCTTCAACGAGTTCATGAACGGCGGCCCCATCCGCGTCGTCTTCCTGTCGCTGATGGGGGCGGTCGCGTTCGTGCTGCTGATCGCCTGTGCCAACGTCGCCAACCTGCTGCTGGCGCGCTCGACGCAGCGCGGCCGGGAGATCTCGGTGCGCATTTCGCTGGGTGCCACCCGCTGGCGGGTGATCCGCCAGTTGCTGATCGAAAGCGTGCTGCTGGCCGTGATCAGCGGCGCCATCGGCCTGGCGCTGTCGTTCGTCGGCATCCGGCTCTTCGACCAGGCCACGCAGGACGTCGGCCGGCCGTACTGGATCCAGTTCACGATGGACCGGGCGGTGTTCGCCTACCTGGCAGCCGTGTGCCTGGGCACCGGGATCCTGTTCGGCCTGGCGCCGGCGCTCCACATCTCGAAGACCGACGTCAACGAAGTGCTCAAGGAGGGCGGCCGCTCCGGCACCGCCGGCGTGAGGGCCCGCCGCTGGACCGGCGCCCTGATGGTCGGCGAGCTGGCGCTGACCGTGGTGCTGCTGGCCGGCGCGGCGTTCATGATGCGCAACTTCGTCACCATGTACCGCCTCGACCTTGGCATCGACACCTCGAAGCTGCTGGTCATGCGCCTGGCGCTGCCTGAACGCAAGTACCCGGCGCTCGAACAGCGGCTCGCGTTCTACCAGCAGATCGAGGAACGCCTGAAGGCCAACGGCCGCATTGAATCGGTGAGCATCACCAGCAACGCGCCCATGCAGGGGGGCTTCCTTCGCCGCCTCACGCTCGACGGCCGGCCGCTCGAACAGGGTCAGCAGGCGCCGAACGTCACCATGCTCACGGTCGATCCGCGCTATTTCGACACCATCGGCGTGCCGCTGATCCGCGGCCGGGGGCTGACCGACGAAGACGGCATGGCCGGCCGCGAAAGCGCGATCATCAACCAGCGCTTCGCGCAGCTGCACTTCCCCAACGAGGATCCGATCGGCCGCCGCATTTCGCTGAGCATCGACCTGCAAGGCGGCGCGGCCCCGGCCAACGGCATTCCGGTGTCGCTCACGGCAACGGTGATTGGCATCGCCCCAAACGTGCGGCAGCGCGACTTCCAGCTGTCCGATCCGGATCCGATTGCCTACCTGCCGTTCCGTACCGATCCGCGCGCCTTCATGACCCTGCTGGTGCGCAGCCAGGGCGACCCCAACGCGATGGCGCCGATCCTGCGGGAAGAAGTCCGAGCCATCGATGCCGACCTGCCGTTGTTCGGCATCCAGACCATGGATCAGTCGCTCGCGCAGGCGCGCTGGCCGTTCCGCATCTTCGGATCGATGTTCGCGATCTTCGCGGCCATCGCGCTGGCGCTGTCGGCGATCGGGCTGTATGCGGTCACCGCCTACTCGGTGACGCAGCGCACCCAGGAGGTCGGCGTGCGCATGGCGCTCGGCGCGCAGTCCAGCCAGGTGACCTGGCTGTTCCTGCGCCAGTCGTTCGTGCAGCTGGCGATCGGGCTGACGCTCGGCGTCGCCGGCGCCTACGGCGTGGGCCGGCTGTTCCAGAGCACGCAGTTGCTGGTGCAGACCACCGCCGGCGATCCCTTGATCATCGGCGGCATTGCCGTGCTGCTGACCGTGGTGGCAGTGGCGGCGTGCGTCTGGCCCGCGCGGCGAGCCACCTACCTCGATCCGCTGATTGCCTTGCGGCGTGATTGATCTCAGACGTTCTCGACCGGAGGCGGATCGCCGCCGCCCTCTTCGACGTCGGGATCCCAGCTCTTGCGTTCGGCGGGAGACAACTCGTCACGCTGGTAGAGGCTGTTCACAGTGTAGTGATAGTCGACCGGTGGATCTCCAGGCTTCAGCTGATCGCTGACTTTCGTGGTCCAGATCTTCGCGTCGCCCTTCGGCGGCGTGCCATTCCAGCCACGATCGAAGGTAATGCCTTGGAAGTCGGGTTCGGTCCCGAAGAAGATCATTCCCACCGATTCCTTTGCCAAACGAATGTCCCAGGTGATGGTCGAAATTCCAGGGTAAACCCGCACGGGGTTTTCATCGGCAGTGAACTTGTCGGTCGCAGGGTCGTAAATCACGGTTACAGGCTTGTCCATTCAGCTTGCTCCTTCAAGGGGTTGAAGTGTCGGCGCCTCCGAAACGTCAGGGGGAACCAGATGCCAGTTGGCTCCACAGGTTCAACAATCCGCGCTCGCGATAGCCGAGCGCCGACAGGCGGTCGAAGTGGCGCCGCGCCTCTTCGTGCCGGCCAAGGCTCGCGAGCGCGCGCACGTACGGATCGAGCACGTAGTAGTCCGTGGTCTCGGCGGCAAATGGCGCGAGCAGATCCACCGTCCGCGTCCATTCAGCGCGGGCTCGGGCAGTATCGCGCCGCCCATCGTGGATGCGCGCCCGCAGATTGCATGCTGCCGCCAACAGGCGGGCGGCCGTGGCGTCAGCCGGGTTCGCGCCGAGGAGCGGCTCGAGCAAGCCGACCGCGGCGTCGGCTTGGAGCAGGGCCGGGGCTGGCTGCCCTTGCGCGAGCAGAATCTCACCAATCCCACTGCGTCCGCTTGCGAGGTTCCGCGTCAATTCCACTTGTCCACGGCCCTTCTCCAGCAGCGGCCGCAGCTTGGCGACCGCGGATCGGTAGAGTTGCAGGGCTGCTGAGAGCTGCTTGTCGTCGATCATCGCGCGGCCCATGAACAGTTCGCTGCTGATCAGATCGACCTGCCAGTCGACGTTGGAGGGATCGTGAATCGCGAGCTGGCGCGAGACGTCGAGGGCGGACCGGAATTGCGCCAGGGCGGCACCCGGATCACCCAACGCGCGCAGCAGTTGAGCATGGAACCGCAGGCTGACCGGCAAACGCCTCAAGAATTGCGTGTTGCGGGGATCGGCCGCCGATAGCGTCCGGTAAATCTCGATCTCGGCGGCAAAGCTTTCGGCCGCCTCCGGGAATTGACCCAACCTCTGCAGCACGACGCCAAGGCGATTGTGATTGTTGGCGCGGCTCAACTGAATGGTGGTATCGCCAGGTTTGGCGCCGGCGATCTCGGTCTGCAGCGCGCGAGTCCGCTCGAGTTGCGCGCGGGCGCCGGCCAAGTCGCCGCGCCCCGAGAGGATGGCGGCCACGTTGCTGTAGCCGTACGACAATTCGAGCTTCCACTCGACGTTCGATGGATCACGCTCAACCAGCCGCCTGGCAATCTCCTGGTAGGCGCGAAAGTGCACGAGCGCGCCATCGAGGTCGCCGCGGCGCCGCTTGATGTCGCCAACGTAGAAGTGACTGGTTCCCAGGCCGAGCTGCCACGCCGCGTTGCCGGGATCCCCACGCGTGACGCGCTCCGCGAGCGCCAGCGATTCCTCGTACGCGATCAGGGCGCCCGGCAGATCCGCGCGGGCCTGCCGCACCTGCCCGAGCTGATGCATGGTTTGCGAGCGACGGAATACCTCTTCGCCGGTCAGCGAGCCGGGCGGCACCGACTGAAAATACTCGAGCGCTTTCTGTCCCACCTCGTCCAGGATTTCGAGCCGGCCCACCGCCGTCAGTCGCGTCCGCAAGTCGCCGACCATGAACCCGATTAGGTTCTCGGCCTGCTCCCGGCGACGGTCGGCCTCATCTCTCGCGGCGACGGCGGCCGCGCGTTCGCGCGACAGGTCCCACGTGTATTTGGCCGCTCCCGCCAGGGCAAGCATCACCAGGACGGCAATCGCCACTCGGCGCCGCAAGCGGCGCGGCGCCTCGGCAATCCACTGCAGCCGTTCGACGACATCGTCGGCCGTCGGACGATGCGACGGCGCCCTGGACTCGAGCCGTTCGATCAGCGCGGCAACATCGGCGGGAATGTGGTTCTCGACCGGGGGCTGAACGTCGCTGCGGTGTTCGGGCCCGGGATAGCGCAGCCGGCCGGAGAACACTTCTTCGATCACCAGGCCGTAGGAGTACATGTCGCTGGCCGGCGTGGCCGCTTCGCCAAGCCCCTGTTCGGGACTCATGTAGGCAGCGGTGCCGATGACAGCCCCGGCCTGGCTCTGGAACAACGAAAGGTCTGAACTCGAAATGGAGCGGGCCGCCCAGGCGCTGTCGGCCAGCACGGCATTCGACGGCGCCGCGATGGTGCCGTCAATGCCTGCCGGTTCGTGCGTCGGGACCCGCGTACCGGCTTCCGGCGCCGCGGCCGAAAGCCCAAAGTCCAGCACCTTGACGACGTCGCCGGGCGCGAGCATCACGTTGCCGGGCTTCAGGTCGCGGTGCACGACGCCCGCGGCATGCATCGCCGCCAGCACCGTGGCGATCTGCCTGGCAACGTCCAGTGGATCGGTGGCGCCCAACCCGTCCTGAATGGCGTCGCGCAGAGTCCGGCCTTCGATCAGCTCCAGCACCAGCCAGTCACGATCGGCGGTCTCGATGTAGTCGTAGACACGACAGATGTTGGGATGATCGAGCTGCGACAGGATCCGCGCTTCGCGCAGGAACCGGGCCTTGGCCTCGGGGTCGAGACGCTTGCCCGGACGAATCGCCTTCATGGCAACCCGTCGCTTCAGCGTTTCATCGAAGCCTTCGTACACTTCACCCATGCCGCCGGCGCCGAGCGCACGCAGCACACGGTAGTGGGACACCACGGTTTCCAGGGGTTGGTCGGTAGTTGACATTTGGGGGCGGGCCGGCTGGCAGAACCGAGGCCGTTTGTTAGCTTAGACGGCCAGGATGGCAAAACACTCTCACCGCACGGACGCCGAGCAGGATCAAAACGAGAACGATTGGCTGGCCGGCCACAACAGCCGGGCCGGGCTATGCTAACGCGAACCCGACAGTCCGTGCCACGCCCGATTCGGAGGATACATGCGCACCGCCATCACCACTGCTCTCGCCGCCAGCGCTGTGCTGGCCTTACTGCTCGCCTCGCCGGCGGCGCGCGCCCAGGCCGGGCGTGTGCGCGTGCTGATCTCGGTTGACATGGAAGGCGTGGTCGGCACCGTGACCGGCGATCAACTGGGCCCGACGGGATTCGAGTACGGGCGCTTTCGCGAGTTCATGACGCGCGAGGCGCTGGCAGCGGTGAACGCCGCTCGCGACGCCGGCGCCACCGAGATCATCGTCGCCGACGCCCACGGCAACGGCGAGAACCTGTTGATCGAGTTGTTCCCGCCCGAGGTGCGCGTTATCCGCTCGTGGCCGCGTCAATTGGGCATGGTGGCCGGCGTTGACCAGGCCGATGCGGTGATGTTCATCGGCTACCACGCCTCGACCAACAACCCCCAGGGCGTGCGCGCGCACACGTTCTCGAGCGCCACGCTGACCCGCGTCGCCCTGAACGGCGTGAACGTGTCGGAGGGGTCGTGGGCGGCGGCCATCGCCGGGCACTACAACGTGCCGGTGATCATGATGTCGGGCGACGACGCTGCCATTGCCGAGGTGCGGGGCGCCGTCGGCAACATCGAGGCCGCCGAGACCAAGCGCACGCTGGGGTTTCACTCGGCAATCACGATCACGCCGCAAGCGTCGTATCAGCTGATTGGCGCGCGCGTGAAGGCGGCCATGGCCCGGCGGGCCGAGTTCAAACCCTACAAGGTGGCGACGCCGGTGACGGTCGATATCAGCTTCAAGAACTACACTCCGGCCGAGATGCTGGCCTACCTGCCGGGCTTCGAGCGCGTCGATGCGCACTCCATTCGCTTCCGCGCCAAGGACATGGTCGAGGCCGAGGCGATTCGCACGTTCATCGGCACCTATCGACCCGACATGACGCCGTAGGCGCGCCCGAGCGTCATCGGCCCGCGCCCTGGCCCAACCACGCCGCCACCAGTCCGGTGACGTTGGCCACCGCGAAGCTCAGGCCCTTGAGGTTCCGCTCGGCCGGAACGCCGGCGATTGGCCTGGGATAGCCGCACGCGGTGAACGCCCAGGTGCCGCCATCCACCGCAAGACGACAGCGATCACGCGGCAGCGTCCAGTCGAGCGTCACGCTCCACACGCCCGGCAGCGTTCCCGGCAGCCATGCCACGCCGTCCTGCGCTCCTGCGGCGATCACCACCGCGCCGCTGGCGCGCAGCCGCAATACGGCGGCGGCGAGGCATGCGCCATGCGACGTGTTGGTCGTGCCCAGGCTGAGATTGACGATGTCCGCACGCTGGTGAAGGGCCCAGTCGCAGGCCGCCACGAGCGCGGCGCCGCTGGTCGACAACTCGCGATCGAACACCTTGGCCGCGAAGATCTCCGCCGCGGGCGCCTTCTCGCGAATCACGGCCGAGACCGCGGTACCGTGGCCGAGCCGGTCCAGGTAGTCGTCATGGAGATCGCCGGCCGCATCCACGCCGACGCCGCCACTGACGCCGTTGACGTGGGGATGCGCGGCGTAGACGCCGCTGTCGACAATGACGACGCGGACCGGACGGTTCATGCGTCGACGCCGGCCGGCCGATCGATCTCAAACAGCCGCGTGAACACACCGCTTCGGCCGGCCAGGTCGCCGGGGCGGCCCTCGTCCACAACTCGCGCGCCTTGGAGCACGACCACCCGGTCGGCGGCCATCGCCAACTCGCGGCGATGGGTGATCAGCAGTGTCGTGCGGCCCTGCATCACCGCCTGGTAACCGTCGATGACCTGGCGCTGTGCGATGGCATCAAGGGCGGCGGTCGGTTCGTCGAGCACCAGCACGGCCGGATCGGCAAGGAAGGCGCGCGCCAGGGCAATGCGCTGGCGCTCGCCCGCCGAGAGCGCAAGGCCGCGCTCGCCAACCAGCGTGGCGTAGCCGTTTGGCAACGCGGCGATGAACCTGGCAATGCCCGACGCCTCGGCCGCCCGCCGCACCTCCGCATCGGTGGCGCCGGGCCGCACGTAACGGATGTTGTCGCCGATGCTGGCGTGAAACAGGGTCGGTTCCTGCTCGACCAGCACCACATGCTTGCGGATGTCCTGCAGCCTCAGGTCGCGCAGGTCGTGACCGTCGAGCCGAACGATGCCGCTGTCGGGATCCAGCAGCCGTGTCGCCAGGTAGGCAATAGTGCTCTTCCCCACGCCGCTGCCGCCGACGAGCGCCACGCATTCACCTGGCCGCGCCGTGAAGGTCACGGCCTCGAGCACGGCCGATTGCCGGTCGGTGCCGAGCGTCACTCCTTCGAACGCCACTTCGCCCAGGCAGCCGGTCAACGCCTGTGGCTCGGGACGCTCCTGCACGTCGATCGGGGCATCGAGGATCTCCCGCACCCGCCCCCACGACACCTTGGCGGTGGCCAGGCTGGCGTAGAGACCCATCAGCGCCTGCGCCGGCGCGAACACGCGCATCTGGTAGGCCAGGAAGGCACCCATGGTTCCCAGGGTCAACGTGCCGTCGATTACGCGCATGCCGCCGTAGTAGAAAGCGACGGCCGACCCAATCGACAGCACCGTGCCCGGCAAGCCGCCCGCGAAGTAGGTGACGCGCTGCATGCGCATCAGCGCGCCGATGAAGGCGTCGTTCAGCCCCCGGAACCGCGCCAGCTCGCGCGGCTGCGCATTGGACGCGACCACCAGTGAGGTCGCCTGCAGCGTCTCGATCAGGAAACTGCCGATGTCGCTGCTGCGCTGACGCAGGTCGGCAATCCGGCTCTCGAGCCGGCGGCGGTAGACGGCGAGCGCGATCAGGCTGATGGGCAGCGGTGCCAGCGCGATCAGCGCGAGGCGCCAGTCGAGCCAGACCATCATGACCAGGCTGCCGGCGAGGAACAGCACGTTGCCGACCCACGCCATGGCCGCTTCAGCGGCGACGCGCTGGATTTCACTGAGGTCGTTGTTCAGGCGCGAGACGATGTCGCCCAGCCGGGTGCGGGCGTAGAAGCGCGGCGACAGCCGCTGCAGGTGCTCGTACATCGACAGCCGCATGTCGAACAGGATCTCCGCCGACACCCGCGTGTAGCGCAGTCCGCTGACGACGTTCAGCACGAAGCCGGCGACGCCGAGCCCGGCAAACATCAGGACAATGCGGCGCAGGGCGCCGGCGTCGCGGCCGATCAGGGCGTGATCGATGAGGTCCTTCGAGAGGTACGGCATCGCCAGCGTGGCGGCCGTGCTGACCAGGCTGATGACGACAACGAGGACGAGGCGCCGCCAGTAGGGGACGAGATAGGCGAACGAGCGTCGATCCACCTGCCCTTACTTCCTGGGAAGGATGAACAGGTTCGTGGTCTGATCGGCATTCATCTCGATGGTCCGCAGCAGCTTGTACGACGCCGAATCGTACACGTCGATGGTGGCACCGGCCTGGAAGACGTATAACAGGCGGCCGTTGGACGACACGCGCATGGCCATGCGCGGACGGCCTTCGAAGGGCGTCCGGCTGATCAGCTTCCGGTTCTGGACATCGAACGCCCAGAACTCGTAGCGGCCGATCTGCTGCATCAGGCCGTAGCCACGCTTGCGGTCGGGAGCCATGGCGAAGCCAACGCCCTCGGCCGGGCCAATTGGCGTGAAGTCGATGCTCTTGCCGACCAGGTTGACGCGGCCAATGCCCATGATGCGGCGGTTCTGCACCGGGTCCTGGATCGTGAAGAGCCCGGTCAGGAACCCCGGGTCTTCGTTGAAGTCGTCGACCTGCCCGAAGCTGATGCGGCCGAGGCCGGCTTCGAGCGGGCGGCTGAGCGCCCAGGTATCGACCTCGGTGAAGTTCTCGGTCTCGAGGATCAGCACATCGTCGCCGAAGAAGTAGAGCAGCTTGCCGTCGGGCGAGAAGCGGATGTTGACGCCCTCGCGTTCTTCGCCGCGCGGCCAGGGAATGGTCCGTGTTACCTTCTTCTGGGCCAGGTCGTAGAGCTGCAGGGAGATGTCGCCGATCTCCCAGCGGTCGATCTGCTTGGTTGCCGGGCGGGTCAGCAGGATCAGGAACCGCTCGAGCGGATCGACCTGCATGCCGCGAATGCGCACCTGCTTGCTGCCCTCGCTCAGGGTGAACGTCGTCACCGAGCTGCGCGTCGGGATGTCGATCACCTCGATCTTCTCGAGAGTCGAGTCGAGCACGTAGAACTTGGTGCGCGATTGCGACAACGTGAGCGACCGCGGGATGCCGGTCGTCAGCTTGATGTCGCCGACCTTCTGCTCGGTGGCCTCGTCGATGATGTGGATGGTGCCGTCGTAGGTGCCGATGTAAAGCAGGTGATCGCCGCCCGAGGCGATGGCGCCAAAGCGCGCCGGCCGTTGCGCCTGGACCGTGACCAGGCCGATGGCCAGTGCCGCCGCGAGGGCCGCCGCAAACCGCCGTCGCGTGGCCATCACTTCTTCTCGTCCGGGAAGATGAGATCGATCTTGCGCCAGTCCTTCTGGGCGGCCGCGCACTTCGCGGTCCAGTCGGGCGCGTGGTTCAACTGGTCGGGCACCTGCGCCGGCCAGAAGCAGCCCATGTGGCAGTCGAAGAGGTCGCGTTCGACCGGCTGGCACAGGCCGGCGGTGCCGCCGTTGCGGTCGGCTTCCCAGCCCGGCGCGAACACCAGCGAACAGCCGTTCGGAATGTGCGGCGGCTCGGGCTGTTGCGGCGGGCCCTGCAACGCGACCACGTCCCTGGTGACCTCTTCCATCCGAGCGGCCTTGCGGTTGATGGCGGTGAGATGCTTCATGAAATCTTCTCCGTCGGCTCATCGTCGAACTGGGCCAGGAACGCGGGGTTCCGCTCGGCCAGTTCGCCGTAGATCTCGAGACACGTGTGCGTCCAGCCGCGAATCCACTCGCAGTAGTGGAGGTTGGGCGCCTGGGTGGTGCCGTAGCGCGTATTCGCCTCGTGATAGCAGCCGCCGGCGCAGATTGGCCGGGCCCAGCACGTGGCGCAGTCGGTCTTGTTGGCGACGTGATGCGTGTCGAGGAACGCCTGCTGCTTCTCCCACGAGATGCCGTCGGTGACGGTGCCGAGGCCATGGTCGTCGGAACCGGCAAAGCGGTGGCACAAGGCCACGCGGCCGTCGGTCGAGACGCCCATCAAGCCAATGCCGGCGCCGCAGGGATAGGCCTTGGCGTGGCCGTGATGGATCTCCTGCAGCGTTTCGCGCACGTTCGAGAAGCCGTGGTGGCGGTTCTGCAGTGCGGCTGCGAGATAGTCGGCGGCCAGCGCGCGGAACTGTTCGAGCAGGTGATCGAAGCCGGCGTCGGCAATGGCGTAGTCGCGGCCGGGCGCGGTCGTCACCGGCGCGAACCCCACCTCCCAGAATCCCAGTTCGTCGGTGAGGTGCTGGTAGATGCGGCGGACGTCGAGCGTTTGCCTGGTCAGCGTGACGCGGGCGCCGACCGGGCGCGTGCGATGCCGCTGCAGCAGTGCCTTGATCTTCGGCGCCGCCATGGCGTAGCTGCCCTGCCCGTTGTTGAAGACGCGGAACTTGTCCTGCATCTCCTCCGGGCCGTCGATCGAGATGGTGACCCCGACCCGCTCGGCGGCCAGGAACTCGATCACCTCGGGCTGCAGCAGCGTCGCGTTGGTGGTCAGGCTGAAGTCGATGTCCTTGCCGGTTTCGGCGGCGCGGCGGCGCGCGTAGGCGATGGTCGACTTGAGCACCGGGAAGTTCATCAGCGTCTCGCCGCCGAAGAAGGTGATGTGCGCGTGCTTGTTCTCGCGCGATTCGCGCAGCGCGAACTCGACGCTCTCGCGGGCGGTCGCCTCGCTCATGAACTTGGGCTGCTGGCCGTTGGTGGTGTCGACGATCTTGTCTTCACCGTACTCGTAGCAGTAGGTGCACGCGAGGTTGCACTGGTTGGTGACATTCACCACCAGCGTTTGCAGCGGCACCGGTCGCAGCGGCACAATCTTCGGCGGCTTTACTGCAGGCAACCCTCCAGGGTGGCCTGCGATCTCGCCCAGCGCCCGCACACGCTGCAGTTCAGCAATCGTATCGGTGACTTCCGCCGTGTCGAAGCGATGCGACAGGCTGCGGGCCACCTCGGCGACCGGCTGCGGACCGCGGCTCAACTCCTGGAGGATCGCTTCGGAACAATCGTCGAGCGCGAACACCGCCGCGCTGGGCACGAGATAGAGGTAGCGCCGTCCGGCGGCCTCGAACGAGTGGAACTCGCGCAGCCCGAGCGTCATGGCGTCCCCACGGTCGGGTCAAAGCGCATGTAGAGCGGCACCGTCACCAGCAGGTGCGCGCGGGCGCGGAGAGTGGCGGCCGGCTTGCCGCCGCTGCCCTCGGCCGCGTACTTCGCCACCACCCAGACGTCACCGACATTGTTGCGGCTGCCCTTGCGTACCGGGTTGGGCCCATCGACGTTCGGCATGAACCGTCCCGTCGCCGCGTCGAGCGTCCCGACATACTTGATGTCGTCATCGTCATAGGTGGCCGCGTACTCTTCCATGGTCCACGCGGCGTCCACCAGTCCCAGGTTGAGATCGTCGGGCGTGTCGGGGCGGCCATCAGCGCCGTTGTGGAAGGCCCACGCCTCGAACTGCGCGAGCATCTTCGGAAAGGTCGTGCCGCCGACGCGCGCCATCGCCCAATCGGGCTTCACCTTGATCGCATCCATGCGATCGAACACCACCAGCGCCTTCGGCTTCGAGGCACCGGCCACGAACAGGTCGCGCGCGCCGAGGGCGGCGGTGGCGGCGACATCGACCGTCGCCGTCGCCACCTCGGGTGTGACGCTGACGAGGCGGCTGATGGTGAGGCCGGGGCCGAGGTCGACGTCGGCCGGCCGGAGCCCGGCCGGGAAATTGGCGCCGTAGATCTTCAGCTCCTGGCCGGCACCGCCCTGCTTCAACGCGGTGCGATCGGTGCCGAGCACGCGAGTCTCGGCGCCGACGCGCTCGAGGCGGACGTCCAGGCCGATTTCGTCGTAACCGCCGGTGAACCAGCGGCCCTCGATCTGCCGCCAGTCGCGATCGACGAACATCACTTCGCGCAACCCCGACTCGGCGCCCGCCGCGGTGGTCGATCGGCCGCGCCATTGGAAGCCGGTATAGATGAGCGCCCGCCCTGTTCGCGTGACCGTCTCGCCGGTGCGAGCGACGCGATAGCTGATGGCGGTGGTGAACTCATCTGGCGTTGCCGGGTCGGCGGCGATGGTAACCTGGCCGTATACGGCGCCCTTGCCAGCGTCCCAGCCGCTGAGCGTCCAGGTGCCGTCAAGCCGTGCCGGGCGCATGGTCGCCGACCACGCCGCCCATTCCGGCGTCTTGAGCGGGAACGCGCTGGCCAGATGATCGATGGCCTTCTCGACCGGCTGGCGCAAGTCGGGCGGACGCCCGTCGGCGGACGGGTCCCGCGGTGGCGGGCCGTTGCGGCGGAAGGCCTGGTTGTCGACCAGCGGATACCAGCCGCGGTGCATGGCAATCACCAGGTTCCATTCACTGCGCGTGCGCCGCTGCGAAATGACGCGGCCCATCGAGTGACAGCGGATGCAGGTCGATTCGGCATCGGCGTTGGCGGTGTACTTGTAGTCGATCAGCCGCCGCTCGACCTCCCACGCCGCGGGCTTGGCCTCCTCGGGCGCCAGGCCGAGATGATTCGACAGGTACTTCACGACCTGGCGCGCGGTCTGCGGATCGATGTTCAGGCCGTTGAGCGCCGCCATGCGCTGGATGGTCGACTGCCAGCCCTCGGGCGTGTTGCGCTGGAACGAGATGCGCGACATCTGGCCCTTGTCGTCGGGCCGGTGACAGGTGCCGCAGGCCTTGAGGACCGTCGCGTCGGTAATCGGAATGCCGTCTTCGGGCTTGGCCGTTGGGGCAGCGGCCGGCGGCTGTTGCGTGGAAACCGCCCCCGCCAACAGGGTCACCAGCAATGTCGCTACTGCCGCGATGGCACGTGTTGCGTTCGTCACGCCGAGACCTCTCTGTCGCAAAATCGCCAGGTCACCAAATCACGAGATCACCAGATCCGTGAATTGGCCGTCATTGTGCCACAAGCCAGCGCCTGGCCACCGCGGTCGCCAGGGCCATGAGAAAATCGTGCAACGGCACCTCGCCATGCGCGCGGCAGTAGGACTCGAACAGGTCCGGCACTTGCGAGAACCGCGGCGCCAGCTCTCGCAGGGCCACCACGTCGACCCCGTGCACGAAGCGAATGGACTCGTCGCCGGCAACGATGCCGGGCGCGAGGGCGATCTCGTTTCCACGCACCACGGGATGCTGGTCGATGGTGGCCTCGCCGGGCGCCAGGCGCAGGACGGGCGCGGACCGGATCCGCTCGTAAGCGGCGCGCACGACGGCCGCATCGAGGGCAATCGGGGTTTCCGGCGCATCCGCCCGATCGCGCCAGAACGCATGGGGATGCGTGGGTGCGGCCTCGGCGAGGAACGACTGGCTCATGCGCAGGTAGTGGCGTTCGATCTCCTGTTCGCGGTGCGAGAAAAAGGCCATCGCGTGCGATTGCATGGCCGGCTTGGTCAGCGTGGTGTGAACCACGACCGCCGCCAGCCAGCCCGACGCCAGCGCCTTCTTGACGCCCGCCGACGACAGCGGGTCGATGAACGAGCCGGCATCGCCGGCCAGCAGCCAGCCGTCGCCGAAGTAGCAGACGGCACGATACGCCGAGGCATCCCAACCCCGGGGATCGCCCGTGCACTGGGCGCCGGCCGTCAGCCGCTGAAACGTGATCGTCCTGGCAATCTCCGACAGATAGAGGTCGCGGGCCGAGGCGCCGCGGACGCGGGTGGATCGCTGCGGATCGACCATCACCGCAATCGATCGCGTGCCAGGCGACGTCGGTACCGACCACGCCCATCCTGACTCGTACGACTCGATCAGCGTGTGCGTGTCGTCCGGCACCGGCCACGCGCCAGTCCGCGTCCACGACGCCACCAGCGCCACGGTGCGCGGCCCCTCGTCGTAGACCCGCACTCCTTGCGCTCGCGCGAGCATGCCCGAACGGCCGGTGGCGTCGATCAGGAACCGGCCGGAGGCTGCCTGGAGGTCGCCCTCGACAATGACGCGCCGCTCGATGGTGACGCCGGCGGCCGCCGCCTCGGCCAGCATGGCTTCCTCGAGCCGCTGTAGCGGCACTTGCCATCCCCGCGCGCCGTCGGCAAACCGCTCGACGCGCGGCTGCGGCTGGCCCCACCACACGGTGTTGCCGGTCGAGCGAATGAACCCGGCGCGGTCGATGGCATCGCTGATGCCAATGGCGTCGAACAACTTATACGCGCTGGGCGGAATGGAGACCGCCATGCGCGCATCGACCGGCGCGCGGGTGATCAGGCGGACCGAGTGTCCCCACTGGGCCAGCAGCTTCGCGGCGGCGGCGCCGGCGGGTCCGCCGCCAAGGACGACGACGTGAGGAGAATTCAGGATGGAACGATTATTCCACGACCCGGCTCGACCGGGGCGCCATCGCCCGGCTGCATTTGACAATCAAATGGAGATGGCTATACTCCATTTGAATGGCTACTGGAGAGCCTGCGGATCGGATCCCGCCCGGCGCCCTCGACGAGCGGAGCTGAAGGAGGCACAGCGATGGCGAACGTGCGCGAGTGGCTGCGCCGCCTGTGGCGCGGGGGCCGGCGAACGGATCACGACCTCGACTCGGAGTTGCAGCTGCACCTCGAGTTGCTGACGGAAGAGAAGCTCCGGCAGGGCCATTCGCCGGCCGAGGCCGGGCGCCTGGCGCGGGTTGAAGCCGGCGGGCTGGCGCAGGCCATGGAATCGATGCGCGATCAACGAAGCCTGCCGTGGCTCGAAGACTTCATCGCCGACAGCCGCCTGGCCGCCAGGCAAATGCGCCGCACTCCCCTCTTCACCATCGTCGCCGTCGTCTCCCTGGCCCTGGGGATCGGTGCCAACACGGCCATCTTCAGTCTCGTGAACACGCTCATGTTGCGGCAGTTGCCCGTCCGCCAGCCGGAACAACTGGTCGAGCTGTTGAGCCGCTTTCCGGGTGAGCCGCGCCTCAACGGATTCAGCTGGAGCGTCTACGAGCACTTCCGCGACAACAACCGTGTGTTCGCCGACCTAATCGCGATGTCGGCCTTCCGCCTGCCGGTCGGCGGCCAGGCATTCGAGTCCGCACCGGTCCATGGTGAGTATGTCGTCGGGAAGTTCTTCGAGACGCTCGGCGTGCAACCCGCGATGGGGCGAGTAATCGTTCCAGCCGACGATCAAGCCGGCGCGGAGCCGGTCGCGGTCATCAGCTGGGCCTTCTGGCGGTCGCGCTTCAACGGCGACCCCGCGGCCGTTGGGCAGCGGATCACCATCGGCGCCACCTCCGCGGTCATCGTCGGCATCACGCCACGCGAGTTCACCGGCGTGAACATCGCGGCGCGACCGCAGGTGTGGTTACCGGCCGCGGTGGAGCCGGCGTTCCAGCAGCCCAGTCAACGCCTGACCGGTGCGCTGCCCGTCGCCCTGATGGCGCGTCTCAAACCGGGTGTGTCGGTCGAACAGGCGCGTGCCGAGATGCTGGTGCTCGACCGCTGGCGGGTCGAGCAGGCTTTGAAACGGGCGCCGAACCTTGGCGCATTGACGATCGACGTCGAACCTGCCGCCACTGGACTCGCCATGCTGCGGGACGGGTTCGCCCGGCCGTTGCTGGTGTTGATGGCGGTGGTCGGCTTGCTGCTGTTCGCCGCCTGCAGCAACATTGCCGGCATGCTGATGGCCCGGGGGGCTGCGCGCCAGCGGGAGGTGGCGGTGCGGGTCTCGCTGGGCGCTCCGCGACTGCGCCTGCTGCGACAGTTGTTAACCGAGTCGGTGCTGCTGGCGCTGGCCGGAGGCGTGGCGGGCGTCGCGCTGGCTTATGCGAGCGTGAACGTGCTCGTCGGCATTCTCACCTCGGGACGCGGGTTCGTCGGTCTCATTGGACCAATCCAGCTCGATGCCCAACTCGATGGACGCGTGCTGGTGTTCACCGCCGGCGTGTCATTGCTGGCCGGCCTTCTGTTTGGTCTGGTTCCGGCATGGCAAGCGGTCGCGGCCCCACCCGCCCCGGTAATGCGTGAGTCAGGAACGTCCGGGCCGTCGCGATCGCGGATGAGGTTTGGGACGTCGCTCGTGATGGCGCAGGTCGCCGTGTCTCTCGTGCTGCTGACCGTGTCGGGGTTGTTCATCGGACACCTCTCGAGCCTTCGCAACACCGGCCTCGGCTTCGATCGCAGTGCGGTCTTGCTCGTGACGCTGGATCCCGCCAATAGCGGCTACGAACGAGCCCAGCTGTTTCAGCCTTATCAGGACTTGCTAGCCACGCTGGCGCGCGTGCCGGGGGTCAGTTCGGCAACCTTGAGTGCGGTAACACCCATTCACGGCGCCGGCGCCGCAAGCTTCGTCACGGTCGATGGCTTTCCCGAAGCGCCCGAGGCGCGTGAGTACGCCTCGGTGAACTGGGTCGCGCCGCGCTACTTCGAGACCTTCGCCACGCCGCTGGTCGCGGGGCGGGATTTTCGTTTCGACGACCAGGGCCGCGCGCCGGTGGCGATCGTCAACCAGGCGATTGAAAGGCATTACTTCCCTGGCCGCAGCGCGATCGGGCAGCGTCTCTCGCTCGAAAGCCTGACCGGCAGACCCACCGGAGAGGTGCGGTCGTTCGAGATTGTCGGCGTTGTCGGCGATGCGAAGTACATCGACCTGCGGCGGGAGGCGCCGCCCACGGTGTACTTGAACCCGTTCCAGGAACCGCGGATGTCATCGCATCGCTTGTCGCTCCGCACCAGCGTCGATCCCATTGCCGTGGCCGGCGATGTGCAGCGGGTGGTGTCGGATGCACTGAAGACGGGGGCCGTCGCCGGCGTGACGACGCTGTCCGATCAGGTCAACGCGTCGATAGTGCCGGAGCGTCTGGCCGCCACCTTGTCCGGGTTGTTCGGCGCGTTGGGGGCCATCCTCGTGGGCATCGGGCTCTATGGCCTGTTGGCTTTCGCGGTGAACCGCCGCATCAACGAGATCGGCGTCCGCATGGCCCTGGGCGCCACGCGAGGCGACATCACGCGCATGGTCTTGAAGAGCGCGGCGGGATGCGTCGCTGTTGGACTAATCGTCGGTACCCCGCTCGCGATGTGGGGACAGCGGCTGGCGGGGAACTGGGTCGAGAACCTGGGACCGGTTGGTGCGCTGCCCATCGTCGCTGCTGCGGCCATCGTGGTCGCCGTGGCCGCCGGGTCGACCCTGGTGCCGGTTCAGCGGGCAGCGGGTGTCAGCCCAGCCGAGGCTCTGCGGCGCGACTAGTAACTTTCAACCTCCAGACCCGGCACGCGCCTGAAGTGCTCGACGTTTCGGGTCACGACCGGCATCTCGTAGGCGAGGCCGGTGGCGGCGATCCAGAGGTCGTTCGCGCCGATCAGGTTGCCGTTGTCGCGCAGGTGCCTGAAGGCGCGGCCGAACTGCCAGCTCACTTCGGGAGTCGGCGGCAGCACATAGAACGGCGCGAGGAAGGCCTCCCATCGCGCGCGATCGCGCATGGAGATGCCCGACGCGATCTCGCCCGCGACGACGAACGGAAGGTAGAGCCGCGCGTCCTGGTTCTGTTCGAGAAATGCGATCGTCCCGCCGGGCGCGCCGCGTTTGTGCGCGCGTTCGAGATCGATCAGGAACGTGCTCTCGAGAATCAGCGCTCGGCCCATTTGTCCTCGGGCGGCAACTCGCTCTGCTTGAGTTCGTCGAGGCGGTCCAACTCCTCGGCGCGCAAATGCACGCGCCGCGAGCCCAACAAGTCGAGAAGCGCCCTGCCGGTAATGGTGTCTTCCGGCCAGGTTGCCCGCATCACCACCTCGCTGAACGACTCGTCGCGATAGCGGCGGGCGCCGGCGAGCCGGTTATATGCCTCTACTTTCAACGAGATGGTCTTGGTGGCCATAAGTCAATATGCACATTACACAGACTACCTGTCAATACTTTGATATTAAGTGACTTATGGGTGGCAACATCCACGCAATGGACACTGCCCGTCGCGCTGTTTCTTCCCGAAGCCGCAGGCATTCATCATGCCCAGGTGGCAGATCGAAAAGTCGAACTTCACCGGGTCGGCCGGGTCGAGTGCGCGCAGGGACCTGGTGATGTCTGCCGCCATGCGCCAACCCGGGCTCTTGAGCTTCGTCAGGCGCAGGCACTGGCCGACGCGAATGACGTGCGTGTCGAGCGGCACGATCAGCTGGCCGGGACGCACACGCGTCCACACGCCGAGGTCCACCGCGTCTTTCCGCACCATCCAGCGCAGGAACAGGTTCAGCCGCTTACAGGCGCCGCCAGAGGAAGGACGCGAGAAGAAGTAGGCGACTCCGGGCTTGGGTTTCGAGCGGCCGTAGACCGACTTCTGATCCAGCGCCAGCGCCCGCGTCGAGAACGACTGCAGCGCCTCGCCCACGTCGATCGCGTCCGCGGCCAGGCCCGTCGTGAAGAACCCCTCGATCGAGCCGCCGTCGCGGATCATCTGGTGCATCACCCACACCAGCGCCGCCATGTCGATGCCCTTGGTCCAGCGATGCACCAGGTGATCGAACTTGCGGCGATCGCGGGCCGGCTCGAAGGTCCGGACGAATGCCGCCGGCGAGGGACCCATCACCTGAAGCATGCCGTCGATCGAGTTGAGCACGCTTTGCACCCGCCCGAAGGCCAGCGCGGCGGCGATGAACGCGACGACCTCGCGGTCGTCAGGGCGGTCGTAGCGGTGCACGATCCACACCGGATCGGTCACCACGCGATCGGCGTTGTAGGAGGTGTAGAGCGTGTCGAGCGCAGCGCGAAGACTTGCCACGCGTCTAGAAGCTGGTGATCGGCACCTGCGACGCGCACATCGGGCAGGATGCCGCCGGGTAGTTCGGCGGCGCCTTGTACTCGACCAGCGCCACGTTCGGCACGTCCAGGCTGACGCACGCTTCGCAGCGATCGACAATCTGCACCGTGCCAATCACGATGCCTCCAGCCTGGACCACCAGGTCGGCGCAGCGCTTGAACGTCGTCCCGGTGTTGCGCACGTCGTCCACGATCAACACGCGGCGGCCGTTCATGCTCTTCGCGTAGAACGGGCTGAGCGTCGGCTCGCCTTCCTGATCGCCGAACGGCGCGAACGAGTAGGGTGGATGCGTCATGGGCCGGCGGCCGTCGAGCAGGCCGGCGATGGTGTGGGCGAGAATGGCGCCGCCGGTGGCCGGGCCGGCAATCACCTCGGCCTGCGCGGCGAAGTCGGCCGGCATCACGTCGATCAGGTCCTGCGCGACCCGCCAGATCGTGGCCGGCCACTGCAGCAGCTTGTGAGGATTCAGATAGAGCTTGCCGTGGAAGCCGTTGCCGTAGTCGAAGTGGCCGTCCATCACCACTTCGAAGCGGCGCATGTCTTCGAGCGCCCTGGCGCGGATCTCATCGTGTCGAGCGTTGGTGGCCATCAGGTCAGCTTCACCGCGGGATTGGAGTAAACCGTGCGGCCGCCGACAATGGTGGCCGCGACACCGCCCTTGAACGACCAGCCGTGATACGGGGTGTTCTTCGACTTGCTCACCAGCTTGGTCTTGTCGATGGTCACCGGCAACTCGAGTGCGAGAATGGTGATGTCGGCCGGCGCGCCGGGCGCAAGCGAGCCGCCTGGCACGTTCAGGATCCTGGCCGGGTTCACCGACATCAACTCCACCATCCTCGACAACGTGATCAGGCCCGTGTGCACCAGCTTGTCGAGCGTGATCGGCACCGCGGTTTCGAGGCCGACAATGCCGAACGGCGCGCGGTCGAACTCGACGTTCTTCTCGTCGTAGTGATGCGGCGCATGGTCGGTGGAGATGACGTCCACGGTGCCGTCGACGATGCCGGCGATCATGGCATCGCGATCGCGCGCTTCGCGCAGCGGCGGGTTCATCTTGGTGTTGGTGTCGTAGGCCACCGGCGCGGCCAGCATGTCGTCGGTCAGCGTGAAGTGGTGCGGGCACACCTCGCAGGTGACGTTCACGCCGCGGCTCTTGCCCTGACGGACCGCCTCGATGGTGGTCCACGCGCTCATGTGCGCGATATGGATGTGGCCGCCGGTCATTTCGGCCAGCAGGATGTCGCGGCCGGCGGTGATGGCTTCGGCGACGCCCGGGATGCCGCGCAGCCCCAGCGATGCGGCAACCGGTCCTTCGTGCGCGACGCCGTCGCCTTTCAGCGTCTGGTCCTCGCAGTGCTCGATCACCGGCATCTTGAACATGCTGGTGTACTCGAGCGCGCGCCGCGCCAGGATCGCAGTGGCCACCGGCAATCCATCGTCGGTCACCGCGACGCAGCCCGCTTCCTTCAACTCGGCGATGTCGGCGAGCTCTTCGCCCTTCTGCCCGCGCGATACGGCGCCAATGGGATAGACCCGCGCCAGGTTGGCCTCGGCGGCCTTCTGCAGAATCAGCTTGGTGACGCCGGCGTTGTCGTTGACCGGCTTCGTGTTGGGCATGCACGCGACCGCCGTGAAGCCACCGGCGACAGCCGAGGCCACGCCGGTCGCGACGGTTTCCTTGTGCTCCTGGCCAGGCTCGCGCAGGTGCACGTGCATGTCGATCAGCCCGGGACACACCACGAGCCCGGCCGGAATGTTGACGACCTCTGCCGCGTCGGCGTTCAGGTTGGTGCCGACCTCGGCAATGCGATCGCCGTCGATCAGAACGTCGAAGATGCCGTCGCGTCCGTTGGCCGGGTCGACGACGCGGCCGCCCTTGAGCAAGCGTTTCATAAGTGTGTCGGGAGCAAGTGCGGCGTACGCCGCCCGGGTGGCAGGAAAGTGGTCATGGACACCTCTTCTCGGGCTCGCGGACCCGCGTTAAAGAGACTCGATGAGTATGGCATAGTGATGGGAGGTGTCGCCAGACAGCATTTCTTCGCCAGCGGCGTTAGCCGCCGACGCCGCCTGGCCCCTGCTGCTCGCAGCCAACGCCATGGCTGGCGGCCTGGAGCACGACGGGCGGGCGGGGTCGTTCGCGCTCGTTGGCTCAACACTGCAACCGGTCGCTGGTGAAGCCGCCGATACCGTGCTGGAGTGGCGGCCGGGCTCCGGCTGGCACTCGCGCCTGCCGGCCGACAGTCCGTTAGCGGACCTGATCGATCTCTACCTGCCCATTTGCGGCGCCACGGCCTCGCGGCCAATCACCATCGGACACCTGGGCCAGAGTCTCGACGGTTTCATCGCGACCCATACCGGCGATTCGCAGTTCGTGACCGGCGAGGGCAACATCGTCCACTTGCATCGCATGCGCGCGCTGTGCGACGCCGTCGTGGTCGGCGCCGGTACGGTGGCGGCCGACGATCCGCAGCTGACGACCCGCCACGTGACCGGACCGCACCCGCTGCGCGTGATCTTCGATCCAGGACGCCGGCTGGCGCCCACCTTCAAACTGTTCACCGACAGGGCGGCGGCAACGCTGTACATCTGCGAACGTTCGCGGCTGGAACCAGGCGAAGACCAGATTGGCGGCGCGGCGGTCGTCGGAGTGGCCGAGGGGCCCGCCGGCGTGGCCGAAGTGGCAGAACTGCTGCGCGCGCGCGGCTGCGCGCGGGTGTTCGTCGAAGGCGGCGGTGTCACGGTCTCGGCGTTCCTTGCCGCCAACCTGCTGGACCGCCTGCAGCTGGCCATTGCGCCGGTTTTGATTGGCAACGGCCGCCCGGCCATCCGCCTGGCGCCGCAGGCCCGGTTACGCGACTGCCTGCGCCCCGGCTACCGGGTGTTCCGAATGGGCGGCGACGTGCTGTTCGATTGCGAGCTGGATTCGCAGGCCAACACCGATTGCGCGACCGACAGTGCTCCGGTCGTCACACGAGTGATCTAGGCAACCCTTCAGGGTTGCCTGGCTGCGCGGAACGTCACCAACTCGTACGTGATCCATCCCTGCGCGAGGCATTCCTGCAGCGCGCCGCCACCATCGATGTAGTCGAACCGGTTGGCGTTGACCGGCAGCAGCCTGAGCAGCGGCAGCAGCGCATTCAGCGCTCGATCGCGAACGCGGCGCAGTTCCAGGTAGGGCGACAGGTCCACGACGGAGTCGTGGTCGAAGCCGTGGGCTCGTGCCAGGGCCGCCAGGGCGTCTTGATCCAAGAGCGCGTTGACGTGCCAGCCGCGGCAGAAGCGCTCGATCGCGGCCGCGGCTCTAGGATCCGCGGTGGGACGGCGGAAGTCGTCGCAGATCACCAGCACACCGCCAGGTCTCAACAACCGCCGGCACTGCGCGAAGAATCGGTCGGGCGTGGGCCCGTGGACAAACGACTCGATCGCGTAGGCGACGTCCGCCACGCCGACCGCCTCCGGCAATGCGTTGTAGTCGCCTTCGATGCAGACCACGCGATCTGTCAGACCGGCCTCGCGAATGCGGAGCTGTGCGAGCCGCGCTTGCACGGGGCTAATCGTGATCCCGGTGACACGCACCGGCAGGCGCGCCGCCAGGTAGCAACCGCTTCCTGCCACCCCGCAGCCGAGATCCACGACGTGAAGCGGACGCCCGTCCGCTTCAGCCAGGCCGCGAATGACGTCCGCGATTCGCTCATCGACGTAGTGAATGGCCCGGGCGCGATCGCCCACACCCGGCCCCCAGACCGCGCGATGGATCGCGCCGGCGTCCGCACCGTGCCCGTGCGTAACGAAGGCAGCCGTGTGGCGGTCGTAGTAGTCGCGCACCTGGCCCGGCTCGAAGCGCGGTGACGGCCGTTCGCTCATGACTTGACGGGCCATGCGGCCAGGTCGTGATGGCGAACGACGATGCGGGAACGCCCGGCGTCGATGTGGGCCAGCCGGCGATCGCGCCAGCTTGAGATGCGTGGGTCTGGTGACAGTTCAGCGGCGGCGCGTGCCCAGTCGCCGACCAGGTAACGCTGCATATCGGCCTGGGCTGCGCCGAGGTTCCAGTCGGTCGGCTCGACTCGCACCGCGTAACCCACCTCGATGAAACTGCGTTCGGCGCACGCCACGGCATCCGGTCCGGCGGCCACGCCGCCCAGCCCCTTGTCCGTGTGCTGATGCCGATTCAGCAACTCGCGAACCAGTTCGTCTTCGGGCTCGACCGGCGAGCAGGACGACTCGCCGTTGTAGGTGAGGGCAAACAGCGCGGCGGCGCCGGCGTCACGACAGTGCGCGGCCAGCGACCGCAGCCACGATTCGGACACGAGGTCCAGCAACGCCGAGGCGGTCACGAGGTGCCTCGCCGCGAACAGCCCGGCGTCGAGGACCCGCAGATCCCGTTGCAACGTCTCAAGCTCGCAATCCAGGGAGTCGTGGCGCACGCGAAGTCCGGTCGCGCGAACCTCGCATTGGTAACCGCGCGCCGCAGCCCACGATGCGGTGCGATCGGTGACCAGCGCCAACAGGTCAGGGCTGCGATCGGCCACCAGCCATCGCTGGCGGCCCGGCAGGCGTTCAGCAAGATAACGAACGTTAGAGCCGGTTCCGGTGGCGAGGTCCAGCACGTGCAAGGTGTCAACCTGGCCGATCGCGTCAACCACCTGCTGCACCAGCCGCGGCGATCGCGCCTCCCAATCGTCAGCCTCGCGTAATCGAAGCCACTCAGCAAGTGAATCAGTCATGGGCATCAAGGCTCTGGAGCGCGGCGTTCATTCGCGCGGCGGCATGTTCCCAGGTTGGCAGTCGATTGCGAACCTGCCGGGCGCCGGCCGCCAAGCCAGCGCGATGGCCGGCATCACCGATGACTCGTGACAGCGCCCGGGTCAGCGCCGCGGCGTCTCCGGGCGGCACCAGGATGCCAGCGTCGTTGCCGACGAGATCGGGAATCGCGCCGGTCGTAGTGCTGACGACCGGCAGCCCGTGGGCCAGCGCCTCGGCCACTGCCATGCCGTAGGTCTCGCGCCGGGTGGCCAGCACGAACACGTCGGCGGCGGCGTAGCAGCCGGCAAGGGCCGCGCTATCCTGTTCGCCGGCGAGCGTCAGGCGGTCGTTGATTCCCAGTTGTTCCGCCATGAGGCGAATACGGTCGGCGGCTGCGGTATCGCGCGTGAGGCTGCCGGCGCAGGTCAGGCGCCAGTCCCGATTCGGCACCGCGGCCACCGCCGAGAACAGCACGTCGTGACCCTTCCCGGCGTTCACGGTCGCGACGCAGAGCAGATGCACACCCGGGCCTCTGGAACCGCCCGCCAGCGGTGCCGGGTCGGTCCCGGGTTCGACCACGACCATCCGTCCCTTTTCCAGCGCGTACTGCTCCAGCAAACCAATTGTCGTCGAACCGGTGACCACGATGAGCGCGGAAGCAGCAAGAGCCCGCTCCTCGCCCTTCGCCAGCTTCGCGCGCGTGCCGGCGTCGAATCCGACATCAGCGGCCAGCGGCAGATGAACGAGCGCGACAACGCGCAGCCGCGCGGCCTCGTGTTCGATCACCTCGGGCATTGCACTGAGCGCGAGGCCATCGACGACCACCAGCGTCCCGGCCGCGATCGAGGCAAGCGCCGCAGCGGCTCGTTCGACATCGGCGACGGCCGGCTGCGGAAACGCGCCTTCGAGTTCGACGACGGTGATGTGCCAGCCGAGGCGAGCCAGGCCCTCGGCCATGCGGCGGTCGTAGATCGAACCGCCCGTCCTGGTGTCGATCGGACCAGGCACCACGAACGCCGCCGACGGCATGGTCAGGCCTGGCCGCCGACGCGGCCTTCGTAGGCGGCCGACGCGACGTGTGATTCCTGCAGGGTGATGCGCATGCTCTCCACGGCAGCGGCACCGGGTCCCAGGTCGCCTCGCTGGATCGCGGCCACCAATCGGTCGAACACGACACGGGCGATGAACTCGGTCGTGGTGTTCCGGCCCTTGAACTCCGGCACCTCATCCAGATTACGGAAATTCAAATCGGCCAGCACCTTCTTCAGCGCGTCGCCGGCGCGGCCGATGTCCACGACAATGCCGTCGGCGTCGAGGTCGGGGCGGCGAAACTCGGCGTCCACCACGTAGGTAGCGCCGTGCAGGCGCTGGGCAGGACCGAACACATCGCCCTTGAAGCTGTGCGCGATCATGATGTGGTCGCGCACCGTCACGTAGTACATCGAAGTTCTCCTTCTATCGTTGCGAATGACTAGCGCTCGCCTTGGGCCGGCGAGAGGTGGCTCGGCCTCGCCAGTCACAGTGTTGTTTAGCCAAGCCCCCCGGGGTCCCCGCCGCGCGGACTCTGCGCGGTGGGGTGGGAGTAGCGAATGCGATGGCACAGCACGTCGCCCGCCGCGTTCGCGAGGCCGGCCATCACCTCGGGCAGCGTGTCGAACGGACTCTCGCCGGTGATCACGGCATCCAGCGCCGGATCGCGAAGCATGGCCAGCGCCAACTGCATGCGCCGGCGATAATCCCACCTCGCCCGCTGGGCCGGGGCAATACGGCCGACCTGCGACGAGGCGAGGGTCAGCCGTTTCGAGTGAAACGCGCCGCCCAGCGGCAGGGGCACGACTTGATCGCCGAACCAGCTCATTTCGACAATCGTGGCTTCGAGCGCCGCCAGGCTGAGGGCCAGTTCGAGCCCTGATGGCGAACCGCTGGCGTGAATCACGACGTCCGCCTCGCCGGCGGCGTGCTCCGGAGTGGTAAACGGCACGCCCAACGCGCGCGCCACGATCTCGCGTTGCGGGTTGGTGTCGACCAGTACGACGACACACTCTGGGAGCCGGCTGGCCAGCCACGCCGTTAGCATGCCAACCGTGCCGCCGCCGATCACGGCGATGCGATCGCCGACGTGCGGCCGGGCGTCCCAGATGCCGTTGAGCGCGGTCTCGAGGTTCGCGGCCAGCACGGCCCGTTCGGGTAGAACTCCGTCGGGCAGCACGGTCACGGCGGCCGCCGGCACCACGAACCGGGTCTGGTGAGGATGCAAGACGAAGACGTGACGGCCCAGCAGTTCGTCGGCGCCGTGCTCGACGACACCTGCCAGCGAGTAGCCATACTTCACCGGGGCAGGAAACTCGCCCTCCTGGAACGGTGCGCGCATGCGCGCCCACTCGCTTTGCGGGACGCGGCCGGCGAAGACCAGAGCTTCGGTGCCGCGGCTGATGCCGCTGTACAAGGCGCGCACCACCACTTCGTCGCCCGCCGGGGCACGCAGCTCTTCGTTCCTGATCTCGCCGCGTCCGGGCTCAGCCACCCAAAACGCGCTAGCTTCTCTGTTCATTGCTCTCTGCGGTCCGACTCCCGACTCCCGACCCGGGTCTCTATTCTGTCCCAGTTACAATGCGCCCTTGCCTATTCGCGCGCAGGTCTTGGTCGCAGGCGGTCTGGGTATCGCCGGCGTGGCGGGTATGGCACTGGCGATCGGGCCGTCCCTGCAGGCGTCCTCCGGATACCCTTGGGCGGCGACGGCTATCTTCGCCACGATGATGGCAATCGTCGCGTCCACCGCCCGTTCGCATCACCCCTTCGCGCAGTTCGGAGCGGCCAACCACGTCACGATGGTCCGCGCCGCACTGCTGGCGCTGGTGGCCGCACTGCTCGCGGAGCCACCGGCCGCGGCCAACGCACGGGCAGTGGTGGCCGCCACCGTCGTCCTTGCCGCACTGGACGGTCTCGACGGCTGGCTCGCGCGGCGGACCGGCCTGGCCAGCGCGTTCGGCGCGCGATTCGACGTCGAGGTCGATGCTTTCCTGATTCTCGTGTTGTCGCTGTTCGTGTGGCGGCACGACAAGGCCGGCGTCTGGGTGCTGGCCTGCGGGTTGATGCGCTATGTGTTCGTCGCGGCTGGATGGGTCATGCCCTGGCTCGCCGGTCCGTTGTCACCGACGTTTCGGGGTAAGGCTGTCGCGGTTGCGCAGTTCGCCGGCCTCGCGCTGGCGCTTGCTCCCGCTGTTCCACCTCCCGCCAGTTCGGTCATCGCTGCCGTTACGCTCGCGACGCTCGCATGGTCGTTTGCGATCGACGTGAGGCGGTTGTGGCGAGGTGACGGAGATTAGCCACAGAGGACAGAGAGGACACCAAGCCAGTCCTTTTCAAATTGCGTGTTAGCCAGTACGAAGCCTAGGCGCCCGCTGTGAACCGGGAGCGCCATCCGTGCTCTATCGCGCCCGAGACGGAGCGGTGTGGGCGAACCGCGCGACCGGAGGCGGCGTGGTGCGCTATGACGGCGCAACACGCACCACGTTCGGTGCTGCGTTCGGCCTGCCGCCAACCCCCGTGGTTCGGATGCACGAAGACGAAGTGGCAGCCTGTGGCTGGGCACCGACGGCGGGGGCCTGGTCCGGCTGCGCAAGACCCGGGTGACCATGCTCGGCCTGGAGCACGGACTGTCGTCGCGCGTCATCACCTCGATCGTCCAGGACGCGGCGGGAACGATTTGGGCCGGCGGCCGGTGTGCGCCGCTCTCGATGCTGGGACCCGATGGACGGTTTCAACCGCGCCTGCCGCAGATCGCGCGCGTTGAATGCGGCGTCTCGGTGCCGGCTGCTTCGGACGGCACGCTGTGGTTCGGCGTCGACCGGGCCGGGCTGTATGCCTGGCGCGACGGACAGCTGCGGCACTTCGGCGAGCGCGAGGGCCTCAGCTCGTCGATCGTGACCGCGATCTTCGAGGACCGTGACGGCGCCATCTGGATTGGCGCCGACACGGCCAACACCCATCGCCAGCGCGACGGCCGTCTCGAGACGTTCGGACCCGCGCATGGCCTGCCGCCTGGACGCGTCGTCAGCTTCGCGCAGGACGCCAATGGGCGGCTCTGGCTAGGCTCCAATGCCAACGGCCTGTTTCTGCTCGACGAGGGGCGCTTCCGCAATGTCGGCCCGGAAGAGGGGTTGCCGACGAGTCTCGTGTCTTCGCTGAACATCGACTCGCGCGGGGACTTGTGGATTGGCACCGCCAACCGGGGATTGTTCCGCCGCCGCACCGGCCGGTACGAACACTTCGGGGTCCGGCACGGACTGCCCGATCCCGTCATCGCGCTGATGATCGAGGACCTCGACGCCAACCTCTGAGTGGCCAGCTCGCGCGGCATCTCGCGACTGTTGCGGGAGAACGTGGAGGCCGTCGCGCGCGGCGAGGCCTCGACCCTCGATCCCATCGTACTCGGCAAGGCCGACGGCCTGTGGTCACTCGAAGGGTCGGGTGGCGGGTTCGACCCGTCCGGCCTGCGCGATCGACAGGGCCGGCTGTGGTTCTCCACGCTCGATGGCATTGCCGTGATCGACCCGGCGACGCTGCCGCTCAATCAGGTCCCGCCGGCAGTGGCCATCGAGCACGTCACGCTCGACGAGGTCGAGGTGAGACAACCCGTCGCGGGCGAAGTGCCGGTACCGGCGGGCACCCGCGGCGTGGAGATCGCCTACACGGCCTTCAGCCTGCTGGCGCCGGATCGGGTGCGGTTTCGCTACCGGCTTGCCGGCTTCGACGCCAACTGGCACGAGGCGATTGGCCGGCGCTCGGTCTTCTACACCAACCTGCCGCCGGACGCGTACACGCTCGAAGTCCTGGCCGCCAACAACGACGGCCTGTGGAGTCCCGCACCGGCGCGCCTGCGGCTGACGGTGGCGCCGTTGTGGTGGCAACGGCGGACGGTGCAGGCGGCCGCCCTCACGCTGCTGCTCGTGGTCACTGGCGTGGTCGTGCGCAGCGCGTCGCTGCGGCGCGCGCGCCAGGGTGGCCGAGCTCGAACGCGAGCACGCACTGGCCAGCGAACGCTCGCGCATCGCGCGCGATCTGCACGACGACATCGGCACCCGGCTGACGTATCTGGCGCTGCTGGCCGATCGCAGCGCCGACTCCGGGACCCGCGCGGAGCTATCGACCACGGCCCGCCGAAACGGCCCGGACGATGGACGAGTTGGTGTGGTCGGTCAGCGCGACCAACGACACGCTGGAGGGGCTGGTCAGCTATGTGATCCGCTTCGCCGAGCGGCACGCGCGCGCAGCCGGCCTCCGGTGCCGCATCGACGCACCTGCCACCATTGCGCCGTACCTGCTGGAGGCGACAGCACGGCGGCACGTGTTCCTGGGCATCAAGGAGGCAGTCAACAACGCCGTGAAGCATGCCCGCGGGTCCGCGCTCAAGATCGGCCTGACCGTGAGCGACGGCGCCCTCGAGGTGACCTTTGCCGATGATGGCAGCGGCTTCGATCCGGAACAGGCGGCCGGCCACGGGCTGGCCAACATGCGCGACCGGCTGGCCGCGGTCGGCGGCAGCGCGGCCATCGAGACCGTGCCAGGGCGAGGCACCACCGTGCGCTTTCGCATGCCCATGCGATAGCGCACCACCGACCCGCCGGACTAACTGACCATGCCAATTCGCCTCGCCCTGGTTGAAGACGATCCCCGCCTGCGGGCGGAGTACGGCGCCCTCGTGGCCGGCGATCCGGAGATAGGGCTCGTCGGCGCGTACAGTTCGGGCGAGGAGGCGATGGCGCACCTTCCCGGCCTCGCGCCGGACGCCGTATTGATGGACATCAACCTGCCGGGAATGACGGGCATCGAGTGCGTCCGGCAGCTCAAGAACGTGTTGCCCTCGGTGCAGGTGGTGATGCTGACGGCCCTGGGCGACAGCGAGACCGTGTTCGAGTCCCTCAAGGCGGGCGCCACCGGTTACGTCCTGAAGGAAGCTACCGGCGGCGAAGTGCTCGACGCCGTGCGCGAGGTGTGTGCCGGCGCTCGCCGATCTCGAGCGCCATCGCCCGCAAGCTGGTGCAGTACTTCTCGCCGCGGCGAGAAGCGCCGGAAGTACAGGCCCTGACCGAGCGCGAACGCGAGGTGCTGGCCGCGCTCAGCCGCGGGCTGATGTACAAGGAGTCGCCGACGAACTCGGCGTGAGCATCAACACCGTCCGGGCCCACGTTCGCCGCATCTACGAGACGCTGCAGGTGCAGTCACGCGCCGAAGCGGTGGCCAAGCTCGGCGGGCCGCGCCGACCCTCGGCTGACGATCGCGGCGCCCTGAACCTGCGATCGACTGGCTCGCCCAAGGCCCGCACCTGCTATCCTTCTCCAGCCATTGGAGGGCGACACATATGAGCCGGCGTATCGGACGACATGGATTCCTGGGCATCGCGTTGGGTGGGCTGCTTGCTGCGTGCGGAGGCGCACCGGCAGCGCCGGCGCCGGCAACTGAGGAAACCGTGTCGATCGACACGCCCGCCATCGACGCCGCGCTCGAAGCGATCAGCGCCGACCGGATCAAGCAGCACATGACCGTGCTCGCGCGCGACGAAATGGAAGGCCGCGGGCTCGGCAGCGCCGGGTATGAACGCGCGCTGCAATACGTGGAACAGACGCTCACCGCTGGCGGCCTCTCTCCGTCCGGAGAAAACGGCAGCTTCCGCCAGCGCGTGCCGCTCAGGAACAGCGTCATCGTGCAGAAGGCAAGCTCGTTCGCAGTGACGTCCAAGGGCGCCACGAAGACCCTGGCCTACGGCAAGGACTATCTGCTGGCGGCGGACCAGTTGCGCGAAGACGTCAGCCTCGCAGATGCGCCCGTGGTGTTCGTCGGCTACGGCGTGAGCGCGCCGGCGCAGGGATATGACGACTACGCCGCCGGCGTGGACGTAAAGGGCAAGGTGGTCGCATATCTCAGCGGCGCCCCGGCGAAACTGCCGAGCAACGAGCGCGCGTATTACTCGTCGGGCGCCGTCAAGGACGCGGAGGCCGTCAAGCGCGGCGCCGTCGGCACGATCAGCTTCACCTCGCCGGACGACCCGCGCTTCCGCTGGGATGTCAGCGTCGCCACCGGCGCACAGGGCAACTACGCGTGGCTCGACGCGAAGGGACAACCCAATCGCGGCGATCCGGCCCTGCGCGGCTCGGTCTCGCTCAACCACTCGGGCGTCGCGGCGATCTTTGACGGCGCCTCGAAGCCCGCGGCCGCGGTGTTCGCAGCGGCGGCGAAGAGCGAGCCCCAGGCATTCGACCTTGCCACACGCGTGTCGATCACGACCAGGTCAACCCACACCAGCCTGGACAGTGCCAACGTGGTGGCGCGTCTCGAAGGCACCGACCCGTCGCTGAAGAACGAACACGTCGTCTACATCGCGCACGTCGATCATTTTGGCCGCGGGGTGGCGATGAACGGCGACGACATCTACAACGGCGCGCACGACAACGCCTCGGGCGTGGCCATCGTGCTGGAGCTGGCCCGTGCTTTCAAGGCACTGCCGGCGGCGCCGAAGCGATCGGTCCTGTTCCTGTTTGTCACCGCCGAAGAGCGCGGCCTGCTCGGCTCGGACTACTTCGCGCGCAACCCCACCGTGCCCGCCGGCGGCATTGTCGCCGACCTGACGCTGGACATGCCGTTCCTGTTCCATCCGCTGAAGGACATCGTGCCGTACGGCGCCCAGCACTCCACGCTCTCCACGCCGGTGAACCGCGCCGCCAGAAAGCTGGGCATGGCCATTGGCGAGGATCCCATCCCCGAGCAGGTGCTGTTCATCCGCAGCGATCACTACAGTTTCGTGCGACAGGGCGTGCCGTCGCTGTTCATCAAGAGCGGATTCGAGACCGGTGACGCCCGCGACGGCAGCGCCATCAACGCCGCCTACCGCCGCGACGTGTACCACAAGCCGAACGACGACATGTCGCAGGCCTTCGACTTCGAGGCCGGAGCGGACCATGCCAGGATCAACTTCCTGACGGGATGGCAGGTCGCGGAGCAATCCGCCAGGCCGGCATGGAACGAGGGCGACTTCTTCGGCGGTCTGTTCGGCCAGCCGCGTTGACGTGAGGGCCGGCTGGCCGCTGTCAGCCTCGCCCCATCATGAGAACCACTTATCCCTCGTCCGATGGATCTCGCTCATGGAAGACTCGGCCACTTCCTCCTACCTGACCAGCGTCACTTCGGCTATAACACGGTCAGGCACGAATGCGGCCGCCCCTTCACCCGTCCAACGAGGCCGAGCGCTTGCAGCGACTCAGTCGCTACGAAGTGCTCGACACGGCGCCAGAGCAAGCGCTGGATGACCTGACCGCCCTCGCCGCGCACATCTGCGGCGCGCCGATCGCCATGATTTCGCTAATTGACGAGCACCGGCAATGGTTCAAGTCCAAAGTCGGCCTGACCGTCACCGAAACACCGCGCGACGTGTCGTTTTGCGCGCATGGCATTCTTCAGTCGGACCTGTTCATCGTCCCAGATGCCACTTGCGATGAACGCTTCGCGGACAATCCTCTCGTCACGGACGATCCCCGCATCCGTTTTTATGCCGGCGCGCCCCTGGTCACACCTGATGGGGCGGCGCTCGGCACGTTGTGCGTCATCGACCGTGTGGCGCGCGAGTTGACCACGGCGCAGCAGGACGCGCTACGCGTGCTGGGCCGGCAGGTGATGGCGCAACTGGAGTTGCGCCGCCACGCGCGCGCGCTCGCCGAGGAGGAAGCGCGGTTGTTCAGGGTGTTCAGCACGTGTCCGGTCGGCCTCGCCATCAATCGCCTCGGTGACCGAACGTTCACGGATGCCAATGCCGCGTTCTCGACCATCACCGGCTGGGAGCTGAAGGACATTGTTGGCCGGACCACCGGCGACCTGGCCCTCGTTGAGGAGGCTGACGCGGCGCGCGTGCGATCGCAGTTGGGGAAGGATGGCCGCGCGCAAGGCGAGGGACTCACGCTCCGGACACGAGGCGGAGAGACCCGCGAGGTCCTGATGAGCACGGCGGTGGTGGAGTTACGGGGCGAACCGCACGCGGTGAGCACGTTCGTTGATATCACCGAGCACAAGCAGGCGGGACAGAAGATCGTTGAGTCCGAGAAACGGTACCGGTCGCTCTTTGAGAACATGGCCGGCGGCTTCGAGTTGTTCGAGGTCGTGCAGGACGATCGAGGCGCGCCGATCGACCTTGTCATCCTCGCGGCCAATCACGGATTTGCCGTGACGACGGGTCTGAATCCACAGGAGGTGATCGGCAAACGCCTGACACACGTGTTGCCAGGGATCGAAGATGACGACGCCGACTGGATAGGCACGTTCGCGCAGGTGGCGCTGACCGGAGTGCCCCGGCAGTTTGAGCAGCGTTCGGAGCGTCTCGGCACGTATTACTCCATCTCTGCCTACCAGCCAGCGGCGGGGCAATGCGCCGTCACGTTTGTGGATATTACTGAGCGCAAGGCGGCGGAGGCGGCGCTGCTCGAAAATGCTCAGGTGCTCCGACTCTTCATCGAGCACAGCCCGGCGGCGCTGGCCATGCTCGACCGCGACATGCGGTACCTCGTGGTGAGCCGTCGCTGTCTCACCGACTACAACCTGGGCGAACGGGACATCATCGGCGTCAGCCACTATGACGTGTTTCCGGAAGTCCCGGAGCGTTGGAAGGACATCCACCGGCGGTGTCTCGCAGGGGCGGTCGAGCGTTGCGACGCGGATGAGTTCCCCCGGGCCGACGGCACCACAGACTGGGTGCGGTGGGAAATCCGACCGTGGCACACGGCGCAGGGGGACATCGGCGGGATCATTATTTTCACCGAAGTCATCACCGGGCGCGTGCTGGCGGAGCAGGCTGCTGCGCGCGCGATTGAGCGCTTGACTGTCGCGCAGGACATCGGACAGATGGGAGACTGGGAGTGGGATTTTGCCACTCAGGACATCACCTGGTCACCGCAAGTGTTCAAAATACTTGGGCGTGATCCGCTGCTCGGGCCGCCGCGCAGCTACGAAGAAAACGCCACGATTTACGATCCGGCCTCCGTCGCGTTGATGACTGATCAGGTCAACCGGGCGATCGGGACGGGCGAAGCCCAGGAGTACGAACTGGTGGCCATTCATCCGGACGGCCGGCGGGTGCACGTGCACGCAAGGGCGGTGCCGCACCTGAGCGACGACGGCAAAGTGCGGGGACTCTACGGCACGGTGCAGGACATTACCCAGCGGAAGCGGGACGAGGTACACATCCGCCAGTTGAACCGCGTCTATGCGGTCTTGAGCGACATCAATCAGAATATCGTGCGCGAGAAAGACCCCCGGGCGATGCTCACGGCAGCCTGCGGGATCGCCGTCGAGAAGGGCCGATTCCTCATGGCGTGGATCGGCTTGGTGGATTCGGCCGACGGACGGTTGCAAATCACCTCGCATGCCGGCGCGACGGACGACACACTGAAGATTCTGCTCGCGCTTGTCGGCACGCACCAACACGGGGGCGATTGCGCCTTCACGGCGCAGGCCTTGCGCACCGGCCAGCACGGCATCTGCAACGACATCGCGCGTGACCAGCGCGCCGCCCCCTGGCGCGAGGCTGCGTGGCAACGCGGCTACCGCTCGATGGTGTCGCTGCCGCTGAAAGTCCGGGGCACCGTCATTGGCACATTTAATCTGTACGCCGATGAGCCGGACTTCTTTGACGCTGATGAACTTCGCCTGCTGGATGAACTGGCCCTGGACATCGGCTTCGCGCTGGAAGTCCATGAGCGGGAGGCCGAACGTCTGCGCTACGAGCAGCAGTTGCGCGAAAGCGAGACTCGCTTCAGGGAATTGGCGGAGAACATCCAGGAAGTCTTCTGGATTACCGACCCGGCCAAGCGCGAGATGCTGTACGTCAGCCCGGCCTACGAGACCATCTGGGGCCGCACATGCGCCAGCCTCCACGAGTCCCCGCACACCTGGCTCGAGGCGATTCACCCCGACGACCGCGCGAGAATCATGCACGCCGCTGAAACCAGGCAGTCGATCGGCCACTACGACGAAACCTACCGGATCGTGCGGCCCGACGGCGCCGTGCGCTGGATCAAGGACCGCGCCTTTCCGGTGCGCGGCAGCACGGGCGAGGTCATCCGCATCGTCGGGACTGCGGAAGACATCACCGACCGCCGCCAACTGGAGGATCAGTTCCGTCAGTCGCAGAAGATGGAGGCCATCGGTCAGCTGGCCGGCGGGGTGGCGCACGACTTCAACAACATTCTCACCGTGATGATGATGCAGGCCGAACTCTCCGAAACGGCCGACCGTGTGCCGCCAGAGATCCATGAGGGTTTACAGCAAATCCGAGCATCCGCCGAACGCGCCGCCAATCTCACCCGGCAGCTGCTGCTCTTCAGCCGGAAGCAAGTCATGCAGCCGCGTGATTTGGATCTCAACGAAGTCGTCACGAGCCTGGCCAAGCTGCTTCAGCGCATCCTTGGGGAGGATGTGCGGTTGCAGTTGGATCTGCACCCGAGCCCGTTGATCACGTACGCGGATGCCGGAATGATCGATCAGGTGCTCATGAACTTGGCTGTCAATGCCCGGGATGCCATGCCTGGCGGCGGACGACTGATCATTACGACCTCCCAGCAAGTCGTCGACGAGAGGCTCGGGCGGCTCCACCAGGAAGTCGCGCCGGGCGACTACGTGGCGCTGAGCGTAAGCGACTCCGGCACCGGTATTCCGAGCGACGTGTTGCCGCGAATCTTCGAGCCGTTCTTCACCACCAAGGAGGCGGGCAAGGGCACGGGACTTGGATTGGCCACCGTCTTCGGCATCGTCAAGCAGCACAGTGGTTTGCTGCAGGTGGAGAGTGAACCTGGGCAGGGAGCCACTTTCAGGGTTCTGCTTCCAGCGAGAACGGCGGCGCCCCAGATCGCCGCGCTGGCGACGCAGTCCAGGCCGGCCGGCGGAACAGAAACGATTCTGGTCGTGGAAGATGAGCCGCTCGTCCGCATGCTGACCCGGGTTGTCCTGGAACGAGCCGGCTACCAGGTCGTCGAAGCCTCGGATGGGGTCGAAGCCCTAAAGGTGTGGGAACAGCATCGAAAGGACATCCACCTGCTGCTGACGGATCTCGTCATGCCGGGCGGCGTGAGCGGCCGCGAATTGGCCACTCAGCTTATGGCGTCCAAACCGGGGTTAAAAGTCGTCTTCACTAGTGGCTACAGCGCAGAGATCGCCGGCCGGGAGATTTCCTTGCAGGAGGGACAGAACTTCATTCAAAAGCCGTCCGCGCCTTCCAAAGTCCTCGAGACTGTTCGACGTTGCCTGGATGCCTGAGGGCCTCTGGCGGCGAGCCATCGCCGCCTGACCGCTGCGCTCAGATCCTGCCGATTCGGAGGATGGGTTAGATCAGGCGGCCTGGCTTCGAATCCTCAAACTGCGCGCGCCGGTCAGCGCAATCTGCGCGGTTCGGCGGCACGGTGATGGAGACGTAAGAACACGCTGACGCGAGTCCGCTTCCAATCGCATTGCAAGGGCTGACAGCCAGTTTGCAGAATTAACTCTCTGTGTCCTCTGTAGCCTCGTCCGTGGACAGGCGCTAATCGCGCGCGCTGAAGGCGCCGAGCAGTATCGGCACCAGCGCGTGCATCTCGCCGGCCACCGGCCGCTCGGGCTCGACACCTGAACGAAAGCCGTTCGACTGCAGATGTCGAAGTATTCCGGACCGGCTGGCGATCACGTGGACCGGCACATCGCGCACAGCGGTGCGGCCGCTGACCGCGGCGGGCGGCTGGTGATCGCCGATTACCACCATCACCAGGTTCTCGCCGGCGTGCGCGCGAATGTAGCCGGCCAGCGTGTCGTAGGTGTAGCCGATGGCCCGCAGGTAGCTCGGCGAGAGATTGGTCAGGTCCGGCGCCGGGGCACTTGCCACATCCTCTGGACGGTAGCCGTCACTGTGCAGCGCCCGTGACCACTCGGGAAGAAAGGGCGGCACCGGGCCGAACGGCGTGTGCGACATGCTGGTGGGAAACACCGCAAACAGCGGCGCGCGTGGCGCGGCGGTGCGCTCGAGTTCGTCCAGCCGGGCCAGCGCGAACTGATCGGGAATCCCCCACCAGCCGAACTCAGGACCCTTGTAGGCGAGCAGGTCGCGGCCGTAAATCACGTCGAAGCCATAGAAGGCGCCTTCAGGCCACGGTTGCCGCATGCCCGGCATCAGCGCCACCGACCGATAGCCGCCGCGCCTGAACGCCTTCACCAGCGTGTCGCGCGACGAGGCCATCAACGACGTGTAGGCGTACTGATCGGCCACCTTCACGCCCGAGAGCAGGCTGAGGTGGGCGAGCCACGATGATGCGCCGAAGGTCGGCGACTCGACATACGCGGAGACCAGTTCGCGGCCCGCAGCGCTCACCGCGCCGGCGAGGTTGCGCCGGCTCGCGGCCAGCGATTCGGCAAACACCGGGTCGTCGAACGTGACGGCGCCGTACGACTCCAGGAACACGAGCACGACATCCGCGCCGTCGAGGCCGCCCAGGTCGGCGGCAAAATCAGGGCTGTCGCCCAGGGCCGGCACCGCGCCGCCGGGGCCGGCCATCGCCACGACGTAGCGGGCCTGGCGCAGATAGGCGCCAGCCGCCGGATCAGCAAACGCCGGCCGCGCGAACGGCACGAACGACTGCGCGGCGAACAGCGCGACGACGAGCGCCGCCATCGCGCCGAGCGCGAAGCGTGGGCGGCGATGTTGCACCGCCGCGGCAAGGTGCCGCAGTGCCAGCCGCGACAGCAGGTAGACGACGGCGATGATGACGACGAAGCCGGCCGCCGCAGCCGCGATCTGCCAGGCGGGCACCACGCGCGCCAGCATGGCCGTGACGTTGCCCAGGTGCCGGGAGTCCCAATAGAGGTTGAAGTCGCGGCCGTAGAGCCCCGGGGCGGTGACGTCGAGATAGTGGCCGGCGACCAGCAGCACCCACAAGGCAGGCAGCACGCGGCGGGCAAGACGCTCGGCCCGTTGGTGCGCCACCACCAGCAGCAGCACGCACACCGCCAGCTCCACGGACAGCGCCGTCTCCCAGCGGATCTTCGGTGTCGGCCACACGTTGCCGAACGTGAGCGACGCGTTCAGCAGCAGCAGGGCGGCAGCGGCGAACACCGGCTACACCGACGACAGCAGGTGGCCCAGCTTGTCTTTCTTGGTCTTGAGGTAGCGTTCGTTCGAGGCGTTGGCCAGGATCTCGATCGGCAGGCGTTCGCTCACCGACAGGCCTTCACCGGTGATGCCCGCCAGCTTGCGCGGGTTGTTGCTCATCAGCCGCGTCGACCGCACGCCGAGATCCTGCAGCATGCGAATGGCGGCGCGGTAATCGCGCAGGTCGGCCGGAAAGCCCAGGCGGGCATTGGCTTCGACCGTGTCGCAGCCGGCTTCCTGCAGGGCGTAGGCGCGGATCTTGTTCGCCAGCCCGATGCCCCTGCCCTCCTGGTTGAGATACAGCAGCACGCCGCGGCCCTCGTCCGAGATTCGCTGCAGCGCCGCGTGCAACTGCTCGCCGCAGTCGCAGCGCGAGGAATGGAAGATGTCGCCGGTCAGGCACGACGAATGGACGCGGGCCAGCACGTTCTCGCCGTCGCCGATTTCGCCCCGCACCATGGCCACGTGGGTGCCGCCCCCCATCCCGTTCTCGAAGACGTGAATGGTGAACTCCCCGAACTCGGTTGGCAATTGTGCGGTGGCGACGCGGCGAACCGGCGCCCGGTGACGAACGAGATTGAGCAAAGTGCTAACGCGCGAGCGAAACCAGCGGATCATGACTGCAACCTGGCGAGGCGGAATGACAAGCTACCATCGTACGGGCGGCGTGAAGGGCTGTCAATCGGCCCGGGCGGAGTCGCCGTCGCCGCCGCCGGCCAGCAGGTACAGCACCGCCATCCTCACCGCGACCCCGTTGGCGACCTGGTCGAGGATGACCGAAGAGGCGCCATCGGCGACTTCCGAGGCGATCTCGACGCCGCGGTTGATCGGCCCGGGATGCATGATGATGGCGTCGGGCTTCGCCCGCGCCACCCGGGCTTCGGTCATGCCAAAGGTCCGGAAGTACTCACGCTGCGACGGGAAATAGGCGCCCTGCATGCGCTCCAGCTGGATGCGCAGCATCATGATGACGTCGGCGCCTTCGACCGCTTCGTCCACCCGGGTCGTGACCCTGACGCCCATTTGCGGCAGGCCCGGCGGAATCAGCGTGGCCGGCGCGCACGCCCACACCTCGGCGCCCAGTTTGGTCAGCAGCAGCAGGTTCGACCGCAACACCCGGCTGTGCAGCAGGTCGCCGACGATGGCGATCTTGAGGCCGGCGATCTTTTTCTTTCGTTCGCGGATGGTGAACGCGTCGAGCAGGGCCTGCGTCGGGTGCTCGTGCATGCCGTCGCCGGCGTTGACGATGGCGGCCTTGCAGATGCGCGACAGCAGGTGGCAGGCGCCGGACGAGGCGTGGCGCAGCACGATCATGCTCGGCGCCATCGCCTCGAGGTTCATCGCGGTATCGACCAGGGTCTCGCCCTTCACGACGCTGGACGAGGCAATCGCGACGTTGAGCGTGTCGGCGCTGAGGCGCTTCTCGGCAATCTCGAACGACGTGCGCGTGCGGGTGCTCGGCTCGAAGAACAGGTTGATGACGGTGCGGCCGCGCAGCGTCGGCACCTTCTTGATGGTGCGCTGCCCGACTTCCTTCATCGCCTCGGCGGTGTCGAGCACGAGGACAATCTCTTCCGGGCTGAGGTCGGCAATGCCGAGCAGGTGCTTCTGCCTGAGGGCGGTGAGCGGCGGCGTCTGGGTCACGTCCATGGCCTACTCCTTCGCCTGCAGCAGCACTTCGTCCACCCCGTCGAGCTCCTGCAGGTGGACCTGCACGCTCTCCTGCCTGGAGGTCGGCACGTTCTTGCCGACGTAGTCGGCCTTGATCGGCAGTTCGCGGTGGCCACGGTCGACCAGCACCACCAGTTGAATCGACTTCGGACGGCCGAAGTCGGTCAGCGCATCCAGCGCCGCCCGCGTCGTCCGGCCGGTGTAGAGCACGTCGTCCACCAGCACGATGGTGCGGCCGTCGATCGAGAACGGAATCTCGGTCTTGCGCACCACCGGCGAGATGCCGACCGAGGCGCCCATCAGGTCGTCGCGGTAGAGCGTGATGTCGAGGGCGCCGACCGCGACTTCTTCCTTCGTGATCTGGAGGACGTCGCGGGCAATCCGCTGGGCGATGGGCACGCCGCGGCTGCGCACGCCGACCAGCGCGATCGACGACAGGCCGCGATTGTGCTCGATGATTTCGTGGGCGATGCGGGTGAGCGCGCGCGAGATGCGCTCGGCATCCATGACGACTGGCATATGCACCTCTTTGCGAACTCGCAGGTCCGCGTTTAAAGAGTGCGGAGGGTCCTCCGCGGTTGGGTAGAATTATATCACCGCGCTTCGGTGGGCGACGCGGCGGCGTTATTCGCTTCGCAGCGCCTCCATCGGATCGGCCATCGACGCACCGCGGGCGGGCAGTAAACACGCTGCCAGACCGCCGACTCCGACCAGCAGGGCGACAGCCAGATAGACCTGCGGCCCCACCTGCGCGACGCCGAACAGATACGCCGTCAGGAACCGCACCGCCCAGGCCGCCGCCAACCCGCCCAACGCGACCCCGGCCAGCACGGGCGCAATGCCCTGGCGCAGGAGCAACAGCACCAGGCCGCGGCGAGTGGCGCCAAGGGCGACGCGAATACCCAGTTCGCGGATGCGTTCGGCCGCCGAAATGGCCATGATGCCGTAGAGACCGGCAACCGTCAGCAGCAGAGCGATGCCGGCAAACGCCAGCGTCGCAATCGCGTAGAAGCGACGGTCGGCGAAGGTCAGGGCAATCACCTCGCCGACGGTGGTGGCGGGCCCGACCGGCTGGTTTGGGTCGACATCGCGAATCGCGGCGCGCACCGCGGCGGCGACGTGATCGGCTCCGGCCTCGGTGCGGATCACGAGGCACAGCAAGTCCGTCGACCGCTGGGCTTGAGGCACGTAGTACGCGGGTCCTCCGGCGTCTTCCACTCGCAGCGCCCGCACGTCGGCGACGACGCCGACAATCTCTATGGATTCAGGCACCAGCCGCGGAGGCCCGGTGGTGGCGAGCCGCCGGTAAGGCAAGTGCTGCCCCAGGGCAGAACCGCCGGGAAACATCGCGCGCGCCAGTGCCTGCGACACCACAGCCACCTGGGCTGCGCCGGCGCGATCGGCAGCAGTCAGCAAGCGGCCCTCGATCAGCGGAATCCGCATGACCTCGAAGTACGACGGATCAACGTGCCGGCGGTTGGCGATCACGCGCTCGGTCGTGCCCGGCACGAGGATCGCCTCGCGGTAGTCGGTGCCGCGCAGTGGAATGGCCGAGGTCGTGGCGGCTTCACGCACGCCGGCAATGCCGCGGACTCTCTGGATTACTGAATCGTGAAACGCCGTTCGCCTGGCCTCGTCCCGATACTGCGGCCCCAGCAGGCGAATCTCCTGAGTCAGGACCGAAGTACCGTCGAAGCCCAGGTCCACCCGCTGGAGATTCCACAGGCTCTGCAGCAGCAAGCTCCCGCCGATCAACAACACGGAAGCGGCGCCGATCTGAAGCATCGTCAAACCCTGCCGCATTCGGGCGGCCGCCCGGCCGCCGCTGGCGGAGCGGCCGCCGACGCCCAGTTCGGCGTTTGGATCGACCCGAGTGCCGCGCCAGCCTGGCAGCAACCCGGCCAGTAACAGCGTGACCGCACCAACTCCGGTGGTCCATGCCACCGTGGCGGCATCGACACCAATTTCGTCAATCCGCGGCATCGACGGCGGCAGGATGGCGCGCAGTAGTTGCTGGAGGCCAAGCACCACCACTACCGCCGTAGCAGCCGCGAGTACCGTGAACAGCGCCGACTCGGTGAGCAGCTGACGCACCAGCCGGCCGCGCGACGCGCCCAGCGCCCGCTGCAGCGCGAGCTCACGCCGTCTCGCCGCGGTTTGTGCCAGCAGCAGGCTGGCCACGTTGAGGCTTGCGATCACCAGCAGCAATAGTGTGACGCCGCCGATCAGCTTCACCGCCGGCCGGACGCGACCAACCGACCATTCGTGAACCGGCTCGGTCCACAGCCACATCCGGTCGTAGCCGCCCTTCGGCAGGTCGACGTGCATGGCGGCCGCCACCGCCGACAGGTCGGCATTCGCGGCTTCAATCCCGATGCCAGGTTTCAGCCGGGCGACGAAGTGATACAGGAGCGCCTGGCCGGTTGCACCGTCAACGTCCCGCCACGACAGCGGCAGCCACACTTCCGTGTCCTCAGGGTAGGTGAAGCGGAAGCGCGGCGGCAGGACGCCGATCACCTGGTGAGGTTCCCGACGGCGCTCGCGCCGGCCGACCAGGTCGATGCTCCTGCCGACAATCGTCGGATCGGCGCCGAAGCGCCGGCGCCACAGAGCGTCGCTGAGCACAACCACGCGGGCCTCGTCGTTCTCGGCAAAGGTTCGGCCCAGAGCCGCGTTCACGCCGAGCAATGAGAAGAAGTTAGGTGTCGCAAGCGACCCACGCAAGCGCTCGGCGCCGTCAGCGCCAGCCAGGTCGACCTGGGCCGACAGGTTGCCGCGCCACAGTTCGACGGCCGCGATGTCGGTGAAGGCGGAGGCACGGGCGCGGTACTCGCGCAACATTTCGGGGGTGCCAATCCCTCGCGGATCGGTGGAGGTCGCGCCGTTGCGCCAGATCATGGCCAACGAGTCGGGATCCTCGTATGGCAGCGGGCGCAGCAGCACACCGCGGGCGACGGCGAAGATGGCGGTATTGGCGCCGATGCCCAACACCAGGGTCACGATCGTCAGCGCCGTCAGCGCCGGCCGGCGCATGGCGGCTCGCCAGGCGCTTCGTACGTCGAGCAGGAACCCGTCCATTGCTATGCTCCTTCTGGTCGTCGCTTCCCCACTCCCGTCGCTTGCTCGAACGCAAATCCTAGCCGCAACACGCCCAGGTCGTCACGATGGCGGCCAACGATCTGGATCCCGACCGGCAGGCCCTCCGGCGTGAAGCCGGCCGGCACCGAAATCGCGGGGCGGCAGGTGGTCGAGATCCAGTAGGCAGACTTCATCCACGCCACGTAGTTGGCCATCGTCACGCCGTCAATCGACTTCGGCCAGTCGAGGCCGGCAGCGAACGGCGGCACCTGGTTCACCGCGCACACCAGGAACTCGTACTTCACCTGGAACACGCGCATCCGCTCGAGCAGCGCGGCGTGCTTCGCAATGGCGATGGCCACGTCCTCGCCGGTCAAACGCGATCCGGCTTCGATGTCCCAGATCGCTTCGGGCTTGATCTGCGCCCGGTGCGACGCCAGCAGCGGGCCATGGGTGTGCCAATTCGCCCACGACCGCAGGGTCAGGAAAACGTCGTCGGCGTCACTCAGGTCCGGGGTCGCGTCCTCGACCGTGCAACCAAGATCGGTGAACACCTGGCGCTGCCGGTCCAGCACGCTCCTGACCAGGGGATCGAGCGGCAGGCCGCCAAGATTGGGTGACCACGCCACGCGCACGCCCCGCCAGTCGCGCTCGAGCGGCGAGAGAAAGTCAGATGGCGTCGACGGGTAGGTCTGCGGATCCCGCCCGTCGGCGCCGGCCATCACGCTCAGCATGAAGGCCACGTCGGACACCGAACGCGCCATCGGCCCCTTGACCGAGACACCAACCATCGGCAGCGGCGCCGGCGCAACAGGCACCAGACCGACGGTTGGCCGCAACGCCACGATGTTGTTGAAGTTGGCGGGATTGCGAAGGGAGCCGCCAAGGTCGCCGCCGTCGGCGAGCGGCAGCAAACCGGCGGCCAGGGCGGCACCGGCACCGCCACTCGAACCGCCGGCGCTCTTGGTGCGGTCGTACGGATTGTAGGTGGTGCCGTAGACCTTGTTGTAAGTGTGGGACCCCATGCCGAACTCCGGCACGTTGGTCTTGCCGATCGGGACAACGCCCGCCCGCCGCAGTCGCTCGACGATCACCGTGTCAACGGCCGGCATGACGTCCTTGAAGACCGGTGATCCCTTGGTGCACGGAAAGCCGATCGCCGACTCGAGGTCCTTGAACGCAATCGGCAGGCCGTGCAGCGGACCGACCCGGGCGCCGCCGGCCAGCTCGCGGTCGGCGGCATCAGCCAACGCCAGGCACGAATCGTCGTCCAGCCGCGCGACGATGGCGTTCAACGAGGGGTTGAGGCGGCGAATCTGGCCGAGGAATGCCGACATCACCTCGCGCGCCGATACCTTACGGGCGGCGATCATGCCGGCCAGCTCGCGCGCGGGCGTGAAGCACAGCGCGTCGCCGATCACATCCACTTTGCCTTCTTGAAGCGATAGACGAGATAAACGTCGATCAGGACCATCGAGGCGACCGCCGCCGGATAGCCGTACGCCCATCGCAGCTCCGGCATGTTCGCGAAGTTCATTCCGTAGACGCCGGCCACCATGGTCGGTACGGCCACCAGCGCGGCGTACGCGGCCAGCCGTTTGGTCACCTCGTTCTCCTGAATCGTGATGAGCGAGAGGTTTACCGAAATCGCGGTGGTCACCATGTCGCGCAGGCTGTCGATCGACTGCTTGAGGCGCAGCAGGTGATCGTAGACGTCGCGGAAGTATTCGTGCAGCCCGGCGCAGATCGGCGGCACCCGGCCGCCATGCAGCTTGCCGGCCACCTCGAGCAGCGGCACGGTCGCGTGATCCAGGGTCATCAGCTTGCGCTTGAGCGAATACAGTTCCTCGATTTGCGCGCGCGTCGTCTGGCCGCCGAAGATCCGTTCTTCGATGCCTTCGATCTCCTGGGTCAGGCTGTCGAGCACCGGGAAGTAACGGTCGACGACCGTGTCCATCAGCGCGTAGAGGACATACGCCGGCCCGTGCTGCAGCAGTTCCGGCTCCTGCTCGCAGCGCCGCCGCACTTCGGTGAACCCCAGCTGCGCGTCACGCCGCACCGAGATGATGTACTGCGGGCCGACGAAGATGGCGACCTCGCCGTGCTGCATCTCGGCGCCGGCCGGCTCAATCAGGTGCAAGACGACGAACAGCGATCCGCCGTACTCGTCGATCTTGGGCCGCTGGTGGCCCTTCTGCGCGTCCTCGATGGCCAGCTCGTGCAGCCCGAACTCGTCCTGCAGTGACGCCAGTTCGCCCGGCTGCGGATCCTTGAGCGCGACCCAGACGAAACAATCGGGCCGCTCGAGGTGCGAACGGACCTCGCTCAACGGGATGTCAGACAGCTTCTGACCGCGGTGGTAGGCGACGCAGTTGACGAGCATGATCGCTCAGGCCGAGAGCCGACGCATGATGGCTTGAATGTGGACTCCAGCGCAATCAACATTCGGGAACCCGGTGTTGCTCTGGTCGAACACCAGTGACAGATCGGTGCCGGCCAGCAGCACGGCGTCGACACCGGCGTCGTCGCACAAGCGCTTCGCCACCGCCGTCAGCGCGGCGTGATCACCTGCGGTCGAGCGGCCGGCGGCGGCCACTCGCACATAGGTGTCGTGGATCAGCGTGACCTCGTCCGGCGACGGGCGTACCACTTCCACCTGGTGCAGCCGGCCGAGGAAATCGGACTCGACCACGAAACGGGTCCCGAACACGGCGACCCGGCGCAGTTGCCTCCGCTCGACTTCAGCCGCCACGGCTTCCAGCAAGTTGACGATCGGCAGCGGCGCCAGCCGTTCGAGTTGGTCGATGCAGAGGTGCGGCGTCACGGCCGGGATGACGCCAAGGGTCGCGCCGGCGGCGCGCATGGACGCGAGGATGCCGGCCAGGTATTCGGCCATGCCGGCATGGTCGCCGGCGGCGGCGTGCTGGAAGATCCGCGACACCTGCCCGTGCACGAGCACCAGGTCGAGCGGCCGGACCAGGGTCTCGTGCGCCGCGGCAAGTTCGCGGTAGTAGTGAACGCCAGCGCCAATGCCCAACCCGCCAACCAGGCCAATCATGCCCCCGCCCCCTTCGCCAGATACATGTCGCGATCGGCCGCCTGCACCGCGGCCTCGGGGTTGCCGCCCGGCGTCAGTTCGGCGATCCCTACCGAGAAGCCACAGGTGAAACCCTCATGCGGCAGGTGACCGCGTCGGCGCCGGCTGAGCGCCTCGACCCGGGTGCGCGCGCCGGCGCGGTCGAGGCCCGGCGCCACCACCAGGAACTCGTCGCCGCCGTAGCGCAGCACGTGGTCGTCGGGCCGGAACGACTCGCGCAACGCCGTGGCGAAGGCCTTGAGGCATTCGTCCCCGGCGGCGTGACCGTGCCGATCGTTGATCTCCTTGAAGCTGTTCAAGTCGAAGAACAACAGCATGGCGCCGTGCGGCTGCACGGCGCGGAAGATCTCCGGCAGGGCGCGCCGGTTGCCCAGCGTGGTCAAGGGATCGCGGTCGGCAACCCGCCGCAGGCCCTCCTGCGCCGCCATCAGGTCGCGGTTCACGAGCTCCAACTCGCGCTGGCCGCGCTCCGAAACGGCCAGGACCGAGCCCAGCACGAGCAGCCACTCCGCGCCCGTGTCGAACGACGAACTGGCCGACAGAAACGCCGCGGCACTGGCGCGCAGGCCATCGCCCTCGGACCGCGCCAGTTGCAGGTAGTAGGCGGCACTCTCGACCAGCGCCAGCACGCTGCGGACGCCGACACCCGCGGCCAGCCATCGCGACCCGGACGGCGAGACGAACAAGACGATGGCCAGGGCCAGGAAGATCAGCCCCATCGGCAGGTGCTGGCCAACGCCAATCAGGTTCACGCCGGGCAGGAACACCAACCCGAACAGCGCATAGGCCGCCACCGCCGAGGCAATCGCCCTGCTGCTCAACAGTCGCGCGCCGGGGTGCGTCATGACCCAGGCGCCCTGCGCGATCAACAGGACGAAAGCCATCTTCGACGCCAGGTAGAGCGGGCCGACGAGGGAGCGGAGCGCCACCGGCTGGAAGTACCAGTAGAGCAAGGTCACGATCAGCGCGAGCAGGTTGGCAAACCACGCCCGCGCCCACCAGGCGACCTCGGCCCGCGGGTTGACGCGCGCGAAGACGGCGAAGAACGACGCCATCATGGCCAGCGACGCCACCTGCACCGCGGTGCTCCACCGCCACAACAGCAGTTGCTGTTCGTCCATGACTACCGGCCGTATGTCGGGATGTAGGTGACCGGCTTGTCGCTGGTGAACTCCGGCGTGAACAGGTCGATGCGGGCAAAGCCGTCCATGTCGCGACCCACCGGCAGACCCAAGAAGTACAGCAGCGTCGGCGCCAGGTCGACGACCGAGGCGCGCGGCGGCCGCCCGGCCGCCACCGGCGGACCAAACGCCAGCACGAAGCCGTCTGGCGCGCGTTCGTGCGTGCCGCTGATACGCGGGTTGCCGGCAACCATCTCGAGCACGCGCTTGCCCGGGGTCAACGGCTCCATGCCGAATGCCGAGACGACCAGCAGCAGGCCGTCGGGACCGAGCCGATCGATCTCGCGTCCCACCAGTGTGTCGATGAAGCCGTAGTACTGGTCCAGCACGCGCCCAAAGCGCTGCCGTTCGTCTTCAGACACGTCGCCGAACGCCGAGGGCACGGCGTAGCGAAGAAAGAAGTGGCCGACCGCATCGATGCCCGGGAAGCGGGCGGCCAGGAAGCGCGGCGCCGAACCCTGCAGGGCGGTCAGCAATTGGAGGTGCACGCGATCGCCGACCACCGGCGTCGGATCGCGGCGCGCGTCGTAGTCGTTCACCGGTTGCGGTGCGCCCATGTTGGCGACGAGCGCCACAGGATCGGGATCGGCGGGCTGCAACAGGGCGGTCCGCACGTCGGCGAGCAACTCCGGCGGCCACACCGCCGAGCCGCCCTCGAACGCCATCTCGGTTTCCGACAGCCGGTGGAACGCTTCGCTGACGACGAACCCGTTCACCGGCGGCGCCGGCTGGGTCAACGGCCAGCCAATCACGCCGACGCCGACGCCGTGGTCGCTCAGGATGTTCCAGATGGGACGGGCGATGAGGTCGGCAGCCGTTTGCGGCTCGGCGGTCAGGAGGCCGAAGCTGACCAGGGCCTGCGCCAGGCAGTAGTCGGGCAGCAGTTGGATCGGCGCGCCGCCGAAGACCCGGTAGACCTGCGCCGACCGCACGCCGTTGGCCATGGGGAAGCGCCCGGTTGCCACCGCGCTCCACACCGGTTCAGCCTGCGTCGGCCGCAGGGTCGCCAGGTGCAGGACAGCGCCCTGGTCGAAAATGCGGCCGATGTTCGGCAGCCGGCCGGCGGCCACCGCCGGCGAGATCATGTCGAGCGTCGCGCCATCGAACATCAGCATCGTCACATTGGCCCGCGCCCGCGACGCTTCGGGTTCGGCCACCGCAGTGGAGGGACGGGCGGGCAGCGGCGGCTGCCGGGCCGGGCCCCGCGCCGCAATCGGCAACACGACCGACAACAGCATGGTCGCCGACAGCAGGCCCGCGCTCATGCGGCCGCCGCGGCGGCCGAGATGCGCCAGCGCAATCCCCAGGAACACCACGCCGGCGGCCGAGACGATGCCGGCGCCCAGGCCCATGCGGCTGCGGGTGATCGGATCGAGCACGCCGCCGAAGCTGCGCAGGTTCAGCCACATCAGCGCCGCGCCGCCGCCGGCCGCCATCGTGCACAGCCACGACAGCAGGCGCACGCTGAGCCAGCCGGGCGACAGCACTTCGACCTCGAGAATCTGGCGCAGCACGATCAGGGCGTAGAACAGCACCGCGAGGTTGGCGCCGTAGGCGACGCCCATGACCAGGGCCAGCGGCAGCAGCGTGCCCGGATCGAGCGACACCGACGGATTGAGCTGCAGTACGAGCGCGGTCAAGTAGCCGGAGGCGACTCCACCGGCGATCACCGAGTTGGACAGCATCCGCAAATAGCGCATGTGGGAACCGATGGGGCGCCCGTCGAGTCGCCGTGGCGCCCGCCTTCGGGCGCGCCCGGTCACGAGCCGCGGGTCGCAGACATTGTACCCGCCTTGCTATACTCGATCGATGCCGCCAATCGACGTCGACGCGACAGTGATCGCCAGCGCGCGATTGTCGAGCGACTACTCCGTCCTCAGCCTGGCCGCGCCCGAGGTCGGCGCGCGAACGCAGCCGGGCCAGTTCGTCATGGTCAAACCGGCCGGGGTCACCGACCCGTTGCTGCGCCGGCCGTTCTCGGTGTTCGAAGTGCTGCGCGATGAGCGCGGCGCAATCACCGGCATCAGCATCCTCAACAAGCGCGCCGGTCGCAGCACGCGGCGGCTTTACGATCTCGAACCCGGCGACGTGGTGTCGTGCCTCGGCCCCCTGGGTCAGCCGTTCAAGACCGTGTCGCCCCCGGACCGGGCCTGGATGGTGGCCGGCGGTGTTGGCCTGGCGCCGTTTGCGACGCTGGCCGAGGCGTTGGCGGCTGCCGGGACCGAGACGACGCTGTTCTACGGGGCGCGGACCGGTGAAGAGCTGTTCTACCTGGATCTGTTCGAACGGCTCGGCGTCACGCTGGTCCTGTCGACCGAGAACGGCGCGCGCGGCAGCAAGGGACGCGTCACGCTGCCGCTCGAAGAGGCCCTGAAGACGCTCGGCGCCGGCGACACGGCCATGGTCTACGCCTGCGGGCCCGAGCCCATGCTGGCCGCGGTGGCCGCCCTGGCGGCGCGCTACAACCAGCCGTCGCAGGTGTCAGTCGAGCGCGTCATGGGGTGCGGCCTCGGCGGTTGCTACAGCTGCGTCGTCCCCGTGAAGCACGGCAACGAGGAAGCCAATCTCGTGCGTTCCTGCATCAGCGGCCCGGTCTTCGATGGCGCGGAACTGGTGTGGGACTGAATGGATAGCCCGTCAATGACGTCGCCTGATCTCTCGGTCTCGATCGGCTCGCTCACACTGGCCAACCCGCTGATTGCCGCCAGCGGCTGCTTCGGCTACGGGCTCGAGTACGACCAGGTGGTCGACCTGTCGCTGCTGGGCGGCATTGTCTCGAAGGGGCTCTTCATGAAGGAGCGCCAGGGACACCCGCCACCGCGGATTGTCGAGACGCCGGCCGGCATGATCAACGCCATCGGCCTGCAGGGGATTGGCGTGCACCGCTTCGTCAAGGAGAAGCTGCCGCTGCTGCGCGAGCGCGGCGCCCGCACCTTCGTCAACGTCTGCGGCACCACGCTCGATGAATACGTCGAGGTGTGCAAGGTGCTGTCCGATGCCGAGGGCGTGGCCGCCATCGAACTCAACATCTCGTGCCCCAACATCAAGGAAGGCGGCATCCAGTTCGGGTGCAGCCTGCACGGCACCTTCGACGTGGTCAGTGCCGTGCGCAAGGCGACCACCCTGCCGGTCATCCCGAAGCTGACGCCGAACGTGACCGACGTGGCGTCGTTCGCCAAGGCGGCGGAAGACGCCGGCGCCGACGCGGTGTCGCTGGTGAACACCTTTCTGGCCATGGCGATCGACGTCGAGACCCGGCGGCCGAAGATCAGCAACGTGCTGGGCGGCCTCAGTGGTCCGGCTATTCGCCCGATTGCCGTTCGCATGGTGTGGGAGTGTTACCAACTGGTGAAAATTCCCGTAATTGGCATGGGCGGCATCACCGATGCGCGTGATGCGCTGGAGTTCATGCTGGCCGGCGCCACTGCGGTGCAGATCGGAACGCAGAATTTTGTCGACCCGTTCGTCTGGACCAAGGTGCTCGACGGCCTCGCCGACTACATGACGCGGCACCACGTCGCCCGTCTCAGCGACCTGATCGGCGCGTTCGATCCGACGCCCCCGAGAGCCACCCACGCATGAACCCGATTCTCGTTGCCCTCGATGTCGATTCGGCCGCCAAGGCCGTGGCGCTGGCCGACCTGCTGCGGGGAGCCGTCGGCGGTTACAAGATCGGCAAGCAGTTGTTCACCGCGGCCGGGCCGGCGATGGTGCAGGAGCTGACCAGCCGCGGCGACCGGGTGTTTCTCGACCTGAAGTTTCACGACATTCCCAACACCGTGGCGGGCGCAGTGGAGTCGGCGGTGGCCACCGGTGCCTGGATGGTCAACGTCCACGCGTCGGGCGGCAGCGCGATGATGAAGGCGGCGGCGGAGGCGGCAACCACGGCGGCGGCCGCCCTGGGCCGGCCGCGCCCGCTGGTCATTGGCGTGACCGTGTTGACGAGCATGACCGAGGCTGCCCTCGCGGAAGTCGGCGTCACGCGGCCGCTGATCGATCAGGTGGTGCACCTCGCTCGCCTGGCGAGGGACAGCGGACTCGACGGTGTGGTGGCGTCGCCGCAAGAGACGGCGGCCATCCGCGCGGCATGCGGTCCAGACTTTCAGATTGTGACGCCGGGGATTCGCCCGGCTGATCAGCAGGGCAAGGACGATCAGGCGAGGACACTGACGCCGGCCGAAGCAATGCAGGCGGGATCGACCTACCTGGTAATTGGGCGCCCCATCACTGGAGCGCCCAATCCTCGCGAAGCGGCCGAGCAGATCGCCGCTTCGCTGTAGCTTCCTGAGCACGCTCCGGCTGAAGCCGGAGCCTACTTAGCCGTGATGATGAAGTGGCCGCGGCGGTTCTGCTGCCAGCACGCCTCATTCGACTCGGTGCAGAAGGGCGATTCCTTGCCCTTGCTGACAATCACCACGCGATCGGCCGGCACGCCCAGTTCCACCAGGTAGGCCTTGACCGCCGAGGCGCGGCGTTCACCGAGCCCGAGATTGTATTCGGCAGTGCCGCGTTCGTCGCAGTGGCCTTCGATGCTGATGCGCGTGTTGGTCCAGCGCTTCAGCCAGGTGGCGTTGGTGGCGAGCGCGGCGCGGGCGTCATCGCGGATCGACGACTCGTCCAGGTCGAAGTAGACGTCGCCGAGCGGCCGCTCGGAGTTGAGCTGGTCCAGGCTCTTCTGCGCGAACAGCTCGTCTTCCGTCAGCGGACGCGGAGCCGGCGCCGCCGGCGGCGGCGGTGGAGGAGGTGGCGGTGGCGGCGTTGCCGGAGCCGCCGGAGGAGGCGGCGGTGGCGGCGCGGGGGCCGGCGCTTTCTTCGCGCAAGCGGCGGCACCCAGACCCAGCACCACGCAAACGGTGGCCACACCTACTGTCCGTCGAAGCAAACTGATCGTCATTCGATCTCCTCGATCTACCGCTGGTGAGTTCGGCGCAATCGAAACCGGATCACCACGGTCGCTCTCTGAATCCATTGGCCCGTTCCTGGGGAACGGCCACTTCCGATCTCCCATGCATTCCGCGAAGTCTGCTGGGGCAACTGAGTTGGTGCCCGCAGATTAGCGGGTCACTTCCGCCGGTGTCAACGAGTTAGCGACATCAATCGCCAGGATGCGCAAGCCCAGCCGCCGATTGTCGGCGCCGCCGCCGCGTTCGGCGGGCACGAACGTGCGGTCGGTCTCGATGGTCACCATGCCGCCGGACGCGGCGAGAGCCGCGGCGGGCACCGTGAAGGCCCAGGCGCCGGTGTCGGCAAGCGTGGTGGCCGCGATCTCGCGGTCGCCGGCCCGCACGCGGACGGCGGCGGGAGCCTCGAAGTAACGAAGCGGTGACTCGACGGTCAACGCGATGCGAACGTCCTGCGATGGCCCGGCAATGCGCAGCGTTGCACGCTCGCTGGTCCAGCGCCAGACCCCGAGCACGTTGTTGTACTCGGCTTCGTTCCATCCGTCGCCGTAGCCCCACATCAGGCGGTCAGGACCCTGCAGATCGAACTGCTCGATGGCCGTCCGAACCTCAGCCGTACCAGAGACGGGGTTCGATTGAATCGTCAGGCGCGCAAAGGCGCCGTCGCCCATCAGGCGGCCGGCCGGGATGTCGAACACGTGCAGGAAGAAACCCGGCGCGGCCTCCCACTGCTGCAGCGTCACCCCGTCGATGGCCAGCGTAAAGCGGGCGGCCGAAGCGCCGGGGCCGGCCAGGTTGCGGCCGCCAACCATGACCGCGGCCGCGCCCGGCCGCCGGCGTAGCTGCGCGGTGATCGGTCCCAGGTGAGGGCCGCGGCCCATCAGGGCCGCCATGCCCGACGTTTCCGGCGTCAGCGACCACCCTTCCTCCGCATACCAGCCGGGTGCAGGCATGCGGTACCACCGCACCGCCGACGGCCGCATGCCGCCGAAGGCAGGGCGCGCCACCAGCGGCCATCGCAACTCGGTGAAGTCGGCCCGGCTCGCCGGATCGATCAAGGCCAGATCGCTGCGCAGCGGATCGGCGAGGAACCAGATCGGATCAGTTCGGCCATCGCGCCAGAACTTCGCCAGTTCCAGCCACTCGAGCCGCGGTGGCGAGGGGAGGACGGTGGCAAACGCGATTTCCTCGGCCTCGAGCGGCCGCTTGAACGTCTGGTGCATCGCCAGCGCTGGTGCGGCGCCGGGCGGCGTGGCGGCGTTCATGGCCGCAAGCACGCGGACCGTCGGACTCGGTTCGCTGCCATACGCAGCCAGGACCGGGCTGGCAACCAACAGGGAGGCCAGCGAGATAGCCCCCGCGGTCGCCGCCACGCCGCGGTCGGCGGCCACCGCGGCACCGCGCATGGCCAGGAAGGCAACCGGCGGCACCAGCGGCAGCGCGTATCTCACGAACGACGTGTCCTGGAACGCCAGGTGGAACACCAGGTAGGGGGCGCTCATCGCCACGATGGCCGCCAGCGTGCGGCGATCGCGCATCGCAAGGCGTACGATTCCCAACGCCGCCAACGCGAGCACGACGACGCCCAGGGCCGGCGAATCCCATGGATCGATGAACGTGCGCATCAGCGCGAACGCCACCGCACGCGGCGATGGATTCGTGTACAACATCTCGCCGCCGGCAAAGTCTTCACCGGCCTGGGTGCCGAGTGCGGCGAGGTAGGGGCCGAGTCCGCCGCTCGCCACGAGCAACGGGATGCCCCAGGCGAGGCCACCCACCACGAACATGATGCCGCCGCCAATCATCGCGCCGGCGACGCCGCGGCCGACCCGATCGAGCAGCACCAGGACCAGCAGCGGCAGCGTGAACCAGACGGTTTGCGATCGCATGCCGATGCTGAGCGCCGCCAGCAGCGAGCCCAGCACGATCATGCGGCCCGAGGCAGCCGTCAGGGCCGGCGACAGGCGCCGATCACCGTCCGGACCCGGCCCTTGCCGCCACCACGCCAGCATCAGGCAGGCCTGCGCGGCCAGCGCGGCGGCCAGGCCCGGCAGGTCGCTCATCGGCCTGGCGGCGAGATACCAGAACAGCGGGCAAGACACCGTGACGACGGTGGCGGCAAGGGCTTCGAGATGCAGCGTGGCCCGCGGCGGCGACGTTGACGGCGATCGGGAACCAAGACTCGCAAACACCCCATAGAGGAGGGCAATCGACATCAGGCCCGCCAACAGCGACACGCCGGCCAGGGCGCGTGCCTCGACCGTTGACGCCGGTGCGCCGGTCATCAGCGCGCCGGCCACCGCGGTGCCGACCTTGCCAATGGCGATGTACAACGGATAGCCCGGCGGGTGCGGCCGGTGCTCGGCGACGTCGAAGTCGCGCACGCCGAGCGCGAAGTTCACCGAGTCGATGTCTTCAAGGGAGTGGGCGAGAAACGGAACGTGGGCCAGCGCGAACGCCAGCGCCAGCGCGGCCAGCGCGCGCGGCGCCGTCACGAGACGGGGCGCAGGCGCAGCGCCTCGTTCAGGCTGCCTAACCGATAGCCCTGCAGATCGAGGCTCACGTACTGATAACCAAGCGCCTTGATCGACTCGACCAGTTGCGCGTTGACCGCCGGCTCGAGCGCGCGCGGCATCTCGGTACGGGCAATTTCGAGGCGGGCCACCGTGTCGTGGTGGCGCACGCGGAAGATGCGGAACCCGAGATCGCGCAGCACCTGCTCGGCCCGCTCGATTTGGCGCAGCGCCTCGTCCGTCACTTCGCTGCCGTACGGAATGCGCGACGACAGGCACGCCGAGGCCGGTTCGTCCCAGCTGTTCAAGCCGGCCTGCTTCGACAGCTCGCGAATCTCGTCCTTGGTCAGGCCGGCCTCGTCGAGTGGACTGCGTACGCCGTGCTCGCGGGCGGCCTGCCGGCCCGGCCGGTAGTCGCCGCGGTCGTCGGCGTTGTTGCCGTCGACGATCACGGCCAGGCCGCGGGCGCGGGCCACCTCGCTCAGGCGGCCGTAGAGTTCGTCCTTGCAGAAGTAACAGCGGTTCGCGGGGTTGGCCCGGTACTCGGGGCGGTCCAGTTCGGCGGTGTGAATCACCTCGTGGGCCAGGTTGTGATCGCGCGCGATCGCGAGCGCCAGTTGACGATGCGTGTCGGGATAGCTCGGGCTGTCGGCGGTCACCGCCAGGGCCCGCGGCCCCAGCGCCTGTGACGCGGCGATGGCGAGGTAGGCACTGTCGACGCCGCCACTGAAGGCGACCAGGACCGAGTCGCAGCCGGCCAGGATCTCGCGCAGGCGCGCGGCCTTGCCGGCGAGTTCGCTACTCGTCGTCGTCCTTGTCGTCGTCGTCGTCGTCTTCGTCGTCGTCGTCGGCATCCTCTTCTTCGCCGTCCTTCTCTTCCTCGTCTTCTTCTTCGTCGAGTTCGTCCTCGTCGGCGAGTTCGAACTCCAGCGGCGAGTCGCTGGCGACCCGCAGGAACGACCCGCACTCCGAGCAGGTGAGCTCGTCGCCGATGTCAACATCGAACTCATCAACATCAATGGGCGAATCACACTCGGGACAAATCGCGGACATGCTCGGCGCTCCTTGGCGGCGTTGAAGTGAACGGACGGTCCAGCAAATTATAGCGAGAACCTGATACAGTCTGCAACGAATTGGCCGCGCGCCGCGCGCGATATGACGGTTCCCACTTCACAGCACAAGACCGTGCTCGTCGCCTCCGATACGCCGTTCGTGCGCGATCGGTTCAAGGCCGCGCTCGACGCCGCCGGTCACCGCGCGCTGGTCGTGAAGAGCGTGGCCCAGTTGCTGGCGCAGGTGCACGCCGACCTCGACCACCTCGACCTCATCGTACTGGATCTGCGCATGCCGCACGCGTCGGGCGTCGAACTGGTGCGCGGCATCCGCAAGCTGGATCAGGGACGCCTGCCGATCCTGGTGTTCAGCGGCACGGTGGCCAGCAGCGAGGAGGTGCGCGACCTGGCTGCACTCGGTGTCGGCGGCTACCTGAACGAGTACAGCGTGGTGGAGCACATCCTGCCGTCGATCGCCCCGCACCTGTTTCCCGACGACTTCAACCGGCGCAGCGGCCCGCGGGTCGTGATGGGCATTCCGGTGTCGTACCGGGCCGCCGGCACGATCGCCGCGGCGCTGTCGCTCAACCTGAGTTGCGGCGGCATGGCGATTCGCACCTCGGGGCCGCTGTCGCGCGACGCGGCCGTGAAGGTGCGGTTCGCGCTGCCCGGAGCGAAGCGCGAGCTCGAGACCGAGGGCGTGGTGTGCTGGAGTGAAGGACGGTCGGGCATGGGCATGCGGTTCACCAGCGTGAAGGCCGCCGACCAGGCGGCGATCGACGAGTTCGTCAACGCGCATTTCTTCCGGTCGGTGAAAACCTGAGGGCCAGGTCCGGCTAAAGCCGTTCGCTACCAGCCGCTGTGGTGCCGCAAGTCATGTGTGGCGTCCGCCTTTACGTCGATGTCGCGTCCGCCTTTACATCGATGTGGCGTCAGCCTTTACGTCGATGTCGCGTCCGGCCTTTACGTCGATGTGGCGTCCGGTCTGTACGTCGATGTGGCGTCCGCCTTTAGGCGGACCAGTCGTCCCGCCGGACCTACTGGAATCTGCGCAGGCGCACGGCATTGGCCACGACCAGCGCCGACGCGCCGGTGTCGGCGAGCACCGCCATCCACAACGTCGCCACGCCGAGAATCGCCAGCGCGAGGAACGCCGCCTTCAGCACGATCGAAATCGCGACGTTGACGCGAATGTTGGCGAGCGTGGCGCGGCTGAGGCGAATGGCGTAGCGCAGCTTCGGCAGGTCGTCGCTCATCAGCGCGACGTCAGCCGCTTCCAGCGCCGCGGCGCTGCCCATCGCGCCCATCGCGACGCCGACGTCGGCGGCGGCGAGCGCGGGCGCGTCGTTGACGCCGTCGCCGACCATCGCCACCGCGCCAAACTCGCGGCGCAGCGCCTGCACCGCTGTCACCTTGTCCTGCGGCAATTGCTGTGAGCGCACGATGTCGACGCCCAGCTCGCCGGCCATGGCGCGCGCCGGCGCGTCGTGATCGCCGGTGATCATCGCCACCCGCATGCCTTCGTCGTTGCGCAGGCCAGAGACCACTGCCGCGGCGTCGGCCTTCGGGCGATCGCGCAGCCCGAGCACTCCAATCGTGACGCCATCTTTCGAGACAGCCACCGGCGAGAGCCCCTGCCCGGTCACCCGGCTTGCCGTTTCGGCCAGCAGCGGCGTCATCCACCCGCGTTCGGCAAAGAGCCGCGGCGTGCCGCAGACGACTGCCGCCCCCTCGACCACGCCCTCCACGCCCAGGCCCGGCAGTGCCAGGACACGCTCAGGCGTGGCAAGCGGCGCGCCGGCCGACTTCGCGTGCGCGACGATCGCCGCGGCAATCGGGTGTTCCGACTGCGACTCCACGCACGCGGCCAGGCGAATCAGATCGGCTGGTGGGGTGGACGACAACGGCACGACCGACTCGACGCTGAACGTGCCGGTGGTCAGCGTCCCGGTCTTGTCGAAGGCCACGACGCAGACACCAGCCAGGCGCTCGAGGTGGGCGCCGCCCTTGACCAGCACACCGTGGCTGGCGGCGCCGGCGAGCGCCGACACCACCGACACGGGCGTGGAAATGACCAGCGCGCACGGACACGCCACGACCAGCAGCACCAGGGCGCGGTAAAGCCAGACGTCGAACGGCTGCGCCAGCAGCAACACCGGCACGGTCGCGACCAGGATCGCGAACACGACCACCGCCGGCGTATACCAGGCGGCGAAGCGATCGATGAACCGCTGCACCGGCGCCCGCTGCGCCTGCGCGGTTTCCACCAGGTGAACGATGCGGGCCAATGTGGTGTCGCCGCGGCGGCGCGTGACGGTGACCATCAGCGCGCCGTGCCCGTTAATGGTGCCGGCGAACACCTCGTCGCCTTCGGCCTTCTCCACCGGCAACGATTCGCCGGTGATGGGCGCCTGGTTCACGTCGGAACGGCCACCGTGGACGATGCCGTCGAGAGCCAGCTTCTCGCCGGGACGGACAATCATCAGGGCGCCGGGCGGGACGGCGTCGATGGCGACGCGGCGCTCGCCGGCGCCGTCGCGGATCAGCACGTCGCTCGGCGCGGCATCGAGCAGCCGGCCAATCGCCTTGCGCGCGCGCTCGAGGCTCTGCGCTTCGAGCCACTGGGCGGCGGCAAACAGCGAGACCACCATGGCCGCTTCCTCGAACTCGCCGATCGCCATGGCGCCGATGACGGCAATCACCATCAGCGCGTTGATGTCGAGCGAGCCGCGGCGCAGCGAATGCCAGGCCCGCTGGGCGGGAAAGATGCTGCCGATGAGTGCGGCGGCGACGAACAGGCCGTTGACCCAGGCGGGATACGCAGTGAAGAAACCGAGCGCGCACGCCGACACCACCAGCAACGCGGCGATCCCCGTTACCCATCCGCGAATGCGCGCGCCGGTCGGCGCCGGGGCATCGTCTTCGCAGTGGGTGCAGCCGATGGCGTGAACGGGCGCAGTCGCGGGACTGGTGGCGCTCAACGCTGATGGCCTCGCGCCGGTTTGCCGGCCTTCATGCTCCCCGATCCCTGTTCCCTGGTCCTCGATCCCTGATCCCCGCTCTCTTCCACGTGCTGCAACGTTTGCCGGAAGATCGCCATGATGTGCTGGTCGTCGAGGGAGTAGAAGACCACCCGGCCGTCCCGGCGCGGGCGGACCAGGCGCATGCCGCGCAGCAGCCGCAGTTGATGCGACACGCCCGACTGGCTCAGCCCGAGCACCGCCGCCAGGTCGCACACGCACAGTTCGCCGTGCGACAGCACGTCCAGGATGCGCACGCGCGTCGGGTCGCCCAGGGCGCTGAACGTATTGGCCAGCGCCTGCACCGCATCCGGCCCCGTCAGCAGGCCGCGCAACGCGCGAACGCGCGCCAGGTCGATTTGAACGAGGTCGCAAACATCATCACGATTGAACATATGAGCAATTGCTCATACATTACCGCCCCCCAACGGCGCCGTCAATGGATGATCGGAATGATCGGGGGCCAGGGGATCCTGGGATGATCGGGGGGATGATCGGGGCCAGGCCCCCAAATCCACTGATTTGTGGAACCCGCGGCGCCTTCCGACGGAGAAACCGGAGGTTGGGCCGATTTTCGCGCCAGTTTCGGGTGAATTTTGGGGCCTGGCCCCAATCATCCATTAGGGCACCAGCAAAAGGCGGTGGCGGGAGGCAGCTTGCACGGCAGCCCGCGAGAACGGCTGCAGGCGGTAGCCGCCCGACCGCCACGTCTCGTTCTGGTCGAAATAGTGCGGGCTCAACGGATGGCCTGACTGGCCCGACGGCATCGACACGCGCGAATCGTCCCATTGGCCGGCGTGCAGGAGCTGGCGCCACGACGGGTACTCCCACGCCGCGAACGGTGCCCGGCGGTTCCAGCTCACGCGCATCACCGTTGTGCCGTCACCGGCGATCGGCGACGGGCCGCGGTTGAAGAACCACGCCAGCGGAAACGCCGCGGCGCCGAGCGGATGGTCAAAGCGGGCGGCGTGGATCTGGTCCCATGCGCGCCGGCTGTCGCCGCCGTAATCGGCCTGCAGCCGCTCATCCGCGTCTCGCGCCGCCAACAGCATGATCTCGTCGCGCGATTCACGACGGTCGACGGTCGTGATGTCGTCGAACCAGGCCGACTGCCGATTCTCCAGCACGACGTGGAGGCCGGCAAACCGCTCGGCGCCGGCCCATTCGTAAAACGCGTCGAACAAGGGCTCGTCCATCTCGTCGATGAATGTCCGCCGCCACATGGCGTCTTCAAATGCCTGGTACAACGACACCACGGGCCGCGCATCGACGACGCGGTCCCATGTGGCCAGCCGCTCCAACACGGCGACGGCCGACCCGTCGGTCGCGTTGGCACGGCCGGTCGCGAGTGCGCCCTCGATCCCGGCGAGCACGGCGTCGGCGGCCAGGCTCCGTCGATCGTTCTGCAGCGCCAGCATGCCGTCCAGCTCGACGCTCCCGGGCTGCGACAGCACCTGCTGCAGCCGCGTGGCGCGAAACGGCGCCGCCCAATCGCGGGTGATCAGGCCGGGGAACCGGCGGTCGACGTCGTTGTTGGCCGAGGAGATGAACCCGGCAGACGGGTTGAGCGCCCGCGGCAGTGTCGAGGGCGCCACCGTGCCGATCCAGCGGCCGCCACTCCCCGTTCCGTCGAGTGGCATGCTGCCGTCGCCACTCTCGCGCAACGGCAACCGACCCGACATGGCATAGCCGATGTTGCCGTCAACGTCGGCATAGACGAGGTTCGACGAGGGCGCGGCAAACAGTTCGACCGCGGCGACAAACGACGCCCAGTCGGCGGCGCGATTGAAGGCCTCGAACGACGCAGCCAGATCGCTGCCCGCGCTCCAGCGGATCGAATAAGCGGTGCGCTCGTCCGCGGCGCGGCCTGCGGGCGACAACCACGACGGCGGGGCGTCCCAATCGAGGCCGGCCTCGGCAAACACCGGCCCATTGGCCGTCGTCCAGACTTCAAACGGGTACGGCTGGTCATGACCGCGGATGGGAATGTCGGCCGGCGTCACCTCGATGGGGACCCATTCGCCGCGATGCCACGCGCGCTTGCGGCCGACGTCAATCCGCTCGAGGACCAGGTCCTGCACGTCAGCGTTGGTGTTGGTGATGCCCCAGCCGACCCGCGCATTGTGCCCCAGCACCACGAACGGCACGCCGGGGACGGTGACCCCGGTGACGTCGAGGCCGGCGGCAACGAGGTGCATCTCGTACCAGACCGCTGGAAACTCGATCGGCAAGTGCGGGTCGTTGGCGAGAATCGGCCGGCCGCTCGCGGTTTTCCGCCCGGTGACAACCCAGCTGTTGCTGTTGCCGCGTTTGACGCCAGGACGCAGCCATTCAAGGCCTGGCGGCCAGGAGGCCTCGGCCCTGCGGGCCTCGGTAGGGCTCGCCGCTCCGCGGCTCGTGGGGCGCGGTCCTTCGGGCAGCGTGGGGGTCGGCGGCGCGAGCGCCGCCTCCTGGGGAAGTGCGCCACCCAAAATCGAGGGACCTTCCGCTGGATACCGGCCGGCCAATTCCCTCGCCGCGGTCTCGCCCAGCTTCGCGGCAACGGCGCCTCGGACGAGCTCCGCCTGGTGGTTCTCGGCCAACCTCCACGCCAACAATCGGCCGACGGCCAACGAATCCTCCGGTGTCCACGGCGCCGGTGAGATTCCCAGCAGCTGGAACTCGATGGGACGGCGGCGGCCGCTGAGCGTAGACACCACGGCGTTCACTCCCGCCGCGTACCGTTCGAGCGCATCCCGTACCGCGGGGGTCGCCCGCGCCCATTCCTCGGCCGCAGCCCGCCTCAAGCCCAGGGTCAAGAACCGCTGATCGATGGCCAAGGTGGACTCCCCCATGACCTCCGACAGCCGCCCCAGGGTGACCCGGCGATACAGCTCCATCTGCCAGAGCCGGTCGCGGGCATGCAACGCGCCCGCCGCGAACCACGCATCGTCGGCATCGCGGGCATACGCGGTGGGCACACCGTGCTGGTCGATGAGCACCTCGACCGGGGCGCGCAGACCGGCCAGGGGGAGTTGGCCGTCCAAAGCGGGCAGGGAGCCGCGCGCCCACCACCAGCCGGCGGTGCCCGTGAGCAGTAAAAGAACGACCGTAGCGAGCAGTATTCGCTTCACGTGGTTCTCATGCGATAACCCGGCTGACGCGGCTTGCCGCGCTCGGGCGGTTCGAATAGGATGGGGGGCTGGACGCGCCTAATTCGCGGCCGGTCTAGAGCTTACACTGTTTTCAACCATCGGAGACCTCTCGTGATCGAGGTTCAGCATCTGTCGAAACGCTACGGTCCGTTCACGGCCGTGGACGACGTGAGTTTCCGCGCGGAGTCGGGAGAGATTCTCGGATTCCTCGGACCAAACGGCGCGGGCAAGACCACCACCATGCGCATCATCACCGGCTACATGCCGGCCAGTGAAGGCACGGCCACGGTCGCCGGTCATGATGTGTTCGCGCAGCCGATCGAGGCGAAGCGGAAGACGGGCTACCTGCCCGAGACTCCGCCCCTCTATCCGGACATGACGGTCCGCGAGTACCTGACCTTCGTCGCCAAGATCAAGGGCGTGCGCAAGGACATCAAGGGCCGCGTCGACGAAGTGATGAAGCGGACCTGGGTGGCCGACATGGCCAACCGCCACTGCGCCAAGCTCTCGAAGGGCTACAAGCAGCGCGTCGGCCTGGCCCAGGCGCTCATCCACAACCCTGAAGTGCTGGTCCTCGACGAACCAACCGCGGGCCTCGACCCCAAGCAAATCATCGAGACGCGGCAGCTGATTCGCGAGCTCGCCGGCAATCACACCATCGTGCTCAGCACCCACATCCTGCCCGAGGTGTCGCAGACCTGCCAGAAGGTCGTGATCATCAACAAGGGCAAGGTGGTGGCCATCGACACGCCCGATGCGCTGACCGAGCGGCTGCGCGGCGCGGTCACGATGTACCTGCAGGCGCAGGGTCCGATTGACGACATGCAGCGGGCGCTGCAGGGCATTGCCGGCGTGGCGCGCGTCCACGTCGCCGACCACAAGGACGACACCGGGGTCTTCGAGATCGACACCGACCAGGGCGCCGACGTCCGCCGCGAGCTGGCCACCACCATCGTGCGCGGCGGCTGGGGCCTGCTCGAGCTGCGCCCGGTGCGCGTCAGCCTCGAGGACATCTTCCTCAGCCTGACTACGGAAGAATCCGCAACCGCGGACTCCGCCGAAGCGGCCTCGACCCGCACCGGCAGCGAAGGCGAGGAGGTGGCCGGTGCGTAACATCACCGCGATCGCCCAGCGCGAGCTGAACGCCTACTTCTCCTCGCCGATCGGCTACGTGCTGGTCGGCTTCTTCGCGCTGCTGTTCGGCTACTTCTTCTACGCCGCGCTGTTCTTCTTCGAGCAGCAGAGCATGCAGGCCGGCATGAACCCCGGGCAGTCGATGAACATCAACCAGATGCTGATCGGCCCGACCTTCATGAACACCACGGTGGTCATGCTGCTGGTCTTCCCGCTGATCACCATGCGGACCTACTCCGAAGAGAAGCGCTCGGGCACCATCGAGCTGCTGCTCACCTCGCCGCTGACCGACCTCGAAATCATTCTCGGCAAGTTCCTCGGCGCGATGCTGCTGTATGGGGCCATGCTCAGCGTGACGCTGATTCACATGGCGGTGCTGTTCGCGTTCGGCAATCCCGAGTGGAAGCCGATTGCCACCGGCTACCTCGGCCTGCTGCTGATGGGCGGCTGCTTCCTGTCGCTGGGCCTGTTCATCTCGAGCCTCACCAAGAACCAGATCGTGGCCGCGATGGCCACCTTCGCGGTGTTCCTGCTGCTCTGGATCATCAACTGGCTGGGCGCCGCGGTCGGCCCGACCGGCCAGGCGATCATGCAGCACCTGTCGATCACCGAGCACTTCGACGATTTCTCGAGGGGCATCATCGACACCAAGCACGTTGTCTACTACCTGAGCTTCATCGCGTTCGGCCTGTTCCTCACCATGAAGTCGGTCGACAGCGAAAGGTGGCGGGGCTAAACCATGGCGAACAAGATCTTCGGCATCATCGGCTGGATTGGCACGGTGCTCGTGTTCGGCGCGGTGGCGCTGCGCATGTTCCGGCCCGAGTGGAACCAGTACGCCACCTACCTGGCGTGGGCCGGCCTCGCGTCGGTCCTGCTTTACATGGCGGGCCAATGGCGCGACGTCGCCAACTTCTACAAGGGACGCGGCGCCCGCTACGGCACCATGTCGCTCGTCAGCATTGTCGTCTTCCTGGGCATCCTGATTGCCGTCAACTACCTGGCGACCCGGCAGAGCAAGCGCTGGGACTTCACCGCCAACCAGGTCTACAGCCTGTCGGATCAGACCATCAAGATCCTGAGCGAGCTGAAGCAGCCGGTGAAGTTCGTGGTCTTCGAACGCGCCGACCGCGTCGCCATGCACCGCAGCCGGCTCGACAACTTCGCCTACCACTCGAGCCAGGTCAGCACCGAGTACGTCGATGCCGACCGCGATCCGCTGCGCGCCGACGCCGCCAAGATCGACCAGCTGCCGACCATCCTGATCGAGTACCAGGGCCGCACCGAAAAAGTGACCAGCAGCGAGGAACTGGCGCTGGTCAATGGCTTGATCAAGGCGACCACCGGCCAGGTGCGGAAGGTCTACTTCACGCAGGGCCACGGCGAAAAGGACACCGCCGTGACCGATCGCACCGGTTACAGCACGGTGAGCGCGGCGCTCACCCGCGACAACTTTACGGTCGAGTCGCTGGTCCTGCTCACCCAGAAGAGCGTGCCCGACGATGCCGCCGTAGTGGTGATTGCCGGCCCGAGCACCGACTTCTTTCAGCCCGAAATGGACGCCCTGAACGCCTACGTCGCGCGCGGCGGCAAAGTGCTGGTACTGCTCGATCCGGTGACCACGCCCGGCGCGCCGGCCCAACCCCTGCTGACGCAGTTCCTCGCCGACTGGGGCATCCGGGCGGGCAACGATCTCGTGATCGACGCCAGTGGCCTCGGCCAGGTGCTCGGCACCAACGACGCGTCGCTGCCGGTGGTGGTCGATTACCCGGCGCACGCCATCACGACCGGGTTCGGTCGGGTGATGACCGGATACCCGATGGCGCGTTCGATGACGCCGATCGAGGGTGGTGCCAACAACCGCGTCGCACAACCGTTCATCAGCACCAGCCCGCAGAGCTGGGCGGAAACGAGCCTGTCGTCGTTGTCGTCAGGCCAGGTCGCGCTCAACGCCGACCAGGGCGACCAGCAGGGACCGGTCACGCTCGGCGCCGTCGCCTCGGCACCCGCGGCCGAGGCCGCGGCCCCGCCGGCCGGCGACGCCGGCGCGGCACCGGCCGACGCGCCGAAACCCGAATCGCGCGTTGCCGCCATCGGCGACTCCGACTTTGCGGCCAACTTCGCCGTCGGCATTCCCGGCAACAGCGACCTGTTCGTCAACGTCGTGAACTGGCTCGGCCAGCGCGAAGACCTGATCGGCATTCGCGCCCGCGAGCCCGAAGACCGGCGGCTTACCCTGACCGCCGACCAGCAGCAGCGGATCATGCTGCTCAGCCTGTTGATCATCCCCGGCATCGTCTTCGCGTCGGGAATTTACACCTGGTGGCGGAGGAGGTAACCCGGCCATGCGCGGCCTGACATCCACACTGGTCCTGGTCGTCGTGCTGGCGGGGCTCGGCGGCTACATCTACTTCGTCGACTCGAAGCGTCCCGAGCCGGGCATTGACGGCGGCCCGGCCAAGGAGAAGGTCTACTCGCTGGAGGCCGACGCCATCAACGAGGTCAAGCTGACCTACAACGGCGAAACGAGCCTGCTGCGCAAGTCCGACAGCGGCTGGACGATGATCGAGCCGGTGCAGACCGAGGCCGATCCGGCCGAGGCGGTCAGCCTGGCGCAGGCACTGGTCAACCTCGAACTGGTCCGCGTGCTCGACGAAAACCCGGGCGACCTGGCGCCCTTCGGCCTGGCCGAACCGCCGATCGTGGTCGAGTTCAAGGGCACCGGTGTCAGCGGTTCGCTGAAGCTGGGACGAAAGAACCCGACGCAGGGCGAAATCTACGCGCAGAAGAACGGTGAGAAGGCGGTGTTCCTGGTCTCGTCGTTCCAGGAAACCAACTTCAACCGCACGCCGTTCGACCTGCGCGACAAGAAGATCCTGAAGTTCGATCGCGAGAAGGCCGACGCCGTTACGCTCGTCCGCGGCGGCAACACCATGACGCTGACGCGCAACGGCAGCGAGTGGCAGGTCACCGCGCCGGTGGCGTCGCGCAGCGATTACAGCGCCGTCGAAGGCCTGCTCACGCGGTTGTCGACCTCGAACATGTCGAAGCTGCTCGAGAGCGAGGGCAACGACCTGGCGAAGTACGGGCTCGACCAGCCGGTCATGACCATTACCGTCGGCGCCGGCAGCGCCAAGACCGTGCTCGAGGTCGGCAAGACCGAGAACGAACAGACCTACGCGCGCGATGCCTCGCGGCCGCTGGTGTTCACCGTCGACACCACGCTGCAGGCCGACCTGCTCAAGCCGTTCGACGACTATCGCAAGAAGGAACTGTTCGAGCTGCGTGCCTTCTACGTCGACAGGCTGCGGGCGGTGCTCGACACGCCCGGCGGCGTCAAGACCTACGAGTTCGAGAAGGTGACACCCGAGAAGCCGGGTGACGGCGAGTCGTGGAAGGTGACGCGGGTGGGCGGTGCCTCGCACACCGCCGACGCCGTGGCCATGTCCGACCTGTTGAGCAAGCTGGTGGCGCTCAAGGCCGAATCGTTCGTCGCTGCGCGGACCAGGACCGGCCTCGACAAGCCCGCCCTGGTCGTGAGCGCCAGCTACGACGATGGCAAGTTCGAGCGGGTGCGGTTTGGCCAGGTCGGCGACACCGCGTTCGGCTCGCGCGACGGCGAAGCCGTGGTCGCGAAGATCGACCAGGCGTCGATGGAAGCGGCCATGCAGGCGTTCGACGTGGTAGTCATGCCACCGGCGCCGGCACCGGCCGCCGCCGAAGGGGCCGACAAGAAGTGAGGGAACGGAGCACGTTTGCAGCCGCGGCGGTGGCGGCAACCGTGCTCCTGCTCCTGCCCGCCTGCGCTCTGGTTCGCAAGCCTGAGCCGCCAGAGCCGCCGACCCTCAGCGAGCTCATCAGTAAACCCGATCACCACGAGCAGCTGCGGCGCGACCTGCGGGCCATCTTCACCGAAAGAACCGTCGATCACGGCCTGTGGTCGGTGGCGGTGCACTCACTGAAGCGTGGCGAGACGCTCTACAGCGTCAACTCGTTCCGCCTGCAGGTGCCGGCCTCGAACCAGAAGCTGCTGACCACGGCGGTGGCGGCCGAGCGGCTCGGCTGGGACTATCGCTACAAGACGCAGCTGTTCGCCACCGGCCCGATCGCCGACGGACACCTCGAGGGCGACTTGATCGTCGCCTCGAACGGCGACCCGTCGATCAATCCCCGCCACCAGTTGCGGTGGGGAGCCTTCGACGAGTGGGCACGACAACTCGCCGCGGCCGGCCTGAAGGCGGTCAATGGCCGGCTGATTGGCGACGACAATGCGTTTGCCGAGCCCGGGTGGGGCCTGGGCTGGGCCTGGGACGATTTCGCCTTCGGCTACGGCGCCCCGGTCGGCGCGCTGCAATACAACGAGAACCAGGTGGAGCTGACGATCGGCCCGGGCATGGAACCCGGCAGCCTCGCCATCATCACCGTGTCGCCGCCCGGCAGCGGGCTGATCCTGGATCGCGACGTCGTCACGGCGGGCCCAGGCGAGATCAGCCGTGTCTCGCTCGAGCGCGAACCCGGAACGGCGGTGCTGAAGCTGCGTGGGCAGGTCGCACTGGGGGCGGCGCCGCTGCGAGAAACCGCCGCGGTGCCCAATCCCACCGTGTTCTACGTGAACGCGCTGCGCGAGGCGCTGCTCCGCCACGGCATTGTCACCGGCGGCGAACCGGCCGACATCGACGCCTTGCCCTTTCCGCCGGACATGTCGAAGGCCACGCTGCTGCTGGAGGATCGATCGGCGTCGTTGTTCGAAATCATCGACGTGACCAACAAGTGGAGCCGCAACCTCTACGCCGAGACGCTGCTCCGGTCGCTGTCGCCGGCGGGCGCACCGGCGACGAGCGAGGGTGGCCTGAAGGTGCTGACCGACACGCTGCGCGCATGGGGCATCTCGACCGACTATTACCTGGCCAGGGATGGTTCGGGACTGTCGCGCTATGACTACCTCACGCCGGATGCGTTGATTAGCGTCCTGACGTACGCCTGGCTCAACCCGGCGCTGTCCGAGATTTTCCGCTCCTCGTTGCCGGTGGCCGGGGTCAGCGGCAGCCTGGCCCAACGCCTGGTCGGCACGCCGGGTTCCGCCCGGGTGTGGGCCAAGACCGGTTCGATGTCCCAGGTCCGCTCCCTGGCCGGTTACATCGTCACTACCGAGGGCGAGCCCCTGGTATTCGCCTTCATGGTCAACGGCTTCCGCGTGCCGGCGCGCGAGATCGACGCCGCCATCGACCGGGCGCTGCTCAAGCTCGTGGAGTTCAAGCACCCCAGCTTCCTGCCGTGAAGCGCGCCGTCCTGCTCACGCTGCTGTTTGCGGCGCTCACGGTGGCAATGGCGGCGCCATGGTCGCTGCACCCGGCTTCGCGCGTGCTCCTCGACGCGCCAGACACACACTTGTTCATCTGGACGTTGGCCTGGGACGCGCACGCCTTCATCACTAACCCGTTCGCCATCTTCGACGCCAACATCTATTACCCGCTGCCCAACACGCTGGCGTATTCAGAGAACCTGATTGGCAGCGCGCTGATTGCGGCCCCGATCATCTGGGCGACCGGGGATGGGGTGCTGGCCATGAATCTGGTGGCCATGACGTCATGCCTGCTGTCGGGGCTGGGGGCTTACCTGCTGGCCCGGCGGGTCGGGATCGGCCCAATCGGCGGCGTGGTGGCCGGCCTGGTCTTCGCGTTCGCGCCGGCGCGCTTCTTCCGCATGAGCCAAATCCACCTGGTGGCCATGCAGTGGATTCCGTTCGCTCTCGCTTACCTGCACACGTACTTCGACACCGGCCGCGCCCGCGACCTCCGGATCGCGATTGCCTTCGGCGTGCTGCAGGTCCTGTGCGGCGGTCATGGCGCCATCTTCCTCGGCGTAGCGGGCCTGGCGATGGCCCTCTACCGGCTGCTGCTCGGCGAGCCGCTGGCGCTGCTGAAGCGGGTGCGGGACGTCGGCGTCACGGGCGGCTTGCTGATGATTCCGGTCGGCCTGATGGTGCTGCCATACCGCCGGGTGCAGCAGGAGATGGGCCTCCGGCGATCGCTCGAGAACTGGACGGTCACGCCCGAAAGTTACCTGGCGTCGCCCTCGCACGTCCACCAGTGGATGCTCTCGCTGCTGTCTGAGGTCAAGTTCCACGAGTTGGCCGATGCCTACCTGTTCCCTGGCGTTCTGCCGGTGCTGCTGGCGCTGCTGGCGTTTCTACCCGGCGGCGGGCGGGAACGTCAGCGCCACGTGATCTACTTCGGAACTGTCGCCGTGGTTAGCGTGCTGCTGTTCATCGACGGCCCGCTCAGCCTCTGGCCCTGGGTCTATTCGTGGCCGGGCATGAACTTCATTCGCGCACCGTCGCGCTTCATGATCCTCACCATGCTCTGTCTCGCGGTGCTGGCGGGCGCCGGTTTCGAGCGCCTCGTCGGCCGCCTGACGACGCTGTCGCAGCGAGCGGCCGGTGTGATCGTCGGTGTGATGCTGCTGGGCGAGTTCTCCGCCTATCCCTTCCAGGGCGTGGACTACTCCGTGCCGGCCCCGGCGGTGGATCGCTGGCTGGCGACCCAGCCGGCGCCGTTCGTGGTTGCCGAGGTGCCGCTGCCGAATCCGCGCAACTCAGGGCAGTTCGAGCGCTTCCAGACCATGACCATGCTGCATTCGATGCTGCACTGGCAGAAGACGGTGCACGGCTACAGCGGCTTCCGCGCGCCGTTCCACGATCAGTTGTACCTGGAGATGCGGCGGTTCCCTGACGAGACCAGTATTGCGAAACTGCGGGAGATCGGCGTCACCTACGTCGTCGTCCACCGCGAGCTGTATTCACCAGAGGAGTGGGCCATCGTCGAACCGCGACTGGCGCAGTTCCCGGAGTTGCGCCTCGTGCACGAGGACCCGAGCGGCCGGGTCTATTCGATCGCCGCCGACTAACTGGCCACAGAGGAAACAAAGGACTCAGAGTCAGTCCTTCAAAATGCGGCCTGGCTTCGAACCAGCCCACGCGCGTTTAGAAGGAATTACTCAGTGTCCTCGGTGTCCTCGGCTGACTCTTACAGATGCACGAAGCGGCCGAAGATCACGGCCATCAGCATTCCGACTGAGCCAACCGCAAGGGCGCCGGCCATGCCGACCGCGAACGGCTTCATGCCCACGCCCTTGAACACCGCGAAGTTGGTGTTCAGGCCAACGGCCGCCATCGCGGTGCCCAGCAGGACTTGCGACGCCCAGTAGTCGCCGAGTTGCTTGGTGATCGAGGCCCACGCGTCCGCGCTCCACACCCCGAAGGCGGCGCCGCCGGATCCAAGCGTGGCGTCTCCCGCCGAGCGGACCACCGCCATCGCCACGAAGCCAATCACGAAGCCTGGGATCAGCGCGGTCCACCTGGTCTTCGTCTTCACGCCGCCCAGTGCCGCCTCGGTCGAGCGGATGTGCATCCAGGTCAGCAACGGGATAACGGCGGCCAGGAAGATATTGCGCGTCAGCTTGGTGACCGTTGCGACCCGCAGCACCACATCATCCTCGTAAACCTGCTTGTAGGTCAGCGCGGCGCCGACCACCTGCGAGGTGTCGTGAATGGCGGTGCCGAGAAACAGCCCGATGGTTTCGGACGACGTCAGCAGCGAATGCGCCAGATAGGGATAGACCAGCATCCCGAACAGCCCGAACGCGACGACGTTGGCTACGGCGTACGCCACTTCGCGTTCATCGGCCTCGATCGCCGGCGCCACCGAGACAATCGCGGTCACGCCGCAGATGCTGGTGCCGGCGGCGACCAGCGTGCCGAGCCGCGGTGGCAAGCCGAGCTTCTTGTTGATCCACGTCACGAACAGCAAGCCGGTGGTGATCGCGGCCAGCACGACCGGCAGGCCGGCAAGCCCCAGCTTCAGGACATCGAACAGGCTGAGCCGGATGCCGACCAGCACGATGCCCGCGCGAAGAACCGTCGTGGTCGCAAACTTGAGGCCCGGCGAGAGGGACGCCGGCAGCGGCAAGGTATTGCGCAGCAACAGTCCCAGGACGATGGCCACCGGCACGCCCGACACCGGGCTGCTCCCGGTCAATCCCTGCGCCGAGAGAATGGCCTGGCCGATGAGATCGGCCAGCCAGAAGCCGGCCAGCATCACGATGAACGCTGCCACGACTCCCGGCAGCTGCTTGCCCGCGGTCGCCGCGTTGAAGCTTGGCATCACTGCCCAACCAGCCAGACGCCGCCCACCACCAGCGCCATGGCAGACGAAGCGTAGAGCACGCCGCTATAGCGGCGTGAACGGCGATCGAGTTTCGTAGACAGCAGGCCAACTGCCGCTGAAAAGGCCGTCATGCCGGCAATGGCGCCCAGGCCAAACCCGGCAAGATACAACACCGAAGCGGCGCGCGATGGAAAGGCCAGGGCGGGGAGCACGCCGAACAAGTGCGAGCTGCCGGCCAGGCCGTGAATGGTGCCCATCGAAAACGACGCACCGGCGTGGGTGTGAGAGTGGACCTCAGCATCCTGGCACCTCAGCACCCCGGCACTCGAGCACTTCAGCACCCAGGCACGGCGCAAGCCCCAGGCGCCAATCACGATCAGAGAGGCGCCGACAATCCGCTCGCTGTAGGCTGACACCGCGTCAAGCGGCAGTTGCTCCTTGAACAACAGGAGGAGGGCGGCGATCAGCAGCACGCCCATGGTGTGACCGATACCCCACTGCAGCCCCGTCAGCCACTGGCCGCGGTCGCGATCCGACGCCAGCGGCGCCACCGCCGCCAGGTGATCGGGCCCGGAGACGACATGCAACAGGCCCGCCGCGATTCCCGCAAGAAATGCGAACATTCCGTGTCTGCCGTCAGCGCTGAATGGATTTCAACTGAAAGAACTCTTCGAGCGCGAGCGGTCCAATCTCGCGGCCAATGCCCGACTTCTTGTAACCGCCAAACGGCGCCAGCGCGTTGAAGCGGCCGCCGTTGATGTCGACCTGGCCGGTGCGCAACTGCTTCGCCACGTTCAGGGCGCGCTCGGGAGTGCCCGCCCATACGCCGCCGGCCAACCCGTACGGCGAGTCGTTGGCGATGGCGACGGCGTCGGCCTCGGTGTCGTACGGGATGATCGCCAGCACGGGTCCGAAGATCTCCTCCTGCGCGATCGCCATCTTGTTATCGACGTTCGCGAAGATGGTCGGCTCGACGTAGAAGCCGGTTGCGAGTTCGGCCGGCCGGCCGCCGCCAGCCACCAGCGTGGCGCCTTCTTTCTTGCCCTGCTCGATGAAGCCGAGCACGCTGTCGCGCTGACCGGCAGAGGCCAGCGGTCCCAGCCGGGTGTTCTTGTCGAACGGATCGCCGAGCGTGAGCTTCGCGAGCTGCGCCTTGGCGAGTTCCACCGCTTCATCGTGACGCGAACGCGGCACCAGCATGCGCGTCCACGCCGAGCAGGTCTGACCAGAGTTCTGCATGCAGTTGTTCACGCCGGCGGCAATCGCCTTGTCAAACGGCGCATCGTCCAGGACGACGAACGCCGACTTGCCGCCAAGTTCGAGACACACCTTCTTGATGCCGTCGCCGGCGACCGACGCAATGCGCCGGCCGGCCTGCAGCGATCCGGTGAAGCTCACCATGTCCACATCCGGGTGGGCAACGATCGCCTCGCCCACCACGCGGCCGGAACCGGAGACGATATTGAGGACGCCGGCCGGCAGGCCGATCTCGTGCGCCGCCTCGGCCAGCATGAAGGCACTGAGCGGCGCCATCTCCGCCGGCTTCAGCACCACCGTGCAGCCGGCGGCGAGCGCCGGCGCGATCTTGCAGACGATCTGGTGGAGCGGGTAATTCCACGGGGTGATGCAGCCGACGACGCCGATGGGCTCCTTGATGATCAGGGAGTTACCCAGTTCCTCCTCGAGCCTGGCCTCGCGCAGGAACTTGGCGTTCATGCCGATCATCATGATCGGGAACTCGACCTGGACCTTGGTGGCGTAGCCGAGCGAGGTGCCGACCTCGTGCGAGATCGCCTCGGCCAGTTGCGGCACGCGCGTCTTCATGGCAGTCGCCAGCTTCTCGAGCCACTGCGCGCGATCTTCAACCGGCACGCGGCTCCAGGCCTCGAACCCGCGGCGCGCCGCCTTGACGGCCTGATCCACGTCGCCAGTGGTGCCACGCGGCACGCGGGCGACTTCCGCTTCGGTCGCCGACGAAATGACGGGGATGCTTTCAGCGCCGGCCGAGGCCTGCCAGGCGCCGTCGTAGTAGTGCTTGTCGTAGGAGGTCATGAATCCTTCAATTCTACGCTACGATCTCGTAGGGCCGCCCTTTATGGGCGGCCGTTTGGAGCCCTCATGAATATTTCCGGAAAGACCTTCATTGTCACCGGCGGCGCCTCTGGCCTGGGCCGGGCCTCGGCCGAGGCAATTCTCGCCGGCGGTGGACACGCCGTCCTTCTTGATGTCAACGCCGAGACCGGCGCGGCGGCTGAACAGGCCCTCGGCGCCAATGTGAAGTTCGCGCAGGCCGACGTGACCAGCGAAGAACAGGTCAAGGCCGCGGTCCAGCTCGCGGTGACGGCCTTCGGCGGCCTCCACGGCGTCGTCAATGCCGCCGGCATTGGCCCGGCCGCCAAGGTGCTGGGCCGCAACGGCCCGCACGCGCTCGACCTGTTCGAGAAGACGCTGCGAATCAACGCGGTGGGCACGTTCAACGTGATCCGCCTGGCCGCTGCCGTCATCTCGCAGAACACACCCGACAGCACCGGCGAGCGCGGTGTCATCGTCAACACCGCGTCGATTGCCGCCTACGACGGCCAGATCGGCCAGCCCGCCTACGCCGCGTCGAAGGGCGCCATCGTCAGCATGACGCTGCCAATCGCGCGCGAGTTCGCGCAGTTGGGCATTCGCGTGGTCACGATCGCACCGGGCATCTTCGACACGCCGCTGCTGGCGTCGCTGCCCGAGGCCGCCCGCGTGTCGTTAGGACAGCAGGTGCCGTTCCCATCGCGGCTGGGCCGACCGGCCGAGTACGGGGCGCTGGTGCGCCACATCATCGAGAACGAGATGCTGAATGGCGAGGTGATTCGCCTGGACGGCTCGTTGCGAATGGCCCCGAAATAGACGCTCCTGGCGCTTGCTCCCTTCGGCTAATCGCCGAAGGTGATCCCCTGCGCCAGCGGCAGCGCCGTGGACCAGTTCACGGTGTTGGTCTGCCGGCGCATGTAGGCCTTCCACGCGTCGGACCCCGACTCGCGGCCGCCGCCGGTTTCTTTCTCGCCACCAAAGGCGCCGCCGATCTCGGCGCCTGACGTGCCGATATTGACATTGGCAATGCCGCAGTCCGAGCCTCGCGGTGACAGGAACTCCTCGGCTCGGCGCATGCTCTCGGTAAAGACGGCACTCGACAGGCCTTGCGGCACGCCGTTGTGCATCGCCAGCGCATCCTCGAACCGCTCGTATTCAAGCAGGTAGAGGATGGGCGCGAACGTCTCTTGCTGGACAACGGCGGACTGAGCCGGCATCCGGATGATGGTGGGCTCGACGAACTGCGGTCCAAGATCGGGCCGGCGCTTGTTGCCGCACAGCACTGTGCCGCCTTCAGCCACCGCTTGCGTGATGGCCGCGTCCATGTCGGTCAGCGCCTTGGCGGTGACGAGGGGTCCCATCAACGTGCCGGTCTCAAGCGGGTTGCCGATGCGCACCTGCGAGTAGGCCTTCAACAGACGCTCCGTCAGGGCCGGCAAGATGGCCTTGTGGGCGATGATGCGGCGGGTTGACGTGCAGCGCTGCCCCGCCGTGCCGACCGCGCCGAACAGGATGGCGCGCACGGCCATCTCGAGATTGGCATCCTCGGCGACGATGATCGCGTTGTTGCCGCCCAGCTCGAGGATGGTCCGGCCAAAGCGTCCTGCAACCGTGCCGGCGACGTGCCGCCCAATCGCCGTCGAGCCGGTGAACGACACCAGCGGCAACCGGGGGTCGTTCAGCATGGCTTCGCCGACGATGCGTCCGGACCCGGCTGCGAGCGTGAAAATACCCGTCAGGCCGTGGTCGGCCATTACCCGGTTGGCGATGTGTTGCACGGCGACGGCCGTGAGCGGCGCCGGCTCCGCCGGCTTCCAGATCACCGTGTCGCCGCAGACGGCTGCGATCGCCGCGTTCCATGACCACACCGCCACCGGGAAGTTGAACGCCGAGATCACGCCAACCGGCCCGAGCGGGTGCCACTGTTCCATCATGCGGTGGCCAGGCCGTTCCGACGCGATGGTCAAGCCGTAGAGCTGCCGCGACAGCCCGGTGGCGAACTCGCAGATATCGATCATTTCCTGGACTTCGCCGTGACCCTCGGCGCGGATCTTCCCCATCTCGAGCGAGACGAGGTCCCCCAGCGGTTCCTTCAGTTCGCGCAGCGCCTCGCCGAGGTCGCGGACGACTTCGCCACGCTTGGGCGCAGGCACCTCGCGCCAGGCGCGAAACGCCTCGGTGGCGGCCGCGGCGACGCGGTCGTAGGCACCGGTGCTGCACAGCATCACCGCGGCAATGGCCTCGCCGGTGGCGGGGTTGAACGACGTCAGCTTGTGGCCGTCGGGCTCGGCAATCCAGCCGTCGGGGCCGGTACAGGCGCCAGGGTTCAGCGATTCAATCTGGAGCTTCTCGAGAAGAGCTTGCATCTCCAAACGATATCAGTTCCGCGGTCAGCGTTTGGCGCCGGCTTCGCTCAACACCTTTGGTGCGGCAGCCTCGTCTTCCAGGGTCTTCAGCACGTCACGCCACGAGAACTTCTGTCCCATCCCTCGCACGTAGAAGTCCATCCAGGCCATCTCGCTGACCGACTTCACCAGCTGGTTGCGCGGGTCGGGAATGCCGTGGGTGTTGCCGGGATACATGTACAACTCGGTGGTCACGCCGAGCTGCTTGAGCGCCATGTGCAGTTCAACCGACTGCGGACTCGGCACCCGCGGATCGCCTTCGACGACGTGGATCATGGTCGGCGTCCTGGCGTTCTTGATGTATTTCAGCGGCGACTGGTTCCAGTAGGCGTCGAAGTCGTCGTAGGGCAGCTTGTCGCCCAGGTAGTACTGGCGGTTGCGCTGCACGTCGCTCTGCGCGTACATCGAGATCCAGTTCATGGTGCCGGCGCCGGTGCTGATCGCCTTGAAGCGATCGGTGTGGGTCAGGATCCAGTTGGACCAGTGGCCGCCGGCGCTCCAGCCGAGCGCCCCCATGCGATCGGGGTCGGCAATGCCCTGCGCGATCAGGTGATCGACGCCCGCCATGATGTCGTCGTAGCCGGGCGCCATGTAGTTGCCGACGATGCCGGTCTTGAGCTTGATGCCGTAATTGGTGGACCCGCGGTAGTTCGGCCGCAGCACGACGTAGCCGGCGCCGGCGTAGACCTGCGAACCGTAGCCGCCGTTGAACGACAGCACGTCGGCAGACGCCGGACCGCCGTGGATGGCGACGATCAGCGGATAACGCTGGCCCGCCCGATAGCCCACCGGCTTCACGAGCACGCCGCCCACCATGGTGCCGTCCTTCGACTTCCAGGCGATCTCTTCCTGCTGCCCCAGCGCGAAGCCGCGGACCTGGGGATTGGGGTCGGTGAGCTGCCGCCACGTCGAGCGGGTGCTGGCGTCGGCCACGGCGCCCACCGTGTAGACGGTCGCCGGGGTCGTGCCGTCGGAGTAGTTGATCAGGAGCACGCCGGTGTCCTGGTCCTGCTCGATCGCGACGCTCGCCTTCTCCTCGGTCAGCGGCCGCACCGTGTTGCGCTGCACGTCGAGCGCGACAATCTGGTTGGTGGCGCGGATGCCCTCGTTGAAGTAAATGGTGCTGCTGTCCTTCGCCCAGAAACCAACCGACACGTCGCCGTCAAAGGTCTCGCCAAGCTTGCGGAACGGCTGCCCGCGTTCCGTGACGGCGCGCACGTAGACCCGGGCGTTGCTCATGCCGTAGGTCTTCAGGTCATCCGGACCCGAAAAGGCGACCTTCTGGCTGTCGGGCGAGAAGCTGAGCGCGCTCTCGCCGACTTCTGCGTTCTCGGTCAGCCGCTCGATATGGCCGGTGGCTACTTCTAGCAGGTAAAGGTCGGCGTAGATGTTCTCGGACGTGATGCCGCGCTTGTAGCGCTCCTTCGACTTGCCGCGGAAGCCGACCCACTTGCCGTCCTTCGAGATCCTGACGTCATCGGCCGAATAGGCGCCGTCGGTGAGCCGCTTCGTCGTGCCCGGTTCGAGGTCGAGCGCCCACAGGCTCGAGACCGGCGTTTCCGGATTGCGGATGTTGACGGTGAACTTCTTGTCGCGCCGCAGCTTCTCGTCGGCGTCAATCTGGTCCGGGGTCACGAAGTAGATTCGCAGCCCGTCCGGGGCCCACTCCCAGCTCTCCACGCCGGTCGGATGTTTCGTGATCTGCTCGGCCACCGCCGTGTCGAGCTCGCCGGCCGGCAGCCGGAACAGCTGCTCCTCGCCTGACTTGCCGGTCCGGTAAGCGAGCCAGCGCCCGTCCTTGCTGAACGCGAAATCGGCGACCCCTTCCTTGGTGTCGGAGATGCGGCGTGCCTCGCCGCCGTCGGGGCGCATCAGGTACAACTGGTTGCGCGACTCGGCGTTGGCGGGCGCTTCGCGGTTCGACAGGAACACGAAGAAACGGCCGTCGCGCGACCACGCCGGCCTCGTCTCGTTCTTTTCCTTCGTGAAAGTCAGCTGCTTCGTCGACGGCAGTCCCTGCTGCGTCGACACCAGGTAGAGGTCGGTCTGGCGCTTCGCTTCTTTCCAATCGGGCGACGACAGCGTGTAGAGCAGCCATTGGCCGTCCGGGCTCGGCGTCAGGGCGGAGGCCTGGCGCAGCTGCTGCATGTCGAGGAACGTCATGGGTCGCGGCGCGGCCTGCTGGGCCTGGGCCGACGGCCCGGTCAGGCTGCCCCACGACGACACGGCGATCAGGACGACGACGGCGGCCGCGCGGCGCGCGACGGCAGGAGAAGCGTGCATGAGTTGCCTCCGGGATTGTTGCAGCACCCGTTACGGGTCGAATGCGCGGCGATTATACCGCTGGCACACCCAGCAGCGTGCTGATGGCCGACTTGAGTTGCACGGCCGAGCCCGCCAGCCCGCCGCCTTGCGCAAGGTCGGGCTTGCCGCCGCCCTTGCCGCCGAACTCGGCGACTAGTCCCTTGAGCAGCGCGCCGGCATCTGCCGTTGCGGCACTGCCGCGCGCGATCACGACCAGTGCCGGAGTCGCCGCCGAGAAGAGGGCGACGACGGCATTCGGCTGGGCGGCCGCGGCAGCCACGGCAATGGCCTTCAGCCCCTGCGCATCCCAGCCGTCAAGGGTTTCGATCAGGACGAGATGCTCGCCGGCCCGCGTCGCCTTCTCCAGTAGCGCGTGAGCTTCGTGAGTCGCAAGCTTCTCCTGGAACCCGCGCAACGTTCGCTGCCGGGCCTTGCTGTCGGCCTGCATCCGCTCCACGGCCGCCGCCATCTCCTCCGGCGCCACGGACAGGAACTTCTGGGTCGCCGCCAGGGAGTCGCGCCACATGCGGAAGCGCGTGAGGGCACGGCCGCCGCACAGGAACTCGACCCGCGAACCGCCGCGGAACTTCTCCCAGCCACCGATGGCGATCACGCCAATGGCGCCGGTCCGCGCCACATGCGTGCCGCCGCACGCGGACAAGTCGAAATCCTCGACTTCGATCAACCGCAGCGCCCCGGTGCGAGCCGGCTCTTTCCGAAGCGGCATCGCCGCCGCCTCTTCGGCGGTCGCAAAACGGATGGCGACCGGGCGGTCCTCCCAGACAATGCGATTGGCCTCGTCTTCGGCCTTCGCCACTTCGATCGCGCTGACCTCCCGGGCCAGGTCGATCGTTGCCGACACGGTGCCCATGTGAAAGCTCTCGGTGCGGACGCCAAACAGGCGGTCGAATGCCGCCGACAGCACGTGCTGGCCGGTGTGCTGCTGCATGTGGTCGAACCGGCGCGCCCAATCGACGACCCCCTGCACGACCTCGCCCACCCGCAACGACGCGGCCGTGACGTGGGCGATGGTGCCGTCCTCGCGGTCGATGACGTCGCTGACCGCGGCGCCGCCGAGCGTGCCGGTGTCGAACGGCTGGCCTCCCGAGGTCGGATAGAACGCCGTCTGGTCGAGCGTGACGCAGGGACGGCCGTCAACGACGTCGACGGCGGTGACGGTCGCGTCGAATTCGGTGCGGTAGGGTTCGGTGTAGTAGAGGCGGGTGGTCATGGGAGTGAAGAGTTAACTCTCGTCCTTGACGATGGGCAGTTCGAAGAAGAAGACGGCGCCGCCGGCGGGCGCGCGCCGATAGCCGATGCGGCCGCCGTAGGTGCGGATGATGTCGTAGCTGACCGACAGGCCAAGGCCAGTGCCCTCGCCGACCGGCTTGGTGGTGTGGAACGGCTGAAACAGCTTGGCCTCGTCCTCGGGCGCCACGCCGGCGCCGGAGTCTTCCACCTCGAGCCAGGCCCAGCCGTCGCGATCGCCGGTGCGAATCACGATCTGCCGCCGCGCGCCGGCGCCGTGGACGATGGCCTGCTCGGCGTTAATCGCGAAGTTGAGCAGCACCTGCTGCAGCTCGGTGAAGATCGCCATCACCAGCGCCACCGACTTCTCGTCCACGTCGACCCGGATGTTCAACTCCTCGAGCTTGCGCTGGCGGAGTTCCATGACCGATGCCACCACGTCGCGCAGCTTGACCGGCGTCGGCTCCGACATCTGGCGGCCGAACCGCGACAGGTTGCGGATGATCGCGCTGGCGCGCGTGCTCTCCTTCTGGATCAGCGTCAGGTCGGCACGCGCCGACTCGGGCATGTCCTTTTGCATCTGCAGCAGTTCGGAGAAGCCGAGAATTGCCTGCAGCGGGTTGTTCAGCTCGTGCGCAACACCGGACACCAGCACGCCGATCGCCGCCAGGCGTTCCTGCCGGATCACCTGCTGTTGCAGCGACTGCACTTCTTCCCGCATGCGCCGCTCGTCGTCCACCTGCGCGGCAATCGACTCCCGGGCGCCCTGCAGGTTGGTGATCATGTTGCTGACGGTCTGCTGCAGGTGCGCCATCTCGGCGGTCGGCATCGGCCGCGACTCGAGGGGCGACAGGTCGCCGCGGCTGACGCGCCGGGCGGTCTCGTCGAGGTGGTCGAACGCCTTCAGCCACTGCCGGCCGAAGATGAACGTGACCGCGAAGATCACCAGCGTGGAAACGAGGGCAACGGCGAGGTTGCGCCGGAAGATCGGCGCCGTCCTCGCGCGCGCGACGCTGACGGGGATGCCGACGCTGGCCAGCCAGGGGCCGCGATCGACGACGGAATTGCCGAAGACGCGTTCAACGCCGTCGACGCCGGTGCGGACCACGGTGGCCGGCACATCGGCAGGATCGAGGGCTGATCCGGCGGTGGCAATCGGCCGGCCGATGTAAAGCGCCGAGTCGAGGCTGCGGGCCACCACCACGCTGTTCTGATCAGTGAGGGTCACCACCGACCCGGCCGGCAACGGGATGGATCTGAGGATCTGCTCGATCGCCTCGAGGTGAACCGACAGGCCGATCACGCCGACCACCTGATTGTCGAGAGCGGTGATCGGGTACGCCAGCACGATGGCATGAGCCGCATCGCCCGGCCCGCCCAGCATTGGGCTGACCCTGGCCTCGGCAGTAGCGGCCACCGAAGCCAGCCACGCCGAATCGACCAGCCCTTCGACCCGCGGATCGGGCGGTCGCGCCCAGGCCACGACCCGTCCGTCGCTCCCGGCCATCAACGCGTTGTTCAGCAGCCGGTTGCGGCCGCCAACCAGCGGCAGCAACACTTCCATGGCGGCCCGCGGATCCAGGGCGCGCATGCTTGGGTGTCGCGACGCGGTCGCCGCCACGGCGTCCGCCGTTTCGAGGTTCTGGTTGACGTAGACCTCGACCGTCGCCGCCATGGTTCCGGTCTCGGCCGCCAACTGCCGGACGTGCTCGGTGTAGGTCAGGTATGCGCCGTAGCCAATGGCGCTGTACCCCACAACGGTGAGAATCAGGATGACGGTCAGAATCTGGCGGCGAAGCGGCTGGGCCACGATAGTCAGCAGCGAATGGTATCAGCCCGCCGCCGCGACCAGCGGGTCGGCTGCACCCGCTTCGGCAAAGCCGGCGGCGCGCAGGCGGCAACTGTCGCAGTGGCCGCACGGACGACCCGAAGGCGGCGGGTCATAGCAACTGTGGGTCAGGCCGTAGTCGAGCCCCATCGACAGGCCCAGGCGGATGATCTCGGCCTTGGACAAGCTGATGAGCGGGGTGTGAATCGTCAGCCGGCGCCCTTCGACGCCGGCCCTGGTCGCGAGCCGGGCCAGCTGCTCGAAGGCCTGGATGAACTCGGGCCGGCAGTCGGGGTAGCCCGAGTAGTCGAGCGCGTTCACGCCCATCACCAGGTCCGAGGCGCCCAGCACTTCGGCCCAGCCGAGCGCCAGCGACAGGAAGATGGTGTTGCGGGCCGGCACGTAGGTATTCGGAATCACGCCGGCGTTGATGGCCTCGTCTTTCGGCACGGCGATCGCGGCCGAGGTCAGCGACGAGCCGCCAATCGGCGAGAGATCGAGCGCCAGTTCGAGGTGCCGCTCGACGCCAAGCGCAGCCGCCACCGCGACCGACGCCTCCAGTTCGCGCGCGTGCCGCTGGCCGTAGTTGATGCTGAGGGCGTCCAGGATGAACCCGTCGCGCTTGGCGACGGCCGCCGCGGTGTAGGAATCGAGACCGCCACTGAGCAGGACCACAGCCCGCGTGATTCCCGACTCCAGACTCCCGGCTCCCGGCCGGTTCGGGTCAGACGCCACGAGTCTGCGGGCTCCAGATGTACTTGTGCATCTGCAACTGGACGCGCACCTCGAGGCGGTCGGCAATCACCCACTCGGCGAGCTGCTTCGCGTCGAGCTCCCCGTGAACGGGCGAGAACAAGACGGCGGCCACGCGGCCGGTGAGCTGCTCGCGCTGCACGACGGCGCGCGCGTAATCGTAGTCGGCGCGATCGGCGATCACGAACTTCACCTCGTCGGCGGGCGTGAGCAGCGCCATGTTCGACCAGTCGTTCTTCTCGGCCTCGCCCGACCCGGGACACTTCACGTCCATGATGCGGACCACACCGGCCGGCACCCGGGCGATGCTGCGATGCCCGCCGGTTTCGATCAACACCGTCTTGCCGGCATCAAGAAGACGCTGCATCAACGGATAGACGTCGGCCTGCAGGAGCGGCTCGCCGCCGGTGACCTCTACCACCGGGCAGCCGCGCGCCTCGACATCGGCCACCACCTCGTCCACGCTCATCTTGCGCCCCTCGTGGAAGGCATAGGGCGTGTCGCACCAGCGGCAGCGCAGGTCGCACGCGGTGAGGCGTACGAACACGCATGGCCGCCCCGCGTGGGTCGACTCGCCCTGGATGGAGTGGAATATCTCGTTGATCGTCAGCATCCCGAACCTATTATTTTAGCTCTATGACGCTGCGCGTGGGGACATCGGGCTGGAACTACCCGACGGGTCGCGGAACCTGGAACGGCATCTTCTATCCGCTGCCGGAAGACCGCCAGCCGGGCTTCGACGAGCTCGCCTTCTACGCCGAGCGCTTCAACGTCGTCGAGGTCAACAGCACGTTTTACGGCCAGCCGAGAGCCAACGTCGCGCTGGGCTGGGCCAGGCGCACGCCAGCCACCTTCGAGTTCACGGTCAAGCTGTATCAGAAGTTCACGCATCCGGGGATGACGACCGATACCAGCGCGATTTCACAGGCCGATGTCGACGCATTCAAGGGCGGCATCGATCCGCTGGCGGCCGCCGGCAAGCTTGGCCCCATCCTCGCGCAGTTCCCGCCGAGCTTTCACCACTCGGCCGAAGCGGTGGGCTACATCGAGTGGCTGCTACGGACTTTCGCGGGCTACTCGCTGGCGGTCGAGCTGAGGCATGCGTCGTGGAGCGACGACGACGCCGGCACGCGCGCGGTACTGGCGGCGGGACACGCGGCGTGGGTGCAGATCGACGAACCAAAGTTCGACTCGTCGATCCGCCAGGATCTGTCCACCGCCGACAGCGAGATCTTCTACCTGCGGCTGCACGGCCGTAACGCCGCCAAATGGTGGGATCACGACCAGGCCGAGGATCGCTACAACTACTACTATTCGACGAAGGAACTGGAGCCGATTGCCGCCAAGGTGAAGCTGGCGGGACAGGCCGCGAAGAAGGCCTACCTGCTGCTGAACAACCACTTCTCGGCGCAGGCCGTGGCCAACGCCACCACGCTCAAGAAAATGCTGGACGAGCCCGTGACGGCGCCGATGCCGGCCGAGCTCGTCGAGCGGTTTCCCGACCTCGAAGGGGTCGCTACTTTGCCCCGCGCACGGTTACTCTGACAATGCGATCGGTCTGGGCGATCTTCAGCACGACGTCCATGCCCGAGATCACCTTCCCGAACACGGTGTAGTCGGGGTCGAGACGCGGCACCGCCGCCAGCGTCACATAGAACTGGCTGTCGGCCTTGGCGGCGTCGCCGGCATGGGCCATCGCGACGGCGCCGCGCACGTGCGTTCGCGTCTTCGAGATCTCGGCCACGCCGATTGGCTTGCCGCTGCCGCCACTGCCCCACATCGCCTGCTTGGTCATGTCGCGGGTGGCGGGATCGCCCATCTGGATGACGAACCCCGGCACCACACGGTGAACGCGCTGGCCGTTGTAGAAGCGCTTGTTGATCAGGCCGAGGATGTGCGCCACGGTCTTGGGCGCCTCGTTGGGGTAGGTTTCAAACTCGAAGGTGCCCTTCTCGGTTTCGACCACCACGACGGGTCCGGCGCCGGGAGAAGTCTGCGCGGGCTTCGCGGCCGGCGCCTTGGCCGGGGCCGGCTTGGCCGGGGAAGTCTGGGCGGCCGCGGCCACGGTGCCAGCCAGTACGCCGGCAAGAACGAACGTCAGGATCCGAACGGACATCAATCTGCCTCCTGTAAGGGACAAACCGTCAGGTCTGTCCGTCACGCCTGGACTTGCCCACGCGCCCGACACCGACGCGCTGGCAGTCGGAAATGATGGCGCAATCGCCACACCGAGGATACACCGGGCGGCAGATGTTCTGACCCCAGGTGACGAGGTAGAGGTTGATGACCGGCCACCATCGCGGATGGATGACCTGGTACAGCACCTGCTCGGTTTCCTCGGGATCACGGGTCTGCACCCAGCCCAGCCGATTTGCGATCCGGTGCACGTGGATATCAACGCAAATGTTGGCCTGGCTGCGGAAGGCCAGGATCATCACCAGGTTGGCGGTCTTGCGCCCCACACCGGGCAGGGTGACCAGTTCTTCCAGTGTCGACGGCACGCGACCGCCGAACTTCTCGACCAGCGCCTTGCTGGCCTCCCGAACGAAGATCGCCTTGTTGCGATAGAACCCGACCGGATAGATCAGCTTCTCGATCTGCTTGACGCTGAGGGCGGCAACCGCCCGCGGGTTGGGCGCCCTCTTGAACAGCCGGGTTGACGCGGCCAGCGTGGTCGCATCCTGCGTGCGGGCCGAGAGCAGGGTCGAGATCAGGACCTGGAACGGTGCTTCCTGCTGGCTCTGTGAAATCTTCTCGACCGCCGGCAGCTCCATGCCGTCGATCTGGCGGGCGATGGTGCGCATCACGCGCTCGACGACCGCGGCGCCGGGCTTGAAGTAGGGACCCGGCTGCTTCGCCCTGGTCACGGCACGGGCGTCAGCGGCGGCTGGCCGTTGAGCACGGCAATGGCATTCGCCGCCGCGAGATCGGCCATCGCGGTGCGGGTCTCGGTGGTGGCGCTGGCCAGGTGGGGGATCAACAGAACGTTCTCGAGCGCCATCAGGCCCGGATGAATTTCCGGCTCCTTCTCGTAGACGTCCAGCGCCGCACCGGCGATCAGCCGTTCCTTGAGCGCCCAGGCCAGCGCGCCTTCGTCGACCACGGGCCCGCGCGAGGTGTTGATCAGGTACGCCGAACGCTTCATCTTCGTCAGCGCCTTCTGGTCGATCAGGTGCTTCGTCTCAGGCGTCATGGGGCAATGCAGCGACACGATGTCGGACGTGGCCAGCAGCCGGTCCAGCGGCATGTGCGCCGCGCCCGGAAGGTCTGCCGCCGTGCGCGTGGTGTAGGCCACGCTCATGCCGAACGCCGGCGCCTTCTCGGCCACCGCGCGGCCAATGCGGCCGAGGCCGACGAGGCCCAGCTGCTTGCCGCGCAGCTCCATCCCCAGCATGTAATCCAGCGCCCAGCCACGCCACGCGCCGGCCCGGACCACCCGCTCGCCCTCGCCCAGCCGGCGGGTCACCGCCAGGATCAGCGCCCACGTGAAGTCGGCGCAGGCGTTGGTCAGCACGTCGGGAGTGTTGGTCACGACCACGCCCCGCGCGCGGCAGGCCGGCACGTCGATGTTGTTGTAGCCGACGGCCACGTTGGCCACGACCTTCAACTGCGGGCCGGCGGCATCCAGCACGGCGGCGTCGATGGTGTCGGTCAGCAGGCACACCAGCGCGTGCTTGCCGGCAATGCGCGTCGCCAGTTCCTCCCGGGAGATCGCAGCGTTGCCGGTGTAGAGATCGACGGCGAACGCTTCTTCGAGGCGGGCGATGACGGAGGACGGCAGCTTTCGGGTGACGAGAACGGTTGGTTTCAAGGTGGTTCTAGTGCCCGTGGCACTGGCAGTAGCCGCAGTGGTTGCACTTCACCGCCGGCTCGATGATGCACATGGTGTCGTCCTCCGCACGCGTCAGTGCGTAGCGGCCGAAGCTGATGCTGACCGGCACGGTCCGACCAAGGCCGGACGCCCCCTCCGCCGGCGCCGTCGCCGCGGCCGCAGGCGGGCCGAGGTGTTTCTGGATGGCGACGCGGACCAGCGATCGAATCTCGTCATCCGTCATGGCTTCTGACTCTGCGTCATCTGCGTCTTCGACGGCGTCATTCGACGAACTCCAACTGATCGACGATACCAACAATCGCGGCGTCAACGGGAGCGAGTTTCTTTCCCAGCGCCTCGCCGGCAGCGCGGCCTTCCAGCACGACAATGACCCGCTCGCTCACGCCGGCGCCAACCGAATCTATGGCCAGGAGCGTCGCGCCGGCGGCAACGCCTTGCGGCGTTTCCGGCTGCACCAGCAGCAGCTTGGCGCCCGCGAACTGCGGACGCTTCTGGCTCGACACGACGGTGCCCACGACACGGCCAAGAATCATCGGTCGTTAATCGGTGTAAGTCTGTGGCTGGTCGACGATGCCGACGATGCCGGCATCGGCGGGCATTTCGACCGGATGAAACGGAAAGCTCGCCTCTTTGCCGCGGACGAAGAACACCGTCTCGCCGACGCCGGCGCCGACCGAATCGACCGCGACCAGCGGACGCCCGACGTTCTTGCCGTCAGCAGAAATGGGTTGAAGGAGCAACAGCGTCGCGCCGGCAAAACCGGGATCCCGGCGCGTGGCGACGACGTCCCCGATGACGCGGGCAAGCTGCATGGGTTACTCGGCGACGTCGACGGCGTCGACGATGCCGACCACCGCGGCATCGACCGGCACGTCCTTCATGCCGGCCGCCAGGCGGGCCGAGCTGCCGCTGACGATCAGGACGGTTTCACCGACGCCGGCATCGACGGTGTCAATCGCGACGAGGTAGTTGCCCTCGGCCTTGCCCTTCGGATCGACAGCGCGGGCCAACAGCAGCTTACTGCTGACCAGGCGCGGATCCTTCCGGGTTGCGACGACGGTGCCGACGATGCGAGCAAGCAACACAGCCCTAGACCCCCGTCGTCTGTGTCATCTGCGTCATCTGCGGCCTAGCCCTTCGCGTTGGCTTTGCCGATGGGCAGGACGTCTTCGAGATTGGCGTGCGGACGCGGAATCACGTGGACCGAGACCAGCTCGCCGACCCGGCGGGCGGCGGCCGCGCCGGCATCGGTGGCAGCCTTGACGGCAGCGACATCGCCGCGGACGATCGCGGTCACGTAGCCGGCGCCAATCTTCTCCCATCCGACCAGCGTCACCTTGGCAGCCTTGACCATGGCGTCGGCCGCTTCAATCATCGCGACCAGGCCCTTGGTTTCGATCATGCCGAGTGCTTCACCCATTGACTGCCTCCCAGGTGACCTGGGGCTTGTGGCTTGGGGCTTGAAGAACCCATTCGTCCCCAAGCCTCAAGTCCCAAGTCCCAAGCCCTATTTAAGTTGGCGGACCGCGTCTTCAATCAGTGCAGTCAGCTCGCGGTATGTTAGCCGAATTTCCCCATCCGTGCCGGTCGCCGGCGGCTGCAAGTTGTGGAGCACCAGCCGCTCGTTCGAGTCGGGCGCCTGCACCACCTGGCAATCCAGTTGCCCGGCGGTCGTCGGGTTGGACTCGTCCGTGCAGATCGGCGCCGGCGAGGCGATGCCGTACATGCCGCGCAGGCCCTGCAGGCGGTCGACCTCGCCGCGAGACAGCAGGTTCTCGCGCCCGAGCGTGCGCGCCACCAGGCTGATCTTGGCGAAGTGCTCGATGGTTTCCATCCGGTAGTAAGCCGACATCACGTCGCCGGCCAGCGCCAGGGCGCCGTGATTGGCCAGCAGCAGGCCGTCGTGCGCCTTCACATACTTGCGGACGGCGGCCGGGAGCTCCTCGGTCGAAGGCGTGGCGTACTCGGCGATGGGAATGCTGCCAAGGGTGGTGATCACTTCCGCCAGCACCGCCCGATCCAGCGCGATGCCGGCAACGGCGAAACCGGTGGCCGTAGGCGGGTGCGCATGCACGACCGCGCGCGCGTCGGGGCGGTTGCGATACACCTCGAGGTGCATCTTCAACTCCGATGAAGGTTCGCGCTCGCCGGCGATTCGCTTGCCGTCGAGATCGGTGATCACCATCATGTCCGGAGACATGAAGCCCTTCGACACGCTCTTCGGGGTCGTGATCAGGCGGTGGTCGTCCAGCCGGATGCTGATGTTGCCGTCGTTCGACGCGACATAGCCGCGTTCCCAGAGCCGGCGGCCCACCTCGACGATGTCGGCGCGCGCCTGCTCTTCGGCGTTCATCGGGCGGCGTACTCGCTGCGGCACTTCTCGCTGCAGAAATGCACCGGGCCGCCCTGGCTGACGGCGCTAATCGCCTTGCCCGGCACGACGTAGGTGCCGCACACGGGACACGGTTGCATCTTGACCGGCGACGGGCCCTGGCCGCGGCGCGCGCCGCCGGCCGGCGGCACGGTGGCGCCCTTGACCACGCCGTCGATGAAGCGCCAGAACAGCCGGGCGATGACCCAGAACAGAACGAAGAGGAGGAGGAAACGCGCCACGGGTTATTTCCCGGTGGTCCCGGCTCCGCTGTTTCTCACGCCTTCGAGCCCCTTCTTGGCGGCCTGGCCTTCGGGGGAATCCGGTGCGATGGCCACGACTTCTTCCCACGCCTTCGCCGCGCCGGCCAGGTCGTTCTTGCCGAAGGCGCGGACGATGCCGACGTTCAACAGCGTCTTGGTGTGCTTGGGGTCGGCTGCCAGCGACTTCTCGAACTGGGCCAGCGCCCGGTCGGGCTGATTGGTGTAGTAGTACGCCACGCCGAGGTCGGTGGAGACATTGGCGTCGGCAGGGTTGAGAGCCATCGCCTGCTCGTACCAGGTGATCGCCTGCGGGTACTGCTCGGCGTCGAAGAACATGTTGCCGAGTTGCACCCGCGACTCGATGTTCTTGGGATCTTTCTCGGCGACGGTTTGCAGCGCCTGCACGCGCGTCTGGTCGAGCGGCGCCGCTTGCGAGGCGGCCGGCGCTCCGCTTGCGGCGGGTGCGGTCTGGGCGACCGGAGCGGCCTGCCGCGCCGCGCCAGTGGCGTTCTGGGTGCCAAGCACCCAGCCGATGATCAGGCCGAACAGCGATCCGGCAATGCCGAAGACGATTGCATCCGCTCTCATTTGGGGAACCTTCAGAATAGCAACGAGCGACGTAGCCAGTCCACCAGGGCGCGACCAACCTCGGGGTCGCGCTCCAGGAGGGCCGTGCCATGTGCCGCGGCATTGGAAATGACCTGTTCACGCGGGCCGGACGTTTCGGCGGCAAAATCGCGCAGGGTCCGCAGCGCCAGCGGGTCTTCGGCGCTGGCCGCAAACCACATGCTGCGGCCGCCGATCCGCTTGACGAGGCCGACATCGGTGCGCAGCCCGCGATAGTCGAGCGACGGCGACAGCAGGCCCACCGCGCGAATCGCCGGCAACTCAACGGTGGCCAGCAGCGACAGGCTGGCGCCAAGCGACGCCCCGACCAGGCCAATCGAGTCGGACCGCACGCCCTGGCGGGCAGACAGCCACTGCACCGCGGCCCGCACGTCCTGCACCATCTCACCCAGTACCTGCGGCGAACCGGACGAGCCGCCATGTCCGCGCAGGTCCACGGTCAGCGCGGTAATGCCGGCGTCCTGCAGCCGATCGGGCAAGCTGCCCCACTCGCCCTTGTGGCGCGTGAGCATGTGCACCAGGACGACCGCCGGCGCCGGGCGCAAGGAGGCTTCGAAGTACTCGCCGGCGAGCATGGTGCCGTCGAGGGAGGGGAAGGTGACGGGCCGTCCGGACGCTTCGGCAGGAACACCCGCGAGTAACCACAGCGCGACGAGGGCCGCCGTGGTCATGCGAGCCGCATTAACCATCGAGCGCCGCCAGGTACTCTCTGACGACCGCGCCCAGCCCGACGAAGATGGCTCGGCTGATCAGCGCATGGCCAATCGAGACCTCGTCCAGGTGCGGCAGCGTGCGAAACAACGTCAGGTTGCGGAGGTCGAGATCGTGGCCGGCGTTCACGCCGAGACCGAGCTCGAAGGCCAGCATCGAGGCCGCCGAATAGTGCGCGAAACTGTCGGCGGCCGCTGCCGGACCGCGTTCGAAGGCGCGGGCAAACGGCTCGGTGTAGAGCTCCACGCGATCGGCGCCCATGCCTTTCGCCCAGCGAATGGCGGCCGGCTCGGGGTCCACGAACAGGCTGACGCGCACGCCGGCGGCCTGCATGGCGGCGACGACGCCGGCCAGCGCGTCGTGCGGCGTGTCGGCCGGCCAGCCCGCCTGACTGGTGATCTCGCCGGGAAACACCGGGACCAGCGTGCACTGGTCCGGCTTCACCGCCAGCACCTGCGCGATCAGATCCGGACGGGGATCGCCCTCGATGTTGAACTCGACCCGCCCCGTCAAGGGAGCCAGCTCCGCGGCAATCGCCTGCACGTCGGCAGTCGTGATGTGACGCGCATCCGCGCGCGGATGGACGGTGATGCCCGGTGCGCCGGCATCAATGCAGGTTCGCACCGCCTCGATCACCGAGGGCAGGTTGCCGCCGCGCGAGTTACGCACGGTCGCCACCTTGTTGACGTTGACCGAGAGCTTAGGCAAGCTGCTCCTTCACCACCGAGGCAATGTCGTCGGCCCACCCGCGAATTTCTGCCTGGTCCTTGCCTTCGAGCATGATCCGCAGCAGCGGCTCGGTGCCCGAGTAGCGGATCAGCAGCCGGCCATGACCGGCGAGCAAGGCCTCGACCCGCCGGATCGCCGCGGCAATCGCCGGCACCTGCATGTAGTCGGACCGCTGCTTGACGCGGACGTTGACCAGCACCTGCGGATAGGTGACCAGCTCGCCGGCCAGGTCGGCCAGCTCGCGACCCGACTGCGCCATGATCCGGAGCACGTGCAGCGCGGTCGCCAGGCCGTCGCCCGTGAACAGGTGCTCCGCGAAAATGACGTGGCCCGACTGTTCGCCGCCCAGCGCGCAGCCGCGCTTGACCATCTCCTCCATGACGTACTTGTCGCCGACCGCCGTGCGGACGAGGCTGATGCCGTGCGCGCGCAGTGCCAGCTCGAGGCCGATGTTGCTCATCACCGTGGACACCACCGCATCGCCGGGCAAGCGCCCTTCCTGCTTCAGGTGCAGGGCGGCGATCAGCATCACCGCGTCGCCGTCGACCACCGTGCCCGCGGCATCGACGAACAACGCCCGATCGCCATCGCCGTCGAAGGCGATCCCCAGGCGCGCTCCCGAGGCCACCACTTCACGGGCGAGGCCGGCCAGGTGCGTCGACCCGCAATCCAGGTTGATGTTGCGGCCATCGGGAGAGACGCCGATCGCCCGCACGTCGAAGCCAAGCGACGACAGCAACGCCGGCGCCATGGCCGCGGTCGCGCCGTTGGCGCAGTCGACGACGATTGGCGAGCCGGCCAACGGACCGGCGTCATCCAGTATCTGCTCGAGGTGCGACAGGTAGGGACCCGACAGGTCCTGCCGGTCGATCACGCCCGGCGCCGGGCTCACGCTCCACGACGGATCCGCCACCAGCGCTTCCACCGACGCCTCGAGCGCCGCCGTCAGCTTCACGCCGGAACCGCCAAAGACCTTGATGCCGTTGTCTTCGAATGGATTGTGCGACGCCGAAATCACCAGCCCGGCGTCGAACCCCTCGCTGCGCGCCAGGTAGGCGATGGCCGGCGTCGGCACCACGCCGGCACTGACCACGGTGGCGCCGCCGCTGGTCAGCCCGCGCGCCAGCTCCTGCTCGATCCACTCGCCCGACTCGCGGGTGTCGCGGCCAATCACGAACCGGTGCGGCACCGCGCCGTCGGCCAGCGACCGCACGAGCGCCTCGCCTACTCGCGCCACCGTTGCCGGCTCGAGCGGCGCCATGCCGGCCTTACCGCGAATGCCATCCGTGCCAAACAGTTTCATGGTCGCCTGGGGGAAATCGTTACCGTGACCACCGCCGTCTGCGGCGTGACCAGCCGGAGGCTGGCGTCCTGCACGCCGATGGTCACCACTTCTCGCACTGAACGGACTTCATCGGTGACGGTGACCGGCTCGGTCACGGCGGCGTCGAGCCGTTTCAGCGCGCTTTCGGGCCCGGCTACTTCGACGGTGAGCGGATCGCTCGTCACGCTGGTGATCTCGAAGCCCGCCGCCGGCCGCCCCTCGATGTCGGGTTCGACTGGCACCACGCGCACGCCGGCGGTTTCGAACTCCATGTTCAGGGTTGAAGGACCGACCTGCACCACGTCGATCCCGTACGGTACGGTCACATGAGCCGGCGTGAGATGAAACAGGCGGCGGCCGGGCCGCGCCGTCCGCAGGTCGAGCACCGCGGCCAGGTCGCCGTTGCCCATGCGGCTCAGCGTGCCCGACGACCCGCGGAGGCGGACTTCCACCGTGTCGGGCAGGTTGCCAACCAGCTCGAGGCCGGCCGGCAGGTTCTGGAACTCGACCGGCGCGCGCAGCACGCGCTCTACGACCCGCTCGCCCGCCACGACCAGCCACAACAGGGCGGCGATGCACGTCGACAGGAACTTCAAGCCGAGGTTGCGGAAGGGATGGTAGGCCATCAGCTCAGCGAATGCCCCGCCGGCCGCGGCTTGCCGCCGGCCGGACGCAAGGTGATCAGCGCCTTCAGCCGCAACCGCAGCTGCTCGGCGTCCAAATCGCACTCGAGATCGCCGTCCTCGACCAGCGAGATGCGTCCCGTTTCTTCCGATACCACAATCGCGATGGCGTCGTTCTCCTCGGTAATGCCGATTGCCGCCCGGTGGCGCGATCCGAACTCGCGGTTCAACCGCGGGTTGATGGTCAGCGGCAGGAAGCAGGCGGCCGCCGCCGCGCGATCCCGCTGGACGATCACCGCGCCATCGTGCAGCGGCGAGGTCGGCTGAAAGATGCTGACCAGCAAATCGTAGGTCAGCTTGGCGTCGAGCGGAATGCCGCTCTCGATATAGTTGCGTAACCCGATCGAGCGTTCGATCACGATGATGGCGCCGGTTTTCTTGGCGGCCAGGCCGGTCGCGGCCACCACCAGTTCCTCGATCGTGTCGTCATCGCTCACCTTGCGATTGAGGCGCCGGAACAGGCGGCCACGGCCGAGGTGCACCAGCGCGCGCCGAATATCGGCCTGCAGCAATACGATAGCCGCGAACACCACGTAGCCGACGATGTTGCGGATCAGCCAGTTGACCGTCTCGAGCTCGAAACCACGGGAGACGTAGAAGAGCCCGACGATGAAGGCAATGCCGACCGCCATCTGCACGGCCCGGGTGCCGCGGATCAGCTTGAGCAGCTCGTATACCAGGATCGAAACGATCAGGATGTCGAGCACGTCCCACCAGGTGACGGGCGGACGCTGAAGGAGTTCGGTCAGGAAGGACATTGGCCGCTTCGGTATTTTAGTGCGGGGTGGGGACAAACCTTCAGGTTTGTCCGGGAAGCAACGGACCCGAAGGCGCGCTGCCGGGGTCAGCCCGCCGCGGCGTCGCGAAGGGCGTCGGCGAGGCGGACCACGTGCACCATCTCCGCGACGCGATGCACGCGGACGATGTGGGCGCCGCCCAGGACGGCGGCGGTCACGGCGGCGGCGGTCGGCCAGTCGCGGGCGGCCGGGTCCAGGGAACCCGTGGCTGGCGCCATGAACGACTTGCGCGACGGCCCGACCAGCAGCGGAAAGCCCAGTTCAGCCAATCGCTCGAGGCTGGCCAGCACGGCCAGGCTTTGCGCAGCGCGCTTGGCGAACCCGATGCCGGGGTCGATCAGGATGCGATCGGCGGCAATGCCGGCGGCCTGCGCCCTCGACACCGCCGCCCGAAGATCGGCCGCCACCTCGCCCACCACATCGTCGTAGTCGGCGTGGGCGTACATGTCCTGCGGGCGCCCGCGGGTATGCATCAGGACGATTGGCGCCCCCGTGCGCGCCGTCAACGCACCCAGTCGCGGGTCGTACTGCAGGCCGCTGATGTCGTTGACGATCGACGCGCCTTCGCCCAGGGCCAGCTCCGCCACTTCCGACTTGTAGGTGTCGATGGAGATGGGAATGCCGACACGGCGGGCGATAGCCTGCATGACGGGCCGCACCCGGGCCATCTCGTCTGCCGTGCCGACGGGCGTGGCGCCTGGCCTGGTCGACTCGGCCCCAACATCGAGAATGTCGGCGCCCGCCGCCTCCATGGCGACGGCGATCTCGGCGGCATGCTGGGGATCGAGCGCGGCGCCGCCATCGGAGAAGGAATCAGGGGTGACGTTGATCACGCCCATCACCAAAGTGCGCGGGCCGAGCACCAGTGGTGCCCGGCCCGGAAGGGGAACGGAAAACGGCCGTCGCGGCGACGCGATCACTCTTGCGTGAGCGGCTTCTGGATCGGCTGCATGGGCGGCACGAGCGAGGGGCGGTCCTTCTCGCGCGCCGGCGACGAATCGCCGGTGGCCGGAATCTCGGCGGCCGGGGCATCGTCGAGCGGGTGGCCGTTGACGATGCGGCGCACCTGGTCGGCATCGAGCACTTCGCGCGCCAGCAGGGCATCGGCGACTTCGATCAGCCGGTGCTTGTTCTCGGTGAGGAGGGCGGTGCAGCGCACGTACTGGTCGTTGACGATGCGCTTGACCTCGCCGTCGATCTTGAGGGCGGTGTCCTCACTGTAGTCGGTGTGCTGGGCAATCTCGCGGCCGAGGAAGATCTGCTCTTCCTTCTTGCCGAAGGTGAGCGGCCCCATCGACTCGCTCATGCCCCACTCGCAGACCATGCGGCGGGCGAGGTCGGTGGCGCGCTCGAGGTCGTTGCCGGCGCCGGTGGTGATGTTGCCGGTGGTGATCTCCTCGGCAATGCGGCCGCCGAGCAGGATGCCAATCTGATCGACCAGGTAATTCTTCGAGTAGTTGTGCTTCTCGTCGGTCGGCAGCGACATGGTGAGGCCGAGCGCCATGCCGCGCGGCACGATCGTCACCTTGTGCAGGGGGTCGGCGTGCGGCAGCAGGATGCCGAGCAGCGCGTGACCCGCCTCGTGGATCGCGGTGACCTTCTTCTCGTCCTCGGTCACGATCATCGAGCGCCGTTCGGCGCCCATCAGGACCTTGTCCTTGGCGTACTCGAAGTGGTACATCGAGACCAGCTTCTTGTTCTCGCGCGCGGCGTTGAGCGCCGCCTCGTTCACGAGGTTGGCGAGGTCGGCGCCGGTGAAGCCGACCGTGCCGCGCGCCAGGATCTTGATGTCGACATCGTCCGACATCGGGATCTTGCGGGTGTGGACGGCGAGAATGCCTTCGCGGCCGCGGACGTCGGGACGATTGACGATCACGCGGCGATCGAACCGGCCGGGGCGCAACAGCGCCGGATCCAGCACGTCGGGACGATTGGTCGCCGCCATCAGGATGACGCCTTCGTTCGACTCGAAGCCGTCCATCTCGACCAGCAGCTGGTTGAGGGTCTGCTCGCGCTCGTCGTGGCCGCCGCCGAGGCCGGCGCCGCGATGGCGGCCGACCGCGTCAATTTCGTCGATGAAGATGATGCAGGGCGCGTTCTTCTTGCCCTGCTCGAACAGGTCGCGCACGCGCGAGGCGCCGACGCCGACGAACATCTCGACGAAGTCGGAACCGCTGATCGAGAAGAACGGCACGTTGGCCTCGCCGGCCACGGCGCGCGCGAGCAGGGTCTTGCCGGTTCCCGGCGGCCCCATCAGCAACACGCCCTTGGGAATACGGCCGCCCAGCTTCTGGAACTTCTGCGGCTCCTTGAGGAACTCGATAATCTCCTGCAGCTCGCCCTTGGCTTCTTCCGCGCCGGCGACGTCGCGGAACGTCACCTTCTTCTGGGCCGACGACGACAGCTTCGCCTTGCTCTTGCCGAACGAGAGGGCCTTGTTGCCGCCGCTCTGCACCTGGCGCATGAAGAAGATCCAGAACCCGATCAACAGCAGGATGGGCGCCCACGACAGCAGCAGCGCGGCCCACGGCGAGGCCGCCGGCTCCTTGGCCTCGACATACACCTTCTTGTCGAGCAGCCGGTTGACCAGGCCCTCGTACTGAAAGGGGATGTAGGTGCGGAAGTTCTCTTTGCCCTGGGTCAGGCCGGTGAGCTCGCTGCCGGTGATCTTGACGCGCGCCACCTGGCCCGAGTCGACCCACGAAATGAACTCGCTGAAACTGACGTCCGACTCGGCGCGCTGGAAACGCGACGAGAAGTTCCAGACAAGGGCGACCAGCACGATCATCGCCACCCAGAAAACGACGCTCTTTACTGTCGTATTCAACATTGCCTCCAGGCGCTACTGGCGCCTCAGCGTCAAGACTACCACGGTCGTTGTGAGCGGGGTCACGCGAAAGGACTCGGCTAAAACCTGACCCGCCACCCATACAATCCGGCCCATCTCGTCGGTGACGACGGGCTCCCGGTCGCGGTCATCCCGCGGGATCTTCCGGTCGACGAACACGTCCTGCACCGTTTTGCGTCCCGGTGCCCCCAATGGATGCAGACGATCCCCGGGCCGACGCGGCCGGACGATTAAACCAGGGCTCAAGGTGCTGGCATCGACCATCACCTGTCCCGCTTCGGCCCGCGCGACCTGCCGCGGCATGGGGCCGCTCGCACTGAGCGTCCAGCGCCCGTGCGGCGCCTCGACGGCCCCGGGAATCTCGAGCTGGAGTTCGAACGTTACCGCCCGCGGGTGGAGGCAACCCTTCAGGGTTGCCTGCGCACCCCTGTTAACTAAGACAACGTCCGGGCCGAAACGTTCCATGTCGAGGCCTGCAAGGCTGGCGCCGGCACCGCCGGCGGCCGCCTCACAGACCAATTGCGCCTCTTCTAAGCCATACGAGCGCGACGGGTTGGCGGTTTCGAGCGCCCGCAGCGCCACCCGCCGCGCCAGCGCGAGCGGCAGCCGCGCCAACTCCGTCGCATCGATCGCTACGCGTCTCCAGGCACCCGAGGCACCTGAGGCACCGAGGGCACCTTCTTCAAGTCTGACGAGCCGGACCGCGGCTTCGTTGGCAAGCTGGTCGAGAAACACCGCGTCGGTGCGAAAGATGTCGGCCGCCCGCGCGATCGCCGCGTCAGCCTGGGCATTCAACTCCCGCAGTTGGGGCAGCACCCGGTGGCGAATGCGATTGCGCGGAATCGCACAGTCGTCATTGGTCGCGTCATCGCGCCACGCCTCGCCGATGCCGCGCAGGAACCGCTGCAGGTCGGCCCGCGAGATCTCGAGGAGCGGACGCACCAGGTGATCGCGCCGCGGCGCGATGCCGGAAAGGCCAAGCGGACCAGCGCCGCGCGCGAGGCGAAGGAGCACGGTTTCGGCCTGGTCATCGCGAGTGTGCGCAACCGCCACGCAGTCCGCGCGCAGCGTCGCCCGTGCATCCTGGTAGAACCGCTGGCGGGCGTCGCGCCCGGCGACTTCGAGCGACACACCGGCCGCCCGCGCCAGCGCCGGGACATCGGCATCGCCAATCACCGCGGGGACGCCCGTGCGCGCCGCCAGCGCGCGGCAAAACTCCGCGTCGCCGGCGGCCGCCTCGCCGCGAATGTGGTGGTCAAGATGAACGAGTCCGGCCAGCTGGAGGTCACCGCGATGGGCGAGCTGCAGCAAGACATGGAGCAGGGCGACCGAATCGGAGCCGCCTGACACGGCGGCGGCCACGCGCGTGTCGGCCGACCACAGCGACTGCTGCGCGGCGAAGCGCCGGACGCGGTCGGCCGGGAAGGACATTGAACTCGTGGTTCCTGCCGGGAGGGCACGACCACGAACCTGCCGTGACCTGGCCCTGACGAAGACGTGGTGCCGGAGGGCAGACTCGAACTGCCGACCCCGCGCTTATGAGACGCGTGCTCTAACCGGCTGAGCTACTCCGGCACGAATCTTCAATGGTACTGCAGGGCCGGCAAGGTGGGCAAGATCCGAAGCGGGTGGCCCTCGCTACATCCCCTCGATCAGTGCGGCCGCCAGCAGCGGCAACATGATCTCGTGGTGCCCGGTCAGGGCATAGCCCCTGCCCGTGCCCGCCGTCGGCCGTGACACCACATTGGTCAACGGCCGGTAGTGGCGCAGAAAATCGAGGTTCACCGTCGTGAGCCCCTCGAGTGAGCGGCCGTCGTTGCGGGCGATGGCGACCGCCTTCAGGAACACCTCGGGCAGCACCACCGCCGACCCGCAATTCAGGAACACGCCCCCCTCGAGCCGCGCTACCGCCGACGTGAAGTACTTGAAGTCGCGAAGGCTGGCCTCGCCGATTGCCGCGCCCGACGCCTTCGGGTGCATGTGGATGATGTCGGTGCCGATCGCCACGTGCGCCGTCAGGGGGATGCCCAGGCGGTGCGCGCTGGCGGCGATGCTGATCTGCGCGAACGGCGCCTGGCTCGCGGTGAGGAACCGGCCGACGGATTGTCCGAGGCCAAGGCCGGCGGCGGCGCCATCGCTGATTGCCTGGTTCAGCTGCGAACCGGTCTCTTCGGCCATTCCGAAGGTACCGGGCCCCAGCGTGGCGTCAACGTCTTCCGACGTGGCGCCCGACAACGCGATCTCGAAGTCGTGAATGATGCCGGCGCCGTTGGTCGCCACGGCAGAGACGAATCCACGCTCCATCAGGTCGACTATCACCGGCGACAGGCCGGTCTTCAACACGTGGGCACCCAGGCCCCAGATAATGGCGCGGCCACCCTCACGCGCCGCGAGCATGGCCTGCACCACCGCCTTGAAATCGCCCGCGGCGAGCAGCGAAGGCCAGGTCTTGAGCAGTCCGTCGACACCGCTCCCCTTCCGGTAAGGGGTGGCGAACTGCGCCAGCGTCACCTTGCTCGCGCGCGAGCGCAGCGGATAGGTGTTCACGCCCGACAGGTCGAATTCTTCGTATGGCAGTTTCAAAGTTGGACCCCGTCAACCAGAGCGGCCCCGTCCAGCAGTGCGACCCCGCCGGAGGTGCCGCCCGTCGGTTCTAGAGCACGAGCATCGCGTCTCCGTAACTATAGAACCGATAGCGCTCCCTCACGGCGGTCGCATACGCGGCCAGCACCGGTTCACGCCCGGCGAGCGACGACACCAGCATGATCAGAGACGACCGTGGCAGGTGAAAGTTGGTCACCATGCCCGCCACGAGTTGGAACCGGTGACCCGGATGAATGAACAGGGCGGTCTCGCCCTGCCCGGGCAGAACCTCGCCGTCCGGAGCGATCGTCAGCGACTCCACCGTTCGTGTCGATGTGGTGCCGACGGTGATGATGCGCCGGCCCTCGCGCTTGGCTGCCGTCAGGGCGGCGGCGGTCGCCGCCGGCACCTCATAGTGCTCGGCCTCCATCTGGTGGTCTTCCACGCGATCGACGCGAACCGGCTGGAAGGTGCCGTAGCCCACGTGCAACGTGACCGCCGCGCGGAGCACGCCGCGATCGGCGAGGGCGGCCAGAAGCGGGGCGGTGAAATGGAGGCCGGCAGTGGGGGCCGCAATCGAGCCGCGGTCGCGGGCAAACACGGTCTGGTAACGATCGCGATCCGCGGGCCCGTCGCTGCGCTTGATGTATGGGGGCAGCGGCACGTGCCCGATCGCGTCGATGGCGTCCCGCACGCTGGTGCCGTCATCAGTCCACAGCCGCACCGTCCGGCGGCCGTGGAAGTGGAGCCCCACCACTTCGGCATTCAGGCGGATGCCGCCGCCCTCGAACACCATGCGCGCCCCTTCCCGAAGACGTTGTCCGGGGTGCACCAGCGCCAGCCACCGGTCGTCTCCTTCGGTCGGGCGCACCAGGAAGCACTCGGCAGCGCCGCCGCCGGGCAGCCGATGGCCGACGAGACGGGCGGGAAACACGCGCGTGTCGTTGACGACCAGCAAGTCGCCGGCCCGCAGCAGCGAGGGCAGGTCGGCGAACTGGTGGTGTGAAACCCGCCCGGACGAACAATCGAGCAGCAGCAGGCGTGACCGGCCCCGTTCGGCCGGTGGGTCCTGCGCGATCAGGTCATCGGGCAGGTCGAAGTCGAAATCACTGACATTCACGAATGGGTGCCGAAAAAAAAGGCCCGAACACCCCCTGGAGGCGTTCGGGCCATAGCGTATTGCGAGAGTTTCGAAAGCCTAGTGGACGCTGACCGGCTGCATATCCAGCCGCTGCAGGCGCCAATCCTCGGCGAGGATCGACCACAGCACCTGATCGTGATACTGGCCATGGCGCAGGAACGACCGGCGCAGCACGCCTTCCTGCACTGCGCCAATCTTGCGAAGGGCGCCGTTGCCGCGGCCGTTGGCGACCGCCGCGCGCGCTTCGAGACGCTGCGCACCGACGACATCGACGGCGAAATTGACGACCAGGCGGGCGCCTTCGGCGAAGACGCCGGTGCCCCAGAACGACGAGCCCATGGCAAAGCCCCATTCGCACGAGGCAAAGCCCGGTTCGAGCGAGCGCAACTGGAAGAGGCCGACGGCGTGGTCCATGCCCTCGGGCACGATGCCGAAGCAGATGTAGTTGCCGGTCAGGCGCTCGCGGTGCGTCCACGCGATGAAGCGCTCGAAACCCTCGACCGTGGTCGGCGGCGGCGAGATGAAGCGCGCCACCTCTTCGGTGGTGAGCATGGCGAGCAGCGAGGGTGCGTCATCGATGCGCAGTTCGCGCAAGGTGAAGTTCGACCCACTCAGCACCGGCAGGCCGGCGCGCCAATCGGTGGTCGCCACCGCCGCGGCGGAGGGACTGGACAGGCTCGTCGAGCGGTCCAGTTCAGGTTGGTACGGCATCTTTTCCATGGCTATCGTCCCGACCCGGTCAGCACTGAGTTGCCCCACACGATGTTGTCATCGTCGTTGCCCCACACGATGTTCTCGCAATTGCCCCACACGATGTTCTCGTCGTCGCTGTTGCCCCAGACGATGTTGTCGTCGTCGTTGGCCTCGGAGCAGTTGCCCCACACGATGTTCTCGTCGTCGTTGCCCCAGACGATGTTCTCTTCATTCATGCGGGTGACGTTGCCCCACACGATGTTGTCGTCCCAGAAGCTGTCGATCAGCTTCGACGCCCACTGGCCGCGAACCACACCGTTGCCCCACACGATGTTGTCATCGTCGTTGCCCCAGACGATGTTCTCGTCGTCGTTGCCCCACACGATGTTGTCATCGTTGTTGCCCCAGACGATGTTGTCGTCCTCGTTGCCCCACACGATATTGTCGGCTTCGTCGTTGCCCCAGACGATGTTGGCGTCCTCGTTGTTGCCCCAGACGATGTTCTCGTCGTTGCCCCACACGATGTTGTCGTCGTTGCCCCAGACGATATTGTCGTCCTCGTTACCCCAGACGATGTTGTCGTCGTCGTTACCCCAGACGATGTTGTCGTCGTCGTTGCCCCAAACGATGTTCTCGTCGAGCGCGTCGTAACCCCACACCAGGTCGTCTTCCCACCGAATCAAGTGGATCGACGCGTAGCGCGGGTTCATGAAACGATCGCCGTAGATGATGCGCTGGCCCCACGTGATGGTGGCGCCCGACGCATCGGCATTCGAATTGGTGAGCGGGCGCCGCAGCCAGGGCTTGCCGAACCGCGCGTGGGGTCGAATATTACGCGCCAGCGACATCGCACCGCCCAGGTTGAGCGCACCGGCCCCCTGAGTCAGCACACCGGACGTCGTCTGGTTGGTGCCGGGAACGACCAGCAGCCGCGCGGTGTACTGCAGCGACATCTTCAGCGCGTTAGCCGACAGGCTCCTGTTGGCTTCGAGAATGAGGGCGGCCGCCGCGGCTACCGCCGGCGAGGCCATGCTGGTGCCCGACAGGGTGAAATACGAGTCGCCGACCAGCAGCCTGGGCGTGATGCCGTCGGCTTCGTAGGCATACTGCTCGTAGAGCATGCTGCCCGGGGCCGCCAGCGAGACGATCTGCACGCCCGGCGCCACGAGATCGGGCTTGGCCAGCAAGTCGTAGCGCGTCGGACCGCTGGAGCTCGAGAACGCGACGCGATCGAAGTTGGAATCGCCGGGAATGGTATTGAGCGAGCCGACACAGATGGACGAGGGCGCGTTGCAGGGCACGCCGACGCCGCCGGCGACGCGAATGGGTGTCCCGCCCTCGGGGATAGGGTTGCCGTCCCGATCGATCGGGTTGCCTTCGGCATCCGCGAGGAAGCCCTTGTTGCCGGCCGCGGTCACCACGGCGATGCCCTTGCGCGCCAGCCGCTCGACCGCCTGAACCAGCGGATCCGTGAAAATCGACTCATGCACGTCGTGACCAAGTGACAGGTTCACGACCTTGATATTGTGAGCGCGGTGGTTGCGGGCCACCCACTCGAGCGCGTCGATCACGTCGCTGGTGTTGCCTGAGCAATCGTCGCCGAGCACGCGCAAGACCACGAGCTCGACGTTCGGGGCAACACCGGCATACTGGCCATCAGACGAGGCGCCGTTGCCGGCGACGATGCCGGCGACATGCGTGCCGTGGCCGCAGCCGTCAACCGGCGTGCTGCCCCCGGTAACAAAGTCCTTGAAGTGGCGCAGGCGTCCGAGCGGCAGGTCGGCGTGCGGCTGGAAGCCGGAGTCGATCACAGCCACGGAAACGCCGCCGTTATCGGCCCCGCCAATGCGGCTGCGCCAGCTTTCCGTCTTCCTGGCGCGGAAGGCGGCGGTCGCCCTGCGCGCGGCGCGGGCCGGCATCTGGTCGGCGGTGACAGCAACAGCCGCGTCGAGCGACACACGCGTGGCGGCAGCGAGCTCGCTTTCCAAGACCGCCGCGCTGCCAAGTACCACCAGCACGGGACCGGCTTCGGTGTCGGCCGTGCGAACGGCGGCGCCGCGATCCAGGAGACGGTTGAACGCCGCGTCGCGCTCCGCAGTCGTGTCGAACTGCATGATGACGCGCGCACGGGCGCCCGCCGCCATGGCCGCCTGAACGGCACCGTCGGTGCTCTGCGCGGCAGCAGGCACGGCGCCCAGCGCAATGAGCGCGAGCGACCCCATGACCATCTGCCGGCAAATCGCGCCGAGTGATTTCATTCGTGTCATTCCAGTTAAGCGCCGCTTAGCATATCCACTTGAGCTAAGCAATGCTACACACATTCTAGCCGCTCAAGCCGCGTTCCAGTGCCGACCTTATCTATAGCAAGCGTCAGGCCAGTGCCCACAATACTCCAAACCGCGGGAAGTATAGCACTTAAAATGACATGAACTACCGGTAGACACCATCAACCTGGTTTAGTGTGCAATCCCGCGATGTTCAACGAAGGGACACAAACGGCCGGTCTGGAGGGCGCTGCTGTCTATAAACTGCTTGTAATCTGCAACTTAACGACTGAGTGTTCCACTAAAAGCCTGCTTGCTCCAATTTGGTACACCCCCTGCACCGCGCTAGAGTCCCCAGCGGACCAGCAGCGAACCGACCGTGAAACCAGCCCCGACGGAGGTCACCATAATCAGGTGCCCTTTCTTCAGCCGGCCGCTTTCGACCGCGTCGTTCAGCGCCAGCGGGATGGTCGCCGCCGTCGTGTTGCCAAAGCGGTCGATGTTGATCACTACTTTCTCTTCCGGCATGCCAATGCGCTCGGCCGCCGACATGATGATGCGCTTGTTGGCCTGGTGCGACACGAACAGGTCGAGGTCATCGCCCGTCAGGTTGTTGCGCTTCAGCAGCCGCTCGCAAATCTCGCCGGTGTTGCGCACGGCAAACTTGAACACGGTCTGGCCGTCCTGCTTGACGTAGTGCAACCGCTGGTCCACGGTCTCGTGCGAGGCCGGCATGCGGCTGCCCCCGGCCGGCATGCACAGGGCGCTGCCGCCGCTGCCATCGATCATGTGCTCGAAGTCCAGAATGCCGATGTTGGGATCGGACGACGGCGCCAACACCACGGCGCCGGCGCCATCACCAAACAGCACGCAGGTGGCGCGATCGGTGTAGTCGATAATGCTCGACATCACGTCGGCGCCGATCACCAGCGCGTTCTTGACGTTGCCCGCCGCCACCAGCTGGCTGCCAACCGTCAGCGCATAGGTGAACGCCGAACACGCCGCCGACAGGTCGAAGCCCCACGCGCGAGTGGCGCCAATCTTGTGCTGGACCAGGCACGCCGTGCTCGGGAACAGCATGTCGGGCGTCACCGTGCCGACCACGATCAGGTCGATGTCTTCGGGCTTGAGCCCCGCCCGCTTGATCGCTTCCCTGGCCGCTTCGGCGGCCAGGTCACTGGTCGCCACGCCCGGGTCGACGATGTGGCGCTGGCGGATGCCGGTGCGCTGCATGATCCACTCGTCGGTGGTGTCGACCATCTTTTCGAGGTCGGCGTTGGTCAACAGGCGCGGTGGCACATACGTGGCCAGGCTCTTGATCTCTACTCGGCGGACGTTCAAAACAACCCCCTTCCGGGCATGGTGCGCCCGAAGTATTCGTAGGCGCGGGCCGTGGCGACACGGCCGCGCGGTGTGCGTTCCAGGAAGCCAATCTGGATGAGATACGGCTCGTACATGTCCTCGATGGCGTCGGCCTCTTCGCTGAGCGCCGCCGCCAGGCTGCCCAGTCCGACCGGGCCACCGTTGAACTTCTCGATGATCGTCAACACCAGCCGGCGATCGCTTTCGTCGAACCCGTACTGGTCGACGTCGAGCAACGCCATGGCGGCGCGCGCCACCTCGATGGTGATGCGGCCATCGGCCCGCACCTGCGCGTAATCGCGGACCCGCCGCAACAGGCGGTTGACCACGCGCGGGGTACCGCGCGAGCGGCCGGCAATCTCGCCTGCCGCCGCCTCGTCCATCGGCACGTTGAGAATGCGCGCCGAACGGCGGACGATCTCCTCGATGTCGCCGGCATCGTAGAAGTCGAGGCGGTGGACGATGCCGAAGCGCGCGCGCAGCGGCGAGGTCAACAACCCGGCCCGGGTGGTGGCCCCGATCAGGGTAAAGGGTTCGACCGGCACCTTCACCGATCGGGCGCCGGGCCCCTGCCCGATGACGATGTCGAGCTCGAAATCCTCCATCGCCGGATAGAGAATCTCCTCGATCGCCGGCGACATGCGATGAATCTCGTCGATGAACAGCACTTCGCGCGGCTGCAGGTTCGACAGGATGCCGGCGAGGTCGCCCGGCTTCTCGATCACCGGCCCCGAGGTCGTCCGAATCGGCACGCCCAGCTCGTTGGCGATCACATACGCCAGCGTCGTCTTGCCCAGGCCGGGCGGGCCGTAGAGCAGCGCGTGATCGAGGTGCTCGCCGCGCTGCCTCGCCGCCGTGATCGACACGTGCAGCTGCTCGCGCACGCGATCCTGGCCGATGTACTCGTCCAGGCGGCGCGGGCGGAGCCCGGCCTCTTCCTGCGCGTCTTCGGCAACCCGTGACGGCGTCGTCAGGCGCTGATCAGGCACGCGACAGGTCCTTCAGCGCGGCACGCAGGACATCCTCGAATCGTTGGTCGCCGGCGCTGGTCACCAGCCTGTCGAGTGATTTGTCGATGGCCTGTCGATGGTAGCCGAGATTGATCAGCGCCGACACCAGGTCGTCGCGCAAGGCGTCCCCCGGTGATGGCGCCGCATCGCTGGCCGCCATGGCCTTGGGCATGCGGTCGCGCAGTTCCACGCACATGCGTTCGGCGGTCTTCTTGCCGACCCCCGGGATGGCGGTCAGGCGCGCCAGGTCGTTACGCTGAATCGCGCCGGCCAGGTCGCGGGTCTCGATGCCCGACAGCACCGACAGCGCCAGCTTCGGGCCGATGCCGCTCACCCCGATCAGCCGCTCGAACATCGTCAGTTCGAGCGCGGTCGCGAAGCCGTAGAGCGCCAGCTGGTCCTCGCGAACGTGCGTGTGGATGCGCAGGGCGATCTCGGAACCGGGCTCGCCGGCGGTATAAAAGGTCGACAGCGGCACCTGGACGTCGTACCCCACCCCGGCCACATCGACGACCAGGCGGTTGGGATGCTTCTCGAATACCTGGCCGCGCAAGAAAGCGATCATGCCGCGACCTGCCGTGAGCGAAAGGGCGGCCGCCGCAGGCGGGCGTCCTTGAGTCGAAGGGTCATGGCGCGGCCGGCTTGTAGTGGCGCCAGCTGGTCTCGGCCCTGGTGCCCCGGGGCGCTGTCCCCTTTGCCGTGCCCTTGCCGCCATGGACGTGGCAGATCGCCACCGCCAGCGCATCGGCCGCATCGTGGGGCGTCGGCACGGCATTGAGCCCCAGCAACAGCTTCACCATCTGCCCGACCTGGGCCTTCTCCGCGCGGCCGTAGCCGACGACCGATCGCTTGATCTCGGCTGGCGTGTACTCGACCACAGTCACCCCGGCCTCGGTGGCGGCCAGCATGGCGACGCCCCGCGCGTGGCCCAGCTTCAATGCGCTTCGGGCATTGACGGCGTGAAAGATGCTTTCGATGACGACGAAGTCGGGACGCTGCGCGGCGATGTGGGCCGACAGCTCGCGATAGATGAGCGAGAGCTGCTCGGGAAAAGTGGCGGCAACCCCGGCGCGAACCGCGCCGCACAACACCAGTTGGTGGCGCCGGCCATCGCTGTCGACGCAGCCATAGCCCGTGCGCTGCGAGCCGGGGTCGATGCCGAACACTCTCATCCCTCGACGGGGCTCGGGATGACCCTGAGCATGTCGAAGGGTCACGCCAGCGAGGCCTCGATCTCCTTTTCCTCGATGTCGAAGTTCGACCACACCTGCTTGACGTCTTCGTGATCGTCAAGCGCGTCCATCAACCGGATCATCTGGTTGGCCGGAGCGCCGGTGAGCGTCACGTAGGTCTGGGGCAGCATGGCCACCTGCGCGCTGGCCGGCTCGATGCCCAGTCCCTTGACCGCGTCGCGCACGGCTTCGAATGACGACGGATCCGTGAGCACTTCCCACGCCTCACCGTCGTCCTGCATGTCCTCGGCGCCGGCCTCGAGCGCGGTGTTCAGCAGCTTCTCTTCGTCGGCCTTTGACTTCTCGACAACGACCTGGCCCTTCTTCGAGAACATCCACGCCACCGAGTTGGTGGCGCCAAGGTTGCCGGCGTGCTTTTCGAGCATGTGGCGCAGTTCACCGACCGTGCGGTTCTTGTTGTCGGTCAGCGTCTCGATGATCAGGGCCGAGCCGCCGGGACCGTACGCCTCGTAGGTGATCTCTTCGTAAACAATGCCCGGCAGTTCGCCGGTGCCGCGCTGGATCGCTTTCTTGATGTTGTCGGCAGGCATGTTCACTTCCTTGGCCGCCGCGATAATCGTGCGCAGCCGCGGATTCATGCCCGGGTCGCCGCCGCCGTTACGGGCGGCCACCGTGAGTTCCTTGATCAGGCGCGTGAAGATCTTGCCGCGCTTGGCGTCGGCCGCGCCCTTCTTGTGCTTAATCGTGTGCCACTTGGAATGGCCGGACATGCGGTGACTCCTAAGATGCTTATGCCTGTGGAGGCAACCCTTCAGGGTTGCCTGCGGCACCGGTGGAAATGGCTATGTTACCCCCGCCGGGCCAGGATGATCCAGACTTCAGCACGGAGGTCCCAGGGGCCGCCCTGGTAGTCGCCCAACAGGGCCGAGACCTCCAGGCCGGCTCTCTCGAGCCGCCGGACCATCTGGGGCACCGTCAGGGTGCGAAACGCCAGGCCAAACTTCCGCCGGATGGCGCTCTTGCCCCGGCCCTCGACAAACTCCTGCTCGAATCGGGTGATCTGCCGCGCCCGATCCTGGATTACCGACTCGATTAGCGTGATCGGCTTGCCGTTCGGACCGCGCTTGCCGCGCAGGCTGACCCGCTTCGAGTACTCATCCCACGCCGGCAGGTCGGCGACCAGTTCGAGGCCGAACGTGCCCTTGCGGGTCAGGACGCGCGATACGGCGGCCAGGGTCTTGGTCAGGTCGCGTTCGGCCAGCAGCGATTGCAGGATGCCGTAAGGCGCCATGACCAGCGGAAACGACTGGTCGGGAAACGGCAGGTGACGGATGTCGCCACGCACCAATTGGACCCGCGACTGCAGCCGCGCACGCTTCACCCGCTTGCGAGCCCGATCCAGCATGGGCGCGGAGCGGTCGATGCCGACCACGGTCGCGCCCGAACGCGCCACCGGCAGCGCCACCCGCCCGGTGCCGCAGCCCAGCTCCAGAATCCGAGAGCCGGCCCCGGCCTGTGGCGCCCGCGCTCCTCGTCCCGCCGAAGCTCCTTGAGCGAAGCCGGACGATCGTCCCGCCGAAGCTCCCTGAGCGAAGGCGGACCAAAACGCAATGTCGCGGCGCCCGACGGTCTGGGCGTTCTCCCAGTCGTAATACGCGGCGTACTCGTCCCAGCCGTGCCAGCCCTGCATCACTTGGAAGTTGAAAGTTGAAAGTTGAAGGTTGAAAGTTGGCGTTCCACAGTTTCAGTTTCAGTGGCAGTTGCCGTTTCAGTGGCAGTCACGTCCACGGGAGATCGACCGCGCCGCGCGCTTGCCGTTCGGCCAGGTCAGGCAAGCCCGACACCAGCCTCAGGACGTCATCGGGAAGGTCGCGCGCCGACCAGGTCGCCGAATCGACGCAGGCGACGCGGACGAAACCCTCGGCCAGCAACTGGCCCGATTGGTCGTCGCGAATCTCGAAGGCGTGGTGCAGCCGGCGCGGATTTTCGACCGTCGTCGCAATCCCGACGCGCACAATCTGGCCGGCACGCGCCGGCGCCCGGAACTTCGAGTGCACTTCGACCCGCGGCATGCCGAAGCGGTGGCTGTCGAGCAGCGACTGGCGCGTTCGCCCGAGCGACGCGAACAACTCTTCTTCAGCGTCCTCGAACCAGCCCAGGAAGTTCGGAAACCACACGACGCCGGCGGCGTCGGTATCGGACCAATGGACCTTCTTGCGGATCTGGAAGAAACTCGGCACCCTGGGAGTATAGCGGACGCGTACTCCCCTTAGAATCCACGCATGAGACTGTTCGTGAGCCTGGCGGCCGCGCTGGCCTGGTCGGTGGGCGTGGCAGGGCAAGGGCCGGGCGATCCGTGGCCGAAGAGCGTCGATGAGTTTCGTGCCGCCGTGCAGAAAGTCCTCGACGACACCGGCGTGCCCGGCGCCGGCCTCGCGCTGGTGCGCCAGTCGGGTGTCGAATGGGCGGGCGGCGTGGGCCTGGCCGATCGCGATCGGCGTACGCCGGTCACCGCCGACACGCACTTCCGCGCCGGCTCGATCAGCAAGACCTTCGTCGCCATGGCGCTGGTGCAACTGTCCGAAGACGGTGACCTCGACCTCGACACGCCGATCGCCGAGATTGCCTCGGAAGTGCCGTTCAACAACCCCTGGGAAGCCGGCGACCCGGTGCGGGTGATTCACCTGCTGCAGCACACCGCCGGCTTCGACGACATGCACTTCAACGAGATTTACAACCTCGAGGACGAGCCCGACCTGCCCTTGATCGACGTGCTGCGCCGCAACCCCCGGTCGCGCGACGTGCGCTGGCGGCCCGGCACGCGGGCGTCCTACTCCAACCCCGGCTACGCCGTCGCCGGCTACCTCGTCGAGAAGATCACCGGCCGGCCGTACGAAGACTTCATCGCCGAGCGCACATTCGCGCCGCTCGGCATGACCACCAGCAGCTTTCGGCTGACCGCCGCGGACGAGCGCCTGCTGGCCAAAGGCTATCGCGATCGCAGTGGTCCGCCCGTGCCCTATTCGCAGATCTACCTGCGCCCGGCCGGAAATCTCCACACCTCGCCGCGGGAACTGGCCTCCTTCGTCCAGGCGCTGCTCAACTGGGGCGAGACAGCGGAGCACTTGGTAATCGATCCCGAGTACCTGAGCAACATGGAACATCCCCGCAGTTCGCTGGCGTCGGAGGCCGGACTGCGGGTGGGCTACGGCTCGGGCATCGCCGCATCGACCACCGAAGGCTTCCCCATGCTCGGCCACGGCGGGGGCATCGACGGCTTCTCGTCGCTGTATGCCTATTCGTCCGCACGCGACGTGGGGTACGTGGTGCTGCTCAACTCGACGCACTCGGGCGAAGCGATGCGCCGGATCTCGCAGCTCGCCGTCCGCTACCTGAAGGCCGATGTCGAACCACCGGCCCGGCCGCGTGCGACATTGACCGCCGATGCGTTGCAGCGGTTCGAGGGCTACTACCACCGGGCGAACCCGCGGGATCAGAGCGCGGCGTTCCTCGAGTGGCTGGTCTCCGGGGGACGTGTCACCGCCACTGCCACCGGCCTGCGGGTCGAACCGGTCTTCGGGGACGGCGAGGACTTGATTCCGGTTTCGGACAACCTGTTCCGGCTCGACGCCGACGCCGAGGCCACGCGCGTGTTTGCCGAAGACGACCAGGGCACGATGGTGCTCACGGGCGGATTGATCTACTCCGAGCGCCGCTCCCGGTGGCCCGTGGAGCTGGTCAGGTGGTCCGTGCTCGTCTCGATGGTGTTGCTACTGACGCCAATCGCCATGCTGGTGCCGTGGGCGGTGAACGCCCGGCGGGCGGCACCGGCGGGTTTCTGGTGGACGAAGAGCACGCTCGTGCTCGCCGCGGCCGGCGAGCTGCTGATCGTGCTCGGCATCATGAACGTGTCAGACCGCAGCCTCGGCAGCCAGAACCTGTGGACCGCCGCCATCTTCGCGGGGTCTCTCCTGCTGCCGGCCGCCGCGATCATGGCGCTGCTGTTTTCGCTCGACGCCTGGCGGCGCGGCGCCGGCCCCTGGCTGCGGGCCTACGCCCTCATCCTGTCGGCAAGCGCTCTTGTGCTGAGCGCCTACCTGGCGTCGTGGGGCATGCTGGCCTTTCGGTCATGGGCTTACTAGGAAAGTGAAAAGTCTCAGGCTCGTGACGTCGCCGGGCCGCGATACTTGATCGAGGCGAACCCGACGATCAGGCCGACGAGGGAACCCGGAAGGACGATCTCCCACAGGTATGGGCCGCCAATCGTGACCAGGTACGCCAGGAACGCGCCCACCGTGACGCCAACCGCCAGGGTAATGGCCATCGACTGGGTCCGCTGGGCGACGAGCCCGATGATGGCGCCGGCGATCACGCCCTTGAACGTGGATCCGGCCACGATCGCGCCAATCTGCGCCGGAATCTCCGGACCTCCGGTAATGAGCGCGGTCAGGCCGTCGAAGATGCCGAGAAAGCCTCCAAGCAGCATCGCGAACACGGGTTTCTTCATGCGTTCCTCCTGACAGACCTGTTCAACATCGCCGGCCGGGCCCTGTACTTGTGCGCCCTAGACCCCACCCGCCACCATCAACACGAAACGCATCACGACGTACGCCACAAGCAGCAGGATCGGCAGCTCGTAGCGCCGATAGACACGCAGCGCCCGCTCGCCCACCGACTCGCGGTAGGCGCTGACCGGCTCCTGGTTCCTGAACCGGGCCACGTCGGCCGCCAGATCCTCGACCGCCTGGTAGCGGGCCTGGGGGTCCGGATGCTGGGCCTTCGCGGCGATCGCCGCCAGCGGCGGCACCAGGCCGCCGCCCATCATCTGCGATAACACCGCGCCGAGCGCGAAGACGTCGGCCCGCGCGTCAACGGCCCGAGCCCGCGCCTGTTCCGGCGGCATGTAGCCCGGCGTGCCGACCACTGCCGGTTCGGCGTCGCCGGCGCCGTCCTGGGCGACGCCCCAGTCCATCACGAACACCTCGCCAAACGCCCCCGCCATGATGTTTTCCGGCTTCAGGTCGCGATGCACCACGCCGTGGGCATGAGCGAACGCCACCGCCTCGAGCACGCGCGCGAACAGGTCGAGCCGCAGCGCCTGGGGCGCCGGGCCGGCCAGCACCTCGTCCAGCCGGCGGCCTCGTACCAGCTTCATCACGTAGAACGTGCGGCCGTCGGGCAGCACGCCGGCGTCGTGGACCGGCACGATCGCGGGATGGTCCAGGCGCGCGAGGATGTGCGCCTCTCGCGTCAGGCGGGCCGCGCGGGCGCCCTTCTGGTCGGCGACATCGAGCACCTTCACGGCCACGTCGCGCCCGAGCACCCGGTCGTGCGCGACATACACCGTGCCCATGCCGCCGCGGCCGGCAACGCCGGTAATGGTGTAGCGCTCGTCAAGCTCCGGCCACGCGGCGGCATCCCGCAGGCGATCGATCGCGTGATCGGAGATCCAGGTCACCGGCGGCTCCCCAGCAGGCGGGCCGCTTCGGCTTCGAATTCGTCCTCGCTCGACGTCAACTCACGGAGCCGTTCGAGGATGATCTGCCGGAACTGGCGGCGCATGGCCGCCAGGTGATTGGTCACCGTGGCGGTCGTCAGGCCAAGATCCCGGGCCAGGGCGGCGTAGGTCGGCCGCGTATCGACTTCGTCGGCGAGGTCGTAGCGCGCGAACACCTCGAACATCACCGGCCGGCCGCTTTCGGCGGCCTGCCGCCGCAGCTCTGCCACCGAACGCTCGAGCAGGGCCCGGACCCACTCGCGATAGAACAGGTCGTCCACGTCGGCGTCGACCGAGCCTTCGTGGCGGGCCACCTCGCCTTCCGCGGTCTGGAAGTCGAGCGAAACCACGGACACGTCGCCGCCGCGCTTCAAGCGCCGTTCGGCTTTCCTGGCGTTCGCCGCGAACCCGTCGAGGCACAGCCGCAAGTAAGTGCGGAACCGCGCGCGCGACGGGTCGTATCGCTCGACGATCTCTTTCTCCAGGGTCGTGGTGAAGAACTCCTGGGTCAGGTCGGCGGCATCATCCGGCTGCAGCGACCACTTCATGCGCAGGTACTTGTAGACCGGCTTCCAGTACGCCTCGATGATCGCCGACCACGCGACGCGCCTAACCTCGTCATCGTCGCTCCGGATGCGTTCGACGACGGAATGCCGCGTGGCGGGAAACGACATGGTGGAGTAGCCTAACTGAAACGGCAAATGCAACTGTAACTTTCAACCGACACTTTCAACCGACACTTTCAACCTTTCAACTTCTCAAGTCGTCAGGTTTTCAGTTTGCCCATGACAGAGTGGAACGCGGCCTCGTATCACAAGGTGTCCGGCCCCCAGACCAGTTGGGGGCAGAAGGTGCTGGGGCGCCTGGCGGTCAATGGCGACGAACGGGCCGTCGACGCCGGCTGCGGCAGCGGGCGGCTGACCGGCGAGCTGCTGGAGCGACTGCCAGGTGGCCGGCTGGTGGCCATCGACCGGTCGTGGAACATGTTGATGACGGCGCGTGCGAACCTGCGGCCGGTCTTCGGGACGCGCGTCGGCTTCGTCCAGGTGTCGCTGCCGTTCCTGCCGTTTTCGAACTGGGCCGACCTGGTGTTCAGCACCGCGACCTTTCACTGGATCAAGGACCACGACGCGCTGTTCGCGAACATCCTGCAGGCGCTGCGGCCCGGCGGCCGGCTGATGGCGCAGTGCGGCGGCGGTCCCAACCTCGTCCGAGCCCGCGCGCTCGCCGGGCAACTGATGCAGGCCGCGCCCTTCGCGCCGTACTTTCGGAACTGGCCGGGGCCGTGGGAATACGCGGACGCCGAGACGACGGCGGCGCGGCTGCAGCGCGCCGGTTTCTCGGCCATCGACACCAGCCTCGAAGCGGCACCGACGACCCTCGCGACCGAAGCCGATTATCGGGAGTTCGTGACGACGGTGATTTATCACCCGCACCTCGAGCGCCTGCCCGAACCGGCACTGAAGCAGGCCTTCATCGATCGGGTCACCGACCTGTCGGCGCGCGAAGACCCTCCACTCACGTTGGACTACTGGCGCCTCAACATCAGCGCCAGGAGACCCTGACCATCCGTTTCCACTCGGAATCCAATCGGTATTGAATCAGTGACCCCGACACATCCAACCGTCATTCATCCCGCCGACCACGCCAACTACGCCGCCGGCAAGATGGGCAAGGCCACCATCTTCGAGTCGCCCCGGCTGCTCGTGGGACTGAACGCGTTCGAGCCCGGGCAACAGCACGCGCTGCACGCCCACGCCGGACAGGACAAGCTTTATTACGTGCTCGAAGGCGAGGGCCAGTTCCTGCTCGACGGCCGGGAGCTGCCGATGACGGCAGGTGACCTGCTGATCGCGCCGGAGGGCGTGCCGCACGGCGTCGACAACCCCGGCCCCGGTCGGCTGCTGGTCCTGGCCGTGCTCGCGCCCGCTCCGATCAAGCCGTCAAGTCGATAGGAATGTCGGCGTCGGGAGAGCCGGCATCGCGGAACCAGAAGTAGTGTTCCTTGACCAATCCGACGCGCAGGTGCAGCCGGCCGGCCGGCGCGGCGGCCGGCGCAACCAGGTCCAGCTGCACGGTGACGCGCTGCTGCGGCCTGACGTGGTCGGGCAGGGCAAACCGTTGGGGCTCTCCCGTCAGGTTGGTGCCGTCGGCCGCGACGAAGGCCGCGCCAATGCGGATGTTGTGGCTCTTGTCGCCGCCGGCAAACCAGGTCGCATCGCCGCGGTTGACGATCGATAGGCGCACGGTCAGCGGGCCGCCTGGCGCCACCGGCGCAGGCTGATCGGCCGCGATCTCGGCCGCGTAGCGATACCGCTGCATCGGTGCCGCCACTTCGGCGCCGGCTATGGCGTTGGCCGCGGGATCGGGCGCCGCCGGCTTCATGAGGAACAGCGCCACCGACGTGTAGATGGTGTTGAAGTTACGGAGCACGACGTGCGGCGATACGAAGGTGTCCATCGGCAGCGCCAGCGGACGGGCGGCGAACTCCTGCTCGACGCGCAGGTCGGGCTGGTGGTCGAGGCTGAAGCCCGCCTCGGCGATCAGCGCGCGAAGCGTCTCGATGCGGAAGTACTGGCGGCCGCGGCCCAGCCGGTTGAGCACCACCTCGGTGGTCAGCACCGCCACGCCGCCGGGCTTGAGGACGCGATGCATCTCGCGCAGCGAGGTGAGCTTGTCGCGCAGGCGTCCGAAGTGCTCGATCGACGACAGGCAGAACACGAAATCGACGCTCGCGGCCTCGGCCTCGAGCGCCAGCGCGTCCATCCGCCGGACCTCGAGATGATCCTCGCGGTACTTGAACGGCGCGTATTTGGCGGGGTGAGCCAACACGTCGGCGTCGCTTTCGCCGCCAATCCAGCTGCCCTCGTACAGGTCCGTGGCAATCACGCGCCGGATCCGGTTGGCGAGGAAGTACATCAGTTCTTCGTGGCCGCAACCAATGCCGAGGGCGGTCGCGTCGGGCGCCAGGCGGTTGAGCCTCCGCAGGCCATACAGCGCCTGGTTGAACTCCCAGATCTTGCGGTGAAAGACGCTCGGACTGTCCGGGAACCCGAGGTCGTCGTAGCCGCGCCGCCACAGCGGGTGACCGGCATCGGTCGTCCGGCACACCTTGTTGAGCGGTGGATCGCCCTCAGCCGGCGCTCCGGAGGTAAGCGGCGCGACCAGATACCGGTCGAACGGACGCATCGCCAGTTGGTAGAACCGGTCTCCCCACAGCGTCCCGATAACGGCATCCTTCAACGACACGTGACGTGATTATCTCATCCCGCGAATCCAACTCCCGGCCATCTGCGGTACCATCGCCAGCGTGACGCGTCCTACCTTCGCCGACATCGCCGGCCGTTACCGCATAACCAGCGGGTCGCGATTCCGCCTCGCCGACATCGACCCGGCCGATCCCTGGGGCGCCTCGCTCAAGCCGGCCGCCGACGAACTGATGTCGGATGGCCTGGCACGGCTCACCGACCTGCAGGAGCGGCTGTATGCCCAGGACCGCTGGTCCATCCTGCTGATCTTCCAGGCCATGGACGCCGCCGGCAAGGACGGCACCATCAAGCACGTGATGTCGGGGGTCAACCCGCAGGGCTGCGAAGTCCACTCCTTCAAGGCGCCGTCGACCGAGGAACTCGACCACGACTTCCTGTGGCGCACCTCACGGGTGCTGCCCCGGCGCGGCCACATCGGCATCTTCAATCGCTCGTACTATGAGGAGACCCTCGTGGTGCGCGTCCACCAGAACATCCTCTCCCGCCAGCAACTGCCGCCGGCGCTGGTCACCAAGAACATCTGGCGCGAGCGCTTCGAGGACATCAACAACTACGAGCGTTACCTGGCGCGCCAGGGCGTGGTCATCCGCAAGTTCTTCCTGCACGTCTCGAAGGAGGAGCAGCGGTTGCGTTTCCTCAAGCGCCTGGACGAGGCCGACAAGCACTGGAAGTTCTCGCCGGCCGACGTCGGCGAGCGCGCCCACTTCGCGGAGTACATGCGCGCCTACGAAGACACCATCCGTCACACCTCGACCGAGTGGGCGCCGTGGCACGTCATTCCGGCCGACCGCAAGTGGTTCACGCGCCTCGCCGTGGCCGCCGCCATCGTCGATACCATCGAAGCGCTCGACCCCCGCTTCCCTTCGGCCGATCCCAAGGTCAGGACGGAGCTCATGAAGATCAGGACCGCGCTTGCCGCCGAGGTCAGGGCGGTCAAGGCCAAGGCGACAGCCGGGAAGCGCAAGAAATGAAGCGCTGCTCCTGGCCCGGCGAAGACCCGCTCTACATCCGCTATCACGACGAGGAGTGGGGCCGGCCGGTCGTCGACGACACCCGGCTGTTCGAAAAGATCTGCCTCGAAGGATTCCAGGCCGGCCTGAGCTGGATCACGATTCTGCGCAAACGCGAGAACTTCCGCCGGGCGTTCAGCGGATTCGACCCCGCCGCGGTCGCGCGATACACCGCAAAAGACGTGCAGCGGCTGCTCAAGGACGAAGGCATCATCCGTCACCGCGGCAAGATTGAATCGACGATCAACAACGCCAGGCAGGCCCTCGCGCTGATCGACGAGAAGGGTTCATTGGCGTCGTACTTCTGGTCGTGGGAGCCGGCGGCGGCCGATCGTCCTCGCCTGGTGACGCGCGAGGCGCTGAAGACGATGACCACCTCGGCGCAGTCGGTGGCGATGTCGAAGGACCTGAAGAAGCGCGGCTGGTCGTTCGTCGGCCCGACCACCAGCTACGCGTTCATGCAGGCCATGGGCCTCGTGAACGATCACGTCGAGGACTGTCACGTCCGGACCGAGATCGAACGCGCTCGCCGTAAATTCACTCGTCCCGCAGCGCGATCGTAGGCTCGATGCCGGCGGCCCGCCGCGCCGGGATCCACGTCGCCAGCAGAATCGCCCCTGCGAGCGGCAACGCCATCGACGCGAACAGCCAGCCATTGACGCTCACGCCGTAGAGCGCGCCCGCCAGCAGTTGGGCGATCGCCACCGCCAGCAGCAGCCCGACGACCAGGCCGGCGCCGCCAACCCTCGCGGTTTCTCGCAACAGCATCATCACCACGTCGGCCGGGCGCGCGCCGAGCGCGAGCCGCACGCCAATCTCGCGCGACCGACGGCCGACCGAATACGAGATCAGGGCGTAGATGCCGAGGCAGGCGAGCAACAGCGCCGCCGCCGCGAAGGCCGCCATCAGGTCGCCGAAAAATTCCTGCTCCCAAGTCGTCGCCTGGCGGATCTCGCTCATCGTTCTCACTTCGGACACCGGAAACCCCGGCGCCGCGCGGCGCAAGGCCTCGCGCACCGGGCCGATCAGCGATTCGGGAGCGGCCTGCGCGCGCATCACCATGGCCATGGAACGCGCGCCGCTGCGGGCGTACGGCACGTAGACGTTGAGACGCGACTGGTCGGTGTCTTCACCGACTTCTTCGTAGTGAATGTTCGGCGCGACCCCGACGACGCGCAGCCAGAGAATGCCGCTGGCGGAGCGAAAACCCAAGCGGCGGTTGAGCGGACTGTCAGCAGGCCACAGCCGCTGCGCCAGCTCCTGGTTGATGACCGCGACGTCGGCGTCGGGATCCTGCATCTCGACGTCCGTGAAGGTTCGTCCTTCGGCGAGCGGCACGCCGATGGTGTCGAACAATTCCGGACTGATGGCAATCGCCTGGACACCAATCGCCTCCTCGGCGCTGGTCCGGCCGTCAATCACCAACTGCCGGCCGTCACCGCCGTCGTCGCCGGGAATCGCGGTCGTGACGGCGGCCGCCGCCACGCCAGGCACCGCGCGCAGGGTCTGGACCAGCTGTCGATAGAAGGCGGCACGCGCCCCCGGGTCGTCGAAGGCATCGCCGGCCAGGTAGCCTCCCGCGGTCACGATCGGGCGGTCATCGAAGCCGAGGTTGGTGCGCTGCATGGCGAGGAAGCTCTGCACCATCAGGTTGGCGCCAACGAGAAGGGCAAAGCAGAGGGCCACCTGAAGGATGGCCAGGCCGGCCTGCAAACGCTGGCCGGCCGGACCAAGCGAGACGCCACGGCCGCCCTCCTTCAGGTCGTTGACCAGGTTTGGACGGACCGTCCGCAACGCCGGAAGCAGGCCGACGACAATCGTCGTAAAGAGCGCCGCGCCGATGGCAAACAGCACCACGCGGGCATCAACGCTGAAATCCAGCCAGTATGGCAGCGACCGTTCCGGGAAGGCGCCGATCATCACGTCGACGAGCCACTGCGACAACAGCAGTCCCAGCACCGCGCCGGGTACTGCCAGCCAGACGGTCTCCGACAGGGTTGCCCACAGCAGGCGGGCGCGGCTGGCGCCCATTGCCGATCGCACCGCGAGTTCGCGCTGCCGCGAGGCGCCGCGAACCAGCATCAGGTTGGCGAGGTTCGCGCACATGATCAGCAGCACGAAGCCGACCGCCGACATCAAGATGATCGAGATTCGCCGATCGTCTGCGCCGATGTAACTGTCGCGGATCGGAATCACCCGGACGCCGTAGCCGCGGTTGGTCTCGGGATAGGTCTCCTCGAGACGGGTCGCAATTCCTGTGAGTTCCGCTCGGGCGCTTTCAATTGACTGCCCTTCGCGCAGCAACGCGACCGCATTGACATTGCGCGCCGATCGCGGCGATTCGTCCGCCCGGAAGGGCATGTACAGTTCGTCGAATTCCGGAAAGCGGAAGCCGGGAGGCAGCACGCCGACCACCACGCGTTCGCGGTCGTTGACGACGATTGCCCGGCCAATGATGGCGGGATCTGCTCCGTACCGACGCTGCCACAGCCCGTGCGTCAGCATCACCACCGACTCGAGACCAGGCGCCGCCGCCTCGTCCATCCTGAACTGACGACCGATCGCGGGCTCGATGCCCAATAGAGGGAAAAGATCTGGCGTCACCGAACCGCCGCGGATGCGTTCCGCCGCCGAGCCGCCGCTACTCACGACGAAACTGCGCGTCAGGTAGGCGCCGACCCCTTCCACCGACGATGCCTCGCGGAAATCAAGCAGGTCTTTGTAGGAGATCTCCGTATCGCCCCAACCGGGCTCGTCGACGTTCAGGCGATGCGCAATGTGAACGGTGGCGAGGCGATCGGTGCGATCGCCAAATGGCATGGGCCGCAGGGCAATCCCGTTCACGAGCGTGAAGATGGCAACGTTGACGCCAATGCCGAGGCCCATCGTCAGCAGCGCGCCGACGAAGAACGCCGGCTTCTGGGTGAGGCCGCGCCAGGCGTGCAGGAGGTCGCTCAGGGGTCCGGTCATGGCGATGACCACTTCAAGCGATATGCCAGTTCAAGGGGGATTTCAGGCCGAATTTCATCGCCGGCCGGCCGGCCGCGTCCGTCGGCGCAACGGACTGTCCGCGTCCGGTCACCGGCCCCAGGCCCTTTCGGCACCTTCGGCACCCTACTGTTGCGTGACCTTGTAGCCCTTCTTCTGCAGCATCGCGGGCAGGCCGTCCGGGCCCACGAGATGGGCGGCGCCGACGACGATGAAACAGCCGGCATTCTGCTGCAGGCAGGTCTCGACGTGCGGCACCCAGTTGCGATTGCGTTCGACCAGTAACCGGTCGTACAGCTCCCGCGACTCGTCGAACGCCAGTAACAGCGACTTTTCCAGCGTCTTGACGTCGCCAGCCGCCCACCGCTGCGCCATCTCATTGACATTGCCGACCTGGGAATCGAGCTCCTTCATGCCCGACACCAGCATCTCTTCCTGCAGTTTCGGCGAGAGCTGGTCGAAGCGATCGATCTGGTAGGCCAGGGTCTCAAGCGCCTGCCGTTTCAAGCCGGCCGCCTTCGCGCGATCGAAGAAATGCTTGTCCACGCCAAGCTCCGCCTTGAAGCCGGCAGCCTGCAGAGTCGGCCCCATCAACGTGATGGCCACCAGCCACGGCTTCATGCGCTGCAGCGCGACCATCGGCAGCCCCGCCTTCTCGGCGCGCTTCGTGACCTCCGCAAACGTCGAGGGCGCCACAATCTGATCCAGCGTTCGGCCGTCGGTCAGCATCGCCTTGCCCAGTGCGTTCATCATCTGGGCGGGGTCGTTCGTCTCGTCGAAGTCGAGTTCTTCGATGAGGGTCCTGGAGGCCTCGTAGGCCTTGTTGATTTCGTCGGCGAGCGGATAGTACTCGGGCGTCAGCACGTGCAGCGAGCCGAGCAGGTAGGCCACCGACTGGTTCGGCCCTTCGACCTTCCAGAGAAAGTGCTTGCCCTGGGCCAAGCTGGGCGCGGCGCACAGCGCCACCGTGATCGCCGCCGCAAGGATTCGTCGCAGGACCATCCCAAAGGCTAACATGCTCACGATGGACCTTCGCGAAGTGCTGAACGGGGCGGTGGTAATGGCGCCCATGACCAAGGGGTCCAACCTGCCGTATCGCCGGCTGTGCGTGGAACTGGGCGCGCGGATCACGATCAGCGAGATGACGGTGGCGCGGCGCCTCAAACAGCGCAAGAAGGGTGAGTTCGCGCTAATCCGCAAATTCGAGGGCGAGCCGTTCTTCGGCGTGCAGCTGGCGGGCACCAATCCCGAAGAGATCGGCTGGGCCGCCGCCCTGGTCGAATCACGCGGCGCCGACCTCGTCGACCTGAACTGCGGCTGCCCGATCGACCATTTCACCCACAAGGGCATCGGCGCGGCGCTCGGCCGCCAGCCCGCCCGCATCCGCCGCATCGTCGAGTGCATGAAGACGTCGGTGACGAAGATTCCGGTCACCGTGAAGCTGCGGCTTGGCTGGAACGACGAGAGCCGCAACGTGCTCGACCAGGCCAAGGCGGCGGTGGACGGCGGCGCCGACGCCATCTTCGTGCACGGCCGCACCCGCAACGCCCGCTATCGCTTCGCCGCCGACTGGGACGCGATCGGCAGCGTGGTGGCCGCGGTGCCGGTGCCCGTGATCGGCAACGGCGACCTGTTGTTCCCCGGCGACATCGAGGCCGCCCGGGCGCGATCCGGATGTGCCGCCGTGATGAGCGCGCGCGGGGTGCTGATCAAACCGTGGCTGTTTCGCGAGGCAACCGAGGGCTACCTGGATTTGAGCGGCGAAGATCGTGTGGCGATCTACCGCCGTTACGTCGCCCTCGCCCGCGAGCATTGGGGCGCCGATGCCTACGGGCTCGAGCGCGTCGCCCAGTTCACCCGCTGGCACACCGACTTCTGGCACCGCTACGTACGCCGGCGGCCCGACGGGACCTTCCCGAGCCTGCAGACCCGGGAGCAGGAACTCGACCTGCGGACGCCGCTCGAGGGCTTCCTTGCGCGGCCGGACGATGCCGCGCTCAACTACCTGACCGAGTGCCTGGTTCACGACCGCGAGGTCGATCCCGCGCAGGCGCCGGAACCCGTGATCGCCGAACCGCGCGGGCGCGACAGCGAACTGGTCGAGACCGAGGGTTAAACCGGAAGGCGCTAGGTGCGCCGGCTCGCCTTGTACTGCTCCAACTCCTCGAGCGACTTCGGCCAGTCGCCCTTCAGCAGCCGCGAGAGCCCGCGATCGGCGAGCAGCTTGCCGTCTGTCTGGCAAGTCGGGCAGTAGTTCGCCTCGTTCGCGGCATACTTGATGCGCTGAATCGCCGTGCCGCAAACCGGGCACGGTTTCCCGAACTTGCCGTGCGCGGCCATTCCGTCGCGAAAGGCCGTCACTTTCTCGGGGAACGCGCCGCCGGTGTCGGCGATCAACGCATCGCGCCAATTCGTGAGCACGGCAATCACACAGGCATGAAGGTGCGCGGCCTGCTCGGGCGTGAGGCGGCTCGTCAACTGCATGGGCGACAGCTTCGCGGCATGCAGTATCTCGTCGGAGTACGCATTGCCGATGCCGCTGAAGAAATGAGGGTCGGTCAGTGACCGTTTGAGGGTGTGATTCTCGCGGGTCAGCACGCTGGTGAACTCGGCCGGTGTTGAGCCCAGCACCTCCAGGCCGCCGGGATCCAGGCCGCTCAGGCCGTGTTCGCCGCGCACGAGATACATCGCGGCGCGCCGCTGCGAGCCGGCCTCGGTCAGCAGTAACGTGCCGTTGGCGAAGTCGAAGGCGGCCAGGCCCACCTTGGCCGGGACCTTTGGCCGTTCGGTCTCTGGACGGCCGGAATCGGCCACCCAGCGAAAGCGGCCGGCAATCATCAGGTGAATGACGAGGAACAGCTCGTCTTCCAGTTCAAAGACGACGCGCTTGCCCAGGCGGCGAAGGCCGATGACGAGCTTGCCCTCGGCGTTCTGGATGGGAGGATCGACGGAACGAACCAGGAAGGGACTGGCCAGCCGGATGCGCTGCAGCCGCTGGCCGGACAGCCGCGACCGCAGTGCGTGCAGGTACAGCTCGATGTCGGGAAGTTCCGGCACCTACCAGGTGTTGAGTATGGCGGCCCAGCCGGTGAGCCGCGTGTCGGGGCGCAGGCGGAGCGCGCGCGACGCGGTCTCGGAGCGCGGGCTGCAACTGCCGGTCCGGATGTAGGTCAGCGCCTCGGCCAGCGACGCTTCCTCGACATCGCCAAGCGGCCGGCTGACGTCGTCGGTCGCCGCGCACGTTGGGGCAATGCCGTCGAAGTAGTCGCCTTCGTTGTTGGCATTGCGAATGGTGAATGCCACCGGATACAGGACCTTCTCGCAGAAGGTCAGCCCATACTGGCCCACCGGCTTGCCGTAGGTGGTGTCGCCGACCACCACCACCGGGATGAACGGCCGCAGGGCGTTGATGATCAACTCGCTCGCCGACGCCGAAGACCGGGTGGTAATCACGACCAGCCGCTGCAGGCCGAGCGCCTCTGGCGGGTTCTCGAACCGCGTGGTCTTGTTGTAGAGGGGACCGATGCGATCGTTGTGGACGTAGTCGAACAGCACCTGCCCTTCGGTGCGCGCGCCGCCAATCAGCCCCGCCAGGTGGGCGGCCACGTCGACCAGGCCGCCGCCGTTGTAGCGGAGATCGAGGACCAGTTCAGTCGCGCCGGCGGCGCGAATGGCGAGGAAGGCCTCGTTGAGCGCCGCCACCGACGGACGGACGAACGCCTTGAAGTTGATGTAGGCAACGCGCCGGCCGTCGACGTCCAGCACCTGGGTGAGCGACACGCTCGGGATGTCGATTAGCCGCTTCGCGACCGTGACCTCGGCGGTCTCGCCGGTGGCCTTCACCAATCCGATAGTGACGCTCGCGCCAACGGTCGCCGGCCCGAGCGCCACGCCCAGCGTGCCGGCCGCGTTGTGGGCACTGATGCTCTGCCCGCCGAGGTGCGTAATACGATCACCGCGGACAAAGCCCGCCTCCGACGCCGGGCTGTTCGGGTAGACCTGCAGCACGACCATCTCGGTCGCGGTCAGTCGATACACGATGCCGAGCGAAATGCTCTGGCTGTCGTTGTAGAGCGAGTTGCTGGATGCGGCCGACGTGATGAAGCTGTACGAACTGTCGATCGGCCGGTAGCGAACGGCTTCGAGATAGGCCTCGGGTGAGTTGAAGGAGGTCGGGTTCACGCCACCCGGCATGAACTGATACCAGTAGTAGAAGGAGCTGAGTTGGTCGCGAACCCACAGGTTCTGCGACGTGGTCGAGCAGCTGCTCGGCGGCGTCTGCGCAGCCGCGGTCCATGGACACAACAGCGCGCAGGTGAGCACGAGAGAGGACAGAACCCGGGACATTGGAGACCTTGCTTGCCTATTGTGCAATGTTTGAGCCGTCGGCCGCCACCAGCGGCAACGTCACGATAAACCGTCCGCCAGAGTCGGCCCAGCGCGCGGCGACGCCGGTCGTCAGCCGGAACCGCTGCGCGAGGTTCTCGAGGCCGACGCCTGTCGAGGACACCTGCGTCGCCCGCGGCCGTTTCTCGTGCGCCACCGTCAGCCGGTCGCCTTCGAGGCGAACCTCGATCTGCAACGGATTATCGGTCGAGAACTCGTTGTGCTTCACTGCATTTTCGAGCAATTCCGGTAACACCACCGGCGGCAACTGCCATCGGTGGACGGCCTGAGCATCCACGTGCACGACCACTCGCAGGCCATCGGCGTACCGGATCGTCACCAGCGCCAGGAACTGGTCGAGGAGCTCCAGCTCATCCGATAGCGGAACCAGCCGCTTCGAGCCGGTGCGCAGCAGGTAGCGGTAGCTGCCGGCCAGCGCAGCCACGAACGCCGACGCCCGGGGGTTCCGTTGCTCGACGAGATGACTGAGTGCGTTCAGGTTGTTGAACAGGGTATGCGGATTGACCTCGGTCTTGAGAGCCAACAACTCGGCCTCGACGTTGAGCCGCTGCAGGCGGTCGCTGCGCAGGCGATCGGCCTCCCACTCGCGCACCAGGAACAGCGTTTCGTAGACGTGGGTGATGAAGATGACCGCCGCCACGATCGCCAGCACCGCCATGCCGATCGAGCGCCAGTCGGCGCGCGGGTCGCCGGTGAACGCCGCCCATCCCCACAACGCCGACACCGTGAACGGGACCGTGAACAGGCAGATCAAACCAATCAGCAACCGCACGCGATGCCACGGCCGCGTCAGCCACGCAGTGCGATCCTGGAACCGGAGATACAGCTTGAGGTTCCCTTCCCATGTGATGAACGAGACCGCTACGAACCAGAGATAAGCGGCGACCAGTCCGGCCGTGGAGTGGGACGAGTGGTCAATCATCCCGGCGAGATTGGGCACGATCACGCCGACAATCGGCGTGACCACGAATCGTGCAAGAGCATCGTCCACTCCCGTGGAAGTGGCGGGCGAACCCATCTCGTCAGAATAGCGGGGCAACTGGTCCGCAACATGTCCCGGGAAGAGTTATCGAGATATTGCTGGGACGAACGGCTGACGGAGTATCCTTCGGGGCGTGACGAAGACGACGGTGCGCGTGCTGCCCGCGGTGCTCACCCTCATTCTGGCAACGGCCTGTGCCCAGGCGCCGCCGTCGGCCGAGACGGCCAGACCCGATCCCCTGCCGGGCACGAAGCTCTCGGTGGATCAGCTGAAGAGCCAGATGTTCCACGTCAGCGCCGGCAGGCGCCTCAAGCCGGCGTGGCCCAACGGCGCCCGCGTCGCCGTCGGCCTGTCGTTCGACGTCGACAACGCCACCGCCGCCCTCTCGACGGGCAACCTGGATTACGAGATCCTGTCACGCGGCGAGTACGGCGCCGTCGACGGCCTCCCGCGCATCCTGCGGATGCTCGATCGCCAACAGGTACCGGCGTCGTTCTTCATTCCGGCAGCCAGCGCCGTCCTGCACCCGGAGATGATCGGGCAGATTATGGCTCCCCGAGCTGCGTCATCTGCGTCATCTGCGGCCCTGGTCCCTCATGAAATCGGTGTTCATGGATGGATCCACGAGCGCCTTCCCCTCCTCGACAACGAGCAGGAGGAACAGCGGCTTCTCGACCTGTCGATCGAGACACTGACGAAGATGACGGGAAAACGACCCGTCGGCTACCGCGCGCCATCGTGGAAGTTCAGCCGGTGGACGATGGGCCAGGTCCAGGCGGCCGGCTTCCTCTACGACAGCAGCCTGATGGCCAGCGACGATGCCTACGAGATCCTGCTGGACGGCAAGCCCACCGGTGTTGTCGAGCTGCCGATTGAGCGCATTCTCGATGATGCGCCGTATTTCGGCGGCAACGCCGACGGCTCCAACCCCTCCATTGGCGACGTCTATGAAGTGTTCCAGGCCGAATTCGACGTGGCCTACGACGAGGGCGGGCTGTACCTGCTGACCCTGCACCCGCACATGATTGGCCACCGGTCGCGAACCGCCATGCTCGAAAAACTCGTCCAATACATCAAGGGCAAGCCGGGTGTCTGGTTTGCCACCCACGAGCAGATTGCCAACCACGTGAAGCCGCTGATCGCGGCGCAGTGAGGCCGGGATGATCGCGAACGAAGCCGCCAGGATCAAGGCCCTGCGCGCCTACCACATCCTCGACACCGATCCCGAGCAGGCGTTCGACGACCTCACGCTGCTGGCATCGCAAGTGTGCGGCACGCCGATCGCCTTGATCACCCTGGTGGACGAGAACCGCCAGTGGTTCAAGTCGCGGGTCGGCATCGACATCCAGGAAACCGCCCGCAACATCTCGTTCTGCTCGCATGCCATCGAGCAACCCGGCCTGTTCGTGGTCCCGGACACCCTGAGCGATGGGCGTTTTCGGAACAACCCGATGGTCGTGAGCGATCCCCACATCCGGTTTTACGCCGGCGCGCCGCTGCTGACTCGTGATGGCGACCCTCTCGGCACCATCTGCGTCGTCGATAGCACCCCGCGCACCCTGACCGACGGCCAGCGGGCCGCGCTCAATGCCCTGCGCCGGCAGGCCGAGACGCAACTGGAACTGCGGCGCAAGCTCGACGAGTTGCGGGTGGCGATCGACGGGCTCGAGAAGCTCGGCGCGTTGCTGCCCTATTGCTCGACCTGCGCCATGAACATCACCATCCCGGCCGACCCGGCCGCCATGACCACCGTCGGCGACGGCGTCACCGAGTTGCTGACCAACAAGGGCTGGCCGGAGGATGAGGTGATGAAAGTGGAGCTGGCCCTGCAGGAGGCGCTGGCCAATGCCATCCGCCACGGCTGCAAGGGCGACCCCTCCAAGAAGGTGCAGTGCTCGGTCACCTTCGACGCCGCCGGCGAGGTGGTGATCGTCATTCGCGATCCCGGCCCCGGCTTCAACGTGGCCGCGGTGCCCAACCCGCTGGTGGGCGACAACGTCCTGAAATCAAGCGGCCGTGGCGTGTTCCTGATCAATGAGTTGATGGACACGGTGGAATTTTCGGACGAAGGCCGCCGCGTCCTGATGACGAAGAAGATCGACGGCCCTCGCGACAAGTGACGCCCGGAGGCAGCCGGGAGGTGGCGGCAACCCTTCAGGATTGCCTGTCGCCCGCCTCGGGCCGATCGATCTCCACGCGATTGCGCCCGCGCTGCTTGGCCAGATAGAGAGCACGGTCGGCGGCCGCGATGAGGCGTTCCGGCGTGAGATCGCCGTCCTGGACCGCGATCGCGACGCCGATGCTGGCCGTGACGACCGGCGCCACCGGCGAAGTGGGATGCGGCAGCGCCAGCTCCTGGACCCGCGCCCGCAAATGTTCGGCCTGGCGAACGACGCTCTCGTGAGAATCACCCGGAATGATCACCGCCAGCTCTTCGCCGCCGTAACGCGCCACCAGCTCGCCGGCGCGCCGGCTGGCCGCGGCAATGGCCTGCGACACGGTGCGCAGGCACTCGTCGCCGGCCGGGTGGCCAAGGCGATCGTTGTAGGCCTTGAAGGCGTCGAGGTCGATCAGGATCAACGACAGCGGCGCGCGCAGGCGGCTGGCCCGGCGGCACTCCTCGCTGAGCGCCAGGTCGAAGGCGCGGCGGTTCAGCAGGCCGGTCAGGCCATCTTCCTGGGCGAGCTTGGCGAGCAGGGTGTTGGCGATCTCCAGCGCCGACGTGCGTTCGGCGACGGTGCGTTCGAGGGCGGCCTTCTGTTTGGTGAGGCGGCGGACGCGAACGCGGTAGAAGAGCGGTCCGGCCAGCAAGGAGGCCGTGAGAACGAGCCCGCGGAACCACCACGCCTCGTAAAAGAGCGGCGCCACCGAGACGGCGATCGCGCCTCCTTCCGTGTTCCACGCGCCGTCGTGGTTCGCGGCGATCACCTGGAACGTGTAGTCTCCCGGCGGCAGCTTGGAATAGTACGCCGTCCGCCGTCCTTCGGCCTGCACCCAGTCGTTCTCGAGGCCTTCCAGCCGGTAGCGAAACCGCACCGCCTCCGGCGCGGTCAGGCTGAGCGCGGTGAAGTGCACTTCGAGCGTTTGCGCCTCGGCCGGGAGGTGGATTGCGCCGGATGAATCGACCAGGTGCCCGTCGACCAGCACCTCTTCGATCACGACCGGCGGCCCGATCCCGTCGGAGCGCAGGCGCAGTGAGTTGGAGTCGATCGATGCGGCGCCCTCGATCGTCGGGAACCACACCACGCCGTCGCGCGTGATCGTACCCGCGCTGGCGCCGCCATTGCACTCGGGATTGCGCATGCCGTCGCCCACGCCGTAGGCGACGGCCGCAAGCGACGGCTGCGTGCCGTCGGCGACCTGGTCGAGCGCGGCCTTGGCGACGCGGAAGATTCCCCGGTTGCTGCTCATCCAGACATCGCCGCGGCCATCCTCGAGAATGCGGTGAACGACGTTGTCGAAGAGGCCGTGCCGCTCGCTGATGGTCGCGAAGCGGCCGGCCTTGAGCCGGTTGAGACCGCCGCCGTAGGTGCCAATCCACAGGCTGCCCTCGCGGTCCTCATGGAGCGCGAACACCAGGTCGTCGGCCAGGCCGTCCTTGGTGGTGAAGACGGTGAACTTGCCGTCCTTGAGGCGATTGAGACCGCCGCCGCGGGTGCCGACCCACAGGCTGCCGTCGCGGTCTTCGAGAATTACGTTGACGGTGTCGTGCGACAGTCCCTGCTTGGTCGTGAACGCGGTGAACTTGCCGTCCTGGTATCGGTTCAGGCCGCCGGCGTAGGTGCCGATCCACAGCGCGCCGTCCCGGCCTTCGTGCAAGGCAAGCACGCTGTCGTTCGACATCCCCATGTCGGCGTGGAACACCTCGAAGCGGCCATTGCGCAGGCGGGTGAGGCCGTTATCGGTGCCGATCCACAGGCTGCCCGCTCGGTCCTCGGTAATGGCAAAGACGACGTTGTTCGAAAGACCGTCCCTGGTGGTGAACGCGGTGATCTGCCCGTCGCGGACGCGATTGATGCCGCCGCCTTCGGTGCCAATCCACAACGTGCCCTGGCGGTCCTCGTAGATCGCCCGGATGTAGTCGTGCGACAGGCCCTCGCGCCGGGAGAGCGGCGTCACCCGTCCGTTCTTGAGCCGATTCAAGCCGCCGAGATTGGTGCCGATCCAGAGGTTGCCCTCTCGGTCCTCGAGCATGGCGAGGACCGAGTCGTTGGACAGTCCCTGTCTCGACGTGAACGACGCGATCGCGCCGGCCCGCCAGCGGTTGATGCCGCCGCCGTCGGTGCCGATCCAGATGCCGCCGTCGCGGTCTTCGAGCAACGAGACGATTACGTTGTGTGACAGGCCGTGCTTCGTCGTCAGCGCGGTGAATACGCCGTCGCTGTAGCGATTCAAGCCGAGGTCGGTGCCCACCCAGAGCACGCCGTCACTGTCGCGGAGGAGCGTCCGGACGCTGGTGCGCGAAAGGCCATCGGCCGTTCCGAACGATCGCAAGGTGCCATCGGGGCGCAAGTGGGCGAGGCCGGCTTCGGTCGCAATCCACAGGCCGTCATCATCCTCGGCCAGGTCGCGGATGCTCAGCCCCAGCGCGTCGCGCGATCGCTCGACGACGAACTTCTGCGGCAGGCCCATTTCCGGGTCGCGCGGCGGCACTTCGGCGGCTCGCGCCAGCCCACCGCCGTCGGTACCGACCCACAGTTGCCCGTGACGGTCCTCGAAGATTGTGGAGACCAAGTCGCTCGGCAGGCCGTCGGCTGTCGAGAAGCGGGTGAAGCGGCCGCCCTCCATGCGGATGAGGCCGCCGCCCCAGGTGCCGATCCACAGGCGCCCGCGGCGATCGGCGAGCAGGCTGAGCACCTGGTCCTGCGCAATCTCCGGCGTCGTGGTCGAGTCGAATACTGTGAAACGGACACCGTCGAAGCGGATCAGGCCTTCACGGGTTCCCATCCAGAGGTAGCCGTCGGCCGTCTGCGCGATCGCCGTGATGGTGTTCTGCGGCAGTCCATCCCTGGTTTGCCAGGTGTCGTGGATGTATTGGGTGATCGCACGCCCGGGTTCAAGCGCGTGAAGGGCGAGTGCCGGGAGCAACAGGAAGCTGGCGAGGACGGCCGCCCGCACGCGGGGTGAGGTTGGGGAAGCTGCGGGCACGACCTCGGAATTCTACGGCGTTGGGCGTACAAAGGAAAAGGCCCGAACCTTTCGATTCGGGCCTTTGAATAAATCCCCGGCAACGACCTACTCTCCCACCCACCTGCGCGGGCAGTACCATCGGCGGTAGCAGGCTTAACTTCCGTGTTCGGAATGGGAACGGGTGTGACCCTGCTCCTATGGCCACCGGGAAACTTGGTGCCTGGGGTCTTGCTCAGCGGTCGCGGCATGCGAGCCGCGGATCACGCTAATCAAGTCATCCCAGAGCATATTGTGACTTGACGTTTCAATCGTTCGATCGCTACCTAGAATTTCTAAGCAATTCGCTCAATCGAAACATCAAGCTGGCCCGCCGCAGCCGCGTGAGCGGCGAAGGCGGACCGAATATTCTGCAATCAGTAGCTTTTCTGACCACACATTCACAATCAAAAGAAGTGAATAAATGGTCAAGCCTCACGGCTGATTAGTATCGGTTAGCTGAACGTATCGCTACGCTTCCACACCCGACCTATCAACGAAGTAGTCTACTTCGAGCCTTTAGGGACTTGCGTCCAGGGAAATCTCATCTTGAGGTGGGTTTCACGCTTAGATGCATTCAGCGTTTCTCCCTTCCGGACTTAGCTACCCAACGATGCCACTGGCGTGACAATTGGTACACTAGCGGTCCGTCCAACCCGGTCCTCTCGTACTAAGGTCAGATCCTCTCAAATTTCCTGCGCCCACCATAGATAGAGACCGAACTGTCTCGCGACGTTCTAAACCCAGCTCACGTACCGCTTTAACCGGCGAACAGCCGGACCCTTGGAACCTGCTACAGCTCCAGGATGCGATGAGCCGACATCGAGGTGCCAAACCTGGGCGTCGATGTGAACTCTTGGCCCAGATCAGCCTGTTATCCCCGGCGTACCTTTTATCCGTTGAGCGATGGCCCTTCCATGCGGGACCACCGGATCACTAAGACCTGCTTTCGCATCTGCTCGACTTGTAGGTCTCGCAGTTAAGCTCGCTTATGCCTTTGCACTCTATGGCTGATTTCCAAACAGCCTGAGCGAACCTTCGTGCGCCTCCGTTACAGTTTAGGAGGCGACCGCCCCAGTCAAACTACCCGCCTAGCAGTGTCCTGAACCCAGATAATGGGTTTCAGTTAGAACGTCGAAGGCGTAAGGGTGGTATCTCACTGATGACTCCCCCAAGCCCGAGAGCCTGGGATCAACGTCTCCCACCTATGCTGCGCATACGTCGTCAACATTCACTACTAAGGTGCAGTAAAGGTGCACGGGGTCTTTTCGTCTTATGGCGGGCAACCGGCGTCTTCACCGGTACCACAAATTCGCAGCGTTCATCGTTGAGACAGCGGTCAAATCGTTACGCCATTCGTGCAGGTCGGAACTTACCCGACAAGGAATTTCGCTACCTTAGGACCGTTATAGTTACGGCCGCCGTTTACCGGGGCTTCAATTCAAGGCTTCACCTTGCGGCTGACCTCTCCTTTTAACCTTCCGGCACCGGGCAGGCGTCAGACCCTATACGTCGTTTTCGACTTAGCAGAGCCCTGTGTTTTTAGTAAACAGTCGCTTGAGCCTCTTAACTGCAACCCCTTCCCGCTTCGTGGCGCGAGGCCACTGACGGTAATGGGGCACCCCTTCTCCCGAAGTTACGGGGTCATTTTGCCTAGTTCCTAAACGTGGATTCTCACTTGCGCCTGAGGATTTTCTCCTCGCCTACCTGTGTCGGTTTGCGGTACGGGTACCCAACGATCTCCTTAGAGGCTTTTCTCGGCAGCGTGGCGTCGGCGACTTTGTGAGCCTTGCGGCTCTAGCCATGGCCCCTCAGGGAATGTGACTCAACGGATTTGCCTGTCGAGTCCCCCTACAGACCTGAACCTGGATATCCACCACCAGGCTCGCCTAGCCTCCTGCGTCCCCCCATCGTGATAACGATCGTTAGGTAGTTCCGGAATATTAACCGGATGTGCATCCGCTACGCCTTTCGGCCTCGCGTTAGCTCCCGACTAACCCTCAGCGGACGAACCTACCTGAGGAATCCTTAGGCTTACGGCGGGGAAGATTCTCACTTCCCTTATCGCTACTTATGCCGGCAGGGTCACTTCCAAACACTCCACCAGTCCTCACGGTCTGACTTCGCTGCGTTTGGAACGCTCGTCTACCACTCGCGGACCTCGCAAGATCCGCAAATCATCGGCTTCGGTCCTGTGCTTGAGCCCCGTTGTATTGTCGGCCCGGAGCTGCTTGACCAGTGAGCTATTACGCTTTCTTTAAAGGATGGCTGCTTCTAAGCCAACCTCCTGGTTGTCTGGGCGTCTCCAGATCCTTTACCACTTAGCACAGAGTTTGGGACCTTAGCCGGATGTCTGGGCTGTTTCCCTTTTGACTATGAAGCTTAGCCCCCACAGTCTCACTCCCGGACTACGTGTCGATGGCATTCGAAGTTTGGTTGGATTCAGTAACCTGGTAAGGCCCCTAGTCCATCCAGCGCTCTACCACCACCGCCGACCATCCGAGGCTGCCCCTAAAGGCATTTCGACGAGAACGGGCAATCACGGAATTTGATTAGCCTTTCACCCCTACCCTCAGCTCATCCAAGCTGTTTTCAACCAACACTGGTTCGGACCTCCACGCGGTGTTACCCGCGCTTCATCCTGGCCAAGGGTAGATCATCCCGCTTCGCGTCTATTCCCAGCGACTATACGCCCTATTCAGACTCGCTTTCGCTGCGGCTCGCTTACGCTTAACCTCGCCACTGAGAATAACTAGCCGGCTCATTATGCAAAAGGCACGCGGTCAGGCAACACCGGGTTACCCCGGTAAACGCCCTCCCACTGCTTGTAGGCATACGGTTTCAGGTACTATTTCACTCCCCTCACAGGGGTGCTTTTCACCTTTCCCTCACGGTACTGGTTCACTATCGGTCGCTAGCGAGTATTTAGCCTTACGAGATGGTCCTCGTCGATTCCCACGGGATTCCTCGTGTCCCGCGGTACTCAGGAACCTGCCCACCGAGCCGGAATTGATGTCGTCTACAGGACTGTCACCTTCTGTGGTCCCACTTTCCAGAGGGTTCGACTATCAATCCGGTTGGTAACTCGGCGGCCTTACGGCCTGACAGGCCCTACAACCCCAGGGAGCATACCCCCTGGTTTGGGCTGTTCCGCGTTCGCTCGCCGCTACTAGCGGAATCACTATTGTTTTCTTTTCCTGCAGGTACTGAGATGGTTCACTTCCCTGCGTTGCCTTCCCACCCCTATGTATTCAGGATGGGATACTCCGGGATTGGCCAGAGTGGGTTTCCCCATTCGGAAATCCCCGGGTCAAAGCCTGCTTGCGGCTCACCGGGGCTTATCGCAGCTTGCCACGTCCTTCATCGACTGCTAGCGCCAAGGCATTCACCGTACGCCCTTAGTAGCTTGACCAAGTGTTCACTTACACACTGCGTGTGTGTGGCCAAAAAACTACCCAATGCAGAATATTCAGTTGTCAAAGATCGACGAAAATCGTTGGTGGAGAATACCGGTCTCGAACCGGTGACCTCCTGGTTGCAAACCAGGCGCTCTCCCAGCTGAGCTAATTCCCCGAAGAGCCGTTTCAGTTGTGCGGGTTGTGTCGTGCGCAGGCAGGTGCGAT
>JBFWUK010000007.1:0-15000 GCA_050247355.1 Vicinamibacterales bacterium | reverse complement strand
GGATGGTCTCTGTCGCGAATCACGGTATCGGTGCAACTGTGCGAGGACTTTAGTCTGCCGTACTTTTTCTTGTTCACCTAATCGGCAATCCGCACCACGTGGGTCTGGCGCCGGCCCTTGCGAATGACATACAGCCGTCCGCCGAAGGCCTGCTCGATGGTGATGACGCCGCGCTCGTCAGTGAGCTTGCGATCGTTCACAGACAAGCCGCCTTGCTTGATCAAACGCGCCGCTTCTCCCTTCGACGACGCCAGTCCCGCGGTCACGGCCAGCTCGGTCGCCGCAATGCCTGCTTCAAACGCCGCGCGCGACAACGTCACCGCCGGCACGTCGGCAAACACCATCAGCACATCGTCGATCGAGGCATCCGCCAGCGGTCCGCCGAACAACACCGCCGACGCACGCTCGGCGCGGGCCAGCTCTTCCGCACCATGCACCATGCTGGTCACCTCGCGCGCCAGCACCCGTTGTGCTTCGCGCGCTTCGGGCTTCTCGATGACCGTCTTCTCGATGGCGTCGATGGTGTCGCGGTCGAGCCACGTGAAGAGCTTCAAGTGGCTGATGACATCGCGGTCATCGGTATTGAGCCAGAACTGGTAGAAGCGAAACGGCGAGGTGCGCTCGGGGTCCAGCCACACGGTGCCGGCTTCGGTCTTGCCGAACTTGGTGCCCGACGAGGTCTTCAGCAGCGGCCACACCAGCCCATGCGCCTTCTTGCCGCGCACCTTGCGGATCAGGTCGGTGCCCGCCGTGATGTTGCCCCACTGGTCGCTGCCGCCCATCTGCATGGTGCAGCCTTCACGGTCGAACAGGTGCAGGAAGTCGTACGACTGGAGGATGAGATAGCTGAATTCGGTGTACGAAATGCCGTCCTCGCTCTCGAGCCGCCGGCTGACCGATTCCTTCTGCAACATGTAGCCAATGCTGAAGTGCTTCCCGACATCGCGCAGGAACGTCAGGATGTCGATCGCGCCCAGCCAGTCGGCATTGTTCACGATGCGGGCGGCGTTCGGGGCGGCCGAGAAATCCAGGAAACGTTCGAGCTGTGCGCGAATGCCAACCACGTTCTGGTTGACCTGTTCGGTGGAGAGCAGCACCCGCTCTTGAGACTTGCCGCTGGGGTCGCCGATCATGCCGGTGCCGCCCCCGACCAGGGCGATCGGCGTGTGGCCAAAACGCTGGAGCCGCGCCAGTCCCATCACCGTCAGCAGCGAGCCGACGTGCAGGCTCGAAGCCGTCGGATCGAAGCCGATATAGGCGGTGACGCTGCCGGCCGCGAGCGCGTCCCTGGCGCCATCGGTCGCGTCGGAATACATGCCGCGCCACTCGAACTCTTCAAACACTCCCATAAACAACAACTATAACTTCCAACCGAAACTGAACTGTTAACTGAAACTGAACTGCCAACTGAAACTCTCAACTGCCAACTTCTCAACTTTCAACTTTCCCCATACACTGACCCCGTGGCCCTGACCCGCCGCGACTTCCTTCGCTCGGCGACCGTCGTCACGGCAGGCGCGCTGACCGGGGTGACCGCCTACGGCGTCGCCTACGAGCGCCATCGGATCGATCGCATCGTCCGCGACATCGCGGTGCGCGGATTGCCGCCGGCGCTCGAGGGCTTGCGCATCGGGATGATCACCGACATCCACCACAGCTCGGTGGTCTCGGCCGAGGACGTGTCGCGGGCCGTGGCCGCCCTGAAGGAAGCGGCGCCGGACCTCGTGGTGCTGGGCGGCGACTACATCAGCTTCTTCGATCGCACCTATGCCGGGCCGGTGGCCGAGTTGCTCGCACCGCTGGCCAACGCGCCGTTCGGGTCGTTCGCCGTGCTCGGCAATCACGACGATGAGCGGGAGGTGCCCGCGACCCTCGCGGCGCGCGGCTTCACGGTGTTGCAGGATGAGCGGACTGCCGTGATGGTCCGCGGCGAGAGGCTCGACATTGCCGGCATCCGCTTCTGGACGCGATCGCCCGGTCAGATCGCGGACGTGTTGAAGGGCACGGGCGGCACGACGATTCTGATTGCTCACGACCCGCGGCGGCTGACCGAAGCGGCGGCACTGGATGTGCAGCTGGTGCTGTCCGGGCACACCCATGGCGGCCAGGTCCTGGTTCCCGGCGTGGGACCGATCGCCGGCCGGAAATTCCCGGTGCTCGCCGGCTATGCAACCCGCGACAACACGTCCTTGTTCGTCAGCAAGGGGGTGGGCACCGTGTATGTCCCGGTGCGCATCAACTGTCCGCCCGATGTCGCGGTGCTGACCCTGCGTCCCGCGACCGCGTGATTCAACCCTTCAACACCCGGGCGATGGCCTCGGGATAGAGGCGATGTTCGGTCTCGAGGATCCGCGCCGCCAGCGTGTCGACGGTGTCGCCGGGCAGGACCGGCACCTCCTGCTGCAACACCACGGGGCCGGCGTCGAGCTCGTTGTTCACGATATGAACAGTGGCGCCGCTGACCGCGGCGCCATCGTCCAGCGCCTGCTGCTGTGGATGCAGGCCGGGGTATTTCGGCAGCAGTGACGGATGGATGTTGAGAATGCGGTCCGGGAACGCGTTCACGAACACGGGACTGAAAATCCGCATGAAGCCGGCCAGGCACACCAGCGCCACTCCCCGGTCGTTCAGTTCTTTGACCAGCGCGCGGTCGTAGTCTTCACGAGTGGCATAAGCCTTGTGGCTCAGCACCACCGTCTCGATGCCGGCGCGCCGCGCGTGTTCGAGTCCAGGGGCGTCGGCCTTGTTCGAGATGACCAGGCCGATGGTCGCATCGAGGCGGCCGCCGGCAATGGCGTCGATGATCGCTTTCAGGTTGGATCCGCGGCCCGAGATCAACACACCGAGCCGGCGCGTCGCGGTGGACTGACTGTTCGGCACACTCACGATTCTGCGATCTTACCGGCCGACCGCAGAGAGAGGGCGACGAAAGTAAGCGTGCCGTTGGTGCATCCGCCCGTCGGCAGGGTCGGCGCGCCAATCACGAACAGGTTCTCGTGGTCGTGAGTCCGGCCGAAGCTGTCGCACACGCTGGTGGCGGGATCGTCGCCCATGCGGCAGCCGCCGGCGGGATGATCCCAGTAGGTCGAGACGGCCGGCGCGCTGGTGAGGCGGCCATTGCCGGCGCGCACCATGCGCTCGAACACCGCGCTGCAGTGGGCCAGCGTGGCGCCTTCGCGCGCCTGGGCGGCGGCGTCCAGGTGGTGCTCGATCTTCGGCATGGGGTCGCCGTAGCGGTTCGTCGACGCCGGATCGAGCGACAGCCGGCTGTCCGCCGACGGATGCGAGTCGTAGTAGGTCCGCAGCCGGACCGAACTGCCCTTCAACGCCCGCCCCCGCCACTCGTCCAGGAGCTCATCGCCCAGCAGCAATCCACCGTCGGCGCCGCGCAGCCGCGGCTCCTTGCCGGCCGAGCTCTCCCACACGCGGGTGTCGTGCCGGACGAACGCCTTGCTGGCCGCGCACCGGAAGTACTCGCGCGAAATCAGGCTGTGCGTCATGTTCTGGCCGGGGAATGTCTCGTCGTCTATCGCGGCCTGGGCCGAAATGAACTTGTGGCCGTTCATGTAGCGGCCGACCAGGCCGGAACGGTTGGCAATGCCGCCGGGAAACCGGGCGCTTGCGGACAACAGCAGCAAGTGCGGGCTCCAGCACTGCCCCGACGCCAGCACGAACTGCTTCGCGCGGTACTCGGTCACCTCGCCGGGCCGATCCTGGTGATAGCCCTGCGCGACCGCGATCGTCGTTCGCCCGTCATTCACGATCAGGCGCCGGACCAGCATGCGGTCGTGCAGCGTGACCTTCTTCGCGGCAATCAACTGCTGGTAGGTGTAGTCGGGCGAGTAGCGCGCCCCGGTCGGGCAGACGTCGCCGCACGTGTCGTAGAGGCCGCATTGCCCGCGACCGCCGAACGGCGCGGTCACGTTGCGCGACATCGGCAGCGGCGAAAAGCGCAGGCCGCTGTGCTCCGCCCATTGCTTCAGCACCTGCAGGTTGTACGACAGCGGCATCGCCGGCTGGGGATAGGGTGCCGACCGCCGGTCCTCCGGATACGGACTCGGGTCGCCGGCCACGTTCAGCCGCCGTTCCGCCTCCACATAGGACCGCTCGAGTTCGACCCACGACACCGGCCAGTCAACCGCCAGGCCATAGAGCGACCTGAGCCGCAGGTCTTCTTCAGAGAATCGGTTGCACGCGCCGCCCCAATGCAACGCCTGCCCGCCCACCGCCATGGTCATCGAGATCATGCCCTTGGCCTGCTGATCTTCGATGAAGTCGCCGGGCCAGGGATGCTCGCCGTATTCGAGCGCGCGGCGATGGTAGCGGCCGCGATTCTCGCGATCGAAGATCGATCGGCCGGCTTCGACCACCGTGATGCGCAGGCCGGGCTTGAGCTCGGCCAGGCGCTCGACCAGCATGGCGGCGGTGATGCCGCCGCCGATCACGCAGATGTCGGATTCGTGGACGGGCATCGTGTTTCTCGAGTCTTGTGGAGGCAACCCTTCAGGGTTGCCTGTCACCCAACGGCTGCGGCCGCACAGTCGTGACACGAATGGCGCGGAACGTGTGGCGCCCAATGCGCGCGTTGTAGCAAAGGTCGTTGGCGGCGCTGCTGCGGAAGTAGTGCGCCATCAGGTCGGCGACCACATGCCTGCCGTCGGGGCGGGCCGGCAGATTCTGGACGCCGGCGCCCTTGAATGCGGCATCGAGAAGGGCGCGGCGAACTTGAAGAGGCAGGGCGCCAAAGCGCCCGCCCCGGTCGGCGGCGGCCTGTTGCAGCGCGGCGACCTGCAGGCTGTAGGCTGGCGCCGGCGACGGTCCCGAACGGACCAGCCGGGGCGCGCCGTAGCCGTGCGACAGCGGCACGCCTGGTTGGTATTCCCGAAGCCAGCGCAGAAAATCGTCAACCGCGGCGTCCTGCCCTTTCGCGCCAATCGCCGACGGCAACACCGTGCTGGCGACGTCACGCAACACGAAGACGTGGCCGGCGCTCAGTTCATCGGCTCGCAGGGTCACGCGCAGGAGCGGCAGGGTCGCCGCACCCGAGACCAGCCACTGCAGCAGGGCTCGCCGTTTCATCGGCCGATGCTACACGTACTCGACGCCGGGATCACCCGTGATGATGTCGCCAATGACCAGGCTGTTGGCCTCGCCGGCGTTGAGCAGGTCCTGGCGGACGCCGTCCACGTCGCCCTTCGCAACCACGAGGATCATGCCTATCCCCATGTTGAGCGCCCGGCGCAGGTCGTATTCGGGAACGCGGCCTGACTCGCCCAGCCACCGGAAAATTGCCGGCACCCGCCAGGATGTGCGATTGACGCGCGCCGCGGTCCCCGCCGGCAGCACCCGCGGCAGGTTGTCGGTAATGCCGCCGCCGGTGATGTGCGCCATGCCCTTGATGACGCCCTTGCCAAGCAGCGGCCTGATCACCGGCAGGTAGGTGCGATGCGGGCGCAGCAGGGCCTGGCCAATGGTCTCTCCGAGATCCGGCACATGCGTGTCGACCTGCAGCTTCATTTCCTCGAACGCGATCTTGCGCGCCAGCGAGTAGCCGTTGGTGTGCAGGCCGGACGACGGCAGGCCGATCAGCACGTCGCCGGCGGCAATCGCCTTGCCGTCGATCAACCGCGCCCGGTCGACAGCACCGACGATGAAGCCGGCGACGTCGTATTCGCCGTCCTGATAGAACCCGGGCATCTCGGCCGTCTCGCCGCCGAGCAGGGCACAGCCGTTGTCCTGGCAGGCGCGGGCGAGCCCCTGGACGATCTGCTCCGCCACGTCGGGCGACAGCTTGCCGGTCGCCAGGTAGTCGAGAAAGAACAGCGGCACCGCGCCCTGGACGAGGATGTCGTTGACGCAGTGATTGACCAGGTCCACGCCGATGGTGCGGTGCTCGTTGGCCATGAACGCGACCTTGAGCTTGGTGCCGACGCCATCGGCGCTCGAGACGAGCACCGGTTCGTTCATCGCCGCGGTATCGAGCTTGAACAACCCGCCGAACGAACCGATCTCCGACAGCACGCCTGGCGTGAACGTTGACTGCGCCAGCTGCTTGATGCGACGGACGGTCTCGTGACCGGCGTCGATGTCGACGCCAGAACTCTTGTAATCCATAGGCTTGGGGCTTGGGCTTAGAAATCCAGTTTCGTGATCAGCTGCTCGCACAGCCTGCGGGTCGCCGAGCCGTCGGCGGCGGACCAGTAGGCGCGGCGGACCGCGACGAAGAACCGCTCTTCTTCGAGGTCCTCTTCGAGCATGTCGAACGCCTCGGCAAGAATGCCGATGGCGCCGGCCTGATCGGGATGTGTTTCGAGGGTCTTGAGCATGTGCGGGGTGTTGCGCAGGGCGACCAGTCCCAGCGCAAGAGTCACCGGCGCCCGGACCGGATCCTGCGACGGAATGCCGACGCGGAACAGGATGCCGAGCGCTTCCTCGTTGCCCTGGCGGGCGATGTTGCCGAGGCCGGCGGCCGCCCCGCGCAGCAGATCCTGGTAACCCGGATAGGTGTCGGCGAAGGTCAGGGTCTTTTCGAGGTAGCCGATGTGGGCCGAGCAGTTCACGCCCATCAGGCAGATGGCGGCGGCCACCGCCGGCTGATATTCCTTGGCCGCGGTGCGCTGCAGCTCGGCCAGCGTGCCGAGCGCCGTCTTGTCGCCGATCTTGCCCAGCGCGGTCGCGGCGTCGTCCTGCAGCGGGCCGTCGATCTTCGCGATCTCGGTCAGCCGCGGCACGGCGGCGGCGATCTTGTAGTCGCCGAGCGCCTCGATCACGGTGCTGCGAAAGAAGTCGAGGCCGCGGCCGGCGTCGCGAATCAGCGCCTCGGTGACCTGCGGCGCCTGATGAACCGCGGCCAGCGCGCGGGTCAGCGCCGGGCGCACGAACTCGCCTTCTTCCTTGTCGAGCGCCGCCAGCAACCGCGGCGCGAGGGGCGGCGACGGAAACTGCTCGAAGTAGGCGAAGGCCACTTCGCGCAGGCGATCGTTCGGCGACACCATGGCTTCGCGCATGGCATCGACGGTGCGCGGGTCGTTGAAACCGGTCAGCAGCGTCAACGCCTTGTAGCGGATGTAGCCGTCGGCGTGCTCGGCCACCGCCTGCAGCAGCGCCGGCACGACCTGCGCCGCCGGGGCGCGGCGAATGGTGCGGCCCGCACCCATTCGCGTCGCGTAGTCGAGGTCGCCCAGCTTGCCGATCGCCTGTTGAATCTCCTCGGGCGACGCCGGCGTCGGTCCACGCTCCTGGGCCAGCAGGGTCTGGCCCCCCATGGAGGGGGACCCGGCGAGCAGGACCAGCCCCAGGGCGACGGCCATCAGGCGGTCAGCCAACGGGTTCCTCTTCCGGGAGCGGCTGCTTCGGACCATCGATCTTGAGCGACAACTGGAGGTAGCCGTTGTGATCGCGCGGGAACGCCACCGGGTACTGTCCGGTGTAACACGAGGTGCAGTACGACGGCCCTTGCCCCTTTACGGACGACAGCAGGCCGTCGAGGCTGAGGTAGCCGATCGAGTCGGCGGCCACGTATTTGCGAATCTCCTCGAGCGTGTGGGTGGCCGCAATCAGTTCCTGGCGGCGGGGCGTGTCAACCCCGTAGAAGCAGGGCGAGACCGTCGGCGGACAACTGATCCGCAGGTGCACTTCCTTGGCGCCAGACGCCCTCACCATCTTCACGATCTTGCGGCTGGTCGTGCCACGCACCAGCGAGTCGTCGATCAGCACGACCCGCTTGCCGGCGAGAATGCTCTTCACCGGGTTCAGCTTCACCTTGACGCCGAAATGGCGGATCGACTGCGCCGGCTCGATGAAGGTGCGGCCGACGTAGTGATTGCGGATCAGCCCCATGCGGAGCGGGATCTTCGATTCCTCGGAGTAGCCGATCGCGGCGCACACGCCCGAGTCGGGAATCGGCACCACGACGTCGGCGTCGACGCCGGTCTCTCGCGCCAGCACCCGGCCCAGGTTGGTCCGCACCTCGTTGACGCTCTGGCCGAACACTTCGCTGTCGGGCCGCGCGAAGTAGACATGCTCGAAGATACAGTGCGAGAGCGGCGATTTCGGGAACGGCTTGATCGAACGCAGCCCGTGCGGCCCGACGATCAGGACCTCGCCGGGTTCGACATCGCGCACGTAGGTCGCGCCGATCAGGTCGAGCGCGCAGGTCTCGGAGCTGACCACCCACGCGCCATCGAGCCGGCCCAGGGCCAGCGGCCTGAAACCATGCGGATCGCGCACGGCGATCATGCTGTCCTTGGTGATCAGCGCGAACGAGAACGCGCCGGTCAGTTGTGTCACCGACTCGACCAGCGCGTCTTCCACCGACCCGGCCTGCGAGCGGGCATACAGGTGCAACACCACTTCGGTGTCGCTGTTGGTCTGGAAAATCGAACCGGCGCGGACCAGCCGGTCACGCACTTCGTTGGCGTTGACGATGTTGCCGTTGTGGCAGATGCCGACCTGGCCGTGCACGCAGTCGATCAGGATGGGCTGGGCGTTCGACAACTTGCTTTCGCCGGCGGTCGAGTAGCGGGTGTGGCCGATCGCAATCGGGCCGCTCAGCGTGGCCAGGGTCGCTTCGTCGAAGATCTCGTTGACGTAGCCCATCTGGCGAACCAGCCGGACCCGCTCGCCGTCGGCCGAGGCAATGCCGGCGCTTTCCTGTCCGCGGTGCTGCAGCGCGTAGAGGCCCAGGTAGGCCAGCTTCGACGCTTCCGGGTGTCCGTAGATACCGAAGACACCGCACTCGTCGCGGAACTTATCGAACATGGCCACTCATCCTTCGTTCGATACAGGTTGCCCAGGACTGCTCGGCATCGCCGACCATTGAATCGACCACGGCATTGCCATCGACACTCAAGCGGATCCGGTCGCCGCCGGTGGTGCCAATCGCGGTGGCCGTCACGCCGGCGGCGTGGGCCGCGGCCAGCACCGCATCCACCCCGTCACCGGCCACCGAGACGACGATACGCGAGGCCGATTCGCCGAACAGCGTGGCGTTGACGCCGTAGGTCCGGCTAAAGCCGGACGCCACATCAGCGCCGGACGCCGCATCCGATGTGGCGTCCGGCTTCAGCCGGACCTCGGCGAGCTCGGCGGCAACGCCGATGCCGCCGCTGTTGAAGGTGCACTCCGCCAGCGTGACGGCGAGGCCGCCCTCTGAACAGTCGTGCGCCGACTCGACGAGCCCTTCGCGGATCAACCGCACGATCAGCTTCTGGAGCGCCGCCTCGCGGGCCAGGTCCAGCGCCGGCGGCTGGCCGGCGACCTTGCCGTGCATGGTGGCGAGGTACTCACTGCCGCCCAGCTCCCCCAGATTATCGCCCAGCAGCACCACCGCCGCACCGGCGCGCTTGAACGCGCGCGTCGTGGTCCTGCTGGCGTCCTCGAGCAGGCCAACCACCCCCAGCACCGGCGTCGGGAAGATGGCGCGGCCTTCGGTTTCGTTGTACAGACTGACGTTGCCGCCGGTGATCGGAATGCCGAGCGCCCGGCAGGCGTCGCCAATGCCGCGGACGGCTTCGCCGAACTGCCACATGATCTCGGGCCGCTCGGGGTTGCCGAAGTTGAGGTTGTTGGTGCCGCCGATTGGTTCACCGCCGGCACAGGCGACGTTGCGGGCGGCCTCGGCCACGGCCAGCATGGCGCCGCGATGCGGGTCGAGGTAACAGAACCGGCCGTTGCCGTCGACCGACACGGCCAGGCCGGTCGTCGTGCCCTTGATGCGCACCACGGCCGCCGACATGCCGGGCTGGGCGATGGTGTTGGTGCCGACGCTGTGGTCGTACTGGCCGTAGGCCCAGCGCTTGCTGGCAATAGTCGGCACGGTCAGCAGCCGATCGAACGCCGCTTGCGGCGCCGGCGGCGTCCCCAGCTCGTCGAACGACAGGCGCTGCGCGTCCTTCTGCCACGACGGCTCCTGCATGGGGCGCCGGTAGACCGGCGCCTCGTCGGTCAGCGCGCGGTTCGGCACGTCGGCTACCAGCACGCCGCGTTCGTGGATCTTCAGGCGCGACCCCTCGATCACCTCGCCGACCTGCACGGCATGCAGGTCCCACTTGTCGAACACCGCCGTCACTTCGTGCTCGCGGCCCTTCTCGACCACCAGCAACATGCGCTCCTGCGACTCGGACAGCATGATCTCGTACGGCGTCATGCCGCTCTCGCGCTGCGGCACGTGCATCACGTCGATGGTCATGCCGACACCGCCGCGCGACCCCATCTCCGAGGTCGCGCACGACAGACCCGCGGCGCCCATGTCCTGGATGCCCAGCACCGCGCCGGTCTTCATGACCTCGATGCAGGCCTCCATCAGGAGCTTTTCCATGAACGGATCGCCGACCTGCACCGCCGGCCGCTTCTCGGCCGACGTCTCGTCGAACTCGGCCGACGCCATGGTCGCGCCGTGAATGCCGTCGCGGCCGGTCTTGGCGCCGACGTAGAACACCGGGTTGCCGGCGCCCTTGGCCGCGCCCTTGACAATGCCGTCGATGCGCGAGATCCCGAGGCACAGCACGTTGACCAGCGGATTGCCGGAGTACATCTCGTCGAAGACGATTTCGCCGCCCACCGTGGGAATGCCGATGCTGTTGCCGTAGCCGCCGACGCCGGCGACGACGCCCTCGAAGATGCGGCGGGCCAGGGGCTGGTCAAGCGCGCCGAAGCGCAGCGCGTTCAACAGCGCGATCGGCCGCGCGCCCATGGTGAAGATGTCGCGGATGATGCCGCCGACGCCGGTGGCGGCGCCCTGGTACGGCTCGATGAACGACGGATGGTTGTGCGACTCGATCTTGAAGACGGCGCACAGCCCGCCGCCGATGTCGACGGCGCCGGCATTCTCGCCCGGCCCCTGCACGACGCGCGGGCCGGTGGTGGGGAGGGTCTTGAGGTGCACGCGCGAGCTCTTGTAGCTGCAGTGCTCCGACCACATGACCGAGAACAGGCCGAGCTCGAGCAGGTTGGGCTCGCGGCCCATCAACTCGAGGATCCGCTCGTACTCGTCCGGCTTGATGCCGTGCCGCTCCAGAACTGCTGCGTCGATGACTGCCACCGGTTTGGTTACCTCGAAAGTGATGCGAGCGCCTTGGCCGCCGACGCCAGGATGACGCGGCCGTCCGCGCTACCCAGCTGTGCTTCCGTCGCGCGCTCCGGATGCGGCATCAGCCCCACCACATTGCGCTGCCGGTTGCAGATGCCGGCAATGTTGTTGAGCGAGCCGTTGATGTTGGTCGCCGGCGAGACCTCCCCGGCGGCGCTGGCATAGCGGAAGACGACCTGGCGGTGGCTCTCGAGCGCGGCCAGGGTCTCCGGGTCGGCGTAGTAATTGCCTTCGCCGTGCGCCACCGGCATGTGCAGCACCTGCTGCGACGCGCAGGCGGCGGTGAACGGCGTGTCGGTCTGCTCGACCCGGACCGGCACCAGGCGCGAGACGAACTTGATGCGGTCGTTGCGGACCATGGCGCCCGGCAGCAGGCCGGCCTCGAGCAGCACCTGGAAGCCGTTGCAAATGCCCAGCACCGGCCCGCCGCGGTCGGCGAACGCCTTGACCGCGGACATGATCGGCGAAAACCGCGCGATCGCGCCGGTGCGCAGGTAGTCGCCGTGGGCGAACCCGCCCGGCAGGATCACGACGTCGGCGCCCTGCAGGTCGGTGTCCTTGTGCCACACCAGCGCCGCGTCTTCACCGAGCACCGCCGAGGCGGCATAGAACGCGTCGTAATCCGAGTTCGACCCCGGGAAGACCACCACTGAGAATTTCATCGGTCCGACTCCCGACTCCCGACTCCCGGTTCCCGCCTCATTCGAAGACCTCGACGCGATAGCTCTCGATCACCGGGTTGGCAAGCAGCTTGTCGGCCATCTCGGTGACGCGCGCCTTCGCCGTCGCCGCGTCGGTGCCGCTCAGCTCGACCTCGAAGAACTTGCCCTGCCGCACATCCTGCACGTCCGGGTAGCCCAGCGTCACCAGTGCGTCGGCCACCACGCGGCCCTGGGGATCGAACACGGACGGTTTCAACGTTACGTAGACACGGGCCCTCATTCGACTGCTCCTCCAGGCAACCCTAAAGGGTTGCCTCCACCACACCTATAACCGCCGTGGAGGCAACCCTTCAGGGTTGCCCGAACACACGTGCAAACACGACGTCGACGTTGCGCAGTTGCTCCTTCAAGTCGAACGCCTTCTCGATCTCGGCCGCCGGCAGCACCCTGGCGACGTCGGCGTCGGCCAGCAGCAGCGGCTTGAAATCCGTCTGCTCGTGGAACGAGCGCATGGCGTTGCGCTGCACCCACTCGTACGCCTGCTCGCGCGAGATGCCGACCCGCGCCAGTTCCAGCAGCACCTGCCCCGAGAACACCACGCCGCGCGAGCGGTTGAGGTTGGCCAGCATCCGCTCCGGGTAGACCACCATGCCGCTGACGATGCGGGTGAACCGCCGCAGCATGTGATCGAGGGCGATGAAGCTGTCGGGCAGGATGACGCGCTCGACCGACGAGTGCGAAATGTCGCGCTCGTGCCACAGCGCAACGTTCTCCATCGCCGCCATCGCATTGCTGCGCAGCAGCCGCGCCAGGCCGACGATCTGCTCGCAGCCAATCGGGTTGCGCTTGTGCGGCATCGCCGACGACCCCTTCTGGCCCTTGGCGAACGGCTCTTCGACTTCGCCGATCTCGGTCTTCTGCAGGCCGCGGATCTCGAGCGCGAACTTCTCCAGGCAGGCGGCCGTGATCGCCAGCGCGCTCATCAGCTCGGCGTGGCGATCGCGCTGGATGACCTGCGACGACACCGCGTCGGGCTCGAGTCCCAGGCGGCGGCAGACGTCCTCTTCGATCTTCGGATCGAGGTGGGCGAAGGTGCCGACCGCGCCCGAGATCATGCCGACCCGCACGCCCTCGCGCGCGCGCTTCACGCGTTCGATCGAGCGCGCGATGTCGGCGTGCCACAGCGCCAGCTTCAAGCCGAAGGTCATGACCTCGGCGTGCACGCCGTGCGTGCGGCCAATCATCGGCGTGTGCTTGTGCTCGACCGCGCGCGCCTTGACGGCGTCGGCGAGGCCGGCCAGCAACTTCAGGATCACGTCGCTCGCCTCGACCATCTGCACCGCCTGCGCGGTGTCGATCACGTCGGACGAGGTCAGGCCGAAGTGCAGCCAGCGTGCCGACGGCCCGACCTTCTCCGCCACCGACGTGGTGAAAGCGATCACATCGTGCTGCGTGACCTTTTCGATCTCGTCGATGCGGGCAATGTCGAAGGACCCGTTCGCGCGCAGGTCCCGCGCCGCCTCCGCCGGGATGATGCCGGCCGCGGCCATGGCCTCGGCGGCGGCCACTTCCACCTCGAGCCAGGTCTCGTACCTGCGCTGCTCGCTCCAGATACGGCCCATTTCCGGGTTGGTATAGCGGCTGATCATTGGCGGGCGCCGGGGCTGGTCCGCCGTGGCCGCGGCGAAGGTGGACGTCGGGAGTCGGTCATCTGCTTAGAGTGCAAGTTGCTCCTGGTTGACCTGCAGGCCATTGACGTCACCAAGCACCGTCACGGCCAGTGATCCGTTGGCGAAGAACCGATCCGCGAGCCTCAGCACGTCATCGGCCGTCACCCGCTCGATCGCCGCCAGCATTTCGTCGAGGCCGTCGGTCCGGTCGCGGTACATCTCCTGGCGGGCCAGGTGCGACATCCGGCTCGACGTGCTCTCGAGGCCGAGCATCAACGAGCCCTTGAGGTGGTCCTTGGCGCGGCGCAGCTCGATTGGGTCGAGGCCGCCGGCCTTCATCTGGCGAATCTCGGCGACGACGACGTCGATCAACTCAGCGACGGCGTCGTTGCCGCAGCCGGCATAGATGCTGAGCGCGCCGGCGTCCTGGTAGGCCGACAGACCGGAAAAGACGGCGTAGGCCAGCCCCCGCTTCTCGCGCACGTTCTGGAACAGCCGCGAGCTCATCGAGCCGCCCAGCGTGGTGTTGAGGGCGTAGCCGGCATAGCGTTCCGGGTGATGCTGCGGCAGCGCCGGCGTGCCGAACACGACGTGGCTCTGCTCCAGGTCTTTCCGGCGGATCTGGATGGTCGAGGCCGTGACCGGCGCGCTGTGCTCGGCGTCGGGACCGCTATGTGGAATGTGCGCCAGCGCGTTCTCGAGCAGCTGCTGCACGTGATCGTGCTCGAGATTGCCGACCGCCACCACCACGAAGTTGGCGGCGACGTAGGTGTTGGCGAAGTAGCGGGTGATGGTGTCGCGCGTGAGCGCGTTGACGCTGGCCGGCGTGCCGAGGATGGGGCGGCCGAGCGGATGCCCGCTCCAGAAGCCCTCGGCAAAGATCTCGTGGACCAGATCGTCGGGGGTGTCCTCGACCATCTTGATCTCTTCGAGAATGACCTTCTTCTCTTTCTCGATGTCGTCGTCGGCCATCAGCGGATTGCTGATCAGGTCGGCGAGGATGTCGACGGCCAGCGGCAGGTGCTCGTCGAGCACCTTGAGGTAATAGCCGGCGTACTCCTTCGACGTAAACGCGTCGATCTGCCCGCCGATCGAATCCACCTGCTGGGCGATCTCTTCCGCCGATCGCGTGGGCGTGCCCTTGAACAGCATGTGCTCGACGAAGTGGGCAATGCCCATGCTCTCGGACGGTTCGTGGCGCGAACCACGCGTCAGCCACACGCCGACGGCGACCGACCGCACGTGCGGCATCCGTTCGGTGGCAAGGCGGACACCGTTGGCAAGCACGGCGCGACGAATGTTGGGCTCGGACACGTGGGAACCTGCCGTAGGTCAAGAGGTTACGGCAGAAAGAGTTACGTGCAGATCATATCACTTGAGCCGCTCGAGACGCCATTCGCACATTTCCCATCAAGGGAGATTCCAAGATGTCCACCGCCGTCCATGTCCGCGTGAACACGAGCTTGCTGGCCGCATCCGAAAAGCGGCTGCTGATCTGGATTGCCGGGCGCCTGCCGCGCTGGATCCACTCCGACCACCTGTCGGCGCTTGGGCTGGCCGCCATGGCCGGGGCCGGGGC
>JBFWUK010000006.1:206101-217811 GCA_050247355.1 Vicinamibacterales bacterium | reverse complement strand
TCGCCTGCTTCACCGCCGCGCCGAACCGGTGTTGCGCCAGCAGCACCGCCGCCATCATCCTTTGCCCTTCGTAGTAGCCGGGATGGGCGGCGAGGAAGCTTTGCAGCCGGGCTTCGGCCTCGTCGGCTGCGCGGGCATCGTTGTTCACGCGCTGCAGGCGCAGCAACGCGTCGGCCAGCCGCACCACCGCCGCGCCATCGTCCGGGTGCGTTCGCAGGCGGGCGGTCATCGACGACGCCGTCGCCGCCAACTGGGCGCGCGAAGTCGCGCCGACGGGCAACGCGACCGCGGACGCGACGGCCGGCGCGGCCGTGGTCTGCCTGGCGTCGCGCACCGTGGCGACCACCACAAAGGTGGCCGCCACGACGGCGGCAGAGGGAACCAGCCAGCGAGTCACGCGGCAGCCTACCGGTTGCCGGCGTGAGGAATGCCCAGGTACGGGAACGCCGACAGGAACGGAACGTCGTTGCTGTTGACGCCATCGCCAAGCGCGTTGTTCGGCGAGCGGGTGAAGGACGGCGTCAGCGGCGTGCCGCCGGCGGCCGCCTGCAGCACGATGTCCAGCACGTCGTCACCGGGACGACGGCCATTCGGAAACCCGGCCACGTCACCACCAAGCACACCGAGGCGGCTGAAGGACGATGAGGTGGCGGGGGGAATCATCATGTTCAGGCGAAGCATCTCGGCCGGACGCACGTTGGCGGGCTGATTGAGGCCGGCAATGCCCGTCAGGAAGATGGTCACCAGGTCGCTGCGCGGAGCCGGAGGCGCATCCACGTTGAAAATCAGCTTCAGCAGTTTCGGCACCTCCGGATCGGTCACCCGATCCAGCGCCACCGCGTCGCTGGTCGGCTCAATGGCGTTGAAGGCGTCCTTGCGAGCCAGGTCGATCACGGCCTCGTTGACCAGCGGGTTGCCCAGACGCGAGACCTGAACCAGCGCGCCGCTGTGGGTCTGGGCGCCTGGCGTCAGCGTGCGGGTCGCGAAGCGGCTGGCCGTCGACCACACACCGATGATCGCATTGGGATCGGTCGCGCCGGACGGCGTCTGGCCGCCGCGCGCCAATGCCGACTTCGGCAGTTGAATCGCCAGCGAACTGACGTTGAAGCCGGCGGTGCTGTCTTCAACCTGGCCTGAGCCGACGCCAAGCAGGTCGAAGATCCCGAGATCCACGTAGAAGCCCTCGTCGCGCTGTCCCGCAAACACACGGGTGTTTCCGGCCAGCTCCTGGATGCCGCCGCCAATGCCGCCGTAGTTGGGCGTCGAGCGCGGCCCGATGTTCGGCGGTGGCACCGGGAGACGCCCCGACAGCTCGGTCACGGTACCGGTCCGGCGCGGACCGTCAATGCGAACCAGCCGATAGAACTGCCGGACGTTGAGATCGGGATCGTCCAGCGTGGTCACCGCGCCGGTGTTGTAGAGGAAGGTCGCCGGGTTCCGCGTTTCGGTGGTGAAGCGCCATTGGTAGGTGATGTCTTCAACAGCGTCGCCGTTGTTGTCGACGTGGATCTCGTAAACCACGTTGGGGTCGAACGAATAGTAGTTGGGCCCGCCGTTGGGGTTCTGGAAGGGAATGAAATTGGCGATGAGCGTGACCTTGTCCGGTTCGTCCGCCGGGACCCAGGCGTAGACGTCCGTGTTGTCGGCCGTCGGATCCTGGGCGGTGAGCGGCGCCTCGCGGTGGCTCGAGGCCTGGCCCGGCATGATGGCCAGCGATGCACCGAAGATTGCTGCAATTCCGAGAACGCGTGATCGCATTGCTGTTCCTCCAAAGTCCGCACACGAGCGGATATGGGTATAACGGGCCCCGGGCGCGGTCGGATTGGAGGCGCCGGGACGGCGGGACAATCCGAATGGGCCGGCGGGCCGTTATCTCCTCAGGCACCAGGTCCTGACACCACTTCCGGGGACTTCAGGCCGGGCCATGGAGGAGCTACCGATGAGCAACGAGCAGACGGTTCGGGATATCTATGCGGCGTTCCAGCGGCAGGATGTGCCGGCAATCGTGGCCCGCGTGACCGACGACGTGGATTGGCGAAACGACGGCGTCGCATCGCGCGAGTGCCCCTGGAACGGCAACTTCAGCGGCAAAGCCAATCTCGCCGGCTTCTTCGCCGCGGTTGGTGAACACCTGGACCTGCCGGTCTTCGAAGTGTTGGCGATGGCCGCGTCGGGCGACGCCGTGGCCGTTCACCTGCGTGTCGAGGGCACGGTCCGCAAGAATGGCCGGGCCCTGAAGAATGATGCGGTGCACCTCTGGCGGTTCAATAGCCGAGGGCAGGTTTCATCGTACCGCCACTTCAACGACACGGCCATGGAGCTTGCGGCCTGGCGCGGCTGAGACAACGGCCCTCCGCCGATCTGCTAGACTTTCCGGCACCGTGCAGGTGACGGATCGGCATCCGATTCTGGCGAAGGACGAGGAACTGCTGGAGCGAATCGCCGCCGGCAACGAAGACGCCCTTGCCGCGCTGTACGACCGGCATAGCCGCCTGTTGTTCGGCCTGGTGTCGCGGATCGTGCGCGACCGCGGCGAGGCGGAAGAGATCCTGCAGGAGGTCTTCTTCTCCGTGTGGTCCAAGGCCGCGTCGTACAACCCCGCGATCGGGGTGGCGGCGGCATGGCTCGTGCGGCTGGCGCGCAATCGCGCGATCGATCGCGTGCGCGCTAACCAGGTGCGCGATCGCACGCGTGAGGCAACGGCCACGCGCATGGCGCCGGACTCACCGGAACGGGCCGCGGAGCGAGGGCAGCAGCAAGCGGGCATCCTGGATGCCCTCGGGCGCCTGCCCGAGGAGCAGCGTGTGCTCATCGAGCAGGCGTACTACTGGGGTTGGACACAATCGGAACTGGCCTCCCGATTCGGCCTGCCGCTCGGTACGGTGAAGACGCGAATCCGATCCGGGATGATCGCACTACGGGAGCACTTGGCAAAGCATGAGTGAACGTTCGGACGATGACGTCGAATTCGACGATCGGCTGACCCTGGCGCTGGCCCGGGGCGCCGACAGTGGTGAACCGTCTCCCGAAGTTCGGGCGCGGCTGATGGCGCGCGTTCGCCAGCCCGCTCTGCCCCAGGGGTTCTCGTTCCGCCTGGCGTCGGAGGACGACTGGCTGCCACACCCGGTGCCGGGCATCCGCATGAAGGTGCTGGCCATGAATCGACAGCGTGGCATCGCCACCGTGCTGCTGGATGTCGCGCCAGGTGCGGTGTTCCCACCTCATCATCACGGCGCAGACGAAGAATGTTATGTAATCTCCGGCACTCTGATTGCCTGCGGCCGGACCATCGGACCCGGCGACTTCCACCACGCCGATGGCGGCAGCGCTCACGGCGAGCTTCGGACCGAAACCGGCTGCCGGGTCCTGCTGGTGGTTGAGCCGGAAGAGTACATGCCGGGCTTTGCTGGCTAGATCGCGCCCAAGGCGCTGGCCGCGTAGTACCATCAGCACATGGTCGCCCTACTACTGTTGACCTTGATGCAGGCGCCCGCGGCGCCACCACCTCCCAAGCCGGCCGCGGCGACGCAGACCGCGAAGCCGAAGCCCAGACCCGCCGGCGGGCCCACCACCACCGCGATGTTCTTCATCACCGATCCGGGGGGCACCTCGATCGAAGGCGTTACCGTGACGTTGACCGGTCCCGTGGATCGCGAGGCCACGAGCCCGGCAGGCGGCTTCACGCGCATCCAGAACGTGCGGCCGGGCACTTATCGCGCGCGCTTCGCGCACGAGGGCTTCATCACGTTCGAGAAGGAATTTAGCTGGCGCGCGGGCGCCGCCACGCCAGAGCTGTCGATCACCCTCAACCCCGCGCCGAAGCCGCCGCCGCCACCCGAGCCGCCGGCGCCGGCGCCCGCACCGGCCGACGCGGCGCCAAAGCTGCCGCCGCCGGGCGCGCCGAAGACGGTCGGATTGCCGGAGTTCATCGAGAAGAACTTCATCAGCGGGCGCGAGCCTCAGAAAGAGAGCCTGGTCGGCTGCAGCGGCGTCGGCCAGGCGCTGTTGTGGCAGATCCGCGAACCCTGGAACGGCCGGCAACACGAATCCGCGGATGGCATGCTCTATGTGATTGGCGGCGAGGGCCGGTTGAATCTCGGCAACCGTGAATTCACGGTCGCGGCCGGCGCGCTTGCCGTCGTGCCGCGCGGCACGATCTACAGCCTGTCACGCAGCGGCCGCAACCCCCTGATCGTCCTGGCCATGCTCGCCGGTGCGCCCTGCGCCGTAAACTGAGATAATCGGATCGTTTGAAATCAATGCCAGACGTGAATACGGGTGCGCCCGTGGCGGCGCCCGATGCCGCCGAATCCCGCGATTTCATCCGCGAGATCGTTGCCGCCGATGTTGCCGCCGGCAAGAATGGCGGCAAGGTCGTCACGCGCTTTCCGCCGGAACCGAACGGCTACTTGCACATTGGCCACGCCAAGGCCATTTGCCTCGACTTCGGCGTGGCCGCCGAGTTCGGCGGCTATTGCAACCTGCGATTCGACGATACCAATCCGGTCAAGGAAGACGTCGAGTACGTCGACTCCATCAAGGACGATGTGGAGTGGCTGGGGTTCCGGTGGCACGACCGCGAGTACTACGCGTCGGATTACTACGAGCAGTTGTACGGCTTTGCCGAGCGGCTGATTCAGAAGGGCCTGGCCTACGTCGATTCGCTGACCGCCGACCAGATGCGCGAGTATCGCGGCACGCTGACCGAGCCCGGCCAGGACTCGCCGCATCGCTCCCGCAGCGTCGACGAGAACCTCGACCTGTTCCGGCGCATGCGGGCGGGGGAGTTTCCCGACGGCGCCCACGTGCTGCGCGCCAGGATCGACATGCGGTCGCCGAACATCACCATGCGCGACCCGGTGCTCTATCGCATCCGGCACGCCGAGCACCACCGCACCGGCCGCACCTGGTGCATCTACCCGATGTACGACTTTGCGCATCCGCTGTCGGACGCCATCGAAGGCATCACGCACTCGTTCTGCACGCTCGAATACGTCGACCACCGGCCGCTGTATGACTGGGCGATTGCCCACTGCGACCCGCCCGGCGCGCCGCGCCAGTACGAGTTCGCCCGGCTGAACCTGAACTACACGATCATGAGCAAGCGCAAGCTGCTGCAACTGGTCGAGCAGAAGCATGTCGGCGGCTGGGACGATCCGCGCATGCCGACGATTTCGGGATTGCGGCGCCGCGGCTTCACCGCCGAGGCGATTCGTGACTTCTGCACGCGGGTCGGCGTGGCGAAGAAAGAGAATGTCATCGACGTCGGCCTGCTCGAGCACTGCGTGCGCGAGGACCTGAACCGGCGCGCACCACGGGCCATGGCGGTGCTGCGGCCGCTGAAGCTGGTGCTGACCAACTACCCCGAGGGCCAGTCCGACGAACTGGACATGGTGAACCATCCGGACGACCCGGCCGCCGGCACGCGGAAGGTGCCGTTTTCACGGGAGGTCTACATCGAGCGCGACGACTTCCTCGAGAATCCGCCGAAGAAGTTCTTCCGCCTGGCCCCCGGCCGCGAAGTGCGGCTGCGCAACGCCTACCTGGTCACGTGCACCAACGTGATCAAGAACGCCGCCGGCGAGATCGTCGAGCTGCACGGGACCTACGATCCGGCCACTCGCGGCGGCGATGCGCCTGATGGCCGCAAGGTCAAGGCCACGCTGCACTGGGTGTCGGCCCAACACGCGGTCGACGCCAAAGTGCGCCTCTACGACCGGTTGTTCACGGTGGAAGATCCCGAGGGCGCGGCCGCGAAGGCCGGCGCCGAACTAACCTCGTTGCTCAATCCGGCATCGCTGGAGGTGGTGACGGGCGCCAAGGTGGAGCCCCTGCTGGGCAGCGCGGCGCCCGGCGCGCGCTATCAGTTCGAACGCCTTGGGTATTTCGCCGCCGACCGTGACAGCCGAAGCGGCGCGCCGGTGTTCAACCGGACGGTATCGCTCAAGGACAGCTTCAAGCCGTAGGGTTCGTTACTCCTGCGACGCGCCGACGAAGCGATCGTCTTCGTCGGCAAACAGCACGTTGAAGCTGGTCAGCGAGCCGTAGCAGCCCGTGATGTAACCCTGAATCTTCACCTTCTGGTCGTCCGGCAGGTCGGAGGCGTTGACCTGCTGCTCGAGCGTGCGCAGGCGGTTGCGCAGCATCACGACCTTGTGGAAGAACGAGTCGATTGGCCACGACTTCTCCTGCACGCCCGGCTTGCCCGGCTTCAGCACGAGTTCTCCGCCACGCCATTTCTCCGCCGGCGTCACCGGCGTCAGCCCGGTCTCTTCGCGAATGATGCGGCGGATCAGCAGTTCGAGGTCGCTGGAATCTGAGTTGTGTGTCATGGGTGGCGCCGTTCGCTCGCGTTCGCTGATAAGGGGAAGAGGCTGGCTTGCGGCCTGGGGCTTGAGGCCTGGGGCTGTTCGAGTTGACGTGGCGGACCCGCCCGCTCCCATCCTGGGGCCGCCGCGATAGTTGTGGTCGCTGCGGCAGAAATCGCAGGTGACCCGCAGCGGCTGGCCCTGGCCATCGACGACAATCACGGTGTGGGTGCGGTCTTCGTGGCACGACCGGCAGTGGTCTTCCACAGACTGGCCGGCGCGGTACTGGCGAATCGGCGACGTCATTGCCCTTACACAGGCGCGAAAAGATCGTCGATTGACAAGGCAAAGCCCGGCAGGAGCGGTGTCTCGAGCTGCAACGCCTGTCCGCCGTGCAACTCCATCAGCCGCGGGAACTGCCCCGCATCGTCGCGGCGGAAGACCGTGACCCGGAGGCCCTTCGGGTCCACGATCCAGTACTCGCGGACGCCCTTTTCTTCAAAGAGCTTTCGTTTGATTCCCTCGTCGCGTCGCCGGGTGCTCGGAGACAGGGTCTCGACGACCAGTGCGGGCGGTCCCTGGACGTTGGCCTCGGTGAGGATGTCTTGCTGATCACCGGCGACGAACAGCAGATCCGGCTCGACCACGTCGTAGTACGACAGCACCACGTCGAGCGGCGAGAGGAAGACGCGGCCGAGATGCCGGCGGCCCACCAGGAAGTTGCCAATCGCCAGATAAAGGCGACCCAGCAGTTCCTGGTGCCCCAGGTCCGGCGAGGCGGTCACGTAGTGGACTCCGTCGATGAGCTCGTGCCGCTTCCCATCTTCAGGGAAGTGCAGGAAGTCGTCGTAGGTGAGACGCGCGTCTGTTCGAGCAGCAGTCGGCATGGCGTCCTCTTCGCGCATGAGTGGATCTTACACCTGCACATGACAGTGAGACCTGCGAACGGCGTGCCGCGTGGTTTCGCTCGAAAACGGTCGGGCGGCGAGCGAACAGATCGCTGAAACAGCCACAAACCATAACGACCGGCATCGCAGATTCTGCGTACCGCCATCGAGGCCGGTGGGGTTGTAAGGTTTCCGCGAGCCGGCGGACTGTCAGGACATGCGACTCGCGATCCTGCTGCTGTGCCTCATCGTCATCTCCTGCGAACGGGTGTCCGTCGCGCCGTTTCCACTGGAGCCGTGTCACCTCGACGGACTGGCGGAAGAAGTCCGCTGCGGCAGTCACGAGGTCTTCGAAGACCGTGTCACGGCGGCCGGCCGGCGACTCGACATCCACGTGGCGGTGCTGCCGGCGCTGCGCCGCCTGGTCGATCCCGATCCGCTGTTCATCATGGCCGGCGGGCCCGGGCAAGGCGCCACCGGCATGGCCGGCGCGGCCGCGCGTTTCTTCAAGAAGATACGCCGCTCCCGCGACATCGTGCTGGTCGACCTGCGAGGCACGGGACGCTCGGCGCCGCTCCGCTGCCCGGATGCCGGCGACGACCTGACGTTCACGGCCGAGATCGCCGCCGCGCAGGTCCGTGAGTGCCGTGACGCACTGGCGGCCGACGCGCGCCTCTACACCCACGCCGAGTCGCTGGCCGACCTCGACGAGATTCGCCAACGCCTGGGATACCCGGCGATCAACCTGTGGGGCGGGTCGTGGGGCACGCGCGCGGCCCTGCTCTACGCGCTTCGCTATCCGGACGCGACGCGTTCGGTGGTGCTCGACGGCTCCGTTCCGCTCGACCTTGGCTTCCCCCGCACCGCTTCGGTCAGCGCGGCTGCCGCCCTGGAACACCTGATCGCCGATTGCGCCGCGGATGAGGATTGCCGCCGCGCCTTCCCCAATCCGCCGGCGCTGCTGCGGCGGTTGACCGATCGCTTCGCGGCCGGCCCGGTCACGGTTCATCTGAAGCACCCCCGTTCCGGCTCACCCGTGACGGCGGCGTTCACCCTCGACATGGTCACCGAGATCATCCGTGGCGCGCTCTACAGGCCTCGCGACGCGGCCGCGGTGTTCGCGGCCACGGCGCAGGCCGCCGACGGCGACCTGGCGCCGCTGGCGGCGCAGTACCTGCGGACCGCGTCGTGGAGCGTGGACGACATGACCCTGGGGGCGACCTACGCGATCCTGTGCGCTGAAGATCTGCCACGCACCGCCGGTGCGGACTTCGCGAACGATGCGAAGGGCTCGTTCTTCAGGACGACCTACGCCGACGGCTGGCGGGCACGATGCGCGGAGTGGCCGGCGGGCAAGGGGATCGACATCGGCGGCGCCCGCCTCTCCAGGGCACCGGCACTGATCCTCTCGGGCGGACACGATCCGGTGACGCCGCCTGCCACGGGCGCGGCGATGGCGCGTCACTTCAGCACCAGCTGGCAGGTGACCGTGCCCGGCGCCGCCCACAACACGTCGTTGAGCGGCTGCGTGCCCGATCTGATTGCCGCGTTCATCGCGCGCGGCAGCGGCGACGGTCTCGATACGGCTTGTGTCAACCGGGTCGCCTGGCCGGCCTTCGCGGTGTCAACAGCCGGGAGCCGGCCATGATCAACGTGCAACAGATCCGCAAGCAGTACGGAGCCATCGTGGCGGTCAGCCATGTCTCGTTCACGGTCCCGGATGGCCTCGTCACCGGTCTGCTAGGCCCGAACGGCGCCGGCAAGACCACGACCATTCGCGCCATCACCGGCCTGGCCCGGCTCGACGCCGGCCTGGTGGAAGTGGACGGCATCGACGTGGCCCGCCAGCCCATGCGCGCACGCGCCCAGATCGGGGTCGTCCCCGAGACAATCGGCGTCTACGACCATCTCACCGTTCGCGAGCACCTCGAGTACAGCGCCAAGTTGCAGGGCATGAACGGCCCCGCGCGGCGGGATCGCACCGAGCGCCTGCTGGAGCAGATGGGACTTGGCGCGCTGGCGTCGCGGCGGGCCGCCGGCCTGTCGATGGGCGAGCGCCGCCGGCTGGCACTGGCCAGGGCCATGGTGCACCAGCCGCACAACCTGGTCTTCGACGAACCGACCAACGGCCTCGACGTGATGAGCGCGCGCGAGGTTCGCAAGGAGATCAAGCGCCTGGCCGCGAGCGGCTGCGCGGTGCTGGTGTCGAGTCACGTGATGCCGGAAGTGGCCATGTTGTGCGATCGCGTCATCGTGGTGGCGGGAGGCCAGGTCGTGGCCGCCGGCACGCCCGCCGAACTGATGCAGCAGTCCGGCTGCGCCACGCTCGAGGACGCCTTCGTCCGCGTGATTGGATCCGAAGAAGGGTTGAACTGATGACGTTCATCGCGATTGCCAGGAAGGAACTGCGCGAAGCGGTCCGCGACCGCCGGTCGCTCACCTCGGGCCTGATGTACGGCGTGTGGGGACCGCTGGTGATGGGAATGGCGCTCGTCGCCATGGCCGGGCAACAGGGCGAGATCGGCCCGATCACGATCGCGGTCGACGGCGCGTCACGCGCGCCGGCCCTGGTCGCCTTCCTGAACTCCCGCGAGGTCACGGTCGAGGATGCCGGCATCGACCTCGCCGAGGCGGTGCGCGAGCGCCGCCGGCCGGTTGGCCTGATCGTCCGCCCGGACTATCCCGACAGGTTTCTCAGCAGCCGGCCGGCGCCGGTCGAGCTGCTGCATGACACCACCTCGACGGAATCGATGCGGCAGAGCGCCCACGTCAGGGCACTCCTCAATGACTACGGCCAGGGCACCGCCGACACGCGCCTGATCCTCCGCGGCGTGGCGCCGTTCGCGGCGGAGCCGCTGCGGGTCCTCGATCGCGACTTCGCCACCAGCGGCGATCGCGCCGCCCGCGCGCTGGCCACGCTCCCGATCTTTATCCTGCTGGCGGCGTTCATCGGCGGCCTCGGCGTGGCCGCCGACATGGCGGCCGGTGAACGCGAACGCGGCTCGCTGGAGTCGCTGCTGCTCCACCCGGTGGCACGGATCAGCATCGTCGGCGGCAAGTGGCTGGCGGTGTCACTGGTCTCGATGGTCACCGTCGTGCTGGCGCTGGCCACCAGCGTGGCGGTGATGCACAACCCGCGGGTGCAGAACATCGATTTGCCGATTGGCCTCTCTGCCACCGACACCGCCTACGTTCTGATGCTTCTGCTGCCCCTGGCCTTGACGGCGTCGGCCGTGCAACTGTGGCTTGCCTTTCAGGCAAGGACCTACAAGGAGGCGCAGACCAAGCTGTCGACCCTGATCTTCGTGCCGATGATCCCCGGGTTCCTGTTTGCCTTCGGCTCGATCGAGCCGGCGCCGTGGATGACGTTCACTCCTATGATTGGGCAACACGTAATGCTGAGTGAGCTGGTTCGCGGCGAAATGCCGGCCGTCGCCGACCTGGCCTGGCTCTCGGCGATCACCATCGCCGCCGGCGGGGCGGCGTGGATGGCGGCGGCCCACCAGCTTGGCCGCGAGTCGATCTTGCGGAGAAGTCACGGGTGAGCAGCCGCGATGCCCGTGGCGAGAGCCGCGACGACCGCTGTGTCCGGATGCTGACCGAGCACGGCGCCGCCATCCAGCGCCTGGCCGGCAGTTACGAGCGCGAACCGGCACGCCGCCAGGACCTGGTGCAGGACGTCTGGCTGGCCGTGTGGCAGGCGCTGCCCCGCTTTCGCGACGACTGCTCGGAGCGCACGTTCGTGTTCCGCATTGCCCACAACCGCGCCGTCAGCCACATCCAGCACTGGCACCGCCGGCGTACCGATCCGTTGGAGGACGACGCGCCGGTGGCGGCGACGGATCCGGATCCCGAGCATTCGTTGTCGCAGCAACAACGGCGCGAACGGCTGCAGGCGGCGGTGCAGGCACTGCCCCTGGGGCTGCGCCAGGTCGTGGTGCTGACCCTCGAGGGCCTGAGCAACGCCGAGGCCGCCGAGATCATCGGTATCAGCGAAAACAACGTGGCCGTGCGCCTGACCAGGGCGCGCGCCGAACTCACACGCCGGCTCGGCGCGGGGGGTGACTCGAAATGAACAACGATCCGGATCTCAAGGCGTGGGCCTCGGACTGGCAGTCTGGAGGCGGGCGCGAAGACTCCGCCGAGGCGATCAGACTGTACGCGCAGGGGCGCGGCCGGTTCATGTGGACGTGGGTGCTGATCGAGCTGTCGGTCGGCGCCATCGCGCTGCCGGTGCTGGCCTACATGGGCTGGATGGCCACCGACGCGATCGAACGATGGGCGATGGGGCTGCTGTGCCTGATCACCGTGACGGCCATGAGCGTGGGCTGGTGGAACTGGCGCGGCTCGCTGCTGGCATCGGCCAACACCACCGCAGAGTTCGTGGCGGTGTCAACGGAGCGGTTGCGGCGCATGCGCCAGGCGTGGCGCCTCGGCTGGGTGGTGCTGGTCGCCCAGGTGGCGGTGTTCTCGGTGTGGATCTGGAACATGCTCTACGCCGGCAGCCGGCCTCAC
>JBFWUK010000006.1:0-206001 GCA_050247355.1 Vicinamibacterales bacterium | reverse complement strand
GCCGCGTCGACGGGCGCCGGCGCCAGGGCGCGCACGAGATCCGCGGGCGCCAGGGCAATCAGGAAGCCGCGGCGGCCGCCGTTGATGTAGATGCGGTCGAGAGCGGCGATGGTCCGCTCCATGTAGACCGGCATCTGTTTGCGGGTCCCGAACGGCGACGTGCCGCCGACCAGGTAGCCCGAGTGCTTCTGCGCGACATCAGGGGCGCACGGCGTCACGGTCTTCCGGCCAATCTGCCGCGCCAGGTTCTTGGTCGACACGTCGCGGTCGCCGTGCATCAACACGATCAGCGGCTGCTTGTCCTCGTCTTCCATCACCAGCGTCTTGATGACGACGTGCTCGTCCACGCCGAGTTCGCGCGCTGACACGGCGGTGCCGCCGCGTTCTTCGTAGCGGTACAGATGTTCCGTAAAGGGGATCTGCCGGGCACGCAGGAAGTGAATGGCAGGCGTCGCGGACATCAGGGTCTGACCCCGAGCAGGCATTGCCGAGGGGTCTGACCCTATTGTGCCTATTCCGATCGCAGCAGCGACACCGGGTCCAGCCGCCTGACCCGCAACGCCGGCAGCACGCTGGCCGCCACCGCCACCGCCAGCAGGGCGGCGACGACGACGGCGAAAGTGAGCGGGTCGTTCGGCCGCACGCCCCACAGCAGGCTGCGGATCAGCCCCGAGACACCCAACGCCACGCCACACCCGACGACCAGCCCGGCGAGCGCCATCAGCAGGCCAGGCAGCGCGGCGTCACGAATGGTCTGACCGGCGGTCGCGCCGAGTGCCATGCGAATGCCAAGCTCGCGCGTGCGCTCGGTGACCCCGCTCGCGATCAGCGCGTGGATGCCAATCGCGGCCAGGAACAAGGCGAGGCCGCCAAGCGCCGCGACCAGCAGCATCAGCGTGCGCTGGCGTGCCAGCGCGGCGCCCTGCACCTCGTCGAGTCCGCGCATCGACGTCACCCCGAGCTGCGGGTCAATCTCCTCCATGGCGCGGCGTAGCGCCAGATCGGTGACCGCACCCGCCTTCCCCTCGCGCACGATCCACGCCGGCGAGAACCAGCCGTGAATGGTCCGCAGACCGGTCGGCGGAAACTGCGAGAACGGCATGTAAATGGCCGGCAGGGAATCAAGCGGGCCAAACCCGTTGAAGCCGCCCCGCTGCTGCACGTTGCCCACCACGCCGACGATCTGCCGGGTCTCGCCGCTGATGAAGACGTGCTCGCCAACGGCATCGCGCTCCTTGAAATGCCGGTTCGTGAACGCTTCGTTCACCACCACCACCTTGGTGCTCGTGACCGTATCGCTCGCCCGCAGGGTCCGGCCGCCTTTGAGGGTGAGCTTCAGCGTCTCGAAGTATCCCGGCGTGACGTAGGTGGTCGTGGTGAAGACGAAATCGCTCTGCTCGCCGGCGGGCCCGACGATCCGCGCGCCCATGTTCAGGATGCGCTCGTACGGGAGTCCGAGCGACACGGCGGCCGATTCCACCCCGGGGATGGTCGCGATCCGTCCGAGGCTGCGTTCGAACAGTTGCGCCACGCGCTCGTGCTGGTCGTAGCGCGCGTCTTCGAGCGGCGCCGACACCACCTTGAGCTGCCGGGGATCGAACCCCGGGGCCTGCGACTGCAAGTGCGCGAACGTGCGTGCCAGGAGACCGGCGCCGACCAGGAGCACCACCCCCAGCGCGACCTCGGCAACCACCAACAGGCGGCGCGGCCAGCCCTTCGCGCCGCCGGCGACCGAACGCGTGCCCCCTTCAGCGAGCGCGGCCTGCACGTCGAGGCGCGTGGCTTGAATCGCCGGCACCAGGCCGAACAGGACCGCGGTCAGCGCGGTCAGTGCCAGCGTCACCGACAATACGCGCCGGTCAAGCGAGACCTCGGACCACGATGTCAGCAGCAGGTCGCCGGCCCCCGCCTTGATGCCTTCGAGCGCCAGCGCACCGAACCCCAACCCGGCCAGGCCGCCGAACAACGCCAGCACCAGGCTCTCGAGCAATAGTTGCCGGATGACAGCGCGGCGATTGCCGCCCACCGCCAGTCGCGTGGCGATCTCGCGCGTGCGGCGGCCGGCGCGTGCCAGCAGCAGGCCGGCGAGGTTGACGCACGCCACCACCAGCACCAGGGCCACCGAAACCGTCAGCAGGAGTAGCGGCACCCGCACCTCGTCGGCCATCTGTTCGTGCAGCGGAATCAGGGTGGTGTTCACCGTGACGCCCGAATTCGAGGTCCGGCGCGCCAGCGTCGAGTCGACCACGGCACCCATCTCGGCCGACGCCTGCGACCAGGTCACGCCTTCTTTGAGGCGAGCGATCAGACCGTAGTTGGTTCCGCTGCCCTCGCCGGTGAGCGAGGGGCGGACCGGCGTCCACAAGTCGGCATCACTACTCGACCGGAACGATGCCGGCATCACGCCGATCACGGTGTGCGGTTCCCCCTTGAGCAGGATGTCGCGGCCAACCACGCCGGCATCGCCGTTGAACGTGGACTGCCACAGCGCGTGGCTGAGCACTGCCAGGCCGGGACCACCGGGCACGTCTTCTTCGCGGGCGAACTCGCGCCCGATCGCGGGGGCGACGCCGAGGATGCGGAAGTAGCCGGCACTCACCCGCTGCGGAATGACGGTCATGGTCCGCCCGCCGGCCACAAGGCTCACGCGCGCCGACAACCCCGAGTAGACCGCCGCTTCCACCGACCCGGCCTGATCGCGAACCGCCTCCCATCCCTTGCCATCGAGGCCGCTCGCTCCTCGATCGACGACGACACCGTCGCGGGTGTAGGTGGCGCCGAGCGCTCCCAGGCGCTCCGGCCCTGGATAGGGCAAAGACTTGAGGAGCGAGGCATCAACGAGCGAGAACACCGCCGTGTTCGCGCCGATCGCCAGGCCCAGCGTGAGAATGGCCGTGAACGAGAATCCCGGCGTCTTGACCAGTTGCCGCCACCCGAACTTGAGTTCGTCAATGAGCATGTGGACCCTTACAGGAGACGAGGAGTCTTACAGGAGGTCAGAAGATCAGGAGAAAACTTACTCTTGATCTCTTCGCCTCCTGTGAATCTTATTCGGAGCGCAGCGCGATCAGCGGGCTCACGCGGGTGGCCCGGAACGCCGGCAGCAGACTGGCCAGCAATGCTATGGCAATCAGCACGACCGGCACTATCACGAACGTGCCGGGGTCTCCTGGCCGCACCTGGTACAGCAACGACTGCATCAGCCGCGACAACAGGAACGCGGCGGCCACGCCGACCGTGATGCCGGCGCCGGCCAGCGTCATGCCCTGCTTCAGGATCATCGCCATCACCTGCATTCGATCGGCGCCAATGGCCAGCCGAATCCCAATCTCCTGCGTGCGGCGCGCCACCAGGTACGACAGCACGCCGTAGATGCCGACCGCCGCCAGCACCAGGGCAATGGCGGCAAACACCCCCATCAGGAAACCGGTCAACCGCGAAGTGGCCAGCGCCGCGCCGACCACTTCTGTCATGGGACGGATATTGGCCACTGGAACGTTCGGGTCCATCGCCCGCACTTCACCGCGGACGGCCCCGGCCACGGCCAACGGATCGCCGGTGGTGCGGACCACCAGGAACCCCGCGCGAATGAGGTTGCCGCCGGTGGCCACGTGCCATTGGCTGTGGGGGACGAAGAACTTCTCCTTCACAATGCCGGTGACGCCGTTGTGGCGTTCGTCGGAGACGATGCCGACCACGGTGACCATGGGGTTGCTCATGCCGCCGCCAATGCGCATCTGGCCGCCGATCACCTCGTTCATGTCCGTCCAGTAGGTCCGCGCCATGGTCTCGTTCACGACCGCGACCGGCCGGGCGTCGGTGGTGTCGGCCGGCGTAAACCAGCGGCCGCGCGTCAGCCGCGCGCCCATCGCCTCGAACGCGCCGTCGGTCACGATTTGCCAGTCGCCCTTGGCGTTGCGGCCAGGCCCTTCCTGGTAGCCCTCGATGTCGAGGCCGAAGTCGCCAATCGTCGTGGCAAGGGGCAGGGCACGCACCAGCCCGGCCGCCTCGACGCCCGGCAGCGCCTGCACCCGTTCAGACAGCTGCCGGTAGAAGTCCACCACCTTCTCGGGCGAGTCGTAACGCGCGGCCGGAATGGACAGCCGCATGGTCAGCATCTGTTCGGGGTTGAAGCCAAGGTCGATGCGCCCGAGCGCCGCGAGGCTGCGAATCATCAGGCCGGCGCCGACCACCAGGACGACCGCCAGCGCGACCTCGGCGACCACCAGCAGGTTGCGGGTTCGCTGGCGCGATCCGCCGACGGTGGCCTGCTGGTTGCCTTCGCGCAGCGAGTCGAGCAGATTCATGCGCAACGTGCGCAGGGCCGGCGCCAGGCCGAAGACCAGGGTCGTGACCACGCCGAGGACCAGCGTAAACAGCACCACCGGCAGGTCGAGACGGACCGGCGCGAGGGGCGGCAGGCTGGTGGGATCGAGCGTGACCAGGGCGCGCAGGCCGAGCGACGCCAGGCCAAGGCCGAGCGACGCGCCCAGCGCCGCCAGCACCACGCTTTCGGTCAGTAGTTGCCGGACCAGCCGTTCGGGAGCGGCGCCGACCGCCGTGCGCACGGCCATCTCGCGCAGCCGCGCATCGCCGCGCACCAGCAGCAGGTTGGCGACATTGGCGCACGCAATCAGCAGCAGGAAGCCGACCGCGCCCATCAGCAGCCACATGGCGGGGCGAACGCTGCCGCGAATCTCCTCGTCCAGCGGCACGGCAAAGGCGGTGAATTGCATGGCGGGCGGATAGGCGCCCTGTTCGGTCAGGCGCGCCGCGATCGCTCCCAGCTCCGCCGTCGCCGTCGCGGCGGTCTGGCCGGGCGCCAGCACCGCCGCCGCGAAGTAGCCGTGGTTGCCGCGAATCAGGTTGGCGGGATCCCACTGGATCGGCCGCCACAGCTGCGTCGGCTCGGCGGCGTTATCGGTGAAGTCGGTGGGCAGGCGGAAGCCCTCGGGCATGACGCCGATTACTTCCACCGGCACGTCGTTGATCATCAGGGTGCGGCCGATCACGGACGGATCGCCGTTGTAGCGCGCCTGCCACAGCGGATAGCCCAGCACCGCCACCTGCGGACCATTGGGGCCATCGTCCTCTTCGCTGATGGCACGGCCGAATAGCGGGCGTGAGCCGAGCACGTCGAAGGTGTTGGCCGTGACAAAGCCGACGCCGACGCGCAGGGGCTCGCCGTCACCGGTCAGGTTCTGCTGGCCGGTATTCCACCCCGCCACCGCGGTCATGGTGGTCGCCATGTTGCGGAAGTCCACCACCTCCTGGTTCGACAACCAGGTCTTGTCGAAGCTGACCCACCGCGCGAACAGTTGCACGCGCCGCTCGGGCTCGGCGTACGGGAGCGGCGTGATGAGCACCGCCTTGACGACCGTGAAGATGGCGGAGGTGGCGCCTATCCCAAGGGCCAGGGTGATGAGCGACGCTGCGGCAAAGCCCGGGCTCTTGATGAGTCCGCGCACGGCGCCCGTGATGTCTTGTCGAAGCCCGTCAAACATGTGTCTACACCCCTGCTCAGCGGTTTGACGGAGGGGGACGCTACAAGGTTGGCGCGGCGACGCGGACGGGACGGAACTACTGCCGCCGTCGGGAGGGAACTACTGCTCCCGTCGGGAGGACAATTCCTGACGGGAGGGCACTTCCCGTCGGGAGGGGACCTACAGCGCCCGTCGGGAGGACACTTCTTGTCGGGAGGGCACTGCTTGCTTGCCCACCGTAGCGCGCAAGCGCGAAGGCGGGTCGGGAGGGAAACTCTTGTCTGGAGGGACACTCTTGTCGGGCAGAAATCCCAGTCAGAGGATGACCGGGACGATCTTGAACCGAGCTCCACAAGGGCGAGTCCCAGCCAGGCAGTCATCAACAGTTCCGGCACAAACTGGCGGCAGGCGGGACTCAAAATCCCGTTCGCTTTCCACGGGCCGTTCAGGTAGAAACGCTCTCACTCGAGCGATTGGTACAACCGGTCGAGCATCGGGCCGACCCGTCCCATTAGTTCGACCGCTCTCGCGCACTGCTCCCGTTGCAGGAGGCCGTTCCGAAAACACACCTCGAGTTCGGTCCCCAGCTCGCCGTGTGAACCCATCGCGATGGAGACATGGTTCTGGTAGGCCAGCCGACGCCCCTTCCGCCGCCAGCCTTCTGCAACGTTCGACGGGATGGAGATGGCCGCCCTGCGGATCTGGCGCTTCAAATCAAACTCGACGTGCGGCATCGCATTCGTATCCGCCAGCACCCGGTCGACCAGGTCCATCGAGATCTGCCAGACATCGAGGTCGCGGTAAGTCGTAATCGCCATGCTCGAGCGAGAGCAGAATCTGTACCGCTCCGGTTCGCGAAGCACGCCGGCCGGCAACCGCTAAGAGCTGACAACCCCGGTTGTCGTTTCGCGACAACCCTCTCGGCAACCGCCGTTCCGCGGGTGCAACGTCAGTTACCATCGCGCCCGCGCCGGCGCGACACGGGTGGGGCACCGACACCGCTACGGCACCGGCACCGAGCACCATCCCGACAAGTAGAACCCTCCCGACAGGAAGTTCCCTCCCGACAGGAAGTTCCCTCCCGACAGGAAGTTCCCTCCCGACAGGAAGTTCCCTCCCGACAGGAAGCTCCCTCCCGACCAGCAATTCCCTCCCGTCGGGATCATTTGGTTCCCTCCCGACAAGAAGTCCCCTCCCGGCAAGGAGTGCCGTCCCGTCGGGTTATGATCACGCGAGCCATGACAATCGCTAGCAGCCCAGGTCTTTCGTCCCTCGTCCGCGAGCAAATCGCGCGCCCGTCCCCGATCCGCCAGATCATGAAGATGGCAGAGCGGCAGAACATCCTCGCCATGGGGCTGGATCCGGCCCAGGTCATTTCGTTTGGCGGCGGCTGGGTCAATCACGAGGCGCCCGACGAGTTCCGCCAGGCCTACCAGGACGTCGTTTCCGACGCGGCGCTGTTCCACAAGAGCGGCGGCTACACGGCGACGCTGGGCGACATGGAGTGCCGCGAGCAGATTGCGCGGTTCGAGGAGCACATCTTCGGCGTGCCGCGGCTGGCCGCCGAACACATTGCCATCGGCATGGGCAGCACGCAGCTGACCCACGACCTGTTCCGCACGCTGCTCGACCCGGGCGACACGGTGATGCTGCTCGACCCGACCTACGCCAACTACGAAGGCCAGCTGGCGTTCGCGGCAACCGGCATCAAGGTGGTGCGGCTGCGCGTGCTCGATCCGCAGACGTGGTCGTACCTGCCCGAGAGCGACCCGGCCGGGGTGGCGCGCGAGTTCACGCGGCTGTTCGATCAGCACCGGCCCAAGCTGGTGCTGTTTGGCGCACCCGACAATCCAACCAGCCAGGTCGTGCCACAGGCGCTGGCCGAGGTGATGCTGGCGAAGACGGCCGAAGCCGGGGCGTGGCTGGCCGTCGACTTTGCCTACAAGTGCCAGTACTTCCAGGCGCCGCCGGCCTATTACGCGTGGTCGCCCGCGGACCATCCCAACGTGATTGGCATTCACTCGAATTCGAAGTGGGCGCGCGGCCTGGGCCGCCGGCTCGGCTGGATCGAAGCGCAGGCCCCGGTGGTCGAGGCGATCGAGCGGGTGCAGCAGTGCAGCATCCTCTGCCCCGACACGCTGGCGCAGATGGCGATGGCCGCCTACCTCAAGCAGGCGATTGCCGACGGCTCATTGCGGAAGTACATCGACTCTGCCAACGCGATGTACAAGCACGCGGCGGCGGTGACCTTGAAGGCCGTCGACACCCACCTTCAGCGACCGCGACTGACGCCGTTCGGCGGCCTCTACACCTGCGTGGACATCGGCACCAACGCCGAGGCGTTCGTGCCGAAGGCGCTGCAGGCGACCGGCGTATTGGTGGTACCCGGCGGCGGCTTCGGCGCGTCACTCTCCAACGGCGTGCGCATCTCGTTCGGCCCGCTGGTGCGCGACACGGCGAAGATCGAAGAAGGACTGGAACGCCTCGGCCGTTGGATGCACACGTCAGCCCCCTAGGCACCCCAGGCACCTTAGGCCCTTAGGCCCTTAGACCCTTAGACCCTTAGACCCTTAGACCCTTAGACCCCTTCGTCAGCCCAGCTACTTGTCATACGGCGCGCTGATGTAATTCGCGTCGTTCTCCCACCGCAGGATCAACTGTGTGAACATGAACTGGATCATCAGCCGCTGGTCGGCGAGCCTGGTGATGTTGATCTGCTGCTGGTGCTTGACGTGCCACTCGTAGATGTCGAAGAACACCGCGGTGCCGATGTCGCAGAACTCCGGGAACTTGCCGCTGGTCCTGAGATAGAGCTCGAGGCGGGATTTCACCTCGCCAACCCGCCCGATCGAGATCGAGCTGGCCACCAGTCCCGAAAAGACGTGCCCTTTCAGTTCCTCGATCTGGGTCTTGATGGCGTTCAGCCCGTTCACGACAGCCTGCGACTCGGCAGACTGGGCGGCCTCGGCCGGCTCGGCGGCAGACCCGGCCCCCAGCGTCCCCAACACCCCGGCAGTGACTACTTCTCGTCGGCTGATCATGGGTTTCTCCTCATGCGGTGCAGGCAACGCCCGGCTGTTACAGTCAGACGCGCGGCAAACCACCCCGGCCGCCATAGAATAACGGGCTTGAGGCTTGCGGCTTGGGGCTTGGGGCTTGGGGCTTAGGGCTTGTCAGGGGTTCTCGAATGCGACTTCTCTGTGTGGTTCTTGCGCTGCTGGCTCAGGTGACGACCGCGTCCGCGCAGACGGCCAGCCCGGCGCCCGGCGTCCCGCTGGACGTGGCGACCGCCCGCGCCGCGAACATCAGCGATTTGCGCTACGAGCTGTCGCTGTCGATTCCCGACGACCTGGCGGTGCCGCTCACGGGCTCGAACACGCTCAGGTTCCAGCTGAAGAGTGCCGATGCCCCGCTGGTCATCGACTTCGAGACCAGCCGGCAGCACGTCAAGGCGGTCGAGGCCAACGGCCGGCCCTCGCCCTTCCTGTATATCAACGGCCACATCGTCGTCCCCGCCGCCTCGCTTGCCGCCGGCGCCAACACCATCCGCGTGGCGTTCGACGCCGGCGACGCGTCGCTGAACCGCAGCAAGGACTTTCTCTACACCTTGTTCGTGCCGGCCAGGGCGAGGCTGGCGCTGCCGGTGTTCGACCAGCCCGACCTCAAGGGCCGCTGGACCATGACGCTGGAGCACCCGGCGGCCTGGCAGTCGGCGGCCAACGGCGCGGAACTGGCGCGCACGGCGAATGGCACGCGCACGACCGTGACGTTTGCCGAGACGCCGCCGCTGCCGACCTACCTCGTGGCGTTCATCGCCGGCGACTTCAAGCTCGAGACCGCGGAGCGCAACGGCCGCACCTTCCGCATGTTCCACCGCGAGACCGACGCCGCCAAGGTGGCGCGCAACCGCGAGGCCATCTTCGACCTGCACGCGCGGGCGCTGGGCTTCCTCGAAGACTACACCGCCATCCCCTACGCCTTCGGCAAGTTCGACTTCGTCGCCATTCCGGCGTTCCAGTTCGGCGGCATGGAGCACGCCGGCAAGATTCTCTACAACGCCTCGGGGCTGATGCTGGATGAATCGGCGACCCAGAACCAGCTGCTCGGCCGCGCCTCGGTGATCGCCCACGAAACCGCGCACATGTGGTTCGGCGACCTGGTCACCATGCGCTGGTTCAACGACGTGTGGATGAAGGAGGTGTTCGCGAACTTCATGGCGGCGAAGATCGTCAACCCCTCGTTCCCCACCGTCAACCACGACCTGCGGTTCCTGCTGTCGAACTACCCGGCCGCCTACGAGGTGGATCGCACCGCCGGCGCCAACCCCATTCGGCAGGTGCTCGACAACCTGAACGAGGCGGGCAGCATGTACGGCGCCATCATCTACCAGAAGGCGCCGGTGGTGATGCGACACCTCGAGGCGCTGCTCGGCGCCGACAACTTTCGCGACGGCCTGCGCGATTACCTCGAGCGCCACGCTTTCGCCAACGCGACATGGGCGGACCTGATTGCCGTGCTCGACGCGCGCACGCCGACGGATCTGCAGGCGTGGAGTCACGTGTGGGTCGATCAGCCCGGACGCCCGACCATCCAGACCGAGCTCCAGATCAGGGATGGCAAGATCGCGCGCCTCGCCTTCCGCCAGCGCGACCCGCGCGGGCGCAACCTGGCCTGGCCCCAGCAGTTGCGCGTCGCGCTGGGCCTGCCGGGCGGCCGCGAAGTCATCAACGTCGAGCTGATGGGCGCCGCGGTAGAGGTGCCTGAGACGGTCGGCAAACCGGCGCCGGCCTATGTCCTGCCCAGCGCCGGCGGCTGGGCCTATGGCTCGTTCGAGCTCGACCGCGCCACCCTGGCCTACCTGACGACGTCGCTGCCTGAGATCGACGATCCGCTCACGCGCGGCAGTGCCTGGGTCACGTTGTGGGACGCGCTGCTCGACGGCAAGGTGGCGCCGGCGGCCTTCGTCGACCTCGCCATGCAGTCGTTGCCGCGCGAAAGCGACGAGCAGATGACGTCGCGCATTCTCGGCTATGCCTCGGCGACGTGGTGGCGCTTCCTGCGGCCGGCGGAGCTGACCGCGCGGGCGCCCCGCTTCGAGTCGCTGCTGCGGGAAGGGCTCGCCCAGGCCAAGACGGCGAGCCAGAAAGCCTCGTGGTTCGGCACGCTGCGCAACATCGCCCATACCCCGGCCACGGTGTCGTGGCTGCGCGCGGTGTGGGGCAGGGACGAGACCGTGCCGGGTCTGCCGCTGGCCGAGGCCGACTACACGACGCTCGCGCTGGAGCTGGCCGTGCGCCAGGTGCCGGACTGGCAACAGATTCTGCAAACGCAACTGACGCGGATCGAGAATCCCGATCGCAAGGGGCGGTTCGAGTTCGTGATGCCGGCGCTGTCGGCGGACGCCGCCGTGCGCGAGAAGTGGTTCCTGTCGCTCAAGGACGTCGGCAACCGGCGCCGCGAGCCGTGGGTGCTCGAAGGCCTGAACTACCTGCACCACCCGCTGCGCGCCGCCAGCTCGCAGAAGTACGTGCAACCCAGCCTCGACATGCTGTGGGAGATCCAGAAGACCGGCGATATTTTCTTTCCCAAGCGCTGGCTCGATGCCACGCTCGGCGGGTACCAGTCGGCCGCGGTGGCCGGCACCGTCCGCGACTTCCTGAAGAGGCTGCCGGCAAACTATCCCGACCGCCTCCGGAACATCACGCTGCAGTCGGCGGACGAGCTGTACCGGGCGGCGGAAATCACAAAGAAGGAGTAATCCGGCTAAAGCCGGACTCCACATTGCAGAGGGCCCGCATGAGAATCACTGCCGCGACCGCGCTCGTCCTTGCCCTGATTACGCCGGGCATCGCCCAGCAGCCACCGGAGATCACGATTCGCGCGCGCACGGTCATCGACGGCAAGGGCCAGATTCTCCGCAATACCGTGGTCTCGATTCGCGACGGCAAGATCAACCGCGTCGGCGGCACCAGCGGCGCCGTCACCCACGACCTGGGCACGCTGACGCTGATGCCGGGCTGGATCGACACGCACGTCCACATCGGCTGGCACTTCGGCGCCAAGGGCCGGTTCCACAGCGGACCCGAACCGGCCGAGCAGGCGGCGCTCTACGCGGCAGAGAACGCGTACCTCACGTTGCTGGCCGGCTTCACCACGGTGCAGAGCGTCGGCTCGCTGTCGGACAAGCCGGTGCGCGATGCCATTGCCCGCGGCATCCTGCCGGGGCCGCGCATCCTGTCGTCGCTCGGGCAGGTTTCGAATCCAAAGCTCACCGCGGACGAGATTCGCGCCGACATCCGCAAGAAGAAAGCCGACGGCGCCGATCTGGTCAAGATCTTCGCCTCGGCCAGCATTCGCGACGGCGGCGTGCCGACGCTGTCGCAGGAACAACTCGACGCTGCGTGCGGCGAGGCCCGGGCACAGGGCCTGCGCAGCATGGTGCACGCCCACAGCCCCGAATCGATGGTGCGAGCCGCCAGGGCCCGGTGCACGGTGGTGGAGCACGGCGGGCTGGCCAGTCCCGAGTCGTTGCGCGCGCTGGCCGACGCCGGCGTCTACTTCGATCCCAATATCGGTCTGGTGACGCAGAACTATCTCGAGAATAAGTCACGCTTCCTCGGCGTGGGCGGCTACACCGAGGAGGGCTTCGTGGCCATGGCCAAGGCGCTTGACCTGAAGGACGCCATGTTCGGCGCGGCGCTCAGGACCCCCGGCTTGAAAATGGTGATGGGCACCGACGCCGTGGCCGGCGCGCACGGACAGAACGCGCGCGAAGCAATCGAGCGGGTCAAGTCGGGCCAGCGCCCGATGGACGCCATCATCAGCATGACGTCGCTGGCGGCGCAGTCGATGGGGCTCGAAGCAGTGACCGGGTCGATCACCACGGGGCTCGCCGCCGACCTGGTGGCGGTCGAGGGTGATCCGCTCACCGACATCACGGCGCTGCAGCGGGTGCGGTTCGTAATGAGGGACGGGAAGATCTACAAACGATGATGTGGTGAACTCGCGGTTTCGTGAGTTGGTGATGTTGGACTGTGATTGAGGATTCAGGAATGCGGAGAGCTTCTATGCGTATTCGTCAGCTTGCCTGCCTATTGACGTTGACCGCCGCCGTAACGCCGTCTGCCCAAACGCCGGCCGCCACCGTCTTTGAAGGGGCCCGCGTGCTGGTCGGCGATGGCCGCACGATTGAGAACGCGACGATCGTGGTTCAAGGCGATCGCATCACCCAGGTGGGAGCGGCGGCCGCGGTGAAAGCGCCGGCCGGGGCGACGCGCGTCAGCGTGGCCGGCAAGACGGTGATGCCGGCCATTGTCGACACGCATGTCCATACCAGCACCACCCAGCCCGAGCTGACGAACGACCTGCGCCAGCGCGCGCGGTTCGGCATTGGCGCCGCGCTCAGCATGGGCCTCGACAGCACCGACGCGCCGTTCACGCAGCGCGCGCAAACCGCGCCGGGGCTGGCGCGGCTGTTTCTCGCCGGCCGCGGAATCACGGCGCCCGAGAAGGGCCGTACCGAAGTGCCCCATTGGATCACCACCGAGGCCGAAGCCCGAACGGCGGTGCAGGAAGAGGCGGCCAAGAAAGTCGACGTGATCAAGATCTGGGTGGACGACCGCGACGGCAAGTTCCCGAAGCTGACGCCTCCGCTCTACACCGCCGTCATCGACGAGGCGCACCGTCACAAGCTCCGCGTCGCCGCCCACATCTTCTCGCTCGAGGACGCCAAGGGGCTGCTGAAGGCGGGCATCGATGCCTTCGCACACGGCATCCGCGATCGCGACATCGACGATGAGGCGATCGCGCTGTTCAAGGCGCGTCCGAATGTCGTACTGATCCCGAACATGCCGGATCGCGGCGTCGCCGTCGACTACAGCTGGCTGCGCGGTCAGATCCCGGACGGCCAGTTGCAGAAGATCCAGGGCGCCTCGACCGATCGGCCGCGTGCCCAGGAAGCGTTTGGCATCCAGGCGCGCAATCTCGCCAGGCTGGCCGCGGCCGGCGTGACCATCGCGGTGGGCACCGACGGCAACACGCCGTGGGCGCCGCACGTCGAGATGGCCGACATGGTGGCGTCGGGCATGTCGCCGGCACAGGTAATCGTGGCCGCGACCCGCAACGGCGCGGCCTTCGTGCGGCTGGCGAACGCCGGCACGATCGAGGCGGGCAAGCTCGCCGACTTCATCGTCCTCGACGCCAACCCGCTGGACGACATCACCAACACGCGGAAGATCTCCGCCGTCTACCTCGGCGGCGCCGCGGTCCCGCGCTAGGCGGCTCGGCTCGCCTGGGGTGCGATGGTGCCCCGGGCGAGCCATAATCACAAACTATTGCTCTGAGACCAACGATGTCTTGGACGGGCATGCGCCCGACCGTCTACACTCGAGGTGCAACAGCACATTTCACGCTGCGACTGCCCGATTCACGTCATGGCAGAGCGTCCGACTCAAAGGTAGAGACACATGTCCACTGAAGCCAAGTGCCCGTTCAATCACGCGTCCGGCGGCCGGTCCAACCGCGACTGGTGGCCCAACCAGCTACGCGTCGACCTGCTGCAGCAGCACTCCGCCAAGTCCGATCCGATGGATCCGGGCTTCAACTACGCCAAGGAGTTCAAGAGCCTCGACCTGAAGGCGTTGAAACAGGACATCGAGAAGGTGATGACCGATTCGAAGCCGTGGTGGCCGGCGGACTTCGGCCACTACGGCCCGTTGTTCGTCCGCATGGCGTGGCACGCGGCCGGCACTTACCGCATCGGCGACGGCCGCGGCGGCGGCGGCCGCGGCCAGCAGCGCTACGCCCCGCTCAACAGCTGGCCCGACAACGGCAATCTCGACAAGGCCCGCCGGCTGTTGTGGCCGGTGAAGCAGAAATACGGCAAGAAGATTTCGTGGGCCGACCTCCTGATCCTGACCGGCAACGTCGCGCTCGAGTCGATGGGGTTCAAGACCTTCGGCTTTGGCGGCGGCCGCGCCGATGTGTGGGAGCCGGATCAGGACGTCTACTGGGGCGACGAAGCGGCGTGGCTGGGTGGTGACAAGCGTTACTCCGGCGACCGCGAACTTGCCAATCCGCTGGCCGCCGTGCAGATGGGCCTGATCTATGTCAATCCCGAAGGTCCCAACGGCAACCCCGACCCGGTGGCGGCGGCCCGGGACATTCGCGAGACCTTTGCGCGCATGGGCATGAACGACGAAGAAACGGTCGCGCTGATCGCCGGCGGCCATACCTTCGGCAAGACGCACGGCGCCGGCACGCCCGACCACGTCGGCCCCGATCCGGAAGCCGCCGGCATCGAGGCCATGGGCATGGGCTGGACCAGCACCTTCGGCTCCGGCCTCGCCGGCGACGCCATCACCAGCGGCCTCGAAGTCACGTGGACGACGACGCCGACCAAGTGGAGCAACGACTTCTTCACGCACCTGTTCAAGTACGAGTGGGAGCTCTGCAAGAGTCCCGCGGGCGCCCAGCAGTGGCGGCCCAAGAACGGGGCCGGCGAGGGCACCGTGCCGCACGCGCACGACCCGTCGAAGAAGATCGCGCCGAACATGCTGACGACCGACCTCTCGCTGCGCTTCGACCCGATTTACGAGAAGATCTCGCGGCGGTTCCTCGAGCATCCGGATCAGTTTGCCGAGGCGTTTTCCCGCGCCTGGTTCAAGCTGATGCACCGCGACATGGGTCCCAAGTCGCGGTATCTCGGCCCGGAAGTGCCGAAGGAGGATCTGATCTGGCAGGATCCCATCCCGGCGGTCGATCACCCGCTCGTTGACGCCGCCGACCTCGACGCGCTCAAGAAGCAGATCCTCGCTTCGGGGTTGACCGTGTCGGAGCTGGTGTCGACCGCGTGGGCATCGGCGTCCACGTTCCGCGGTTCCGACAAGCGCGGCGGCGCCAACGGCGCCCGCATTCGCCTGGCGCCGCAGAAGGACTGGGCGGTCAACAAGCCGGCCCAACTGGCCAAGGTGCTGAAGACGCTGGAAGGCATCCAGGCCTCGTTCAACGCCTCGCAAAAGGGCGGCAAGAAGATCTCGCTCGCCGACCTGATCGTGCTGGCCGGGTGCGTCGCCGTTAAGCAGGCTGCCGAGAAGGGTGGCGTCGCGGTGACGGTGCCCTTCACGCCCGGGCGGATGGATGCGTCGCAGGAACAGACCGACGTCGAGTCGTTCGCGGTGCTCGAGCCGCTGGCCGACGGCTTCCGCAACTACCAGAAGGCCCGTTTCCAGGTCTCGGCCGAGGCGCTGCTGATCGATCGCGCGCAGCTGCTGACCCTGACCGCACCGGAGATGACGGTCCTGCTGGGCGGCCTGCGCGTGCTCAACACCAACGCCGACGGCTCGAAGCACGGCGTGTTCACGACGCGGCCGGAGGCGCTGACCAACGACTTCTTCGTCAACCTGCTGGACATGCGGACGGCATGGAAGGCGGCCTCGGAGAGCAACGACCTGTTCGAAGCCCGCGATGCCGGCACCGGGGCCCTCGAATGGACCGGAACCCGCGCTGACCTCGTGTTCGGCTCGAACGCTCAGCTGCGCGCCATTGCCGAGGTCTACGCCGCCGCCGACGCGAAGGAGAAGTTCGTGCACGACTTCGTCCGCGTGTGGGACAAGGTCATGAACCTCGACCGCTTCGACCTGCAGTAAGTCAGGACGGCTGGGGAGGCACGTGCAACGTGCCTCCCCTTCTTCTTCAGCTCTCCCGGAGCGCACTGACCGGATCGATGCCCGCCGCGCGCCGCGCCGGCCACACTGCCGCCAGCAACCCCGCCACCGTCAACACCCCAACCGCCATCGCCAGCGTCGCCGGATCGTCGGGCGGCAAACCAAACAGCAGCGACGCTACCATCCGCGCCGCCAGCACCGCGACGACCGCGCCGGCGGCGACCCCGAGTGCCAGCATGCGGCCGACGTCACCCAGGACCATGGCGAGAATGCGCGGGCCGCTGGCGCCGAGCGCGACACGAACGCCAATCTCGGCCCGCCGCGTCGCCACGGTATATGACACCACCCCGTAGAGCCCAACCGCGGCGAGCAGCAGCGCCACCGCCCCGAAGATGACCGACAGCCGCGCCATCAGCCGATCGCGCAGCATCGCATCGCTCAACTGCGTGTCGAGCATCGCGTAGCGGAGGCCGATGGTCGGATCGATCGCCGCCACCGCCCGGCCGACCGCGGCCATCAGCTGCGCCGGCGACTCGCTCGAACGAATGACATAGCGCCGATATGCCGGCGGCGCTACATCCTGCGACGAGGCGAGGAAATAGATCCGCGTGCCGTTCTCGCGGATGTCGTCGTACTTCTGATCGGCGACGATGCCGACAATCTGGTAGTCGGTACCCGCCTCTCCGGTATCGCTGGGGCGGATGAAGTGCTTGCCGATGGCGTCGCCGCCGAAGAACTTCGCCGCGAACGATGCCGTGACAATGGCGACCCGCGGCGCGCCCGGCACGTCGCGCTCGTCGAAATCCCGGCCGGCGAGCAGGGGCGCGCCGAGCGTGGCGAAGTAACCCGGGCTGACCCGGTTGACGTTCGAGCCGCCCGCGACCTTGCCGTCGATTTCGACATCGGTGTCCCAGGTCGAACCGCCTAGCGGTGTCGTATAGGCCTCGGCGACACTGATCACGCCGGGCAGCGCCTGCACCCGCTCGTCCATCGCGCGATAGGCGGCGGCCCGCCGTTCCATGGGATAGGCGGCCTCGTTGAAGAACAGGGTGGCGACCATGACGTTGCGTTGTGAGACGCCGGTGTCCTGCGTCGACAGGTTCTGGAGGCTGCGCAGGAACAGCAGGCCGCCAAACAGCAGCACCAGCGTCACGGCAATCTGCGCGGCGACCAGGCCGCGGCGCAGGCCCAGCCCGCGGTTAGCCGCGGCGCCACGCCCCGACACCTGCATCACCGGGGAGCGCGCGGCCTTGATCGCGGGCGCCATGCCGAACAGCAGTGCCGTGCCGGCGCCGGCGAGGGCGGTGAAGCCGAACACGCGCCAGTCGATGGCGAGGTCGAGGTAGATCTGATCGACCGCGGTGCTGATCAGCGGCGGAATCGATCGGCTCACCAGCATCGCCACGCCGATGGCCGCCACCGCCCCCACCGCCGCGATCAGCGCGCTCTCAGCGAACACCTGCTGGAGCACCCGGCCGCGAGAACCGCCCAGGGCCAGGCGCACGGCGAACTCCTGGCTGCGCGCGGTGGCACGGGCCAGCAGCAGGTTGGCGAGGTTGACCGACGCGATCAACAGCACCAGGGCGGCAATCCCCATGAGCACCCACAATGGCCGCTCATACGAGCGCCGCAGCGGCGACACGCCGGCCGCGGCGCTCACGACCTCGGCGCTCATGTCGAGGTACTCGCCGGCGAGCGACGCCCGGTACTCGGGCATGGTGTCGCGCTGGATGCCCGGCATCAGCCCCTTGAGATGCGCCTCGGCCTGCGCGATCGTCCAACCCGGCTTCAGCCGGCCGATCGCCGCCAGCCACCAGTGATCCCGGCCGGTCCGGCGGGCCCAGCAGTTGGGCATGGCCATGCCGAACTGGCGTCCCACCTCGACGCCGAAGAACGCCGCCGGCGCCACACCAATCACCGGCACGCGCGTCAAGCCATCCGACACCGTCTGGCCGACGATGTCGGCACGGCCGCCGAACTCGCGCTGCCACAGGGCGTGGCTAATCACCGCGACCGGCTCGCCGCAGCCGGGCCGATCGTCGCCGGCATCGATGAAGCGGCCCAGCAACGGCTTCAGTCCCAGGGTCTCGAAGAAGGAGCCCGAGACAAACAGGCCATCGACGTAACGCACCTCGCCCTGGGGCGACAGGTTGAAGCGGCTGTCGCCAAAGGCCAGCATCGCCGAGAAGGCCTGCTGGCGCCGGACGATCTCCTCGTACTGCGGCAGCGACACCTGGCGGTTGCGCCCGTTGTGCCGGCCATCGCGGCCATTGCCGGTCAGCCGCACTTCCACCAGCTCTTCGGGATGGGGCACCGGCAATGGCCGCATCGTCAGCGCGTTCAGCAACTGGAACATCGCGCTGTTGGCGCCAATTCCCAGGCCGAGCGACAACACCGCGGCCAGCGTGAACGCCGGCTGCTTGCGCAGCTGGCGCCAGGCCAGGCGCAAGTCGCGGACCAGGTGCTCGGCGACGGCAATGCCCCGCGTGTCGCGGCATTCCTCCTTGCGCTGCTCGACGCCGCCAATGGCCCGCAGCGCCGCCGTCCGTGCCTGCGGCGCCGTCATGCCGCCGGCGATGTTGGCGGCAATCTGCTGGTCCAGGTGAAAGCGGAGTTCTTCGTCAAGCTCGCGGTCGACCGCGTGCCCCAACCACAAGGAGCGGAAGCGCAGCCGCACGATGTGACGAAGTCGGTCAAACGTCATGTCAGGCCTCCGGCAAATCGACGACCAGCGAGATGGCGCCGGCCAGCCGCGCCCACGACTCGGTTTCCTTCGCGAGCTGGCGTTTGCCCGGCCGCGTCAGCGCATAGAACTTCGCGCGGCGGTTGTTCTCGGTCGGCTTCCACTCGGCCTCGATCCACCCCTGCTGCTCGAGCTTGTGGAGCGCCGGGTAGAGCGAGCCGTCGCTGACCTGCAGGATGTCGCCCGACACCTGCTTCAGCCGCTGCCCGATCGCCCAGCCGTGTAACGGCTCGAGCGCCAGGATCTTCAGAATCAGCAGGTCAAGCGTGCCCTGCACCAGGTCGGATGGTCTGCTCATGCCCTTGTCTCGCTAACCGAGTGGAGAGTAACGCAGCTCCACTCGGTAAGCAAGAGGAGCGTGATAAATTCATGGGACCAGATGAAAGCCACAGCGGATGCGGTAATCGTGGGCGGCGGATGCATGGGCGCCAGCGTGGCGTGGCACCTCGCCCAACGCGGCCTGACCAACCTCGTCCTGATCGAACGCGAGGCGCAGTTGGCCACCGGCTCGACCGGGAAGAACGCCGGCGGCGTCCGTCACCAGTTTTCGCATCCGGCAAACATCGACCTGTCAATCGAATCGATCGCGATGATGGCGCGGTTCGAAGAGGTGGTCGGGACGGCCATCGACTTTCACCAGGATGGCTACCTGTTCCTGCTGTCGAAGGCGGCCCACGTCGCGACGTTCCAGAAGAACGTCGAGCTGCAGAAATCGCACGGCGTCGACGTGCAGTGGCTGTCTCCCGCCGAAGCGCAGGCGCTGGCGCCCGGCCTCGACGTGACCGGCGTCAAGGGCGCCACTTACTGCGCCGCCGACGGCGTGGCCGATCCCAATGGCGTGACGGTGGGTTTCGCGAAAGGCGCGCAGGCGCGTGGCGCCGAGATCGTCCGCGAGACCGAGGTCACCGGCATTCGCCTCGAACGCAATCGCGTCGCCGAAGTGCAGACCTCGCGCGGCAGTATCTCGACGCCGCTGGTGGTGAACGCCGCCGGCCCGTGGGCCAAGTCGATCGGGCGCATGCTCGGTGTCGACGTGCCGGTGGAACCCGAACGCCGCCACATCTTCATCGCCTCTCCGCCCGGAGGGGGTTCGTGGGATGACGCCGGCAACGCCGGCCGGGTGCCGGTCAACAAGTTGCTGGTGATCGACTTCGAGAGCAGCTTCTATTTTCACCGCGAGGGCGGCGGCCTGCTGTTCGGCATGGGCGACCCGAACGAGCAGCCGGGTTTCGACATCACCGTGCGCTGGGATTTCCTGCCGAAGGTGATCGAGGTGGCCATGCAGCGGCTGCCCGCGCTCGCCGACGCCGCCGTTTCGCATGCGTGGGCGGGGCTGTACGAGATGACACCCGACCACAATCCCATCATCGGGCCGTCAAGCGACGTCGAGGGCTTCTACACGATTGCCGGATTCAGCGGCCACGGCTTCCAGCACGCGCCGGCAGCGGGACGCGTGCTCGCCGACGTGATCACCGGCCGGGACCCGAAGTTCGATCTCTCCCCGTTCGCGCTGGATCGGTTCGGGGCCCGCACCACCAGCGCCGAAGCCAACGTCGTTTAGCGCGGAGACCTGGCGGTCCGATTGCTGCAGGACGTCGCAGAATTTGCCACGTGGAGAAATCCTGGCGCCTGGGTGAACTTTTACTTGACGACGGTCCTCGACGATGAGAGCGTCGTCGGTGCGGTCAGAGAATGGGATGAACGATCATGAGTGCGAGGCGCGCCAATGCGGCGCTGATCGATATGACGAACAATGACAACGATGTCGTCGTCATCGTCACGGAGCGGTTCGAGCGGCGGCTCGCCGAAGAGAACGGCAAGCTGCGGGTGGAGATGGCCACGGAGTTTGGTCGGGTCCGCGCTGAAATGGCCGCGGGGTTTGGCGCGCTGCGCGCCGAGATGAGCGACCGTAACGCCGAGCTGCTCAAGTGGGGCCTGGTGTTCGGCGTCACCCAGACCGCCGCAATTGCCGGGATCGTCGCGCTGCTGCGCTAACAACCCCGCTCACTTCGGCGGCCGGACGCCCTGCAGCGGCCGCCACTCGACGCCTTGCCGAGTGGCCTTCCGCGTCTTCATGTCGAAGCGATCGCCGGCGCCCAAGAAGAAGAAGCGTCCGGTCGCGCCTGCCACCGGTGTGTTGCTGTAGACCACGGCGTAGCTGCGGCCAATCACGTCGAACCGATCCCCCGCGACAACGATCGCGGTGTCTTCGTCGAGGCCAATGCCGAGCAGCTCCGGGTGCTTGTCAATCACCTCGAGCATGTCGAACTGCCGATTGCGCCGCAGCAGGTGCTGATCGACCGCCGCGTTCTTCAGGAAGCCCAGCCCCACCGTGTGGTCGCCAATCATCTTCTCGTTGCTTTTGGTATCGCCGCGGACCATGAACGAGGTCAGGATCGAAGCGCCGGCCGACGACCCGCCCACCACGCCGCCGCGCGCCAGCACCTCGCTCAGTGCCTTGTGCGTCAGGGTGTCCAGGTAGGAATCGGCGAGCCGCCACTGCCGGCCGCCGGCAAAGAACACGCCGCGCGCCGCGCGGATCGGCTTCACGAACGCCTCGGTATCGGCCGCCTTGCGATCGCGGGTGTGGACCACGGTGAGGTTGGTCGCCCCATTCTCGCGCCACTGCGTGAGGCCCGACCAGTACTGGTCGTAGTCATCGGCGTCACCGGCCGTCGGGATGATGACGATGGGCGCATCAGGCCCCCCGGCCAGGTCGATGAACCGCTTGACGATCGCCGGGTCCTGCATGGCGCCGCCGACGATGACCAGCGTGCCCTTCTCAGGACCAACCGTCTGCGCCGATAGCGAGGCGCCCGCGAGCAACAGAATGATGGCAATCTTTTTCATATCAAATCCCGACCCGCCTTCGCGCTGGCGCGCTACGGCGGGCAAGCCAAGTAGTGCCCTCCCGACCAGTGGCCCTCCCGACCAGAGGTGCCCTCCCGACAAGCAGTGCCTCCCGACCAGTGGTGCCCTCCCGACAAGCAGTGCCTCCCGACCAGTGGTGCCCTCCCGACAAGAATCACTTCCCGGCAGGCTCCTGGTAGATCGTGCCGTTCTTCATCACGAACTTCACCGCGCGCAACGCGCGAAGGTCGGCCGACGGGTCGCCGGTGACCGCGATCAGGTCGGCAAACAGCCCGGTCTTCACGCGGCCAATGCGTTCGGCCTGCCGGAAGTAGGTGGCGTTGCCGGAAGTGGCGGCGACCAGCGCCGCCGCCGGCGGCATGCCCCACTCGACCATCAACTCCAGTTCGCGGACGTTGTCGCCATGGGCGTAGACGCCGACGTCGCCGCCAAAGCACATCTTCACGCCGGCGGCGAGCGCGGCCTTGAACGTTTCGCGCTTGCGCGTGATCCGCGCCGGCTCGGGATCAACGCCCTTCTTCCATCCGCCGTATTGCGAGATGGCATCGCCGGCGGCAATGGTCGGGCAGAACGCGACGTTCTTGTCGACCATCAGCTTCCAGATCTCGGGCGTGCCCTCGTCACCGTGTTCAATGGTTTCGACGCCGCCCATGATGGCGCGCCGCATGCCTTCCGGTGTCGACGCGTGCGCCACAACCGGGCGCCCGCTGCCGTTGGCCGCTTCCACGATTCGCTCGATCTCGCCAAGCGTGAAGCCAGGGCGGGCTTCGCCGTTCGGTCCCCAGCGGTAGTCGGCGTAGATCTTGATGAAGTCGACACCGCGGGCAATCTGGCTTCTCGCCACCCGCACGACGCCGTCGAGGCCGTCGGCTTCTTCGGCTCCCTGCGGAACCGTGACTTCCGGCGCAAAGCCCTTGGGGGCGTAGCTGCCGGTGACGACCATGGCCGGGCCGGCCACCAGCATGCGCGGACCGGGCACCACGCCGTCGTTAATCGCCTGCCGCAGGCCGACGTCCGCATAACCGGCGCCCTCGCTGCCAAGATCGCGCACGGTGGTGACGCCCGCCATCAGCGTGGCCTTGGCGTGATTGACGCCGCGCGCCACGCGCAGCGCCAGCGGCTCGCGCAGCACCTGGTCGTTCCACGACGTCTCGTTGTAGGGATGCAGCAGCAGGTGCGAGTGGCCCTCGATCAGCCCCGGCATCAAGGTGGTGCCCGGAAGGGCAATGGTCCGCGCCCCGCCAGGGGCGGCGGTGGTCGCCGGCGGGCCGGCGGCGATGATCCGCTCGCCGCGCACCACCACTACCCAGCCGGCGTGCATGGCCTCGCCGTCGAAAACGCGATCGGGCTGCAGCACGAACGCCGGCGGCGGGGCCTGCGCCGGCACGGCGACGGCCAGGGCGGCCACGGCGACGGCGGTCAGCAGCGCGCGCATGTTATTTCACGCCCTTGTACGGCGACGGCGGCATGGGGCCGGTCTTCGGCGAGCCGGCCTTCTTCCACGCGTCGTATCGCAGGCGAAGCGTCTTGACCGGGTTGCCGCTCTCGCCCTTCACCGTGTTGTCGTCGGTGACGCTGAGGTAGACCGAGTACTGCCCATCGTTGTGTGTCGCGCCCATCGCATCGTCCTTCTCCGCGATGGCGATGTAAGCGACGTACGCGGTCTTGTTGTCGCACGGCACGAAGTCGATCACGCTGGTGCCGCAGTTGCAGCGGTGGTCGCCGCCGTTGACGTCGGCGGCCTCCATGGCCGCCATCACGCGGTCGGCCATCGTGCCGGTGGCGCGGGTAAAGGCCAGCGCGGCCTGGTGGACGACGGCGTCGCCCAGCAACGTGTTGCCCTGCACCTGGTAGTAGACATCGCCGACCCGGCCGCCGAAATACAGCGACGACACCGAGTTGTTGGCGCCGTTGAAGCCGGCGCGGTTGTTCTGCGGGGTGATCTGCTTGCCGTCGGGGATGGCGAGAATGCCGAATTGGCGGCGTTCCATCTGGTTCGCGGGCTTCCGCGCCGCCTCGTGCTGTTTCAGCAGCTCCAGAATCCGGGCCGGCGGCGTGCCCTTCTTCATCTCCGTGTAGACCAGCATCTGGTTCTCTCGGGTGTTGTCGACGCCGGCCTGGCAGGCGGCGACGCCAATGCCGGGCACAATCACCGCCTGCACGTCCATCAGGTCGCGCGACGGGTTCGGCTGGCGCTGCGGGAAGCCCTGCTGGCGCACGCAGGTGGCCGAGGCAATGATGACCTGGCCGGTCCTGGCGTCAACGGCGATCACCGACCATGTGGCGAACGCCGGGACGTGGGCCGCCAGCGTGAAGACGAAGGCGAGAAGGATGCGTTTCATGGTGGTGACATTCTGCCTTGTCCGTGCCGGGGCTGTATACTGCCCGCCCGCGATGGACGCCGCTGACCTCTCACCCATACCCGAGTCACAGCGGACCCAGCCGGCTTTCGACCTGTTCCTGATCTTCGCCGCCGCCAACGTGGTGGCGACGACGCTGCAGACCGGCGCCGTGCTGGGCGCGCGCTACGGCAGCGGTGACGCCACCGTCCTGGTCCTCGCCGGCGCGGTGTTCGGCGCGCTGCTGGTGGCGCTGCTCGCCCCGGTGGGTTCGCGCTCCGGCGTGCCGTCGATGATTGCCGCCCGGGCGCCGCTGGGATTCCGCGGGGCGCAACTGGTGTCGCTGCTGCTCTACCTCACCAACTTCGCCTGGATCGCCGTGAACAACACCATCGCGGCCTCGGTGTCGGCTCGGTTGCTCGGTGGCGAAGGGAGCGCGCGGATCTGGGCGGCCCTGCTGGGCCTTGCCGCCACCGCGATCGTGGCCCGCGGACCGCGGGCGGTGGGGTTCGCCGACCGCGTCGCGGTGCCGCTCATGGTGGTGGCCGGTTCCGCCTTGACGTGGGCGGCGTGGACACTTCCGGCGGCCGCCACGCCGGCGGCCGTCGAGCCGCCACCGCCCTTGCTGTGGGGCATCGACGTCGTCATCGGCTACCAGGTGTCGTGGCTGCTGATGTTCGCCGACTACTCGCGCTACACCCGCTCCGCCCGTGCCGGCGCGACCGCCGTCTTCGCGGGGTTGGCGCTGCCGGCCCTGTGGCTGATGCCGGTGGGCTGGAGCCTGGCGCGGATCGCGGGCAGCGACGACCCGGGCGCCATGCTGGCCGCCTCCGGTGTCGGCTGGTGGGCGGCGCTGTTGGTGGTGTTGGCCACGGTCACGACCAACTTCGTCAACATCTACCTGTCGTCGCTGGCGTGGCGGACGCTGGCGCCGCGGTCCACCGGCACGAGCGCTGTGTGGACGATTGGGGTGATCGGCACGGCGCTGGGACTGATCTCGCCGGCATGGCTGACGCGATTTGCCGACCTGATGGTGCTGCTGGGATCGGTGCTGGTGCCGGTCGGCGGCATCTTCCTGGCGCACTTCGTGGTGCTGCGCGCCAGGGTCAATGTCGAGGCGGTCTACCAGACGGGCACTCTGCCGGCCTTTACGGCGGCCGGCCTGGCCGCGTGGGTGTGCGGATTTGCGGTCTACAAGATCGCGGCGCCGATTGGCGCGACGCTGCCTGCCCTGGCAGCGTCGATGGCGGCCTACCTGCTGATCAGAAGATACCAGCGCGCTTGAGGCTGGCGGTCGGGTTGAAAGTGACGAAGACGTCGAAGCGATGCTTGAGCAGGACCGGGAAGTCGATGTTGAACGCCTCGCCCTGGAACCAGCCGACCGACCAATCGCGGTTCAGCGTGATGCCGCCGATCGTGTACCAGCGGTTGCCGGTTTCGTAACGATCGCCATTGAACGGGATGAGGCCGACCGTGTAGTTCTGATCGACGGACATGACGCCGCCGGTCAGGTTCAGCCGCTTCCAGCGCAGGTCGGCCGCGGCGTGAAAGCCATTGCCGTCATCGTCCGACACCCGCTGGTAGGCCTCGAACTTGAGGGCGGTGAGCAGCTTGACGCTTGCCGGCATGCGCAGGTTGAGACCTTCGCGGATGATGTCGCGCCCGTCCTCGTGGGTGTAATCCACTGATGCCGCTGCCCGCGGCCCGAGGTTGAAGCCCACCAGGGCCTGACCGTAGTTGACGTCGCCGATGCTGTCGAGCCGCTTGAACACGTTGACTTCGCGGAAGTCGCCGAAGTGCCCGGCGGTAACCGAGATCTGCGTAATGCGGCCTTTCGATGGCCGCACCGTGACCCGCTCGCCGACAATGTAGGCGTCCATGTCGTAGGTGAGGTGTTCGGCCATCTCGCCGCGGTTCATGAACAGGCCGCCGGCCTGGAACTCGAGGCCCTTGACCGGCTCGGCCGACAGGAACAGCTGTTTGACGTTGAACTGGCCGGCGAAGTCGCCGAAGCCGCCGCCGGTGTTGTTCCAGCTTGACGGCAACACCGCGCCGGTCGAGGCCAGGGTGCCAATGCTGTAGCGGCCGGCCTCGTCGAACAGGAAGCGGCCGCGGAGCTGCGACTGCCACTGGAGCGAACTGGACACGAGCCGGCCGCCGCTGTTCTTGAACCACCGGAATCGCGAGGCCACGTGCACCGATTGCACGTCGAGCCAGCGTCTAATAGCGGGGGCTGGTGGGGCCGGTTGGGCGGGTGAAGCGGGTTGGGCAGCCTGGGCCAGGGCCGGCGAGGCGTCAAGGCACAGGAACACGCTAAGGGCGACAAGGAAGTGGCGAATCACAGGCCATATAGTGCCTCATCTGCGAACCGAACGGGTTACGCGGATGTTACATTTGGAACGACGGCGTAAACATGAAGACCACCAACGTCCCTCAGCGGCTGATCGTGGCCATCACCGGCGCGAGCGGTTCGATTTACGGCGTGCGGCTGCTGGAGATGCTGCACGGCTCGGGTATCGAGACGCACCTGGTCATGAGCCGGTGGGGCGCACGCACACTCGTGGAGGAGACCAGCTACACGCCGGAGCAGGTACAGGCCCTGGCTTCGGTCGTGCACCCGCTCACCGACCAGGGCGCCTCGATCTCGAGCGGGTCGTTTGTCACCATGGGCATGGTGATCGCCCCGTGCAGCGTCCGCACGCTGGCGGCCATCGCGCACGGGCTCGGCGACCACCTCGTCCACCGCGCCGCCGACGTGGTTCTGAAAGAACGCCGCAAGCTGGTGCTCGCCGTGCGCGAAGCCCCGCTCAACGAGATCCACCTGGAGAACATGCTGAAGCTGTCACGCATGGGCGTGGTGATTTCGCCGCCGGTGCCGGCGTTCTACAGCCGGCCCGCGTCCATCGACGAAATGGTGAACTACACCTGCGTCCGGCTGCTGGACCAATTCGGCCTGCACCTGGACACCGCCAGATGGAGCGGCCTCGGCGGCTAGGGCGCTCGCTCACGCTCGCTTCTGGGGCTCGGCGCTTCGCGCCGTCGTGGGGCTCGCCGCTCCGCGGCTCGTAGGGATCGGCGCTCACGCGCCTCGCAGGGGTACGTCCCCACGCCGAACGTCAGCGAGGCGCCCCCCACGAGCGGCGGAGCCGCGAGCCCCACGACGGGGCGCAGCCCCGAGCCCCACGCGCGCGCCAGCGCCGCGCCCACCAGATATACTCTTCCCGTCCGATCCGTCTCCGTTCTGCAGAGGTAGACCATGAACCGTGTGAAATTTGTCCGCGCCCTGGGCGCTGCCACGCTCGCCCTTCTCGCCTATTCCACAAGCATCGACTCGCGCGCGGTGGCACAGGGCGACCCGAACCAGATCGTCCCGCTGAACGCCTACAAGGACCTGAAATGGCGCAGCGTCGGCGCCACCCGCGGCGGGCGCGTCACGGCCTACTCCGGCGTGCGGCAGCAGCCCCACACCTTCTACTTCGGCGGCGTCGGCGGCGGCGTCTGGAAGTCGGATGACGCCGGCATTTCGTGGGCCCCGATCAGCGACGGGCAGATCGGCACCGGTTCGATCGGCTCGATTGACGTGGCGCCGTCCAATCCCAATCACATCTGGGTCGGCACGGGCAGTGCCGCCATTCGCTCGAACGTGATCATCGGCCGCGGCGTCTACAAGTCCACCGACGCCGGCAAGAAGTGGGAGCTGATGGGCCTGAAGGACTCGGGCCAGATCGGCGGCATCAAGGTGCACCCCTACAACACCAACACGGTGTGGCTGGCGGCCCTCGGCTCTCCCTTCGGTCCCAACGACGAGCGCGGCATCTTCAAGACCACCGACGGCGGCAAGACCTGGAAGAAGACGCTGTTCGTGAACAACGAGACTGGCGGCCGCGATATCGAGGTCGACTGGGAGAATCCCGACATCCTCTACGCGGCGATGTACAAGGGCTTCCGCAAGGGCTGGGACATCATCAGCGGCGGCCCGGCCAGCGAGGGCGGCATCTACAAGTCGGTTGACGGCGGCGAGACCTGGAAGAAGCTGTCGGCCGGCCTGCCCGGCAACCTGATCGGCAAGATCGACATCGACATCGCGCGCAGCAATCCGCGCGTGCTGTATGCCATGGTCGAGGCGCCCGGACCCGAAGGCGGGCTGTTCCGCTCGAACGATGCCGGCGAGACCTGGACCAACATCAACAACAGCCAGCGCCTGCGCGCGCGGCCGTTCTACTTCCACTACGTCACGGTCAACCCGAAGAACGAGAACGAAGTGTGGGTGAACGAACTGGGCCTGCACAAGTCCAGTGACGGCGGCAAGACCTTCACGACGGTGCGGACGCCCCACGGCGACAACCACGGCATGTGGTTCAACCCCGACAACCCGGACATCATCCTGCAGGTCAACGACGGCGGCGCCAACGTCAGCCTCAACGGCGCCCGCAGCTGGTCATCGATTCTCAACCAGCCGACGGCCGAGTACTACATGGTGGCGGTGGACGAGCAGTACCCCTATCGCCTCTACATGCCGCAGCAGGACAACAGCACGCTGATCATCCCCAGCATTCCGCCCATGTCGTGGGGCTTCGAGCACCCGGCGCAGGCCTGGTCGCAGGCCTCGGGCTGCGAGACCGGCCAGATCTGGCCGAAGAAGAACGGCAAGGTGGTGTGGGGCGCCTGCAAGGGCGAGGTCGGCCGCTACAACGTCGAGACCGGCCAGGAGAAGCACTACTGGGTCTATCCGCAGAACCGTTACGGCCACGACCCTGACGAAATCAAGTACCGCTTCCCGCGCCAGACCGTCGTCTATGTCTCACCGCACGACGAGCGGGTCATTTACCAGGCCTCGCACGTGCTGCACCGCTCGATGGACGAGGGCATCTCCTGGGACATCATCAGCCCCGACCTGACGGCCAAGGAGCCGCAGTACCAAATCGTCTCGGGCAACCCGATCACGCGCGACGTGACCGGCGAAGAGGTCTACTCGACCATCTACTCGATGATTGAATCGCGCCTCGAGAAGGGCGTGATCTGGGTCGGCGCCAACGACGGCCCGGTCAGCGTGACCCGCGACAACGGCAAGACCTGGAAGAACGTGACGCCGAAAGACCTGGTCGGCGCGCGCATCCAGACGGTCGAGGACTCGCCGCACATGAAGGGCCGCGCCTACATTGCCGGCTACCGCTTCATGCGCGAGCACGACCTCAAGCCGTACATCTACCGCACCGACAACTACGGCGAGTCGTGGACGCTCTTGACCGACGGCAAGAACGGCCTGCCGATCGACCACCCCACCCGCGTCGTCCGCGAGGACCCGCGGCAGGCCGGCCTGCTCTATGCCGGCACCGAGTTCGGCTTCTTCGTCTCGTTCAACGGCGGCAAGAACTGGCAGTCGCTGCAGCAGAACCTGCCGGCCACGCCGATCACCGACATCAAGGTGCACCGCAACGACCTGGTCATTTCGACGATGGGCCGGTCGGCGTACATCATGGATAACGTGACCCCGCTGCAGCAGCTGGCGGCGCTGGCCAACGCCGCGCCCACCGCGACCGGCGGCCACGACGGCGGCGCGCCAGAAGGCGGCCCTGATGTGGTGCCAGAAGGGCGGCACTTTAGTGCCGCCGAACAGGCCTCGCTGCCCGCCGTGGCCCTGTTCCAACCCCGCGAAGTCATCCGCTTCCGCAACGGCACGGCCGCGGCATCGCCCGACGAGCCGGAATATCCCATGAGCGGTGCGCAGTTCGACCTCTACTTCGCCACCGCGCCCGGCGCCGAGACCAAGCTGGAAGTGATCGACGCCAAGGGTGGCGCGCTCAAGACCTGGAACGTGCTGGCGCCGCGCAGCGCCGGCGCCCCTGTGCAGGAGATGCGCGGCCCCTTCCGCGGCGGCGGCGGCAGTTCCGCCGGCATTCGCGCCGAGGCCGGCATGCAGCGCATCGTGTGGGACCTGCGCTATCCGGGCCCGTGGACCGCGGCCAACCCGGCCGGCGGTCCCGGCGGCCCCATGGTGGCGCCCGGCAAATACAGCGTTCGCTTGACCGCCAACGGCCAGACCATCACACGCACCTTCGACCTCAAGTCCGACCCGCGGCTGGCCGCCGACGGCGTCACCGACGGCATCATTGCCGAGCAGGTCGGGTTCCAGCTGCGGGTGCGAGACGCCGTCAGCGACGCGCGCAAGCTGCAGCAGCGCATCGAGCAGGCCATGCAGAAGGCAGGCATGAAGCCCGGCCTCGCGCCCGGCATGCCCGGGCAGTCGCCGAGCAACACCAAGTACGACAACGAACTGCAGGCGCTCTATGCCAAGGTCGTCACCACCCCCGGCATCTACACGCAGGGCATGCTGATCGATCAGCTGAACAACGTGCAGCGGATGATCACGCAGGCGGACCAGAAGGTCGGCAAGGATGCGTACGACCGCTATGACGACCTGATCAAGGAGATGGCGGCAATCGAGGCGCAGCTGAAGAAGCTCGGCTCCTAGATACACTTTTTGAACTTCACTTCGTAGGGCACCCCTTTGGGGGTGCCCTCGTTGTTTGGATCGTCGCGCTTCGCGCGAAGGCGGACGCACAAAGCGCAGAGCGAAGCACGTAGTGCAGGCAGACGCCTGCGTAGCCTCCGTCACGCGTCACCGGTTCGACGCCGCCGCCGGTACGGTCACGGCATTCCGCTCGGGGTACAGCAATGCCCAATGTGCTGATCAACCGCGAACCTGAGCCCCCACGAGCGCCGTAAGGCGCGAGCCCCACGAGACGCGGCTTGTCCGCCGTAGCCTTGGCGAAGGTGGAAGCGTCGAGCCCCACGAGGGGGCGGAGCCCCGAGCCCTACGCGCCTGAAGGGCGCGCCCTATTCCGGAACGTGACACTGACGGCACCGCACCCGCTCCGGATGCGTGGTCCTGATCTCGACACGCGACGCGGGCCCCGCGTGGCAGGCCAGGCAGTTTTCCCTGAGCTGCAGCGTGTGCGGAATGGTCGGCGGCGCCCCTGGGGTCGCGCGACCGCCCTTCCACGCGCCTTGTGGCAGTCCCGTGAACGCCGAACTCACCATCACCGCCGACGTCTCCGCCGCCACGTGACACTGCCGGCAGCGCTGGAACAAACCGGCCGCACCGATGGCGCCATGCGGCGAGGCGGGCGCCACGCCAATGCCGGAGATCTCGCTGCCATCGTCATCGTGGCAGGTGGTGCAGGCGCCAATCAGGGCGTGCGGAATGACCGGCGGCGCGCCGTCGTAGGCACGGCCGGCCGCGCGAAGTTCCATCGACCGCGCCGTCGCCACCGGCGGCGCGTCGCGACAGGCGGCCAACAGCGTCACCGCGAGCAACGCGAGAGCACCGTGACGCAACGTCTGCGTTATCTGTGTCATCTGCGGCCCTGGCAGGATTGGCGTCATCGGCGGCCCTGGCAGGATTGGCGTCATCGGCGGCCTAGACGCGCTCTATTCGAATCGCGCATTTCTTGTAGTCCGGCTGTTTGCTGATGTTGCACATCGCATCCAGCGTGACCAGGTTGATCAGCTTCGCTTCGTCGAAGAACGGCACGAACACGGTGCCGCGCGGCGGGCGGCCGCGGCCATCGACCTCGACCACCAGCTCGAGGCTGCCGCGGCGGCTGACAATCTTCACCGTGTCGCCCTTCTTCAGGCTCATCTCTTCGGCGTCGGCGCGGTTCATCTCGAGGTATGCCGCCGGCACCGCCTGATGCAGTTGCTTGATGCGCTGGGTCATCGACCCAGTGTGCCAGTGCTCCAGCACGCGCCCGGTGGTCAGCCAGAACGGGAACTCCTTGTCAGGAGATTCCGCCGGCGGATGGTACGGGCGCAGCCAGAACGCTGCCTTCTCGCCGTAGCCGACGGCCTTGTAGAAGTGCGCGCCCGTCGCCTTCTTCACGTACGGGTCGTAGCCGGCGGTGTAGCGATAGAAGGTCTCCTTGCCGTTGACGACCGGCCACACCATGCCGCGCGTTTCCTTCAACTGAGCGTAGCTGGCCAGGTCCTTGCCGTGGCCGACGCCGAAGCGGCGATACTCCTCGAACATCGGCTCGTGCCAGTTGTCGTCGGGCCACGGGAACAGGTTGCCCATGCCCATACGCTTGGCGACCTGGATGATGGCCCACGCGTCTTCGCGCGCCTCGCCCGGGGCATCGACCATCTTGTTCCACTGCTGGGTCCGCCGCTCGGTATTGCCGAACACGCCTTCTCGCTCGACCCACGCCGCCGCCGGCAGAATCAAATCGGCCATCGCCGTCGTCGGGGTCGGATAGATGTCGCTGACCACGATGAACTTGCCGTCGTTGGGCGTGCGATCGAACCGCGAGCGGTTCGGCAGCGTGACCCAGGGATTGGTGGTCTGGATCCACATCGCCTTGATGTCGCCGCGCTTGAGGGCGCGGAACATGTCGACGGCATGCGGGCCGGGCCTGGCCGAAATGGTGCCGGCCGGCACGTTCCAGATGTGTTCGGCCTCGGCCCGATGCTCGGGGTTGGTGACCACCATGTCGGCCGGCAGCCGATTGCTGCTGGTGCCGACCTCGCGGGCGGTGCCGCAGGCGCTCGGCTGGCCCGTCAGGCTCAACGGGTTCGCGCCAGGCCGGCAGATCTTGCCGGTGATCAGGTGCAAGTCGGTGATCAGGTTGTTCATCCATGTGCCGCGGACGTGCTGGTTGACGCCCATACACCACAGGCTGACCGTGCCGCGCGGCAGGTCGCCATAGATGGCGGCCAGGGCGTGGATCTGCGCCACCGGCACGCCGCTCGTCTCGCTCACCTTCTCGGGGGTGTAGTCGGCCAGGAACGTCGCCAGCTCCGCCAGCGAGCTCGGCCTCGGCACGTCCTCGAAGGTGTAGCGCTCCTTCTGGTCGTCGAAGCAGCCGTAACCGATCGTCTTGACATCCTCGATGCCGCGCCTGAAGACGACGTTCTCGGCGATAAACGCGGTGTTGACCTTTCCCTGCGCCACCAGCAGGTGCAGGATGCCGTTGGCCAGGGCCAGGTCGGTGCCCGGCTTGAACAGCACGTGCATGTCGGCGTAATCGGTGGTCGCGGTACGCCGGGTGGCAATGTCGACAATGCGAGTCGCCGGCTTCTGACGCCTGGTCTCGAGAATGCGGCTGAAGAGCACCGGGTGCATCTCGGCCATGTTGTTGCCCCACAACACGAAATCGTCGCCGCGATCCAGGTCCTGGTAACAGCCCATGGGCTCGTCGCTCTGGAACTGCGTCATGAAGCCCGACACGGCGCTGGCCATGCACAAGCGGGCGTTGGGCTCGAGGTTGTTGCTCTTGAGGCCGGCCTTGATCCACTTGAGCGCGGCGTAGCCGTCGAACACGGTCGACTGCCCCGACACATACATGGCTACCGACTCGGGACCGTGCTGCGCCAGCGTGTCCTTGAACTTGTTCGCGATCAGATCGAGCGCGTCATCCCACGAGATGCGGCTGAACGAGCCATCGGCATTTCGCTTCTGCGGATACAGCAGGCGATCCTCGCCGTACAGCAGACCCGGCAGGTGATACCCCTTCACGCAGAGCAGGCCACGGTTCACCGGGCTCGCCTCGTCTCCGCGAACCGCGACCACGCGTCCGGCCTCGACACCCACCATCACCCCGCAGCCGGTGCCGCAAAAGCGGCACGGGGCCTTGTCCCACTTCACCGAAGCGCGGTCGACGGGGTCGGCATTGGCCATCAGCCGATCCGCCTCGGCACGATCGGCACACGAGTAGGCGGCTACCGCCGGCACCGCCACGCCAGCCATCTTCAGAAACGTCCGTCTCTTCATTTCGCCCATGGCGAGCACCCGTTGATCTGAGTTATCTGTGTCATCTGCGGCCCTGGCCGTGACTCGGTGTCATCGCGTAGGCCCATATTTGCGACGCATTTCGCGTTGAATCTCATCGGCCTGCTGTTCCGCGCCGCTGACGATCCATCGGTGTTCGGGGCGCCGCAGGATTTCGTCGATGGCGGCATCGGCGGCCCGGGCCGCTGCCGCCTTGCCGGCGCGCGCGGCGGCGGCCGTCACTTCCCGCGCCTCGGGAAGCAGCTTCATGTAGAAGTTCTCGGCCACCTCGAACATGCCGTGCCACTGGGTGTAGTCGGGCGCCATCATCGACGCGCCCATGCGCGCGCGGCGGCCTTCGTGGTGCCACAGGTAGTACCACGTCCACTCGATCTGCTCGTCGTACTGGGTCTTGGTGAGCAGGCCGTTGTCGGTCAACGCCGCCATGATTGCCTGGCCTGGCTTGGCGAACTTCTCGTTGTAGTTGATCACCACATCGTCATATTGGCGATAGAACAGGTTGATGTAGTCCGGCGTGTGGCAGGCCGAGCACACCTGCTTCATGCGGTTGCGCTTGGCGTCGGCGGTGTCGGCAATGGCGGCGCGCCGCTTCTCCGGATCGGTTTCCGTCACCACGGCGTGGTTGGCGTCGGTGTCCATGACCAGGCTGACCGGCGGGCGGTTGGTCCACGAAATGCGCTCGCCCGGATCGTGGGTGATCTTCATGCCGTTACGCATGTTGGCGCTCATGTGGCACGTCGCGCACGTCGGGGCCGCGCTGTAGTCCTTGCCGAGGACCCATGGCCTGGCATCCAGGTTCATCTGGCCAATCAGGTCGCGGAACGCCACGCCGTGCTTGGATTCGTCGTAGATCTCCTTCTGCGGATGGTCGGGCCCGAGGTGGCACTTGCCGCAGTTCTCGGGCTGGCGCGCGCGCCGCGCCGAAAAGTCGTGGCGGCTGTGGCAGGCCGCGCAGGATCCGAGCGAGCCATCGAGATTCATGCGGCCAATGCCGGTGTTCGGCCAGCTCGTGCTGCTGAACAGCGGCTTGCCACTCTCGTTGCGCACAATCCGGCCGACGGCATCGAGGTTGGTCGGCTGGCCCTTGTCGTCGGGCTTCAGGTCGCGCATGGTCACCAGCCCGCCGTCGTTGGCCTGGAACGCGACCAGCGACCCGTGACACTGCTGGCATCCCGAATTTGCCGGCGCCATGCCGTTCACGACGTTCACCGCCTTGCCGGGCGTGGGCGAGTGCGGACTGAACGGAGCGCGCGAGCCCGAGACGGTTTCGGCCAGAAAGTTGTCGAGTGAGGCGAGAATGTTGCCGGCCTTCGAGTGATGGCTGACGGCGAACTCCGCCGACTCGGTGGGGTGGCACGAGGCGCAATCCCGCGGCGTCACGATGGTCGCGATCTGGGCGCCGTAGTGCGAGAACATGTCGGCGTCCTTCGCCCCCGCCTTGTGGCAATCCAGGCACGCCACGCCTTTCTCGGCGTGGGTCGAGCCCTTCCAGTGATCGACGATGCCGGTCGAGACCTGGGTGTGGCAGTCCACACACTGGCGCGAGGCGTCGGGCACGCTCACGGCCGAGGCTCCGGCCCGGCCGCCCGACTCTTCGTGGCGGCGGCGCGACACTTCCAGCCACTGCACTGAGACCAGCGACAGCAGGAAGAGGAATCCCAGGCCGCCAATCACCCAGCGTTTTTGATCGAGTGTCATGTCCAGTTGTCCCTGGCGCCCCTCAGGGGGCGCCGATCAGTGCGCGACGAGCGCTTCCCACATCGTGAAGCCCATGATCGTCAAGGCACCCGCAATCCCTATCCACACGCTGATGTCCGCGTACTTGAACTTGCGGACCAGCCAGTCGTCGATGAACGGCCAGAAGAACATGATGAAGATGATCAGGCCCTGGGTCAGCACCGCGGTGAGGCCGGTGAACAGCTTCAGCCACCGGAACGCGACGTAGAAGAACCACTCCGGCTTGATCACGTCGGGCGTAACCAGCGGATCGGCGCGCGGCCCCATGCCGACCGGCAGCAACGTCGCCAGCGCGCTCAGCAGGATCATCAGCGACAGGCCGATGATCAGCTCGGTATAGAAGTGGCTGGGGAAGAAGTTGAAATGCCGCACGGGCTGCGCCTCCTCGCCCTCGAACGTGAGCTGAGTGACGCCGAGCAGCCGCACCAGGCCGATGTGCATGACCAGCACCAGGATCAGCAACACCGGCAGGACCGCGCCGTGGAGGATGAAGAACCGCGACAGCGTGCGGTCGTTATAGATCTCGCCGCCCAGCAGGGCCTGCTTCATCAGCGGCCCCACGATCGGCACGGTGTCGCTGATGTTGGCAGCCACCGTCGCCCCCCAGTAGCTCAACTGCTCGAACACCAGGCTGTAGCCGGTGAAGCCGAGCATCAGGGTGCACACGAGCAGCGTCATGCCGACCATCCAGTTCAACTCGCGCGGCCGGCGATACGCGCCGGTGAAGAAGACGCGCATCTGGTGCAGCACGACCGCGGCAATCATCAGGGTGGCGCCCCACTTGTGAAGGCCGCGCAGATACCACCCGAACGCCGCGTCTTCGGTGATGTAGCGAATCGACTCGTAGGCGGTCGCCGGCGACGGCTGGTAATAGAACGCCAGCAGGATGCCGGTCACGATCTGGATGGTGAACAGGTAGGCCGGCGTGCCGCCGAGCGCGAACCACCACCGCTTCAGGTGATACGGCACCGGCTCGTTCGACATCGTCGCCACGGTCTCGATCGAGACCGGGACGCGTTCCTCAATCCACTCGCGCGGCGCGCTCATGTCGACGCCCCCGGACCAGCCGGCCCGCGTCCCTTCTTGAGGCAGGCCAGGCAGGGGTCGTGTCCCGGCCCCTGGGGCGTGGCGAGGTGGACAACCCCGGCCTGCTGCGGCACCGTCAATTGCTCGGTCGGCACGTCGATGTAGAGCAAGCCCTTCTGCACCGCGAGCGAATAGCGCGGCAGCGACTGTCCGGCGTCGCCCGGCGGGCCACCGGTGCCCTTGCCTGACGGATCGAACGTGCCGCCGTGGCACGGGCAGTAGTAGCGATTGTTCTGCCCCTCCCAGTGCACCTGGCAGCCCAGGTGCGGGCAGGTGCTCGACAGGGCCACGAAGTCGTCGGCGCGGCCGTGCGTGTCACGCCGGGTGATGTTCACCGTGCGGCCGTCAGGTGTGCGAAACAGCAGCGTGCCGCCGACGGCGATCTCGTTGACGCCGGCGACGAACAGTTGCGTCATCTGTCCGGTGCGCGCGGGCAGCATGAAGCGAGCCCCAATCCACGCAAACAAACCGTAGCCGCCAATCAGGCCGGCCACCATGGCCACGGTCGAGGCAAACGTGCGGCGGCCCGGCGGTTCGGGCGGGTCAACGGCGACGTGGTGCGAGACCGGCTGGTCGATCATGGACGTGCCCTAGAGAAGCGCTCGCGTCATCTGTGTCATCTGTGTCATGTGCGGCCCTAGAAGGGAGAGAAACCCAGTGATGGAAACCGGGCCATGGTGTGGAGACGGTACAACGGCGGCCCGTAGACGATGATGATCATCACCGCGGCAACCGCCGTCCACAGTCCCAGGCGATCCCAGATCGACGGCCCCGGCTCGGGCGGCGTCATCGGCTCGGCATACTCCATCGAAGCCATCGCGCCGCGCGGCGAGACCAGCATGGTCACCAGGATGGTGCCGACGTAGCACATCGCCGACACGAACAGGATCACTCCGCCAATCGCCGACAGGTTGACCAACGGAATCCAGGCCTGGGCGGCGGCCACGTCCTGGTACTCGCCGGTGTAGACCCGGCGCGGCATCCCCATCAACCCGACAATGTGGCTGGGAATGCTGAAGAACTGCATGCCGACGAACCACAAATACGGCTGCACCATGGCGACGCGGGGCCAGGCAATGGCGCGGCCGGTCAGCCGCGGCAACACATAGTAGGTGAAGCCCATGAACGTCAGGGCCACGGCGGTGCCGACCGTGAGATGGAAGTGTCCCTGGATCCACGCGGTGTTGTGAACCATCGAGTTCATGGCGTAGGCCGCGTTGATGGCGCCGCCGAACCCGCCGAGGGCGAACGTGACCATCGACAGAGCCACGCTGGCAAAGAAGGGATCGCGCCACGGCAGCACGCGGATCCACCCGAACAGGCCGGTGCCGCCGCGCGCTCGGCCGGCGTTCTCGAGGGAGGCAATGACCGTGAACGCAGTGACCAGGCTCGGGAACATGATCGCGTAGGTGGTGAAGGTGTGCACCAGCTTCCAGCCGCTCGCGATGCCCGGGTCGGTGAACTGGTGGTGCAGTCCGACCGGCGTCGAGAACAGGATGAACTGCACGAAGACCACTCGCGTCAGGCCGTCGCTGAACAGGCGGCCGCCGGCGACGCGCGGAATGACCGTGTACCACAGTACGTACGCCGGCAACAGCCAGAAGTAGGTCAGCGGGTGGCCGAACCACCAGAAATACGTGCGCGCGATGATCGGATCGATGCGCGACACCAGGCCGAACGACCACGGCAGAATCAACACCAGCACCTCGACGGCGAGGCCGGCGGTCGCCAGGATCCAGATGATGACCGTGGTCATCATGCCGTGCATGGCCAGCGGCACGCGCGCGCCCACGTTCGCCTTCCGCCAGGCGCGGTAGCTGCCGACCATCACGCCGCACCAGATCCACGACCCGACGATCAGCAACGTGGCGCCGACGTAGAAGGCTGGATGCGCCAGCAGCGGCGGGTAGAAGGTATAGAGCACGGTGCTGGTGCCCGAGAGAATCGCCAGAGTCGTGATCACCGTGCCGACCAGGGCAATCCAGAACCCGGCCCACGCCCAGGCCTTGCCGGCAACGCGGCCGAGCGTGGTTTCCGCGACGATGTAGCCCAGGGCCATGATGAAGAAGGTGGTGAAGACCAGGGCCTCGAGCACGCCGTGCGCGGTCACCGACAGGTAGTACATGCGCGCCGACCCGAACGGCACCTGCACGCCCGCACGCGACACGGCCTGCATCACCGCCATCATGCCGCCCAGGGCAAACGCGGTGATGGCCACCCACAAGTTGGCGAGCACCAGCCGGGACACGGCCGTCACGGCGCCTCCTCGACGATGATCCTGCCCTGCATCAGGTGATGCGCCAGGCCGCAGTACTCGTTGCACACCACGAGATACTCGCCCGGCCGCGCGAACGTGGTCGTGGCCTCGCTGACGTAGCCGGGCGCAACGGTCAGGTTGATGTTGGTGCCGACAATCATGAAGCCGTGGAGCACATCGGGGCTGGTGATGCGGAAGGTCACGGGACGGCCCACCGGCACGCGGATCACTTCCGGCCGGAAGACATAGAACTCCGCCCGCATCACGACGGTAACGCCGCCATCGGGCCGAACGGTGACGCCGGGCGTGGCGAACTCGCCGGCTAGGCTCAGCGTTTCCGGATTCACGGTTTCGGTGTGACTGGGTGGATGCGCGGATCCCGAGACCGCGGTCATGACGATGGCGCCCAGGAACAGGGCCAGCATGCCGGTGGCGGCCCACATCCAGTAGCGCTCGAGCCGGTCAACGTGCATCGGCGCCCCTCAATGCGTGCCCCGCGGTAGAAACAGGCCGAAGAACATGAGGAGCCAGCCCAGCACGACGAGCGTGCCAAAGACAGCCACGATGACTACCGTGCCCCGCGGACTGGTCGCGCCAGGAGGTTCGTCGGCGCTGTTCATTTGTGTGCCCACGTTGTGTCACACGTTCGCCCGCGTTTCAATGGCTGATTTCGTTGCTCGGCCAGCGTTCCCGGAGCTCGCCGAACTGATTGCGCATCAATTTGCGCAGCAATACGCGTCCGGGCTTGCGGCAAGCTCCTGCCAATGCTTCGGCCGCCTTTCAGTACGCAATTCTTGCTCTCTTGCGCTGCCCTGTTGACGATGGCATCGTCGTCGCATCACGCGGTAACTGAGTGAGGTGATGGTGATGGGAGGACGAGTCATGAGCGAACGACCTTCGGTGTTCGGACAGCTGCCCGGCGACGGCGACATTCTGACGACCAGTGAGTACCTGCAGACGGCGGAGACGCTCCGCGTGCAGGAATTGATTTTCGGCACGGTGCGGCTCGAGGAGTCGCCCTCGCCGCGCCACCAGGATCTGTTGCTCGAGATGGCGGTGCTGCTGCGCGTCTTCGCCGGGCAGCACCGGCTGGGATCGGTCTGGATCGCGCCCCTCGACGTGATTCTCGACCCCGGGCGCGCGCTGATCGTGCAGCCCGACCTGTTCTTCATCTCGAACAAGCGCCAGGACATCATCACCGACCGCATCTGGGGCGCGCCCGACATGGTGCTGGAAGTGATGTCGCCCAATCCGCGGATCGGCGACCTGCAGGAGCGCATTCGCTGGTTCTGCGAATACGGCGTCCGGGAATGCTGGCTGGTTCACCAGTTGACCCGCGAAATCGAGGTGTTGCAGCTGGCGCGCCGCGGCGTCGAGTCGCGCCGCACCTATCGGGGGATCGAGCGCCTCGAATCCACGGTGCTGCCCTTCTTCGGGATCTCCCCGGAGGTGCTGACCGGCTGGTGATCCGGCTATGATGGTGGGGCGTGCCCAAGACACTTCACAACAACATTCTCGAAACCATCGGCAACACCCCGATGGTGCGCCTCAACCGCATCCCGAAAGGCATTGTCGCCGCCGACGTTTACGCGAAGATCGAGACGGTCAACCCGGGCAACTCGATCAAGGACCGCATGGCGCTGAAGATGATCGAAGACGCCGAAAAGGCGGGCAAGCTCAAGCCCGGCGGCACGATCATCGAGGGCACGTCTGGCAATACCGGCATGGGCCTGGCCATTGCCGCCGTCGTCAAGGGCTACAAGTGCGTGTTCACCACCACCGACAAGCAGTCGAAGGAAAAGGTGGATGCGCTGCGGGCGTTCGGGGCCGAGGTCATCGTCTGCCCGACCGACGTCGATCCGGAAGACCCGCGGTCGTACTATTCGGTGTCGTCGCGCCTCGAGCGCGACACGCCGAATTCGTGGAAAGCGAACCAGTACGACAACCCGTCGAACGCGCAGGCCCACTACGAGCAGACCGGGCCCGAGATCTGGGAGCAGACCGGCGGCACCATTGACCACCTGGTGGTCGGCGTCGGCACCGGCGGCACCATCTGCGGCGTCGCCAAGTACCTGAAGGAGAAGAAGCCGTCGGTCAAGGCCTGGGGCATCGACACCTACGGCTCAGTCTTCAAGAAATACAAGGAGACCGGGATCTTCGACAAGAACGAGATCTATCCGTACATCACCGAGGGCATTGGCGAGGACTTCCTGCCCAAGAACGTGGACTTCAGCCTGATCGATCACTTCGAGAAGGTGACCGACCGCGACGCCGCCATCATGACCGGCCGCATTGCCCGCGAGGAAGGCATCTTCGCCGGCAACTCGGCCGGCTCGGCCATGGCCGGGCTCATCCAGCTGGCCGACCAGTTCAAGGCCGGCGAAACCGTGGTGGTGATCTTCCACGACCACGGCACGCGCTACCTGGGCAAGATGTACAACCCCGACTGGATGCGGGAAAAGGGCTTTGTCGACCGCAAGGGCCTGACCGCGCGCGACCTGGTCGCCAACCGGATGAAGGCGCCGCTGGCCACCATCGACCGCCACGACACGGTCGAGAAGGCCGCCCACATCCTGACCGAGAATGCCTATTCGCAGATTCCGGTCACCGCCGACGGCCGCCTCGTCGGCTCGGTGAACGAGGGCTATCTCTATTCGGAGATCGTCAAGAACCCCGACGTGCTGCACGGGCCGGTGGAAAGCATCATGCAGCCGGCCATCCCGTTCGCCGACATCTCGACCAGCGTGGACGCCCTGGCCGCGATGCTGACGCCCGAGAGTCCGGCGGTGCTGGTCCGCGACTTCAAGCTCGACGCCACCTATATCATCACGCGCTGGGACATCATCAAGGCGCTGGCGTAAAGGCCACCACGAAGCACGCCAGGAACACGAAGGTTGATTCTCTTCGTGCGCTTCGCGTCCATCGAGGCTGCATCACTTCAGTTCGCGGCCGCGCGTTTCTGGCCCAAGCCACAGCAGCGTGATCACGGCAATGCCGCCGCCGACGACGCACCAGAACATGGCTGTCTGGAGCGCGGTGCCGGCGTCGGTCAGTACACCGATCAAGTACGGGGCAAAGGCGCCAAAGCCGACGCCGACGTGGTACGAGAAGCCGGTGCCGACGCCGCGGGCTTCGGTGGGAAACCGCTCGGACAGATAGCCCGGCACGATGCCCCAGGCACCCGAGGCGCAGAAACCCACCAGCCAGGCCCCGAGCAACAGGCCGCCGGTTGTTTCCGAGAACAGGTAGACCGGCGCCGACAGCACGCCGGCCACCATGCCCAGCGTGGCTGCACCGCGCCGGCCGCCCCACTTCTCGGACAGGGTGCCGAATGCGACCGAGCCAATCAGGCCGCCGGCATTGAGCAGCAGGAGGAAGGCCAGCGGCTGCTGCTGCAGGTTGGCCAGCAAGGTCGGGTACCAGATGGTGGTCGACTGGTACATCCACACGAATGCCCCCATCAGGAGCGAGGTGTGGAACGTGACCCAGCGCAGGTCGCGCTCGAACAGGCGCGCCAGCGACAAGCGCTGCGGCGCGCCGGCCCGGAGCCGTTGCTGCTCCAGCCACAGCGGGCTCTCGCTGACGCGGGTCATCAGGAAAAAGATGGCGATCGCCGGCAGCACGCCGGCCCACAGCATCAGGCGCCACGCCCGGTCCGGGTCGTCATTGATCAGGGGATAGCCGAGCTGATAGACCAGCGACGACAGCAGGAAGCCCGCCGAATAGCCTCCCTGCAGGATGCCCGACGCGATGCCGCGATGCTTGGCGGGCCATTGCTCGAGGGCCAGCGGCATGCCCGCGGCCCACATGCCGCCCATGCCGATGCCGAACAGTCCCCGGCACGCAAACAGCATCAGGTAGCTGGTCGACAGCCCGCTGAGGAACGCAAAGACGGTAAACCACGCGATCGAAAACAGGATCGGGCCCTTCCGTCCGTAGCGATCGGCATAGGTGCCGGCGCCGATGCCGCCGACCATGCGAAACAGCAGCGTCACCGTCGCGAGCGCGCCGGCCAGCGCCAGGTTGACCTCGAAACTACGGCGGATGTCGGTCAGGACGAAGGTGATGATGGTGAAGTCGAAGGCGTCGAGCGTCCAGGCGGAAAAAGTGGTGAGAAAGGTCTTCCACTGCTGGCGGCTGACGTCGCGGTACCACGGCTGGGACATGGCGAGAATTGTAGTGTCACACGCGGCCGCGGGCGGCTCCTATGTTGGTAAGGAGTTGTCTTCATGTCACATCACTGGTTCGTTCGCACCGCCGTCGCCGCCCTGATCCTCGCGTCTGCTGCCGGCGCAGGGGCACAGACCGCCCACCCGTCGTTCAGCGTCACGGTGACCGGGAAGGGGCCCGCGATGCTGTTGATTCCGGGCCTTCTGTCGAGCGGCGAAGTGTGGGATTCGACCGTGGCGCGTTACCAGGACCGCTATACGCTGCACGTCCTGACGCTTGCCGGTTTCGGCGGCCCCGCGCCGGTCGGTGAGCCGTTCCTCTCTCGCGTGCGAGACGAGGTCATCGGCTACCTGCGCGAACGCCAACTGAAGCAGACCATCATCGTCGGCCACAGCCTGGGCGGCTTCCTGGGCTTCTGGATCACCGCCACGGCGCCGGACCTGGTGGGCGGACTGGTGGCGGTTGACGGCGTGCCGTTCCTGCCGGCGCTCGGCAATCCGGCAGCCACCGCCGACAGCGCGAGGGCGCAGGCCGGGCAGATCAAGGCCATCTACGCGTCGCTGTCGAACGCGCAACTGGTAGCGCAAACGCGGATGGCGTTGGGGACCATGATCACGGCGCCGGCTGATGTCGAGCTGGCGCTGTCCTGGGCGGCCCGGTCCGACGCGGCGACGGCGGGAACGGCCGTCGCCGAGCTGATGTCCACGGACCTGCGACCGGTGATCGACGGCATGACCGCGCCGACGCTGCTGCTGGGCGCCACCGCAGCGGCGCCCGAGGCCATGCGCGCGGCCATGGCCAAGAGCTACGAGGCCCAGGTCTCGCGCGCCGGGCAGGCGCGTGTCATCATGGCCGACAAAGCCCGTCACTTCATCATGCTGGACGACCCGGCCTTCTTCTTCGCGGCGCTCGATCAGTTCCTGGCGGCGCGCCAGTCGAGGGAGCGCTAGCCATGGACGCACAGACCCTGATCCTGGCGGAACACGTGCCGGCCGCGGCCGGCGGCGATCGCGATGCGTTCGCGGTGCTGGTCAACGAAACCCGTTCGGTGGTCAGCGCAATCGCCCTCTCGATTGCCCGCGACGCCGAGCTGAGCCGCGACATCGCGCAGGACGTGTTCCTGTCGGCGTGGCGGGATCTCCGGGAACTGCGCGACCCCAACAGCTTCCTGGCGTGGCTGCGCCAGCTGACCCGCAACCGGGCGTACCACGTGCTGCGGACCGAGCGCCGGCGGGGCCGTCGCATCACCGCCGACGACACCGACCTGTTGATGGCCACGGCCGTCGATCCGGCGCCGCACGCGGGCGCGCAGATGCTGGCCGACGAAGAGCGCCAGCTGCTGGCAACGGTGCTGGACGAGCTGCCGGATGAGACGCGCGAGGTGGTCATCCTGTATTACCGCGAAGGTGAATCGACGGCCCAGGTGGCGCGGCTGCTCGGCCTGAGCGAGGCCAACGTGCGCCAGCGGCTGACGCGGGCGCGGGCGCGGCTGCGCCGCAACCTGCTCGATCGCTTCGGCCTGGCGGCCCGTCACAGCGCGCCGGATGGCGCGTTCACCGCGGCGGTGCTCACCGCCTTGACGGTGGGGGCGCCGGTTGCATCGTCCGCGGCAACGTTGACGGCGGCGACCACCACCGCCGCGCCGTCGTTGCTGCTGAAGGCCCTGGCCATGCTCGGTGGCGCCGTGCTCGGCGCGGCCGGCGGCGTCGCCGGTGTGCTCTCAGGCACGATCCAGTTGAAGCGCCAGGCCCGTTCGGTTGGCGAGCTCCAATCGCTGAAGCGGTTCGAACTGGCCGGTGTCGCCCTCGTCGCGAGCACGGCGGTTGCTTTCCCGCTGTCGTGGCAGTTGACGCAACAGACCTGGAGCCAGGTGGCGACCTTTGCCGCGTTCATCGCCGGCCTGGCGGTGCTGTACACGATCTGGCTGCCGCGAATCCTTCAGCCACGGTGGGCACTCGAGGCCATCGAGGATTCCGAGCGCGCGGCCGGCGCCCGTGCCCGGGAACGGCGGGCGGCGATGATCGGCTGGACGCTGGGCCTGATTTGCGGAAGTCTTGGATTGATCGCAGGGATCGTGCTCGCGGACTAGGGACTAGAATGACGCGCATGCGTCATCGCCTCCCGACCCTTCTCGTCGCCGTCGCGGCCGCCTCGGCCGCGGCGGTGTCAGCCCAGGCTCCCCGGACCCATCGGCTCGAGGCCACACCGGCCACCGTGGCCTACGGCCACTACTGGTCCGAGACCAAGCCGGTGCTGACCATCGCCTCGGGCGACATCATCGACGTCGACACGCTGCTGACGTCGGTGCCCGACCGGCTCGAGAAGGCCGGCGTGCCGGCCGCCGACGTGCAGCCCTCGCTGCGCGCGATTGTCGAGCAGGTGAAGGATCGCGGGCCCGGTGGGCACATCCTGACCGGACCGGTCTTCGTCACCGGCGCCGAACCGGGCGACGCACTCGAAGTGAAAATCCTGTCGATCGAACTGCCGATCGCCTACGGCTATAACGGCTGCAGCGGGTTCATCCGCGAGAACTGCGTTGCCGGACGCGGGCCGACCATCATCCGGATGGATCGCGCGGCCATGACGGCCGAGTTCCTGCCGGGCATCGTCATTCCGTTGCGGCCGTTCTTCGGCAGCATGGGCGTGGCGCCGCCGCCGTCGGCGGGCCGCGTCAGCAGCAACCCGCCCGGCATTCATGCCGGCAACCTCGACAACAAGGAACTGGTGGCCGGCACCACGCTGTGGATTCCGGTGCACGTCCCCGGCGCCCTATTCGAGATCGGCGACGGCCATGCCGCGCAGGGCGACGGCGAGGTCGACCAGACCGGGCTCGAAACCTCACTGCGCGGCAAGGTGCAACTGACCGTGCGCAAGGGCATGACCCTGGCCTGGCCGCGCGCCGAAACCGATTCCCATTTCATCAGCATGGGCACCGATGTCGACCTCACCAGGGCCACCCGCATCGCCATCCAGGAGATGATCGACTTCCTGGCGGCAACGAAGAAGATGGACAAGCACCAGGCCTACCAGCTGACCAGCATGGCGGGCGATGTCGCCATCACGCAGCTCGTAGACGGCACGATGGGCGTGCACGTGAAGGTGCCAAAGAGCCTGTTCAAATGAAGTCGCCCTTCCTGCCCTTTGTGCTTGCGGCGATGGTCTCGGTGCTGATCGGCGTCGGGGTGGCCATGGAGCCGTACTTCGCCGGCGACGTCGCGGCCGCGCGCGCGCTGCAAGCGGCGGCGCCTGATCCGGGCTGGTGGGCAACGCCTGTCGCTCGCCTCGCGCCGGCGCCGGCAAAGTATTACGTCATGGGCCTCACGGCGATCCTGGCGTTTGCCCTCGCCGGGTTTCGGGGGCTGCTCCTGGCCCTGGCGTTCACGGCGCTCGAGCAGTGGGGGGCGGAATCAACCAAGGAGTGGTTCGGCCGGCCGCGGCCATCGCCGGACCTGATTGCGGTGGTCGGCACGCCGCGGGGCTTCACCTTTCCGTCCACGACCATCACCTTCTTCGCGGTGACGTTTGGCCTGCTGGCCGTGATGGCGGCGCGGGTCAAGAAGACCCCGCTTGCCCGCGGCGTCCTCGTCATCGGCGCGGTGATGTTGGCGATCGGTTGCGCCGCCCGGGTGGCCGTCGGCGCGCATTGGCCAAGCGACGTCATCCTGACGTCGCTGATCTGCCTGTCCTGGATCTGGGCGGCGTCTCGCCTCGTGTTGAAACGCGGATGAAAACGGCGGCGCGCACGCTCGTGGCCGTGCTGTGCCTGCTGGCGGCCCGCGACGCCCTGGCCCATCCTGCCCCGTTCAGCTACCTCGACCTTCACCTCGACGCCGGCGGCGTCAGCGGCACGCTCGTGGTCCACGACCTTGATGTGGCGCACGACCTGGCGGTCGCGGCGGCCGACTCACTGCTGGATCCGGCGGTCGCCGCTCGCCATCGCGACGCGCTGGTGGCGCTGCTCGCGCCACGGATCGCCCTCACCTTCGACGGCCAGCCGGCGGCGGTGACCTGGAGCGGCATCGACGTCGTGCCCGAGCGCCAGAGCCTGCGCCTGGCGTTCACGGTCAATGGCGGGCGGCCCGGCCGCGTCGGCCTTCGCGCCTACGTTTTTCCGTACGACCCGATTCACCAGACCTTCGTGAACATCTACGAAGACGGGACGCTGAAGCACCAGGCCATTCTCGATGCCACCCGGCAGACGGCCGACTATTACGCGGGCACGGTTCAAGGACGCCTGTCGGTGATCCAGACCTTCGTCGCGTCGGGCATCGAGCACATCCTGATCGGTCCCGACCACGTCCTGTTCCTGATCGGCCTGTTGCTGCTGGGCGGAACGGTCAGGCGGCTGGCGCTGATCGTGACCGCCTTCACCGTTGGCCACAGCGTCACGCTGTCGCTCGCCGCCCTCGACATCCTCTCGCCATCGTCCCAGTTCATCGAACCGCTCATTGCCCTGACGATCGTCGTCGTCGGCGCCGACAACGTGCTGGTGCTCCGACGTTCCGTGGACCGGGCGGGCGAGGCCACCGACATCCGGGCGTGGCTCGCCGCCGGCTTCGGGTTGATCCACGGTTTTGGGTTTGCCTACGTGCTCAAGGAGTTCGGCCTGCCGCAGGCGGCGCTCGGCTGGTCGCTGTTCGCGTTCAACCTGGGGGTGGAGGTCGGCCAGTTGCTGATTGTCGTCGTGGTGGCGGCAATGCTCGAGCTGGTGCGCCGGCAGAGCGACGCCGCCTCGCACTGGGTCGCCATGGCCGGGTCGATCGCGGTTATCCTTGCCGGGCTGTATTGGTTTGTGGAACGGGTGTTCCTGACAGGAGGAGCGTGAATGAAACGAGCACGGGTGCTAGCAGCGATTGCCGGCCTGGGAGTGACGGCCATGACCGTGACGGCCGCGCAACAACCGGCGCCGGCAGGTCCAAACGTCGCCCACATCGAAAAGGTGAAAGACAACCTGTTCATGATCACCGGCGGCGGTGGCAACACCGCGGCCTACATCACGGGCAACGGCGTGATCCTGGTCGATACCAAGCTGGCCAGCTGGGGCCAGGCCATTCTCGACAAGGTGCGGACGGTCAGCGACAAGCCGATCACCCACATCATCAATACCCACACCCACGGCGATCACGTTGGCAGCAACGAGTTCTTCCCGGCGAGCGTCGAGGTCGTGGCACAGGCCAACACCGGCGCCAACATGGCGAAGATGAAGAACTTCGCCACGCCGGCGACCAGGCATGGCATGCCGGACCGCACCTTTACCGATCGCATGACGGTGCTCAGCGGCAAGGACGCCATCGACCTCTACTACTTCGGCTCCGGTCACACCAACGGTGACGCTTTCGTGGTATTCCGCGAACTGCGGACGATGCACGCGGGCGACATCTTCGCGCGCAAGGGCACGCCCCTACTCGACATGAACAACGGCGGCAGCGGCGTGCGCATCGGCGAGACCCTCGCGAAGGCCGCGGCCAGCATCAAGAACGTCGACACCGTGATCCCGGGCCACAGCACCGTAATGACATGGGCAGACTTCGTGGAGTACGGCGAGTTCAATCGCGCTTTCCTGGCCGCGACCCAGGCCGCGGTCAAGGCCGGCAAGACCGCCGACCAGGCATTGGCCGACCTGAAACTGCCAGAGAAATTCGCCAAGTACCAGATGAACGGCGCGAAGGACAACGTGCCTAAGATCTACGCCGAGCTGGGCAAATAATCGGCGCCAGCAGCGAGCCGAGCAGCATCAACGACAGCACCGCGCCCACGTGCGCCGACAGCACGTGGGCCGGTTCACTGAAGTCGCAGAAGAGACGCCACCCGGCATCGGCGATCAGGCCCGCCCCGAGACCCAGCAGGGCCCCGGCCAGCGCAGGCCGGGTCGGATAGGCGCGCGCCGCCAGCACGCTGGCCAGGGCGACAATCGGCAGTCCCGCGGCCAGGGAGCCTCCGAGGCACAGGAGGCCGACGAACCACCAGCCGCCGCGGACCAGTCCGGGACTCGCCGCCCAGGTGTTGAGCGTGACGAACAGGACAACGGCGAGCGGCGTCACGATCCACAGTGCGGCGTCGCGGCCCTTCCAGCCGCGGCCGGGAACGGATTCCTGCAGCGCCGCCACGACCAGAGCCAGCCCGATCAGGACCTGCAGCCCTGAAGCGCCCCACCCAAGCCATCCGAGCCGAGCGGCATCGGCGCGGACGTTGAAGACCGTCGGCGCCGCGGCCACGGCGAGCGCAGCCAGCGGCAAGAGCCAGAGCATCCGCGCGACCGGCGACGCCAGCGGCCGCACGGGCCGGTACTCAGCCGCAAGCTCGGCCCTCAGCTGGTCCGGAATCTGCGTCATCTGTGTCATCTGCGGCCCTGGTTGATCCGCGTCATCTGCGTCATCTGCGGCCCTGGGTGATCCGTGTCATCGGTCTGTTCGAGCCTTCAGCAGCAATCTGAGTTGGGCGATTCCGCGGCTCGATCGCAGCTTGGCGGCGGTCTCGGCAATACCGGCGCGCTCCGCGATCTCCTTGAAGCTGAATCCCAAGAGGTGATGCTGGATGACTGCGGCCCGGCGCGACGGCGCCACCTGGCCCAGCGCGCGCCTGACCTCCGCGCGATCGGCGAACGACGCCGCCTCGGCGCGAACGGGCAGGTCCATCGTGGTCACGTCATCGGTCTCCCAGGGCCGCCGGGAGGCCGTCCGCCGGTGCATCAGCCACACGTGGCGGGCAATCGCCATGGCCCACGGCGTCAGCGGGTACGCGGGATTGAACGTGTGCCGGGCGCGATGGATCTGCAGAAACGTCCCCTGGACCAGGTCGTCGGCCCTGGCCGCGTCGCGGGCTTGTCCCAGCAGGTATCGGCGCAGCACCGGGGCCAGCGACGCGTAGATCTCGTCGAAGGCGTCGAACCGGCCGTCCTGGTAGGCCACCATCAGGTCGCGAAGCTTGTCCTGAGCGAGCTGGCGGCCATCAGCTGCGTGCGAGTCGAAGGGCCGTTGGTCGCTCGCCATGAGGTTAGCCGGCAGTCTTGAAAGGTATCAGCTAGGGCTTGCCGTTCACGAACGGCGTCAGCACCGCCGAGATGAACTGGTGGGTCGGCGTCGGCACGCCGGCTTCCCTGCCCAGCCGCACGACGGCGCCGCTCAGCCACGGCAACTCGAGCCGGCGTCCGCGCTCGAGGTCTTCGAGCATCGACGACTTCGAGCTCGCCGGGAAGCTGCGGATCAACGCCAGCGTGTCGTCAACCAGCGTTGGCGGAAAGACAATGCCCCGGGCGCGGCCAACGGCAATCGTCTCGTCGATGGCGGCCATCATCATGGCGAACAACTCTTCGTTGTCGCGCACCACGCCCATGGGCGAGCGCGTCACGGTGGTCATGCCGCTCCAGGTCGACAGCCGCACGAACTTGATCCACAGGTCGGTCTCGACCGTCGTGCTGGCCTTCGCCTGGAACCCGGCGCGAATGCCGGCCTCCTCGAAGGCCACCAGGCGCGGCGACCGCGACCCGTCGCGCTCGCCGAACACCAGTTGCTGCGCGGTGGTGTGGCGCAGGTGCCCCGGCTGGTCGATCACAACGACAATGTAGGCCACGCCACCGGCGACGTGGTCCGCGCCGACGTGCTTCGCGACCATGTCGACCGCATCGACGCCGTTCTGCAGGGTGATGACGACGGTATTCGGGCCAATCATCGGTTTCAGCGTGGCGGCCGCCGCATCCACGTCGTACAACTTCACGGTGAACAGCACGACATCCACCGGGCCCACCTGGGCCGGATCGTCGGTCGCCCGCACGGTGGGCAGGTGCAACGCCCCGTTGGGACTTTCAATGTGAAGGCCGCCCTGCCGCAAGGCCGCCAGGTGCGTGCCGCGGGCAATGAACGTGACCTCTTCCCCGGCGGCCGCCAGCCGTCCGCCGAAGTAGCCGCCAACCCCACCTGAGCCAAAGATCGCGATTTTCACAGCTTCACTGCATCCAGACTGACGACCGGTTCGTCGCCGATGACCGCCGCGTTGTGCACGGTGCCGCGCGGGATTTCAATCCAGTCGCCGGCCGTCAGCACCTTCATGTGGCCGCGCACCACGAGCCGGAAACGGCCCGAGACGACGGCGTCGATCTTGTCGACGCCGTGCTTGTGATCCGGGAATACCGTGCCGGGTTCGTACACGTACCTGGCCACCGCGTAACCGAGCGACTCGAGTCTGGCGCGCAGGGCAGCTTCGGAAACGGGGCCGTCGGATTGATTCCAGCGTTGTACTGCCATGCATGTTGAACTGCCAGGCACCATGTAGAGTCCGGCTTTAGCCGGACCGCAGGGGTCCGCCTAAAGGCGGACGCCACATCCGGCGGACGCCACTACGTCTTACGCGCCGGGCGCAGGCTCGGCCGGCATGCCGGGCACGGTACCGCCGGCGAGTTCCTGGTCGATCATCAGCAGCCCGACACCGGTGTTGCCGGCCAGCCGGATGCGGCCGAGCACGGCACGGGCGGCCGCCTCTTCTTCCATCTGCTCGGTGACAAACCACTGCAGCATGACGACCCCGGGCCGGTCTTTCGCCTTCTCGGCCATGGCATAGAGCTCGTTGATGGACGCCGTCACCGCCTGCTCGTTCTTCAGCACGTGCGCGCAGAGCGCCTCGGCCGACTTCCACGTCATAGGCGGGGCGGCCACTGCCGGCAGCACGACTTTCTGGTCGCGTTCCACCAGGTGGTCGATGATCCGCTGTGCGTGCAGCAACTCGTCTGACGACTGCTTGCGCATCCACGTCGCAAAGCCCGGCAGGTCGTGCTCCGACAGCCAGATCGACATCGCCAGGTATTCGTGCGAGGCGCGGAACTCGAGCTTGAGATGCTCGTTCAGGCCCTTCAAAAGGTCTTTCGTCATGGGTTGATTGCTGCCTGTCTGTGCCTGATTTACGGGGTAATCGTGAAGCGCTGTGTCGCGGACGTCACGAACGCCTGGCCGGCCTTACGAGCCGTCACCTGCCACGTGTGCGCCTCGGGTTCGAGCGCGACGGTATTGGGCAGCATGGTTTCGGTGGTGGTCAGCACGGGGCTCTCCCACACCACGCGATCGCCGGTCACGGCCGTGATCTTGATCACGTAGCCGTCGGCACCATCGACGGCGCTCCAGCGAAACGTGTCGATGTGGCCGCCCATGGCGCCCTCGATCGGCTCGAGCAACGACAGGGTGCCGGCCGGTTTCGGCGCTTCGGCCGCCGCCGGAGCGGACGCGGGCGCCGCGGCCGGCGCCGGTGCGCTGGCCGGCTGGCTATCGGAGCCGCCGCCGCACGCAGCGGTCAAGGCGAGAACGGCAATACAGGCGAATGGGCGAAACGGTGAAATCATGATCGACGCCGCGCGAGCTCGAAGCCCACGCCTCCAAGAATGACGAAAAGTCCGGTTCCGGTCATGGCCAGCGGCAGTTGACCGTTGCCGCCGAAATACACCGCCGACAGCATCGAGACGACAGCGGTCGCAAACACGGCCATGACCACGGCCGCTGATGGCTTGGCACTCATAGCCCTCAATTCTAGCGCACTGCTTGACGGGAGGGCACTTCTTGTCGGGAGGGCACCACTTGTCGGGAGGGCACCACTTGTCGGGAGGGCACCACTTGTCGGGAGGGCACCACTTGTCGGGAGGGCACCACTTGTCGGGATCACGGAGGGCCAATGCGGTTCGAGAGCAGGCCGACCGCGAGCGCGTAGGCGTGGGCGCAGTTGTAGCCCAGCAGGGTGTCGTAATTCGAGTAAACCAGGTAGGTCTTCTTTCCCGCTCGCAGCAGCGACGCCGAGCGGTCGACGCGCGGCAGGGCCGCGCCCGCCGCGGTTCTGACCCCCATCTGCTGCCACTGCTTCAGTGGCACCGGCACCGTGAGTTCGCGCGACGCGCGGCAGCCGCTCTGGCGCAAACCGACCTTTTCGATCAACGGCGCGGCGCCGCCGGCCGGCAGCTTCACTTCACGGCCCCAGGTTTGCCCCTGGGTCCAGCCGTAGGCCTTCATGTAATTGGCGATCGACGCGAATACGTCGGGCAGGCCCTTCCAGATGTCGCGGCGGCCGTCGCCGTCGAAATCCTGCGCGTGGGCCAGGTAGCTCGACGGCATGAACTGCGTTTGTCCCATCGCGCCGGCCCACGACCCTTTCATCTCCCCCAGGGTGATGTAGCCCTTGTCGAGAATCTGCAGGGCGTCGATCAGTTCGCCGGTGAAGAACGCGCCGCGCCGGCCGTCCCAGGCCAGCGTCGCCAGCGCCTGCACGGTGGGACGGGTGCCGGTGAACCGGCCGAAGTTCGACTCCATGCCCCAGACCGCGACCAGCAACGACGGCGGCGTGCCGTACTTCCGGCTGACCTGCGCGAGCAGCCGGCGGTTGGCGGCGGCCTGCTGCCGCGCCGTCCGCACGAACCGGCTGGTGAGGCGGCGCTCGATGTACTGATCGATGGTGAGCACGGTCTCGGCCTGGGTCCGATCGCGCTCGATAACCACGTCGAGCGGCTCGAGGCCGTCGAGGGCAGACTCAACCGTGGCGGCGCTGATCCCCTTTGCCAGGGCCTGCTCCTTGAGCTGCGCCACGAACGCCGGGAACTCCGGCCGCGCCTCCATAGGCGGCACGGCGGCCTGCAGGGCAAGTGCAACAACCAGCAACAGCTTCAGTGTCACCTTCTCACTTTAACCGCGGGCCGGATAGCGGCGGCACCAAAGTGCCGCCCTTCTGGCACGGGGTGTTCAGAGCGCGTTGCCCGCGGCGCCGTCCACCGTGATGGCCTGGCCGGTGATGTAGCTGCCGGCTTGCGAGGCCAGGAAGACGACCAGGTTGGCAAGCTCTTCCGGCCGGCCGAGGCGGCCGAGCGGGATGCTGGCCACCGAAGCCTTGCGCACCTCGTCGATGGCCTTGCCGCTCTTCTGCGCGTTGGCCTGATCCAGCTCGGCGATGCGCTCGGTGTCGATGCGGCCGGGAGCGATCACATTGACAAGAATGCCCAGCGGCGCCAGCTCGCGCGACAGCGTCTTGGCAATGCCCCAGATGCCGGCCCGCAACGCGTTTGACAGCGCGAGGTTGGGGATCGGCTGCTTGATGGACGAAGAGGCAATGGTCAACACGCGCCCATAACCTGCCCTCTGCATTTCGGGGGCGGCCGCCTTGACGATGCGGGTGAAGCTCAGCAAATTCTGCTCGAAGGCCTTCTGCCACTGCTCGTCGGTCATGGCCAGCGTTTCGCCGGCCGGCGGGCCACCGGCGTTGTGGACGACAATCTCGAGACCACCGTACTCGGCAACGGCGGCGTCCACCAGCCGCTGCGCCTCGGCGCCGCTGCTGACGTCGGCCACGAGCGCCTTCACCTTGACGCCGGTCTCACGCCGTATGGTGTCGGCGGCGGCGTCAATGCGCGCCTGGTCGCGGCTGCAGACGATCAAATTACAGCCTTCGCGCGCCAGTCCCAACGCCGATGCGTAGCCGAGGCCGCGACTGGCCGCCATCACGATCGCGCGCTTGCCCTTTAGTCCGAAATCCATGTCTGCCCTGTCCTTGAATTTGAGAAAGTGACTCTCAGTCCTCTGACTCCCCTGCCTGCCCTGAGCGAAGTCGAAGGGTGGCTAACGTCCGTGGACGGCCAGGAGATCGAGGCGCGCCAGGATGTCGTCGAGATCCTTCAGCGTGTCGGCGTCCACCGGCGTGAACGGCGAGCGCACGCGCGAGTGCCGGATCACGCCTCGCAACTGGTAGATGTGCTTGCGCAGCGCGAGGTTGATGCGCGGCTGATTCTCGAAACGGATGATCGGCAGGAACTGGTAGAACACCTCGGTGGCGCCGTCGAGATCGCCGGTGGTGAAGCGCCGGTAGATGTCGACCAGGATCTCGGGGAACGCAAAGCCGGTCATGGTGCCGATGGCGCCGTGCCGCAGTTCTTCGAGAAACATCATGCCGCCCAGGCCGCCGAAGATCTTGACGTCGTTGGAGGCGGCGCGAATCTGCGTCACCTTCATCGGCGCCGGCTCGTCTTCGAGCTTGAGGAACGACAGCCGCGGCGTGGCGGCGCCGAGCCGGGCGATCAACTCCACGCTCATGGTGATGCCGCCCACGGCCGGCGGGAAGTCCTGAACCACCACCGGGATATCAACGGCTTCGGCGACCGCCAGGTAATGACGTTCCAGGGCGGTGTCGTTGGTCCGCGCCAGTTTCGGCGGCGCCACCATCACTGCCCGGGCGCCCAGTTCCTGGGCGCGGCGGCTGTAGGCAATGCAGCCGTCGGTGCCGGCATGGGTGGTGCCGACGCAGATCGGGAAGTCTGCGCCCGCCGTCTCGATCACGATCGCCGTGACCCGATCGCGTTCGGCCTCGGTCAGCTTGTCGGCCTCGCCGAGCACGCCGAGAATGGTCATGCCGTTCACGCCGGTGCCGCGCGTGAACTCGGTCAGCCGCCGCAGGCTCGGTTCGTCGAGCGCACCGTCGGGCTGAAACGGCGTGGGCGTGATGTTGTAGATGCCGGTCAGGTAGTCAAACATCAGGGTCTTTATTGCGCGTCCGGGAACTTGTTGATGCGGCTGGTGACGGGCGCCTGCGTCCGCAGGAAGGCGTAAATGGCCGACAGATCCTCGCGGGTCATCCCGGCGTAGCCGGTCCACGGCATCGGCGTGTTCTGCCGGCGCTCGGCCTCGCTCAGCACGGCATCCGACGGTGTCTCGAAACCCTTGAACTTGTCGATGAACTGCTGCTCGGTCCACGAACCAATGCCGGTGTCGGAATCGGGCGTGATGTTCGCCGAGCGGACGCGATAGCCGGTTTCCACGAACTCGTTGCCGCCGGCGAAGTCGCGCCCGGCCACCGGCTGCCCGCGATCGTCCATTGGCGTGTGGCAGTCGGCGCACAGCGCGGCACGGGTCATGTAGCGGCCATACGCCACCTTGTCTTCCGGCGACGGCCGCGGCTGCGGACTGCCCGCCGCCGGAATGGTCCGGACGATCAGGTTCATCGGGAAGTTCAGGGTCCGCGGTGTCACCTGGCTCTCGATCGCCTGCCAGGAGCGCACGTAAACCAGGATCGCGTGCATGTCGTCGGCGGCCATTGCGCCGAAGTGCGGATACGGCATCAACGGGAAGAGCGGCGTGCCATCCTTCGACACGCCGGCAGTAACGGCCCGCTGCAGTTCCCCATCCGTCCACGAACCGATCGCCGCGGGTGTGATGTTCTTCGCATAGAGCGTGCCGGCCCCGCCCAGCGCAAACTCCTGGCCACCAACGCCAATCCGGCCGGGCTTGACCGGACCAGAGAACTTCGTCCAGTCACGCTCGCTGTGGCAATCCGTGCACATCGTGACATGATCGCTCAGGTACTTACCGCGCGCCAGCCGCTCCGGCGTCGGCTCCAGCGTGACCGCCGCGGGCGGCGGCGCCTTCGGAAATGCGAACATCAAGTAGCCAAACCCGGCGCCGGCGGCCAACACCACCACCGCCACCAGCACGCCCACGATCTTCAACAGTGTCTTCATCGTCTACTGCCGCGCCGTGGTCGCCGGCTTGCTCTTGGCGCGCTGTACGATGGCGGCCACGTCGGCCGCCAGCTTCTTGGCGTCGTAGACGATGCCGTCCTTGATGGTGTACTTCACGCCGCCGACGCGCTCGACGCGGCCGTTCTGGTCGTTCAGCTTCACCGCGCCGGTGGCATAGAGCACCTTGAAGTTCTCGAGCGGGTTGTGGTCGACCAGCACCATGTCGGCCAGCAGGCCGGGGCGGATGATGCCGAAATCGGCCGGCTTGCCCTTGGGCTCGGCCAGGGTGGCGGCGCCGTTCATGGTCGCCGAGCGAATGACCTCGAGCGGATGGAAACCCGCTTCCTGCAGCATCTCCAGTTCGAGGATGTAGCCGAAGCCGTAGGTCTGGTAGATGAAGCCGGAATCGGAGCCGGTGGTGACGCGGCCGCCGGCGTTCTTGAAATCGTTGAGGAACGACATCCACACCTGGTAAAACCGCTTCCACTGGATCTCGTCTTCGGTCGTCCAGTAGAACCAGTAAGCGCCGTGGGCGTTGCGGTTCGGCTGGTAGAAGTCCCACAGCGACGGCAACGTGTACTTGTCGTGCCACTCCGCCTCGCGCATGCGCATGACGTCGCGGCCGGCCGAGTAAATCGTCATCGTCGGATCGATCGTGAACTTGGCGTCGACCCATTCCTTGATCAGGGCGTTCCAGGGTTCACTGCCGCGCGGGTGAATCTTGTCGTAGAGGCGGGCAACCTGGCCGAAGCGATGCTGCTCGTCGTTGTAGTTCTGGTTGGCCGGGAACGGCTGCACGGTGTAGTCCTTGAGCAGCGATTCGAACAGGCCGTAGTAGTGGGTCAGCGTGCCCAGCCCCAGGCGCGAGGCATCGCGGGCGTTCATCCGGCCGACGCCCATCTGGTCGAGGTGGGCGGTCGAGCCGAGGTTGAACTTCTTCGCCTCGTCCAGCAGCGCCGCCATGATTTCGGGGTCATGCGCGCCGAGCTTCATGCCGTCGACGCCCTTCTTGGCGGCGAAGCGGACCCATTCCCGCGCGCTGTCGGGCGTCTGCGGCCGGCTCCGGTCCCAGCCCTCGCCGCTGAACGGGCGGTGATAGGCATAAATGCGGGGCGCGACAATCTGGTTCTTGGCCGACAACTCGCGCTGGCTGAGGTCCCAGTCCATCGACCCGCACGGCACGCCGCGCACCGTGGTCACGCCGTGCATCATCCACGACTTGTAGACGTACTCGGGGTCGCGGGCCTGGCCGCCGCCGCAGTGCACGTGGGCGTCGACGAACCCGGGCATCAGGTAGAGGCCCGTGCCGTCAATCTCCTTGGCGCCCTTGGCGGGCCGGTTGCGCTCGTTGATGGCGACGCCCGGAAAGCCGATGCTCTGCACCTCGGTGATGCGGTTGTTCTGCACCACCACGTCCATGGGGCCGCGGGGCGGCGCGCCGGTGCCGTCGATCACCGTGACCCCGCGGATCACCATGCGTTCGAACGGCCCTTCGCCGTCGGCCGCCGTGCGGGTCGGCGTCGGGGGCATCTGCTGGGCTGACAGCGATACGGCAGCCACGGCCATGACGAGGCCGGCAAGAATTGAGCGCAAGGTTCGAGACATTCGGGAATCCTCCGGAAAGGAGGATTCTAGCAGGAGACGAGACTAGTCGGTGCGCAGGGCGGTCATGGGATCGATACGCATGGCGCGCCGGGCCGGCACGAAGTTCGCCAGGCCGGCGGCTGCGGCCATGGCGGCGAACGCCAGCCCCCAGGCCACCGGGTCCATGGGCCGCACGCCGTAGAGCAGACCTTCCAGGGCAGACGCGGCCGCGGCGGCCAGCAGGCCGCCGGCCACGAGGCCAATCGCGACAATGGAGAAGCCCTGGCGCATCACCATGCCCATCACGCGCTCGGGCCGGGCCCCCAGTGCCATGCGGACGCCGATCTCCCGGGTGCGGCGCGCGACCGAGAACGCTATCACCCCGTAGAGTCCAATGGCCGCCAGCAGGGTGCCGAGGCCGCCGAACCCGGTGGCCAGCATGGCGCCGACCCGCGCCGGCATCAGGCTCAGGCTCAGGTTCTGCTCCATGGTGTTGCTGACCATGAACACGAGACCGGGCTCCATCGCCAGTAATTCGCGGCGCATGTCGTTCAACAGGCTCGTCGCGTCGCCATTGGTCCGCGCCAGAATGAAGTTGTAGCGGCTCGGCCGTTGCGCCGACGCGTAGTAGACGAAGGGCGACGGCTGCTCGAGCACGCCGTGACGCTTGTGATCCGACACCACCCCGACAATGCGGTGGGTACGCTTGGTCGCCACCACTTGAAAGGTGTGGCCAACGGCGGACTCGTTCGGCCAGTACTTGCGGGCCATCGTTTCGTTGATCACGGCCACATCCGGCGCGCCCGCCATGTCGGTGGCGTCGATGCCGCGGCCGTCCTTCACCGGCACGCCGAGCGTGCCCAGGTAGCCGGGAGACACGGAGACATTCTCGATGATGTCGCCGCGCTGGCCCTCGGCGTACTGGCGATTGTCGATGCGCATCTCGGTCTGGTTGAAGTTGAAGGTGAACGGCAGCGTGGGCGAGATCAGGCCGGCCGAGGTCACGCCCGGCAGCGCCTGGATTCGGGACTCGGCCTGACGCCAGAACTCGACGCCGCGTGCGGGTTCGTAGCGCACCATGTCGGTGTCGAACGCGATGGCGGCCAGGCCGCGAGTCGGGAAGCCGACGTCCGCGCGTTGCGACGCGTCAAGGCTGCGCAGCAACAAGCCGGCGACGACCAGCAGCACGGCGGTCAGGGCCACTTGCGACACCACCAGGGCATCGCGTAGGGCGAAGCGACGGCCGCCCACCTTCGACGCCGGCGCGTCGCCGCGCAGGTCGCTGACCAGGCTGGGCGACGAGGCCTTCAGGGCCGGCAACAGCCCCGCCAGCAGGCCCGTGCCGACGGCGATCAGCAGCGAGAACGACAACACCCGGGCATCGATGCGCAGGTCGAACGCGACGTCGACAGGCAACGGCAGGGGCATGGTCTGCAGGCCCTGCACCAGCGCCCAGGCCAGCGCCGACGCGGCGACCGCGCCGAACACGCCGAGCAACAGCCCCTCGACCAGCAGTTGCTGGATCAGCCGTCCGCGGCTGGCGCCAATGGCCAGCCGCACGCCGATCTCCCGCCGCCGCGCCGAGGCCCTGGCCAGCAGCATGCCGGCGACGTTGGCGCAGGCGATCAGCAGGACCAGGCCGACAATGCCCATCAGGCCCGCCGCGCCGATCGACAGCACGCCGCCGGCCTGCGGCACGAGCAAGCGCACATCCTCGGTCGGAATGGCGGACATCTTGCGGTCGTCGTTGGTCACCGGGTTGGCCGCGGCGAGTTGCGTGCCGATCAAGGCGATGTTGGCGTGCGCCTGGGCGGCGGTGACACCGGGCTTCAAGCGGCCCTTGACGAACAACCACCGCGAGCCGCGCCGTTCGAGCTGGTTGGTGCCGATGGGTGACGGCACCACGTCGTTGATGCCGGCGGGTTCCACTTCCTCGACGTGGCGAATCGGCAGCCACAGTTCCGGGGTGAGCAGCGGGACGACCCCGGTGAACGAAGCCGGGGCGACACCGGCGATGGTGTACGGCTGGCCGCGCAGCGTGAGCGACTTGCCGGCGATCGCCGGGTCGCTGCCGAACTCGCGCTGCCACATGCGATGCGAGATCACCACCACGCGCGCCGCCGACGGCTCGTCGTCCGACGGTACCAGCATTCGTCCCAGAAACGGTTGCACGCCGAGCATCGAGAAGTGATTCGACGTCACGACCTGGCCAAGAGTGATGCGCGAGCGGTCGCCCAGGCTGAGCGGCGCCATCATCGGGCTGTAACCCATCATGTCGGTGAAGACGGTGTTCTGGGCCTTCAGGTCCTGGAAATCGGCATACGAAGAGGTGGCGTACTCGTCGCCATCCCCGCTGCTCGTGAACACGTCAACCAGCGTGCTGGGCTCCGTTACGGGCAAGGGCCGGAACAGGAGGGAGTCGACCAGCGAGAACATCGCCGTATTGACGCCCACACCGAGGCCAAGCGACAGGATGGCAACGGCCGAGAACCCCGGGCTGCGGGCCATCCAGCGCAGTGCGTAACGGATGTCTTTGAGCAGGGTATCCATAGGCAGGGATCAACGAACCACGGTGTCTGCTCCTGTATACGAACACCGTTCCCCGAAGTTCACCTCAGGTCTTGCGATACCGGCGGCCGGCGGCGCGAGAGACGGCCTTCACCAGGCCCTTCGGCACGACGCCCATCAGCCACAGCAGGAACCTGTAAGCGCGCCCGTTGACCACGACCGGGTCGCCACGCATGACGGCGTCGTAGCCCTCGCGCGCGACGTCGGCGGCGTCGAGCCACAACATGGCCGGCACGCTGTTCATCTGCTGGCGGGTGCCGGTCACGTCGTGAAACTCGCTGTAGGTGAAACCGGGACACACGGCCGTGACGTGCACCCCCTTCGCGGCGTTCTCGGCCGCGAGCGCTTCCGAGAACTTGATGACGAACGCCTTCGACGCGCCGTAGAGCGTGTGCCCGGCCGGAGCCGGCACCATGCCCGCCACCGACGCGATGTTGATGACGCGGCCCCAGCCGCGCTCGAGCATCGGCGGCAGCAGGCGGTAGGTCAGGTCGCACACCGCCGTCATCATGATCTGGATGAAGCGTTGATGGTCCGGCCACGCGACGTTGACGTAGCTGCCGGGCACGCCGTACCCGGCGTTGTTGACGAGGAAGTCGACGTGAAGGCCGAGCGCGCGGATGGCGGCGGCAATGCGCTCCGACGCTTCCGGCTCGGCCAGGTCGTCGACGATGACGTGGGTCGCCACACCGTGTTCGGCGGCGAGCCGGCCGGCCAGCTGATCGAGCCGGTCGCGGCGGCGCGCGGTCAACACCACGGCATAGCCCCTGGCCGCCAGCAGCTCGGCGAAGGCCTTGCCGATGCCGGATGAGGCGCCGGTGACGAGCGCCGTCTTGCCCTCCCCTTCACGCATGCGACGAGTATAGGCCCGGCACGGTCCGGCTAACCGCACACGGTCCGCCTAAAGGCGGACGCCACATGCCTAAAGGCGGACGCCACATGCCTGAAGGCGGACGCCACATTGATGAAGCGGACGCCACATGCCCGAAGGCGGACGCCACATTGATGAAGGGTATGATGGGGCGTCCCCTGCCGGAGGAGCCCAATATGCGTCTGACCCGCGTCCTGCTCGCCCTCGTCACCTCCGTCGCGCTGACGGGCTGCATCAACAGCACCACGCTGATCAAGCTGAACCCCGACGGCAGCGGCACCGTCGAGCAAACGACCCTGATGAACCTGGCGGCGATTAAGGGCATGATGCCCGGCGCCGAAAAGCAGATGGGCGGCGCGGTCGTCAACCAGGCCGACCTCGAACGGACGGCAGCGCGCATGGGCAAGGGCGTGCGGCTGGTGTCGGCGGAGCCGTCGAAAGGCGCCAACGGCTGGGAAGGTTCGAAGGCCATCTTCGCCTTCGACGACATCAACCAGGTGCAGGTCAACACCGGCCCCAGCATGAGCGGCAGCACCAACGGCCGCATGGGCAGCGAACCCAGCAACGAGGACCCCGTGCGGTTCACGCTGACGCGCGCGGGCGGCACGTCCACGCTGACGATCGCCTTCATCGACAAGCCCGCGAGCGGCGTGTCGGTTCAAACCGGCGACAAGCCCGGCGACATGCCGGACCTCAGCAACCCGATGCTGATGGGCATGCTGAAGAGCATGTTTGCCGGCTTCAAGCTGAACATCGATCTCGCCGTCGCCGGCACCATCGTCAAGACCAACGCCGAGTACGTCGAGGGCTCGCGGCTGACCCTGCTCGAAATGGACATGGACTCGCTGCTCGCCGATGAAGCCAAGCTCAAGGCGCTGCAGGGCAAGCTTGGCTCCGAGCCGTCGCTGTCGGCAATCAAGCCCTACCTGAAGGACATCAAGGGCATCAAGATCGACGGCCCGACGATCAACGTTCAATTCAGGTAGCAGATCAGGATATTGCAGAAGGTCAGGAGATCAGGAGAAATGGATGTCTCCTGATCTCCGCTTCTCCTGTTATTGCCCCGGCCAGCGGCCGGGCGTGTAGGCCACACCGGCCGCTTCCATCTGCTGCTCGAACTTCCTGATCTCCGCTTCGAGCGCCCGCAGCCTCGTGATCTCGGCAGCCAGCTCGTCGAAGGCGATGCCGTAGTTCAACTGTTGCGTGCCGGTCGGCGCGCCGCTCAAGCCGCGGGCGCCGGCCACCGCCGAGTTCACCCGTTGCTGGATGGACGAAGGCGACCCCGACTCCAGGCCGCGCAGCGTTTCATCCCCGCGCAGCTTGCGCAACACGGCCAAGACGCGCTGATCGTAACGCGCGGCTTCGTCCAGCATCTTCAGGTCGGCAGGCGAATCGACCAGGGCCCGCCGAATCGCCGTCGTCCGCGTCCGCATGCTGTTGGCCTGTTCGAGCGCGCCGGTGAACGAGCGCTGCAGCCGGGCCACCTTGTCCTGGTAGTCGGCCGCGGCGGTGCGTTCAGCGGGCGACATCGCCGTACCAGGCTCGGCGACCACCGTCAGGGTCTGCTCCGCGCCCAGTGACGTCAGCGCGCCGCCGACACGGCGCGACAGCGACAACTTGTAACTGCCCGGCGGCACAAAAGCGCCGCCGCCGGTGCCGCCAGGATACACCGGGGGATCGGTTTGATCGCCGCCGCCACCACCACCGCCGAATCCCCCACCGGTCGTCGCCGGCACGCCGCGCAGGTTCCAGACGTAGCGGTGCAGGCCCCGGGTGCCGGGAACGGTCAGGCGACGGACTACTTTGCCGGCCGCGTCGGTGACCGTCAGGAAGGTCTGTGGCGGCTCTTCGTCGGCTTCGGCCGTGAGGTCAGCCTGCGACGGGTAGGCCGCCGTTTCCTTCTTCGCCTCGGCAGCGCGCGCCGCATCCTGGCGGCGCTGCCGCTGCGTGCGCGGCGCCTCGCGCACCCAGTAGGTCAACACCGCGCCCTGGGGAAGGTTCTCGCCCATCCAGTGCTGCTCGCCCTGCGTGCCGCGGGCGCGGCCGGTCTCGGGCACCGCGAGCGTCGCGGTCTTGGTGACAAAGATGTGTCCGTCGCGCTGGAACAGCGCCGCGTTCACCTGGCGCAGCGGCGAGTAGTCGTCGAGCACGTAGAAGCCGCGGCCGAACGTGCCGAGCACGAGATCATTCTCCCGTTCCTGGATCGCCAGGTCACGAACGGCAATGGTGGGCAGGTTGTTGCGCAGGCGAATCCACTTCTGGCCGCCGTCAACGGTGAAGAACAACCCGAACTCGGTGCCGACGAACAGCAGGTTGGGATTGACGTGGTCCTCGGCGAACGACAGCGCCGGACCATTGCCCGGCAGGTCGCCGGCAATGTTGGTCCAGGTCGCGCCCTTGTTCACGCTCTTGTAAACGTACGGCTTGAAATCGCCGTTCTTGCTGTTCTCGTAAAGGGCATAGACCACGTTCTCGTCGCTCTTGCCGGCGAAGATGCGCTGCACGTAAACGCCGTGGGTCTTGTAGTCGGGCAGCCCCGGCGGGTTCTCGCTCCGCCGCCAGGTGGCGCCGGCGTCGTAACTGAACTGGATCAGCCCATCGTCGGTGCCGACATAGAGCAGGCCCTCGCGCTTGCGCGACTCGGCCAGCGCCGAGATGTTGCCCCAGGTCGCGGTCGACTGGTGCTGCGCGATCGCTTCGGGGGGCCACACCCGCCCCATGACCGGCAGCATGTTGCGATCGGTCTGCCGCGTCAGATCGGGACTGATCGCCTTCCAGCTGTTGCCGCGATCGTCGCTGCGAAACAGCCGGTTGGCGCCGAAGTACAGCCGCGACGGGTGGTGCGGGCTGATGATGAACGGCGATTCCCAGTTGAAGCGCAAGGGCGGTTCGCCCTTCCCTTCCACCGGCTTGATATTGACGCGCTCGCTGGTGCGGCGATCGAGGCGGACAATGCCGCCGTACTGCGACTCGGCGTAGACGATGTTGGTGTCGGTGGGATCGACCCGGGCGACGAAGCCGTCGCCGCCGGTCACGATGAACCAGTCGTTGTTGGTCGGGCCCTGCGGGCCGCGCGACCGCGACGGCCCGCCGAGCGTGCTGTTGTCCTGGGTGCCGCCGAAGATGTTGTAGATCGGCGAGGCGTTGTCGACGTCGACGTTGTAGAACTGCGTCACCGACAGGTTGGTGAAGTGCCGCCACAGGCGGCCGCGGTCCCACGATTCGTAGAGGCCGCCGTCCGAGCCTTCCAGCAGGTGATCGGTGTTATCAGGATCGACCCAGATGTAGTGGTTGTCCACGTGCTTGGCGCGCTCGCCCAGGCTGCGGAACGTCCGCCCGCCATCCTCGGACACGAATGACCGGACGCTCGGGACGTATAGCCGCTCGGCGTTGACCGGGTCGGCGTGGATGTTCTTGTAGTACATCGGCTGCGCCTGCACGCTGCCGCGCCGTTCCCAGCTGTCGCCGGAATCGAGCGAAGCGAAGATGGCCACGCCGCCGGTGGCCGGCTCGAACTTGCCGTAGACCAGCCCTTTCCTGGCCGGCGAGAACGACAGCACCATGCGGCCCATGTCGCCGCCGGGAATGCCCTCGCGCACCCGGCGCCAGGTCTGGCCGCCGTCGGTGGACTTGTGCAGGCCGCTTTCGGGACCGCCATGAATCAGCGTCCAGGTGTGGCGGCGGCGCTGGTGCGCCACCGCGAGCAGCACGTCCGGATCGTGGGGGTCCATGGCCACGTCGCTGACGCCGGTGTGCTCGCTGATCTCGAGCACCTTGGTCCAGCTCTTGCCGCCATCGACGGTCTTGTAGAGACCGCGATCGCCGCCGGCGGTCCAGAGCGGGCCATACGCCGCGGCGAACACCACGTTGGAATCACGCGGGTCGATGACAATGCGGCCGATGTGCTCGGAGGCCTTGAGCCCCATGTTCCGCCATGTCCGGCCGCCGTCGTCGCTGCGGTAGATGCCGTCGCCGTAACCGACGCTGCGCTGGTTGTTGGCCTCGCCGCTGCCCACCCAGACCGTGGCCGGGTTCTTCTGGTCGATCACGACCGCGCCGACCGAATAGGCGCCTTCGTTCTGGAACACCGGCGAGAAGGTGATACCGGCGTTGGTGGTCTTCCACACCCCGCCCGAGGCGACGCCGACATACCAGGTCTGCTTGTCGCCGGGATGAACGGCGATGTGGCTGATGCGGCCCGACATCAGCGCGGGACCAACCGCGCGCAGCCGCATGGCGTTGAAGGTGGCGGCTGAAAACGGGTCCTGTTCCTGGGCGCCAAGGGTCAACGAGGCGAGCAGAATCACGGCAAGGCAGAGGGCTTTTCTCATGAGGGGGCCTATTCTAGGCGAAAGGAAGAGCGACTACGCGAAACAGAGCAGGCGGCCCTCGGTCGAGCCGATCACGAGGCGTCCGGCGGCCAACGCCGGCGACGCACTGAGGGCAGCGCCCTCGTCGTGTTCCCACGCGACCTTGCCGCTGGCGAGATCGAAGGCGTACAGCCGGCCGTCGTTCGAACCGACATAGGCGCGACCGCCGGCAATGGCCGGCGACGAGTCAATGCGGGCGCGGGTCATGTGCGTCCAGCGCGCCTGGCCGGTCTTCGCATCGAGCGCGTGGACCATGCGGTCGCGGCCGCCGATGACGACCGTGCCGTCCACCACCGCGGCCGACGAGTAGAACGGGAACTTGCGGTCGGGATGTTCGTAGCGCCACAGCACCTTGCGCGACGCCAGGTCCAGCGCCAGCACCTGGTTGTCAAAGGTGCCGAAGTAGGCAACGCCGTTGACCATGGCCACCGAGGCGCCGGTATACGCCGTGGCCGAGGTCGAAACGCGCTCCTTGCCGGTCTTCACATCCACCGCGTGGAAAATCTCGTCGCAACCGGCGAAGTGGGCGACGCCGTTGACGATACAGGGTGTGCCATGGACGTAGTTTTCGGTCGCATAGGTCCAGGCTTGCTTGCCGGTGGCGGCGTGCAAGCCGTACAGCCTGCCGTCGTACGACCCCATCAGCAGCAGGTCGCCCACGACGACCGGCGACGACTTGATCTCCGACTGGGTCTTGAATGTCCACGCGGGCTTGCCGTCGGCGATGTTCACGGCGTGGACCACGCCGATCAGGTCGCCGATGAACACGCGGCCGTTGGCCACCGTCGGTGACGACTCGCCAATGGCTTCGCCGGCCTTGTAGCGCCAGCGCAGCTTGCCGTCGGCCAACCCCACCGCAATCAGTTCGCCGGTGGCGGTGCCAACATAGACCACGCCATCGACGATGGCCGCCGACGAATCAAACGCCTCGCCGCCCTCCCACGCCCAGGCCAGCTTCGGCGCCGGCGCGATGGTGGTCGACGAGATGCCGGTCAGGGTTGGGGAGCCGCGGAACTGAATCCAGCGATCGGCAGGCGAGCTGGCGGGCGCCTGGGCCCGGAGAAGGTGGGGCGCGATGGTCAGCGCCCCGCACGACAGCAGAAAGTCTCGACGTCTCATCGCACGTTAGGCACGTTAGGCACCCCAGGCACCTTAGGCACCTTATTTCTTCAACTGCGCCCCCTCGGCCAGCGCGTACAGCTGGTTGCGGTTCATGATGAACAGCGTGCCGTTGGCCGGCACCGCGGTGGCATAGACCGAACTGCCCATGTTCTGCTCCGACACCAGCTTCAACGTCTTGCTGTGCTCGACGACCGCGACGTCGCCGTCTTCGTCACCCAGGTAAACCTTGTCGCCGATGATCATCGGCGAGCCCCAGATGGCGGCGAACATGTCGTGGGTCCAGTAGGGCTTGCCGGTCTTGATGTCGAGGCAGTGCAGGAAACCGCTGAAGTCGGCCAGGTAGATCAGCCCGTCCTTGATCGCCGCGGTCGAGATCGATCGCCGGATCTTGTCGAAGTGCCACAGCATGCCCGACGTGGTGATGTCGCCGCGCCTGGTGGCGTCGATGGCGTAGGCATGGCCGACGCCCTCGCCGTGTTCCGGGTCCTGGCCGTTCGAGATGTAGACCACGTTCTCGAAAATGACCGGGGTGCTGATCACCTCGTTGCGGGTCTTGGGCCACACCGAGTCCTTGGGGTTGGTGTCGAACTCCCACAGCTTCTTACCCGACTGCGCCTCGTAGCCGCGCACCCAGCCGTCGCCCTGCGCGTGCACCACCTGGCGGACGCCGCCGATATCGCCTACCGCCGGCGTTGACCACTGCCCGTGCAGGACGTTCTCGCCGACCGAATTGTCTTCCCACACCAGCTTGCCGGTTGTCCGGTCGATGGCGACGATCGACGGCGCCTTCGGCGACGGCACGTTGACGTGACTTTCGTCCTGGCCGTTGCCGGTGCTGCAGTAGAGCAGGTTGTTGTCGTGGACCGGCGAGCAGTTGGCGAGGTTGTGCGGGAAGGCGCCGACCTCCTCGATCATGTCGAACATCCAGAGGATGTCGGGATCGCCCTTGCCGGTGAGCTTCTCGTCCTTGAACGGCCCGTCGTTGGTGTCGTCGTGGAAGCCGTCGAGGTCGGCGGCAACGATCTGCCCGCGGTTCGACGTGAAGTAGGCGACACCGTCGATGATCAGCGGTGAGCTGGCGATGCCCTGGAACGGCCAGTCGTTGGCGCGGCCGGCCGACAGCTTCTCGAAGGTCGCCTGCCACATGAACTCGCCGGTGGCTTCGCGGAACGCCATCAACACCCCGCGATCGCCGCCCTGCTTGGGATCGCGCAGCGCCTCGTTGTTGGTGCCGATCAGCACGACGCCGCCGGCGACCGTCGGGTTGCCGTACGACTGCGAGCCGAGTTCGGCCACCCACTTCACGTTCTTGCCGGTCTTGAGATCCCAGGTCGTGGGCAGCCCGGTCATGGGCGACATCATGTTGCGGCTGGGGCTGCCGCCCCACATGGGCCAGTCCGCAGACAGGCCGGTGCCGGTGGCGGCGAGGAACACGAGGAGAGCGGTCGCGCGTTTCATCATTGGCTCTTGTAGACCTTCACGTTGTCGAAATAAACATCCGAGATGCCGTCGGCATAAATGCCGGGGCTTCCCGCCCGGTGCGGAATCTTGTCGATCTTCTCAATCGTCCACGCCGCCGGCTCCGCGTCGGCGGCCGGCCACACCTTGCCGCGGACACGCGCCGTGCCGTCGGGCAGGTGATCGACGCGCAGCTTCATGCGATACCACTTGTCGGCGTCCCACGCGAACGGCACCCGCACCGTCATCTCGTCGGCCGCCTGCCACGGATGGAGTTCGAGCTTCTGGCCGTTGCCGAACAGCACCAGGCCGTAGTGCTCATTCAGCAAGCCCAGGTCACCGCGCTGCCGCCGCTGTTCGCGCGTGCGCACGTCGGCTTCCACGGTGTAGCCGGCCAGGGTCGGCTGGCCGAAATAGACCTTGGCTCGGCGCCCGACCGTTTCGTCGCGCGGCCGTATCAACACCTTGCCGGCGCCTTCAACCGTGCGCTGGAACACCTTGCCCGGCGCGCCAACCCACCAGGCCGGCGGCGCTTCCGACGCCGGAGCCTCGAAGTCCCAGCTCCACGGCATGGGCTCGATCACGCGCACCCGCGCCGTGCCGCTGAGGCCGCCGACCGTGGCCTTGACCATGCCCGCTGTCGAACCCGCCTTGGCGGCGGTATAGGTGCCCTTCGCATCCACCGCGCCTGACAGCTGCTCGGCGCTCCACTGCGCGGCCGGCTCCTCGCGAATGAAGTTGCCCTTGGCGTCGAACAACCGCGCCTTGAGGGTCACCGACTGGCCCGGCGACAACAGGCTTTCGTAGGGAAACACCTGCACGGCCGCGGGTGGCGCGTTCGACGCCGGCGTCATGGCCGGCGGCGCAGCTGCGGGCCGCGATGGCGGGGCCACCCGCTTGCCGATGGCGTACATTGCCTCCATCGAGGTCACGTAGACGCGGCCATCGGCCACGATTGGCGAGGCGACAATCGGCTCCGGCGCCGCCGCCGTGCCCAGCATGTCCTCGTCGAGCACTTCGACGCCGGTCGCGCTCGGCCGCAGGATGAAGAACTTGCCGTTCTCGGTGCCGACGTACAACTTGCCGTCGGCGAGCACCGGCGACCCCTTCTGGAGCGTGCCCAGCGTCTTCTCCCACAACTTGGCGCCGGTCTTCAGGTCGAAGGCGCCGACGATGGCGCTGTTGTCGACGGTGTAGAGTCGCTCGGCATCGGCGACCGGCGAGGCATAGCTCGGGAGAAAGCCGCGGGTCCGCCACTTGTAGGCCGCCGGCGTGAGCACGCCGCTGCCGGTGGCGTCGATCGCCGCGATCATTCCCATCTCCGTGGTGTCGAGGTTCTCTTCGCCGTGGGTGATGTAGGCAATGTTGTCGCGGAACAACGGGCTGTTCAGAATCGCCCGCTTGCTGACGTCAATCGACCAGATGCGTTCGCCGGTGTTCAGTTTGAGCGCGTGATAGCCGCCATCGGTGCCGCCAACCAGCAGCGCCCGGACGCCGTCGATGGTGCTCACGATCGGGGTGGAATAGTTGGTGTCGTAGTGGCGCAGCTGGGGAGAGGCAATCCACACCGTTTGCCCGGTCTTCTTGTCGAAGGCGAAGAAGCGGTTGCCGGTGCGGTTGAGGTCGCCCCATGACATGACCAGCGCGTTCAGGATGACCTTGTCGCCCTCGATGATCGGCGAGACGGTGCGGCCGCCGTGGGTGGTGACCGCGCCGTATTCGTCGGGCAGCGAGCGATCCCAGAGGATCTTGCCGTCCGGCGCCAGGCACACCAGTTGAGCCGAGACCGTGAACAGGTAGATGTTGCCGGTCGCTGGATCGACCGACGGCGACGCCCACGAAGCGCGATGCTGCGGCACGTCGCTCAGGTACTGGCTGAACCGGCGCTCCCAGACGACCTTGCCGGTCTCGGCATCGAGCGCGACCAGGCGTTCCTGCGTGTTGGCCGGATCGCCGGTGGGCGTATTGAGGTAAATGCGGTTCCCGAACACCACGGGTGAGGAACGGCTGCCGATGGGAATGCGCCAGGCCAGGTTGTCGCCGGACGGAGACCACGCCGCTGGCAGGTTCGTCTCAATGGAATGACCATCGCGCGACGGTCCGCGCCACTCGGGCCAGTCGGCGGCCCCAGTCACGGCAATGGACCCGGCCACGAGAGCGGCCGCCAGGCCGATGCGGCGCAGAACAGATGGCATGAAAGCGGGATACATGAGTGGCTTACGCAATCCTTTCACGGCTCGTTTACGGGCCACGGCCATCTCCGAATCCTAACGGGGAGCCGCCGGATTTGGCCGTGTTTTCGCGTCGGAAGATTCGTCCCAGCGAATAAATCCAGGCCAGTGTGCAAGACTGGACAAAGAAGACCTTATTGTCATATACTGTCGTTTGGACTGGGGACACGACGCTACGGTCCGATAAAGTGAAGGTAACTATAGTGTGTGGTGTGGTGGAATAACCACCGCAGCAAGGCAAAACATGCGACACCTAACAGCGATCTTCGGAGTCGGCGTGATGCTGGCGCTTGGGGCGGTCGTCGCCGCCGAACAGCGCGGCGGCAACGTGACGCTGGAACTGCCCCCGATCTCGGGGATCTCAAACGCGCTGAGGTTCACCGCCCCGTGGAGTCCGGAGGGCAGCGGCGGCACCCGGATTCTCGGAACGGTTATCGACATTCGGCAGGTGCCGGTCGCGCAGGTCAAGGTGCGGCTGCGCAACATCACCACCGGCGAGGTAGTGGCCGAAACCATTTCGAACGAGAACGGCGAATACGCCTTCCCTGAGCTGGAGCCTGGCCTCTACGTCGTCGAAATGCTGGTCGACAATCGCTATGTGGTGGCCTTGAGCAATGCCGGCTCGGTCGCCCGCTTCGAGACCATGCAGACCGTTATTCAATTGCCCGGTCGCTGGGACACGGTGACTTCGACCGTGGTGCCGCAACAGAGCATGGCCAGCTTCATGGGCATGAGTGCCGCCACCACGCTGACGGCTGCGACCTTGAACACCGCGGTGGCCGAGGACGTCCCCACGTCGGAACCTGGTGCCGCGTCGTCGCCATCAGCACCTGTTCGGTGACCTTAAGAACCGTGTCCGAGCCTACTACTGAACGCGATACCGCCACCCTGGACCAGACCGGGCTTTCGCCCGAGAGGGAGCCGCACGTCCTCGATCGCCTTTCGGTGATCTATCGGTACCGCTGGGCGAGTATCACCGTCTTTGCGCTGGTCGTCGGCTGGATGATGGTCGACAGCTATACCCAGATCCCGACCTATCGGGCGCAGGCGCGGGTGCTGATCGAGGATCCCATGGCGGACCTGAGCACGCCGGCCGACATGTTGCGAAACATGCCGTCGCAGGACCCTGAGATCTACATGGAGACCCAGCTCCGGATCATGCGCGGCCGCGATCTCGGCCAGCGAGTCGCGAAGAAGCTGGACCTGACCAAGGCGCCCGAGTTCAACGGCCGCGGTCCGACCCCGACGCCACTGGCTCAGGGCATTGCCCTGGTCAAGTACTACGCGATGTGGCCGTACCGGCTGGTCGTGTCGTCGCCGGCGCCGCTCCCGGACCTGCTGGCGCCGCAGTCGGGTCCCCTGGCCGCGCGCGACCATGCCGACGCCCTCGTCGCCAGGCTGAATGTCGGCCTGGTACGCGGCAGCCAGTTGGTCGACCTGACCTACGACTCGTCGGATCCGGTGTTCGCGGCCCAGGCGGTCAACGCGTTCGCCGAGGAATATGTGTTGCAGAACCTGGCGCTGAAAGTGGAGGCACTGGAGAATAGCGCGGAATGGCTGACCGGCGAAGTGGCCCGCCAGCAGCGGCTGGTGCAGGAAAGCGAACGGGCCCTGGCCCAGTACCGCGAGAAGCAGGACGCCGGCGCGCTCGACAGCAGCCAGAACATCGTGGTGGCGCGGCTGACGCAGGTCAACGAACAGCTGACCACGGCGCGCGCGAACCGGATTCAGAAAGAAGGCATCTGGAAGCAGATCCAGGCGGCCGGACAGGATGTCGAGTCGATCTCCTCGGTGATCGCCAATCCCTTCATCCAGAACCTCAAGGGTCAGGTCACCCAGCTCCAGCAGGATAAGGCCCGGACGTCGGAACGGTACGGCCAAAAGCACCCGGAGTTCCTGAAGATCACCTCGCAGCTGGCGAATGCGGAACGCCAGCTCGAGAACGAGATGAAGAAGGTCGTGATCAACGCCAAGAGCGACTACGACGCGGCTGTCACCCAGGAGCGGGTGCTGCAGCAGGCGCTCAACGACTCGAAGGTGGCGGCCACCGAACTGGGCCGCAAGGGCGTCGACTACTCCGTCCTGCAGCGCGAAGCCGAATCCAACCGCGAGATCTACAACCAGTTGCTGACGCGTGAGAAGGAACTCCGCGTCGTGGCCAACAGCCGCACCAACAACGTCCGGGTCGTAGAACGGGCGCAGGTCCCGGGCGCGCCTTTCACGCCGAATCATCGCTCGGACTGGATGTACGCGCTGATTTTCGGGCTGGTGCTGGGCATCGGCGTCGCCGTCGGCATCGACTACCTGGACGACACGGTCAAGACGCCTGAAGACGTGACGCGCCGGCTCAAGCTGCGTTTCCTCGGCCTGGTGCCGTCGGTGCCGGGGTTGTCGCACCCGTTGATTTCGGGCCCCGTGCCGCACGACTTCGGCGAGGCGTACCGCTCCATTCGCACGGCGCTCACCTCGCAGGTCGCGGCCCCTGGCGCCCAGGTTGTCCTGGTGTGCAGTTCGCAGCCCCTGGAAGGCAAGACCACGACCTCGGTGAACATCGCCATGGCTTTGGCGGTCGGCGGTTCGCGCGTTTTGCTGATCGATGCCGACATGCGGCGGCCGAGCGTGCACAAGGCGCTGCGGATGACGAACGATCGCGGCCTGTCGCAATTGCTCGCCGGGCAGGCGCGCATGCGCGAAGTGGTGCAGCGCACGCACGATCCCAACCTGCTGACCATCACCGCCGGCCGCACGCCGGCCAACCCGTCGGAGCTGCTGGCGTCGGATCGCATGCGCGCGCTAATCACCGGCCTCGAGACTGGCCCGTTCGACTGGATCATCATCGACACGCCGCCGGTGCTGGCCGTCACCGACGCGGTGATTATCGCGCCGCTGGTGTCGGCGGTGGTGTTTGTCATCGGTTCGGAAATGACGCGCTGGCGCCTTGCCGAACGCGCGATCGAAACCATGTTGTCGAGCAACCCGCGCAAGGTGCTGGCGGTGCTGAACAAGGTCGACTTCGGCCGCAACCGCTACTACTATTCGCGGTACTACGGCCACCAGTACAAGAACTACTACAACGAATCGCCAGCGGCTTGACCTGTGCAGCGCTCGCTGCTAGTCCTGATCGTCTGCACGTCTTACCTTCTCTTCGCTGGTGCCCCAGGCTGGACGGCGGTGCCGTTGCTGTCGCTGGCCGGCGCGGCCGCGCTGGCCGCGCCGCGCCGCACCCTGGCCACCCATCGCGTGCATCGCCGGATCGACTGGTGCCTGATCGTGCTGGCTGGCAGCCTGCTCCTGCAAGTGGTGCCGCTGCCGCGCCTGGTCGTGGCCTTGATTTCGCCGCGGTCGGGTGCCGTGCAGGAAGCCCTGAGCTTCGCCCGCTTCGGCAATGCGCCGGGCTGGTTGACGCTTTCCATCGACCGCGATTCGACGCTGGAATCGCTCGCCACGTTCATCCTCGCGGTCGTGACGTTCTGGGTGGCGCGCGCGGTCTTCACCCGTCGCGGCACGCGGCGGTTCTGCCAGGTCCTGGCCGTGATCGGCGGGACGGCCGCCCTCGTCGCCATTGTCCAACGAGCCGTCCTGCCGGGAATGGTCCTCGGCCTGCTGCGGCCGGAGGTGCCGAGCGCCAGTCCGTTTGGCGCCTTCGTCAATCGCAATCACTTCGGCGGCTGGCTGATCATGATCGCCTCGCCAGTGGCCGGGTATCTGATTGCGCACGCGCACGTCCACCCACAGTACCGCCGCGGCTGGGGAGCGGCGCTGCGCGAAGCATTGAACACGGGCAGCCTGCTGACGTCACTGGCGGCGCTGATAGCGGTCGGGACGATCTTCCTGACGTTGTCACGCTCGGCGCTGGCCGGGATGGCCGCGGGCGCCGCCGGGGGATGGTGGCTGGTCCGTTCGCGACTGCGGCTGGGCCGGCAGGGCGCACCGCTGCTGTTCGCCGCCGGCGCGATCTTCATCCTGGCGCTGGGGTTCTTCTTTGTCGATGCCGAGCGATGGGCCGGCCGGATCAACTCGAGCTTCGATCAGACGGCGGGCTCCGGCGGGCGGCTGACGATCTGGCGCGAGACGTTGCCGGTAATCCGCGACTTCCCGTTGACCGGCACCGGCGCCGGCACCTACTCCGACGCGATGACGGTGTACCAACAGTCGAGAATCTGGGTGGGGTCGATGGGCAAGTGGACGCACTTCAACAGCGCGCACTCGCACTATTTGCAATTGGCGGCGGAAGGGGGCCTGCTGCTGACCTTGCCGGCGATCGTCGCGGTGTGGTCGCTGGTGGTCGCGGGCCGGCGGGCGTTGGCCGCCGATCCGACCCAGATTTTCTGGGTGAGAGCGGGAGCCGCCGCAGGCCTGCTGGGCCTCGCGGTGCAAAGCGTGTGGGAGGTCCCGCTCGTCATGCCGGCCAACGCCGTCATGGCGGCCGTACTCGCCGGGCTGGTCGTGCACGAACCGCACGACCGCGGCGCAGCAGACGGCCGGTCGCGCTATGCCGCCACGAGTGGAACTAACTGATGCTGATTGTCGGTCTGAATGCCTATCACGGCGACGTGGCGGCGGTGGTCGTTCGCGACGGCGTGCTGGTCGCGGCGCTCGAAGAGGAACGGTTTGCGCGGGTGAAGCATGTCGCCGGCTTTCCCTCGCGAGCCATTGCCGCCGGCCTGGCCATGGCGGGGGCGCGCCCGGACGAGGTCGACATCTGGGCGGTCGCGCGCGGACGCCATGTCCACCTGCTGCAGAAAGCCTGGTTCGCGCTGAGGCATCGCCCGGGCGCGGCCCTCGTCCAGCAATACCGAAGGACTGCGGCCAAGCAGGTTGACCTGCCGGCGATGATCGCCCGTGCCCTTGACCTCGACCCGGCGCGGGTCGCCGGCCGCATGCGCTACGTCGAGCACCACCCCGCCCACCTGGCGAGCGCGTTTCACGTGAGCGGCCTGGCCGAGGCAGCCTGCTGCGCCATCGACGGCTTCGGCGACTTCGTCAGCGTATCGGTGGCTCGCGGCCATGGCACGCGAATCGACGTGATCGGCCGGACCTATTTTCCCCATTCGCTCGGGTTGCTGTACCTGGCTGTCACGCAGTATTTGGGCTTCAAGAAGTACGGCGACGAGTACAAGGTCATGGGACTGGCGCCGTACGGGTCGCCGGCCTACACCGAAGCGATCGCGCGCCTGCTCGACTTGCGCCGCGATGGCAGCTTTCGGTTGAATCTCGAATACTTCCGGCACTGGACCGGTGAGGCGCCAATGTCGTGGGACGAGGGCGAGCCGACCACGCCCGACGTTTACACCCAACGCCTCGTCGCCTTGCTCGGACCGGCGCGGCAACCCGACGAGCCCGTGACGAGCCGTCACCAGGATCTGGCGGCGTCGGTACAACAGGTGTTCGAGACGGCGGTGTTTCACGTGTTGCGAGGTGTGCACGCGCGCATCCCGGTGGACGCCCTCTGCCTGGCCGGCGGCTGCGCCATGAATAGTGTCGCCAACGGCAAGATTCGCTCGAACACACCGTTTCGCGAGGTCTTCATTCAGCCGGCCGCCGGCGACAACGGCACCGCGCTCGGCGCGGCCCTGGATGCGTGGCATGCCACCGGCCAGCATGCCGTCGTTCAACGGATGACCCATGCTTACTGGGGGACCGCCCATGACGCCAGTAAGATCGCAGCGGTGATTCGCGCAAGCGGGGTGGTCGACGCCGGCCGCTGTGACTGGACGACCCTCGACGATGAGGCGGCGTTGTGCCGGGAGACGGCGTTGCGCATCGCCGCCGGCGACGTCGTCGGGTGGTTCCAGGGGCGCATGGAGTGGGGGGCCCGCGCCCTCGGCAACCGCAGCATCGTCGCCGATCCACGGCGCCGCGACATGCGCGACATCATCAACCAGAAGATCAAGTTCCGCGAGCGCTTCCGCCCCTTTGCCCCGTCGATCCTGGCCGAGGCCATCGACGACTACTTCATCGGCGCGGTTCACGACCCGTTCATGATCCAGGTCTACCCCGTCAGGCCCGAGAAGCGGGAGGTGATTCCGGCCGTCACCCACGTTGACGGGTCGGGCCGCCTGCAATCGGTGTCGGCCGAAACCAACCCGCGGTATTGGACCCTGCTCCAGGCGTTCCGGGCCGAGACCGGCGTGCCGGTGCTGCTCAATACCTCGTTCAACGAGAACGAACCGATTGTCGAGCAGCCGCAACAGGCCCTCGACTGCTTCCTGCGGACCGACATGGACGTGTTGGTGATGGGTCCGCACCTGCTGCGGAAGCGTCACTGATGCCGGGTGCGCAGCCGATGCGAGTGTGTTTCTTCAACCGATCGTACTGGCCCGACACCGGCGCGACCGGCCAGTTGCTGACCGAACTGGCCGAAGACCTGGCCGCCCGCCACGGATTCGAGGTCACCGTGGTGACCGGGCAACCCCCGCCGCAGGCAGGTGGGCGCCTCCCCCGCCGCGACACCAGGGGCGGCGTTCGCGTCATCCGCGCCGCCGGCACCACGTTTTCACCACGGCGATTCGCGGGCCGGGCCACGAACTACCTTACGTATTTTCTGTCGGCCTTCGGGACCGCGTTGTTCCTGCCCAGGCAGGATGTGACGGTGGCGCTGACCGACCCGCCGATCATCGGCCTGGCGGCGCTCGCCGCGCGGCCGCGATGCGGCATGGTGTTCTTCTGTCAGGATATTTTTCCGGAAGTCGCGGGGCTGCTGGAAGACTTCCAGAGCCCGGCGGTCAACGCCGTGCTCGATCGGCTCAACCGCTTCCTGGTCGCGCGTGCGGCCCGCATTGTCGCCCTCGGCGACACCATGGCCCGGCGACTGGTCGCGGGCAAGGGCGCCGACCCGGCGCGCATCACCGTCATCCACAATTGGGCCGATACCTCGGCGATCGCTCCGGCCGGGAAGGACAACGCGTTTTCACGAGCGCACGGTCTTGCCGATCGGTTGGTGGTGCTCCACGCGGGCAACATCGGCCTGTCGCAAAACCTCGACGTGGTGCTCGACGCGGCTGACCTGCTGCGCGCCCGGCCGGACATCGTGTTGCTGTTCATCGGCGACGGCAACCGGCGGTCGGCGCTGGAGCAGGCGGTCAGGTCGCGGGCGCTCGACAACGTTCGCTTCCTGCCGTTCCAGTCCCGCGATCAACTCCGGTGGACCTACGCGACGGCGGACGTCTGTCTCGTTTCGTTGAAGCCTGGACTGGCAGGCTACATCGTGCCCAGCAAACTCTACCCCATCCTCGCGGCCGGCCGGCCGTTTGTGGCGGCGGTTGACGACGACAGTGAGGTGGCGGCGATCACCCGGCAGCATGGTTGTGGCGTGGTGGTCGAGCCCGGCAGCGCCACGGCCCTGGCGCAGCAGATCCTGGCGCTGGCAGACGACCCCGCCCGGCGGCGCGACATGGGCACGCGGGCGCGCGCGGCCTCGGCCCATTTTTCCCGCGACTCGCAAGTCGCGTCGCATGCCAACCTGCTGCGCGACGTGGGAGCCCGGCGATGCTGAAACGCGGGTTCGACATCCTGGTCGCGGGCGCCGGCCTGATTGTCTTCGCGCCGGTCGCATTGGTGATCGCCATTGCCATCAAGCTCCAGGACGGCGGATCGATCATGTTCACGCAGGAGCGGGTCGGCCGCGGCGGCCGGGTGTTCCGCGCCCACAAGTTTCGTTCGATGATTGCCGATGCCGAACGCATGACCGGCGCGGTGCAGGCCACCGAAGACGACCCGCGAATCACGCCCGTTGGCCGGGTCTTGCGGGCGACCGCCTTCGATGAACTGCCTCAGCTCTGGAACATCCTGCGCGGCGACATGAGCGTGGTCGGGCCCCGGCCGCTGCGGCCGGGCGAGGCCGACACCACGGCGAACGGCACCCTGCTGCAGCTCGCCGACATTCCCGGCTACGAAGCGCGACACCGCGTCCGCCCGGGCCTGACCGGACTCGCGCAGATCTATGCACCGCGAGATCTGCCGCGCACCGGCAAGTTCCGCTACGACCTGCTCTACCAACGCCGGGCCGGCTTCTGCCTGGACCTGCGCTTGATCGCGCAGTCCTTCTGGATCACGGTTCGCGGGCGCTGGGAACACCGTGGCGACAAGGTTTGAGCCGCCGGCCTCGATAGCGCCTGTATAATCGGGGCTCCATGTACGACGTTGTAGTGATCGGCGGAGGCCCAGGCGGACTTGCTGCGGCGCAGCGCCTTGCCGCCAACGGCCGGCGTACCGTCGTGCTCGAAGAGCACGACACCATCGGCACGCCCGTTCACTGCACCGGAGTACTCGCCGCCGATGTGGCGGAGGGGCTGAACCTGCCGGCAGGCGTGGTGCTCAATCCGCTGTCAACGGTGCGGTTCGTGGCGCCGGCGGGGCACGACTTCGAATACACGACGGCCGCCACCGAGGCGGTCGTCATCGACCGCTCGGCCTTCGATCAAATCCTGGCCGAGCGCGCCGTCGCCGCCGGAGCGGCGCTGGTTCGCGGCAGCCGGGTCACCGCCGTCGAACCTGAATCGAGCGGTGTGGCCGTGACGCTCGCCAACGGCGAGCAGTTCACGGCGCGCGCGGTGGTGCTGGCGTGCGGCGCCAACTACACCTTCCAACGGCGGCTCGGGCTGGGCATGCCGTCCAACTTCCTGCAATCGGCGCAGATGGAGCTGCCGGCCGGGCAGTTGACTGACGTCGAGATTCACTTCGGGTCGGAGATTGCGCCCAAGGGCTTCGCGTGGGCCGTGCCGGTGCAGCGGGCGCACGGCACCTACGTGCGCATCGGCGTGATGGCCGAGCGCGACGCCATGGCCTGTTTCTCGCGCATGCTCGAACGGGTTCGCGATCGCTGGGCGGTGACGGTTCCGGACACGCCGAGCCCGCGCCGCCGCATGCTGCCGCTGGGCAGCGTGCGCCGGACGTATGCGGATCGGGTGCTGGCGGTGGGAGATGCCGCGGGCCTGGTCAAGCCCACGACGGGAGGCGGGATCTACTACAGCGTGGTCAGCGGCGAGTTGGCGGCCGACGTGTTGTGCCGCCAGTTAGCGGCCGACGACCTGTCGGCGCAGGCGCTGCGGCCGTACGAGCGGCAGTGGCGTGAGCGGTTCCATTCCGAGTTCAACGCCCAGAAGGCGCTGCGTTTCGTCGCGCACCGGATGCGCGACACCGATATCGACGCGCTGTTCAGCCTGGCCAAGACCGACGGCATTCTGCCGCTGGTGCGCAAGACCGCTCGCTTCAATCAGCATCGCGAGTTCATCATGGCGCTGCTGCGCCACCCACCGGCCCGGCGCGCCTTGTTCGGCCGGCTCGCCCGCTCCGCCTGATCCTGGGCCCAGCCGCTGTCTCAGGCGCGCGGCGCCGTCGCGGCAATGACCAACGTGCCGGCGTGCCCGGCCGCGGCACCCGCGGCAACGATCGGCACCGCGGTGGCGGTGATGACGGCCCCAAGCGCAAAACTCGCTGCGACCACTGCCGTCGAGGCGCGGGTGGAGTGCCCCGTCAGGCTGGCAAACAACACATTCGGCTCGGGCAAGATGAGGTTGAGGCTGCTCTGCGCCCATCCAAACAGGTCCAGTTCGAGTTCGTGCCCCCAGGTCCGCGCCACGTCCAGGCCCGATGCGCGCAAAAGACTCGCGAGCGCCCCCCCGGTGAAGTGGAACAGGTGGCGCGGCACGTCGAGGTGAACCCACGCCGGGCCGAAAACGCGGGCTTGCAGGCTGCCGGCATCGGGCACCGCAATCAACACCACCCCGCCTGGCGCCAGCAACCCGCGGACACGGTCAAGCACCTGCCGGGGATCGCGCATGTGCTCGAGGCTGTGCCACAGCGTGATGAGCCCGAAGCGCTGCTCATCAGCAAGCTGATCGAGATCGGACACCACGTCGAGGCCGGCCGCGCGGGCGCCCTCGGGAGCGAACTCCGAGCCCTGCACAGCCCAGCCGTTCCGCTTCAACGCCAGCAGGAAGGATCCGTCGCCGCAGCCGATGTCGAGGGCCCGGCGTTCGGCCCGGCCGGCGACCTGCCGGACGAACGACAGGCGGCGGCGAAGGCACCAGCCTTGCGTAACCCCATGCCGTCCGCCGTGATAGTTGGCGTAGAAGCGATCCAGGCTCGCCGGCTGCGGGACGGTGTGGCCCAGCCCGCACCCGGCGCACACCGCGATGGCAAAGACCTCGCGCGTCTGGGCGTCGCTCACGCGCGGATGCTTCGTGACTAACCGGCCGCCACAACCAGCGCACCGCGCCGCCGGCGATTCAACCGCGGCCGACCGCATCGGCAGGCTCCTCACCGCGCAACAACGGCCACGAATGGATCTTCTTGCGATCCAGGAAGTAGCGGAACGACACCATCAGCACGCCAAGGCCATACCTCACGCTGCGCCGAAAGCTGATCGACGAAGCCTCGGTGAAGTACTTGGTCGGGCACGTGATCTCGGCGACCTCGTAACCGTTGGCGAAGATCTGGGCAATGATCTGGTTGTCGAACACGAAGTCGTTGGAGTTCTTGTCGAACGGCACGCGCTCGAGAACCTCACGGGCGAAGGCCCGGTAGCCGGTGTGGTACTCGGAGAGCTTCTGCCCCATCAGCAGGTTCTGCGCCGCCGTCAGCACGCGGTTGGCGATGTACTTGTAGCCGGGCATGCCGCCCCTGAGCGCTCCCCCGCCGAGGATGCGCGAGCCAAGCACGACCGGGTAGACGCCGGTCGCGATCATCGATGCCATTGGCAGAATCAGCTTGGGAGAGTACTGGTAGTCGGGATGGAGCATCACGATGATGTCGGCTCCCAGTCTCATGGCGTGGGCATAGCAGGTCTTCTGGTTGCCGCCGTAACCAAGGTTGCGGTCGTGGACGATGACGTGCTGGATGCCGAGCCGCTTGGCCTCGGCAATGGTGCCGTCACGACTGGCGTCATCCACCAGCACGACCTCGTCAACCACGTCGAGGGGGATCTCATGGTAGGTGCGAGCGAGCGTCAACGCCGCGTCGTACGCCGGCAGCACGACCACGACTTTCTTGTTGTTGATCATCCGTAGTAGCTCAGCAACGAACTGACTCCGAGGGCGACGCCAGCGAGCAGGCGGGCAATCCGGCCGATGCCGGCCGGCGCAAACCCGGCCGTCATCGCCACCAGGAACGGTGCCGCCTGGACCACGTAACGCGACGAGAACTGCGCCGACGATTTCGCGCAGGTCAGGATGATGGCCAGCGTCGCCAGGGTGTAGAACAGGAACTCGGTATCGCCGCTCCTTGCCCGCACGTTCATCACCGACGACGCCACGAAGTACAAACCAAACACCACGAACACGACCGGAAAGGCAACCATCGTGAAGTCAGACACGACGGGCCCGAGCAGCGGTCGCGCTACCGTAGCCATCGGCAGGTGCAGGACGGTCCGAGTCCAGGCGTTGACGCCGACGCCCAGCACCACGACGGCCAGGCCGGCGGCCAGGATGCCGCGATTCGACTGGAACCAGCGGGGCGCCAGGAACACGGTGAAGACGCCGGCATAGCCGAAGCCGAGCAGGGCAAAGTACGGATTCAACCCGGATTGCACGTTGCCCAACATCGGCGGCACCAGGCCGCCCCAGGTCAGGAACACCAGGAGCGGCGCCACCGAGGCCGCGACCGTGAACGCCGTCAGCAGGACCACCTCCCGCCGACTTGCCTGATAGGCCAATATCCAGGCGACCGCGGGTACGACCAGGTACGGTTGGCGGCCAAGAATCGCCAACGCCACCAAGCTGCCGGCCACCGCACTCAAGGCACAGTCGGCCGCGAGCGTGCCGGTGCGGCGGACCGTCCAGATCAGCAGCACGGCACCACTGGAGGCAAACAGCATCGCGGGTGCCTCGGTCAGGGCCATCCCGCCCACCACCCAAACCCCGGGGATCGCAAACATGCGGCCGGCAGTGGCGATCCCGCCGCCCGAGCCGGCGCCACCGAAGATCAACGCCAGCACCAGCACCGCGCCCAACAGGCAGGCGGCATTGATCAGGCGCATGGGCCTGATGCGCGCGCGAGAGAGCGGCTGGGCGACGGCGTGAACCATCTGGTACAGCGGCCCCGGCGACTGCCCACCCATCTCGACCAGGAATTCCCGAGAGAGACCCAGTTCGTTCATGAGCGCGAGGTTCTCCAGGAAGGGCCCTTCGTCGTAGATCGGCGCTGCGGGCGACTTCCCGACGATCAGTGCCATCAGCGCGAGTGCCACGATCGCAATCAGGCCGACCTCGAAGCGAAGCCTAGACACGGTCGTCGGCGCCCCGCGTCAGCCGCCGGGCGACCAGATGGAGCGACAGCATGCATTCGGCCGTTGCCCGCTGCAAGGCGTAGAACAAGCCGGCGCGGCCATCGAGGATTCCGCCGCGTACGAGGTAGCAGTAACCGAACATCGCCACCGGCGCGACCACGATCAGGCGGCGCAAACGATCGATCGGCTTGAGCGAGGCCGTTGGCGTTCGATCGATCTTGTCGGCCTCGAGTCCCATGTATCGCACTTGCGCGGCCAGCCAGTGACTGAGCGGCTTGCGGTCGTCGTGGGCGATCCGCGCCGTCAGGTTCTCGACCTGGCCAACGAGGCGAACACGCTGGGTGTGGCCATCCTGGACGTAGTGCGCGCCGGCGCGCCTGAAGAGCACGACGACGGGCGGATAGGCGGCGCCGCGAAGCGGACGCCCCTCGATGCAGTAGGTGAAGGCGGCTCGATACCCCGCGGTGGCCGGCGCCGGCGCGAGCGCGGCCATCTCATCGATCAGGGCGTCCGACAGGACGAAGTCGGCGTCGAGCGCCAGCACCCACTCCGTGCTGATGCCGGTGGACGCCAGTCCGAAGTTCCATTGCTCGGCGTGAGTCGTGAACGGCCGCTCGAAGACGCGCACACGAGGATGCTGCCCCAGGATCTCGCGGGTCGCGTCGGTGCTGCCGCTGTCGACGACGACGATCTCGCGCGCCCACGACAGGCGTGCCAAGGTGCGGGCGATGTTCGGCGCCTCGTTGAACGTCAGCAGGAGGGGCGTGATCTGAGAATGCACTCACTCCGCCTTGCGGGCGACGCAGATCATGTTCTTCCAGAGCCACGGCGCCCGGCCGTAATAGCGCAGCTTGACGACGATGAACCCCGACGCGGCAAGGAGGCTGGTGCAACCCAGGTCGCAGACTGATCGGACACCGGACTGCTCGCGCACCAGGTTTACGAACACGTCGGCGAGTTCCGCGCCGATCCGCCCGTTGAGAGGACCGGGCGTGCCGTCACCCCAGTCCTCGGGAGTGACGCTTCGCGACGCCACGGTCAACTGCAGACCTCCCGGTACACCCGCTCCATCCGGTCGGCGACGGTAGCCCAGGAATAGTTCGAGGCCGCCGCCCGCCCTCGCTCGCCCATGGCCCGGCGCAGGACGGCGTCGTGCAGCAGCCGGGAAAGACCGCTGCCCAATACTTCTGGCGCTCCGTCGAGCACCAGGCCAGCGCCGGAGGCCTGCACGATATCGGCGATTCCCACTTCCGGCGTGACCACGACCGGACAACCGGCAGCCATCGCCTCGAGCACCACGTTGCCGAAATTCTCGGAGTACGACGGCAGCACCAGTACCTGGGCCCGTGCCATGAGGGCGGACTTCGCCTCGCCGTGGACAGGCCCGCAGAACACGACGCGCGCCATCACGCCGCCCTTCGCCGCCTGCGCCTCGAGTTCGCCACGGTAGCCCTCATCGTCCGTGCCGGCGATGACGAGACGGATCTCGGGGACGTGACGAAGTGCGGCAATCAGCCGGTCCAGCCCCTTCTTCCAACTGATGCGGCCGACAAACACCATGTAGGGAGCGCCGTTGACCAGGTTGGCAATCGCCGGCGGCAGATCGGACATCTCGGCCGGCGGCCCGTCCAGGTCCACACCGTTGGGCACTTGATGGATCGGCGGCAACGAGTAGCTGAACGCCGCCGCTTCGTCTGCCTCTCGATTGCTTGTCACATGCAGCGCCGCGGCCCGTTCCAGCATGCGGCGGCCGAACGCCGCCAGCAGCAGGGACTTCAGCACCCGGCTTTTCTTCCGGATGAGCCGCTGCTCAAGCATGCCCCGCGGCGAAACCAGGTATGGCACCCGCGCGTTTCGGGCGGCCCGGGCGGCCGCCCACGCCGGCCACACGAACAAAGCGTGGAGGTGGACAAGGTCAAAGGTCCCCACCTGTGCGGCCAGCGCCTGGGCCATTGGACGAGAAAAGTAAAGCCGGCGCAGGAATCGGGATGGGAAATACCAGACCCGCACGCCGTCCATGACCACCGGCGCCAGTAGTGGAACGTCCAGTTCGCCGGGGCCATCGACGTTGGTCGTGAAGACGTGGACCTCGTGGCCCCGTGCCGCCAGCGCCCGGCACAGACCGTGCACCGACACGATGGTCCCGCCGTAGCGGACGGCTGGTAAATACGTCGCCGCGACGTGCAGAACCCTCACCTGGCCAGGGCGATGCGCGGGGTCACGAGTCGGTTGACGCCCCACCACGCCACCAGGGCGTAGCTCATGATGATGAGGTCCTGCATCGATCGCTGGCCCGCCACCAGCACCATCACCGCCAGCGCGTAGACGATCGGGTTTCTCGCGACAATGCCGACGTCGCGCAGCGTGCTGGCAGTCGCGGCCAGCCGGCCGTGGAACCAGCCGCCGAACAACACCGCCGCCCATCCCCACGACAAGTACCACTCGCCGATGATCGAACTCGACAGGCTGGCGCCTTCGACGCCCACCTGTGATGGCAGGTCGAAGCCCGCGTCGATCGGCTTGCCTGGCCAGAAGACCCTGGGCACCGGCCGGATGATGGTGAAGAAGATTTGTTGAAAATAGACGTAGTCGTGCCGGGCAGGAATGATCTGGATGATCTGAGCCAGCCTCAGGAAGTTGTCGTCGACGTGGACGTAATTCAGTTGGCTGCCCCGGTAGCGATACTCCTCGTAACCGCCGCCGCGGATGTTGAGCATGAACTGCATCGTCCACACCAGCATGATCGAGGCGATGCCCACGGTCAGCACCTTCCTGATCTTCATGCCGGGTTGCGCCTGCACCCAGACGATCAGCGCGGCGCCGACCGCGACCATGATGATCCGTCGCCCGCCGCCCTGGGCCAGGAACAGAAGCATCACGATTGACGCGGCAATCGACAACCAGGTTTGAAAGGCAAAGCCGCGGCGAACGATCAACAGGGCCGTCAGGCTGGGCAGCACGTATCCGAAGTACGGCGTCTGGTCGATGAACGACCCCCACCCTCCCAACTGGCCGCGGCCCCATGGCACACTCCAGCGGTCGTTGCCCAGGTACGAGAACATCTCGACCAGGTTGAAGTTGACGGAGTACATGTAGTTGAGCATGCCGAGGAAGAAGCAAATCGGAATGAGCCGCGCCACGGCACGGCTGTCCAACGGCGAGCGGGCCACCTGCAGCAGCCATTGCGGCAGGTTCCAAGGCCTGCCGATGGCGCCGGCCCACATCGCCGCGGCCGACACGCCAACCGCCACCAGCGCCAGCCTGACCGACTCTCTGGACGCATCCCTCAGATCGTAGGCCCCCTGGATCAGGTCCAGCAGCAGCCAGCCGACGTAACCGAGGGCCACGAAGTTGTCGGCGTGCATCATCGTACTGGCGCTGGTAATCACTCGCATCGCCGGGACGAAAAGAATGCCCAGCGCCAACAGGGATCCGCTCACTACCAACGCGCCCTGCGCGGTCGGGTCGTCGGGAGCAAACATCAGGGCCAGCAGCATTCCCACCACCGAGGTGGTCATCCCGAGTAGCGGGCCATATTGTTCGCGGGCGGCTTTAGCCATTGAGTCCCTGTCTACCTGCTCCCAGCGGGTCGCCACCGGGTATTGCCTGTTCGATCCAGTGCTGGAGCATGAAGATGCTCCACTTCTGGTACCACGTCACCGCTTTCACCGGACAGTTCCGGCCGACGCCGGCGAAGATCTCGCGCCACTCGGCTTCCAGCCACTGCTCGAACGGGAACTGAAAGCAGCGTTTAGGCTGTGAGGCCACCCAGGAAGGGACCTCGCCGACAGCGTCGAGCAGCAGCCGCTTGCCGGGGCGCAGCCGTGTCGCCGCCGGAATGCGGCTAACCGTGTCCAACACGCCGGCATCCAGATACGGCGTGCGGAGTTCGAGTCCCCAGGCCATGCTCATGACATCGCCGTCGCGGAGCAACTGGTTGCGGACATAGCGAGTCAGTTCGAGGCGGCTGACGGCGTCCATCGGCGTCGGATCGACCGGCGGCAAGTCGTCCCCCTCATCATCCCCTGATTCCCCATGCGTGGCGTGAGCGAAATGCCTGGCCAGGGCGCTCGCGTCGGCGCGCGTGAAGACGCCCCGGAATGTGGTGTACGCAGCCGAGAGACCGGGAGCGTGCCCCAGCATGTCACCGATGCGGCGCAAACGGGGGGCAGTGCCGATGCCTCCAAGGGCGCGCCCCAGGGCGCCACGCGCCGGGCCCAGCCGGCTCAAGCGGCGGTCCCAGCGTGCCAGTCGCGGCACGTCAGCGAACGAGCGATAGCCACCGAACACCTCGTCGGCGCCGATACCCGACAGCGCGACTTTGAGGCCCCGTTCCGACGCGAAACCGGCTACGGCAAACGTGTTCAGGCCGTCGATACTAGGCTGGTCGATCGCGGAGAGGTACCTGGCAAACAGCCGCTTGCCCGCTGCGGCGTCGACCGCGAACGCCTCATGATGTGTGCCGAAATGCGCGGCCACCCGACGCGCCGCCGGGCCTTCATCGTTGGCGGTCCCCGGCAACGACATCGTGAATGTCCGCACCTCGGCCCGGCCCGCGGCGCGGGCCAGCGCCACCAGCGCGGTGGAGTCGACGCCGCCACTCAGGAAAATACCGACTGGGACGTCGCTCACGAAATGATGAGTCACGGAGTCGAGCAGCGCCGCGCGAGTGCGCCCCGCCGGGTCGGGGTCGAGTGCCGGGTCCACTGGAAAGGCGAGCGTCCAATACGGTCGCGGCTCGAACCGGCCGGCGTGCCAGCGTCCAACGTGTCCGGCTTCGAGCACCCGCACATCGCGCAACAGGGTCAGCGGTTCCGGGACCGAGCCAGTCCTGAAGTACTGGTAGACCGCGCGCGGCTCGAGCACCCGCGGCACACACCCCGAGGCCAGCAGCGCTCGCACCTCAGACGCGAAGATCAGCTGTCCTTCGTTGACGTAGTAATAAAAGGGCTTGATGCCGAAGCGGTCGCGCGCCAGCAGGCACGTCTGGTCGCGCTCGTCCCATAGCGCGAATGCAAACATCCCCCGAAGCAGCGTGACGCAATCGTCGCCGTACGCCTGGTACGCGTGCAGCACCACCTCGGCATCCGTCCGGGTCTGAAATGCGTGCCCCTGCTGCTCGAGGGTCCGGCGCAATTCGGCAGCATTGTAGATTTCGCCGTTCAAGACCAGCGTGCAACGGCCATCGGCGGCACTCATCGGTTGCCGGCCGGCCGGGCTCAGGTCGAGAACGGAGAGGCGCGTGTGAGCGAAGGCGGCCGCGCCCGACGACGACTGCCACAGCGCGGCATCATCGGGCCCGCGGTGCCGAAGGGCGTCCTGCATGGCGGGCAAGCCGGGCCCCCAATCGGCGCGGCCGGGCTCGAGCGTCAGGATGCCGGCGATGCCACACATGTCTGGTCAGGACGCGTTGGCGACATGGCTGGCCCGCTCGATATGGCCGATCCAGCCGGGCGAGGGGGCGAAGTGAAAGTCCACCGCCAGGTCGTGCAGCCGGCACTCGACATCGTCCATGGCGATTTTCAGTTCGCCCGCTGGCAACTGTCCCCACCCGCCACCGAGATACTGGTGCCGCTCGGCCAGCATCGGGATTCGCCGCGCGTCGAAGCCCATCAGCCAGGCGAGGGCCGTGTCAACCTCGAAGGGATCGTCACCGCAGATCAACAGGTCGGTGTCACGCGGCCGGGCGTGCAGCGGCCCGTCTCCTTCGCCGCTAATCAGACCATCGACGATGCAGAAGTAGTCTCGCTGGGGCGTGTCGCGGAGTCGGCCGTCACGGTCGACCCGCTGGATCACCATGTTGAGGTCGTAGATCATCCGCCACAACGTCTGGTTGCCGTACCAGCTGCCGCCGACAACGTAGAAGTCCGCCGGGGTCGTGCGAGTGTGGTCCCGGCGCCTGAGCGCGCTGTTGATGCCCCGGATCGTTCGCCAGGCGGGTCGCAGCAGGCGGTGCGCGGCAGTGCCGCGGACGAGATCGTAAGCGTTGTTCTGCACCCAGTACAACCACCGGCCTTCGTCGCTGTACTCGTCGCCTCCCCACCGGGGCGAGCCGCGCCGGAAGTGCGGCAGGTACGACTTGTCGCCGTTGATGCCGACGAGGTTCTTGAGCGCGCCGGTCAAGCCGGCCTTGGAATGAGCCTTCCACTTGGGAAGGTTGATCACCAGGTCGGCGTCGAGCAGCGTCTGGCAGACGAGGTAGCGATGGTCACCGGCGGTGTGGCGCTGGCGGGTGATCGCCGTATCGTGATCGTGAATGGAGAACTGCGCGGCCTGCGCGGCGATCGGCTCGAGATGGCTCTGGGCATGTAGCTCGACCTCCCGGTAGCCGGCCGGGTCACCGTGGGGAGTGCTGTCGTCCCGGACCAAATCGTCGTCTGCCTGCCGGTAGACGTCCTTCCGGAGATCGCGGTACTCCACCAAACTGGGGAACTCGGCCCGGTGTGCGTCGATGACTGCGGCGAGACCGGACTGGCGGCACATCAGCGGCCAGTCGGCGCGCTGCTCGGGGCAGTCGCCGACGGTGATTCGCTCGGCTGACGGGAAGCGCGCCACGCACGCCCGCACCACGGCGTCGACGACGCGGGCGTCCGTCACCAGGGCGGCAATCGGATATGCCGGATCGGTCTCGTGCATCACCCAGTTGGGCTTGATGACGATGTGCCGTGGGTTGAGCGACGGCGGCAGGCGCCGCAGTTCGCTGAGCACAATCTGCGGCAAACGGGCCGCGGCGCGGCTATAGCAGGTGACCATGTCAGTGTCGATCGGACTGCGCCCCTGGTGCCGCCGGGGCCAACACCCCGCGGAAGCACGCGGCCATGCGCTCCGCCCACGCCTCGGCCGAGAATGCCGATGCCAGGCGGCGGCTGCGCAGGCCCATGGTACGGAACGCGTAGTGGTGCTCGTGCATCCACTTCATGGCGGCGGCCAGGGCGGCGGCGTCACCCGCCGGCACCAGCAGCCCGTTGTGGTAACGGCGCAGCACGTCATCGGCTGCGCCGCACTGGTCCGAGCAAATCAGCGGCAACCCGGCCGCGGCCGCTTCGGCAATCGCCACGCCCCACGGCTCTTCGAGGCTTGGCATCACGAACACGCCATGGTCGCAGAACACCGCGGGCAAGGCGCTGGGCTGCAGGTATCCAAGGTCGCTGACGCCGTCCTGGCCGGCCAATCGCGCGGCGTCCGGCCCGGTGCCGCAACAATCGAGCGGCCACGGGTCATCAACGGCGGACCGGTAAATGCGATAGGCGTCGAGCAGGACGCCGAGCCCTTTCTCGGGAACGTACCGCCCGGCAAACAGAAATCGCTTCGGCCACTCCCCTGCTGGATCCAGACGACCGACCCCTTGTGCGCTGAATGCCTTGAAGTCACATCCATACAGACCGCGCACGACCTGGCCGGGACGGGCGCCGAGCCGGCGAGCGAACTCCTCGGTCCGCGGGCCGGCCACCACGACTTTCTCCATCCGCGTGATGAACCCTGCCAGGCGGAACTGGTTCACCCGCTGCCGCCATGACCCGTTCCATGGCGTGTCCATGCCCAGCACGAACTTTACCGAGCGCAACTCCGGCCGGTCGAGCAACTCCCGGTAGGGCGCGTAGAACCACCCGCACAGGAACACGATGTCCGGTCGTTGATCGACCACCATCTGCGGAACCGCCAGGTTGGGCTCGCTGGCCAGCAGCCGGACATTCGGGATGCCGGCCAGCAGTTCCTCCTGGAAGGGCAGGTCGTTGAAATCGAGGTGGATGACGTAGAGCTCCAGCGACGGCAGCCGGCTGAGCGCCTGCAGGCACGACGCGATATACCCCTGCATGCCCGACCAGCAGAACACCACCTTCATGACGATGCCCGCCGGCCATTGGTGAGACCGGCGCGCTCGATGTGGCCGGCCCAGCCGGGAGGCGGCACGAACGGGTCGCCGGCCGTGATCTCCGCCAGCGTGGTCTCGCGGCCGTCGAGCGACACCGGCAGGACGTTCGAATCGAAACGACCCCACTCGGGCCCGAGGTAGCGTCGGCGCTCGGCGATGATCGGCAGTCGCTCGCTGTCGAACCCCATGAACCAGGCCAGGGCGGCGTCGATCGCAAACGGGTCTTGGCCAAACACCAGCCAGTCGAGCGGTCGTGGCGTCGGAAACAGCGGGCCGTCGCCCTCCCCGCATACCAGGCCGTCAACGATGCAGAAGTAGTGTCGCTGCGGGGTGGTCCTGAGGACCCCCTCCGCGTCAACCAGTTGGATGACCATGTTGAGGTCGTAGATCATCCGCCAGATGGTCTGGTTGCCGTACCAGCTGCCCCCGCCCACGTAAAAGTCCGGCTGCGGGCTGTCACCGCGCAGCAACGCAGACCTGACCTTCTTGATGCCGAGCCAGATCGGGCGCAGCAACTTGTAGGCCCACCAACAATACTCGCGCGTGAAGTCCCGAAGCGCGCTTTGCGTCCAGTACAACCAGCGGCCCTCATCCCAGTATTCGTCGCCGCCCCAGCGGGGCGCACCGGTTCGGAAGTGGGGCAGGTACGCCTTGTCGCCGTTGATGCCGACCAGGTTCTTCAAGGCCCCGGTCAGGCCCGACTTGGAGTGGGTCTTCCACTTCGGAAGGTTAATCACCAGGTCGGCATCGAGGAACGACTGGCTGACGAAGTATCGGTGGTCGCCCGGGCGATGGTTGGCCTGTGTCTTCTCGCGATCGTGATCGTGAATCGACAGCCGCCCCGCCTCGTGAGAGAGCTCCTCGAGGTGGCTGGTGGCGCCAAGGTGCACCTCGCGATAGCCCAGCGGGTCGCCATGGGGCGCCCCCTCTTCCGGGACCAGGCGGCCATCGGCGTAGGTGTAAACGTCTCGCCGCAGATCGCGGAACACGATGCGGCCCGGGAAGCGCCGCTCGAGATCCGCGATTAACGGCTGGAGACCAGCCTGCCGGACCAGCAGCGGCCAATCGGCCCGCTGCAGGGGGCAGTCGCCTACCGTGATCCGCTCGGCGCCCGGGAACAGCTCGGCCGCGGCAGCCGCGGTCGCCGCGATCACCCGGGCATCTGTGACCAGCGCCGAGATCGCCTGGCCCTCGGCGGCATGGAGGACCCAGTTGGGCTTGATCACGATGTGCCGCGGCCGCAGGTGGCCAAGCGCGCGCTGCATCTCGCCGCGGATCAGTTCGTGCAGCCGGCCACTCGCGTGAGTGAAACAAGACACCATCAAGCCGCGTTGCTCCATCTGCCTCAGCCGTTCCAACCGGATCGCGCGCGCTGCGCCACCAGGGTGAGGACCCGTTCCGTCTGGTCCCCAAATAGCGGCTCGCCTTTCAGGAACTGATGCGGCTCGACGCCCTGGCCCAGGGTGTTGACCTCGACCAGGCACGGCTGGCCGTCCTCGAGCACGGCGATGTCGCTCGAAACGACATCGAAGTACGGCAGCCGCGAGTGCACCCGTCTCGCCAGCTCGTGCACCGCCGCGAACGACGGAATCTCCTGGTCGGTGAACCACTCACCCGAGATCGGATGGCGGTCGTAGCGCCCAAAGAACACGTCACAAGCAAATGGCGTCAGGCGCGCGTCGGCGAGGTCCACTCCACATAACAGCCCGCCGGCATGACCGTTATCGACGTGGCTGCCATTGCCCATACGGAAGGTCGCCGCCACCAGCGCGATTTCGTCGCCCAGCCGAAGCGTGATCATGCGCAGCGTGTTGAGCGAGGGCGGATGAAACGCCGCCAACCGCGCGTGCTGCCGAACGGGCTGCTGGATGAGAAAATCCTGGACGTAGATGCGCTCCACGTCGGCCAGCGACAATACCGTGCGGCCGATCGCCAGGCCATCTCGCGACACCTCGACCCGCGCCACGTTGTGCCCGCTGCCGGTGCCGGAAATGGCCGGCTTCAGAAAATACGGGGCGCCCGGTTCGAGCTGCGCTGTCACCGCCTCGCGAGGTAGCGGCCGGTACTCGCCATCGTAGTAATTGCCATAGATGTTCCGCACCACCGTGCGCGGCCTGCCGATGTCGGGGAACTGCCGGTCCAACTGGTTCTTGTCGTGGTACGCGGGCGCCACGTCGCGGCGGCACAGCATCGGCTCCAGCTGCACCCGGAAGACCTCTTCCGGAATGAACCGGGGGTCGACCCGCCCGGTGAGCGCTTTGAACAGGCGGAACCACGACAGGCTGGCACAGGCGAGGTCATGACGGTCCCAGTACTCGTGAACGCGCCGGCGCTCCGCCCGCGTCAGCCTCACGCTCCCCGAGGGGTCGACCCGTTGCAGCAGCACGTGCAGGCGGCCCCGGTATTCCCAGCGATAGCGCAGGCGCTCGGCCCAGCGCAGGCCCTTGCGAACCAGGGTCGGCTGCAGCGGTGCCGGCAACTCGTGCGCCCTCATCGACGGAACAATCCAAGCTCCACGGTCACGTTGCCGGCGTTGCGACGCATGGAGGCGATGTGCGCTGGTCGACAAACCAGCGTCGCTTTCCGGCGCGGCTGGTCAGCAAGTCTTCGACGTAGGTGAATCGGGCATCTGCCAGGGATGAATGCACCTGGGCCAGGCGACCCCGGATCCTGGCCTCCATGGCGCCGCGGTCGTCCGCCGACGAGACCAGGCGGATCTCGACGCCTTCGTCGCGCAACACCATCTGGATGTTGTACACGGACTCTTCCTGATGGATGCAGTGGAAAATCGCCACGCTATGGATCGCGGCGCCGCCGCCGAGCAAGATGACGTCGTTGACGCGCCCGCCCACCTCGTTGAACTGGACCACGTGACCGTGCCCCTGGCGCTCAGGGCCGACCAGCGTGTCGCCCACGCGATAACGAACCAGCGGCAGGTAGCGGGGATAGAGCGACGTCAGCAGTGCCGGATGCGCGCCCGGAGCATCCGCCTCCGGCTGCGCGCACTCCACGTAGTTGAGATCCGAGTACACGCGAAACGGACTGCGCCCGTTCTTGAAGGCCACCTGCCCGAACTCGGCCCCGCCGTACTCCTGGACCACCGGGCAGTCGAAGAGGTCCTCGATCCGCTCCAGGGTGTCGGCGCGCGGCGGGGCCTCCGCCGTCGCCAGGACGAAACGCACACCGAGCGCCCGGAACCGGGGGCGGAATGCCGAGGTGTATCGGGCAAACAGGTCCAGGGCAGACGAATAGCCGATCACGCCTACCGGACGAAAACCAACCAGCGCCTCCGCATGGGCCCGGCACAACTCTGGAGTCAGCAGGTAGGCATCGACCCGCCGATAGCCCAGCCACGCGTCGGCCATTCGCCGCTTCACCTGGTTGAGCCGGCCGGCCCATCCCGTGCCCAGGAGATGTGCGTGCCCCCAAATCAGGAACAACCGTGACCCCGGCTGGTACCCCAGGGCCTGCCATTCGGCGAGCTTGACGATGCGCATCAACTCGCGTTCGGCTCGATTCGAACCCATCCGGAGCGGCGTGCCCGTCGAACCGGCCGTGGTGATCATCGACGCCGGCGGACCTGAGCGCCTGACGAAGTCGGCCGGCTGGCGCTGGATGATCTGGCGCGTCAGCGGCGGAATGCTCCGCAAGTCGTCCCATGTGCGGATCTCGGAAGGCGCCGCTCCCGATGCGACCAGCCAGGAATAGTACGGAATATCGGAGACGGCGTCGGCCCACGACCGCCGCACTCCGTCGAGGTGCCGCGCCGCCCAGTCGGTCGGCGCCGTCGCTGCCGCGCCGCGGCGCTCGCGAGCGTCGCGAAACTGCTGCCTCACTTTCGGGCTCAGCAGGACGGCGAGGGACATACCGGAACACCTGGCATTAATCGCAAGCGGTCGTCCAGAGCATGTGCAGCCGCTCGCCGGTCACACCGGCGTCGCGCAGCGTCTTCTGGGTGAATTCCCGCAACAGGAATGCTGTGTCCGCCGCCGCGCCGTCGCGGATGCGTTGCGCCGCCACCGCGGCGTTGGCCGGACTCTCCAGCAGGATGTAGCCCCGGTAGCCATGGTCTCGAAACGCCGCGACCACCGAGCCGAGATCCGCCTCAGAGAGCAGGGCGAGGTGAATCTCAATCAACACATGTGTGACGCGTTGGTGCGCCAGGCACTGACGCATGCCGACGAGGACCTCCGCCTCGTGGCCCTCGACATCCATCTTCAACACGTCGAGCTGACCCAGTTTCAGCGATTCGATCTCGTCATCGAGCGTCACGCCGTCGATGCGAATGGTTCCGTCGGCCGCCACCGCGGCCCAGCCCGAGTGCCCCAGGTCGTGGGCGCTGTCCCTGAGCAGCACTTCGGCATGCCGCGAGGTAATGGCGGCCGCGCGGCAGGTCCAGTTGCCATGCCCTGACAGGGTTGCCGTTTCCGCGAGGTCGGCAAAATTGCGCGGCAGCGGCTCGTACGACACGACGCGTCCGGCTGGCAGCACCGCTCGCGACGCCAGCACGCTGAAATAGCCCTTGTTGGCGCCGACGTCGACCACCGTCATGCCCGGCCGCAGCTTCGACACGAACGCCAGGCTCAACTCTGGTTCGTAGGTGCCCCATAGAAACATGTGCATGGCGGTGTAGCGATCCCGCGCATCGACCACAAACGGCTGGCCCGCGAGTTCGCCGACGAACCGTGCCGGCCGCCCGGCGAGAATCCAGCCGGCAAGAAACGCCCAATACCTGCCTTTGGGCAACGCGCGCACGCGCCTGGCCCACCAGTTCAGGAACGGCGAACGCCGGGCGCCTCTGTTCGCGGTTGCCATCACGGCCAGATTCCGGTGCCGTGAAGAAGGCGCTTCACGAGCACGTGGCTCCGCGGCTCCCTGCTGGTCGCCACCGCGGCAAAGTCGCTGGCATAGCGGCCGTCGTGGGCGTCGAAGTACACCTCATCGGGTTGCCGCAGCTTCTGGGTCCAACTGTTCTCCACATCGTGCGCGAAATTCGGCCACCCGGCGGCGGTCGCCGCATGCCGGGTGTCGAGGCGCAGTTGAATCTGCGCCGGAGACCGGTAGCGGAAGTGCTTGATCAGCACGTGTTCCGGGGCGTTGATCCCCATGTGCCGCGGCCAGGAACCGGTATTCCAGACCAGCTTGGGCCGGTGCCTGAAGAACCGCGCTTCAGCGTGGAGATAGGACTTCAAGTAGAAACGCGGGCAGTTGGCCGGCGAGATGGTCGGCGGCCGGTCCCCTGCGTTTCCTCCCCCGAGGCGGTCGGCCTCGTCGTGGGTCAGTTCGTACAGCAGGAACTGGCCGAACACAACGTGCTGATGGGGTGCCACCGCCGCCAGTTTGGCGCGCGGGTCCTCGGCGTAGATCTCATCGGCATCGAACCGGCACCACCAGTCGCCCTCCTGTGCGCGCTCGCGAAAGGCGTTGAAGATGCGGCTGCGCAGCGCATCCGAGAACGGCGCCAGTTCCCTCCCCATCGGCACGACCCTGCTATTGGCCGCGGCAATCGCCTGCACCAACTCCCACGTGCCATCATCGCTGCCGTTGTCGAGGACGTAGATGTAGTCCAGGTACCTGGATGCGTCGGCGAGCGACCATTCGAGTATGTCCGCCTCGTTCTTCACGAGCAGCATGCCGTGAATCTTCACAGGGACCCGACCGTTCCGCCCGGCGTCGAGGCCGCCTTGGCGGCCGTCACAAACACGCTGTCGGCCACCCTGGTCAACGCCGGAAACCTGCGGCTCGCGGCTTTCAGCATCTCGGAGGCACGAAGCGCGCGCCGCAGGCGTGGCGTCATCAGGGCTTCGTCCGACGCTTGCAGCCCGATGCCGAAGAAGCCGTCGGGCTCGCACCGCGTCTCGCCGATCGCCGCTCCGAACAATCGCGCTAATTCCGAGAGGCTCCAGTAGCGCACCTCGAAACCGCGGCCATCGCGGAAACCCCTGCGGGCCTGGTGATAGAGGCAGCGCACGCCGTAGCGGGTGGCCATCTGCACCTTGGCGACGCCGCCGGGTTTCAGCACGCGACCCATCTCCCCTGCCGCCGCGGTCGCATCGGACCTCGAGAAATGCTGCACCACGCTGTACGAGTACACGACGTCGAACAGTTCCGAGGCCAGAGGCAGACAGCGCGCATCCCCGACCACGTAGCGATTAGGCGCGCCGGCCTGCCGGGCCACGCGTCGCGCGGCCATCACGGCGCCAAGCGAGGGGTCGAGACCGACGACCCGGTAACCTTGCATATGCGCCGCCAGTGACCATCGGCCCCAACTACACCCAACATCGAGCATCAAGCGCCCCTCGCCGGCCGGCAGGGGGATGGTCGGAATCGGATAGCGGTCGAGGGTGCCAATCAGGTGACGGTACATCAAGCCGTTGGTCGCGGCCACGAGGTAGGCCACGACCGGATCGATCGGTCCACCTCGTTCGGCCAGGTCCACCACGCCGCTCTTCTCGTCGTCGCTGATGCCGAGCGATTCCAAATACAGGTCCGGACGGCGCTGGTCGACAGACTGCCCGTGCGCGCGGCGCAGGGAGTGTTCGGTGCCGGCCATGGTCGGCGCCTGCCCCCCCGGTAACATCACCGGTACGCCGTCAACGATGGGGTATCGATGCGCCTCGGCACAAACCAGCGACTCGCCTTCGAGCTGCACTCGACGACGGTCGATCGGGCACACCAGGTGTTCGATGAACCAGGGATCGCATGGGGTCGCGCGGTTGGTCACGGTGTTTCGAGCCCCAGCAGAGCTTCGGTCAGCGCCGCGAGCCCGGGCGGCCGGGGGCCGGCAGACGCGCGCGCGAAGGACGCGAGCAGTTCTGGCGCGGCAGCGAGTCGGCGCAGCGCGGCGGCAATCGCGGCCGGGGTCACTTCCGGCAGCAGCAGGCCGGTGATGCCGTCGGCGACGACGCGGCCGCAGTGCCGCGACGCGAGGATTGGCAGGCGCCACCCCTGCGCCTCGACCTGCGCCATGCCAAAGCCATCGGAGTACGAGGGGAAAACCAGCAGGTCGCTCTCACGGTAGTGGCGCATCACTTCCAGTCGTGGCACCGGGCCCACCCACCGAATCCCCGGGTGGTCTATAAATCGTCGTGGAATATCCATCGCCATGGCCCCGACCACGCGAAGTTCGATCGGTAACTCGGTCAGCTGCGCGACCGCCTCGAGCACAGCCGGCATCCCCTTGGCGACGGCGACATGCCCGACGAACAGGAGGCGCATGGGGCGAGCCCGGGTAAACGCGGTCGGGTACTGCCGGTCGGGGTGAGCGCCGCCCAACTCCGGCTCGTAAGCGAGCGGGATAACCCGGAGTTTCGAAGGGGCAATCCCGGCCCGCTGCAAGGCGTCACGCGCCCACTCGGAGTTCACGACGATCCAGTTGGCCGACTCGCACTCGGCGCGCCACGATTCGAAATAGGCGGCGGGTGGCGCTTCAGGCGCGGGGCCGTATTCCGGCCATTCCTTCGCACACTGCGCGGCGATTCGAAAGTGCTCCGGTCCCGGATCGATCTGCCCGAGGACGGTAGTCCAGCCGCGAGCCTTGGCTTCGGCCAGGACCTGCCGCGCGGAATAGCTATGCGCGAACACCACGGTCTGATCGCTTGCGCGCGAGAGCCTGCGCAGGGCGTTGGCGGCGCGACGGCCGAACCACCGATTGCGCGCCATCAACAGGTTCCAGCCACTGGTGCCCTGCAGGCGCCAAGCCGCTTCGCGCGCCAGCAGCCGCACGGTGAAATCCGTCACGCTCGCGTCAGCGAGGTCGGCGTGGAATCGCTCCGACAACCGTCGCGGCAACGCGCCAGGCATTCCCGCCCAGACACTGCCCGGCGGCACCCACGCGTCGGTCACCAGTTGCCGCAGCCGGCGCCGACCATGAAGCGCGCGTGGCACGGCGTAGTGCTCGCGCGCGCCGAGATGACAGCAGACCCACGTGGCGGCATCACCAGTCGTCATGCGCCGTCCATCGCGGCCGGCACGGGACGCCGTCGGAGACGCAGGTACGATCGCAGCGCCGTGACGGAGACCGGCGCCCGCGCCACCGCGTGTTTCTGGACCAGGGCGGGAATGCGCGCGAGACCGGTCAAGATCCCGCGACTCCGTGCATGGGTCAGGCACCACCAAACACGGGTAGCGCACTGGATCACGCCAACGCCCCACATGGCAATGGGATAGCGGAGGTATGTCAGAAGCGCCAGGTTGGCGATGCTGGCCGCCGTCACTTCGGGATCCGCGTGCCGAGCCCGATCCGTGTCGTGGTAGACGCGCAGCCATGGCGTTTGCAGGACGCGTTGTCCACGCCCGTGCAACTGCAGGGCGAGGTCCACTTCCTCCATGCCGTAGGCGGTCGCCAGCGGGACATATCCCCTGGTCGCCAGAAACCGACTGCGACGATACGCGCAACCGCAGCCCGAGAAATCGGCGACCCAGCTGGCGGCCGGCGCGTCGGGCGCCGGCGGCTCGTCGCGATGATAGATGTGCGCGCCGATGACCGCGGCCTCAGAAAACCGGCCGGCGACCTCGACGAGACGCGCGAAGTAGTCCGAGTCAATGGGATACGAGTCGTCGTCGAAGCTGGCGACGATTTCGTGGGCGGCTTCGGCCAGCAGGCGGTTGCGGCCGCCACCGGGGCCGATGTTCGTCGCGCTGACCAGCACGCGGGTGCCGGGATGGGCCTCGCGGATGGCGGCGGCGCAGTCCAGCTGATTGCCGTCGATGTGCACGAGGATCTCCGCCGGAGCCGGGTCGCAGAGTTCGAGCCGACGGAGCGTCTCGAGAGTCTGCTCGATCCGCTGGTAGGCGGTGACGATGGCCGTGACCGGTGTCATGCGTCACCCGGCGTTCGCGCCCAGCCGGTGCGTCGGGCGAAATCGTCGACGTCCCGGACCGCGATCAGGTTCTCGCAGCCTTCAGTGGCAAAGGCGGTCGTAATCGGCACGAACCGGGTCGGCGGATCCTGGCGGAAAAGGCGAAAGCCGGCTGCCTCCAGCAACAGCAGCAGATCGCGGATGCTGTAACCGAACCGCGCGAAGTGCACGTTGCTGACTTCGAAATATACGCACTGCGTGCGCTGCAACAGCTTGGTGGCGCCGTCGAAAACGAACTTCTCGTAGCCTTCCACGTCTACCTTGAGGAGCGCCGGGGACTCGCCTTCCGGCACCACGTCATCGAGGCGCCTGACGGCCACCTGCAGGCTGCCGCCGTCGATCCGGTTCATGTCATCGCGGCGGTCATCGGAGAATGCCGCGCTGCCGACGTTCGCGCCAACGGCGACGTTGACCGGCGCGACGTTCGCCATGCCGTTGAGAGCGATGTTCTCCTGGAGAAACGCGAATGTCCGGGGGTGCGGTTCGATCGCAGTCACGTGCCCGGACCGGCCGACCCGAACCGCGGCGGCGAGGACCGTGTGGCCGATGTTGGCGCCGACATCCACCACCCGATCGCCGGGCTTCAGATACGCGTGGAACAATTCGAGAGAGTCGTCGCGTTCGTGGGGATCGATCCACAGCTGCGACGAGAGGTTGGCGGGGTGGAAGCGCAAAACAAACCCGTCCTGGCGGACGGTCAGCCAACGACATGCCCCCGTCGCCATTAGCACGCGCGCCAGCAAGAAGCGCACCGGCCGCTTGTGCCCCCAGACGAGACGGGCGTAGTTCTTCACGGCATCCGCCGTGACGGTGGGCCGGTGAGAATCCTGGCCAGAGCCCTCAGGCGTCCCCAAGAGCGCGCACCGAGGCCGTTGCTGCGGCGCCGCAGCACCGCTCCACCGAGATTGCTGACGGTCTCGACGGAGAAATACAACACCGCCAGAAAGAACGCGGTCAGCGCGGGACGGCGCTGCGTCCGCCGCATCACCTGGTAGCGATTGTAGAGATCGTCCTCCGCCGCCACGGCCGGCGACACCCGGCCACCAGGAGCGTGAAAGTGGCCCATGCGGGCGGCTGGACAGAACACGATGCTGCCCACAGTTGACATCTTGAGACCGAGGTCAACGTCCTCATTCATCGTGCACCGGTGCAGGAAGAAGTCGGAGAACCCACCCACCTGGTCGTACGCCGAGCGGCGAATCATGGTGTTGCAGGTGCCGAGCCACTCGATCGGTCGAATCTCGGCCGGCGCCGGGTTGTAGCCGAACCGCAGCAGCGGCCCGACCACACGCCCCTGCCAGGAGCCTTCCCCCATGCCGAGAACATGCCGTAAATAGAAATGCCACGCGCGCGTCGGCATGGCCCACGACTGGTTGTTGAAGTCGGCGAAGGCGCCAACCACGCCGGGCCGGCTTGCCAGGGCCGTCACCAGTTGTTCCACGCAGTCCGGCTCGAGCACGACGTCGTCATCGAGCAGCAGCAAGTATTCGGACGATGACTCGGCGATCGCGGCAACGCGCTGCCGCACGGCGTTCGGTGGGCGCACGGCCACGCGCCGGACGGTCAGCCCACGGCCGGCCCATTGCGGTTGACCGACGACGGCCGCGACTTCCCCCGTGCTGCTGCCGTCGGCAACGATCACCTCGTCCGGCCGGCGCGTCTGCCCCGCCAGCGACGTCAGCAACTGGGTCAGCGATTCGGCCCGGCCAATCGTCGGCACGATCACGCTAATCGTGTTCGCCGTCATGACATGGCGCGATCGGCCAGCACGGCCCGCAGTGCCGCGACAAACCGGCGGCCGGCGGCACCCCAGTTCAACCGGCCGGCATAGTCGCGGTAAGCCTCGCCGCACATCGCCGCATAGCGAGTGCGGTCTGCGAGCAGCGGTCGCAGGGCGTCGCAATAGGCGTCGGCACCGGCGTCGGCGGGACAGAGAACGCCGGTTCGACCGTTGATGACGGCACTGGGGACGCCGCCAACGGCGCGGCTGATCGAGGGCAGTGCATACGCCGAGGCTTCGGCGAACACCAGACCGAAGCACTCGGCAAGAGTCGGCACGAGCAGGAAATGCGACGCGAGCAAGATCTGGTGAAGCCGTTGATGGCCGACCGGGTCTGCCTTCGAGAGAAAGCCGTGGCACTCCACGAACGGCAGGTCGGCAACCTGGTCTGGCGGCTTACACCCGACCACCGACAGCGAGCTTCTGGTGCCGCGTTCGTTCAAGCGCCTGACGATGGCCACCGCCAGGTCGCCACCCTTGCGGTGCCAGTCGACCCCAACGAAGGCAAACCGCGTCACCGACCAGTCGCGCTGGGCAACCGACCGCGCGGCGGCCTCGGCGGTGGTGAATGGCGCCGGACAGTTAGCCCCGAACGGAATGACCTGGACCTTGTGGCGTGCGATGCCGTAGTAAGCAACGGCGTCGTTGGCGGCCCAGTCGGAGGCAAAACAAATCAGCCTCGCCCGGTTGAGCGCGGCGGTCTCGATCCGGTCGCCTTCCTCGATTGACTGGCGGGAGTAGCGCCCGTGTTCGGGGTACGCTTCGCGAAGCGAGTGAAAGGTCGCGTCGGCCCAGATCGCCAGCGGTTCACGACCGCCGAGGAAGGCCACCGGCATGGCGCCCGGCGAGACGACCGCGTCAACGGGTGCGAGCCCGGCGATCCGCTCGCCGGCAATGCGCGACCACCGCGCCGCCGCCACCGGACTCCGCTCAATCGCGTAGGTCGTCCCAAACAGCGACGAATGCAGTCGTTTCCGCAGCCTGAGACGCAGAGAGTAGCTGGTGCCGAGTTGGTCCACGTCCTCGACGACGCATTGTTGTTGGATGAGTGAATCGCGAATCGCGGCATTCAAGCCGGACCATTCGCGAACGTCGTCGGCCCTGCCAATGGTGACATAGGCCAGCCGCAGCGGCCGGACCTCAGCCATGACTGGCGGCGCGCAGCGCGGCGGTCTGAAGAAAGGCGGCGACCTCGGGAAACCGGCGCCGCGCGCGGAACAGCCTGGCGAATCGTATGGGGTGACGCAGTGCCCACCCCGCGATGACCGGCAGGTCCGCAAGCCGGGCATTGCGCAGGACGTGGGTCAGGCGACCCGCGAGGAACGCGCCGACGACCAGAGCGCGATGCTGGTGGCCGCGCGAGCCCCGGCAGGCAGTCCACATCTGCCGATAGAACGCATTCGAGAAGCGTGACCGCGCCAGGAATGTCTCCGCCAGCAGCACCAGAACCTGCAAGTTCTCGTCGGCAGTCTCGGTGCGCCACGTCTCACGCGTAAGAGCAAAATTCGCCAGGGGCTCGCGGATCAGCAACAGGGCGCCCGGGTACACGCGCTCGCGGATTGGTTCGATCGCAAAGACCGGCATTTCGCCGGGGCATGGCACCATCGTTTCGGCGGTGACCCTCAGAATCATGGCGCCGTTCGAGTGAAGGGCACCACAGACCTGCCGCGGATCTGGCGTGGCAAAGACTGTGAAAGGCGCCTGAGGGTCGAGCGGCCAGATTGTGCCGGCTCGCTCCCACTCGCCGGCATCGGTCTCGCGCCAGCGATGGCAGTTGGCCCACGCGAGGTTGACGCCCGGGAACCCTTCGATCGCCGACAGCAAGCGCGCCAGCAGCTCGGGCTCCCACCAGTTGTCGTCCTCGAGCAGGCTGACAAACGGCTCGGCGACCGGCTGAAACAGGTGATTGAAGGTGGCGGTCGGGCCGAGGTTCCTCTCGTGGCCTACGTAGGAGATGCGCGGATCGTTGACCTCGGCCATCAGCCGGGCCGGAAACGGGTCGCTTGGGTCGTCGTTGTGCAGTTCGCAAACCCAGTTGGTATGGGTTTGTGCCAGCAAGCTCTTGAGCGCGCGGGGCAGGAGGTGGTTGCGGCGGTAGGTGAAAAGGTACACCCGCACGTCGGCAGGCCTGGCGGCCGCCATCTCAGCCGCGCTCCTGGTCGCCACGAGGCCCGCTGCGACCGGAGACTCCCAGCGCCGCGTAGAAACGCTCACGCCCGGCGGCCGCGCCGAAGCATGCGGCACCCACTTTCAGCGCTCGGCCCGCCAGTTCGTGCTGGCGGGCCGGGTCGGTCACGAGGCCGCTGAGGGCGGCGGCCAGGCCAGCCGGGCCTTCCTGGTCCACCACCTCCGCGACCGGGGCGTGCTCGCGCGCCCAGCGCACGGCAGAGGCGTACGGCGGACCGTAGATCAGGAGCGGCAGACCGGCCGCGGTGTAGTCGGCCAGCTTGCTGGGAAACGAGACCACCATGTTGTCGCGCGAAGCGGCGGCAAAAGCCATCGGCACGAACAACACGTCCGATTCGGCCCGCAGCCCGCGAATCATCTCGTCATACGGAACGAGGCCGCGGAAGGTGAACGACGGCGAGATGGCGAGCAGTTCCCTCTGTTCTCGTTCGCCAAATGGTCCGAACACCACCACGCGCGCGTTGACGCGAGCCAGCGCCGCCGCCAGGTCCTTCAATCCGGCAGCAATATCAGGACCGCTGTTGCCGCCGTAGCCGATCACGATCTCACGATCGGCGATCGCGGGTGCCGGCTTCACCTCGAAGACCGGGCAGCCGCTGGACCGAAACGGGTACAGCACGTCGCCCGCCGTGCCGTAGCGGCGTTGGTACTCCTCCGCCATGAATGGCGACACGCACAGGCGGCTCCCAGCCTGGCGGTAGATGCGGGCGAACCGGCGCTCGAGCCAGCCCTGCACGCTGCGCGCGACTCCCGAGAGTCGCGGCCAGTCGTCGTGGACGATCAGGTGCAGCGGCCGGTCAAGGCGGTGCGCCAGCGCCGCCGCCAACAGCCAACCGTATCCATGGCAGACCGTGACGACCGCAGTCGGGCGGAACTCGCCGAGCTGCGCCAGGGCCGACGGCACGCGCCTCGCCGCCGTGAGCGACAACCACGCCGAGTACGTGGCATGGAAGCGGGAGTTCAGCCAGCGCCGACGGCCAATCGGGAGTTCGAGATAGCTGACGCCGGGCAGGCGCCGCTCCGGCCGCGACGGCAGTCCGCATTCCATCACCCTGAGCCGATCGCCGGGATAGTGCTCGAGCATCCGGTACAGCAGGGCCGAGCCATGGTGGGAGGCCTCGACCGCTACGTCGCCCACGTAGAGTAGGTTCGGCAGGTCGCCGGTCGTCACGCGGTACGACGGGTCCACGCCTCGACGATCTCTTGCACGGTTGCCGCGAGAGACTTCGAGATGTCCCACGCCGGATAGTGCGCCCGCATCTTGCGCAGGTCCGAGTAGTAGCAGATATGATCGCCGGTCCGGTTTTGTTCGGAGTAGGTGTACTGCTGCGGCTTGCCGGTGAAGCCCTCGGTGAGAGAGAACGCCTCGAGGATCGAGCAGGAGTTATCCTTGCCGCCGCCCAGGTTGTAGACCTCGCCGGCGCGCGGCGCCTCGACGAACGCCGCCATGAAGCGGGCCACGTCCAGCGAGTGGATGTTGTCGCGAACCTGTTTGCCCTTGTAGCCAAAGACCGTGTACGGCCGGCCCTCGAGATTGCACTTCACCAGATATGACAGGAACCCGTGCAGTTCGACGCCCGAGTGGTTTGGGCCGGTGAGGCACCCGCCGCGCAGGCAGCAGGTCGGCATGCCGAAGTAGCGGCCGTACTCCTGCACCATGACGTCGGACGCCACCTTCGAAGCGCCAAACAGCGAATGCGTCGACTGATCAATCGTGAACGTCTCAGGAATGCCGTGTGCGTAGGCGGCATCGGCGTAGTCCCATCGAGTCTCGAGCTCGCGGAGCGCGATCCGGTTCGGCGCATCGCCGTAGACCTTGTTGGTCGACATGTGAACGAATGGCGACTCGGGGCAGGATCGCCTGGCGGCTTCGAGCAGGTTCAGTGTGCCGGTGGCATTGGTATCGAAGTCGTCGAACGGGATGGCCGCGGCGCGATCGTGACTCGGTTGCGCCGCGGCGTGAACGATGGCGCTCGGCTTCACGCGCGCTACCAGGTCGCGGACCCCATCGCGGTCGCGGATGTCGAGCTCGTGGTGCACGAAGCCGGGCACCTCACGAAGCAGCCGTTGCTGGTTCCACCGGGTGTCGCCCTGGGGGCCGAAGAACACCGCCCGCTGATTGTTGTCAACACCGTGCACCTGGTAGCCGAGTTCGCGGCCGAAGAAGCTGCACACCTCGGAACCAATCAAGCCAGACGAGCCGGTAACGAGCAGGGTCTTCATGAGGTCGATTCCACCACCGGTCGCGCCGGCCGGCGAAACACCGCGACCACGTGGTCGCGCGTGCTGTCCAGGACCGGCGCATTCGCCCACCCGGAGGCACGATTGACAATCGGGATCCTTCTCAGGATCCCAGACACCGCGCCGGTGCGGTGCGGCCGCTGCCAGGCGTAAGCGGCCGACCGCGCGTGCTGCGTCAGGCGCTCGGCCAGCGGCCGATCGTAATGGCTGCAGTGATGCAGCGTCGCCAGCTCGAGTCCAAACCGGCCGGCGAGCCAGCGCACATGGCGCTCGCTCAACATCACGATGTGGGCCGGCACCCGGAAGTACCAGAACTCGGCGATCAGATCGCGGTCGCGAATGGCGTCGGCATTGCCGGTGACGACCGCCAGCCAGGCGCCGGGTTTCAACAATCGGCACAGGCGGCCGAACAGCTCAACCGGTTGCGGCAGATGCTCGTAGACATCCGCCAGGATGATCGCGTCAAAACCGGTTCGCTGGTGCTCGACCAGTTGCGGCTCGCTAAGCATGGTGATGCCCCGCCCGGCGGCCACGGCGGCGGCTTCGGCATTCGGCTCGAACCCGTAGCAGGCCAGTCGCGATACCGCCTCTTTCAGGATCCGACCCGTGCTGCAGCCGAAGTCCAGGACACGGCTCCCGTCGGCAAGGCGCGAGAGAGAGCGGTCGAGGAAGCGGTCGGTGGGAAAGCGGTCGCCGTGTTCGTAGACGGTGTAATCGTGCCGCTGATAGTAGTCGTCCAGGGCCGACAGCTCGATGGTGTGTGACTTGAAGTACAAGCCGCAGTTGGCGCAGTGGCGGATTCGGTAGGCCGGTTGGTGAAAGCGGCGGCCACCCTCGTCACTGTCGAAGCCGCTGGCCGGCAGGCCCACCGGGTTGGTCTCGGCCGCACCGCACGCCGGGCAGCGCGTGATGCCATCCGGACTACTCACTCGGCTGGTCCCGGAACTGTGGAGGCCGGACACAAGGCAGCGCCAGGGCGCCGTAGCCAAGGCTGTGCTTGAAGTCCCACGGCTGCCCCCCGGCATTCGCCGGGGTGACCTCGAACTCGAGCGCGCGCTCGACGTAGTGGTCCCAGTTCGAGTTCACGATCGAGGTCGTCAGATCGAGGCTGTACGATCCGGACGCCAGCCACATTTCGCCCAGCTCGAGGACCACGTGGTAGCGGCCGGCGCGCTCGGGCAGCGTCAGCCCGTGAAACTGGTGAATCGACGCCAGTCCCAGCTTCTGATGAGCAGGGTCGCAAAGAAATGCTTCCAGCGACAAGCCGGGTTGGCCGTCGGTTTCGAGGACAATCTCGATCCGCAGCGGGCGGCCGGGATCGTAGCGGCTGACACCTGTGCCGGCGGTATCGAGCAGCCGGGAACTGATGATCGCCGTGTGCCGGCCGCGGCCGAGGTAGGGATCGGCGGCCGTCCCGTCCGCGGTCGTCGCCAGGTAGCGGTCAATGGCCGCCGCCGACCCGCCATCGAACTCGACCCGGCCCTCGTGCAAGACGATGCCGCGCGAGGTCAGGCTCTTGACCGCCGCCATGTTGTGGCTGACGAACAGCACCGTGCGGCCGCCCCGGCTCACGTCGTGCATCTTGCCCAGGCATTTCTTCTGGAACTCGGCATCGCCGACGGCGAGCACCTCGTCGACGATCAGAATCTCCGGCTCGAGGTGCGCCGCCACCGCGAACGCCAGGCGCACGTACATCCCGGACGAGTAGTACTTGACCGGCGTGTCGAGAAACCGCTCGACCGCGGCAAAGGCCACGATCTCATCGAACTTGCGGGTGATCTCGGCGCGCGACATCCCGAGAATAGCGCCGTTCAGAAAGATGTTCTCGCGGCCGGTCAGTTCCGGGTGAAATCCGGTGCCGACCTCGAGCAGGCTCGCGACGCGCCCCCGCAGCGTCACCCGCCCTTCCGTCGGCTCGGTGATGCGGCTGAGGATCTTGAGCAGGGTGCTCTTCCCGGCGCCGTTGCGACCGATGATACCGACCACTTCACCGGGGGCGATCTCGAAATTGACGCCGCGCAGCGCCCAGAAGTCCTCGCGCGTTGCCGCCGCGGCGCGGCCACGGAACCAGCGCCACGGCGCCAGGGCCTTGGCGGCCAGCACGTCGCGCAAGGCGACATAGCGCTGGTTCTCGCCGGCGTGCCGCAGGCGGTAGCGTTTGCCGAGTCCCTCTGCCTTGACGATCGGACTGCTCATGCGGCTAGATCACGTCGGCAAAACTCCGCTCGACCCGCCTGAAGTACCACACGCCGAACAGGATCGAGGTGAGCGCGAGAGCCGCAGAAAGCCAGACGGCACGCGGCGCCAGGGCCAGGCGGCCGTCGAGGATCGACCAGCGAAAGCCGTCGATGATGCCGACCAGCGGGTTCCACATGTAGGCCGCCTTCCAGCGCTCCGGCATGTGGGCGGTCGTGAACGCAATCGGCGAGACGAACAGGCCAACCTGGATGAGGAACGGCACGATATAGCGGAAATCCCGGTACTGCACGTTGAGCGCGGCAAGGAGGAACCCGAGGCCAAGCGCCAGGCACCCCGCCAGCGCGGTGAAGAACGGGAGCGCCAGCATCGGCCACCCTGGCGCAATGCCGTACCAGGCCATCAACACCGCCAGCATGGCCAGCATGATCAGGAAATCCGCAAACGCGGTGACCACCGCCGCGGTTGGAATCAACAAGCGAGGGAAGTACACCTTCGAGATCAATCCGGCGTTGCCGATCAGGCTGGCGGACGATTCCAGGAGCGCCGAGGAGAAGAACTGCCACGGCAAGACCGCGGCGAAGACCAGCAACGGCTCGGGTACCTCGCCAGCGGGCACGTCGACCAGCCGGCGAAAGGCGACGAACACCAGCATCGTGATGGCGGGCCGAATCAGCGCCCAGGCGACGCCGATCACCGTCTGCTTGTAGCGGACGGCCAGGTCGCGCCAAGCGAGAAAGTACATCAGCTCGCGATAGCGCCACATGTCGCGCCAATAGTGGTCGGCCGACACGCCGGCTTCGATGACGAGTTTCATGGTGCGGGCGCGAGAATCCGCGCAGGCAGGGAGCGCGCGGCTAGAGCAGGCGCTGGCGAATCTTGAGCGTGTCGTTGGGCTTGACGAGATCGCCCATCTTCACGTTGACTTCGACTTCCTTGTTGTTGACCCGGCGAATGATCTTCATGCCGCGGTCCGACCCGCGTTCGGACAGGCCGCCCGCCACCGCGATCGCCTGGCGGACGGTCATGTTCGGCACCAGGACGAACGCACCCGGACTGCGGACGAAGCCGGTGACGTAGAACTTGTCGGCCGCGGGGATGAACAGCGTATCGCCATCCTGCAGGAGCAGGTTGGCCGTGATCCGCCCTTCGCGCAGGTCGTCCATGCTGACGCGCATCACCTCGGCGGCGCGCTCGTCGCCGGGAAGCGCCGGCGCCAGCACGGTGGGCAGGCCTTCCTTGTAGCGCTGCACCACGATCTCATTGCCGGCGGTCGGCGTCAGTGACCCCGCCTTGGCGATCACCTCGAGCAGGGTGACCTGACCCTCGATCGAATACTTGCCCGGGGTCCGGACTTCGCCGAGCACGAAAATCGAGCGGCTCCGGTACTGCGCAATCTCGACCGAAACCTGCGGGCGGCGAAAGTAATCGCCCGTCAGCATCTTGGTCAGCAGCGCCTCGACCTCGCGGACGGTGATGCCCTTGACCTCGACCCGACCGATGAGAGGGAACGTAATGGAGCCGTCGGAGTCGACGTTGTAGGGGCCGCTCAAGGTCGGTTCGTCGAACACCTTGATGCCCAGCACGTCGCTCGGGCCGATGACGTAGGCAAGATCGGCCTGCGCCGACGGCAGAGCTTGCGGCAGTGGCAGGGGTGGAACGCCCGGCTGCTGGAACAGCGAGGCGAAGACGAACAGGACGCTCAGGAATTGCGGCATCTCAGAAAGCATACGTCCAGGATAGAAAGACACGGCGACCCTCGTAGTTCTGCTCAGGTAGCTCTAGGGAGCGCCGGCGCGAGTACTCGTAGCTCAGCGCTACCCGGGTCCGGTTGCGGAGATTATAGCCGAGCCCGCCCGAGACGGTATCGGTGGTGTCGCGGCGAGGAACGGTCCCTTCACGATACCCGTAATCAGAGAGCGCGCGCGAGCCTTGAATCTGAGCGTCCAAGTCGCCAAGCAACCGGTGCGTGTACGACAAGTTGAAGATGTTCGAGAGGAAATACGCATCGGCCGCGTCAAAGGAATATTCGGTGCTGCGCGCGGCGCTGAAATTGATGCGGCCAAGTTCGAGCAGGGCGTAACTGATCGACGCCGTCGCCGTCATTCCGCGAAACGGCTCGACCTTGGGATCCGCGGGCCGCGAATCCTGGTAGCCGATGCTCGCGGCGCCGGTAATGACCGCCTGCGGGGCGAACGCCAGGCCGATGGTCGCGTAGCGGCTGTCGGAATTGCGGGTGGCGTCGCCGGTGAACAGGTCTTGCTTGTAGCCGGCCCGCAACGTCAGCGTGGTCAAGGGCGTCAGGGCGGTGCGCAGGCCGCCGTTGAAGTCGTCGCCATGGCGATTCAACGACTGGCCGAGGTCGACGCCTTCCTCCACCGCCCCCTGGTACCGCGTGGTCATGCGGTTTGCCGAGACATACACGGAGGAGGTCTCCGAAAGCCTGAAGCCGAGTCCGGCCGACTTCTCGGTCTGGACACTGTCGGCGCGAACGTCGATTTCGCTGTTTGGACGTTCGCGTGTTTTTGTCTCGCCGTACCCGACGAAGGGAAACAGCCGGCTGAGCAGGATGTCGACCCGGGCGCGGCCGGCGTAGCCCCACGACCGCTCATCGGTGTACTTCTTGAAGTAGGTGGCGTCGATACCGGTGTACGCCGACACCTGGATGAACCGCAGTCGGGTGAAAATCGCCAGGTCCGGCTTGGCAGAGGCAATGAAGTCTTCCTTGGGATTTTCTGCCTCATGGAAGATGTTCGAGTCGACACCGATCTGACTGATGGTGATGCCCGGCGCCAATCGAATGGGGCCGACCCGCAACACACCGGTGGTCGGCTCGACATCGGTCAGGCTGGCGGTCAGCGGCCCGGTACCGACGGCTCCCTGCGCTCGCGACTCGGCGGGCAACGCTAGCAGACCCACACCTATTAGGACGAGACAAAGGCGGCTATAGCCTGGGTTGGTGCTCATTAAGGGAAATCTCATCAGCGTTTTCGCTCCGCGGCTTGCGCCGCCGGGGGGAGCGGTTCAAAACGACCGTCGCCATCATCATCGGCTTCGATCGACTCCAACGCCCCCTGCGGACCATAACGAAGGAGGCGATCAGCCCGGCCGCGCTGGAAGGTCGTGTCGAATCGGACCTCGCGAAGCACGCCGTTCTCGAAGATATCCCACTTGTCCAGGCGCCCATCGGTATTGGTGTCCTCCTCCGCCCGCTGGAGGACATCGTCGCGGAACGTCTCCCATCGGTCAATGGCCCGGTCGCGGTGCCGTGACCGCCGTAACAGGGTGTCGCCATTGGCTGCCGCCGGCGATGTCCAGGTGTCTTCCACCCCGTCGTTCAAGCTGGACGTGCCAATGGAGATCAAGGTCGCGTTACCGTCGAAGTACTCCCAGCGATCGATACGCCCATCACCATCGGTGTCGGCTTCCCCGCGGATCGGCCGGTTTCCGTCCATGTACGTCCACTGGTCGAGCCGGCCATCCCCCGTGAGGTCGGCGGAAATCTGGACCATTCTGCTGGTAAATACGTCATAACTGGGCACGACGAGTGACGCAGGCTCCGAAGCGCAAGCCGGACCCACCACGCACAGGAAGAGGGCGGTCAGTTGTCCGGCAGCGCGCTTCCAATGTGTCACAGCTTCGCCCTCTCAGTTACATGCCAATGTGTAACTGTTTGGTATTATATATGACTCAATGAGTCTTTGGATCACGGACTAGCGATCTTGACTCAGTGGTCCAGGGGTAATTGCGCGGGAGTCCCGCTCAAGTCCCCTGCAAGGGGACTTATCGGCGCGACGCGGCCTGTCGGTTAACTGTAGTGGAGAAAAGAGATACAAGCTCTCTGCCGTTGGATTCGGCAGACCCTACCCTTGCGGACGGTCGTCCACTCGCGGCGATGGCGTCGACTGTCCCCGATTGACGAGGCTGTTGACGATGAACGCAGCACCGACGATGGCAATGGCGCCGCCAACGCCGATGCCGGTTTCGGGGGCCTCTGCGGCGACCGAGATGATGGTCATCAATCCCAGGCCAATCGCGACCACGATGATGCCGAGCGACATCGACCGCGTGGAATAGCCCTGGCGGCCGGTGCCCGGCCGGTGGCCGCCATGCGCGAACCCGTCTTCGGGGCCGGGGACGATGCCGCGCTCGATCAACGCCATGCGCTCCCGGTGCAGCATCTCGAGGTGGTGCGACCGCTGCCGCAAGCCCATGAACACGATGAAGACGCCGGCAAAGACAACGAGCACGAAGATCATCGCGAACAATTCGGGTGACATCAGGTCTCCAATCCTAGACTGGGGAGATTAGACTGGGTCCGCATCCGGATTGTTTCAGCCGAGGTCCCGCGACGCGCCGGATGCGGTGGGAGCGAAACAAAACCCGTGGCCCCGCGCTCTAATCTTCCCGACGGCGAATGAGGGCGACCGAAAGCGGAGCCTCCGCGGCGCGGACCATGCGCGGCGGGGTGGCCGAGCACGAGCTGATCGAGCGGTGCCGGCAGGGCGATGAAACCGCATTTCGCGAGTTGGTCGACCAGTTCAAGGGGCTGGTGTTCGCCCTCACGGCGCGCAGTGTCCGCGACCACGCCCGGGCCGAAGAACTGGCGCAGGACGTGTTCCTGAAGGTGCATCGCGGCCTGCCCTATTTCCGGGGCGACGCCAGGTTGTCGACGTGGATCTACCGGATCACCGTCAACGTGCTGTCGCAGGCGCGGCCCGAAGTGGCGACCGCGTCGCTGGACGAGGTGGCGCCCGGCGAGACCGAGCCACGATTGAAACCGGGCACTGATGATCGGTCGTTTGCGGACCTGGCGCTGAAGGATCGCCTCGACAAAGCCATCCAGCGGTTGCCCATCCGCTACCAGGTACTGATCAACGGGCACTACTTGAAGGGGTTGCAGTACGACGAGCTGGCTGCCGCCCTGGACCTGCCGATGGGCACGGTGAAGACGCACCTGCACCGGGCCAAGCGGCAACTGCGGCACCTGCTCGAAACGGAGTTTCGCTGACGTGGACTGCGACCACCTCGAACCGTTGATCGAAGGCTTCGCCGACGGCTCGGCCGAGCCCGATGCCGGCGAGCGCGCACACCTCGACACCTGCGCCGTCTGCCGGCGCCGCGTCGAGCAGGCCCGCGACATCGAGCGCTTCCTGCTCGGCCGCGAGCTGCCGGCCCCTTCTGCCGCCTTCACGACCGGCGTCATGGCCATGGTGCAGCGCGACCGCTGGCGAACCGAACGCGCGGTCGACCTCGGATTCAACCTGGCCATGGCGGCGGGCGTGCTCGTCGTGCTGGCCGGACTCGTCGGCATCGCCTGGTCGCTCGGCTTGCTCACCGTGTCGATCGACTTCGCCGCGGTGTCCGAGGCGGCGCGCACGGAGCTCGGCGGCCGGCTGGTGTCGCAGGTGCAGACCGTGGCCATGGCGGCCGTGCTGCTGACGATGGCGCTGGCGCTGTGGTGGTGGACCGAAGCCGACTCGTCATTCTGACCGACCTGGCTTAGTTATCAAACGGACACTCCACTAGAATGTCGGGGTGGAACGCCGGGGCCTGCGCCCGTTTCTGAAATGGGTTGGCGGCAAGCGGCAATTGCTGCCGGTCCTGCGCCGCTATTACCCGACGGCCCCCGGCGGCTACTTCGAGCCGTTCGTGGGCAGCGGCGCGGTGTTCTTCGATCTCCTGGCGCACGGCACCGTGGACAACCGGCCGATCACGCTGAGCGACGACAACGCCGACCTGATTGGCTGTTACGCGCGCGTCGGCGATGCCCTGCCCGCGGTGCTGGCCGCGCTCGAGGAACTCGCCGACGGCCACGCCCGGGATCCGCGCGCGCACTACCTGCGCGTGCGCGATACCCAGTTCAACCCACAGCGCGCCGACTGGCGCGCCGCCGGCAGCGCGGTCGCCGACTACGGCGCCGGCCTCGCGGCGATGCTGATCTACCTTAACCGGACCGGCTACAACGGCCTGTTCCGCCTCAACTCGAGTGGTGAATACAACGTGCCGCCGGGCCGCTACGAACGGCCGCGGATTGTCGACCGCGCGCTGCTGGCCGAGGTCTCGGCGGTGCTGACGCGGCCCAACGTGCGGGTGCAGCGCGCCGCGTTCGATCGGGTGCTGCACGACGCCCGGGCCGGCGACTTCGTGTACTTCGATCCGCCCTACGCGCCGGTCAGCAAGACCGCGAACTTCCGCGGCTACACGGGACGCGGCTTTACCGACGCCGACCAGCAAGACCTGCAGCAAGTGCTGATCGAACTGTCGCGGCGCGGCGTCCACGTGCTGCTCAGTAATTCAACCGCCCCGTCGGTGGCCCGGTTGTATGACGGCAATGCCGAGGCCCGGGCCGCCGGCCTGCGCGCCTGGCGGTTCCCGGCCCGGCGGGCGGTCAATTCGAACGCCCGGCGGCGAGGAACGGTCGAGGAACTCGTGGTGTCGAACATCGAGCCCCGTCCGTGTTAACCTCGTTAGGATCGTCCGCGCGCGAAAGTGGCGGAATTGGCAGACGCGCCGGCCTTAGGAGCCGGTGGCCGAAAGGCTGTAAGGGTTCGAGTCCCTTCTTTCGCACCAGTCGACTCGGCCCAGTGGGCCTCGCTCATGGCCAGTTCAAGAGGGCGAACGAATGGTGCCCTGAACGAGCGCAGCGAATCGAAGGGCGCTCCCATCACACAGATCATGAAATCAGAAATCGTCGACGTGAACGAAACGCGCCGTGACCTCACGGTGGAAGTCCCCAGCACCGTGGTGGACGAGGCGATCGGCCGCGCTGCGGCCCGCATTGGCCGCGCTGCGAAAATCCCCGGCTTCCGACCCGGCAAGGTACCGGCCACCGTGGTCCGCCAGCGCTTCAAGGGCGAGATCATGCAGGACGTCGCCGAGACCCTGATCAGCAGGGCCGTCGGCGAGGCGCTGGTCGAGCGCAGCGTCGAGCCGATCGACACGCCCGAGATCAAGGACCTGGTGCTCGAAGAGGGCAAGGCGCTCACCTTCAAGGCCTCGTTCGACGTGGTGCCGCCGTTCGATCCCGGCGACCTGGCCACCATCGAGGCGACGCAGCCCGCGGCGACGATTGCCGATGACGTGGTCAACCAGTCGCTCGAACGCCTGCGCGAACGCGCCGCGCGTTTCGAGGCGGTCGAGACCGGCCTGGTCGACGCCGGCCACACCGTGGTGATCAGCCTCGAGCGCCAGGGCACCGACAAGGACGGCAAGCAGGGCGAGCGCGAAAAGCACGAGCAGGTGTCGATCGAACTCGGCGCGCCGTCGAACCCGCCGGGCTTCGATGCCGAGATGCTGGGCATGGCCCCCGGCACCACCAAGAGCTTCACCATCACCTATCCGGCCGACTACACCATCGCCGAACTGGCGGGCGGCACCGTCGACTACACGGTGACCCTCAAGGAAATCAAGAAGCGCGTCGTGCCGCCGCTGGATGACGAGCTGGCGAAGGACCTGGGCGAGTTCGACTCGCTCGACGCCCTGCGCGCGCGCGTGCGCGAAGACCTCGAGCACGAGGCCATGCACGCGGCGGAGCGCCAGTTGCGCCAGGACCTGCTGAAGCAGCTGGCAGCACGGGTGCCGTTTCCCGTGCCGGCGTCGCTGGTCGAGCGCGAGATCGATCGCCGGCTCGAGGATTTCGCGCGGCGGCTGATGGAACAGCGAATCGATCCGCGCCAGGCCAACATCGACTGGAACGCGTTCCGCGAAGGCCAGCGCGCGCCAGCGACCGAAGCCGTGGGCTCGGCCATCGCGCTCGATGAGATTGCCCGGCGCGAGAACGTCACGGTCAGCGACGAGGACCTCGATGCCGAATTGCAGCGGTATGCAGAACAGACCGGCCACACCGTGCCCAGCATCAAGGCGCGGCTGCAGAAAGACGGCGAGCTGGGCCGCCTGGCCGCCGGATTGCGCCGGGAAAAGGCCGTGTCCCTGGTCCTGGCCCGGGCCAGGATCACCAAATCCTGACCGGCCGCTTGGCTATTGCACTTCCCCGCGTCTCAGCCGATAACAGTAGAGAAGCCCACATATGAGCGTCTATCAGAACCAACTGGTGCCGATGGTGGTCGAACAGACCAACCGCGGCGAGCGCGCCTACGACATCTTTTCGCGCCTCCTCAAGGACAACATCATCTTCATCGGCACGCCGATTGACGACGGCGTGGCCAACCTGGCGATTGCCCAGATGCTGTTCCTGGAAGCCGAGGACCCGGACAAGGACATTCAGCTCTATCTGAACAGTCCTGGCGGGTCGATTACGGCCGGGTTTGCCATCTACGACACCATGCAGTTCATTCGCCCCGACGTGCAGACCATCTGCATCGGCCAGGCGGCATCGATTGCGGCGGTGCTGCTGGCGGCGGGGACCAAGGGCAAGCGGTTTTCCCTGCCCAATTCGCGCATCCTCATCCACCAGCCGTGGATGTCGGGCCTGGGCGGCCAGGCCACCGACATCGACCTGGCGGCCAAGGAAATCATCCGCATGCGCGCGCGAATCAACGAGATTCTGGTCCATCACACGGGCCAGGACATGAAGCGCATCCAGGACGACACGGAACGCGACTACATCATGTCGGCCGACCAGGGCAAAGAGTACGGAATTATTGACGATGTCATTCGGAAACGGGTGTAACCTAGGTTATACGGCATGGTAAAAAAGAGCGGCGACGGCGGCGAGATTTTGCGCTGCTCGTTCTGCAACAAAGACCAGAACGACGTCCGGAAGCTGATTGCCGGCCCGACGGTATTCATCTGCGATGAATGCGTCGAGGTGTGCAACGACATCATTGCCGACGACAACCGGTTCGACAACCGCGGCACCCGCACGTCGCTGCCGGCCCCGCCCGAGATCAAGAAGTTCCTCGACGAGTACGTGATCGGCCAGGAACTGACCAAGAAGAAGCTCGCGGTCGCGGTCTACAACCACTACAAGCGGCTCGAGATCCAGAAGCAGCCGCGCAGCCGGCACGACGTCGAGCTGACCAAGTCGAACATCCTGCTGGTCGGTCCCACCGGCTCGGGCAAGACGCTGCTGGCGCAGACGCTGGCCAAGCTGCTGTCGGTGCCGTTCACGATCGTCGACGCCACGACCCTGACCGAGGCGGGCTACGTCGGCGAGGACGTCGAGAACATCATCCTCAAGCTGCTGCAGGCGGCGGGCGGCGACATCGAGAAGTGCCAGCAGGGCATTGTCTACATCGACGAGATCGACAAGATTGGCCGCAAGGACGAGAACCCGTCGATCACGCGCGACGTGTCGGGCGAGGGCGTGCAGCAGGCGCTGCTGAAGATCCTGGAAGGCACGGTGGCCAACGTGCCGCCGCAGGGCGGGCGCAAGCACCCGCACCAGGAGTTCTTCCAGATCGACACCACCAACATCCTGTTCATCTGCGGCGGCGCCTTCGTCGGCCTCGACAAGGTCGTCGAACGCCGCATCGGCAAGAAGACGCTCGGCTTCAAGGCCGAGATCAAGTCGAACAAGCACTTCGACGTCGGCGCCATTCTCGAGCAGGCCGAGCCCCAGGACCTGATCAAGTTCGGCTTGATTCCCGAGTTCGTCGGCCGCCTGCCGGTCATGGGCACGCTGCACGAGCTCGACCGCCCGGCGCTGGTGCAGATCCTGACGCAGCCGCGCAACGCCATCACGCGCCAGTACCAGAAGCTGTTCGAGTACGAGAACGTGAAGCTGCGCTTCACGGACGACTCGCTCGATGCGATTGCCGAAATGGCGCTGGCCCGCAAGATTGGCGCCCGCGGCCTGCGCATGATCATCGAGGACCTGATGCTCGACCTGATGTACCAGATGCCCGGCCAGAAGAAGGCGCGGGAAGTGGTCATCACGCGCGAGATGGTGATCAGCAAGAACACCGGTCTCGAAGTGATCGAGAAGGCCGGCTAGCACGAAGCATGTCGGCAACCGGGAGACGGGAACCGGGAACCGAAATACCAAACGCCTGAGTCACATTCCCGACGGCCGACTCCCGACTCCCGATAGAACCCAACAATATGGTCGAAGTCTACGAGACCCTCCCGATCGTCCCGCTCCGCGACGTCGTCGTCTTTCCGCACATGATGATGCCGTTCGTCATCGGGCGGCCCTCGTCGATTCGCGCGCTCGAGCATGCCCTCGGCAAGGACAAGCGAATCTTCCTGGCCGCCCAGCACGACGCCTCGACCGACGACCCCAAGGCTGAAGACATCTTCACCATGGGCTGCGTCGCCAACGTGGTGCAGAGCCTGAAGCTGCCCGACAGCAACATCAAGGTGCTGGTCGAAGGCGTCGACCGCGCCCGGGTCATCGAGTGGAAGGAAGACAAGGGCTTCTACCGCGTGGTGGTGAAGGTGCTGCAGCGGCAGAAGGACGCCGCCGGCGACGTCGAGCAGACCATGAGCAAGGTGGTGACGCTGTTCGAGCAGTACGTCAAGCTGTCGAACAACCTGCACTACGACGCGATGATCGCGGCGGTGCGGGTCGACGACCCGGGCAAGCTGGCCGACACCATCTCGGCGCACCTGCTGGTCGGCATCGACGAGAAGCAGAACCTGCTCGAGATCGTCTCGCCGCTCGAGCGCCTCAACCGCATCGCCGGCATCCTCGAGGCCGAAGTCGACAAGCTGCAGGTCGACCGCCGCATCCAGTCGCGCGTCAAGAAGCAGATGGAGAAGGCGCAGAAAGAGTACTACCTCAACGAGAAGATGAAGGCGATCCAGAAGGAACTGGGCCGCAAGGACGACAAGGGCAACGAGGCCGAGGACCTGCGCAAGAAGATCGAGCAGGCGCGGATGCCGAAGGACGTCGAGGAGAAGGCGATCCAGGAGCTCAAGCGCCTGGAGGCGATGCCGCCGATGTCGGCCGAGGCCACCGTCTCGCGCAACTACCTCGACTGGCTGATCGCGGTGCCGTGGCACAAGAAGACCAAGGAGAACCGCGACCTCAAGAACGCCGAGATCGTGCTCAACGAGGACCACTACGGCCTCGACAAGATCAAGGACCGGATTCTCGAGTTCCTGGCGGTGCGCGCCCTGGTCAAGAAACCGAAGGCGACCATCCTGACCTTCGTCGGCCCGCCCGGCGTCGGCAAGACCTCGCTCGCCAAGTCGATTGCCCGCGCCATGAACCGCAAGTTCGTGCGGCTGTCACTGGGCGGCGTGCGCGACGAGGCGGAAATCCGCGGCCATCGCCGCACCTACATCGGCGCCTTCCCCGGCCAGATCATCCAGATGATGAAGAAGGCCACGACCATGAACCCGGTGTTCCTGCTCGACGAAATCGACAAGATGTCGATGGACTTCCGCGGCGACCCGTCGGCGGCGCTGCTCGAAGTGCTCGACCCCGAGCAGAACAACACCTTCGCCGATCATTACCTCGACGTCGAGTACGACCTGTCGCACGTGATGTTCATCTGCACCGCCAACGTGCTGCACACCATTCCGCAGGCGCTGCGCGACCGCATGGAAGTGCTGCAGCTCGCCGGCTACACCGAGCAGGAAAAGACCGAGATCGCCAAGCGCTTCCTGGTCAGCAAGGCGGTGGAAGGCTCGGGCCTGACCGAGAAGAACATCACCTTCGCCGACGAGGCGATCCAGACCGTGATCCAGCGCTACACCCGCGAGGCCGGCGTCCGCAACCTCGAGCGCGAGATCAACTCGATTTGCCGCAAGGTCGCGCGCAAGGTCGTGGTCGACGGCCCGCAGACCTCCGAGACGATTACCGCGGACAAGGTCACCGAGTATCTCGGCGTGCCGCGCTACCGCCCGAGCGTGGCCGAGGAGCAGAACGAAATCGGCGTCGCCACCGGCCTGGCCTGGACCGAAGTCGGCGGCGAGATCCTGGTCACCGAGTGCACGCTGATGCCCGGCCGCGGCCGCCTGATCCTCACCGGCAAGCTCGGCGATGTCATGCAGGAATCGGCGCAGGCGGCAATGAGCTACGTCCGCTCGCGAGCCGAGGACTTCGGCATCCAGAAGGACTTCAACCGCAAGGTCGACGTCCACGTGCACATTCCCGAGGGCGCCATCCCGAAGGATGGGCCATCCGCCGGCATCACCTTGGCCACGGCGCTGATTTCCGCGCTCGCCCGCATTCCGGCCCGACGCGACGTCGCCATGACCGGCGAGATTACCCTGCGCGGGAAGGTGCTGCCGATCGGCGGCGTCAAGGAGAAGCTGCTGGCCGCGCATCGCGCCGGCGTCAAGACGATCCTGGTGCCGAAAGACAACGAGAAGGATCTGGCCGACATTCCGAAGAACGTGCTCGACGTGCTCGACATCCACATGGTCAGCCACATGGATGAAGTGCTCAAGATCGCGCTCGCCGGGCCGTTGACGCCGTTGACGCCGACTCCGGACGCCGACATCGACGAGTCGGCCGACGCAATTACGCACTGATGGAACCGGAGGTCTTGAGGTCTTGGGGGCTTGACGGTTTGAGGTCTTGAACTCTGTGTTATCTGCGTCATCTGTGGCCCTGGTTTGAAGGTCTCATCTGAGTTCGTTACGAGCGCGGCCGGCACCGCCGGGTTTCCGCGCGACGGCGTTCCAGAGTTGGCCATGGTGGGCCGGTCGAACGTCGGCAAGTCGACGCTAATCAACGCCCTGGTCCGCCGGAAACTGGCGCGGACCAGCGCCGCTCCCGGCAAGACGCGCCTGGCGAACTTTTACCGGGTGGCCGTCGAGAGCAGGCCCCCGTTTTACCTGGTCGACCTCCCCGGTTATGGCTACGCACGCGGAGGCGAGAAGAGCCGCCAGGAATTCGACGCGCTGGCCGCGGAGTACTTCAGCAGCCGGCACGCCGACCCGGACCACCAGCTGGACGGGCCGCCTGCCAGCGAGCGGCCTGGCACCGCCGGGCCGGCGCGAGCGGAAGGTTGTTTTTGCGGGGTGCTGGCGCTGGTCGACAGCCGGCATCCGGGGCTGGATGCGGATCGCATCGCCTGGACGTGGTTGAGCCGGATGGGCATCGAGCGCCATGTGGTGGCAACGAAGGTCGACAAACTGACGCGTGCCGAGCGGCATCGTCATCTCTCGGAACTGGAACGGCTTTACTCAAGCCCGGTGACGCCCGTGTCGGCGGAGACCGGTGAAGGATTGGATGCACTGTGGACGCTGATCGCAACGCTGACGAAACCACGGCGGTAGCCGCCCCGTCCGCCTCCGCTCGTGAGAAAACCAGCGAGCTTCGGCGGGACCCCGCCGACCAGTCCGCCGCAGCTTCAGCGAAGGCGGAAGCGGCCTCCGGCCGCGAAGGCGCGCCGAACGAACCGACCACGCTCGACCTGTCGACCCTCAAGGATCTCAGCGTCACGGCGCTGACCAAGATCGCGAGGGACCTGGACATCCCGGGCGCCACCGGCATGCGCAAGCAGGAGCTGATCTTCGAGATCCTGCGAGCCCGGGCCGAGAAGGCCGGCTTGATTTTCTCGGAGGGCGTGCTCGAAGTGCTGCCCGACGGCTTCGGCTTCCTGCGCGCGCCCGACTACAACTACCTCGCCGGCCCCGACGACATCTACGTCTCCCCCTCACAGATTCGCAAGTTCGACCTGCACACCGGCGACACCATCTCCGGCCAGATCCGCTCGCCCAAGGAAGGCGAACGCTACTTCGCGCTGATCAAGGTCGAGGCCATCAACTTCGAGCCGCCGGCCCGCGGCAAGGAGCGCGTGTTCTTCGAGAACCTGACGCCGCTCTACCCGCAGGAACACATCCGCCTCGAAGCCGACCCCGAGAACCTGTCGACCCGGGTCATGGACCTGATGACGCCGCTCGGCAAGGGCCAGCGCGGCCTGATCGTGGCGCCGCCGCGCACCGGCAAGACCATGCTGCTGCAGTCGATCGCCAACGCCATCACGACCAATCACCCCGAGGTCTACCTGATCGTGCTGCTGATCGACGAGCGGCCCGAGGAAGTGACCGACATGCAGCGCTCGGTGAAGGGCGAAGTGGTGTCGTCGACGTTCGACGAACCGGCCCAGCGCCACGTGCAGGTCGCCGAGATGGTGATCGAGAAGGCCAAGCGCCTGGTCGAGCACAAGAAGGACGTCGTCATCCTGCTCGACTCGATCACCCGCCTGGCCCGCGCCTACAACACCATCGTCCCGACCTCGGGCAAGGTGCTGTCGGGCGGCGTCGACAGTAACGCCCTGCAACGGCCGAAGCGGTTCTTCGGCGCCGCCCGCAACATCGAGCAGGGCGGCTCGCTGACCATCGTCGCCACCGCGCTGGTCGATACCGGCTCGCGCATGGACGAGGTGATCTTCGAGGAGTTCAAGGGCACCGGCAACATGGAAGTGCACCTCGACCGCAAGCTCGCCGACCGCCGCGTGTTCCCGACCATCGACATCCAGAAGAGCGGCACCCGCAAGGAAGAGCTGCTGCTGTCGAAGGAAGACCTCGCCCGCGTTTACGTGCTGCGCCGCGTGCTGACGCCGCTGTCGCCGGTGGAGGCCATGGAACTGCTGCTCTCGAAGATGAGCAAGACCAAGACCAACGCCGAGTTCCTGTCGGCCATGCAACAAGGGAAGTAACAAGAGATCAAGAGGTCAGAAGCCATGCTTTTGATCTGTTGATCTCCTGATCTCCTGTTTAGAATAACGCCATGTCCGCGTCGACGACGGTGAAGGTGGGCCTCACGCAGATGGCGTGCGGCGAAGACCCGAAGAAGAATCTCGCCAAACAACTGACGCTGCTCGAGCGCGCCCTGAAGAAGGGCGCGAAGATCGTCTGCACGCAGGAGCTGTTCCGGTCGCAGTACTTCTGCCAGAGCGAAGAGCATCGGTTCTTTGCGTTGGCCGAGGCTATTCCCGGGCCGTCAACCGACGCCTTCGGCAGGCTGGCGAAGAAGTATCGCGCGGTGATCGTGGCCTCGCTGTTCGAGAAACGCGCCGCCGGCGTGTATCACAACACCGCCGCCGTGATCGATGCCGACGGTTCGCTGATGGGCGTGTATCGCAAGATGCACATCCCCGACGACCCGCTGTTCTACGAGAAGTTCTACTTCACGCCCGGCGACACCGGCTTCCGCGCCTGGAAGACCAAGGTGGCGACGATCGGCGTGCTGATCTGCTGGGATCAGTGGTTTCCCGAGGGCGCGCGCCTGACCGCCATGCAGGGCGCCGAGATCCTGTTCTACCCCACCGCGATCGGCTGGCACCCGTCCGAGAAGAAGCAGTACGGCGTGGCGCAGCACGATTCGTGGGAGCTGATTCAGCGCAGCCACGCGGTCGCCAACGGCTGCTACGTGTGTGTGCCCAACCGCATTGGCCACGAGTTCATCAAGGGCAGCAACGGCGCGCCCGTCGACAGGGACGGCCTGGTGTTCTGGGGCCAGTCGTTCGTCGCCTCGCCCAACGGCCAGGTGGTCGAGCGCGCGCCGAGCGACAAGGAAGCCGTGCTGGTGGTGCCGTGCGACCTGGCCAACGTCGAGTTCAGCCGCACCCACTGGCCGTTCCTGCGCGATCGCCGCATCGACGCCTACGGCGATCTCACCAAGCGCTTCTCCGATTGATGACGACCCGCGCACGCGCGCTCAAGGGCACGCCGGCGGATTACGGCTTCACGTTCCCGCCGGAATGGCACCCCCACCGCGGCACGCTGATTTCGTGGCCGCGGCCGGAAGGCATCTCGTTTCCCGATCGCCATCACGAAGCCATCGAAGATATCGCCGGCCTCATCCGCGTCCTCGTCACTCGTGAAGAAGTCCATCTGAACGTGCCCAACGGCAACTACGAGCGGCTGGTGCGCGAGTTCCTCCGCTCGCGCAAGGTGCCACTCGGCCGGGTCCATTTCCATCACATCAAGACCAACGAGTGCTGGGCGCGCGATCACGGCCCGGCGTTCGTGCTCAGGACCCGCCGCGGCCGGACCGAAGCCGCCATCGTCGACTGGGGCTTCAACGCCTGGGGCGGCAAGTACCCGCCCTATGATGCCGACGATGCCGTCCCGACGCGGATTGCCGAACACCTGGGCCTGCCCGTGTTCTATCCGGGGATCGTGATGGAGGGCGGTGCCGTCGACTTCAACGGCGCCGGCACCGTACTGACCACCACCTCGTGCCTGCTGAACAAGAACCGCAACGCCCACCTTCACCAAGGCTACGGTGGGCAGGCGCAGGCCAAGAGGCGAATCGAGACCTTCCTGCGCGACTACTACGGGCAGCGGCACGTGGTGTGGCTCGGCGACGGCATCGAGGGCGACGACACCGACGGACACATCGACGACCTCGCGCGCTTCCTCGACGAACGGACCATCGCGATCGGAATGGAGACCAACCGGCGGGATGCCAACTACGCGGTCCTGCAGAAGGCCCGTCGGGCACTCGACAAGGCGCGCGACCAGGACGGCCGGCCCTTCAAGGTGGTGGAGTTGCCCATGCCGAAGCCGGTGTCGTACGACGGGCAGCGGTTGCCGGCGACTTACCTCAACTTCTATTTCGTGAACGGCGCCCTGCTGGTGCCGACGTTTGGCCAGCGCTCTCGCGACCGCCAGGCCATGGCCGTGCTGCGGCGCCACCTTGCCGGACGCGAGGTGATTGGCGTGGATTGCCGTGCCCTGATCTGGGGTTTGGGCGCGATTCACTGTTTTACCCAGCAAATCCCGAAATTCTGAGGGTCCGCCTAAAGGCGGACACCACACCACATCGGGCGGACGCCCTGTGTAGAGTCGCGCTTTAGCCGAACCTGCGCTCGGGCGGACGCCACCTGTAGCGTCCGGCTTGAGCCGCACCTGAGCTCGGGCGGACGCCATATGTAGCGTCCGGCTTTAGCCGGACCTGCGCCGCGTGGTAGAATCTGAGTTTCCCTAGCGTGCTGGAAAGTGAGCCTACCGCTCCGGATCCAGCGAAAGGACGCTGACATGAAGCCGAACATTCACCCGGAATACCTCGAAGTCGAAGCCCACTGCGCGTGTGGCGCGAAGTGGATGACCAAGTCCACCAGCAAGGACCTGCACCTCGACGTGTGCTCGAGCTGCCACCCCTTCTTCACCGGCCGCCAGAAGCTGCTGGACACCGAAGGCCGCATCACGCGCTTCACCAAGAAGTTCGGCGCGCAGACGGTCGAGGCACGCAAGACCGCCGACAAGGCGATCAAGGAAACCAAGGCCAAGGCCGCCAAGAAGAAGCCCAGCTAGAGCGGGCCCGAGCTCAACGTTTCGTCCAGGGCGGCCACCAGGCCGCCCTGTTCGCGTACGGCGATCTTCCGTTCAAGCCGCTGCAGGCGGTGCTCCGCGTCGGCCTTGCGGCGGCCCATCGGGTCGTCCTTCAACACATCCAGCACCAGCGAACGCGCCGTGCCGAGGTCGCGCGAACGGTGCTCGTGGTAGATCGCCAGCGCTTCCTTCGCCTCGCGGCGAAGGGCCGCGGCGCAACGCGGTAGCGCGGCGAGGGCACGCCACGCCTCGGCCGCCTCGTGCACCCGGCCGGCCCGGCGCCGCAGCCAGGCGAGGCGACGCAGCGCATCCCCGTGTACCTCAGGCTCGGTTCCCGCCCGCCCGGCCAGGTCGATGCTGCGCAGCAACGCGGCCTCGGCGTTCTCCGTAACGCCGGCGCGCTCGTAAAGGCGAGCCAGGCCGTAACATTCCTGCGGGTGAGACGACTCGATGGGTCCGCGTTCGATCAGGGTCAAGGCGCGCGCCATGACCGCGGCCAGCGAGATCAAGTCGAGGCGATTGTGCTCGAGCACGGCCTCGAGCGGCCGCGCGTCGCCATCGCGCACGAACTGAAAGTAACGCGACGGGATCTCGAACCCCGGCACGTCACCAATGCGGTGCAGGCCGGCCAGGTGCTTCTCGAGCACCGACAGCGAGCAACTGCTTTCATCCGGATCCGGCCCGGCCGTGTTCGGCCGGCCGCGCCACAACCGCCGCGCCGCATGCAGCATGTCGAGGTGCGGCGTCTCGGCCATCGGGAACGGCAACCGGTGAAACATGAACCGGGTCTCGATCAACGGTACGTCGAACGTCTTGCCGTTGTAGGTGACCAGCGCGCCATGCGAGTCCGCCCACGCCGCCAGTTCCGCCAGCACGGCGCGTTCATGCTCGAAGCCCGGCATCAGGAACTGGCGCACGCGAATCGAGTCCCCGTCGATCGCGGCACAGCCCACCAGGAACGCCTGCGTGCCGGCGCCGGTGAAGAGCCCGGTGGTTTCGAGGTCGAGGAAGAGCAGGGGTTTGCCGAGGGTTGCCGCCGACTTGCCCACCGTAGCCGTGGCGGAGGTGGGCCAGGCCGACCTCAGGGTCGCCAGCGCCTCGCGCCCGTCCTGGATGGTGTCGATGATGTCGCCGATGCGGCGGCGGCCGTGAAGATCGTTCGCACGATATTCGCGATCGACGAGGATGACGGCGCCCTCGGCGCGTTCGACGACGGCGCCGCCGAGGGTTGATGCGGCGGTCGCGATGTCGTGATGGCCGGCGCCGGAACTGAAGTTCCGGCCTTCCGGCACAACGTCCGGTACCGGGTGCAGTTCTGGTGAAATGACCGGAACGGCCGCAGGCCGCGTCCCCTGGACAATTCCGCGCAACCGGTCGAGTGTCGACATCGCTAGAACGGCACTTCTTCTTCGGCGGCCGCCAGGGCCGGCGGCGGCAGTTCGTTGGCGCCGTTCAGCAGGTGCTCGAGCAACCGCAACGCGACGGTCTTCGCCAGTGGACCGGTCTCGCCAATCGGTCCGACGCACATCGGGCAGCCGGTTTCGCAGTCACAACCGGCAATCAGCGCGCTCGTCTTCGACAACAGCTCCTGCTGCATGCCCCACAAGGGGGCGCTGAAGCCTATGCCGCCGGGGTAGGCGTCGTAGATGAAGACCCGGGGGATATCCGCCTTCGCGCCTTCGGCGCTTCGGCTCGACCAGTCCGTTCCGGACTGGTCCTGATCGCCCGTGTTCACCGAGAGGCCGATATCACGCGCGTCGCACATCAGCAGCAACTGCGCGACCTGCTTCATCGCAAACGCGAGCCCGACCACCCCATCGCGGCGATCGTCGGCAGCATAGGGCAGCGCGTTCATCACCGGCAGCGGAATCTCGAGCCAGTACGACGTGGTGTGCATCTGCTGCTCGGGCAGGTCGAGCTCGCCAGAACCGACGTTCTCGTTGGTGTGGAACTTGATCTTCTTGAAACCAACCACCCGCGACACCACGTGCACCTCGCCGTGCAACGCGACGTGGGGCGCGTCGGCGGCAAAGCGGTCCAGAATGGTCACCTTGGTGTAGGTGATCGCCGTGGTGTAGTAGTCGCAGTCCACTTCCCTGACGTGCGCCTTGCGGCCGACGAAGTCGAGTTCCTCCACCTGGAAGATCTTCCCTTCCACCATGTAGATGGCTTTGGGGTGCAGGGTCGACAGCGCGCTGGTGAAGTCGGTTTCGCCGATCACCTTCGCGCCGCTGGTGTGATCGGTAATCACGAAATTGTCGGACGAGATCGATCGCAGGCTGACCGCGTTGGCCGGATACGATTCGCTCGTCCAGTGCCACTGCCCCGCCGCATCGTCCTGGCCGGAGCGGTGCACCAGTCCCGACTCCTGCAGCACGCCGAGCACTTCCTGGACGTTCACCCCGGGGCCCCCAACGCGCGGACTCTGCGCGTTGGGGTGGACCTGGCCGTACGACTCCTCGGTGGTGAACGGCAGTTCGAACGCCGCGCACTTCACGTGGTCCACGAGGATGTGCAGGTTGTCGGGGTTGACCAGCGCATGCTCGGGCGACGCGTCGAAGAAATACGACGGGTGGCGGACGACAAACTGGTCGATCGGCGAACTCGACGACACCATGACCGCCGCCGACTGGCCGGTGCGGCGGCCGGCGCGGCCGGCGCGCTGCCAGGTCGAGGCAATGGTGCCCGGGTAGCCGGCCATCACGCACACGTCGAGGGCGCCGATATCAATGCCCAGCTCGAGCGCATTGGTCGACACCACGCCCCGCACCTGGCCGGCGCGCAAGCCCTTCTCGATTTCGCGCCGGCGCAACGGCAGGTAGCCGCCACGGTAGCCGCGAATGCGCTCGGGCATCCCTGGCACGTCCTCGAAATCCTCCTTCAGGTAGGTGGTCAGGATTTCGGTCGTGAGCCGGCTCTGCGCGAAGACAATGACTTGCAGGTTGCGGCGCAGGAACTCGCCGGCCACCCGCCGCGATTCGGCCACGTACGAGCGGCGAATCCCCAACTCGCGATTGACCACCGGCGGGTTGACGAAGACAAAGTACTTCTCGCCCCTCGGGGCGCCGCTCTTTGCGACCAGCGAGAACGGACGCTCCACCAGCCGCTCGGCCAGTTCCGACGGGTTGGCAATGGTCGCCGACGAGCAGATGAACTGCGGATCGGAGCCGTAGTGCCGGCAGATACGCTGCAGCCGCCGCAACACGTTGGCCAGGTGGCTGCCGAAGACGCCGCGATACGCGTGGAGTTCGTCGATGACGATGAACTGCAGGTTCTCGAACAGCTTGGCCCAGCGCGGATGGTGCGGCAGGATCCCCGAATGCACCATGTCGGGATTGCTGAGCACGATGTGGGCCTTGGTGCGGATGGTGCGGCGCGCATCCTGCGGCGTATCGCCGTCGTAGGTGTGCACGCCGATTTCTTCACCACTGGCGTTGCCAATCGCCCCGACCAGCTCGTGCAGTTCGGCCATCTGGTCCTGCGCCAGCGCCTTGGTTGGAAACAGGTAGAGCGCGCGGGTCGCCGGGTTCTTCAGAATGCGATCGAGAACCGGCAGGTTGTAGCACAGCGTCTTGCCCGACGCCGTTGGCGTCGTGACGACGACCTGCTTGCCCTGGGCCACCAGGTCGAACGACTCGGCCTGGTGCGTATACAACTGCTGGACGCCGCGCGCTTCGAACGCGGCACGCAGCCGGGCATCAATGCCTGCCGGGAACGCGGCGTACGCCGCCTCGACCGCAGGCAGCCGCCGCACCGCCGTCACCACTTCGTCTGGAGTATCCGGCCGGTCGATGGCCGAGCCTGAGGCCAGGACCTGAAGGGCGCTCTGGAGGGCTATCTGCTTGTGTTCGAGCGAGCGCCGTGCGGGCAGCGTCGCTTTATCTGACGCCATAGGTAATCGTGTGCAATGCTACACGATCATTGGACGAAAGGGCGAACAAAGAACAAAAGCTGATCCATCCGCCTAAAGGCGGATGCTACATCTTCACCAGCACGACGCGGCGGTTGCGGGCACGGCCATCCTCGGTCGTGTTCTCGCCCACCGGCTGGGTGTCGCCCAGGCCGGCCGTGGTCAGCCGGGTCGCGTCGATGCCCTTGCCGGTCAGCCATGCCGCCACCGCGGCCGCGCGCGCGTTCGAAAGCTTCAGGTTCGCGGCGGCGTCGCCCACGTTGTCGGTATGGCCCTCAATCCTGAGCTTCCAGTCCGGATTGGCTGACAGCACGGCCAGCACGTCGTTGAGCACGGCGTCGGAGGCCGGCGTGATGGCGGCCTGCCCGGTCGCGAAGGTAATGCCGTAGACGTCGAGCCGGCCGCTCCTGATCATGGCGTCCGACATGGCCTGGGCGCTGGCCGACATCTCCTGCGCCATTTCCTTCACCAGCACGGTGGTCATCAGGTAGGTCGGGAACTCGTTGAACATCGAGGTCTGCACGGCAATCCACTGGGAGCCCTTGCGGGCGGTCACGGCCGGGAACTCGTCGGCTTCGTGCCGGCCGCTGAACACCACCGAGTAGCCGGCCTGGCGCAGCGCCGCTTCGGTGTTGCGGAGCAACTGCAACGGCGAGCTGGTGGCGGGGCAGACGTAATTCAACCGCTGTCCGGCGCCCTCGAGCGACTGCGTTTCGCCGGCCTTGTTGATGACCAGGTCGAACGCGTCGAAGTCCTTCTTCGAGCACTCGAAGATGCCACATCCGGGCATCCGCGACAGGAGCGGCGAGTCCTGCCCCTTGCATTCCTCTTCGTCCACCCCCGGCTCTTGCGCCATCGCGGCGGCGGGCAGCAAGAGCGCCAACAGCAGAATCGAGGCGAGTCGGTTCATGGTTTCCATTATAGTTCCCAACAACCATGCCTACTCTCGTCCGCCGCCTCGGCCTGTTGAGTTCGATTGGCATCGTCATCGGCATCACCATCGGTGGCGGTATCTTCCGCACGCCCGCCGGCATTGCCACCCGGGTGCCCGATCCCATGCTGATGATGGGCGTCTGGATCGTCGGCGGCATCATCGTCTTGTGCGGCGCGCTGGCCTTCGCGGAACTGTCGGCGGCCATGCCCGAAACCGGCGGCATGTACGTCTATCTGCGCGAGGGCTGGGGCCGGCCATTCGGCTTCCTGTACGGGTGGGCGCAACTGGTGCTGATCCGCGCGGCGGCGCTCGGCGGCATCTCGTCGGTGTTCGGCGAGTACTTCATGAGGGTCTTCGGGCTCGATCCCATCGCCCATCCGGCGTGGGCGGACTATCTGGCGGCCGGCGCCATCATCTTTGCCGGCGCCACCAACATCGTCGGCGTCCACCTGGGGGCGCTGTTCGCCGGCATCTCGACCATCACCAAGTTCGGGGCGCTGGCGCTGCTGGTGCTGGCGTCGTTCCTGCTGGGCGGCAACGCCGGCGCCTCGTTCGGCCACCTGGCCTCGAACGGCGCGGCGGTCGACGCCGGGGTGTTTGGCCTGGCGCTGATCTCGGTGATGTGGGCGTACGACGGCTTCGCCGACCTGACCTTTGCCAGCGGCGAGGTCAAGGACCCGCAGCGCAACCTGCCACGCGCGATCATCATCGGCACGGTGATGATCATCGCCATCTACGTGCTGGCGAACGCGGCCTACCTGTATGTCAGCCCGATCGAGAAGATGGCCAGCTCGCCGCTGATTGCCGCCGACACCATGGGCGCGCTGTTCGGCCAGGTCGGGGTCTCGTTCATCGCCGTGGTGGTCATGGTGTCGACGTTCGGGTCGCTGATGGGCAGCATGCTCGCCTCGCCGCGCATCTTCTTCGCGATGGCCGACGACAAGCTGCTGTTTGCGCCGATCGCCAGGGTGCATCCGACCTGGAAGACCCCGTACCTCGCCATCGCCCTGGCTACGGTACTGGGTGTGGCGATGGTCATGACGCAGACCTTCGAGCAACTGACCGACACGTTCGTGCTGGCGATGTGGCCGTTCTATGCCCTGAGCGTGGCTGCCATTTACACGCTGCGCAAGTCGCAGCCCAATCTCAATCGTCCGTACAAGGTGGTCGGATACCCGTTCGTGCCGGCTGTCTTCGTTGCCGCCGCCGTGTACCTGGTCATCAACGCGCTGATCACGGATCCAGTGTGGACCTCGATCACGTTCGGCGTGGTGTTGTTGGGACTGCCGGTGTACTACGTGTGGTTCCGGCGCGCGGCCGGCGAGTAAGCACCGCCGGCGGCCGATCGGTGGATCGACGGCTTAGAACATCCGCGACTGGCAGCCATCCACCACCACGGTGGTGCCGCTGATCCAACTGGCCTTGGGTGAGGCGAGAAAGGCGATGGCGGCGCCGACTTCTTCGGGCCGGCCGAACCGGCCGAACGGCAACTCGCGGCTGACGAACTCGGCGATGCCCGTGGGGTCGGCCTGCTGGCGCTTCCACCAGGAACCGCCCTCGAACATGATCGAGCCGGGAGCAACCGAGACGACGCGGATCTGATCCTTCGCCAGTTGCTGCGCCAGCGACTTGGTCAGGCTGATCTCCGCGGCCTTCACCGCGTTGTAGGTCATGCGGCCGCCGGCTTCGCGACCGAAGATCGACGACACGATCACAATCGCGCCGCCCTGCTTGCGCAGGTGTGGCGCGGCCAGGCGCGAGGCGCGAATCGCGGGAAACAAGGTGTGATCGAACGCTTCGTGCCATTCGGCGTCGCTGGTCGCTTCGAGGTCGCCGCCCTTCGCCACGCCGACGTTATTGACCAGCACGTCCAGCCGCCCAAAGGTCTTGACCGCCGCGTCGATGACCGCCGCCACGCCGTGCTGAGTCGCGACGTCGGCGGTCACCGCTTCGGCGCGAGCCCCGTTCGCCGCGGCCGCGCGCAACTGCTCGACCGCCAGCTGCAGTTGCTCGGCGCCCCGCGCGCAGATCACGACATGCGCACCTTCGGCAATCAACGCCTGCGCCGCCGCCAGCCCCAACCCCCGGCTGCCACCCGTCACGACCGCGACCTTACCCGCGAGCAGTAAATCCATAGATCGTCAAATCCCCAAATCCGGAACCCAAATCACAAGATCAACACGTCGCGAGAACACCAGATCAGCGACCGGTCAGATCGTTCAGCCGCCAATCGAACTCGTGAAACACCATGCTGAATCCGTTCTTGCGCAGAAACTCGCGCTCGCCCGGCACGATCAACGGTTCGATCAGCGCCAGCACGGCCCGCTCCAACGGGCTGCGCGATGCGTACAGATCCGGCGCGCGATGAGCGAGGGTTCGCGCGAACAGGTCCTCTCGCCACGAGAACATCGGGTTCACCGACAGCCGGTTGTTGATGGCGTCGACCTCCACCAGTTCCCGCCGCGTCACCAGCTCGCCGGCCATCGTCGTCAACTGCTGGTCGAGCCGGTCGGCCGTGAACGCTTCGCTCTTGAGGCGGCTGCCGCCGACGGCGCCGCGGCTGAGCGCCAGCAAGGCGCGCGGGTCGTCGAAGCCGGCGATGACATCTCGTTCGATGGCATCGAGGGTCAACATCCGGCCGGCGGCACGGAAGGTGCGCCGCTCGAAGGCGCCGGAGATCTGGCGAATGCTGTTGGCCGGGTAGTCGGCGGCCTTGCCGCGGATCGGGTAATGGTCGATCACGGTGCGCATAACGAACGCGTTGTAGGCGTTGATCCAGTAGGCCAGCCGGCGTGGTTGCGGCCACTTGGCCACGGTGTCGGCGCCAACGGCGCCAAGCGCGGCGACGTAGCGATCGAACTTGGCCCGCTCCTGGCGCAGCGCGTAGTAGTAGACGAGGCCGTCGCGGACGTAGAGGTCGAGAATCTCGTCGAACGGCTTGTGCAGCGGATCCACTGCGACCGGCGCCGGCTCTTGCGCCGCGGGGTGGGTAACCGTGATCAACAGAAGGAGGACAACCGTGAAAAACCGCATCGTCCTTAGAGCTTAGCCAAGAATGCGTTCAACGCGGCGTTGAATGCATCCGGCTGCTCGAGGTTCGAGAGGTGACCGGCACCGGGGATGGTGACGAGGGTGGCGCCAGGCACCGCCTCGGCCATACGGCGGGATTCGTCCGGCGGCGTCAGCTCGTCCTCGTCACCGACGATGACCAGCGTCGGCACGGTCACGTGCGGCAACAGGGCCGTCGTGTCGGGCCGGTGCATCATGCGGTGGATGGCGCCGCGGACCGCTACCGGCGACTGCTGCTTGATGAGCCGGCGGACCTGGGCTTCGATGGCCGGGGTCGTCTCGCGGGTCGTCTTGCCCAGCAGCTTGGGCATCATCTCGCGGGCCACGCCCGACGGTCCTTCGCGGTCGACCAGGGCCAGCATATTGCGGCGGTTGGCGCGGCCTTCCGGCGAGTCGGCGGTGGCGCGGGTGTCGGCCAGCACCAGTCCCTCGATGATTTGCGGCGCCCCCTGGAGCAACGCCAGCGCGGCATAGCCGCCCATCGACAGCCCGCCGATGACGGCACGCGCGATCGACAGCTCGGCCAACAGATCGACCACGTCGTCGGCGTAGTCGGTAATCGCCAGCGCGCTCAGCGAATCGAGCTCGGTCGAGCCGCCGAAGCCGCGCAGGTCGGGGGTAATCAGCCGCCAGCCAGCGGGAATGCTGCGCATTTGCGGTTCCCACTGGTTGGCGCCGAGCGGAAACGCGTGCAGCAGCACGTAGGTCCGCAGCGAGCTGTCGCCAGGGGCCGAATCAAGATAGGCAACAGTGCTGGAGCCAATGTGGCAATACTGGCGTGTCATTCAGGGGTTAGCGGCATTGTATACCGCGCCCGCAGCTATCCGTCGGCACGCAGTGCGATGGCCGGGTCGACGCGCATCGCGCGGCGCGCCGGCCACAGGCACGCCGCCAGCGACACCAGCATCAGCAGCGCCATCACCACGAGGTAGGGCGCCGGGCTGAGTGCCGACACGCCGAACAGCAGGCCGGCCAGCAACCGTGACGTCACCACTGACAACGCCAAGCCCAGCAGCAGTCCGAGCACGACCTGCGAGAGGCCCTCGCCAAGCACCGCCGTCATCATGCGGATCGGGCTGGCGCCAATCGCCATGCGCACACCGATCTCGCGCGTGCGCTGGCTCACTGCGTGGCTCATCACGCCGAACACACCGATCGCCGCGAGCATCAACGCCGACAACGCGAACACCGACAGCAGCCAGGCCATCGAGCGCGGCGTGGCCACGGCCGCGTCCACCACCTGCTCCATGGTTCGGACCTGGAAGAGCGCGATGTCGGGGTCGAGACGGCGGACGACGTCGCGCACAGCGCGGCTGGTGCCGTCGAGTCCCACGACGCTGGACACGCTCGCGGTCAACGGACCGAGCAGCGACCCCAGGGGGGATGCCGCCGGCGCCGGCGCCGCGGCGGTGCGGACGACGAGAGCGAGGTTGTTCACCGCGGGCACCTGCCGGTAAGGGAGGAAGAACGACGCGGTGGCCTCGGTGTCGACGCCGGTGTGCCGCTCGTCACCGACCACGCCGACCACTTGAAACGGCGCCTGTGCGGACGTGCCGACCCGCACCAGCCGCCCGATCGGATCGGCGTCGCCGAAGACCTGCCGGGCGAGCCGCCGGTTGATCACCACCACGCGATCGGTGGCCGCGCTGTCCCGTTCGGTGATCGCCCTGCCCGCCAGCAGCGGCACGCCCATCGACTCGAAGTAGCCCTCGGTGATCCACGCGACGTTGGCGTTCTGTGGCGCCGACGGGTCGGCGGCGGGGCCGTCCAGGCGTTCGAAGCTGGTGCCCTGCCGGTTGTCGGCGATCGGCACCGCGTCGATCACCCCGGACGAGACCACACCCGGCATGGCGGCCATCCCGGCGAGCAGGTTCTCGACGAAGCGCACGCGCGCGGCGGCGTCGGGATAGCGCGAGGTCGGAATCGTGACCTTCGCAGTGGTCACGCGGGCCGGTTCGAATCCCGGATCGACGGCGCGCAGCTGGCGGAAGCTCTCCACGAGCAAGGACGCGGTGACCAGCAGCGCCACGGCCATCGCGATCTGACCGACGGCCAGGGCCCGCTGCGCCCGCACCGCGCCGGGCGCCGATCCTCCGGAGCGGTCGGCCAGCCAGGCGACGAGGCGGCCGCGGATCACGCCGGCCGCCGGGATGGCGCCGGCCAGCACCGCGGCCAGGAGCGACGCGCCGATGGCGAAGCCGGCGGTGCGCGCGTTGATCGTCACGTCGCGGAGGCCCGGCATCGACGCCGGGCCGAGCAGGGCAATCACCTTGACCAGGCCGGCGGCGGCGGCGAGACCGACCACTCCGCCGGCCAGCGCCAGCGCGAGGCACTCGGCGATCACCTGGACGGCGAGGCGCGCGCGCCCGGCGCCCAGCGCGGTGCGAATGGCGAACTCGCGTCGGCGCCCGACGCCGCGCGCGAGCAGCAGATTGGCCACGTTCGCGCAGGCGAGCAGCAGGACGAACGCCACCGCGGCCACCAGCAGCGTGACCGCGCGGCGCGAGTTTTCGGTGACCTGCGTCACGAGGGGGATCACGGTGGCCCGCCAGCCGAGGTAGCTCGGATTCTCTCGTTCGATCTGCGCCTGAATCCCGTTCATCTCGCGGTGCGCGACATCGAACGTGGCGCCGGGCCGCAGCCGGCCGATCACCGCGAGGTAATGCGCGCCGCGCTGGCCGGACTCGAGGTTGGTGGCGTGCGGCACCCACAACTCCGCCCGCTCCGCCGGCGCGGGACCGCGCAGCACCACGGCCGGCGGGCACTCGAAGTCGGGCGGCATCACCCCGACGATCTCGGTCGGCACGCCGTCGATCGGCACGGCGCGCCCGAGAATCGCTGGGTCCTGCTGGAAGCGGCGGCGCCACAGGGCGTCGCTGATCAGGACCACCGGCCTGGCTCCGGCGCGGTCTTCTTCCGGAAGGAATAGCCGCCCGAGTCGCGGCTGCACGCCGAGTGCCGGCAGCAGACCGGCCGTGACCCGCGCGCCGCGGATGCGTTCGGGTTCGGTCCCGCCGAGCGTGACGTCCCGCCACTGGAAGCCGCCCATGGTCTCGAAGGTCCGCGACCGCACCTGCCACTCGTGCAGGTTAGGCGGTGACGCATACATGATCGGCAAGGGGTGGTTGGGCGGGGTCTCCCAGATCACGGCCAGGCGGCCTGGGTCGGCATAGGGCACCGGGCGCAGCAGCACCCGGTCGGTCACGGCAAAGATGGCGGTCGTCGTGCCGATGCCGAGCGCCAGGGTGACCACGGCGACGGCGGCAAAGCCCGGCCGCCGGGCCATGAGGCGAAGTCCGTAGCGAAGATCCTGCAGCATGCCCCCTCCAGCCTTGATTGGACGAGAGCACGGACGAAAACGCTTACCGGGTCAAATCTCGATCGCGCCGCCGAACGACTTCAAGTGATCCCGGAACGTGTAGGCGGGATTCGCCGCGCGCCTGGCGAGGTAGCCGTGCAAGTCGAGTTGCGATCGCAAGTGTTCGCCCTTCAGCAGGCGGGCGGCCTGCGCGCCCTCGCGAACCGCGATGTCCCGCGCCGCCTCGATGACCTCGGCGAGGTGGGTCAGGCCCACAAACACCACGCCGTCATCATCGGCAAAGGCGATGTCGCCGGCGGTCGCCGTCACGGCGCCAAACCGCGCGTGCGTGAGCGCGTCGGCCTCGCGCGGCCGCAGCTCGAGCGGACCGTTGGGACAGGTGCCCAGGCTCCACACCTTGGCGCCCATGGCGCGAATCGCCGACGTGTCGCGGTGTGCGCCCCAGCACAGCGTCGCGGCCAGGCGGCTCATGTGCGCTTCGCCAACCACCAGGTCGCCGATGCACCCTTCATCGAGGCGGCCGCCGTTGTCGATCACCAGCACGTCGCCGGGATTGGCTGATGCGATGGCCTCGAGAAAGACGTCGGTGCTGCCCGCGTGGCGGGCCGGACAAACCGGACCGGCGATGCGCGAGCCGGGAATGGTGCAGCGAAAACCCGGTGGGCCGACGCGGACTGACAGCGATAACTGCACGCACGCGTCAGCAATGAACGGCGTGCTCCAATCGAACCCGGCGGGAATGGCCATGGGACATTCTAAGGTGTCCGCCTGCGCGGCCGAAGGCCGCTTCGGCGAGACCTCGCCGTAGCTCGTCGCGAATGTCCTGGCGAGCGCAGGCGGGCCTCGAGTGCTAATCGTGCCGGAGCGCGGTAAGGGGATCAACCCGGGCCGCCCGGCGGGCCGGTATCCAGCTGGCGACGAATGCGACCAGTAGCAGACCAAGGCCGACGGCGACATAGGTCGCTAGATCGGTCGGCGCCACCTCGAACAACTGCGCGCGCAGCACGCGGCTGGCCAGCGCCGCCGTGACCAGGCCCGCCGCCACGCCCGTGACCGCCAGGGCGCCGGCCTGCCTCATCACCATACCGAGTACTTCGCCGCGCCGGGCGCCGAGCGCCAGGCGAATGCCGATTTCGCGCGTGCGTTGACCGACGGCAAATGCCATGACACCGTAGAGGCCTATCGCCGACAGCAGCATCGCGGTCGTCGCGAAGCACGCGATCAACACCAGGTAGAGTCGGGGCTGTGCCACGGCGTTGGCGGCGATCTGCGCCATCGACCGCACGCGGAACATCGGCACGTCGGCATCGAGCTGGCGCAACACCGACCGCATCGGCTCAACGAGCCCGGCCGGGTCACCGCCGCCGCGCGCCACCACGGTCACCGAATCAACCGGAAACTGGCCATGCGCGAGATACAGCGTGGGCGCCACCCTGGCGGCCGGACCATGGTCGTGCACGTCGCCGGCAATGCCGACGACCGTGCCGCCGGCACGCGCACCGCCCTGGCCGAGCCTGGTGCCAATCTCAAGTTGGTGGCCAAGCGCGTCAGTGTCGGGCCACAGCCGCGCGGCGGCCACCTGGTTGAGAACGGCCACGAGCTGGCCGCCCGTGCGATCGGCGGCCGTGAAGGCTCGGCCGCGTACGACTGGAATGCCCATGGTCGCAAAATAGTTGGGCGTGACCACGCGCACCTGGAGGATGAGGCGATCCTGCTCTTCGTCCGACAACGTGACGCCGTCAAGGGTGGCGGTCGTGATCCCGTAGCGGAAGTTCGTGAGCGGCAGCCCGAAGATGGCGCCGGCCCGCTCGACGCCCGGCTGCTGCGCCACTCTGGAGACCAGCTGTTCGACGAACTCTGCCCGCTGGCTCGGGGTGCTGTAGCGGCCCTCGGGCAGGCTCACGCTGAACGTCTGGATGCCCTCTGTTGTGAAGCCCAGGTCGACCGACAGCAGCCGCTCGAAACTGCGCGCGAGCAACCCGGCACCCACCAGCAGCACCACCGCCAACGTGGTTTCGGCGACGATGAGTCCGCTGCGCAGGCGCAGCCGCCTGGGATCGCTGGTCGTACTGCCGCCTTCTTCGCGAATGCGCTTGACCAGGTCGCCAATCGTCGTCGCCTGCCAGGCCGGCAACGTGCCGAACAACACCGCGGCCAGCACCGACACGCCAAGTGTGAAGGCCACCACGGTATAGTCGAGCCGCGTGTGATCGAGCAAGGGGATGCCGATCGACGGATCCAGCGACCTGATCATGGTCGTGGCCCACGACGCCAGCACCAGGCCGGCGGCGCCGCCGGCGACGCCAAGCACGAGGCTCTCGACGATCAGGCCGCGGATGAGGGTGACGCGATTCGCGCCCATGGCCACGCGCACCGCCATTTCGCGGCCACGGCCGACCGCTCGAATCAGAACCAGGCTGGCGACATTCACGCACACGATCAGCAGGACCAGGCCAACCGCCCCCAACAGCACGAAGAGCGATTCGCGGACATCGCCCACCATGGCGTCGCGAAGCGGATGAACCGAAGCCGATGAGTCGCGGTTGGTGCGCGGGAACTCCTGCGCCAACCGCTCCGCGATCGCGCGCATTCCGGTCCGTGCTTCCTCGATCGACGTACCGGTCTTCAACCGGCCGACGACCTCAATGTAGTGCGCGCCGCGCTGTGTCTCCAAGTCGACGGGCGTGAAGCGCAGGGGCAGCCAGAATTCCGACTGCAACGGATACTCGAATCCGGCCGGCATCACGCCGACCACCTCGCGCGAGACGCCGTCGATCGCCAGTTGCCGGCCGATCAGGTTGCGATCGGCGCCGAAGCGGCGCGTCCACAGGGCGTGGCTCAGGACGACGACATCGCGCGAGCCGATGGGGTCGTCGCCGGTGGTCAACGTCCGGCCCAGCAAGGCCGGCGTGCCGAGCACCGTGAAGAAGCCGCCAGTGACGCCTGCCCCCCGTACCTGCTCGGCGGCGCCGCTGCCCGTCAGCGGATATTCCACCTCGACCAGGGCCGCGAGCTCGCTGAAGGCGCTTGCGTGGCGGCGCCAGTCCACGAAGTCGGGCGGCGACACGGTTCCGCCGACACGATCCGGCTGCTTGACCGTTGTCTTGAACACCTGCACGAGGCGCTCGGAGTCGGGATAGGGCAAGGGGCGCAGAAGCACTGCATTCACCGCTCCGAAGATCGCCGCGGTACCGCCAATACCAAGGGCCAGCGTCAACAGCGTCACGAAAGTGAACCCGGGCTTGGCGCGCAGGGCGCGCACCGCGTGCTTGAGGTCCTGCCAGATCATGTCAACTCCCCATTGATCCCATCGCAACCAGACGGCGTGCGGGATGGCGCCGGCCGCCCGAAAAGTTACCGACGCCGGCATCGGGCGGCCGCGTCTGGCGGCTTGCGCGGCGGCAAAGGCAAGCTCCGCCCGCCACTCGCGCAGCCACTCGCGCCGGATGTCGTACGGCACCAGCGGCGCCGCCAGCCGGAGCAACCAATCGCTCGCAACGGCGGCGTCCGGCTTCGGCCGGACCCTGGGCGTGGGCACTACCGCTTCACCGCCGCCACCCGGGCGGGCAGCAACGCGCGATAAAACGCCACCGCCTCGCTCAGTGCCTTCACGCCCGGTGCCGTCAGGCGGTAATAGCGCCGGGCCGGCCGGCCCTCGGCGTGCGCGCCGGCCTCGTCTTCCCAGGCCGAACGAACGTAGCCATCGCGCTCGAGCCGGCTGAGGGCCGGATACACCGTGCCGCTTGGCAGGCCGGTCTGATCGATGACGTCAAAGCCATATTCGTAGCCGCCGGCAATGGCCTGGAGCACGCTGACCGCGGTAATGCTGAGCCGTCTCATCCTGGACACCCTTGGTATGTTTACTACATAGGGTCAGACGAGGTGAACCAGCCAAAGGTTGGCAAGAGTTCGATAGTCGATTCACACCCGAACTATGGGAAGATTCGCTCCCCGAATGGCGCTGCGAACCTTCGCCGCCACCGCCCTCCTGACGGGTGTGGCCGGCCTCCTCCTGACTCTTGCCCCCGGCCGGCCGGTGGCCGTGCCGCGCTTCGACGAGCCCGGGGCCGCAGCCCAATACGAGGATGACCGCCGGCGCCCGCTCGCCCCCTCGATCGACACCGTCGCGCTCTACGAACGCGCCTCCCGCCAGTTGGCCGGCCTCGGGCGCTACTCCACCGCCGTTAACCGGACCTTGCCGGCCGCGCACCCGGCAACCCGGGTCTGGCTGGCCGGCGGCCGGGCGGTCGCCGCCAACGATCGCAGCGGGCCCACGGCCGTCCTCGATGCGTGGACGCCGCTCGGTCCCGGCAACATTGGCGGCCGCACACGCGTCGTCCGCTTTCACCCCACTGTGCCGACGACACTGTTCGCCGCCGGCGTGTCTGGCGGCCTGTGGAAGAGCGACGACAACGGCGCCTCCTGGCGGCCGAGCGGCGATGGCATGACTAACATCACCGTCAACTCGCTCGCCATCGACCCGTTGCGGCCATCGACGATGTTCGCGGGCACCGGCGAGGGCTACTTCCGCGAGGAAATTCGCGGCACGGGGCTGCCGCTGCGCGGCGGCGGCATCTTCACGACCACCGACGGTGGCGCCACCTGGCAGCGCCTGGCAGCCACCAACAATGCCGACTTTCACTGGGTCAACGACCTCGAGCTGGGCGTTTCGGATCCCCGCCGCATCTACGCGGCCACGCGCACCGGCGTCTGGCGGTCATCCGACAGCGGCGTCACATGGACGCGGCTGCTCACCACGAGCGTGCGCGGCGGCTGCCTCGATCTGGCGCTGCGGCCCGATCGCACCGAAGACGTGCTGTTTGCGTCGTGCGGTTCGTACGAACAGGCCACGGTGTACCGCTTCTCCAACGCCTCGAGCCGGTCCGACGCCGAGGTGGTGTTGCGCGAGCCCAACATGGGGCGCACGTCCCTGGCGCTTGCCCCATCGCAACCGGACGTGATGTATGCGCTGGCCGCCAGCAACGACGCCGGCCCCGGCGGCAACTATCGCCAGGGCCTGCTCGCCGTCTATCGCTCCGAACGCGGTGGTACCGCCGGCACCTGGGAGACCCGTGTCACCAACCAGGACTCGTCGTACTTGAACACCCTGCTGCTCACCAACGTCTACAGCGCCACCGCCGCCCAGTGCAATCCGCAGTCGGCCAACGCCTTTACCAACATGGGCTGGTACATCAACGTCATTGCCGTCGATCCGCGCGATCCGAACCGCGTGTGGGCGGCTGGCGTCGACTGGTTCCGATCCGACGATGGCGGGCGGAACTGGGGCATGGCGAGCTATGGCGGCTCCGGCTTCCCCGCTTCGACCCACGTCGATCAGCACGTAATCGCCTTCCACCCGGACTACGACGGCAGCGGCAACCAGATCGCCCTGATCGGCAACGACGGCGGGATCTACCGCACCTCCAACGCGCGCGGCAACACGGCCACTGGATCGCGAGCCGCCTGCAATGGCGCGAACGGCTCGGTGGCGTGGACGTCGCTCAATCGCGGCTACGGCGTCACGCAGTTCTATCACGGGGTTTCGTTCCCCGACGGCACGCGCTACCTGGCCGGGGCGCAGGACAACGGCACCATCTACGGCAGCGACCATGACGGCCCCGACGGATGGCGCACCGTCTTCGGCGGCGACGGCGGCTTCAGCGCCGTGAGCCCGTCGGCCGTCTCGACCTGGCTCGTCGAATATCAATGGTCGAATCTCGCTCGCACTACCAACGGCGGCAGCAGCTTCGACCGCAGCCGGGCCGGACTCGATGCCATCATTTCCGATTCGCTCGGACCCGATGCCAATTACCTATTCGTCACGCCCTTCGCGATGGATCCCGCGCCGCCGCATCAGGTGTGGCTCGGCGGCTCGGCGCTCTATCGCTCGGGACCGGCCGGCGCCGTGCCGTGGAGCAAGGCCGGCGCGTCGGCGTTGCCTGGCGGCGGTCTGGTGAGCGCCGTGACGGTATCGGCACGCTCGCCACAGGTGGTCGTCGCCGGCACGACCACCGGCGACGTACTGTGGACCGGCAACGCCAACGACCCGCCGTCGGCGGTCACGTTTCAATCCAGCCGCCCTCGCGAGGGCTGGGTCACGTCGGTCGCCCTCGATCCCCGCGCCGACAGCGTGCTCTACGCCACCTACGGCAATTTCGGCGGCGCCCACGTCTACCGCAGCATCGATGGCGGCGCCAGTTGGCAGACCCTCGACGGCTCTGGCACCGGAGCACTACCGGACATACCGGTGCACTCACTGGTGGTCGATCCCGAGGATTCGCAGCGGCTCTACCTGGGCACGGACCTGGGAGTGATGACCTCGATCGATGGCGGGCGCAGTTGGATGAGCGAGGAGACCGGGTTCGGACCCGCCGTGACGATGTGGCTGTCGGCGGTGCGCACGCCGACGGGACAACAGTACCTGTTCGCGTTCACGCACGGGCGCGGCGCCTGGCGCGTGGCCCTGCGCTGATCACCACCTTCGTCCCAGCTTTATGGCCCGGCACCGACAGAATCGGCGTGCCGTGGTTCATGCTTACCGGATGCGCGCCACTGCCTTTTTGATTGGCCTTGCCGTCTGCATTCCCGGCCTGGCATCCGCCCAGACCGGCAGCGGACCGTACAACAGCACCTACACAATCACCCAGCTCGCCGACGGCGTTCACACCCTGACCTGGACAACGCCGCCCGGCTCCCCCGCCATCAGCAACTCCACCTTCATCGTCGGCAAAGACGATGTGGTGCTGATCGACACCGGGCTCTCGCGAGGCGCCGGCGAGGCCATCCTCGAGGGCCTGCGCCGGGTCACCGCCAAGCCGGTATCCACGGTCATCAACACGCACTGGCACGGCGACCACATCTTTGGCAACCAGGTGTTCCGCCGCGCGTTCCCGGCGGCCCGCTTCGTGGCTCACGCCGCCACGCGCGACGGCATCATCACCGGCGAGGTCGACTATCGCGACGTCAATCGCCCGAAGATGGAAGCGCGGCTCAAGGAGTTGCGCGCCCAGGCCAAGCGGAGCGAGGCCGAAGACCGCGAGTTGTCGCGGGCCGAGATGCAGATCGAGGTGTGGCAGGGCGACTACGTGCTGCCCGACGTGCTGATCGATCAGAAGCTGACGATCATGCAGGGCCGGCGGCGGATTGACGTGCTGCACCTGGGCAGCGCGAACACCCCGGGCGACGTCGTCATTCATCTCCCCGCCGATCGCGTTGTCATCAACGGCGACATGGCGATCACGCCGATCCAGTTCGCCTTCTTCTCGGCGCCGCGCGCGTGGATTCAGACGTTGGATAGGCTGGCGGCGCTCGATGCGGCGATGTTCGTCCCCGGCCATGGACCGGTCCAGCGAGACGCCCGCTTCATTGCCGACTTGCAGGCCATGTTGCGTTCGGTCGTCGGCCAGGTGGACGCCGGCCTGAAGGAGGGCCTCGACCTCGAGGCGCTGAAGACCCGCGTCAAGGTCGCGCCGCCGGCCGGCAGTGTCTACGAGAAAGCCACGCCGGCAGCGCTCGATCGGCTGTTTCGCGTGCCGGCGATCGAAAGCGCTGTCAAGGAACGCGAGTCCGCGATCAAGGAGCCGCGAATCGCGGTCAAGGAACCGCGAATCGCGGTCAAGGAACCGCGAATCGCGGTCAAGGAACCGCGATGATCGACAGGATGAGCTCGCCCAGATCCGCCGACTTGCGATCGCCGACGCCCTTGACGTGACGCAACCCTTCGATTGAATCCGGCTTGGTCCGGGCGATCTCGCGCAGCGTGGTGTCGTGGAAGATGACGTATGGCGGCACGCCGCGCTTGCGCGCCACCTGCATGCGCATGGCGCGCAGCCGCTCGAACAGGTCGCGGTCGACGCCTTCCCACCCTTCGGTTTCGACCCGGGCCCGCTTGGGCAGCCGGCCCTTCTCGGGCCTCTTCTGCCGGGCCAGCGACAGGTCCGGCTGTGCGCCGGCGTCCTTGAGCAGCGCCAGGCCCTCGTTGGTGAGTTGCAGGATCGGATACTCGTCGCCGCCCTGCTGCAGCAGTCCGTGTGCCAGCAGCTGATCGATGTAGCCGCGCAATTCGTCGAGGCTCGAGTCCTTCATCAACCCGAACACCGACAACTCGTGATGGCCGCGCGAGCGCACCTGCTCGCTGTCACTGCCCCTCAACACGTTGCACACGTGCGCGGCGCCGAAGCGCTGCCCGACCCGGGCGACGCACGACAGCACCTTGCGCGCGATGGTGGCGGGGTCGGCCAGGGTCTCCAACTCGCCGAGGCAGTAGTCGCAGGCGCCGCAATCGTCCTTGGTGAACGTCTCGCCGAAGTAGCCGACCAGCCGCTTGTGGCGGCAGCCGACGCTGGCGGCATAGCGCTCCATGTCGCGCAGCAGCGTGCGGCGGGCATCGGACATCTCGCCGTTCTTCTCGAGCATCACGCGCCACTTCAGGAAGTCGGCGCCCGAGGCGATCAGCACGCACTCGGCCTCGAGGCCGTCGCGGCCGGCGCGGCCCGATTCCTGCTGGTAGTGTTCGAGCGACTGCGGCGCCCCGGAGTGGATCACGAAGCGCACGTCCGAGCGATCGATGCCCATGCCGAAGGCGACCGTGGCGACCACCAGGTCCACTTCTTCGTTGAGGAACGCATCCTGGTTGCGGCTGCGTTCCTCGTCTGCCAGCCCGGCGTGATATGGGCGCGCGCGCCAGCCCGTATCGTTCAGCCACTGCGACAGGCTGTCCACTTCCTTGCGCGAGGTGCAGTAGATGATGCCGGCCTGGCCGCGATGGCGCTCGAGCACTTCGAGGATCTGCGCCTTCAGCGTGGCCCGCGCCAGCACGCGGTAGACCAGGTTCGGGCGGTCGAACGACCCGACCAGTTCCGCCGCATCGCGCAACCCGAGCTGCGCGATGATGTCCTTGCGCACCCGTCCGGTCGCGGTCGCGGTGTAGGCATGCATGCTGACCGACGGCCAGCGATCGCGCAGGCGAGCCAATTGCCGGTACTCGGTCCGGAAGTCGTGACCCCACTGGCTGATGCAGTGCGCCTCGTCCACGGCAATGAAGCTGACCGGCTTGGCTTCGAGCAGCTTCAGGAAGCCGTCGCCGCCGTCGCCGACCAGCCGCTCGGGCGCGACGTACAGCATGCGGTAGCGGCCGTCACGAATGCCGCGGGTGACCTCGGCGCGCGCCTCCGACGACATGGCGCTGTTGTAGTACGCCGCCGACACGCCGTTGCCGACCAGGGTGTCGACCTGGTCCTTCATCAGCGAGATCAACGGCGACACGACAATGGCCAGTCCGTCGCGGGCAATCGCCGGCGCCTGAAAGCACAACGACTTGCCGCCGCCGGTGGGCAGCACCAGCAGCGAATCGCGGCCGGCCATCACCGCCTCCATGGCTTCGAGCTGCAGCGGCCGGAAGGAGCTGTAGCCCCAGTACTTCTCGAGAATGCCAGGGAGCGTCAAGATCCCCAGCTTACCAGACAGGAAGGAGGCTCAGCGCCGCCGGCGAAACAGGACGTTACAGAACTTGAGGTAGCGGCCGGATTCGGCGTAGGAGTTGTCGTAGAAACACCATACGGCCATCCCGTGCTGGCGCAGCCAGTCATCGATTGGTCCAAACATCGAGTTCGCGGTGTTTTGCGGGTCGAAGGTCACCTCGACGAACACCCAGTCGATCCGACCCTGGTCGAGCAAGCCGCGGGCGCCCATCAACACTTGCAGATCGTGGCCTTCAGTGTCTGACTTCAGGATGTCGATGTGCGCGATGGCGTGTTGTTCGCAGTACCCGTCGAGCGTCACCGCGGCCACGGACTCAACACCGACGCCGCCGCCAGCGGCGCCCGTCACCACGTGACTCATGTCGGACGCCGCTTCGAGCTGGACGTGCACCAGGCCAGGCCGATCAGATACGGCCTGGTGATTCAACCTCACGCGCGGATCGCAGCCGACGGCCTGGTGCAGGAGGTCGAAGGTGCTGCGAACCGGCTCGAACGCATGCACGGAGGCGGTTGGGAACGCCCGGAGCACGGCCAGCGTTGTTTGACCCACGTTCGCACCGACATCAATGACGGTGCGTGGTGTCTGGGCCCCACATTCACGCTCGAGATCCCACAGCCATTCAATACCGCGCAGCATGAACTGGCGCTTGCTGTAGTAGATGCCGAGTCGGCTGAAGAAGGCCCGAAGCACTGTGGCGGTCCGGAGGTGACTATAGTCCAAAGACCGGGCTCGCCTCCGCCTGTTTCCCCGATGGGTTGGTGTCACCCAGCCCGCCACCGGTGGTCCGTTTTCGTGGGTTCGTCCCTGCGCCGTTGACGGAATAACCGCGCAACTCTCATCGTAGCGTCCTTATGAGCCAAACCGTCAGCGCTCTTCTGTGCCTGTTGTTCGTCGCCGTGCCTGCGCTGGCCGGCCCCATGACCATCGGCGAGCGCCAGCGCCTGGTCGCCCACCTCGAGATGACCGAGGCGTGGCTCGACAGCGAAACGCTCGGCCTGTCGGAGGCCCAGCTCAAGTTCAAGATGACGCCCGAGAGCTGGAGCGTCGAAGAAGTCGTGATGCACCTGGCGATTGCCGAGCCGCAGTACTGGCAAAGCTTCAAGGACTCGCTGGCCAAGCCGGTGCAGCCCAACTTCAAGCCACAGGCGACCGACGTGGCGATGCTGTGGTACGGCATCGACCGCACCCAGCGCACCACCACCGGCGAGGCCCGCGTGCCGCGCGGCCAGTACCCGACCCTCAAGGCCGCCCACGACTCGTTCAAGAAGCTGCGCCTGGAGATGCTGAAGCTGGCGAAGGAGTCCCAGGACGACCTGCGCGCCCGCCAGTACCTGACCGCGAGCCAGGACCTGTATCAGTGGTTCCTGATGATCTCCACCCACTCGCAGCGGCACATCCTGCAGATCAGGGAAGTCAAGGCGCACAAGAACTTTCCAAAGAAATAACACGAAGAACACGAAGACTCTTGTTGGAAGACAAAAGGCCAGGATCACTCCTGGCCTTTGCCTAGTCGAACCTGCTCACCAACAAAATCGACTTCGTGTTCTTCGTGCCCTTCGTGTTTAAGGGACTACGCGCAGCCTGATGTGGTCCCGCAATTGCTGCACTTGTAGCAGGCGCCGCTGCGCACCATGATCGAGCCGCAGGTCGTGCACGGCGGCGCGTCCTCCTGGTTCTGCATGGCGGCGAACGGGTTGGCCTGCGGCACGATCACGCCGGTGTTGCTCACCGTCGCCGTCACCGAGGCGGTGATTCGCGGGGCGGGCACGGCGGCGGGCTCGGCGGCGTAGCCGGCGGCCGCCTCGTCGCGGTTGTTGACGCCGGCGTTGAACTGCGCCTCGGCCGAGAGGAACTTCGACGCCATCCAGCGGAAGATGTAGTCGACGATCGACTTGGCGAACCGCACGTCGGCGTTCTTGGTCATGCCCGACGGCTCGAACCGCACGTGGCTGAACTTGTCGACCAGCGCCTGCAGCGGCACGCCGTACTGCAGCGCGTAGCTGATGGCCTGGGCGAACGCGTCGGCAAAGCCCGAGATGGTCGAGCCTTCCTTCGCCATGACCAGGAAGATCTCGCCCGGCATGCCGTCTTCGAACAGACCGACCGTGATGTAGCCCTCGTGGCCGGCGATGTCGAACTTGTGGGTAATCGCCTGGCGCTCGTCCGGCAGCTTGCGGCGGGCCGGCGCCTTCTGCGCCAGCGCGGCGGCCACCGCGGCCTTCACCGCGTCGGTGGTCTGCTGGCTGATGACCACGCCCTTGGCGTCGATTGCCGCCTTCGAGGTGTTCAGCGGCTGAGTGCGCTTGGAGCCGTCGCGGTAGATCGACACGGCCTTGGCGCCGAGACGCCACGACTCGAGATAGGCCTGCTCGATGTCCTCGACGGTCGCGTCTTTCGGCACGTTGACGGTCTTGCTGATGGCGCCCGAGATGAACGGCTGCGTCGCCCCCATCATCTTGATGTGGCCCATGTAGTGAATCGACCGCTCGCCCTTCGACGCCTTGAAGGCGCAGTCGAACACCGGCAGGTCGCGCTCCAGCAGGTGCGGCGCGCCCTCGATGGTTTCCTGCTCGTCGATGTGCTTGATGATGTCGTCGATCTGCGCCGCGGTGTAGCCCAGCTTCTTGAGTGCGGGCGGCACGGTCTGGTTGACGATCTTCATCATGCCGCCGCCGACCAGCTTCTTGTACTTCACGAGCGCGATGTCGGGTTCGACGCCGGTCGTGTCGCAATCCATCATGAAGCCGATGGTGCCGGTGGGCGCCAGCACGGTGGCCTGCGCGTTGCGGTAGCCGAAATCTTCACCGAGCTCGACCGCATCGTCCCAGGCCTGCTTCGCGCCGGCATAGAGATCGTCGGGCACGTGCTTGGGGTTGATGTCCTTGATCGCATCGCGGTGCTTGCGCATGACGCGCAGGAACGGCTCGCGGTTGATGTCGTAGCCGGCGAACGGACCGCCGTGGTCGCGGGCAATGCGCGCCGACTGGGCGTAGGCCTCGCCGGTCATCACCGCGGTCAGGGCGCCGGCGTAGTCGCGGCCGGCGTCGCTGTCGTAGGGCAGGCCGCGCGACATCAGCAGCGCGCCGAGGTTGGCGTAGCCCAGGCCCAGCGGACGGTAGGCGTGGCTGTTCTTGGCGATCGCCGGCGTCGGGTAGCTGGAGTTGTCGACCAGGATCTCCTGTGCGGTAATCATGGTGCGGCAGGCGGCGCGATAGGCGTCGACGTCGAACTCGCCGTCTTCCTTGACGAAGGTCATCAGGTTCAGCGACGACAGGTTGCAGGCCGAGTCGTCCAGGAACATGTATTCCGAACACGGGTTGCTCGCGTTGATGCGGGCGGTGTTCGGGCTGGTGTGCCATTCGTTGACGGTGGTGTCGAACTGCATGCCGGGGTCGCCGCACACCCAGGTGCCTTCGGCGATCAGGCGCATGATGTCGCGGGCCTTGTAGGTGTCCATCACCTCACCGGTCGTGACCGCCTTGGTCTGCCACAGGCCGTCGTCCAGCACCGCGCGCATGAACTCGTCGGTCACGCGGACCGAGTTGTTGGAGTTCTGGAAGAACACCGAGCCGTAGGCGGTCCCCGTGAACGAGCCGTCGTAGCCGGCGTCGATCAGCGCCCACGCCTTCTTCTCTTCCTCGACCTTGCAGTTGACGAAGTCGATGATGTCGGGGTGCTCGGCGTTGAGAATGACCATCTTCGCCGCGCGGCGCGTCTTGCCGCCCGACTTGATCACCCCGGCGAACGCATCGAACCCCTTCATGAACGACACCGGCCCCGACGCCGTGCCGCCGCCGGCCAGCAGTTCCTTCGACGAGCGGATCGCCGACAGGTTGCTGCCGGTGCCCGAGCCGAACTTGAACAGCATGCCTTCGGTCTTGGCCAGGCCCAGGATCGAATCCATGGTGTCGTCGACCGCGTTGATGAAGCAGGCCGAGCACTGCGGCGCCTTCTCGAAGCCGCAGTTGAACCACACCGGGCTGTTGAACGCCGCCTTCTGGTTGACGAGCAGGAACTTGAGGTCGTCGCTGAACGCCTGCAGGGCCGCGTCCGACGCGAAGTACTTCTGCTTGCGCGCCCACTCGGTAATGGTGTCGACCACACGGCCGATCAGCTGCTTGACCGAGCGCTCACGCTCGGGCGATCCGATATGCCCCCGGAAATATTTTGAGACAACGATGTTGGTGGCCTGTTGCGACCACGACTTCGGGATCTCGACGCCCCGTTGCTCGAACACAACGGTGCCCTTTTCGTTGCCGATGATGGCGTCGCGCAGTTCCCATTCGACCTGGTCGAACGGATCGCTGCCGGCGACCGTGAAAAAACGCGGAAACTCCAGGCCGGGGGAGGCCTGAGACTTTCGGCTTCGTGCTGACTCAGTCGGTTCTGTGGTGCCCGACGACGAGCTCATGGACTGTCCCGCGGGTGATGCGGACAGCCCCTTCTGGGAAGCGCCTTCCTGCATGCTTCTTCCTCCGAACGGCGACACCCCTCCCCATGGGGCAGACGCCCTATCTAAACGAACGTTTCTTCTAAATTGGTTTGGTACGCGCGGTCTGACGTTTCTAAATCGGCTCTGTTTGTTGTCGAACTCGGCTCCGATTCAGTCCCAATCGTCCGACGCCGGGAGGTGCCAGGTGATTGAAAATCATCTTCGAGCGCGGAGCCAAATATGCGCCTGTAACTATTTGTTGTCAAGCACTTAGCCACTACATATTGCGTTTTTGTTTTAGGTCGTCCGCAATATCTCGCGGAAACAGGCCAAAAAACTTTCATTCACCATATTTTCGCTTAACGAAAGTTTTTCGGCAACGTAAACAACGGCTGGGGTGCAAGGGTGTGCAACCGCGACTACTAAAGATTAGATGTCGGAACCTAGCGGACGAGCACGGCGGCCATCGTCGCGGCCTTGTCGGCAAGCTTGCCGGCAAACACCACGTTACGCGCCTTGAGGGCATCGTCGGCTTGCTGCAGGAAGCGCCGGGCGGCTTCGACCTGGGCGCGGCCATCGGCCGAGAGCGCCGCCGTATTGACCCGGGCGAGGTCGCGCGACGCACGGGCCATCAATTCGCGGATCGCAGCCGCGGTCTGGGCTTCGCTGCCCGCCGACGGCGTGAGCGTGAGCGACATCGGCGCAGCGGGCCTGGCGGCATCGGCCGCAGGCTCCGGAGCCGTCGGCGGGTCGGGTTTCACGTCGGCCCGCGCCGGCCGCCCCGGCGGCCGCGCCGGCACGGCTTCCGCGGCCGGGGCAATCGCCAGCGGTTCCGGCTCGTCCTGATAGCTGGTCACCACCCGCGGCGGCGGCGGTGGCGGATCGAGCAGCGGCAACTCGACCTCGGTGCGCACCTGTGCCTTCGCCGCGCACGCCCCGAGCGTCGCGGTCAGCAGCACGATGGACACCAGCCTGACCGGCCTCATCATCCCGATTCTACGCTCTACGCCGCGGGCAGAACCACGACGAACGCAGTCCCAACCCCGACCGTGGATTCAACATCGATCGTCCCGTCATGAATCTGAATGGTCCGGAAGACCAGGGCCAGGCCCATGCCGGTGCCTTTCTCCTTGGTCGTGAAGTACAACTCGAAAATACGCTCGAGGTTCTCCGGCGGAATGCCCACCCCTGTATCTTCGACGCGCACGCGGATGCGGCGGCCGTCTTCGACCGGCTCGCAGCGCAGCGACAGCCGTCCGCCCTTGGGCATGGCCTGCACGGCGTTCTGCACCAGGTTGAGAAACGCATCCCGCAACAACGCCGCGTCACCCTCGACCACCAGCGAGCGGTCGGCGCAGTCCTGGTAAATCGTGACGTTCGCACGCTCGGCCTCCGGCCGCAACGCGGCCAGCACGGTCGCCAGCAGCGGCGCCACCGGCACCGGCGCGAACGTCACCTCTTCGGGCTTCACGAACCGCATCAGCGCCTGGACGCGCTCGTCCAGGCGGCGCACCTCCTGGCGAATGACGTCGACGTGCGAGACCGCCGGGTCGTTGGCCAGCTTCTGCTTCAGCAACTCGAGGTGAATCGTCATCGCGTTGAGGGGGTTCTTCAACTCGTGCGGCACGCCCGAAAACTGCCGCCCCATGATCTGGATGCGCCGCGCCAGCTTGGTGAGCTGCGCGGGATTGAAGTCCTCGCGCGAGGCGGCGCGCAACTGCTCGCTGACCCGGTCGAACACGTCCCCCAACTCACGCAGCTCCTCGTCATCCCGCAGGTCGAGCGTCACGCCCAGGTCGCCGCGGCCGAGCCGGGTCAGACTGCTCCGAATCACGTGCATTGGCCGCAGCACCAACTGGGCCAGCAGCATGGCCACCAGCACCGCGACCAGCAGCGACACACCGGCGGCCAGCGCCGCCGGCGCCAGCGACTCGTTCAGATCGTTGCGCACCAGCAGCGTGGACAGGCCAATACGAATCTCGCCGAAAGGCTCGTCGCCGAGCGCAATCGGCTGGCTCCACTCGAGCGTTTGCTGGGTGGCATAGACCGCGCGCAACTGCGACAGGCCGCCGGCCGCGAGCACGTTGTTCAGCGGGACACGAGCCGGCACCGTCGTTCCCACCTGCGCCGGATCGCTCGACGCCAGCACGGTGCCGGCCGCATCGACGATCACGGCATAGACCACGTCCCGGGAGTAGATGGCCGACTCGACCGCCGACAACACGCTGCGGCTCGACCGCAACTCTCCGGACGCCGTCTCGCGACTGGTAACGACATCCTTGGCCTGGTTGTAGACGCCGTTGGCCAGCAACTCGGCACGGGCGCGGCTTTCCTGCAAGAGCACGCCGGCCAGGTTGACGAGGTGCAGCAGGCTGAGGGCGGTGACGACCATCGCCACCATGGCGGTGACGCCGAGAACCTGCTTCTGCTTGATGGAGAAGCGCATCACGGGAGTGGGCGGGCGGGAGGGCTGGGGCGGGTAGGGGGGCTGAGGCAGGTGCGAGCGCTAGGGCGGGTTGGGAGGCCAGGCATGACGCTATGCCCCCCCACCAGCCCGACCTGCCTCACCCGCCCCACCAGCCTCCTTGAACCGGTTCAGCTTGTTGTGCAGCGTCTTGAGGCTGATGCCCAGCATCTCGGCCGCCCGCGTCTTGTTGCCGCCGGCGGCGTCGAGCGTGGCGAGAATCAGCTTCTGTTCGGCCTCGTCCACGGTCATGCCCGGGGCAATGGCCAGGCCGGCCGCCGCGACGGCGGCAACCGGAGCGGCGCCCAATGCCGGCAGGTGCGACGGCTCAATCGTCTCGCCGCGGGCGAGAATGATCGCCCGCTCGATCACGTTGCGCAGTTCGCGCACGTTGCCCGGCCAGTCGTACTCCTCGAGCAGCCGCATCGCCGGCGGCGTCACCGTCTTCACGCTGCGGTGGTCGCGGGTGTTGAACTCGTCGATGAACGCCTGGATCAGCAGCGGCAGGTCGTCCTTGCGCTCGCGCAGCGGCGGCAGCTTGATGCTGAACACGTTCAGGCGGTAGTAGAGGTCCTCGCGCAGGCGGCCGTCGCGAATGGCAGCCGCCGGGTCGATGTTGGTGGCGGCAATCACCCGCACATCGACGGCCTGTTCGGTGCGGCCGCCAAGGCGGCGGAACCTCCGCTCCTGCAGTACGCGCAGCAGCTTGACCTGCGTGGCCGGCGTCATCTCGGCAATTTCGTCGAGGAACAGCGTGCCGCGGTCGGCCAATTCGAAACAACCCAGGCGGCGATCGGTGGCGCCCGTGAAGGCGCCCTTCTCGTGGCCGAAGATCTCGCTTTCGAGCAGGGTGTCGGGGATCGCCGCGCAGTTGAGCGCGACGAACGGCGCGGCGGCGCGCGGGCTCAGCTGATGGATGGTCTGCGCCACCAGCTCCTTGCCGGTGCCCGACTCGCCGAGCAGCAGCATCGACGCCGGTGTCGGCGCCGCTTGTTCGAGCACCTGGTAGAGGGCCCGCATGGCGGCGCTGTGGCCGATGATGCGGCCGAACCGCCCGCTGCCCGTCAACTGCCGCCGCAGCGCCTGGTTCTCGCGCTTCTGCCGGTTGATCTCGGCCAGCCGTTCCAGCAGCCGCTGCAGCTTGTGCGGATCGAGGGGCTTGGTCAGGTAGTCCTCGGCGCCCGCCTTGACCGCCTCGACCGCGGTATCGACGGTGCCCTGCGCGGTCAACAGGATGACCTTGATCTGTTCGCCTTCGCCGGCCAGCGCCTTGAGCAGGTCGAGCCCGCTCATCCGCGGCATCACCATGTCGGAGACGACGATCGACGGGCGGAAGTCGGTCACGCGTTCGAGCGCCTCGGCGCCGTCGCCGGCTGACTCAGCGGTAAAGCCCCACGCCCGCACCAGTTCGGTCAACCCGGTGCGCGTCGCGGGATCATCGTCCACGATCAGGACGCGTTCGGAAGCATACGAGGTCGGCTCAGCCACTGGATCGAGTGTACCATCGGCCGGAGCGCTTGCCGTGAGCGTAGTCGAACGGAGACCGAACCAGCGTGCTGCCTTCCCCGCCAACCGATTTCGAATCCGCGGCCTCGCCGCCGGCGCCACAGCCGCTGGTCACGCGCGTGCGCCCGGCTCGGGCATGGGCCGAGATCCTGATCTGCTCGGGCTATCCGACGCAGATCGTACTCGGCGAAGTGCTGAACAGTGTGGGCGTCCCGCCGCTCAACGGCGACGGCGCGCTGTCGGCCAGGTTCGTCTTCGCGCTGTCGCTCGCCGATACGGTCGTGCTGCTCAGCCTGATCGTGTGGTTGCTGGTCCGCAACGGCGAGCGACCCCGCGATGTCTTTCTCGGCCGCCGTAACGCCGGCCAGGAAGCCGTGGTCGGCCTGCTCTCAGTACCGCTGGTGATGACGATGGTGCTGGCGCTCATGATCCTGATTCGGACCTTTCTGCCCTTCCTGCACAACGTGCCCGAGAATCCGCTCGAAGGGCTGCTCGGCACGCAGGCCGGGTTGTGGACTTTCCTATTTGTCGTGATCGTCGCCGGCGGCCTGCGCGAAGAATTGCAGCGTGCCTTCCTGTTGCACCGGTTCCGCCACGATCTCGGTAGCGGCGTCGCCGGGCTGGTCGTGACCAGTATTGCGTTTGGGCTGGGGCATACCTTGCAGGGGTGGGACGCCGCGATTCTCACCGGCGCGCTGGGCGCCGCCTGGGGCGCGATCTACCTGACCCGCGGCAGTGCGATTGCCCCGATTGTCAGTCACAGCCTGTTCAACAGCGGCGAGCTGCTCCGCGCATTCTTTCGTTGACCTGGCCGAGGTCGCCGGCGCCGGCTCAACCGTGCCCTAGCGAGCGAGGATCGTCACCTCGGTGCGGCGGCGCAGGTCCGAGACCCAGTCGGCGATCAACTCGCGGCGGCGTGACGCCACCAGGCGTTCCCGGATCAGCGGCGCGGCCTGCTCGAACGTCGTTCCCGCGCGCTCGAACTCGGCGCGCTGCTGCGTGAAGGCGGTCGAGATCTCGCTGTCGGTGGGCGTGCTGGCCGAGGCGAACCGCTGCGCCAGGTAGGCCACCGAGCGCAAATCGTCGCGAATCCAGGCGCGCAAGCGGACCTCGGTGAAGCCGGTCTCGTCGAGCGCCCGCGCCAGCGCGCCGGCCCCCGGCAACCGCCGGCGGATCTCGTCGAGCCGCGCCTCGACGGCACTCTCGGCCGGTGCCGGCGGCGCGTAGCGCTGCACCTCGCGCAGGATCAATTCGCGATCGACCAGCGCCTGCGTCACCGAGACCGGGTCGGCGTCGCGGTCGGCGGCGATCAAGCCCAGCCGGATCGCGGCGCGCGCGTCGCTGAGCGTGATCGCCTGGGTGCCGACAATAGCGAGCGTGCGCTCGAGAAGTTCGCCCTGCGCCAGTGCCGGGCTGGCCGGCGCCAGCCACGCCACGAACAGTAGCCAGACGAGGCGACGCATCAGAAGGCCTGCCCCAGGGAAATGTGCAGCACGTTCGACCGCTCGCGGCCGCCGCTCAGCAGCAGCCGGGTGCTGACTTTGAAGCCCCAGTCAACCCGCAGCGGGCCAATCGGCGATCGGTAGCGGAAGCCAATGCCGCTGCTCACCCGCAATTCGTCCAGGGCGATGTCCGACGCGGTCTTGAAGACGTTGCCGGCGTCGGCGAACCAGACGAACTGCAGGTTCTTCCAGTACGGCGCGCGCGCCTCGAGGTTGAAAACCGCCAGGCCATTGCCGCCCTGCGGGAACCCCCGCGGGTCGAGGGTCTCGGCGGTGCCCAGGCGATCGAGCGCGAAGCCACGCACCGTGGTGTCGCCGCCGGCAAAGAAGCGCTCGCTGGCGGGCAGTTCGCGAATCACCGTCGGGAATCCCACCGCACGGGTCTCGCCGCGGGCAATCGGGCCTTTCGGGATGGCGGCAATCTCGATCACCTGCGGCAGGTCCTGCGGGAAGCCGATCGCCAGGCCCAGGCGAGCGCCCGCGGCGATCACGAAGCCGCGGCCGGGCAGGCGCCGGTAGACGAAGGCCTGGCCGAACGTCTTCAGGAACCCGACTTCGGATCCCAGTGCCTTGGCCGCCACCGACGCATCGACGCCCAGCACCGCTCCCTGCTGCGGGTCGAGCACGTCGTCGCGCGAGTCGCGCAAGACCGAGGCAAAGATCTTCGACAGCTTGATCTGGGGAAACAGCCGATCGATGTCGAGTTGCGACTCCTCGGCAATCTCCTCGTTGAACAGCTTGGTGTAGTCGAAGGTGTAGCGGGCGGTGGCGCGGAGCGAGCCGAAGCGCCTGGCGTAGTCGGCGGTCACACCCTTGCGGTTGAAGTCGAAGCTGGTGCGCAGGCCCTGCTCGACGAAGGCGCTGAACTGCGCGTCGCCGGCCGTACCGAACGCGCGCGGCTCGCGGAAGGTGAACAGCCCGCGATAGTCGTTGAGCCCGTAGCTGCGCTGGTCGGGGGTGTCCTCGGAGTCGGTCTTGCGCAGGGTGACGCGGGCAAAGAACGTCACCGACCGGTTCTTGCCCCACAGGTTGCGGCGGCTGACGTCGAAGAAACCGCGAGGCGCGATGTCGAGCGCGTCGCCGGCCTGGCCGTCGTCATCCTGTTCGCCGATCCGTCCCACCTCGAGGCCGCCGCCGTAACTGATGGTCGTCGCCGGCGCCTCTTCGAGGTCCACCAGCACGTCACGGGTGTTTGAACCGGTGCGCGGCAGTTCGCTCACCCGCACCCGCCGGAACAGCCCGGTGGCGGCCAACTGCCGCTGGCTCTCGATCAAGGCATCGTCGCTCATCGGGCTGCCGCTGGTGATGGTGAGTTCCCGTCGAATCAGGTCGATGCCGGTGCGCTGGTTACCTTTGATCAACACCCGGTCGACGAGGATTTGCGGTCCCTCGGCGACGGTCCAGGTCACGGCCACGCGCCGCTGTTCGTCCGAAAACGCCAGTTGTGAAATCACCGACGCGGCCTGGTAGCCGAGGTTGCGATACGCCCGCTGCAGGGCTTCGCGATCGGCGGCCAGTTGCGGACGGTAGAACGGCCGCCCGGCCGCCAGCGCCATCCGACTGGCGAGTTGCGCCGGGGTAATGGCGGTCAGCCCCTCGAAGGTCACGCCCGACACCATGGTCTGCGGTCCCTCTTCGACGTCGAAGCGAACCTCGACCGGACGGAAAGCCGTGCCGCCGCGGCTTTCCTCCGGCAAGACCTGGATGGCAGGCTTGACGGCAGCCTGGGTGAAACCGCGAACCCGGTACAACTCGGCAATCGCAGCGGCCACGGCGCCGACACGAGCCTCGACGAAGGCCTCGCCCGTTCTCACCAGCAGCAGGGGCGCGAGAACGGCGCGGGTCAGGCTCGACAGGCCGGTCACCTCGACCGCGCTGACGCGGTGCAGCGGACCTCGCGTGACGGTAAAGGTAACCACGACTTCGTCGCCGTCCTGGCGGCGCTCGTACGGCGCCTGCGCGGCGCGGTAGCCCTCGCGGCGAAGGGCATCCTCGATCCGCCGGCTGGCGTCTTCGAGCAGGTCCTGGTCGGCCGATCGTTCTTCGCTGATCGGCACCAGCGCCTCGGCATCGCCTTCGAGCGGATCGCCGGTAAAGACCACCCGCACGTGCGGGCCCGGCTCGACCTCGACTTGCAGATCGACCGCCGCGCCGTCGACCGAGAAGTCGTGGGACTGGCGAACCCGGGCCTCGTAGTAGCCGCGCCCGCGCAGGTCCTCTTCGAGCTCGGCGACCTGCGCATCGAGCGCCGCGCGGTCGAAGGGCCGCCCGTCCTGCAGGCCAAGCCGCTGCCGCACTTCCGCCTCGGACACCAGCGGCGTGGTCGCGATCGTCGCCTCGCGAATCGACGCCTGCGCGCCCGCGTTCACGGTCACGATCAGGGTGACCAGCTCCGGCTGCGAATCGTCTGATTCGAGGCGCGGCAGGATCGATGCCTGCCGGAAGCCGCGGTCCGCGTAGTAGACCTCGAGCTCGGCCACCATCTCGGGCACCCGGTTCGCCGACGGCTCCCTGCCGAAGCGGTCGGCCAGCTCGGTGCGGACCGCCGACTCGGGCAACCGCGCGTCGCCCTCGATCTCGATCCTGCCAATCCGCCGGACCGGCGTGAGCGACCAGCGGACGATCACCCCCTGGTCCGATGGCGCGGCGAAGACGCGCACGTCCTCGAACCGGCCCAGGCCGACCAGGTGATCGATCGTGGCGCGGACCTTGAGCATGGTCAGCGGCTCACCGATGCGGGTCTCGACCAGCTCGATCACCGCCGGGTCGGCGAGCGCCACGCCCGACACCTCGACCCGCACGTCGGCCACGGTCTGTCCCAGGTACTGCCCGGCGCGCACGGCTCCGGGGGCGGCCACCAGCAGCAGTGCGGCCAGGAACATCGGCATCCGCATCAGAAGGTGTGCCTCTTGCGGACTTCGAGGGCGTAGGTCCGGTCTTCGTTCTGCGACAGGACCCACGCCAGGGTGTCGCTCTCGTCGAACTCCAGCAGGATGATCTCGTCGTGATCGGCCGATGACAGGCTGCGCGCGTAGGTCAGGAAGATGCGGCTCGAGATCCGCTTGCCGATGGTGACCCGCGCGGTCGGGTTCAGGTTGACGCGCGAGGAAAACTGGTACGGGTCGCTCAAGAGCGGCGTGATCTGGAAAGTGTCGACGCCGAACGTCTGCTCGACCACGCGGCCGACCTCGTCCGACAACGCGCCGGTCAGCGCCCGGGTGGCCCGCGCCTCGACCAGCCGCTGCTCGCGCTCGTTGGGGCGCTGCAGCGCGGCCAACTCCATGTCGCCGCTCGGAGCCTGGTCGCTGAACAGCAACGACACGATGTCGAGGGTCTGCAGCGGCGGGTCGGAGGTGAACTGGGGCTGGAGCCGCTCGGTCGTGCCGGCCATGCGCATGGTCACGCGGTAGGTCTGTCCGGGCACCCGCACCCGGGTCTCCGCTTCGACGTCGAAGAACGGCTGGATGCGATCGGGGTTGGCAAAATCCAGGCTGCCGCGGGTGACCGCGTAGCGTCGACCTTCGAACTCCACCTCGCCGCGAACGATCTCGGCGCGGCCGAAAATCAGCGGCCGGTCGAGCGTGCCGCGCATGGTCAGGTCGGCGCTGGCGACAATGCGCGCCTGGTCGTTGTCGATGTTAAGGGTGCCGGGCGCGAGCAGCCGCACGTCGAATCGCAACGCCGACGCCGCCGCCAGTTGGCCGGCAACCGCCGGCAGCGGCGCGTCGCCGCCGGTCAGGCCGCTGAACAGGCCGCCCGACGTATCGATGCCGCGCGTCCAGCTGGCGTTGCGCACCATGACGGTTCCCGTGATCACCGGCGAAGCCGCCGGGCCCTGCAAGGCGAGCGAACCGTCGACCAGCGACCGCATGCCCTCGGGATAGCGCAGCCGCATGTCCTGGCCCTCGACCGTGACGTCGAATTCGCTCACCTGGTACGCGGCCAGGCCAATACGGCCGCCGAACCGCACCGCGCCGCCGCCCAGGCGGGCGGTCAGGCCGTCGAGCCGCACGCCGCTGACGTCGAAGGTGACGATGCCGTTGAGGTCTTCGAGCGCGTGGGGAAACGAGAACTGGCGGACCCGCCCGTTGGTGACGAGGGCATTGCCGGCCACCACCGGTTCGCGGGCGGTGCCGGTAATGCGGGCCGTGACCTCGGCCCGCCCCGAGCTGCGGACGTCGGCGACGAACCCCTGCAGCACGGCCAGGTTCGCGGCGCCGTTGGCCTGCAGCGCCAGCGACTGGTCGCGCAGGTCGATGCGTCCCGACAGGTCGAGTTCGGTGCCGTCGCCAATCATGCGCAGGGCGTCGACCTGCAGCGACCGGCCTTCAACGCTCAGCCGGATCGGCGCGGCGTTGGTCAGGCGATAGTCGACCAGCCGCACGTTCACCAGTTCGACCGCCGTGTCGATGCGCAGCGCATCAGGATTGTAGAGCTCGCCGACCACCCGGATAGTGCCGCTGGCGATCGCCGAGGTGAAGGGCGAGAATCCCGGCTGGACCGCGCGCAGGAACGGATCGAGCGACGTGTCGCTGACGCGGAACGACATCTCGGCGTCCATCTCGTCGTTCAGTTCGACCCGGCCGGTGCCGGACACCGCCAGCCGCGGCGACGCCACCTCCATCTCGTAGGTCATCAGCAGGCCGCGCATCGACAGCCGCCCGGTCATTTCGCCGACGCCTTCGTCGCCGAAGAACAGGTCGCTGGCGCTGAACCGCACGTCGTAACGCGGCAGCTCGAAAGTGCCGGTCCCCGTGGCGCTGAACTCCAGCGAACCGTAGAACGTCGGGTAATCCGGATAGGCCGTCAGCGCCAGCGTATCGACAGCGATGTTCCGGCCGTCGGCGTTGAACGAGTAGGTGCCGTTCCAGCCGACGTACGCGGCACCGGTGATCTGGCCGCCGCCCTTCGACATTTCGATCGCGTCGAGACGGACGCCGGCGCCCTCGAAGCGCAGCGCGGCCTGGGCCTCGACGAAGGGCTCGTCGTAGGCCATGCCCCTGGCAATCGTCATGCGGCCGAACCCGTGCGGCCCCTCGTACTGGCCGTAAATATGGAAGTCGCCCGACGTGCTGCCGTCGACCTCGTAGTCCTGGAGGTCAAAGGCCTCGCGGAAATCCGCCATCGGCCGGTCGGTCACGCGGATGCGGGCATCGATCTCCTCGCCGCCGTCGGCGCGCGGGTAGCCAAGGGAAAACTGCCCCGTCACGTCCATGCGCGACTGGCCCGAGCGAATCACCGACCGGCTGACGTTGGCGTACGAGTTCTCGACGACGAAGTCGCCGTCGACGTCGCCCCAGTTGACGTCCCAGGCGTACATCTCGGCGCCGACCAGCCGCCCTTCAATGCGCGGCCGCCGGAACGCGCCGAGCAACACCCCCTCGAAGCGGCCGACGCCGTCCACCAGGATGGCATTGGTCCTCGCGCCGAAGGCGGTCATGATGCCGGCAAGCATGCGGTCGCTCTCCTGCCAGTTGCGGCTGGTCACCCGGAACGGCATCTTCGACCGTTCGCCGTAGGCGGTGGCGCCCTCGAACGCGACGTAAGTGTCCTCGGTGAACACCTGGCTCGGCTCGAACCGGATGGCCTCGGGATCGAACGCGTAGGTCAGGTTGCCGGCAACGGCCAGCGGCGCCAGCGGCGTGTGATTGCTGAACGGCCCCTGGACGAGATAACGCGCCCGCGCGGCGGCGGCCGCCCCCGCCGGCAGTTGCGGCCCCTGCAGGGCGGCGCCCGGCGGGGCGCTGAAACTCACCGTGCCGGCGCCGGACCGATCGGCAAACGCGCCCAGGGTCCAGCCCATCTCGTTGCGGCCCGAGGCCCGTCCGGCGACCCGCACGCCCTCCAATTCGTAGAAGTCCGACAGGGCCAACAGGTCGACGTCGGTGTATTCGGCCTCGAACTGCGCGCGCGCGCGCACGGCAGGATTCCCGAGCGGCGCCATCTCGTAGCGGAACTGCGTCTGCCCGCCGTAGAAGTCCGACGTCGCGTGCGTGACCTCCATCCGTTCGCGAACCCACACCATGGAACCGGCGAGGTTGGGGAACTGCAGGCCGTTGACCGCGGGCACGGCGCTGGTGAAATCGCCCTTCAATTCGCGGCCCCCCTTGAACATGTGGAAGGTCCCATTGAAGAGCGCCTCGCCGGCGAGCGTGAAGGTATCGTTCGCGAAGAAGATCTCGCGCATCTTCGGCAGCTGCAGGCGCGACTCGATCTGGTAGAGCTGCTCGGGCCACACCGCCGGATCGATCATGCCGGTCATCTGCGTCACCGCGCCATCGGTGAGCAGGTCGATCTTGTCGAACACGATCTTGCCGTCCGCGAACTTGAAGGCCGCCAGCATCTCGGCCGCCATCGGCACGTACTTCTGGATGGCGATGTTGCCGCCGGTGAACTTGAGGGTGCCGCGGTACTCGCCGACCTTGGCCACGGTCACGTCCAGGTTCGGCGCCACCGCGAACCAGTCGGACCCGTAGTCGTTGATCACCAGCTCGCCGCGATGGGCCCGGACGTACTGCAGGGTGGTGACCACCAGGCCGGGCCCGCGGCGCGGCTGGCGCGGCGGACCGGTCACCCGCGGGAAGGTCTGGCGGCCGTCGGGAAACGACTCGACGACCATGCGCCAGTCGGTCATCTCGATGTCGTCGAGCAGCACCTCGCGGCGCAGCAGCGCGCCCCAGGTCAGCGAAACGTCGATGCGCTTGGCCACCAGCCATGGCGGCTCGCCGGGGAACATTCCCTCGATGCGCAGGTCTTCGACCACGAAGCGGCCGCGCCCCAACTGCACGCCCAGCCGGCCAATGGTCAGCTTGCGCTCGAACCAGTTGCTGCCGGCCACCTCGGCCCGGGCGCGCAACGCCGGTCCCAGGTCGATGGTCAGCGTCGACACCAGCACGACGGCCACAATGATGCCGATGACCAGCGCGAACCGGCGGGCAAAGCGATAGGCGGCCGTGAAGCCAGAACGCAGCCGGCTCTTGATCTGCGTCATCTGCGTCATCGGCGGCCCTGGTCTTTGTGGGTCATCTGCGGCCCTGGTCTTCGTGCGTCATCTGTGTGGCTACTCGACGACCACCAGTAACATGCCGGCATCCACCGACTGGCCCTCGGCCACGACCACCTCGCGCACGCGCCCGTCGCGGGCGGCGCGCAGTTCGTTCTCCATCTTCATGGCTTCGACGACGACAAGGCCCTGGCGGGCTTTCACTTGGTCCCCGGCGGCCACCAGCACCCGCACGATCTTGCCGGGCATGGGCGCCATCACGCGCTGAGGACCCGTCCCGGCCACGGCCCCGGCCTTCTTCTGCCGCCCGAACCCGCCGGCCTGGCGGACCTGGACCGGAATGGTCAGGCCCGCGACGTGCACATCGAAGTCGCCGGCCGTCCGCTGCGCCGCCAGCGCGCCGTCGATGCTTCGCCCGTCTGGCGGCAGCAGCAGCGACAGCGACATCTCGCCGACCCGGCGGGCGTCGACAATCTGCGTGACGCCGCCGACGGTGACCTCGAGCAGCGTCCCCTTGCGCGCGACGGTCACCGCGTAAACGTTGGCGCCGGCGGCGATTTCGAAGGTCATCGCAACGCCTCCGTCCGGCCCGCCTGCTTCCACGCACTCGCCGGCTCGGTGGCCGCCGGTGTGCTGGCCGGCCGGGTGAACAGGTGAACGGCCGCGATGATCGCCGCCAGTTCCTCGTGCCTGGGATCGATGACCTGTAACGGGCCGTTGCCGGGGGCACCAATCTTGCGGTCGATGAACGTGGTGTCGAAGCGCGCCGCCTTGAAGTCGTCGTCTTCGAGAATCCACTGAAAGAACGGGATGGTGGTGCGGATGCCGCGCACTTCGTATTCGGCCAGCGCCCGTCTCATTCGCGCGATGGCGTGATCGCGGGTCTCGCCCCATGTGATCAGCTTCGAGATCATCGGGTCGTAGAAAATCGGCACCTCGCCGCCTTCGTACGCGCCGCTGTCGTCGCGCACGCCGGGGCCCTGCGGCACGCGCAGCCCCTGGATGCGGCCGGGCGACGGCAGGAAGCCGTTCTCAGGGTCCTCCGCGTAAATGCGGCACTCGATGGCGTGCGCCTTCGGTGTCAGCAGCGACTCGGGATCGAGCGTCAGGCGCTCGCCGCGGGCAATGCGAATCTGCCACTGCACCAGGTCGACGCCGGTCACCATCTCGGTGACCGGATGCTCTACCTGGAGGCGCGTGTTCATCTCCAGGAAATAGAACGATCCGTCGGCGTCGAGCAGGAACTCGATGGTGCCGGCATTGGTGTAGCCCACCGTACGGGCGACGGCCGCGGCCGCCGACGTCATGCGGCGGCGCAACTCGGGCGAGACCGCGAGCGACGGGCTCTCCTCCACCACTTTCTGGTGGCGCCGCTGGATGGAGCACTCGCGCTCGACGAACGGCAGCACCGTGCCATGGTGATCGCCCAGCAACTGCACTTCGATGTGCCGGGGCGCCAGGATTCTCCGCTCCAGGTAGACCGCACCATCGCCGAACGCCGACTGCGCCTCCGACCGTGCTGCGCGCAGCGCCGCCGGCAGATCCGCCGGCGCCGACACCATGCGCATGCCCTTGCCGCCGCCGCCGGCCACCGCCTTGAGCATCAGCGGATAGCCGATGCCTTCGGCCACCTCCAACACCTCGGCGTCGGAGGTCTGGTCGCCGAGCGGTTCTTCGGTGCCGGGCACCACGGGCACACCGGCCTTGATGGCCGCCTGCCGGGCCGCGGTCTTGCTGCCCATCAGCGTGATGGCTTCGGGCGTCGGGCCGATGAAGATCAGCCCGGCATCACGGCACGCCGCGGCGAAGTCCTCGTTCTCGGCCAGGAAGCCGTAGCCGGGATGCACGGCATCGGCACCGGACTTGCGGGCGGCGTCGATGATGGCGTCAATGCGCAAGTAGCTTTCACGAGGCGCGCTCGGGCCCACCGGCCACGCCTCATCGGCCAGCCGCACGTGCAGCGCCGCGCGGTCGCACTCCGAGTAGACGGCGACCGTTGCTATCCCCATGTCACGGCAGGCACGGATCACACGCACGGCGATCTCGCCCCGATTGGCTATCAGGATCTTCTTCATCAGACCGAACCGCTTACGATTCTATCAGTTAGAGGGAGGGCGGGTGGCGGCTTGCCGGTCGCCGGCCGCCGGGGAGGCGCCGGCGACGCGTTCGGCGTGCACGACGAACCGCTGAGGCGCAGCGCCGACATAGTAGAACGGGTAACAGGTGATCAGCGTCAGCGCGTCCTGGCGGCGCGAAGCGAGCACGCTCAGGTCGTCGGGTTCGACGATGGCGGTGGCGGTCACCCGGTAGCGAAGCTCGTCGCGGGTGGAGCGGAACGTGATCTCGTCGCCGACCTTGACGTCTTTGAGCGGGCGGAACAACCCGTCACGATGGCCGGCAATCGCGCTGTTGCCAGGTTGCCACGGCAGGGGCGTATCCGGCAGATGCCCGGCCGACGCCTGCAACACGGCGTCATCGTCGCCTTCGACCACCGGCGCCGACAGGCGCAGGCGTGGCACCTCGAGCATGCCGACCAGGCCGCCGGCGGCGGGGACGTAGGCGGCCCGCACGGCGGCGGCTCGCTCGAAGCCGGCGACCTGCACGCGTTGAATCCGGTGAGCGTCAAGCGTGACGTAGCCGTAGGTGCCCAGGCAGCCGAGCCCGATGCCGAGCAGGGTCCACTCGAGCGCCGTGGCCAGCCATACCCCCGGGCGCATCACTGGTGGCTCCCGGCCGGCTCGGCGTAATAGCCGTCGCGGACGCGAACGCGCAACACGCGGCCATCCGGCGACCGAACGTAAACCCGCACCGTGCGGCGCCGGTTGTCCTTGCCCAACCCGGCCGCGGGTGCGTAGGCCAGCGTGTAAGCGCTGCGGATGTCGCGAGCAATCCGCTCGAGGGTCTCTGGCACCTTGTCCGTGGTTCGCGGGCGATAGGATTCGCCGCCGGTTTCGCGCGCCAGCCGGCGCAGAAGTCCGGGGTTGCCGTCCCCCATCAAGGGGTCGGTGAGCCCAACGGTGTAAATCACGGCATCCGATCGGCGCGAATCGCGGATGATGTCCTGCTGGCTGGTCTTGCTCGCGTTGTCGCCGCCGTCACTGAGCAGTATCAGCACCTGCCGCGTGTGGGCGCCTTGCTTCACGCGGCGAAGACCTTCGGCCACCCCGTCGTACAACGCGGTCATGCCGCGCGCGGTGATGGCGCCGGCAACCGCCTCTGCGAACTGCTGTGGGCGAGTGTCGGCGATGATCGCCGGTGCCCACGCCTCGCGCACGTGTTCGTTGAATGTGAGGACGAACACTTCATCCTGGGGATGGCTGTTCCGGGCAAACGCCGAGGTTGCGGCAATCACGCGCTCGCGGCTGGGCGCCATGCTGTTGCTGTTGTCGATCAGCAACCCAATGCTCGCCGGAACGGCGTCAGCCGAAAACATCTCGAGCGACTGCGGCTGGCCGTCATCGATCACCGTGAAAGCGTCTTTGGTGAGGCCGGTAACGTAGCGGCCGCCGCGGTCGCGGACGGAGACATGCAGCACGACCAGCCGGGATTCGGCCTTGAACACCGGCTGCTGGCCCGTCGGGGCCACCATTTGCGCGGCGGCAAGGGCAGACCAGCACAACATTGCCGGTAATGCCCAGGTGGATGCGTGGCCCATGACCATTCGTGAATCCGATCGCGCGAGGAAGCCGTTGCTCGGCCCCTCGCGCCACCAAGATACCGCTACGCCTGCGTGCGGCGCGAGCGGCGCAGCCAGCGGCTGCCGACGAGTGAGCCGACACCAATCAGGGCGAGCAGAGGCAGGAAGCTGGCGGTGTTCGGCAGTTCCTCCCGCTCGGTCACGACCGGCGCGGTGACGGTGCGCTCGGGTGCGGGCGTGGGGGCTGGAGTCTGGGCCACTGGCTGTTCGGCCACGCGGGCCTCGGCCATTTCGGCGCCGGTACCATCGACGCGCGTCATATCCCGGTCGCTGATGTTCTCGGCGATAGCCGTCTCTGTCCGGGTCGTGAGCACGGTGTCACCGGTGCGCTGCGCAATCTTCAAGGCCTGGGCGCGCGGGTAGATGAACTCGTGTCCGATGGTACGGCCCGGGTAGAACCACGCTTTGATGGCCTGCGGGCCGGTTTCAGGACCTTCCATGAAGCGCACCTGCGGCTCGTCCGAGGCCTTGTCGAGCGAGTAGTTTGGAATCGCCAACAGCGTGGTGTGCAGCGTCTCGCGGTCCTGGCTCATCACTCTGACGACGTGACGATTGGTGGCGCCGTCGGCCAGCCGGAAGAGATAGGTACCGGCGGGCAGCGTGGTGCCAGGCAGCTCGACCGCCTGGCTGAAGGTGAAAAACGTGTCCTGGTTGGGCAGCCCCTGGGCGGCCGCGTTCAGCGGCAGCATGGTCACCGTGGCAAATGCGCAGGCGAGAGCCATCTTACGAATCGAAGTCATCTATCCTCCTCCTCGGCGTACGAATGGTTTTAAGAGAGTGCCGAGTTCCTATTGCCCGTTACAGAGCAAGGACGTGGCCAACGCGCAGCGTCGCGCGCCGACCCTTTCTGGGTCGGCGCGGTGCGCATTCTCTGCGCTGCGGAGATGAGATTGGGCAAGCCACCGCGCCCGGGTGCGCACCGCCCGGGAGGGCGGTGGATAGTTTCGGCACCGGTGTATCGCGCGCCGAACACAATGGACGAGCTGCCCGCGAAGCGGCGCTCGGGCCGCTACGACAGGTATCGATCGATGAAAGCGTCGAAATCGGCACAGGTGGCGGTTGGCGGCGGCTGCAGTCCCGCGAAATGCGCGGCATCGAAGCTGGTGGTCAGCGCCACCACCGGCATGCCGGCGGCGTGCGCCGCGACCACGCCGATCGGCGCGTCCTCGAACACCAGGCACTGATCCGGCGTCACCGCCAGCCGGCGGCCGGCTTCGACGAACACATCGGGCGCCGGCTTGCCGCGGGCCACCTGGTCGCCGCGGACGATGACGGTGAACGCCGAGGCGAGGCCGATTTCCTCCAGCGTATGCACGACGTTGGGCTCGGGTGCGGAGGTGGCAAGCGCCATCGGCACGCTGTCCGCGCCGAGCCGCGCCAGCAATCGGAGTAAGCCGGTCATCGGCGCCAGCCGGCCACGGGAGATCTCGCGGTACAGGCCCTCCTTCTCGGCCTCGTAGGCCTGCCACTCGTCGCGCGGCACCTCGCGGTTGAACAGGATTGGAAAGATCTCGCTGTTGCGGCGTCCGTCGAGCCGGGCGCGATCCTGCGGCGTCAACGGCGGCAAGCCGTGCCGCTCCGCGAACACCGCAAAGGCCTCGGCGTGCAGGGCCATGTTGTCAACGAGGGTGCCGTCGATGTCGAAGATCGCGGCGCCAGGACGGAACGACGAGGTCATGCTCTATTATCAGGCACGTGATCCTCAGCAGTCACAACGAATGGGACCGGTTGCGATCGGTCGTGGTCGGCCGCGCCGACAACGCGCGCGTGCCGATCGACGATCTCAGCCTGCGGGCCATCAACTACGCCGGCCCGCAGCAGCACGCCGTGCCGGCCGGGCCCTACCCGCAAGCGGTGATCGACGAGGCGAACGAGGATCTCGAGTTCCTGTGCCGGGTATTCGTTGATGCCGGCGTCACCGTCTATCGCCCCGACGTGCCTGACACCGCGCCCATGCACGGCGCAGGCGGCTGGCACAGCGACGGCTACTACGCGTTCTGCCCACGAGACGGATTGCTGGTGGTCGGCGACACGGTGATCGAAACGCCCATGGTGCTGCGCGCGCGCTACACCGATGCGTTCCCGTACCGGCGCCTCCTGCAGGAGGCGATGCGTGACGGTGCCCGCTGGATTTCCGCCCCGCGGCCGCAACTGACCGATGCCGGTTACGACGCGGCCGCGGATCGGGACCACAAGAGCCTCCGCAACCTCGAGCCGGTGTTCGACGCCGCCAACGTCCTGCGTGCCGACCGCGACCTGCTGTTCCTCGAAAGCAACAGCGGCAACGCGCTCGGCGCGCAGTGGCTGCAGCGCGCGCTTGGCTCGGACTACCGCGTCCACCTGTTGACGGGAATTTACAGCTTCATGCATCTCGACAGCACCATCAGCCTGCTGCGCCCCGGGCTGGCCCTGCTCAATCCGGCGCGGCTGAATCCGGCCAATCTGCCGCCGTTCTTCGCCGACTGGCGGGTGTTGTGGTGCCCTGAGCCCGTCGATATCGGGTTCCATGCCCCCTACGAACACGCCAGCCAGTGGGTCGGCATGAATCTGCTGATGCTCGATCCGCAAACGGCGATCGTCGAGCGAACGCAGGTGCCGTTGATTCGCATGCTCGAAGCCGAGGGCCTTCAGGTCATTCCCGTGCCGATCCGCCACGCCCGCACCCTCGCCGGGGCGGTGCACTGCGTGACGCTCGACCTCCACCGCGAGTAGGTCTATTTCAGCCGCGAACGGTCGCGACCAACGGCGATGCGGGCCGCCAGTACGCGCACCTGGCGGCTGGCCCACCGCCGCGCCGGATGCCCGGCCTCGTCCACCAGTCCGCGGTGCGCGCCCGTCCCGGTCGTCTCGACCCAATCGGGTTCCCACGCCGGGCTCAGATCATCGAGATCCAGGTGCGGATAGTCGTTGAGGAAGGCGCGCTCGCCGGCCGCCGCGATTGCGAATTCTCCGGCGCCTTCGTTCAACCGCGTCCGATACGAGCCGTACCATTGGTGCCACACCATCGGCGTCTCGCCATCCTTCAGCAGGTTGCCGAGGCCGTAGTGGCGCGTGTGAAACGGCCGCAGGTAGTGATGGCGTCTCAACCGCTGGCCGATCCCGTAGTCGAAGTCGAAATGCCGCGCGCCGGGCGAGGGCACGCCAAACACGCCGCCCAGGCCCCAGCGCGACTTGAACGCCTGCCAGTCGAAGATCAGGAAGTTGGCCGCAGTGCACCCGGGTGCGAGCCGCAGCCAGCCGTCGGCGCCGGCGGGCACGCCCGGCGACTGGGGTAACCGGACGCGCTCCTCGACGCCGATCAGATCGTGCCGGCCGGCGGCAAGCCGGGCAACCAGCGGCTCGAGTTCGGCCAGCAGGACCGTGTCGTGATCGGCAATGCACGCGTACCTGGTACGACAACGCTGCAACAACCGCAGGTAGGCGTCGGTATAGCCACAGTCTTCGAGCCAGCAGTCGATGCCGAACTCGCGACGATAGCCAGACATCTCCTCGGCGCCGCCGTCCCGCTTCGACACCAGGATCGGCGCATCGGGATGGAAGCGCCGAATCGATGCCAGGTGCAGCCGCATCATCTCGGCGCCGGACCAGTACGGCGTCAGGAACGAGAGCGAAGACGCGACCATTTTCTGAGAAACCAACCAGGGACCAGCCAGTAGATCGCCCAGAACGGGTGAATCCGCAGGCCCTCTTTCATGAACCGCCAGCCGCCGCCCTGCCTGAACAGCCAGCGCCGGAAGCCGAAGCCGAAGAGCACGCCGGCGCCTTCGCGGTTGGCCCGGGTGTTGATCTCGGGAAACCGCCGCTGGTACGGGCGCACAATCTGCACGCACTCCCAGACGAACTCGTCACCATCCTTCACCGACTTGCAGCCGGGATGATGGCGAATCACCGCGACCGGCCCGCCCGGCGTCGTCATGCCGGTCACCGCCAGGAAGCGGAGGGTGAAGTCGTAGTCCATCAGGAAGTGCAGCGAGGTATCAACCTTGCCGACGGCGGCAAGGTGCATGCGCGGAAAGAACATGCCCGGACCGCCGTGATGCTCGGTGTTCCACCATTCGACGTACGCGCGCAGGTCGTGAGGCCGCGGGCAGTGGACCTCGCTGGCGTCGCTGCCCTCCTGCGTGCGAACGACGTCGCCCGCGATGACCTGGCCGGGCTGCTGCGCATGCACTTCCGCGACCAGCCGGAGCGCCCCGGGCAGCAGGTAGTCGTCAGTGTCGAGATGGTTGAACAACGAGCCGGTCATTCGCGCCATGCCCTTGTTGAGGGCGTCGGACTGCCCGGCATCCGGCTCCGACACCCAATACGTGAACCAGTCCCGGTACTTCGTCATCACGTCGAGCGTCGGGCGATCGCTGCCGCCGTCGATCACGATCAGTTCGATGTCCGGATACCCCTGCAGCAGGACGGACCGAATCATCTCCTCGATATACGGGGCGTGGTTCAAGGACGCCACGACGATGCTGATGCGCGGCCAGGCGCGGCCGTCGGGGAGGGGGCCTGAAAGCGCCGGCGTCTCGACCGTCCACGGCCAGCCGCTGCGCCCCGCGGGCGGCGCCGGCAGCGCCTTGAGACTCGGGCAACGCATTGCGTATGATAGCGTTGCTCGCTGGTACCGTCCGGCCCATGGTCTCCCTGCCACCCTCGTTACTCGCACCACTACGCCGGGCCCGTGGCATGTTCCGCGACGCCCAGGGACGAACCGGCGCCGTGGCGGCACGCCTCGCCCGAGGGGCACAGCTGGCGGCGGTAACCGCCGGCGCGAGGCAGCCGGAACTCATCGTCGTGCACTGTGGCCGCGGCAACGAAGTCTCAGGGCTGTTCTCCGAGGTGGCCGCGGTCATCGGCGTGCTCGACCACTGCGAGCGATGGGCCGGCTGTTACCGGGGAGTGCGTGTCGAGTTCCTCGATGGCCTGTATCACGACGCCAGACACGGGCCGAACTGGTGGACCTACTACTTCGAGCCGATCGACCGGCCGGCGGCCGGCACCACCCACGTCGTCAACTCCCACTTCCACGATCTGTGCGCGAACCGGGTCGAGCGCGAGATGCCGCGACAGCGCGCCGCCGCGATCGTGTCACGCCATATCCGGCTGGCTCCGGACGTGCGGGCACTCGTTGACGAGTACGTCGCGGCGCATTGGGCCGGCCGGCCCGTAGTCGGCGTGCACTATCGCGGCACCGACAAGTGGGAGGATGCGCCGCCGGTACCGTTCGACCACGTCGAACGAGCCGTGCGCGATCGGATGGCGGCCCTCGGCGGTGAGCCGCTGGTCTTCGTGGCCACCGATGAGCAATCGTTTGTCGACTTCATGCGCGCCCGATTCGCCGGCCGCTTGCGCTGCCGCGAGATGTTCCGGTCGACCGATGGGAGGCCGATCGATGTGTTCAACACCGACGGCAACTACCAGAAGGGACTCGATGCCGTGGTCGACTGCGCGCTGCTGGCGCGGAGCCACACGCTGGTCCGGACGGCGTCGAACCTCAGCCTGTGTGCGACGTTCTTCAACGCCGCCATGCCGGACTTCCCATTGAACCGCGAACGCCTGGCCAGGCACCCGGTGTGAGCTGCGCCGCCCAGGTTCCTCTGATCGCCGCCGGCATCCTGGAGCATGATGTCCGCATCAAGGAATCGATGCGCGGCTGATTGGACACCCCATGACTCACTTTCGCCCCGCCTATTTGGTCGCTGCCAATACCGCCTTGTTGCTGTGGCTGCTCCAGATCGTGGCCTGCGTCGGCCTGCGCACCTACGACCACGTGATGCCTGCCTTGCTGTCGCCGCCCATGTCGGAGGCGGTCCAGCGTAACTATGCGCACATGACCGCGGCGGATCGGTCCGAGCTGCTGGCAACCATGAGGAGACTGCAGTTTCGCTATGAACCGGTGATTGGCATCCAGCAGCAGCAGATCACATCGCGGTTCGTCAACGTCAACGCGCACGGTATTCGCTCGAACGGCCATGCGGCGGAGAGTATCGCCTCGCTCGACGGATCGATTTGGTTCCTGGGCGGCAGTACCTCGTTCGGCTACGGCATCGCCGACAGCGAGACCATCCCCGCTCAACTCGAGCGGCTGATCGGCCAACCCGTCGTCAACCTTGGCGTGCCGACATTCTCGACCATCCAGGAGAACCTGCTACTGAACCACTACCTGCGGATCGGTTACCGGCCGTCGCGCGTCCTGTTCCTGGACGGGATCAACGAGGCCTGCAACACCTTTCCCTACCGCCGCGAGCTCTCGAACCTGTTCGATCGCGCACAACGGGGCTACGACTGGGACATTGGCGGGCCGGTGTTGATGGCCTACTTCCGCGCGGTCCGAAAGGTCCAGAAACTGGCGGGCACCTGGGTCGACGAGGGCGACTTGCAGTCGGTCGCCTGCGCGACCGACGGTAAGCAGTATCCGTTCGCCGAGATCCACGCGCGGTTGCTGGCCGAACGGGACGCCATCTGCCGCGTCTACGACGTCGACTGCCGGACCCTGGTCCAGCCGTTTGCGGGCGTGCACGGCCGCACCGATGAACTGCCACAATCGTTCCTGGAAGGCGATGGAAAGGACGTCCGCAAGGTCTTCTTTCACCTCGAGCCGAGCTGGCGCGCGGCCGGCGCCATTTTCATCACCGACGCCTTCGATGGCTACGACCGCCATCCGTTCATCGACGAGATTCACTACAGCGCCGACGCCAGTGGCCTGATTGCGAAGATGATCGCAAAGCGACTGGGTCTGGGAGGCGCGGTGACGCCGGCGCCGTAACTCAGCGCCGGCAGAAGCCGCGGATCGCCGCGCAGATCGCCGCGATCTGGCCAGCATCGAGCCGCAGCGATGACGGCAGCCACAAGCCACGCCGCGAGAGGTCGGCCGCCACCGGATACGAGCCCGTCACGGCAAACGCCGGCTCGGCATGGAGCGGTGGATACACCGGCCGGCTGCCGATGCCGCTTTCGTGCAGGTACTCAATCAACGGCTGCTTCAGCGCGGGGTCGACCAAAATGTCGACGAACCACGGGGTCACCAGCTCCAGGTCGGTCGCGGGAACCACGATGCCGTCGAGACCCGCGAGTTGTTCGCGATACTGAGCGAATATCTCCTTCTTTTGTTCCACCATCGCGGGCAGGCGGCTCAATTGCGACACTCCGACGACGGCCTGCAGGTCGGTGAACTTCAGGTTCCAGCCGACGCTGAGGTAGTGATCGCTGCCGCCGGCAAGCCGGCCGAAGTCCCGCAGTTGGCCCATCCGCCGGTAGGTCTCTTCGTCGTTGGTGATCACGGCGCCGCCCTGGCCGGTGGTCACGAGCTTCTGTGAGCTGAACGACAGGCAGCCGGCGTCGCCGATGGTGCCCAGATGCCGGTCCTCATGGAAGGAACCGAGCGACTGCGCGGCATCCTCGATCACCTTCACGCCCCGCGCCTGGCACCGCCCGACAAACGCGGGCAGGTCCTTCGGTGATCGGCCGTTCAACGACACCAGCACAACGGCCCTGGTCCTGGGCGAGATCAACTGCTCGGCCTGAGCCAGGTCCAAGCACATCGTCTCGGGCTCAACGTCGGCGAACCGGACCGTGCCGCCCGCCAGGATGACGGCCGTCGCGCTGGCCGCCATCGTCAGGTCGGGGACAATCACCTCATCGTCGCGGCCGATGCCGAAAGCCTTCAGGGCCAGGAACAAGGCCAGGGTGCCGCTGGGCGCCGCCACGCAGTAGCGCGCACCGGTGTACTCGCACAGGCTGGCTTCGAACCGCCGCGTCTCGCGGAACTCGGTCAGCCAGCCGCCGCTCTCGAGATAAGCGTGGACCGCCGCCGCGTCGGCGGCGGTGACGACCGGCTCCATTTGCGGGATGTACGCCGTCACGGCTCCACCGCTGCCGGCATCGTCTGCCGATACCAGTCGATGGTCCGGCGAAGGCCGTCGTCGATCGGGACCGTCGGCGAGAATCCCAGCAGGGCATCGCACCGATCGGTCGAGGCGACCCGCCGCGGATCCCCGCCCGTCTTGGTCACGTCGAACACGATGCGGCGCTCGAACCCGCACAGCCTCGCAATCAGGGTCACCAGATCGGCAATTGAGATCTCCGTCCCCGACGCGAGGTTTACGAACGCCGGCGAGACCAGCCGCTCGCAGGCTAGCAACAGGCCACCGGCGATGTCCTCGACATAGAGGAAGTCCCGGGTCGGCGAGCCGTCGCCCCACACCACGAGATCATCGTCGCGGAAACATTTGACGATGGTGGCGGGAATGACATGTGCCTGCGCACCGGAAAAGTGATCGCGCGGACCATACGCGTTGGCGGCCAGGACGTTGACGACCTCGAACCCGAACTCGGCGTGATACATCTCGGCGAGGTCGAGCAGGTTCCGCTTGGCCAGGGCGACGCCGTGATAGGTGGCATTCACCGCGCCGTCGTGCACATTCTCTTCGCGCAGCGGCACCACCGCGGTCGCCGGATAGGCCAGGAGGTTGCCCAGCGCGACGAACTTCTTGACGCCCGCTTCGCGGGCGGCCTCCAGCAGGTGCAGGTTGATCAGCGAGCAGTCGCGAAACTGCGACGCCGGATGCGCCCGGCTGAAAGCGATGCTGCCGGTCGGTGCGGCCAGGTGGATGACGACGGTGCACCCGCGCACGACACGCCGGCACACGTCAGGATGCCGCAAGTCATCGGTCCGGGACCGCGGCACGACGATGTCGGCGTCCGCGACCCCGCGGCGCTTGAGCGCCTCGACGACGAAGCCGCCAATGAAGCCGCCGCCACCCGCGACCAGCACGCGCTGGTCTGTCCAGAATGAGGGTGTCGTACCGGAGGTCATGCGGTGGGTGGCCAACGTCTCAGCGGAGCGTGACCACGCGCGGCATCGCGGCCGCCGCCGGCCGGCCGTCGCCCGGAAGCCACTCGCGCCTGGCCCTCAGGTAGACACAGATGCCGCTCCACGCCGCCGCGAGCGCCTGAAAAGCCGACAGGCGCGTAGGCGCGGGCACTGCCCGAGCGGTACCGCCGGCGCGACGGTACAGGCCGCCGACAACGAAGCGGCTTAGATCGCCGCGATGGGTAGGAAACTGAAACCACAGGAAGATCATGTAGGCGAACGAGGCGCGCAAGTCGCGTAAGCGCTTGGCCCGCCGCAGCCGCGGATCGCCTGGCATCGGATGGCGCACCGCCGCCTCCGGCGCGTGCACGACCCGATGACCATCGGAGATCAACGACATGAACGCGACGTGCTCGTCGCCGCTTTCGATCAACCGCCCGCGGCCAAGCCGCTCGTCGAACCGCACCGCGTCGAGCAGCACCGACCGGCGGAAGGCCATGGTGTTGCCGTCGCCAATGCGTCCGAAACAGGCTTGCGCAAACCACCCGCGGGTGCTGCGATCGAATGCCTGCCGGAGCCGCGGTCCGGGTTCACCAGGCGCCTCATCCTGCGTCATGCGCAAGCCGTCCCAGGCCGTCATATAGCGGGTGCGCCCGGCGACCGCGGCAACACCTGGATCGGCGAACTCCCGGACCAGCGCGTTCAGCCAGCCGGGCTCCGCCGTGGCGTCGTCGTCGATGTAGGCGACGATCTCACCGCGGGCCGCACGGGCGCCGAGGTTCCTGGCCCGGGTCAGGCCGGGAATGGGTTCGCGAATGCAGGCCACACCGCGCGCCCGGCAGATGTCGGTCACTACCCCGGACGCGCCGTTGTCGACGACAAGAACTTCGAAGGGGAGATGGGTCTGGGCGGCGAGGGAGTCGAGGCACGTCTCGAGCTGCGCCGGACGATCGCGTGTGCAGACTACAACCGTGGTGTCGGGAACCATGATGGGTCGGTAGTCGAGCGAGTGTAGCGAATCGACCCCGCCCGCGCAAGCAGCGCAGGCGGGTGACTGGCAGGCGCGAACGGGCGCCTAGCGACGATGGTCGCAGCGATCGTGATCGCCGCGCCGGTGGTCGCGGTCGCGGTTGTCGTTGTCGCGCCCGTGGTCGTGATTGCGGTCGCCGCAATCGTTGTCCTGCTCGCCGCCGCGGTCGTCGTCGCGGTCCCGATCGCCGTTGTGACCACGGTCGCGATCGCGATCACGCTCGTTGTCGTGGCCGCGGTCGCGATCGTAATTGTGATCGCCGTCGCCGTGGCGGCACCGATCGTGGTCGCCGCGCTGATGGTCGCGGTCGCGGCCATCGTTGTCGCGGCCGTGATCGTGGTTGCGGTCGCCGCAGTCGTCGTCATCGTCCGACGACTGGGTGACGATGACCGTGACCGTGGCCGGGGCGCTGGTGGTGAAGCCGTTGCTCACCTTGTAAGTGAAGCTCGTCGTGCCGCTCCAGTTGGACGGCGCGTCGTAGTTGATCGTGCCATCAGCGTTGACGCTGACCGTGCCCTTGGCCGGCTGGCTGACAATCGAGACGGTGAGTGACAACCCGTGCGCGGTGTCGTTCGTCAGCACGGCGATGTTCTGGTCGTCCCCCCGGGCCACCATCGCGGAGTCGTTGACGGCTGCCGGTGCCGGCGGCGCCGACACCAGCGCGCCGGTCAGCGAGTTCCAGCGGCCGGGGCTCAGAACGGGGGGCGTGCCGCTCTGGTCGTGGGGCACACCGACCGTCACCTGGCCAGTGCACGACGCACCATCCGGGTCGGTCGCGGTATAGCTAATCAGGTAGATGCGGCCGTCGCCGGTGCCGCTGCGCTCGGCGCGGACCCACGCCTTCTTGTCGGCGTATTCGATGCCGCCATCCTGCATGGTGCTGCCCTGGCCGGGACCGTTCGTGGGCTCGTCCTGCAGAATCGAGGTGAAGCGAATGGACAGCGCGTCGCCATCCGGGTCGGTAATCCCTGACAGCGTCAGGTAGACCTTCTTGTGGTTCGGAGGCCACAGCAGGCCCGGCGAGACCGTCGCCGAGCACACCGGCGGCAGGTTGCTTGGCACCGCCGCGATGGTGACCGATACCGTGCCGGTGGCCGTGCCGCCCTGGCCGTCGCTGACGACGTAGGTAAAGGTCGCGGTGCCGACGAAGCCCGGGTTCGGCGTGAACACCAGCAAGTCGCCCGAGGCGGTCACGGTGCCGCCACTCGGTTGCGTGTAGGAGACGAGGTTGAGCGTGCCGCCATCGGAGTCGGTGTCGTTGCTGAGCACCGCGATGGTGACCGGCGCCGCGCCGACCGCACTGGCGCTGTCATTCTGCGCCGTCGGCGACTGGTTCGGGGTCGCGACGGTCCACACGAACGTGGCCGTCCCGATCGCGTCCGACGAATCCGTGACGGTCACCGTCACGGTATAGACACCGGACGTGGTCAGCGTGCCGCTAATCAGGCCATCGCTGGTCATCGACACGCCGGGCGGCAGCCCGTCGGCGGTGTAGGTCAGCGAGTCGTTGTCCGGGTCGCTGCCGGCCATCTGGACCGACACCGTCGCGCCAGTCGAATCGCTGCGGTCCGACGCCGACATCGTCGGCGCCTGGTTGGTCTGGCAGGCCGGACGCAGAATCAGGCGGCCGTTGCTGTTCATGGTCAGCTTGTCGGCGGCGAGGCCGCCAACCAGCTCCGTGCCGGAGTTGATGGTCACCGGACCGTTCGGCACTTCGGCGTAACCATAGAGCGAGCTGCCGCTGTTCAAGGCCAGTCCGCCGGTGGCGGCGACGCGGAGCGTCAGCCATTCCGGATGCGCCATGTCGCCGGCCGGGCCGTTGAAGGCGACCGAGTTCTTCACGGTGACAATCACCGGACCGACGACCTGCAGCGAGCTGCCGGAGTTCAGGGTCAGCGACTGGAAGTTGTAGACGCTCGGGGTCGTTGCGCCGGCAACGCCGAGCACGAAGGACGTGTTGCTGTTGGCGGTGAAAGTGCGATAGGTGCCGGCCGGGACCGCAATCGGCCCGACGTTGCTGTTCAGGGTCAGGTCGCGCAGGGTGGCGAAGTCGCCGGGCGACTCGGTCGAGTTGTTCAGCGTCACGCTGCGAGTCCCGGCCGAAGCGGGCGGCGCGGTCACCGTCGGCAGGGCGACGGCGTCAGTGCGGCTGATGACATAGCCGAGGCTGGTGCCGCTGTTGATCGTCACGCGGTGGCTGGTCGGGCTGACCGCACCGGTGCCGAAGGTGTTGCCGGCGTAGGCCGTGGGCGTACCGTTCAGCTGAATGAACGGCGTGCCGAGCATCAACAGGTCGCCGACCAGCGTGCCGCCGTTGAATGTGACGTCAACCGCGGTCATCACGTGGACGGAACCCTCGATGAGGCTGCCCGAGTTGACCGTCACCTGCTTGCGAATCAGCGCGGTGGCCGGGCCGGTGCAGACATCGCCGGTAATCGTGACGGTCACGCTCGCCGTGCTGCTGCCGCCCTGGCCGTCGATCACGGTGTAGCTGAATGTGACCGTGCCGGCGAAGCCGGGGGTCGGCGTGAAGACCAGCTGGTTGCCAGACGAGGTGACCGTGCCGCCGGTCGTCGGCTGCGTGAAGCTATCCAGGCTCAGGACGCCGCCGTCGATGTCGGAGTCGTTGGCGAGCACGGTGATGGAGACCGGCGCCGCGCCAACCGAGGTGACCAGGTCGTTGGCGGCCACGGGTGCGTCGTTCACTCCCGACACGGCGATCGTAAAGGTCACGGGCGCACTCTGGTTGACGCCGCCGTTGGCGGTGCCGCCGTTGTCCTGGAGCACCACCGTCACGGTGGCATTGCCGAAGGCATTGGCCGCCGTCGCGTAGGTGAGCACGCCAGTGGGACTGACGGCAGGCTGCGTGGCAAACAACCCACTGTTGTCGCTCGTGACCACGAACGTCAGCGTCTGCGCCGACTCGAGCGCACCGGCGGTAATTGCCGACGCCCACGCGATGCTCTGCGCCCCGCCGTCCTCGTTGACTGGCGGAACCGTGCCGGCCGTGAAGCTCGGCGCGTCGTTGACGCCGGTCACGGTAATCGTGAACTGTTGCGGCGCGCTGGTGTCGACGCCACCGTTGTCGGTGCCGCCGTTGTCCTGCAGACGCACGGTCACCGTCGCCGTGCCGAAGGCGTCGGCGGCCGGCTCGTAGCTCAAGGTGCCATCCGCGCTCAGCGACGGCTGCACCGCGAAGAGGGCGGGGTTGCTGTTCGAGAGCAGGAACGTCAGCGTCTGGCCAGCTTCATCGGCCGGACCGGCGGTGATCGCCGTCACCCAGCCGGCGAGGGCTTGCGCGCCGGTATCCTCGAGCACGGTCGGCGCGGCGCCGACCGCGAAACTCGGCACGTCGTTGGCAGGGTTTACGGTAATGGTGAACGTCTGCGGCGCGCTGGTATCGACACCACCATCGGCGGTGCCGCCGTCGTCGTGTGCCTCGACGGTGACGGTGGCCGAGCCGTTCGCGTTCGGCGCCGGGGTATAGGTCAAGGCGCCGGTCGGCGACACGGCAGGCTGGCCGCCGACGGTGAACAAGCCGCTGTTGTCGTTCAAGACGACGAATGAAATCGTCTGTGACGACTCGCCGGTGCCGGCACTAATCGCGGTGGCCCAGGCGCCGACGGACTGCGGGCCGGCATCCTCGGTCACACTCTGGTCCTGCCCCTTGGCAAAGCTCGGGGCATCGTTCACGCCGTTCACCGTGATCGTGAACGTCTGCGGCGCGCTGGTGTTGGTGGTCCCGCCGCCATCGTCCTGGGCGCGAACCGTCACGAGCGCCGTGCCCGAGAGATTGGCAGCCGCCTGGAACGTCAACGTGCCGTCGGCGGCAATCGCCGGCTGCCCGGCGAACAGGGCGGTGTTGGTGTTCGAAACCAGGAAGGTGACGGTCTGGGCCGATTCGTTGGCCGGGCCCGCGCTGATCGCGGTGACCCAATTGGCCATGGTCTGCGGGCCGGCATCCTCGGCAACGGTCGGCGCCGTTCCGAGGGCGAAGCTCGGGGTGTCGTTCACGTCGTTGACCGTGATCGTCACGCCGGCCGGGATGACGCTGTTGGTCGTGCCGTCGTTCGACCGGTACTTGAACCAATCGGTGCCGTTGAAGTCTGCCGCGGGCTCGTAGGTGAACGACCCGTTGGCATTCAGCGTCAGCGTGCCGTGCGACGGCCCTTCCAGGAGCTGCGCCGTCATCGTGTCCCCGTCGGGGTCGGTATCGTTGGCGAGAATACCGATTCCGCCCACTTCCAGGATCCCGTCTTCATCGAGCGCGTACTCGTCGTCAATCGGGAACGGCTCGTGATTGACGCTGATCACATCCCACCGGAACGTCCAGGTCGAGGACTCGTCGGTCTCGATGTCCGTCTCGGTCATGCTCACGAAATAGGTGCCAACCGGCGGCGTGCCGGTGAACAAGCCGGTCTGCGGATCGAACAACACCTGTGGCGGCAGCGCGGTGGCGCCGTACGCGAACCCGGCTTGCTGCTCGGGGCCGACCGTGAACGACACGGCCTCGCCCTCGTTGGTCTGCTTGTTCCCGACGGCCACCAGCCACACCGGGTAGTCGAGCCACTCGGGCGACCAGATGCCCTTGGTGGTCCTGGCCCGGTACTGAACGCTCGAGATTCCCATCTCGGGCACGGTTACCGTCACCAGCTGGGGTGACGCCTGGCCCGGGCTCGGCACGTTCGTGACACCGAAACCGTAGTCGCTCTCCCCGGTGAACCGATACTCGGTCTCGATGATGCCCTGGCCGCTGGCCGCGGTGGCGGTGAGGCCAAGCGTAAAGGGCACGGGCGGAAAGACCGGCGTCCACCCGGACACCTGCTTCGACGCACTTGGCGTCGCAGTGATGGTCGGCGGCAAGCCCGAGCAGTCGACGACCGGCACGACGCCGGCGCGCGGCAGCACGTCGGTCTCCACCGTGGCGGTGGCGTCGGCGAACATCGGCAGCTCGATGACCACCGGTTCGGATCCAGTGCCGGGCGCCGTCAGCGAGTAGGTGTAGGTCTGGGTTTCAAGGGCATCGAGATCGACCGGCCCGACGTTGGTGCCGGAGATCGATTGCCCATCCACCGTCAGCGACGGCGTCGCTCCGAGGACCGATGGCCGGCCCCGCGGCACCGTGAGGCTGAACCGTACGGAGTAGTCCTGGCCGCTGCAGACGGAGGCCACGGGCGTACCGGTGGAGTCGAGCAAGTGCAGGTTGTAAGCTACCAGGTTGCGGGTTTGCAGCACCCACACCCGATTCGCCTCGCCCGACGCATCAGAGGTCGAGACTTTGCCGGTGACCGGGTCGACGGCCACGCCGTAGGGCTGGCCCGGCTCGAGGCCGTCATCAGGATCATCCGGCAGTTCGATCGCGAACAGCGGATCGAGCGTCGATCCGGCCAGGTTCGGCCGATAGCCGACAATACGGTTGTTGATGGCGTCGGCGATGAACAGGCGGCCGCCGGCCGAGTCCGTGGGATCCGGCCAGTACGCGACACCGTACGGCTCGTAGAACTCCTCAGTCTTGCCGCCGATGGTCGGCGTGCCAAACGTGAAGAGCGGCACGGGATTGAAGTCCGCGCCGTACGCGGTGACGGTGTAGCGGTAGCTGTCAACCAGGTACAAGTTTCCGGCGGCATCGAACGCCACGCCGAAAGCCTCGTTGGTGCGGCCCTCGTCCGTAAGCGACCGATAGGGCGTGCCGACGAACTCGCCGCTGTCGACGTCGTAGTCGAATGCCGTGTAACCGGTCGAGTCGTCCGTGTAGACCAACAAGGCGCCAGGTACCCCCTGGCCGAAGTCCACAGCCCAGGCAGCCGCAAACGCGCCACCAACGACCTCAAGCGTTTGGCTGGTTTCGCCCTCTGTCAGGCGGAATTTTGCTGGGGCGTTCGGCGGAATGCCAGGGCTCATCGCCATGCCGTTGATGACCGGGACCGATTCCGACTCCCTGTCGTAGGGGGAGGCCGCCCATTCCAGCCGCATTGCGAAGAGGGGCGTGGCCTGGGGCAGGCCCGCAACCAGTTCGAACGCCAGCACGCGATCGGTGTTTTCGTCCGACACCAGCAACACCGTCTTCGTTGCCGTGCCCGTATCGGAAACGACATCAACCGTCGCGGGTGCGATCTGGTTGGGAGTCAGTTCCTGGTCGGACAGCTCGACGGTCTGCGGAGTCGTGCTGTCGCCCTCGTAAGCAACGATGGCGTTGCTCTCGCCATCCACGATGTAGAGAGTGCCGTCGACGTAGGTGACTCCCGACGGATAGCCGGGTGTCTCGAACAGGTTGCGCTCACCGAACAACTCGCCTTCGTACTGCTCAGTGAAGAAGCCGGATTGCGCCGCCAGGGTGGCTACCGCCAGCAATGCTGCTGCCGCAGTCGCCGCGAGTAACTTCGCGAGGCGGCTGGACAAGGAATGTGATCGCATGGTCATTGGCGTGCCTTTTCGACTCTTCAGGTAATCGACAGACTTGGCCGATTGCTCATCGCGGCGGTGCTCACGGCGTGCCTGCATCGGCCAAACTGTCATATAGAGTCACTCAGAGTATGGCTAGGAACGCTCGTCGCCGTCAAGGAGAAACAGGGCTGTATTAGGAGAGACAGAAACTGTCTGTGATCCACAATGGCACACACGGCGGCAGCGAATGGGGGGTTGTTGGATTAACTCGCCACCAGACAGGCGTTTAGTGGTCTGTATGGTTTCTATACGTCCGGGTGTAAATTTCTTCTAAAGCGGGATGTTTCCGTGCTTCTTCGGAGGGTTCTTGTCGCGCTTGTGGTCGAGCGTGGCCAGTGCCTGCACCAGCTTCGCGCGTGTCGTCCGGGGCAAGATCACCTCGTCCACGTAACCACGCTCGGCCGCCACGTACGGGCTGGCGAACCGTTCGCGGAACTCGGCGATTTTCTGCGCCCGCATCGCCGCCGGGTCGGCGGCCTTCTCGATCTCGCGTTTGTAGAGGATGTTGACCGCACCTTCGGCTCCCATCACGGCAATTTCGGCGCTGGGCCACGCGTAGTTGAAGTCGGTGCGGATGTGCTTGCTCGACATCACACAATACGCGCCGCCATAGGCCTTGCGCGTGATCACGGTGATCTTCGGCACCGTCGCCTCGGCAAACGCATACAGCAGCTTCGCCCCGTGCCGGATGATGCCGCCGTACTCCTGCACCGTGCCAGGAAGAAAGCCGGGAACGTCCTCGAAGGTGATCAGCGGAATGTTGAAGGCGTCGCAGAAGCGCACGAACCGCGCGCCCTTGACCGAGGCATTGATGTCGAGCGTGCCGGCCAGATACGCCGGCTGGTTGGCGACGATCCCGACCGGCCGGCCGCCCAACCGCGCAAACCCGACCAGCAGGTTGCGGGCGTAGTGCTGGTGCACTTCGAGGAAATACCCGTCATCGGCAATCGTGTGGATCAGGTCGAGCATGTCGTACGGCTGGTTCGGCGACGCCGGCACCAGCGTGTCGAGGGCGTCGTCTTCGCGGTCGGCCGGGTCGTCGGTCGGCTTGCGCGGCGGGTCGTCCAGGTTGTTGCCTGGCATGAAAGCCAGCATCTCGCGTATCAGCGCCAGGCATTCCGCATCATCTTCGACGGCGAAATGCGCGACGCCGCTCTTCTCGTTGTGGGTCATCGCGCCGCCAAGGTCTTCCTTGGTGACGTCCTCGTGGGTCACGGTCTTGATCACGTCGGGACCGGTCACGAACATGTAGCTTGTCTGCTTCACCATGACGATGAAGTCGGTGATCGCCGGCGAGTACACGGCGCCGCCGGCGCACGGGCCCATGATGGCGGAGATCTGCGGCACCACACCCGAGGCCAGCGTGTTGCGCAGGAAGATGTCGGAGTAGCCGCCAAGCGAGACGACGCCTTCCTGGATGCGGGCGCCGCCCGAGTCGTTGAGGCCAATGACCGGGGCGCCGTTGCGCACGGCCATGTCCATCACCTTGCAGATCTTGGCGGCGTTGGTCTCGGAGAGCGAGCCGCCAAACACCGTGAAGTCCTGCGCGAAGGCATAAGCGACGCGTCCGTTGATGCGGCCGTGGCCGGTGACCACGCCGTCGCCGGGCACGATCTGCTGCTCCATGCCGAAGTCCTGGCAGCGGTGGGTGACCAGCTTGTCGACCTCCTCGAAGGTGCCGGGATCGAACAACTGCGTCATCCGCTCGCGCGCGGTGAGCTTGCCCTGTTCGTGCTGTTTCTGGAGGCGGGCTTCGCCGCCGCCCAGTTCCGCGAGCCGCTCGCGTTCTCTCAGGCGTTCAATGGGATTCATGGATACCCAGGCAACCCTAAAGGGTTGCCTCCACGCCTGGGCTGCTGAATGAGACGCACGGGTTGCTGAGCGAGCCGACGCCCTCGAGCTTGACCATCATGCGATCGCCGGGCACCAGGGGGCCGACCCCGGACGGCGTACCGGTCGTGATCACGTCGCCGGGTTGCAGCGTCATGAAACGCGAGACGTGTTCGACCAGGTACGGCACCGGGAAGATCAGCTCGCGGGTGTTGGAGTGATGGCGTTTCTCGCCGTTGACCCAGCCTTCGATCTCGAGCTCTGACGGGTCGAGGCCGACCGCGATGCACGGACCGATCGGGGCAAACGTGTCGAAGCCCTTGGCGCGGGAGTACTGCACGTCCTTGACCTGCAGCTCGCGGGCCGTTACGTCGCACAAGCACGTCACGCCGAGGATGTAGTCCATGGCGTCGGCGGCCTTGACCTGCGAGGCGCGCTTGCCGATCACCACCGCCATTTCCGCCTCGTGCTCGATGCGGCCGGCCCAGCCAGGCAGCCGGATCGGCTCGTCGGGGCCAATCACCGTGGTTGACGGTTTCAGGAAGACCAACGGCTCCGCGGGAAGCTTCTTGTTCATCTCGGCGGCGTGGTCCTTGTAGTTCAACCCGATGCACACCACGATCGACGGCTGCACCGGCGCGAGGAACTTGAGCGGCGCGTCCTGGGGGATCTCCTCACCCGGTTCGTAAGTGCCGAACACGTCGCCCCGCAACCAGTACATGTTGCCGCCCCGCTCCACGGCGTAGCGCCCGCCCATCCCCTGCTTCACTCGATAAATGCGATCCATGATCCTCGTGTCCTAACGCGCCGTTTCTTCGACCCGGTTCGACTGCGCGCTGACATTCTGCGGCGTCGCCCGATCCACCGCCACCACCACGTAAACGTAGCGCGTTCCCGCGCGAGCCGTGGTGTCGCGATACGTCGTCGCCGTCACCGGTTCCGGTGTAATAGCTCGAAGTGTGTCACCCGGCGCATCGCCGCGCAAGACAACGTAGCCGGCCAGGTCGCTCTCGGTGTTCGCTTCCCAGATCAGGCTGATCACGCCCTCTCCGGCGATGGCCGCAAGCGACTTCGGCGCCGCCGGCGGGAAGGTGTCGGCCGGCGTGACGCAGGTCTTCGGCGAAGCCGGTCCCATGACGGTCGCGCCCGCCAGCTTCTCCACGGGCCGCACCACGAAGCAGCGCTCCGCGCCGAACGCCACGCCGGCGATGGCGTGCTCGGTCACGGCAAGCGGCTGCGGCGTGAGGGCCACGGGGACGGTGATCGCGAACGGATCCTCCGGAGGGACACTCGAGGGCACCTCAAACAGGTGATAGGTGGTGGCTTCCGACTGGAACCCGAGCGACTTCGCCGGGAGCGGTGCCAGGACCGGGGCCACCGGTGCGGCGTTCGCCGGCAGGGCGGGAGGCTTCGCGACGGGGGGCGGCACGGCAAAGGCGCCCGACCGCGCGTCTGGAGACGGCGACCAGGTCAGCGTCATGCCGGTTTCAGACACCATCACCTGCGGCGCGCCTGGGGCGCTGCTGGTCCGATCGAGCGGGACTGGCACGGGTGTGGACGCCGGCGACTTCCTGCCGCGCGGGCTCGCGCCAATCACGAAGTAGTAACGGCGAGGCTGCTCGCTCGGGGCCGGCGCGATCAGCGGGCCGACCACCACCTCTTCGTCGGGCGATTCAAGTGCCGCCACTGCGCCCTCCGCCGGCGGCAGTTCGACGGCAGCGAAAGTGTCGGGCGTGAGGGTCTCGCGCACCACGGCGCGAACGCCACGGTCGACGCCCGGGGGCAGCAGCGCGTCAGGCATCGCCACGCCGTCGGCCGCTGGGGGCAGCTCGGGCATGATTGGACGCACCGGCAGGGTCGCAATCAGCGTGGCGAGTTCGCGCTGCTCATCGGTTTCCGGAGCGCTGGTCGCGGTGATCGCATAGACCTCCAGCGACGCGATATCGGCGGGCTGCTGCCCGTCGACGTTGGCGGTCGGCACCGGAAACGACACGTAGACATCGTCGCCAATGCGCTGGGCGGTCACGTCCGCCACCACCGCCGGGACGCGAACAAACGGCGCCAGCGGCGGACCTTTCTTGCCACACGCAGCCGCAGCGGCGACCGCGAGCAGGGCTGCTACAACGCGTCTCGATGAACTCACAGGATGTAACGGGAAAGGTCTTCGTTCTTGACGATATCGGCCAGCATGCGGCGCACGTACGCGGCATCAATGGTAACCGACTTGTCTTCGAGCGTCGGCGCGTCGAACGATACCTCGTCCAGCAGCCGCTCCATCACGGTGTGCAGGCGGCGGGCGCCGATGTTCTCGGTCCGCTCGTTGACGACGGTCGCAAACTCGGCGATGGTGGCGACCCCGTCGTCAGTGAAGCTGAGATCGACGCCCTCGGTGGCCATCAGCGCCACGTACTGTTTGATCAGCGCGCTCTTCGGCTCAGTGAGAATGCGGACGAACTCGGCCTGCCCCAGGGCCTCGAGCTCGACGCGAATCGGAAAGCGCCCCTGCAGTTCCGGAATCAGGTCCGACGGCTTCGAGACGTGAAACGCGCCGGCGGCGATGAACAGGATGTGGTCGGTGCGGACCATGCCGTGCTTGGTGTTGACGGTGGTGCCTTCGACAATCGGCAGGATGTCGCGCTGCACGCCTTCGCGGCTGACTTCGGGGCCATGGCTGCCCTCGCGGCCGGCGATCTTGTCGATCTCGTCGACGAAGATGATGCCGGCCTGCTCGACGCGCTCGACCGCCGCCGCCGACACCGCCTCCATGTCGATCAGCTTCTGCTCTTCCTCGCCGGTCAGCCGCTCGCGGGCCTCGGCCACCGTCACCCGGCGGCGTTTCGATCGGCCCTGGAACAGCCCCGGCATCATGTCGCGCAGGTTGACGCCGACTTCCTCCATCGACGATCCGGTGATCAGCTCGATCGACGGGAACGACTTCTCCTGCACGTCGATCTCCACCAGCCGCTCGTCGAGCTTGCCCTCGCGCAGCTGCTCGCGCATGCGCTGGCGGGTGCCGTGCATCTCGTCGCGAATCCGCCCAGGGTCTTCGTCCGGCGCGGCCGGGCGCGGCGGCAGCAACAGGTCGAGCAGCCGTTCTTCGGTATTCAACTCGGCCTTGACCCGCACTTCCTCGATCCGCTCGTCGCGCACCATGTTGACGGCCAGCTCGACCAGGTCGCGGACCATCGACTCGACGTCGCGGCCGACGTAGCCGACCTCGGTGAACTTCGACGCTTCAACCTTGATGAACGGCGACTGCGCCAGTCGGGCGAGGCGGCGCGCGATCTCGGTCTTGCCGACGCCGGTCGGGCCAATCATCAGGATGTTCTTCGGCGCGACGTCTTCGGCCAGTTCAGCGGGCAGTTTCTGGCGGCGCAGGCGGTTGCGCAGCGCAATCGCCACCGCGCGCTTGGCCTTGGCCTGGCCGACCACGTACTTGTCGAGTTCGGCGACGATCTGGCGAGGCGTGAGCGAGTCGATGAAGGTGGACGAACGCTCGGGCAAAGGGATCGACATTACGTGCTTCTTAGAGCTCTTCGATGGTCAGGTTGCTGTTGGTATAGATGCAGATCTCAGAGGCGATGGTCATCGCCCGTTCGGCCACCTCGCGCGGCGCCAGCGTCGTGTTCTGCACCAGCGCCTTAGCCGCGGCCTGCGCAAACGCGCCGCCGGAGCCGATGCCGAGCACGCCGTCATCGGGCTCAATCAGGTCGCCGGTGCCCGACAGCAGGAACATCGACTTGCGGTCGAGGACGATCAGCATCGCCTCGAGGCGGCGCAGGGCGCGATCGGTACGCCAGTCCTTGGCGAGCTCGACCGCCGAGCGGTCGAGGTTGCCGCGGTATTGTTCGAGCTTGGCCTCGAAGCGCGCGAACAGCGCGAACGAATCGGCGGCCGACCCGGCAAAGCCGGCGAGGATGCTGTCGTTGTAGAGACGCCGGATCTTGCGGGCATTCTGCTTCACGACGGTATTACCCAGCGTGACCTGCCCGTCGCCGGCCAGCACCGCCCGATCGTCGCGGCGCACCGCCAGGATCGTCGTGGCGTGGAACGTCGACTCCATCCCTGTAGTGTCTCACACCCGGTCGAACCGGTGGGCGGTCACGGCTCGCCGCCGCTATCGCGTCGCGGTCGTTACTTCGGCGGGTCCGCGTAGGGACTCTTGCCGCCAAAGTACAGGTAGATCGGAATGCCGGCAGCCATGACCGCGACGCCGGCCAGCGTGGTCAGCGGCGCAGAGTAAATTCCGTTGATCACCGTGGCGGTGCCGACGATCACGAACAGGGCCGGCGTGTAGGGATAGCCCCAGGCGCTGAACGGCCGCTCGGCGTCCGGTTCGCGCGAGCGCAATACGAATACCGCCGCGACCGCGATGGTGGCGAACAGTGTCACCGCGAACCCGGTATAGGTGGTCAGCGCATCGGCCGAGCCCGACATGATCAGGATGGAGGCCCAGATCGCCTGCGCGATGATTGCCGCCGACGGCGTGCGGTAGAGCGGATGGACCTTCGCCGCCACCGGCAGGAACACGCCGTCGCGCGCCATGGCGTAATACACGCGCGGCCCGGCGAAGATGTTGGCGCTGACGCTCGCGAGCAGGCTGATGATCGAGACGACGCCCATGATGTTGCCGGCCGCCGACCCCAGCATCTTGTCGGCGACGACGTCGAGCACGCTGCCCTGCACCTTGGCCAGCTCGCCGACCGGCATCACGTAGAGGTAGAGGGCGTTCAGCAGCAAATAGATGAGGATGACCGCGCCGGTGCCGAGCGCCAGCGCCTTGGGCACGTTGCGGCCCGGGTCGCGGATCTCTTCGGCCATGTACGAAGCCGCATTCCATCCGGAATAAGTGAACATCACGGCCAGCAACGCCAGCAGCCACGACGAAGCCGCCACCGGCCCGGCCACCGCCTGCATGTTGGCCGACGAACCAGCGCCCATCGAGAAGCCGGCCGCGATGAACAGCATCAGCGCGGCGACCTTCAACACGGCGAGGAAGTTCATCAACAGGCGGCCCGGCCCGACACCGCGGTAGTGCACGTAGGACAACGCGACCACCGCGGAAATGGCGACCAGCGTGCGGCGCGACACTGTCAGCGGGAAGTACGGAAGCGGTATGACGAAGAACGGCGTGTGATCGGCGGCGCCCGGGAAGAAGCGGTCGAGATAAAAGACCAGCACTACCGAAGTCGCGGCGATCGCCCCGGCAAAACCGGCGACGAACGAGACCCAGCCCGTGAGAAAGCCCGCGAGGTGCCCGTACGCCGCGCGCAAGTAGACGTACTCCCCGCCGGCCCGGGGCCGCAGCGCGGCCAGCTCGGCGTACGCCGATGCGCCGCAGAACGCCAGCACGCCGCCGGCCAGCCAGATGCCCAGGAACAGCCAGGGATTCGGCACGCCCGCGGCGATCAACGGCGGTGTGAAGAGAATGCCGCCGCCGATGACGTTGGAAACGATGATCGCGGCGGCGTCGTAGGGACCGAGCCGGCGTTCGAGAGTGGAAGTCGCTGCGGTCGCCATCGCGGGATTATACGCGGGCGGGGCGCAGTTCTTTTACCGCGTCAGCAGCTGTCGTTGAATTGGATATTCGGCGAGCTTGGCCCAGACCTTTGACCCCTGCTTCAGGTAGATCTCGACCTTGGCGTCGATGAATTCCTTGTTCTGGAGCATCTGCATGCGCGGCTGGGTGCCGGTGTAGCCCAGGGTCGAACGCATCACCAGGGGATCGGTCTCGGCGCCGCCGGCCAGCACCGGGTCGCGGGGAATGGCCCACCCGAAGTACTCGCCCCACATCTCCTGCTCGCCGACGCGGCGGAAGATGGCATTGATCTGGATCGACTTGAGTTCCTCGCCCGACTTGTTGCGCAGCTTCAGCGTGACGCTGGGCACCAGCTTGTTCTTGCCGTCCTCGAGAATGCCCTCGTCGAACCAACCGGTCACGACGTCGACTGGTTCGAGCGCGGCGACGGCATCGACCGACGCGCCACAGCCATAGGATGACAAGGTGACGATTCCCGCCACCGCGGCGGCGAAGATGAGGAGGCCGCCGACGAGCGTCAGGACCGGAACACGCGGAGTGGTGGTTTCCATAAGTGTCTTGGCGACGATAACGCCGCCTTGGCTATTCTAAGACACCACCGCCCGCCATTTGTTCCTGCGTTATCTGTGTAATCTGCGTCATCTGCGGCCCATCTGCGGCCCATCTGCGGCCCATCTGCGGCCCCGTCCGCAGCCCCTCTGCGTCAGAATTGGCTGACCTGCACCCGCTTACGGGCTTCGTCGCGGCTGATCCGGCCGGCCCGGTAGTCGAGCAGGTCGGCGCCCCTGATGCGGTAGATCATCGTCACCACTTCCTCGAGCGGGTCTTGCGGCGCCAGCGTGTCGCGGCCTTCGTTGTCGCGGGCGGCCACCGTCAGGAACTGGTCGGGTCCAAGCGTCATGGGCGTGCTGTAGTCGATGATCGCGTCGACCAGCGCGCGGGTCACGGCCTCGGTGTAGGCGCGGTTGGGATCCTGCACCCAGGTCTTGTCGCCGACGGACGACAGTCCGGCCGCCGTGGCGGCGCCGACTCCGCCCGCGGCGTTGTCGGGAATGATCACCCCGGGCGAGACAGTGGGGTCGCCGGGAGAACCGGTGCGCGCGTAGCCGGTATTGGGAGCGGCCTGGGTTTCCAGTTGCTTCAGCGAGCGCTCGAACGCCGCGCGCGAGGCCGGATCGGTGATGGTCTGGCCGATCTTGCGCATGTCGCTGATGGCCATCTGCGCCGCGGTGTTGTCCTGGTCGAGCATGGTGCGCAGGCTCCACATCATGCTCTGGCGCATCATCGGCACCTGGACGTCGAAGTAGACGCCGTAGCCTTCGAGGTAGACGCCGCGGGCCTGCGCCTCGCCAGCCAGGATGAACACGCCCGGCATGACCGCCAGGATCTCGCGGTTCAGGCTCTTGGCGCCGTAATCCACCGCTCGCGCCAGCGCGCCTTCCATCACGTAGATGTGATGGCGCATGTCGCTCAAGTTCACCGGTTTCGCGGTCGCGACGTCCTGCGCCGCCGCCGGCACCGCGACGACCAGCACCGACAGCACAACCCACACACTCATCTGCTTCTTCATGGCTCTTCTCAACTCTTGAACTCTCAACTCCGCACTCACTGCTGCGGCGTGGTCGACGCCCGAATCAGGTAGTTGACGGTCTGCCGCTGCTTCGCCATCTCGACGCTGGTGTGGCCAATGGCCTGCTCGACCCGCAACAGGTCGGACCGGCGCTGGATATTCATGTCGCGCGTCAGCTGCGTCACGCGGAGGGCAAGTTCGCGATTCTGCCGGCTTTCGCTCGCCGCGAGCATGTCCTGCACTCGCCGGATGGTCGCCTCGTCCACTTCTGATCTCGACGCCGCGCGGACCACGCCGGCCGGTTGGTTGGCGCGGATTTCTTCACGCAGTTGCGTTTCGAGCGCCGTGAGTGCCGTTCGCCACTGCTCGCTGCCGGCATCCGGCGCGGCACCCTGGGCCGGACTGGCCGGCACGCTGGCCGGCGCCATCCAGCCGGTGGATACCACCAGGCCGTCGGGTCCCGACTTCACCTGCACGTTGGCAACCCCTGCGCTGACCGCGAGCACCAGCACGGCGGCCAGAGCCTGCGCCCATACCGGCACTGAACTCCAGCCCTGGCCGGGCCGATTCGGCGACGTCTCGGCTGCCAGTGCCGCCGCAGGCTCCTCTACATCCTTCCGGACGGAGTTATTTCTGACGATGGTGAAGCCAAGCTCGGCATTGGGGGGCGCCCACTGCGTCAGCTCGGTCCGCACCGCCGCCAGCGCCCCGACCTCGCTCTCGCACGCGGCGCATTCGCGCAGGTGCTCTTCAACCCGCTGGCGATCGGCCACCTCGATCTCGTTGTAGAGGTACGCCACCAGCGTGGCCTTGTCGTCACACGTAAATTTGAGGCTCATGATGCTCGTCCACTCACAAAACTCGTCATGCCCTGACTTTCCAGATGCTTCCGCAACACGCTCAACCCCTGGTACAGCCGCGTCTTGACCGTGCTCAACGGACACCCTTGCAGGTCGGCAATCTCCTGAAACGTCAGGCCGTGGTATTCCTTCAGTACGATGGCCGTGCGTTGTTCCTCGGGCAGCAGCTTCATGCCCTCGGCCACGATCCGGCTCATTTCATTACGGGCCACCAGGTCTTCGATCGATTCGACCGGGCCCTGGTCGGCCGCCATTTCGGCGATGTCGACGTCCTCGGGCATCTCGACCACCGGTGTCCGCTTCTTCCTGCGAATCCAGTCGCGGCACAGGTTCAGGGCAATGCGATAGAGCCAGGAGGAAAACTTTGCCTGGCCCTTGAACCCGGGCAGGGCGCGGAAGGCCCGCAGGAAGGTCTCCTGGGCCACGTCACGGGCGTCCTCGTCGCGGCCGATGACGCGGTACGCCAAGGCATAGATCGGCCGTTCCCAGCGCAAAACCAGCTGGTTGAAGCTCTCGGCGTCGCCGGCCATCGACCGGGCGACGAGCTCCTCGTCGGTGGCAACCATCAAAAGCGCTTGGCCAATCTCACTCGCTATTGTCTAAGACGGCGGGTCCGCCCCGAAAGTCGGCGGCCTCCGCATGCGCCAGGGCTGCCACCTTCGCTAAAGCTACGGTGGACAGGTCGCAGGGCCGTCCTGATGGGGTAAGATACCGGTTTCAGAGACACTTAGTGGGCGTGAACTTTCCAAACGACGAAATCTTTCTCACGACCGAAGAAGTGCTGGAGTACCTCCAGGTCAACCTTCGAACGGTTTACCGGCTGATTAAGGCCGGAAAAATCCCTGCGGTCCGGGTGGGCCGGCAGTGGCGTTTCCGAAAACGCGACATCGACGCCTGGCTGGACACGCAGCGCCCCCGCGGCGAACGCATGCCGCAGATGGCGGTATCGGACCAGCCCCAGGCCCGTGAAGGCCGCTCACGCGTCCTCGTGGTGGACGACGAATCGAGCATTCGTGAACTGCTGGCCAAGACCCTGGCGCTCGCCGAGTACGACGTCGACACGGCGCCCGACGGCCGGGCGGCGCTCGAGCGGCTGCGCCTCGGCAACTACGATCTGCTGATCGCCGACCTCAAGATGCCCGGCATGGACGGCCTCACGCTGATCCGCGAGGCCAAGCGCCTGAAGGCCGACATCCCGGTGATCATCATCACCGGCTTCTCGACCGAGTCAAGCGCCATCGAGGCGGTCAACCTCGGGGTGGCCGGTTATTTGACCAAGCCGTTCCGCGTGCCGCAGGTTCTCGCGGCAGCCGCGCGGGCGCTCGGCGAGTAGGGCTCGGCGCTTCGCGCCTCGTGGGGGTCGCGCACCGTCGGTGCTCTCCTCGGGCTCGCCCTCGGCTTCGCAGGGCCCCAGGATGGCCAGCGGCCAACCCCTACGAAGCGGCGCAGCCGCGAGCCCCAGGAGCGGCGCAGCCGCGACCCCCAGATGATCCAGCTCCAAGACGTCACCAAGTCGTTCGGCGAGAAGACCCTGCTCGAACACGTCACCTGGCAGGTCGGCGACCGCGATCGCGTCGGCCTGTGCGGCCCGAACGGCGCCGGCAAGACCACGCTGCTCAAGATGCTGGCGGGGTTCGACGAGCCCGACGCCGGCTTCATCCAGAAACCCAACGCGCTGACCTTCGGCTACCTGCCGCAGGACGGGCTGTCGCACAGCGGCCGCACGGTCACCGCCGAGGCCAGCCTCGCCCTCAAGCCGCTGCTCGATCTGAAGGCCGAGATGCACGCGCTCGAGGAGCGGCTGGGCGACGCCTCGCTGGGCGAACAGGACCACGACGCGCTGCTCCACCGCTACAGCGACGTCCAGGACCAGTTCCGCCTCGGCGACGGCTACCAGATCGAGCTCAAGGTGGCCACGGTGCTGCGCGGCCTCGGCTTCGAGCCGGAGGCGCAGGAGCAGCTCACCGATCACCTGTCGGGCGGATGGCAAATGCGCCTGGCCCTGGCCAAGCTGCTGCTGAGCGCGCCCGACCTGCTGCTGCTCGACGAGCCAACCAACCACCTCGACCTCGACGCCCGCAACTGGCTCGAGGAATACCTGGTCGCCTATCCCCGCTCGGTGATCCTGGTCTCGCACGATCGCTACTTCCTCGACGCCGTCGTCACGCACATCGCCGACCTGTCGCTGCGGACGATCACCGACTACCACTGCAACTACTCGAAGTATCTCGAGGAGCGCGACGCCCGCCTCGAGCGGCTGCGCGAGGGCAAGCGCCGGCAAGACGAGGAGGTGCAGCGGGTCGAGGACTTCATCAACCGCTTCCGCTACCAAGCCACCAAGGCCGCCCAGGTGCAGAGCCGCATCAAGATGCTCGAGAAGGTCGTGCGCATCGAGGTGCCGCCGGAGCGCAAGCGTATCCACTTCCAGTTCCCGGCCTCGGCCAAGAGCGGCCGCATGGTGCAGGAACTGAAACACGTGCGCAAGGCCTACGGCGACAAGCTGGTCCTGGACGAGGTCAACCTGCACATCGAGCGGGGCGATCGCATTGCCCTGGTCGGCCACAACGGCGCCGGCAAGTCGACGTTGATGCGGATTCTGTCGGGCGAGGAAGCTCCCGACGCGGGAGCGCGCAGCGAAGGCCACCAGGTCGTCATGCAGTACTTCGCGCAAGACGAGGCCACCCGCCTCGAGCCCGGGCTGACGGTTTACGAGACGCTGTCGGACGGCTCGCCGAACCACATGGTGCCGGCCATCCGCAACATCCTCGGCGGCTTCCTGTTCAGCGGCGACGATGTCTACAAGAAGGCCGGCGTGCTGTCGGGCGGCGAACGCACGCGCCTGGCGGTGGCGCGCATGCTGCTGCGGCCGTCGAACACCCTGCTGCTGGACGAGCCGACCAACCACCTCGACATCGACTCGAAAGAAGTGCTGCTCGACGCGCTGGCCGACTACGGCGGCACCCTCATCTTCGTGTCGCACGACCGCTACTTCGTCGAACGGCTGGCGACGAAGATCATCGAGGTCGGCAGCGGCAAGGCGATTCTGTACCCGGGCAGTTACGAGAGCTTCTTGTGGAGCAAAGAACAGAATCAGGCTGGTCGGGCGGGTGGGACAGGTAAGGCAGGTGGGAACGATCGCGAGTCGAAACGCACCGCCCAACCAGCCCTACCAGCCCAACCAGCCGCACCCGCCCAGTCCTACGAGGCGCGGAAGAAAGACAACGTCGAGAAGCGGAAGCGAGAGCGCGCGTTCAAGGCACTGAAAGACCGCGTCGCCGACCTCGAAGCGCGCATTGCGGAACGCGAAAAGGCGATCAAGGAAGTGGAGGTCCGGATGGCTGTACCGGACTTCTACACCGACCACGAAGCCTCGAAGCCAGTCCTGGCCCAGCACCAGGCGCTGATGTGGGAAGTCGGTGAGCTGCTGAGCCAATGGGAAATGCTTCAGAGCGAAGCCGAGCAGTTCGCCGACATACAGAATTCGTAATTTGATTACATTTCTGTATGATGGGTTCGGCTCTGACCGTAATCCAAATTCTGTAATCGCAACGACTTAGAGCGTTAACCCGTTGATTCAGCGTGGGGGCATGGGCTTTGCTCCCGCTTGCTGCCGGCCTCATGCACATGGCGAAGCGCGCAGCGAAATCCTCGCGATCGACCGACGTTTTCTTCCGTCACATGGTCGGCAACATGCGCAATGGCGTGTTGGCCATCGCTCGCGATGGCAGCGTCGTGCTCGTCAACGACGAGGCGTGCCGGCTGTTCGCCTTGCCTGCGGCAAGCTCGCTGATCGGCCAGCCCTTCGGCGACGTCCTGCACCAGCACCCCGACATTGTCCGCGTCCTGGGCGGCGCTTTCGAGATGGCGTCGCTTCCCAACCGTGCCGAGCTGCGGCTCAAGTCAACCGACACCGTGATCGGCTACACGCTCTCGCTGGTGCGCGACGACACGGGCACGGCCGTCGGCGCCGCCCTGTTCTTCAAGGACCTCACCCATGTCGAGCAGATCGAAGAGCGCGAGCGGCTGCGCGATCGGCTGGCGGCGGTCGGCGAAATGGCCGCGGTGATGGCGCACGAGATCAAGAACCCGCTGGCCGGCATCGAGGTGCTGGCCGGGCTGCTGCGGCGCAAGGCGCCCGACAACGAAGACGTGCAGGCGCTGGTCAAGGACATCATCAGCGAGGCCAAGCTGGCCAACGCCATCGTGCAGGAAGTGCTGGCATTCGTCAGGCCGGTGCGGCTGCAGGTCGACCGCACGTCGCTGGCCGAGGCGCTGGCCAATGCCGTGGTCCTGGCCGACGGCAAGGCGACGCGCGGCAGCATCCTGGTCGAAACGCTGTTGCCGGAACACCTGCCCCTGGTCGGCGCCGACCAGCACCAGTTGACGCAGGTGTTTGCCAACCTGCTGATCAACGCCTACGAGGCCCTCGACGGCCGCGGCCGCATCGTCATATCCGCCTCGCTGGCGAACACCGCGGGGGGCGGCGCGCTGTTGCCCGATGGCCAGCACGCCGTCGATACCGTGCTGGTTGACGTCGCCGACGACGGCCCGGGGATGCAGCCGGAGGTGGCGGAGAAGATCTTCAACCCGTTCTTCACCACCAAGGCCCAGGGCTCGGGGCTCGGCCTGGCCATTGTCCGCAAGATCGTCGACGCGCACGAGGGCCGCATCGACATGACCACCGCCGACGGGCGCGGCACGCGGTTCCGCGTGACGCTGCCGGTGGAACCGCACAAGCACGGCGCCCATCACCCAACCACTCGATAGACGGAGACGACCGCCCATGGCCCGCATTCTCGTTGCCGACGACCACGACGCCCTTCGCCGGGGACTGGCGCTTTCGCTGACCACCGCCGGTCATGACGTGGACGAGGCCCCAAACGGCAACGCCGCGCTCGAGAAGCTGCACGAGGGCTACTTCGACGTCGTCGTCAGCGACCTCAAGATGGGTGGTTCCGACGGCCTCGACGTGCTGCGCACCACCAAGCAGCTGCATCCCTCGGCGTCGGTGATCCTGATGACGGCGTTCGGCTCGGTGACCACCGCGGTCGAAGCGATGAAGCACGGCGCGTTCGACTACGTGCAGAAGCCATTCGAACTGGAGGAGATGGAAGTCAAGGTCGAGAAGGCGTTGGAACTGAAGCGCCTTCGCAACGAGCTCGACTACCTGCGCAACGAGCGCCAGGAGAACTACGACTTCGACCGCATTGTCGGCGGCAGCGAATCGCTGCAGCGGGTGCTGGGCGTGGTCAGGAAGGTGGCCAAGAGCAACTCGACGGTGCTGATCCGCGGCGAAACCGGCACCGGCAAGGAGCTGATCGCCGGCGCCACGCACCACAATTCGCTGCGCGCGTCGCGCAACTTCGTCAAGGTGAACTGCGCCGCGCTGCAGGAGAATTTGCTCGAGTCGGAGCTGTTCGGCCACGAAAAGGGCGCCTTCACGGGCGCCGATCGCCAGCGCATCGGCCGCTTCGAGCAGGCCGATGGCGGCACCCTGTTCCTCGACGAGATTGGCGACATGAGCGCCAGCACGCAGGCCAAGATCCTGCGCGTGCTGCAGGAGCACGAGTTCGAGCGGCTGGGCGGCACCCGCACCATCCGCGTCGACGTGCGCCTGATCGCGGCCACCAACCGCGACCTGTCGGCGATGGTCGCGTCGGGGCACTTCCGGGAAGATCTCTACTACCGCTTGAACGTGGTCTCGATCGAGACGCCGCCGCTGCGCGAGCGCAAGGACGACATCCTGCCGCTGGCCATGCACTTCATCCGGCGATTCTCCAGCGAGTTGAAGAAGCGGCTCGACGGGCTCGACAACGAGGCGCAGAAGCTGCTGGTGCGCTACAACTGGCGCGGCAACATCCGCGAGCTCGAGAACGCGATCGAGCGCGCCGCCCTGCTGGCCGAAAGCGCCACCATCACGTCATCTGACTTGCGGCTGGGCGACTTCGCGCCGGCCGGCGGCGGCAGCCGCGAGTCGCAGAGCGTGGTGAAGATCCCGCCGACCGGCATCGCCCTCGAAGATATCGAACGCCAGGCCATCACCGAGGCGCTGAAAATGGCGAACTGGGTGCAGAAGGACGCGGCGGAACTGCTGCAAATCAGCCCGCGGGTGATGAACTACAAGATCAAGACGCTGGCGATCGAGATGCCCCGGCGGCGGGTCCTGGCCTCGGCGTCGTAGGGGCGCGCGCTACGCGCGGGGGGCTCGGCGCTGGCGCGCCTCGTGGGGCGCCTCGCTACGCTCGGCGTCGGGCTCGCGCCTTCGGCGCTCGTGGGGTTCCAGACGCAGGCTGTCACAATCCGAATTGGCGCAGATGGTGGTCGGTATGCTTGTAGGCCCACCGCTGCCAATCCTCACGCGACATCACGCCGAAGAGTCCATGCGCTGGTTCGAACGGACCGGCGCTTGTGGCAATTCCGTTGAGTCCCGACACCGTTCTTGCGAGATCAGCCGCGAACTCGGACGGGCGCGTACCGAGTGCACGAGGATCGTGCATGGGATTGGTAGCCCAGCCATGGGGCCAGCGCAGTGGCGACGACAGCGCCAGCCACTTGATGAACGGACGACTGCGCACGGGCACCCCTTCGGTGCGAGGCCGAATCAGCAGCACCATTTCGGCAGCGTCACCAAGGTGGCACAACATCTCGTGAGGAGTCAGAGTGCCCCAGCGCCGGGCCGTGTCCGGACCCAGGGAGTGAAGCCGCGCGATGAGGGTGCGTAGCACCTGAGGCTGGCCGACCGTCTTCATCTCTACCCCCCCCGAGCGGCGTGAGCCGCGAGCCCCACGAGAACCGAAGGTTCGAGCCCCACGCCGAGCAGAGCGAGGCGCCGCACCGGCGCCCTCTACTCGCGCGAAACCGCCGGCCGCGGCAGCCACGAAGTAATCACGAACGCGGCGTAGACGTTCAGGAACAGGTGCAATGTGCTCTTGTGGCTGGTATGCGACCAGAACACCGCCGTGGTGATGATGAACGCCACGAACAGGAGGCTGACCAGGAGGTGCAAGACTGGCTGGCTGCCGCCCCGTGATCGCCACCAGCTGAACACCGCCAGGAGGTGCAGGGGAATTGCGTAAGCGGCGTAGCCCCATTGGACGAGTGAGTCCCGAGCCGGGCTCAGTTGCCCCGAGAACGCCCACGCCACCTTCCGGGCCATGTTTAGCAGGGTCTCCCCCGGATTCGCGCGCATGTATTCGAACGCCCACTGCGCCAGCAACCGATCGACCTCGACCTCGCTCGTCAGGGAGTCCAGCAACAACTTGCGATCGTCGGGCAGGCGTCGGTAGGCCTCATCGTAGATCTCGTCAACGCTCTGGTCCGGCAGGAACTCGACGGTGGCGGAGTTGTGGGCGACCCACAGGCTGACGCCTGATTCGGTGGTCAGCACGGGGCTGCCAACCTGGCCCCAATTGCGTGCAACCCACCCGCCCAGCAGCAAGGCCACCGGAATCGAGACCAAGGCGGCTTCGCGCCACCGCCAGCGCGTGCCCGGCACGGACGGCAGTGCGACCCACCACAGGGCGAGCGGCAGAAACAGCGTCAGGCGCAGGCTGGTGAGCATGGCCGCGGCGAGCACTGCGCCGGCCGCGAGCTGGAACGACCCGCCCTTGCCCGGGTCGCGCGACCGCAACAACAGGTAGACGGACAGTGCCATCAACAGGTTGAACAGTGACGTGTCCTGCATCGCGGTGCTGTGCGCCACTGAATAGGGATGGATGGCGGCCAGACCGGCCGCCACCAGGCCGGCGCGGCGATCGAACAGGGTGGCGCCAATGCCGTAGGCCAGCAGGCAACGAGAGGTGCTAATCGCAGCCTGGACGATTGGCAAGCCGGGGTACAGCCAATCCCAATGCAGGAAGGCCGACATGAACAGCGGGTAACCCGGCACCCGGACGGCGCAGTCGACGCCGCCCTCGAAGCACAGCCCGAAGCCTCTCAGGAACGAGTCGGCGAGTTCGCGGTAAAAAGTGTAGCCGTTTTCGAGGAAGGCTTCTTCACCCTGGGCGACGCGGTAGGTCAGCCGCGCGGCGAAGGCAAACACCGCAATCGCGACCAGTTCCCACTGCCAGCGCGCAACTGCGCGTCGCAGCGCGCCAGTCATACCCGGCTCCTCAATGCCACCCGCACGCTGGCATTGTAGCCTCGACTGTTCGGCCTGACTGAGCGCCGCCCGAACAGCCGGCCCCGGCAGAAACGCTATGATGACGGCCGATGAGCGAAGCCGGCCCTGACGGCACCACGGTGATCCTCTCGCGCCGGGACGTCGCGATCACCGTACTCGTCGGCGCAGCGGGAGCGATGCTGGCGTGGGCGCTGTCGCTGATGCTGGTCTTCACCGAGGGCCACCTCGACGTGTGGTTCGAGAGCGACTCGGTCTACATCCTCAGTCAAATCACCGACCGGCTGTCGGAGTACAACCAGAGCAACGGCCATCACCCGCTCTACCCGCTGATCGGTTTCGGCACCATGTGGATCCTCGGCGACTGGCTCGGCGTCGCCGATGCCGTCGGCACTCGCCTCCTGCTGTTCACCAGTTCCGCGCTGTTCGCGGCAAGCATGTTTGCCGCTCTGCGGCTGCTCAATCGGCCGCGACCGGTGGCGTTGCTGTTCACGGCAGTACTACTACTGACCAGCCCCGGCCTGCTGTTTCTCGGCATTCATGAACGGTTGATCCCCGGCGGCTTGACGGTCCTGCTCTGTGTGATTGCGGCAGCCGCCTGGCGTCGCGGCCTGGCACCGCGCTGGCCGGTGGTGGCTGCGGCTGCGCTTGCCCTGGGTATCACCATCACGAACTTCATGACCGCCACCCTGCTGGTGGCCGCCACCACCCGCATCCGCCAAGCCGCCCGCTTGCTGGTGCTCGCATTCGCCATCGTCCAGGTGCTGAGCCTCGTGACCGTACTGACGTTTCCGCGCTCGACCGTCTTCCCATACCCCGGCACATGGCCGTGGTTCAGCAGCATCTGGACCGACCTCGACGACATTGAATACCGCGCCGGCACCATGGCACAGAAGTCGACGGCCTTCTGGATGCACTCGGTGGTCATGCCGGATGCCCGGGTCCAGACCAAGCTCGTCGCCGAGCCGGTGATGCGCTACGTCTCGTTCCAGCACGTTCCGTTGGCGGCGCACCGCTGGCCGGGCGTAGCGGCACTCGCGGCCTGGCTGGTGACGTTGGCCGCGGGCCTGGTGCTCGCGGTGCGGGGCGGCGAGGCCATCGAACTGGCACTGGCCGCGGCGCTTGGCGCCCAGTGGTGCCTCTTCATCGTGTTTGGCGAAGAGACGGTCTTGTATGCGCCCTACTACGTGCCGCTCGCCATGCTCCTGGCGTCGAAGGCGGCGGCCGCGGGCTGGCACGACTGGCGAGTGCGGGTGGCGATGGTGGCGTGGCCGCTGCTACTGGCGTGGAACAACCTGACGGTCTTCGCGCAGGCGCGCGCCACTGCCCTCGGGCTGCTGTGATTCCGTGCTGCCGGCCAGTTCGAGAACGGGCACCCGCGGCAACCGCCGGCGGCCCAGCCACCCCAGCGCCAGCATGTCGATCAACGGACGCCACCACATCACGCGCAGTCCGTAGCTCGATTTGCCGAAGCGGCGCGGCCGGTGCGGCACGGGATGCTCGACGACGCGCAGTCCCGCAGCGGCCGCGCACGCCGGGATGAACGAATAGAGCGATTGGATCGGCAGCAGCGTCGCCAGGACCTCGCGGCGAAACACGCGCAAGGCGCAGCCGGCATCGTGGGCGCCATCGCGCAACCAGCGCCGGCGTGCGCCGTTGGCAATCGCCGACATTGCCCGCCGCGGCCAGGCATCGTGCCGGACCCGACGAACGCCGACCACCAGGTCGGCGCTGGCCAGCAGCGCCAGCATGTCCGGCAGGCTCGACGGATCGTTCTGCCCGTCACCGTCGAGCGTCACCAGGATGCCGCCGCGAGCGGCGTGCAGCCCGTTCCACAGCGCCGCCGCCTGCCCGGCGTTGCCCGCGTGCCGCAGCACGCGGCAACCGGGCACCTCGCGGGCGGCGGCAACGAGAACGCCGGCCGTCCGATCCACGCTGCCGTCGTCAACCAGCACCAACTCGAAAGAGCGTCCGATACGCGTCAGCACGCTGGCGAGTTCCCGCACGACCGCCGCGGCATTCTGCTCCTCGTTGAAGAACGGGACGACGACCGACAGTTCAGGAAGCCCGGTCACGGCCTGGCTGGCTCCAGACTATCGACCGCCCGATCGAACGCCTCGTGCGTATCCAGCGGTCCGTCCTGGATGCGGCTCACAGACTCGGGGGCGAGCTGACGGATGGTCACTGCGCGGCCGGGCGTGCTCGAGATGAGCCAGCCGCCGCCGCTGGCCCGCTCCAATCGGTCGGTGGTGCGCGGCGAGGGCCACGCCTCAGGATAACGGTAGACCCCAGGCGGCGAGAGGACGATCAGACGGTCCCTGACGTCGGTGGCGTGAAACGGCGGACGCAGCGCGAAGGGAACGGCCCACGCCCAGACCCAGCGGCCATTCACCAGCTCAGGCACGTCGAGTACGATCAGATCGCCGTTCGCCGAACGGCGCGCGACCTCGGCCACGGCCTCGTTGATCTGCCGAGAGAGTGCCTGCGTTTCCTGCCAGTTCCTCATGCCCGCGATCGACTGCGCCGCCACGCCGGCAACCAGCACTGCGGCTGCGGCCGCGAAGGCCACACGTCGTGACAGCACGTATCCCAGCGCGGCAACGGCACCGATGATGAAGCCGGCGGTGGGCGCATACAGGTGACGCGTCGAATAGTAGGTCACCACCAACGGCATCGTCAGCACGATCGGCCAGGCCGCGCCGAAGAACACCGTCGCCCTGATGGCGTCGGACCGCCGCCAACGGGGCACGCGGAGGGCCGCGATCAACGCGATGACGATGGCGGCAATAATGAGGGCGGCCACGACGCCCTGGTACGGAGCCAACCGCTCATACAGCGAAGACAGCCGGCCGCGAGGCAGGAACATCGCGCCGGAATACATGACGATGCGCCGAATGCCGCGGGCGAGCCCGAAGAGCACGTCGGCAATCTCAAAGACCGTTGCGGACCCGCCCATGGCCGACAGCCGGCAACCGATGTAAACCGCTGCGGCGGCCGCCCAGCCGGCGAACGGCGCCATTTCCTGCCGCCAGGGCCGGCCTTCAGGACCCCGAAACGCGCGATCGGACAGCAGTGCGACGAACGGCAGCAGCAGGGCTGACTCTTTCGCGAAGATACCGAAGCCATACGCGCACCAGGCCACCGCCAGCCAGGCCCACCGGGGCTCGGCACGGTACCGGAGAAAGCCATAGAAGCCGAGCAACAGGCCGGCCGCCGACAGCAGGTCCACGCGACCGGTGATCCAGATCACCGCCTCCCGGTGGACAGGGTGCAAGGCAAACAGCACGCCCGCCAGTAGTGCGCCTGGCCATCCGACGTTGATGGTGGCACGCGCGATCAGCATGACCAGGCCCGAGCAGAACAGGTGCAGCAGAAGATTGGTGAGGTGATAGCCGCCGGCGTTGCCGCCCCATAGCCGGGTGTCGATGATGAACGACAGGGCGGTGAACGGGCGCAGCTCGTTCAGCGGCGTGCCCCAGATGCCGCCCGACCAGTCAGCGACAAACAACCCGGGCCAGGAAGCGAACGGAAACGACGCAAAACGATTGATGTAGCCGAAATCGTCGGCGACGAAGTAAGCGCCGAGCGTCCAGCCGTAGGCCAGCGCGACAGAGCCGGCCAGCACCGTCCACGCGGCGATCGCCTTCCACCAGCTCACGCGGCATTCTAGCAGCCGCGCTGGCCGGGCCGGCTACGAACGCCGCTAGTAGGCGATCGCGTAGCAGTCCCGGCGGGGGTCGGCAGCAGCGAAGCGGTTGCCCGTTGCCGGATCGATCATCACCGCGGTCGCACACCCTGACATCCCGAAGGTGCGCAAGCGGCTCACATCGTGGCCGCGCGCCCTCAGCTCCTCGTACACGGCATCCGGAATCGCCGCTTCCACGTTGAGCTGATTGAACCCGGCGGTGTGCGGCCAGAACGAGCCGTAGAAATGCATGGTCTGCGCCCGTGGGCGCTCGATCGCCGCATGCAGGTTCGGGTACCAATCGTCCCAGAAGTCGACGATGCTGAGGAACGCCTGGAGGATGGTCTGGTCCTGGTTGTCGCCGCCGGGCGTGCCGAGCCCCATCATCGGCGTGTCGCCCTTGAACACCAGGCTCGGCGTCAACGTGTAGCGCGGGCGCGCGCGCGGCCGAATCTGGTTGGCCCGTGTCGGGTCGAGCCAGAACTGCTCGCCGCGCACGCTCATCCCGATGCCGGTGTCGCCCAGGATCACGGCGCCCGGCACCCACCCGCCGCTGGGCGTCGCGTCGAAGATGTTGCCGTCCTTGTCGATCACGGCCATGTGCGTCGTGTCCTTGACGATGCCGGACGAGTCGTCATCAGGCAACCCTAAAGGGTTGCCTCCACCGGACCTTAGAGGGTTGCCTCCACCAGAACTCAGAGCGTCGCCTCCACCCGACGGCGCGCGCGGCGTTACCGCGCTCTCGATGTTGGCCTTCCAGAACCTCCACTCTTTCACCTTCGAGTCGTACTTCAGCGGATCGCCGGCGATGAACGTGGTCGACGCCTTCCTGGGATCGATCAGCGCGGCACGCTCCCTGGCGTAGGCTTTCGACAACAGTCCTTCGGCCGGCGTCTGCACGAAGGCGGGATCGGCGTAGTAGGTGTCGCGGTCGGCATACGCCAGCTTGGTTGCTTCGACCACCGTGTGGAGGTAGTCGGCGCTGCCATAGCCCATGGCGCGCAGGTCGAAGTGTTCGAGGATGTTCAGCGCCTGCAGCATCACCGGTCCCTGGCTGCCGAAGCCATGCTTGTAGACGGTGTAGCCGCGGTACGTGGTCTTGGCGGGCTCTTCAAGGCGCGCGTAGTACTCCGCGAAGTCGGCCGCGTCGAACGGCGCGCCGTGCTGCTTCAGGAAGGCCACCATCTCTCGTGCGATGTCACCCTTGTAGAAGCGATCGCGAGCGGCGGCAATGCCGGCGGCGCGGCCCTTCCGCCTGGCGGCCCGTTCGGCCTCGGCCATCCGCTTGAGCGTGCGCGCCAGCGACGGCAGCTTGATGGTCTCGCCCGGCTGGTACAACGAACCGTCCGGCTTGAGCCAGTACGCCTTGTTGCCCGGCCACTTCTCGAAGAACTCGCGCTGATTCTGAATCGCGCGATAGGTGCTGGAGCGCATCGGGAAGCCGTGTTCGGCATAGGCAATGGCCGATGCGGCCACCTGCGCGAAGGTCA
>JBFWUK010000005.1:0-225714 GCA_050247355.1 Vicinamibacterales bacterium | reverse complement strand
TGTGCTACCATGTGCTACATGGAAGCCATTGGAGTGCGTGAACTGCGCCAGAACCTGTCGGTCTACCTGGACCGCGTAAAGGAAGGCGAGACCATGCGCGTCACGGAGCATGGCCGGGTGGTGGCGCTGCTGACGCCGCTGCCAAAGCCCGTGGACGTGCTCGACCGGTTGGTGGCCGAGGGGAAGGCGACGCCCCCAACCGCATCCCTGAGGAACCTCAAGCTGCCCAAGGCGGAGCCGCCTGGTCTGCCGAGTTCTGAGGAACTAATCGCCGAAATGCGCGAGGAGCGCATCCTGTGAAGGCCTACTTCGACTCGTCGGCGATCGTGAAGCTCGGCCGGCCCGAGACCGAGTCGCAGGCCCTGATCGACTACTTGGACGAACAACAACCCAACGCGCTGACGACTGCGCTGGCTGACGTCGAAGTCCGACGAGCTCTCGATCGGCTCCGGGCACGTGGCGCCGACCCCCGTAATCACCTGCGGGGCTTCTTTCTGATCGATCTCTCGCGCGATGTCCGCGACTTGGCGGCGAAGATCGCGCCGGAACTTCGCTCCCTCGACGCCATCCACCTCGCCACCGCCCTGTCGCTCGACGTTGACCTCGACTTCGTGACCTACGACGATCGCTTGGCCGCCGCGGCGCGTGCTGAGGGGTTGCGGGTCGTGCAGCCTGGACGGTAGGCGCCGGGGCTGACCAGGCAACCCTCAAGGGTTGCCTCCACCGCGCTTCGTTCCTACCAGATCTTCACGCGATCCGCCGGCGCGCGATACAGCTTGTCGCCCGGCTTTACGTTGAAGGCGGTGTAGAACGCATCGATGTTCGTCACCGGCACGAACGCGCGATACACACCCGGCGAGTGCGAGTCGGTCAGCAACTGGTTCCTGAGCGCCTCGTCGCGCGTCTTGGTGCGCCACACCTGGGCCCAGCCCATGAAGAACCGCTGGTCGCCGGTGAAGCCGCCGATCACCGGCGCGGGCTTGCCGTTGAGCGAAATCTGGTAGGCACGGTAGGCCACGGCCAGGCCGCTCAAGTCGCCGATGTTCTCGCCCATCGTGAGGCGAGGGTTGATCTTCATGCCCGGCAGCGGGGAATACGACTCGAATTGCGCGCCGAGCTTGGTGGCGCGCGCGTCGAAGTTCTTCGCATCCTCGGCCGTCCACCAGTCGCGCAGGTTGCCGTCGCCGTCCGACTTGCGGCCCTGGTCGTCGAAGCCGTGGCTGATCTCGTGGCCAATCACCCCGCCGATCGCGCCGTAGTTGATCGCATCGTCGGCATCGACGTTGAAGAACGGCGCCTGCAGGATGCCGGCGGGAAACGTGATCTCGTTGTTGGTCGAGCTGTAGGAGGCGTTGACGGTCTGCGGCGTGAAGCCCCAGCGCCAGCGCTCGACGGGCTTACCCAGGCGGGCCCATGACTCGTCGCTCTGGAACCTGCGGAAGCGCATCTGGTTGCCGACGTGATCGCCGGGCTTGATCTCGAGGGCCGAGAAGTCGCGCCACTGGTCGGGATAGGCAATCTTCACGCGGAACTTGGCGAGCTTCGCCTGCGCCTCGCGCTTGGTGGCCGGCGACATCCACTCGAGTTCGTCGATGCCGACCTTGAACGCGGCCAGCAGGTTCTGGATCAGCGCGTCCATGCGCGCCTTGGCCTCGGGCTTGAAGTGCTTCTCGATGTAGAGGCGGCCAACCGGCTCGCCCAGGGCCTGCTCGACCTCGGTGACGCCACGCTTCCACCGCGGCGGCTGCGCCTGGCGCCCGCTGAGGATCTTGCCGGTGAACTCGAACTGCGAATCGGCAAACGGCGCCGACAGGCCGTCGGCATACTCGCTGATCAAGCCGAAGGTCAGGTATTCCTTCCACGTCGCGACCGGAACGGCGGCCAGCAGGCCGTCCACGCCCTTCAGGTAGTCGGGCTGCCTGACGATTACTTCGTCGATCGGGGCCTTGGCCCCGGCCGCCGAGAGGTAGGCCTGCCAATCGAAGCTGGGCGTCGAGGCCTGGAGCGCTGACACTGCCGTCTTGTTGTAGGTGGCGTTGCGATCGCGGTTGCGGGCGCGGTCCCACTGCAACTCGGCCAGCTTGCTTTCCAACGACACGATGCGCGCGGCGGCGCCCTCGGGATCGGGCTGGTTGCCCAGGGCGAAGAGCCGGGCGATATAGGTTGTGTAGGCTTTGCGCGTTGCGGCAAGGCGCTCGTCGTTGCGCAGGTAGTAGTCGCGGTCGGGCATGCCGAGGCCCGACTGGCCGACCTGCACGGCGTACTGCTCGGAGTTGCGCTGGTCGACGCCGACATTCACCGAGAAGGGCAGCCGCACACCGGCCCGCGCAGCGCGCGCAAATGCGGCCGGCAGGTCGCGGCGGTCGTCGATGCGGGCAATGGCACTTAGTTCGTCCTTGAGCGGCGCGACGCCCAGCGACTCGAGGCGTGCCTCGTCCATGAAGCTCTTGTACAGGTCGCCGACTTTCTGGCTGTTGGTGCCGGCGGCCGCCTGCGCGCGCGCCTCGGCCTCGATGATCTCCCGCACCGCCTCCTGGCTGCGCTCGCGGAGAATGGCGAACGTGCCGTATGACGACTGGTCGGCAGGAATCGGCGTGTCGTCGGCCCAGCGGCCGTTGACGTAGCGGAAGAAGTCGTCCTGCGGCCGGGCAGAGAGGTCCATGCCGGCGACGTCGATTCCTGGGACGATGGGCGCCGGGACTTGCGCCGCGGCGACAGCGGCCCCGGCGATCAGCGCCGTGGCAACGATCAGGTGACGAACAGATCTCATGGCGGCAATGCTACCCGCTTAGTCGCGTTTGAGCCAGCGGTCGGCGCCGGCCAGGATCGACAGGATGAGCCACGCGCCGGCCACGCAAATCAGCCCGATCCAGCCCTGTCCCGCTCCGGCCGCGGCGCCCACGCCGGCGGTCAGCCAGATGGCTGCGGCCGTGGTCAGCCCCTGGATGTCTTCCGTGTCCGATTTCTTCAGGATGGTCCCGGCGCCAATGAAGCCGATGCCGGCGGCAATGCCCTGGATGGCCCGCGAGAGTTCTCCGGGCTGAGGATCCGCCTCGAGCACGACGAGCACAAAGGCGGCAGAACCCAGCGCCACGGTCATGTGGGTGCGCAGGCCCGCGGCCTTGCCGACACGCTCGCGTTCGGCGCCGATCAATCCGCCAAGCACGGCGGCGACACAGAGACGGGACGTGACACGGATCAGGTAAGTCGTATCAGGCAGGCCCAGCCATTCAAGTTCCATGGCTTCATTGTCGGCGTTTTTGGTCCTGCCGCCGCTCGGTCGCTACTTCTTTCTGAGGTGTCCGTACATCAGCTCTTCCGCAAACTCGACGCACTTGTATTCCATCAGCCGCGCGTTGGGTTCGCGGCGCCGATAGAGCGGCATGCTCATCGTCCACGCTTTTGCGAAGACCTTCGGATCCTCGATGGTTGCCTCGTACTGCAGCGTGTTGGCGTCAATCGCCGTGTAGCGCTCGGTCACCTTCAGCGCGTCGCTGTGATAATTGCCGGCGCGATCGAACCATGTTTCTTCCATCTGATCGGTGACGTCGACGACCAGCGTCTCGCCCTCCCAGCGGCCGAGCGACCATCCCATCCAGGCCGGTGCCGGGCTCTTCTCCTGGCTGTTCATGCGGACGACACGGCTGGCGCTGGCGAACTCGTAGCTGAACAGGATGTTGTCGGCGGACTGGACGATCTGGAAAGGATAGGGCATGTAAGTGGCGCGCGGGATGCCCGGCATGAAGCACTTGACCTCGGGATCCAGCGTCATCCAACTGGCGCCGTTGGCGTCGCGCCTGACCAGGGCCTCGGGCAGGTACGGCAGCGGTTCGTCGCCGTCGACCACACCCATGCCCGGCGGGACGCTGAAGGCCGCGCCGAGCGTGACGACGGGTCCCTGCTTCGCGGTGTGTGCCTCGATGTTCCAGTTGGCGCTGTTGTTGGCTTGCCAGATGCCGTTCAGGTCGGGCGTGCCTTCAGGCGTGCGCGGCGCGCGGAACGATTCGGGCGGCGTGGCGGCCGGCCCGCAGGCGGCAACGGCTGCGGCGATTAGTACCGCTCCGGCAACCGACGCCAGCCGCGTGTTCATCCTCATCGGGACGGCCCCTTCGGCCTGGGACGTTCTCTCGGATCGCGGCCATCCTTTGGCGCGCCGGTGCCGGACGACCCCATGAACAGCGTGCGGCCGTCGGGGAACGTGATGTCGCGGCCGTTGGCGCGCAGGCGCCCGTCCTTCGCGCGGAAGCCGGCGACGACGATCTGGGTGCCGATCTTGATCGAGTCGCGCGAGATGCCGCCGCGCTGCAAGGTGTTGGGCGTGCCGCCCTCGACCATCCAGATCTCCTTCTTGCCGTCAGCCTTGGTGACCTCCATGTGGATCCAGGCGTGCGGGTTGATCCACTCGACCTTGGTCACGGGGCCCTTCAGGGTGACGGGGGCCTTGGCGTCGAACTCAGCCGAGAACGCGTGATGGGCCAGGAGCGGGCCGCTGGCCATCAGCAGCGCGGCAAACGCGGTGGCAATCCAGAGCTTCTTCGACATGGCGGGGAATATACCATTCGACTCGTTCATCTGACGCCTCCGGCGGCAGATGAACTCGCGCATGGTGCCGCTCAATCGGCCTGGCTGGACGGGAGCGGCCTCTTGAGCGACACTACCCCGCATGAGAAGCCTGCAAGCGGTTCTCGTCACAGTCACCCTGGTGGCTGGCTCGGTGCTCGTCGGTTCGCTGTTGGCGCAATCAGGCGCCCAACCCGGGGCGGCCCCGGCCGGCTGGAAGGTGCCGCGAACGCCTGACGGGCGGCCCGACTTGCAGGGCGTGTGGGGCAACAACAGCGTGACCCCCATGACGCGGCCGACGCAGTGGAAGGACAAGACCCAGCTCACCGATGCCGAGCTCGAGGAGCTGAAGAGAATGGCGACGCAGTTCGTCGACCAGGGCGGCGACGCCATCTTCGGCAACTTCGTCCAGATGATGCTCAACGCCAGGGACCAGGGCGCGTTCAAGCAGGTCTCGTACGACCCGACGACCGGCAACTACAACCAGTTCTGGATGGCCGACCGCGAGTGGGACCACCGCACGTCGCTGATCACCGATCCCCCTGATGGGCAGTTCCCGCCGCTCACGCCCGAAGCCGTCGCCCGCCGCGCCGAGGCCGCGAAGGCCCGCGCCGCCAGGGGCCGCGGTCCGGCCGACGGCCCCGAGGATCGGCCGCTGTCGGAGCGCTGCATTTCCTACGGCGCGCCGCGCACCGGCGCCAATTACAACAGCTACGTTCAGATCGTGCAGTCGGCGGCCACGACGGTGCTGTTGCAGGAGATGATTCACGACGCGCGTATCGTGCCCATGACGCCGGGGCCGCACCTGCCGGCGCGCATCCGCCAGCTGCACGGCGATCCGCGCGGCCGCTGGGACGGCGATTCGCTCGTCGTCGAGACCACCAACTTCATCAACGGCTTCCAGGGATCGACGCCGGATGTGAAGCTGACGGAGCGCTACACGCGCGTCAGTCCGGACTTCATCAACTGGGAGATCACGGTGGACGACCCGAAGACCTGGACGAAGCCGTATACGTTCATGATTCGGCTGAAGAAGGCCGCCGGCCTGGTCTACGAGTACGCCTGCCACGAGGGCAACTACGCCATGGAAGGCATTCTCGCCGGTGCTCGTGCCGAAGAGAAAGCCGCCGCGAAGAAGGCCGGGGCGCGCTAGTTGCGGGTCGTTGCATTCGTTCTGGCTGCGTTCGCCTTCCACCAGCCGGCGGCATCATGGCAGCCGGCGTTCGAGCGCGTGCAACCCGACGTGTTCGCCGCGCCCGGCGGACAGGCCAGCGCGTGGGCCGATGCCGACGGCGACGGCGATCTCGACTACTTCGTCGCTTTCCGCGGCCGTCCCAATCGCTTCTATCGCAACGACAGCGGCATCTTCCATGATGTCGCGGCCGAAGTCGGCCTGGCCGACAACCAGGAGACCCGCGCTGCGGCATGGGGCGACTTCGATGCCGATGGCGACCCGGATCTCTACATCGGGTTTGCCGATCCCAAGGTGCCGGCCAAGGTCTATCGCAACGACCAGCAGGGCCGGCGCTTCACCGACGTGGCAATCGCGATCGGCGTCAGCCTGCGCGGCGTCGCCCGGCAGCCGGCTTGGGTCGACTACGACGGCGACGGCGACCTCGACCTGTTTGCCGCCTTCAGGGACGTTGCCAACAAGCTGCTGCGCAACGATGGCGGACGGTTCGTCGATGTGACCGCGGCGTCGGGTATCGGCGACACTCGCAAGACCGTCAGCGCCGTGTGGTGGGACTTCGATCGCGATGGCGACCTCGACCTGTTTACCGCCAACCAGGAAGGCGAAGCCAACGGCTTGTATCGCCAGGACCGCGGCAGGTTCGAGGACGTGGCGGCGGCCCTCGGTGTGGCCGGCACGCCGCGGCCGGCTGCCGACGGCGGCGTCGGTCCCAGCGTCGCCGACTTCGATCGCGACGGCGACTTCGACCTGTTTGTCGCCAACTACGGTCCGAGCGCGCTCTACCGCAACGAGGCGGGGAAGTCGTTCGCGGACGTGGCGAAGGCCAGTGGCATTGACCTCAACGGCCACGGCGTGACGTCGGCCTGGGGCGACCTCGACAACGATGGCCTGCCCGACTTGTATGTCGGTAACTTCCTCGGCGGCCAGCCGCTCTATCGCGACGCGCTGTTCGTGAATCGCGGCGCCGGCGGCTTCGCGGAAGCGCTGCCCGACGTGATCCTGAAGCACGACGCCACGCATGGCGTGCAGTTCGTTGATTTCGACGGCGATGGCCGACTCGATCTGTCGCTGACCAACAACGATCCCGATGGCGGCGGACATCCGCTGCTCCGCAATACTGCGCCAACGCGCGGACGCGGCTTCTTCGTCGAGGTCACGGACGAAGCTGGCCGGCGCACGCGGGCGGGCAGCGAGATCCGGGTGTTCCAGCCGCGCACGCGGCAGCTGCTGGCTGCCGCGCTGGTTGATGCGGGCAGCGGCTACTGTTCGCAGAACGCCATGCCCTCGCACCTGGGCGTTCCCGCCTCATGGCCGGGCCGGGTTGACGTCGAGGTCACCGCGTTGGTCGGTGGCCGGCGCCTGGTCACGACCATCAAGGGCGTCGATCCCGCTGCTTACATCCGTGGGCCCTTGCGAGTCGCGACGGGTGGTTGATCTCAGCGGCTGGAAACTTCTCGCCACCCGCTGACTTTGCCGGGGTGCGTATACAAATCTGACGATCAGGACGCAATTTTTGCGCGCGAATAGCCGGCTTCGACGCCGCGTCCGCGGAAGAGCCGGTCTCTAAACGACTCTCTTCAAGTTACTTAGCTGCCGCCAGCCCGATCGCCTGAACCCGGTCTTCTGCTTGCAGTCAATCTCGCCGCTCAGGCCTTACCCCGGCCGTTGATGAGGAGAGATGGCATGTTGAGTGTGAAGATGGTCGCGTTAATTGGTTTGGTAGCAGCACTGCTGGCCACGAGCGCCTGCGGAGACTCATCGAAGGCGTTGAATCCCACCGCGCCGTCGGCGACAGCCGTCAGCACCCAGAGCGAGGTTGCAGCCCTTGCCGGTGCCGAATCGGGCGCGGCCGCCAGGGGCGGCAATCCTGGCAAGCCCGAGAATCCCGGCAACGGCAATGGCAACGACAAGGGCCCGCGGACCAGCGAACCCCCGGCCGGCCCCTCGCCGGGCGCGCCGGCCGCTCCCGGCAATCCCGGAAGCAGCAAGGTCGAGATCGAAGGCCTTATCTCGGCGATTGCCGGCACTGCGATCACCGTCAACAGCCGGCCCATCAACGTTCCCGTGGACGCTGTCATCCGCCACGGCCAGCGCGCCGTCGCGTTCTCGGAACTGAGCCTCGGCGATCGGGTTCACGTCAGGGCGCGCATGCAGGCGTCGTTGCTCGAGGCAACCGAGGTGAAGCTGCAGAACCCCGGTGGCGGCGACGACGACGGTGACGACGATGGCGAACCGGAGGGCGGGACCGTGTGGGTCTCAATCGTAGACGCAATGGCGGCCGAAACCGGAGCCGACCCGGGCGCCTTCCGCCTGACACGGATTGCCAATGCCGCGTTGCCGCTGACATCGCCCCTCACGGTGACGTTCGCGCTCACCGGGACCGCGACCAACGGCACCGACTACACCAACGTGCCGCTCGCCGCGACGTTCCTGGCCGGCCAGTCCACGGTCGATGTCGCGGTTGCGCCGATCGCCGACGCGCTCGCGGAAGGTTCGGAAACGGTGATCCTGGCTCTCACCTCGGTGGCGCCGTACACCCTCGGCTTGCCGACGTCAGGCACGGTCACGATCAGCGACGCGGCACCCGTGGTGTCGGTCGCGGCGTTCGACGCCACCGCCGGCGAAACGGGGCCCGATCTTGGAACCTTCCGCTTCTCGCGCGCCGGAGCGCTCACGTCATCCCTGACGGTGGTCTACACGGTAACGGGAACCGCGGTGAACGGCACCGACTATCAGGCCATTCCCGTCACGGTCACGTTCCTGGCGGGGCAGGCCACGGCCGATGTGTTTGTGATTCCCGCGGCGGACGGCCTCGATGAAGCGCTGGAGACCGCGATTGTGACGTTGACCGACGGCGCGACCTACGATTTGGGTGTGCTGGCCACCGCGACGATCACGATCACTGATTGACGGCGCACGAGAAAGAGACGGCCGGCGGCGAGCCCTACGCCGCCTGCTTCATCGCGCGCTCTTTCGCCGCGGTCCTCAGCATGCCGACGGCGGTGTACAGCACCACCGCCACCACGCCCCACCGGACGTAGTCGAGCGGCAGCGACTTGACGATGAAGGCGGCGATCAGCACCGCCAGCGGGCCGCCGAGCATCAGCCCGATCGCGGCGCGCAGGTCGTAGCTCTGCTTGCGGATGAACTGCATGCTGCCCACCGGCATCAGGAACGCGCAGGCGCCCATCATGATCGGGAAGGCCGCGGTCGGGTTCATGCCGAGCAGGCTGATCATGATCAGGCACGGGGCGTAGTAGCCGATGCCGAGCATCATGAGGGCGCCCAGGAACGCCGAAATCGCAAACGCGAGGCCGAGCTTGAGGCCCGAGATGCCGAGCGCGACACCCGGCGCGGGACCGATCCCCATTAGCGACATCAACATCAGTCCGGCCGCGCCGATCAGGGCGAAGCCCATGCCGATTTGCACCTGCCGCCGATCCAGCCCGGCGACCACGCCGGCGCCGAGCCAGGCGCCAAGCACGGCGGCGCCGATGATGGCGACCAGCGTCACGAACTCCACTTCGACGATGGTGATGTAGATGACGGCCTGGACGATGGTCGGCAACACGTAGCCGACGTTGAGCGTGCCTGGAATCTTCTCGTCACGAACCACGTTCCAGAAACGGAACATCGAGGTGGTCGTGGCGTAGGAGCCGATGCCGAGCGTGTCGAAGAAGTTGGCGATGAACGAAATGCCAAGGGTCGCTGGCTGTGGGGTCGCGGCCGAGGCGTCGCCGGCTGCGGCCCGCTGCCGCGAGACGGTGGTAAACCAGAAAATGAAATACACGACCCCGATCAGGATCATGCCCGCCAGCAGGATAGTCTTGGGTTCCATTGCGAGGGATTCTACCCGACGAACTTGTACCCTGAACCGTGAATCGTGAGGATGTGCTCAGGGGCGTGGGGCGCGCGCTCGATTTTCTGCCGCAGCTTGGCGACGAAGTTGTCGATGGTCCGCGTGGTCGGGAACTCCTCGTACCCCCAGACCTCGTTCAGGATCTGCTCGCGGGTGACCACCTGGCCGGTGTGCTGGACGAAGTAACGCAGCAGGTCGAACTCGCGCGCCGTGAACTCGATGCGCACCTTGCCGCGGCGGGCCTGGTGCAGCTTGAAGTCGATTTCGATGTCGCCGATGCGAATCATGTCGGCGGTCGGCTTGGCCGCGCCCGAGGCGGTGCGCCGCAGCACCGCGCGCACCCGCGCCAGCAGCTCGGTGATGGAGAACGGCTTGGTGACGTAGTCGTCGGCGCCGAGCTCGAGGCCGAGCACCTTGTCGGTCTCGGCCGAGCGCGCCGTCAGCATGACGATCGGCGTCGAGATCGACCGCGCGCGCAGGTCGCGGCACACGTCGAAGCCGTTCTTCTTCGGCAGCATGACGTCGAGAATCACCAGGTCGGGCGAGAACACGCCGGCCTTCTGGATGCCCTCGTCGCCGTCGACCGCGGTCTCCACCTCGTAACCTTCGAGCTCGAGGTTGTCGCGCAGGCCGAGCCGCATTTGCGGCTCGTCTTCAATCACCAGGATTCTTTTCATCGTGTGGACTCTGCCAAGGTCGGGGCGAAGGCGTTCTCGCCGGGGATGGGGAAGTGCAGCGTGAAGGTGCTGCCCTGCTGTGGTTCGCTGGTCACGCGGACGAAGCCGCCGTGCCCGCGCATGGTGTGATCGACAATGGCCAGGCCGAGGCCCGTACCCTGAGGGCCGCCGCCCAGTTCGCGCTGCACGCGGTAGAACTTGCGGAAGATGCGCGCCTGCTCGCGGCGCGAGATGCCAATGCCGTGGTCGGTCACGCTGACCTCGACGTGGCTGCCGGCCCGCCGCGCCCGCACGTCGATGGCCTTGGCGTCGCCGGAGTACTTCATCGCATTGGCGAGCAGGTTCTCGATCGCCTGTTCGGTGGCGCCCTCGTCGGCCAGCACGTGCGGCAGCCCCGGGGCGATGTCGGTGTTGACGACGAAGTGGCCCTGCGAGAACTGCGTTTCCATGCGCGCCAGCACCCGCGCCACCAGCTCGCCGAGGTCGGCCGGCTCCATGCGGTACGGCCGCAGCCCGGCCTCCATGCGCGAGAAGTCGAGAATGTTCTCGATCAGGCGGGTCAGCTTCTTGGCTTCGCCGTTGATGATGCGGTAGTACTCCTGCGCCCGCTCGGGCGTGCGCACGCGGCCGAGTTCGAGCGTCTCGGCGAACAACTGGATCAGCGCCAGCGGCGTCTTCAGGTCGTGCGACACCGACGCGACGAAGTTCGACTTCAGCTCGGCGACCCGTACTTCGCGCGCCGCCGCGCCCGCCACCAGGAACACGCCGAGCGCCATGGCCAGCGCCAGCACCACCATCAGCGCCATCTGCGGCCGCGTGCTGGCGCTGACGATCTCGGCGATCGTCTGCGGCCCGTAGCCGGTGCGCAGGCCCCAGATCTCGCGCTGCTGTTCGAAGGGCGCCGCGAACGACAGCAGTTCCTTGTCGAAGAACACGACCGGGAAGCTGCGCTCGTCGACCGGCACATCGTCGCTGCGCGACGGGTCCGACACGAAAATGCGCGTGCCGTCCTCGGCCAGCACGGCGGCTTCGAGCGACGGGAAGCCGGCGGGCTGCTGGACGTTGGCGAGCCGGTCACGGAGCAAAGCCGGGATGAACTCGGTCCGCAGGCGTTCCGCGTCGACGGCAAAGGCCACCACGCTGGTCATGCGTTCGCGCGCGAACGACTCGAAGCGCAACTGCGCCTGGACGTAGTACTGGCGGCCGTCGATCTCTTCGGTGAAGGCGACGATCGCCATTCGTGCCTTGACGAGCTGCTGGAGGCGGGGCAGCAGCTTGGCGCCGAAGAAGGTGTCCTCGCGGAAGCGGCTCTCGACGCTGCCACCCGCTTGTGCGATTGACCGCTGATCGTAGGCCAGCCACTTGTTGCCGTGGGGCCCCCGTTCGGTCCAGACGAAGAACGCCGACACGAACGGGCTCTCCTGCAGGGCGCTGTGCATGACCGGGTCGATGAAGGCCAGGTCCAGCGGCTCGACGCGCGCCTGCGGCACGCGCAGAATCACGTCGAAATACGGGCGGTTGAGATAGGACTCGACGGTTTCGGTCAGCGAATCGGCCGTGTCGCTGCTCAACTGCCGCAGCACGATGGTCGACGTCTTCTCGATGTCCTTGAGCGAGCGGAACTGGAAGTAGAACAGCACCCCCATCGGAATGGCCACGACAATGGCCAGCCCGACCGCCAGGCGCATGCCTCGGTCGTGCAGCAACTGCCACGCTGGACGCGGTCCGGTTCCGTCGCTCATGTCGTCCTCATGGTCCGCCTGAAGGCCGGCCTCTCGTGGTCCGCCTAAAGGCGGACACTACATCGTTGTGACGCGATGTGGCGTCCGGCTTTAGCCGGACCGGCCACCCAGTTCTCCGTCAATCCACGCCTGCAGCGGTTCCCATCCTGACATTCCCGGCTGCTGGGTGACCAGCGCCCACAAGATCGCTTTCGTATCGCCCAGCAGCTGGAGCCGGTACTCCCGCGGCAGGCCCTCGGTCGCGCGCCGCAGGTCTCGCAACGCGCCATCGGCGTCGCCCGTGGCCACCTTGCACAGGGCCAGGCGGGACGCCTGCACCGGGTTTCGCTCGGGGTCGAGTTCCTGGCCCTCAGCATAGGCCGAGAGCGCGGCCTGGAACCGGCCCTGCAAAAACAGTGTATGCCCCAAATTGTAATGGCCAAAGGCCAGGCCAGGTGTGAGCTGGATCACCCGGCGGAAAGCAGCCTCGGATTCCGGCAAGCGGCCGAGTTCGCGCCGGACCACGCCGACGTTGTTCAGCGCCTGCGGGCTGGCGGGGTCGAGCGCCAGCGCCTGTTCGAAGGCGGCCAGAGCCTCGGCCGGCCGATCCAGCTCGCCGAGGGTGGCGCCGAGGTTCGACCAGGCCGGCGCGAAGCGCGGCAGCAAGCCGGCCGCCGAGTGGAACGAGGCGGCTGCCTGCGGCATGTCGTCGCGTCGCAGCCACAACTTGCCGCGCTCGTAGTGAGCGGCGGCCCAGGCGGGCGCCAGGGCAATCGCCTCGTCCAGGTCGCGCGCGGCGGCGTCGAAGTCGTTCACTTCCATGCAAACACTGGCGGTGGCGACCAGGGCCGGCGGCGTCCGTCCCGCGCCGAGCGCCTCGACACACAGGCGCAACCGTTCCACCGGGTCGGGGCTCCTGAACGCGCGCGGCAAGAGCGCGGTGGTGCTGTAATGCTGAGGTGACGGGGTGTTGACGAGCAGCAGCCACGCGCCGGCGGCGTGGCCCTCGAGCGCCGCGGACCATTCCGCTTCGAGGTACGCCCGCTGCGTGGTGACGAGTTGCGTCCCGCCCGCCTGTTGATTGACGAACGCCTCGTCAAACGCATTGGCACGCAGCACGACCGGCCCTTCCGGCAACGCCGGCACCAGCGGATGCCTGAAGGGCCACTCCGCGGGTGACGGGGCGGCAATCACGCGGCCGGCGTGTTCCGACTGCCAGGACTCGATCCACTCCGCAGCCTCGCTGGGCGAATCGGCGGTCGCAATTGACGGCGGGGGCACGGGCCAATTGTCACACGAGCCGGAAGGACGAAGACACCAGCCGATGACGAATGACAAGAGATGACGTCTGCGGCCCGCCGCGGGTCCGTATAATCCGCCAAGAAGTTCGAGCGGTACCTGCCGCGCGCCAGCGAGGCCTCGCTCCCTTCCCGGGAGTGCACCATGGAGCAACCAATCAATCACGCGCCCGACAATCGCCGCGGCTTTCTGATTCGCATCATCCAGACGGTGCACGCCGGCATCGGCGCGACGCTCGCCTTCATCGTCGGCGGCGCCATCGTTGCGCCCAGCTTCTCGCGGCGCGAGAAATTGTGGCTGCCGGCCGGCAGCGTGCCGCGGCTGGTCGACGGCGTGCCGACCGCGGTGTCGCTGCGAATTGCCCGGTCCGATGGCGCCAGCGAGACGGTCGACCGCCGCGTGGTGTACCTGGTCAAGACCGGCGAAGAACTGTACGCCCTGGACTCGACGTGCACGCACCTTGGGTGCCGTACCAAGTTCAACGCCGACAGCGGGCATATCGAATGCCCGTGTCATGGCGGGGTCTACGACACCCGTGGCAACGTCGTGTCGGGACCGCCGCCGACGCCGCTGGCGCAAGTGCCGGTGCGGGTCGAGCACGATCGCATCGAGGTCCAAGTCTAGAGCATGACTGGCCCGCTGCTCGACTGGCTCGATTCGCGTACCGGCTATCGCTCGCTCGTGCGGCGCGCGCTGTACGAAGAACTGCCGCGCGGGACCGGATGGCCGTTCACGACCGGCAGCGTCGTGACGCTGCTGGTGGCCTGCCAGTTCGTCACCGGCGTCGGGCTCACGATGTATTACGTGCCGGCGCCGTCGCTGGCCTACGACAGCGTGCGCTTCATCATGCGCGACCTGCCGCTCGGTTGGATGCTGCGCGGCCTCCACTTCTGGGGCGCCAGCTTCCTGGTGGTGGCGGCGGTCGTGCACATGATGCGCGTGTTCCTCACCGGGTCCTACAAGGCCCCGCGCGAGGTGACCTGGCTGAGCGGCCTGGTCATGCTGCTGGTCATCCTCGGCTTCTCGCTGAGCGGCTACCTGTTGCCGTGGGATCAGAAGGCGTATTGGGCGACCACCGTCACCATCAACGTCGCCCGCAGCACGCCGCTGCTGGGCGAGTACGTCGCCGACGTGCTGCGCGGCGGCGCCGAACTGGGGGCGCTGACGCTGGGCCGCTGGTACTCCGCGCACGTCTTCCTGCTGCCGGCCACCCTGGTCACGCTGATCGTCGCGCACATCGCGCTGATGCGGAAGCACGGCATCTCCGGCCCGATCGAACCGGCAGCCGGTCCCGGCGAGGCCTTCTTCCCCTGGCACGTCATCCGCGACACGGTGATGATGGCCGCGGTCTTCGCTTCGCTGTTCACGGTGGCCGCGCTGGTACCGGCGCCGCTGGACGCGATTGCCAACCCGTCGGATGCCGACTACATCCCGCGCCCCGAGTGGTACTTCCTCTCGCTGTTCCAGTTGCTGAAATACTTCCCCGGCCCGCTCGAGCCGGTGGCGACCATGGTGATTCCGGGCGCGGTGGTCGGGTTCCTGATGATGCTGCCGTTCATCGATCGCGCCGACGGCCGTCATCCGTTCCGCACGCCGCGCCGCGCGTTCACGACCACGGTGATGGCAATTGGCCTGGGCGTGCTGACGCTGACCGGCCTTGGCCTGGCCGACAGTCCGCCGAAAGACGACGACAACTGGGGGTTGCTGCCCATCGCCGGCTGGCAAATCGCCACCGACGAGGCGAGCCCCTGCGTCCGTTGCCACGCCCCCGGCGCGCCGGCGGCGCCGCTGGCGCAGACCCGGATTACCCGCGACGAAGAGTGGCTGCTGTCGCACATGGCCGATCCGGTGGCGCTCGCCCCGGGCGTGCGGTCGGCGCAGGAGCCGGCGCCGCGGCCGATGATGTCGCGTTTCAAGGCGCAGGCGGTGGTCTCGTATCTGCGGCGCGAGCACGCTGGGAGCGTGCACCCCTCCGTCGACGAGGCCGGCCGGCTGGCGGCGCTGACCTATGCCGAGACGTGCGTGGCGTGCCACAAGATCGCCGGCGACGGCGGCACCATGGGGCCCGACCTGACCCTGGTGGGCGCGCGGCGCAACGCCGCCGCCATCAGGGCGATCATCGAAGACGCGTCCCAGGTCTACGGCGAGACGGCGATGCCGCCGTTCAAGACCCGGTTGAAGCCGGAGCAGATCGAGGCGCTGACCAGCTACCTGGCCACGAGGAAGTAGCGCGACGGGGACAGACCCCTCGGCACCGCCTGCTCGGGGTCAGTCCCCGCCGGGCGGGAGCTTGGGGGTGGTTTCGCCCTGGTGGCAGGTATAGCAGGTGACCCGGCCCAGCACCGACTCGCCCGGCTTGGGCTTGTGATCGGGGAAGAACTGCTTGTTGAGCGCCCGGGTCATCTCGAGCATGCGCCGGGCGGTGATCTTCTTGGGGTTGTCATCGCTGGCGAAGTTGCCGCGGACGTGGCAGGTGTTGCACGACACCCCGAGCGCCTGAACCATGTGGTTCATTTCTTCCTGGAATTCAGGGGCGAGCAGGCCCGTCAGGACCTTGACCGTGGGGCTGTCCACTACGGTCGGGGTGGGGGCCTGGGCTGAGCCGGCCGAGCCAAACAGTGCAAAACAAAGCAATGCCAAACAAGGCAATGCCAAACAAGGCAATACTGTGGCGGGGCGAAGGACGGTCGAGTGGCGCATGGCGAGGAAAGGTAGCACGCTTGCGTCATTTTGAAAGGCCGTGCTATATTCGTCAGGTTCTCGTGAGACTAGGACACCCTATCTAGTCTCAACCGCATCGTGACGCACCTGCGCCAACGCCCTTTGGGCACCGGCAAAGGGCCCGGGCTTGCGAAGAGCCGGGTGAAAGCGTCCGCCGATGCCGAAAACACCATTAGTAGGGTTTTTCCGCTCAAGGTGCCAAGCCGTCATGGCTTTCAGGCCTCGAGCACCGCAATCGCTGGAAACGGTGGTCGTGGGCAGTTTTTTCGATAGTTGCGCCGCGCGGAGACGTCCGCCTGCGGTGCTGTGGAGTGCTCGTGCCGACGATTAGTCAGCTGGTCCGCAAGGGACGCGAGAAGGTCGAGTGGAAGACGAAGAGCCCGGCGCTGCAGAACAGCCCGCAGAAGCGCGGCGTCTGTGTGCGCGTCTTCACGCAAACCCCGAAGAAGCCGAACTCGGCGCTTCGCAAGGTGGCGCGTGTTCGCCTGACCAACAAGATTGAAGTGACCACCTACATCCCGGGTGTCGGCCACAACCTCCAGGAGCACTCGCTGGTGCTGATCCGCGGCGGCCGTGTCAAGGACCTGCCGGGCGTGCGCTACCACGTGGTGCGCGGCACCCTCGACGCCGTCGGTGTGCAGGGCCGCAAGCAGGGTCGTTCGAAGTACGGCGCCAAGCGCCCGAAATCGTAACGCCGATTTCGAGCCGCAGATAACACAGATTACGCAGACCAAGAGTATCCAATGCCGCGCAGACGAGTAATCGCGAAACGTGAACTGTTGCCGGACGCCCTCTACGGCAGCCCGCTGGTCACCAAGTTCATCAACACGATCATGAGCGAGGGAAAGCGTTCGACCGCCGAGCGCATCCTCTATCAGAGCTTCGACCTGATCAAGGAGCGGTCGGGCGACGACCCGCTCAAGATCTTCAAGAAGGCCGTCGACAACGTCAAGCCGGCGCTCGAAGTGAAGTCGCGCCGCGTCGGCGGCTCGAACTACCAGGTGCCGATCGAGGTCAACCCGAACCGCCGCCTGTCGCTCAGCATCCGCTGGCTGGTCGGCTTTGCCCGCTCGCGCGGCGACGGCAAGACGATGCAGGAAAAGCTGGCCAACGAGCTGCTCGACGCCGCCAACCTGCGCGGCGGCGCCGTCAAGAAGCGTGAAGACACGCACCGCATGGCGGAAGCGAACAAGGCGTTCGCGCACTACCGCTGGTAGCGCGTCACTGTTGAAATTTATTGAACCGGGAATTCTGACCTAAATCATGGCTCGCTCAGCTCCACTCGAACGCACGCGGAACATCGGCATCATGGCCCACATTGATGCCGGCAAGACCACGACGACTGAACGGATCCTGTTCTACACCGGCATCACGTACAAGATCGGCGAAGTGCACGAAGGCACCGCGGTCATGGACTGGATGGAGCAGGAGCAGGAACGCGGCATCACCATCACCTCGGCCGCGACCACCTGCTTCTGGAAGGAACACCGGATCAACATCATCGACACCCCCGGCCACGTCGACTTCACCGTGGAAGTCGAACGCTCGCTGCGCGTGCTCGACGGTGCCGTCGCCGTGTTCGACGCCGTGTCGGGCGTTGAGCCGCAGTCGGAAACGGTGTGGCGCCAGGCCGACCGCTACCGCGTGCCGCGCATCTGCTTCGTCAACAAGATGGACCGCATCGGCGCGGACTTCAAGGAGACGCTGTCGCAGATCGGCTCGAAGCTGCAGGGTAACGCCGTCGCCATCCAGTTGCCGATTGGCGCCGAAGACAAGTTCCGCGGCGTCGTCGACCTGGTCCAGATGAAGGCGCTCGTCTACAAGGACGAGACCATGGGCGCCGACTACGAGGTCATCGACATTCCGGCCGACATGCTGGAAGAGGCCAAGGCCTACCACGAGAAGCTGGTCGAGAAGGCCAGCGAGGCCGACGACAAGCTGCTCGAGAAGTACCTCGGCGGCGAGACGATTACCGCCGACGAGCTGAAGGCCGCCCTGCGCAAGCGCTGCATCGCCTCGGTGCGCGACGAAGAGGCGCCGTTCGTGCCGGTGATCTGCGGCACCGCGTTCAAGAACAAGGGCGTCCAGCCCATGCTCGACGCCGTGGTCGACTACCTGCCGTCGCCGCTCGACATTCCGCCGGTAACCGGCAACGACCCCGACGCCAAGGACGACGCCGAGAAGATCGAGCGCAAGGCCGACGATAACGAGCCGTTCTCGGCGCTGGCGTTCAAGATCATGACCGACCCGTTCGTCGGCCAGCTGACCTTCTTCCGCGTCTACTCGGGCACGCTGACCTCGGGCTCCTCGGTGATCAACTCCACCAAGGGCCGCACCGAGCGCATTGGCCGCCTGCTGAAGATGCACGCCAACAAGCGTGAGGAGATCAAGGAAGTCAACGCCGGCGACATCGCCGCCGCCGTCGGCCTGAAGTCGGTGACCACCGGCGACACGCTGTGCGACGAGAAGAAGCCGATCATCCTCGAGAAGATGGTCTTCCCGGAACCGGTGATCTCGCTCGCCGTCGAGCCGAAGACCAAGGCCGACCAGGAGAAGCTGGGCCAGGGCATGGCCAAGCTGATGGCCGAGGACCCGACCTTCCGCGTCAACACCGACGAGCAGACCGGCCAGGTCATCATCCGCGGCATGGGCGAACTGCACCTCGAGATCATCGTCGACCGCCTCAAGCGCGAGTTCGGCGTCGAGGCGAGCGTCGGCAAGCCGCAGGTGGCCTACAAGGAAACCCTGACCAAGCCGGCCGAGGGCCATGGCCTGTTCAAGCGCCAGACCGGCGGCCGCGGCCAGTTCGGCGACGCCTGGATCCGCCTGTTCCCGCTCGAGCCGGGCAGCGGCTACCAGTTCGAGAACATGACGGTCGGCGGCTCGGTGCCGCGCGAGTTCGTCAAGCCGATCGACCAGGGCATCCAGGAGGCGCTGACCCGCGGGGTGCTCGCCGGCTACCCGATCGACGACGTCCGCATCGAGCTGTTCGACGGCTCGTACCACGACGTCGACTCGTCGGAAATGGCGTTCAAGATCGCCGGCTCGCTGGCGTTCCAGGATGCCGCCAAGAAGGCCGGCGCCGTGCTGATGGAGCCGGTGATGCGGGTCGAGGTGGTCTGCCCGAAGGACAACCTCGGCGACGTGATGGGCGACCTGGCGTCGCGCCGCGGCCGCATCCAGTCGCAGGAAGACCGCGGCGGCACGCAGATCATCTCGGCGCGGGTGCCGCTCAGCGACATGTTCGGGTATGCCACCGACCTGCGGTCGCGCACCCAGGGCCGCGCCACCTACTCGATGTTCTTCGAACGCTACGAGCAGGCGCCGCGCAACGTCAGCGATGAAGTGATCGCGCGCGTGCAGGGCACCAAGTAACGAATAACGAATTTCGAATAACGAAAGCAAACAGATCATGCTTGGCGACAAGATTCGAATCCGACTGAAGGCCTACGATGCGCGGGTGCTCGACCAGAGCACCGGCGAGATCGTGGAAACGGCCAAGCGCACCGGCGCGCGGCTGGCGGGACCCATTCCGCTGCCGACCGAGATCAACAAGTGGACGGTGCTCCGTTCGCCCCACGTGGACAAGAAGTCGCGCGAGCAGTTCGAGGTCCGAACGCACAAGCGCCTGATCGATATCTTCGAGCCGACGCCGCAGACGGTTGATGCCCTGATGAAGCTGGACCTGCCGGCGGGTGTCGACGTCGAGATCAAGGCGTTCGGCAAGGAACACGGAAAGTAGGACGCGATGGTCACCGGAATCATCGGCAAGAAAGTCGGCATGACGCAGCTGTTCCTCGAGGACGGCACGCTCGAGCCCGCCACCGTCATCCAGGCCGGCCCCTGCATCGTGGTGCAGAGCAAGAACGGCCAGACCGACGGCTACGACGCGGTGCAGCTGGGCCTGGTCGAGGACAAGCCGATCCGCAACGCCAACAAGGCGCTGACGGGTCATCACAAGAAGGCCAACGTGCCGCCGACCCGCGTGCAGCGCGAGGTCAAGGTCGCCAAGGGCGCGGAAGCGCCGAAGCCCGGCGACCAGGTGCTGGTCTCGATCTTCAACCAGGGCGAGCGGGTCGACGTGATCGGCACCAGCAAGGGCCACGGCTTCCAGGGCGTGGTGAAGCGTCACCACTTCCGCGGCGGCGACGCCACCCACGGCTCGATGTTCCATCGCGCGCCGGGGTCGATTGGCGCCTCGTCGTATCCGTCACGCGTCATGCCCGGCATGCGCGCGCACGGCCACATGGGCGTGGACCGCATCACGGTCCGCAACCTCAAGGTGTTGAAGATTGACTCGGAGAACCACCTGCTGCTGGTGAAGGGCGCGATTCCCGGCGCCAACGGCGGCTACGTGGTCATTCGCAAGGCGGTCGCCGCCAAGCCCGAGCCGCAGCCGCAGCTGCAGGAAAAGCCCAAGAAGGGCAAGAAGTAGAAAACCATGACTATCGACGTCGTGAACGCGGAAAACAAGAAGGTCGGCTCCGTCACCCTCAACGACGAGGTGTTCGGCGGGCGCGTCAAGACCGACCTGATCCACGAATCGGTGGTGCGGCTGAACGCGGCGGAACGCCGCGGCACGCACGCCACCAAGAACCGGGCCAACGTCAGCGGCAGCGGCAAGAAGCCCTGGCGCCAGAAGGGCACCGGCCGCGCCCGGGTCGGCGAAATCCGCAACCCGCTGTGGCGGGGCGGCGGCACCGTGTTCGGCCCGCAGCCGCGCAGCTACGAATACCAGCTGCCGAAGAAGGTCGAGAAGGGGGCGCTGCGCGCCGCCCTGATGGAGAAGCTGCAGTCGGGTTCGTTGATCGTGGTCGACGCCCTGACCGCGTCGGACGTCAAGACCAAGGCCGCCGCCGGCGTGCTGAAGGCGATTGGCGTCACCGGCAAGGCGCTGCTGATCGACGCCCGCCTCGACGACAAGTTCGCGATGTCGGTGCGCAACCTGGCCCGCGTCACGCTGGTGCAGAGCAACCAGGTCACCGCCCGCGACGTGGCCAACACCCGCCAGGTCGTGGTCACCACGGCGGCGATGGAAAAGCTGGAGGCGGCGCTCGGCGCCGCGCGCGCGTAAGCGAGTCGAAGGGTAGTCATGAAACTTACTGAAGTCATCCGCCGTCCGCTGGTCACCGAGAAGACCACGCTGCTTCGTGACGATGGCAAGACCATCGTGTTCGAGGTCGCCAAGGACGCCAACAAGATCGACGTTCGCCGCGCCATCGAGAAGTTGCTGGGCGCGAAGGTCGCCGAGGTCCGCACCTCCATCACCCGCGGCAAGCTGAAGCGCCAGGGCCGTTTTGTTGGCCGCCGTTCCGACTGGAAGAAGGCATACGTCACGCTGCGCGCGGGCGAAAAGCTGCCGGACTTCCTCGAAGGCGCATAAGAGGGACGATATGCCGATCCGCAAATACAAGCCGACTACGCCGGGCCGCCGCCAGATGACCGTGCTGGTGTTCGACGAGATCACGACCGACAAGCCGCACGGGCCGCTGACCGAGAACCTGCACACCACCGGCGGCCGCAACAGCACCGGCGAGCAGACGATGTGGTGGCGCGGCGGCGGGCACAAGCGCCTGTACCGCATCATCGACTTCAAGCGCGACAAGACCGGCATTCCCGGCAAGGTCGCGACCATCGAGTACGACCCGAACCGCTCGGCGCGGATTGCCCTGATCAACTACGCCGACGGCGAGAAGCGCTACATCCTGCAGCCGATGGGGCTGAAGGTGGGCGATGCGATCATTGCCGGCGACAACGTCGACATCCTGACCGGCAACTGCCTGCCGCTCAAGAACATCCCGCAGGGCACGATGGTCCACAACGTGGAGCTGAAGCCCGGCAAGGGCGGCCAGATGGCGCGCAGCGCCGGCGCCGGCGTGCAGGTGGTGGCCAAGGAAGGCGACTACGTCTCGGTCAAGATGCCGTCGGGTGAAATCCGCAAGATTTACCAGGACTGCCTGGCGACGATTGGCCAGGTCGGCAACATCGACCACGAGAACGTCTCGATCGGCAAGGCCGGCCGCAGCCGCTGGCTGGGCAAGCGGCCGCACGTGCGCGGTGTCGCCATGAACCCGGTCGATCACCCGCTCGGCGGCGGCGAGGGCAAGACCTCGGGCGGCCGGCACCCGGTGACGCCGTGGGGCGTGCCGACCAAGGGTTACAAGACGCGCCGGCCGCAGCCGAGCGACAAGTTCATCGTTCAACGCCGAAGCAAATAATTTATGAGCCGCTCACTCAAAAAAGGCCCGTTCGTCGACACGCACCTCCTCGAAAAGGTCGAGGCGATGAATCGCGCCAGCGAAAAGAAGGTCGTCAAGACCTGGTCGCGCCGTTCGACGGTGATTCCCGAGATGGTCGGGCACACGCTGGCGGTGCACAACGGCAAGAAGTTCGTGCCGGTGTATCTCACCGAGAACATGGTGGGGCACAAGCTCGGCGAGTTCTCGCCAACCCGGACATTCAAGGGGCACTCGGCCCGCACCGACAAGTCGGCCTCGCCGTCTCCGGGCGGCGCGCCGTCGGCACCGGCAGGAAAGGGCTAAGCCATGGTTCGCGCAGAGGCGACAGCCAAGTACATCCGCACCTCGGCCCAGAAGGCCGGCCTGGTGCTCGACCTGATTCGCGGCAAGGACGTCAACCTGGCGTTGTCGGCGCTGCAGTTCAGCCGCAAGTCGGTGGCGCGCGACGTCGCCAAGGTGCTGCGGTCGGCGGTCGCCAACGCCCAGCAGCAGGACGCGTTCGGCGGCGACGTGGCGCGGCTGTTCGTGTCGGGCGCCTTCGCCAACAACGGCCCTTCGCAGAAGCGCGTGCGCCCCGCCCCGATGGGCCGCGCGTTCCGCATCGTCAAGCGGACCACGCACCTCACGGTGGAAGTGACGGAGCGGGCCCAGGTGATCAAGGCAGTCGGCAGCGAAACGGCGGCGCCGAAGAAGCGCGCCGCCAAGACCGCTAAGGCCAAGGAGTAATCGTGGGTCAGAAAGTTCACCCTTACGGGTTTCGCATCGGGTTCAACAAGACCTGGAAGTCGCGCTGGTTCGCGACCAAGGACTACGCCAATCTCCTGCACGAGGACCTGGCGCTCAAGAAGGACCTGAAGAAGCGGTTCCAGCATGCCGGCGTCGCGATGATCGAGATCGAGCGCGCCGCCCGCAACCTGAAGATCAACATCCACACCTCGCGTCCCGGCATCATCATCGGGCGCAAGGGGCAGGAAGTCGACAAGCTGAAGCAGGAGATCCAGAAGCGGACCAACCGCGAGGTCTTCATCAACATCCAGGAGATCCAGAAGCCGGAACTGGACGCGCAGCTGGTCGGCGAATCGGTGGCGATGCAGCTCGAGAAGCGGGTCGCGTTCCGCCGCGCCATGCGCAAGGCGGTCGAGTCGGCGCTGCGCTTCGGCGCCCGCGGCATCAAGGTGCGCGTGTCGGGTCGCCTGAACGGCGCCGAAATCGCCCGCTCGGAGTGGTACCTGCACGGCCAGCTGCCGCTGCAGACGCTGCGCGCCGACATTGACTACGGCTTCGCGGAGGCCAACACCACCTACGGCAAGATTGGCGTCAAGGTGTGGCTCTACAAGGGCGAGCGGCTGACGCCGCGGACCAGCCGCGAAGAGGAATTTGGCACGGGCGGCGGTGGTGGCCGCGATCGCGATCGGGATCGCGGTCCGCGTCGTCCCCAGGGCGACCGTCCCGGAGCACGAGGCTAACGACCATGTTGATGCCGAAGAAGGTCAAGTACCGGAAGCAGCAGCGCGGCCGCATGCGCGGCAAGGCGTGGCGCGGCTCCGACGTGTCATTCGGCGACTTCGGGCTGAAGGCTCTGGAGCCGTGCTGGCTGACCGATCGCCAGATCGAGGCGGCCCGCGTCGCGATGACCCGGTTCGTCAAGCGCGGCGGCAAGGTGTGGGTGCGGGTGTTCCCCGACAAGCCAATCACCAAGAAGCCGCAGGAAACCCGCATGGGTAAGGGCAAGGGCGCGCCAGAGGGCTGGGTCTGCGTGATCAAGCCGGGCCGCATCCTGTTCGAGATGAACGGCGTGCCGGCGGCGGAAGCCCGCCGCGCGTTCGAGCTGGCCGGGGCGAAGCTGCCGATCATGACCAAGTTCGCGACCCGGTTTGCCGAGGAGAAAGCGTGATGAAGGCCGCTGAATTGAGAGACATGGACGTCGAGGCGCTGCGCGCGAAGACGCAGGAGATCGACGACCAGCTGTTCCGCATGCGGATCCAGAAGTCGATGGGCCAGCTGGAGGCCCCCGGCAAGATGAAGACCGTGCGCCGCGAGCGCGCGCGCATCCTGACGATTCTGAAAGAGAAGGCGAAATAGCCATGGCGGGCAAAGCGGAAGTCCAGGGCGTGGTCGTGAGCGACAAGATGCAGAAGAGCGTCATCGTCGCGACCGAGCGGCGCGTGCAGCACGGCGTCTACGGCAAGATGCAGAAGCGCACGTCGCGGTTCGTGGCGCACGATGAAAACAACGACGCCAAGCTGGGCGACACCGTGGTGATCGCCGAGGCGCGGCCGCTCAGCAAGCGCAAGCGGTGGGCCCTGGTGCGCATCGTCGAGCGCGCGGCGCAGGTTTAGGAGACGCCATGATCCAGATGCGATCGATCCTCGACGTCGCCGACAACTCCGGCGCGCGCAAGATTTCGGTGATCAACCCGATCGGCGGGTCGACCGGCCGCTATGCCTACCTTGGCGACATCATCACCGCCAACGTCAAGGAAGCGGCCCCGGAAGGCACCGTCAAGAAGGGCCAGGTCGTCAAGGCCGTGGTGGTGCGGGTCCGCAAGGAACAGCGCCGCAAGGACGGCAGCTACATCCGCTTCGACCGCAACGCGGCGGTGCTGATTAACGACGCGGGCGAGCCGATTGGCACCCGCGTGTTCGGGCCGGTGGCCCGCGAACTGCGCGAGCGCCGGTTCATGAAGATCGTCTCGCTCGCGCCCGAGGTGCTGTAACACCATGGCAATGTCGATTCGCAAAAACGACCAGGTCGTCGTCCGCGCCGGCAAGGACCGCGGCAAGCGCGGCCGCGTGCTGTCGGTGCTGCCCGAGAAGAACCGGGTAATCGTCGAGGGCGTCAACCTGATCAAGCGGCACACGCGGCCCAACCCGCAGAAGAACATCAAGGGCGGGATCGTCGAGCGCGAGGCCGCGATCCATGCCAGCAACGTGATGCTGGTCGACCCGGAGACCAACGAGCCGACGCGCATCGGCAGCAAGACGCTGCCCGATGGCACGCGCGTGCGTATCGGCCGCAAGAGCGGCGCGGTGGTGGACAAATGAGCAAGACGAAGGCAACCGGTTCGACCCTGCGGCTGCGCGACAAGTATCGCGCCGACGTCATCCCCGCGCTCCAGAAGGAGTTCGGCTACAAGAACGTGATGGCGGTGCCGAAGGTCACCAAGGTGGTGGTCAACATGGGCCTGGGCGAGGCGACCCAGAACGCCAAGGTCGTCGACACCGGCGCCGAGGAACTCGGCAAGATCACCGGCCAGAAGGCCGCCGTGCGCAAGGCCAAGAAGTCGATCGCCCAGTTCAAGGTGCGCCAGGGCCAGCCGATCGGCGCCATGGTCACCCTGCGCGGCGACCGCATGTATGAATTCCTCGACCGGCTGATCAGCATCGCCCTGCCGCGGGTGCGCGACTTCCGCGGCGTCTCGCCGAAGGGGTTCGACGGCCGCGGCAACTACACGCTCGGCCTCAAGGACCAGCTGATCTTCCTCGAGATCGACTATCTCAAGGTGGACAAGGGCCGCGGCATGAACGTGAGCGTGGTGACCACCGCCAAGACCGACGAAGAGGCCCGCAAGCTGCTGCAGCTGATGGGCATGCCGTTCCGGAACGTAGGGAGCAACTAGTGGCGACAAGCGCGAAGAAAGCACGCGAAGCAAAGACCCTGAAGTTCAAGGTGCGTCACCGCAACCGGTGCCGCCGGTGCGGCCGGTCGCGCGCCTACATGCGCAAGTTCGCGCTGTGCCGTTTGTGTTTCCGCGAGCTCGCCCTGACCGGGGATGTGGCTGGCGTCACGAAAAGCAGCTGGTAAGGACTCATCAGCCGCCGGTGCCTGGGGTGCGTAGAGTGCCTGGGTGCCTAAGGGCTGGTGCTTGAGCTGAAGGCGTTGCCGACAGCTGAAAGTAGTAGAGAGCAAAGATGACCGATCCGATTGCCGACATGTTGACCCGGATCCGCAACGCCGTCACGGCACGCCACGCGCGCGTCGAGATGCCGGCCTCGAAGCTGAAGGCCGAGATTGCGCGGATCCTGCAGGACGAGGGGTATATCTCGGGGTTCAAGATGGTGGAAACGCCGGCCGAACGTCCGGGCAAGGCGCCGCGCCAGCAGATGCGGATGTTCCTGAAGTACGGCCCCGGCGGCGAGAAGGCCATTTCCGGCCTGTCGCGCGTCAGCCGGCCGGGCCGCCGCGTTTACACCAACAGCGGCGAGGTGCCGTCGGTGCTCGGCGGCCTCGGCGTGACCATTTTGACGACGTCGCGCGGAGTGATGACCGGCCGGGCCGCCAGGCAGGCGGGCGTCGGCGGCGAAATCCTCTGCAACGTCTGGTAAGGGGAAACGGTTAAGCCCATGTCACGAATTGGAAAGAAACCGATCACGATCCCGAAGGGGGTGACCATCAAGGTCGACGGCGCCGCCGTCGACGTGAAGGGTCCCAAGGGACAGATGACGCAGCCGCTGCCGCCCGGCGTGACCGCCGCGGTCGAGGACGGCACCCTCGTCACGAAGAAGATCTCGGACGACAAGCAGCTCGACAAGTTCCACGGGCTGGCGCGCAGCCTGGTCAGTAACGCCGTGCTCGGCGTGACCGAAGGCTGGAAGCGCGAACTGGACATCGTCGGCGTCGGCTACCGCGCGGAGATGAAGGGCCAGCAGGTGCACCTTGCCCTCGGCTATTCGCACCCGGTGGTGTTCGACATCCCGAAGGGGATCGACGTGGTCATCGACAAGCAGACGCACATCACCGTGACCGGCGTCGACCGGCAGCTGGTCGGCCAGGTGGCCGCCAACCTGCGCCGCCTGCGCAAGCCCGACCCGTACCAGCAGAAGGGCGTGCGCTATACCGGTGAAGTGCTGAAGAAGAAGGCCGGAAAGACCGGAGCGTAGTTATGCAGATCAAGACTAAAGAAGACCGCCGCGACCGGATCAAGTTCCGGATTCGCAAGAAGATGGCCGGCACCTCGGACAAGCCGCGCCTGAGCGTGTTTCGCAGCGTCTCGCACATCTACGTGCAGGTGATCGACGACCGCACCGGCCAGACCGTGGCCTCGGCGTCGAGCGTCGACGCCAAGGTCAAGGGCCAGATGCCGAAGGGCGTGGCCGGCGGCAACCTCAAAGGCGCCGAGCTGGTGGGCACCGCGATCGCCGAGCGGCTGAAGGAAAAGGGCATCACCAAGGTGGTGTTCGATCGGAACGGGTTCCTGTACCACGGGCGCGTGCGCGCCGTGGCCGAGGCCGCCCGCACCGCCGGTCTGGAATTTTAGGCCGCAGATGACACAGATGACGCAGAACTCTGAAGCAGGCAGATCATGATTCGGACACGCGAAAAGATTGACCCGGCGCAGCTCGACCTCAAGGACACGGTGGTTTCCATCAACCGCGTCACCAAGGTGGTCAAGGGCGGCAAGAACCTGAGCTTCAGCGCGCTGGTCGTGGTCGGCGACGCCCACGGCGTGGTGGGCTACGGCGTCGGCAAGGCCAAGGAAGTGCCCTCGGCGATCAAGAAGGGCATCGAGGCGGCGAAGAAGAACCTGATCCGCGTGCCGGTGCAGGGCACGACCGTGCCGCACCCGATCGTCGGGCGCTACGGCGCCGGCCGCGTGCTGCTCAAGCCCGCCCCGGACGGCACCGGCATCATCGCCGGCGCGGCGGTGCGCGCGGTGGTCGAGTCGGCGGGCGTGACCAACGTGCTGACCAAGTCGCTGGGCTCGGCCAACCCGCACAACGTGGTGCGGGCGGCGTTTACGGCGCTCAAGGAATTGAAGGACCCGGGCAAGCTGATGCGGCTGCGCGGCAAGGACACGCTCGAAGAGCTGGCCGGCGGCCGGACGGCGTAAAGTAACGGTCGGCGAACCGAGGGGTTGGCCGCCACAGGATAAAGAACAATGGCGAAGGCGAAGCAGGCACAGCAGGCGGCAGACGCGAAGACCGTCACGATCAAGCTCACCCGGAGCCCGATCGGCTTCAACAAGAACCAGGCGACGGTGGTCGAGAGCATCGGCCTGCGCCGGATCAACCACTCGGTGACCCTGGCCGACACGCCGGAGACCCGCGGCATGATTTTCAAGGTCCGTCATCTCGTGACGGTGAGCGAGTAACTTATGAGTCTCGATAAGCTGAAGCCGGCCGACGGCTCGAAGTTCAAGAAGAAGCGCGTCGGGCGCGGCCCCGGCTCGGGCCTCGGCAAGACCTCGGGCCGCGGCCACAAGGGCGCGCAGTCGCGTTCGGGCTACTCGTTCAAGCGCGGCTTCGAGGGCGGCCAGATGCCGCTGCACCGCCGGGTGCCGAAGCGTGGCTTCACCAACATCTTCCGCACCGAGTACGACGTGGTCAATCTCGACCAGCTCGAGGCGGCGTTCGACAAGGGCGCGACGGTGACCGTCGAGACGCTGCGCGAGCACGGCCTGGTCGGCAGCCGCACGGCGCTCGTCAAGATCCTCGGCCGCGGCGAACTGACCAAGGCGCTGACGGTGCACGCGCACAAGTTCAGCGGCAAGGCCGCCGAGAAGGTGGCCGCCGCCGGTGGCCGGACCGAGGCGATCCCGGACGGCACCGTTGCCGTTGCCGATGCCAAGGCCGACGCGAGCAATCAGTAAGTAACTGAGGGCTGTTGTGCTGGATACACTGAAGAATCTGTTCGCCGTCGCGGACCTCCGCAACCGAGTGCTGTTCACGCTCGGCATGCTGGCGGTGTACCGCGTGGGCAACTTCATCCCGACGCCCGGAGTCAATTCCGAGGCGCTGCGAATCATGTCGGAGCAGGCCCAGAACACCATGTTCGGCCTCTACGACATGTTCACGGGCGGAAGCTTGTCGCGCGTGACCATCTTCGCGCTCGGCGTGATGCCGTACATCAGCTCGTCGATCATCCTGCAGCTGCTGACGGTGGTGTGGCCGTACCTCGAGCGGCTGTCGAAGGAAGGCGAACTGGGCCGGCGCAAGATCACCCAGTACACCCGCTACCTGACCCTGGTGCTGGCCATGGTCCAGTCGCTCGGCATCGCGATCTTTCTGGAGCGCCAGACAGAAATCGCCGGCGGCCTGCCGCTGGTCTACGAGCCGGGCTGGGGCTTCCGCCTCGGCTGCATGCTGACCCTGACCACCGGCACCATGTTCATCATGTGGCTGGGCGAGCAGATTACCGAGCGCGGCATCGGCAACGGCATGTCGCTGATCATCTTCGCCGGCATCGTCGTCAACTTCCCGCGCGCGGTGATCGCCACCATCGACCAGATGCAGACCGGCCAGATTGGCCTGCTGACCATGCTGTTCCTGGTGGTGCTGATGGTCGGCGTGATTGCCGCCATCATCTACGTCGAACGCGGTCATCGCCGGATCACGGTGCAGTACGCCAAGCGCGTGGTCGGCCGCCGGCAGTACGGCGGCTCGAGCACCCACATCCCGCTCAAGGTCAACACCGGCGGCGTCATCCCGGTGATTTTCGCGAGCTCGATCCTGACGTTCCCGGCGACGATGTCGGGCATGTTCACGCCGGGCGGCTGGGCCGACGCGGCGGTGCGGCAGATCGGCTACGGCATGCCGCTCTACAACCTGCTCTACGTCACGTTCATCATCTTCTTCGCGTATTTCTACACCGCCATCATCTTCAATCCCGATGATGTCTCGGAGAACATGCGCAAGTACGGCGGCTTCATCCCGGGCATCCGTCCGGGCAAACGGACCGCCGAGTACATCGACACCATCCTGGCCCGCATCACCATCGTCGGCGCGGTCTACCTGGCGATTGTCGCGATCGTGCCGGAGTTCCTGATGACCGGCTTCAAGGTGGCGCCGATTCCGTTCATCGGCGAGTCGCTCGACGCTATGCTGCCGCGCTTCGTGACCAACGGCCTGGGCGTGACGTTCTTCTTCGGCGGCACTTCGCTGCTGATCGTCGTCGGCGTCGCCATGGATACCGTGAACCAGGTCGAGTCGCAGCTGATCATGCGGCACTACGACGGGTTCATGAAGAAGACGCGCATCCGGGGACGGCGCGGCTAACGTGGCCTTGAACCTCGTGATGCTTGGCCCGCCCGGCGCGGGCAAGGGCACGCAGGCAGAGCGGTTTGCCCGTGAGCACGGGATTCCCAAGGTTTCGACCGGGGACATCCTGCGCGAGGCGGTGCACAGCGGCTCGGAACTGGGCCGCGCGGTAAAGGCCGTGATGGAGCGCGGCGAGCTGGTCGGCGACGACCTGATCATCGGCATCGTCCGCGAGCGGCTGACGCGGCCGGACGCGCTGGCGGGCTTCGTGCTCGACGGCTTTCCGCGCACGGCGGCGCAGGCCACGGCGCTCGATGAGATTACCGCCGAGCGGGGACCGGTGATCTGCGTCGAGATCCAGGTGCCCGACGAGGAACTGGTGCGGCGGGTGCGGGGCCGGCGGGTGTGCAACGATTGCGGCGCCAACGCCGATGCCTTCGAGCACAAGCCGGATGCGCTGCCCGACCTGTGCCAGAACACCGAACGGTGCCGGACGACCGGCCCGAAGTGGGTGGCGCGGTCGGACGACTCGGAAACGGTGGTCCGCGAGCGGTTGAAGGTGTACTGGCGCGATACCCGGCCGATGATCGAGTACTACAGCGCGCGGCCGACGTTCCGGGCGATCGACGGCAAGCAGTCGCCCGAGCAGGTGCGAGAAGCGCTGGTCGGGGCGGTGGCCTCGGCGCTGGGCATGCCGGCGTCGCAGTTGCAGTCGATGGCGGCCAAGAAGCTGGGGGCGCAGGCGTGATTGTCTGCAGGTCGGCGGCGGAGATTGAGAAGCTGGCGCGCGTGAATGCCCTGGTGGCGCGCGTGCTGAAGGAACTGGCGGCGGCGGTGCGGCCGGGCGTGACCACGGCCGACCTCGATGCGATCGCGGAGCAGCGGCTGCGCGAGGCCGGCGCCGAGCCGGCGTTCAAGGGGTATCACGGTTACCCGGCGACGATTTGCGCCTCGGTGAACGAAGAAGTCGTGCACGGCATTCCATCGCCGCGCGCCCTGGTCGAAGGCGACATCATTTCGATCGACATGGGCGCCAAGCTCGACGGGTTTTACGGCGATTCGGCGGTCACGGTGCCGGTCGGCGCGGTGACGGCAGAAGCGCAGCGGCTGCTCGACGTGACCCGAACCGCGCTCGACAAAGCGGTGGCCGCGGTCAAGGCCGGTGCCCGGGTGTCGGATATCGGCGCCGCGGTGCAGTCTTACGTCGAGGCGCAGGGCTTTTCGGTGGTCCGCGAGTTCGTCGGCCACGGGATCGGCACGTCGCTCCACGAGGAGCCGCAGATTCCGAACTACGGCACCGCCGGGCGCGGTCCGCGGCTGGCGGAGGGCATGGCGCTCGCGATCGAGCCCATGGTGAACGCGGGCAAGCCCGCGGTGAAGGTGCTGGGAGACGGCTGGACGGCGGTCACGAAAGACAAGGCCCTGTCCGCGCACTTCGAGCACACGGTGGTGGTGACCGAGGACGGGTGCCGGGTGCTGACGCTCCCTGACGTCGCCGTCGAGGACCGCGCTTCGGCGTAGCCGAGACGGCAGTCCTGAGCGAGCGCAGCGAGTCGAAGGATGGACGAACCGCAGGCGCCGCCGGCGAACACGGCCGAAGGCGTGGTGTTGGAACTGCTGCCCAGCCAGCTCGTGCGAGTCGAGCTGGACGGTCGGCACCAGGTGACGGCGCACCTGGCCAGTCCGGTCGGACGCAATTACGTCCGCGTGCTGGTGGGTGATCGGGTAAGGGTCGCGCTCATGAGTCACGACCCGAGCCGCGGCAGGATCGTGGAGAAGCTATGAAGGTAAGAGCCTCGGTTAAGAAAATTTGCGTCAAGTGCAAAATCGTCCGCCGCCAAGGGGTGGTCCGGGTGATCTGCGCGAACCAGAAGCACAAGCAGCGGCAAGGATAAGACATGGCGCGTATTTCAGGTGTCGATCTCCCGCGCACGAAGCGCATTGAGATTGGTCTCACGTATATCTTCGGCATCGGCCGTCACCGTTCGAACGTCGTGCTGACCGCAGCCGGCGTCGATCCGAGCGTCCGGGTGAAGGACCTCACCGAAGACGACGTCCGCAAGATCACCCGCGTCCTGGAAGAGCAGGGCGGCGTGGAAGGCGATCTCCGCAAGGAGATCTCCATGAACATCAAGCGGCTGATCGAGATCGGCAGCTATCGCGGCGGCCGTCACCGCCGTAACCTGCCATTGCGCGGGCAGCGGACCAAGACCAACGCGCGCACGCGGAAGGGCCCGCGCAAGGGCGCCGTGGCGAAGAAGAAGACGGTTTAATCATGGCCAAAGCAGAGACTCCCGGCGGCGCGGAAGCACCGACCAAGAAGAAGAAGGCGTTCAAGAAGCGCGGCGAGAAGCGCATTGTCCACCACGGCTTCGTGCACGTGCAGGCGTCGTTCAACAACACGCTGATCACCATCACCGACGCCGAGGGCGCGGTGGTGTCGTGGTCGAGCGCCGGCGCGATTGGCTTCAAGGGCTCGCGCAAGGGCACGCCGTTCGCGGCGACCCAGGCCGCCCTGAGCGCCACCAACGCCGCCAAGACCTTCGGCATGCGCTCGTGCGACGTGCTGGTCAAGGGCCCCGGCTCCGGCCGCGAGTCGGCGATCCGCGCGCTGCAGACGGCCGGCCTCGAAGTGCGGTCGATCCGCGACGTCACGCCGATCCCGCACAACGGCTGCCGCCCGCCGAAGCGTCGTCGCGTTTAACGATTTTGTGATTGCTGAAGAACTGACATATGGCTCGATATAACGGACCCGTTTGCCGCCTGTGCCGCCGTGAGGGAATGAAGCTGTTCCTCAAGGGCGAGCGCTGCTACACCGAGAAGTGCGCCATCGAGAAGCGCAACATGCCGCCGGGGCAGCACGGCCGCCTGCGCAAGGCCAAGATGGTCGGCTACGCCGTCCAGCTGCGCGAGAAGCAGAAGGTCAAGCGCATCTACGGGGTGCTCGAAGACCAGTTCCGCGGCTACTTCGCCCAGGCCGACCGCACCCGCGGCGGCATCACCGGCGAGACGCTGCTGCAACTGCTGGAGCGCCGCCTCGACAACGTCGTTTACCGCATGGGCCTCGGCACCTCGCGCGCGCAGGCGCGCCAGCTGGTGCGCCACGGCCACTTCCTGGTCAACGGCAAGAAGGTCGATGTGCCGTCGTACTCGCTGAAGGCCGGCGACACCGTGCAGGTGCGCGAGGGCAGCCGCGCCAACGTCACCATCATCCACGCCACCGAGGAAGTGAAGGGCCGCGGCATTCCCGAGTGGCTGTCGCTCGAGGGCGAGATGGGCGGCCGGGTGGTCAGCATGCCGACCCGCGAGCAGATCAACCTGCCGGTGCAGGAACAGCTCATCGTCGAGTTGTACAGCAAGTAGTGCCAGAAGGCCGGCACTTCGGTGCCGGCTCTTCGTGGCGGGCCGGCGTCGCGCCGGCCGCTTCGCAAGCCGCGCTCCAGCAGCTTTCAGGCCTGCAGCGAGCGAGCGTCGGTCATTACCCGCAGGCCTGTGGCTGAATCTGTCAGCCCGTAGCGAAAGGACGAGATCCCATGTTGTGGAAAGGTTTCCAGAGGCCCAAGCGCCTCGAGTTCGAGCGCGAGACGCTGACCGACCGGTTCGGCCGTTTCTACGCGCAGCCCTTCGAGCGCGGTTTCGGCACCACGGTCGGCAACGCCCTGCGGCGCGTGCTGCTGTCGTCGATCGAAGGCTCGGCCATCACCGCGGTCCAGATTGACGGCGTGCTCCACGAGTTCTCGCCGATCAAGGGCGTGGTCGAGGATGCCACCGACATCATCCTCAACCTCAAGCAGCTGCCGCTGACCTGCCACGTCGACTACACCAAGACGCTGACGCTGCGGAAGGACAAGCCGGGCCCGGTGCGCGCCTCCGACATCGAGGCCGACGCCGATATCGAAATCCTCGAACCGGACGCCGTGATCGCGACCATCGCCGAGGGCGGCAAGCTGCACATGCAGCTGCGCGTCAAGCGCGGCCGCGGCTACGTCTCGGCCGATCGCAACTTCGACGAGGACCTCGGCATTGGCTGGATCCCGATCGACTCGGTGCACTCGCCGGTCAAGAAGGTGAACTACCTGGTCGAGGGCGCCCGCATCGGCCAGACCACCGATTACGACAAGCTGACCATCGAAGTGTGGACCAACGGCTCGGTGACGCCGCGCGACGCGGTGTCGCTGTCGGCCAAGCTGATCCGCGACCATCTGAACATCTTCGTCAGCCTGGATGAGGCCGATGACGAAACGTCGGAGTCGGGCGCCGAAGCGCCGCGCGTCGGCGTCACCAACGAGCACCTCGACAAGAGCGTCGAAGAGCTCGAACTGTCGGTGCGGTCGTACAACTGCCTGAAGAACGCCAACATCCGGACCATCCGCGAGCTGGTGGGCAAGACCGAAACCGAGATGCTGAAGACCAAGAATTTTGGGCGCAAGTCGCTCAACGAGATCAAGGAGATCCTGACGTCGATGGGGCTGAGCCTCGGCATGAAGCTCGACTCGCCCGCGACGGCGGAATAAACAGTCATGCGTCATCGAAATGCACATCGCAAGCTTGGCCGGGACACGGCGCACCGCACGGCGCTGCTGCGCAACCAGGCCGAGGCCCTGCTTCGCCACGAACGGATCGAAACCACCGTCCCGAAGGCGAAGGAGCTGCGCCCCTACGTTGAACGGCTGATCACGATTGCCAAGCGCGGCGTCAAGGCGAACGACCCCAAGGGCGTGTCGCTGTCGGCGCGCCGCCTGGTCATGCGCGACGTTCTCAACGAGACCGTCGTCACCAAGCTGTTCGACGAACTGGCGCCCCGGTTCATGGACCGCGCGGGCGGCTACACCCGCATCCTCAAGCTCGGACACCGCCGCGGTGACGCGGCTGAAATCGCGCAGATCGAGTTGATCGGCAGCGAGTTCGACCCGAAGAAGGCCGAGGCCGAGAAGAAGGCCGCCGAGGAAGCCGCGGCAGCCGGCGAGCAGCCCAAGACGCAGAAGAGCGTCGGCGAGCGCCTCAAGGCCGCGGCCAAGAGCATTGGCGGCGGCGGTTCGAAGAAGAAGGGCGACGGCGGCCCGAAGACCAAGGCCAGCAAGCCCGCCCGCGGCGCGTCGAAGCAGACCTCGACGCCGCGCAAGGCCGGCGGCGCCTAAAGGCCGCCGGTTCGCGCCAATTCGACACGGACAGCAGGCCCCGGTGGTTCGCCATCGGGGCCTTTTTTTGGCTCAGCAATATAGTTGACTTCGCGAAGCGGGGGTTCCTGGTTCGGACCCGCTCCAGCGCCGACGGCCGCCGGGCGCATCTCTCGCTCACTCCCGCCGGCCGCGCCGCTTTCGCCGAGCTCAACGAGGCCGTCGGCCTGTGCGTCGGCCATCGCATCCTCGACATCGGCTGCGGCGCCGGCGACGTCTCGTTTCTCGCCGCCGACATCGTCGGTGCCGGCGGGTCGGTGGTGGGTATCGATCGGGCGCCTGCGGCAATTGCTGCCGCGCGGGCGCGTGCGCACGCGGAGGGGCGTGGCAACGTCGAGTTCCGGCTGGAGTCGATCTCGGATATGCCGGCCGGGCCGGCCTTCGATGCCGTGGTCGGCCGATTCGTGCTCATGCATCAGTCCGATCCGGCGGCCACCTGCGCCGCGGCGGCGTGGTGGTGATGATCGAGTCGATCATGAGCGCCTGTGCATCGGGCCTGCACTCGGCCCCGCACTCCGCGGCGTACGACCGCCTGACGCGGCTGCTGAACGACATCATTCGCGCCGGGGGAGCCGATGCGAGCATGGGCCTGCACCTTGGCGCGGTGTTCCAGCGCGCCGGCCTGGCCAGGCCAGTCATGCAACTGCAGGCGGTGGTGGAAGGCGGGCCTGGTGCGGCGATCTATGGCTACATGGCCGAGAGCCTGAGGCGCGTGCTGCCGCTCGGACGCGTGCTCGGCGTTGCCGGCGCCGACCAGGTGGACATCGATCGCCTCGAGGCCGAACTGCGGGCCGAGGTAATGGCATCGGGTGGTGTGCTGGTGTCGCCGCCCATCGTCGCGGCCTGGGCCATGGTGTGACGCCGCCGGTCGAAGTACGCTGTGGGTCCATGGACCTGCAAAGCGAGTTCGGCAACATCGACATCTACGTCTTCGACCAGTTGCTGCGCGGCCGCATCACACCAGGAATGCGAGTCTTCGACGCCGGCTGCGGCGGAGGGCGCAACCTGGTCCACCTGCTGCGGCAGGGGTACGATGTCGTCGCCAACGACGCCAGCGCCGACGCCATTGCGAAGGTCCGCGCCCTGGCGAGCAATGTGGCGCCCGCCTCCGCGGCCACCGGCCGCTACGGCGAGGCCTCGCCGAAGCTCGCAGGGGCTTCGCGAGCGAGCGAAGGCGGGTCCACTCCCGCCGCCGACTTCCGCCACGAGGCCATCGAAGACACCTCCTTCCCGGACGCATCCGCCGACGTCGTCATCGCCAGCGCCGTGTTGCACTTTGCCCGTGACGACGCCCACTTCGAGGCCATGGTCCGCGCCCTGTGGCGGGTGCTGAAGCCCGGGGGCTTGTTCTTCGCGCGGTTGGCATCCACCATCGGGGTGGCCGACCAGGTGAGCGCCCTCGGTAACAACCGATACCGCCTGCCGGATGGTTCGGACCGCTACCTGGTGGATGCCGCCACGATCATCGACTGGACCGCACGCCTGGGCGGCGACCTGCTGGACCCCATCAAGACCACCGTCGTCCACGAGCAACGGTCGATGACGACGTGGGTGGCACGACGACGGTAAACTGGAGCCCGAATGGATTCGCCGACCAAGCTCCTTTCCAACAATCGCGCCTGGGCCGCCGCCCGCGTCAAGGCCGATCCGAATTTCTTCGTGCGGCTCGCCGGCCAACAGGCGCCGGCGTTTCTATGGATTGGCTGCTCCGACAGCCGCGTGCCGGCCAACGAGATCGTCGGCCTCGATCCGGGTGAACTCTTCGTCCACCGCAACGTCGCCAACGTCGTCGTGCACACCGACGTCAATTGCCTGTCGGTGCTGCAGTTCGCGGTTGACGTGCTGAAGGTGCGGCACGTGATCGTCTGCGGCCACTACGGGTGCGGCGGCATTCGCGCAGCGCTCGACGGCACCGCCCACGGGTTGATCGACAACTGGCTGCAGCACGTGCAGGACGTGAAGGAAGCGCACCAGGCCGAGCTGTTGGCCCTGGCCGACGTAGAGGCGCGGGTCGATCGCCTGGCCGAACTGAACGTCACGGAGCAGGTGCGCAACCTCGCCCGCACCACCATCGTGCAGGACGCCTGGCGCCGCGATCAGCCGCTCGAGTTGCACGGCTGGATCTACGGCCTCAAGGACGGGTTGCTCCACGACCTCGACGTGTCGCTCAAGGCGTAGCCGCCGGCACCCTACGAAGGCTCCTCCGCGACATGATGTCCGGCCGCCTTGGCTGTGGCCACGATCTTCTGCTGCATCAGCGTCGGCACCTCGTCGTAGTGCGAGTACTCCATGTGATACGAGCCGCGGCCGCCGGTCACCGAGGTCAGGTGCTGTTCGTAGGTCAGCATCTCTGACATCGGCACTTGCGCCTTGATCACGGTGGTCTGGCCCCGGGCCTCCATCCCGGAGATCCGTCCGCGGCGGCCGTTCAGGTCGCCCATCAGGTCGCCGGCGTGGTCGCCGGGGGCGTAGATTTCGACGTTCATCACCGGCTCGAGCAGCACCGGGTGGGCCTTGGACATCGCATCCTTGAACGCCAGCCAGCCGGCGGTCTTGAACGACAGCTCGTTCGAGTCGACGTCGTGGTACGAGCCGTCGTAGAGGACGACCCTGAAGTCGACCACCGGGTAGCCGGCCAGGTAGCCGCGCAGGCGTGACTCCTGGATGCCTTTTTCGACCGCCGGGATGAACTGCCGGGGGATCGACCCGCCGAACGTTTCGTTGACGAACTCGAACTCGCTGCCGCGCGGCAGCGGCTCCATGCGAATCTTGCAGTCGCCGAACTGGCCGTGGCCGCCGGTCTGCTTCTTGTGCCGGCCGTGGGCCTCGACGCGCGTCGTGATCGTTTCGCGGTAGGGGATGCGCGGCGGTTTCAGCAGCACGTCAACGCTGAAACGCCGCTTCAGCTTCGCCACCGTCACCTCGATATGCAGCTGCCCCTGGCCGGCGAGCAGCAGTTCGTGCGTCTGGGGATCGCGCTGATAGCGGATGGTGGGATCCTCTTCCTCGAGGCGATGCATCGCCGTGCTGATCTTGTCTTCGTCGCCACGGCTCTTCGGTTCGATCGCGTACGACAGCACCGGCTCCGGGAAGCCGATCGGCGCGAACGTGATGCCGGCCGACTTCTCGGCCAGGGTGTCGTTGGTGCGCGTGTCCTTCAACTTGGCGACCGCGCCGAGGTCGCCGGCCTTTAGCTCCGGCACGTTGGTGGCGGTTTTGCCCTGCATGACGATCAGATGGCCGAGCCGCTCGGCTTTGTCCTGAGTCGCATTGTGCACGGTCGAGTCGGCCTTCAGCACACCCTGGAAGACCCGGAACATCGTGATGCGGCCGGCAAACTGGTCGGCAACCGTCTTCCACACGAAGGCGGCATACGGCGCCTTTTCGTCGGCCGGTCGAGTCACGGGCTCGCCGCCGGCCAGGGCGGTGAACGGCCTTTCGGCCGGCGATGGCAGGTAAGCCAGCACGGCGTCGAGCAACGGCTGCACGCCGATGTTCTGCAGGCCCGAGCTACAGACCAGCGGGAAGATCTTCGCCGCGCGCGTGGCCGTGGCCAGGCCCTTCAGCAACTGTTCCTGCGTGAGCGTGCCGGCGTCGAAGAACGCCTCCATCAGCGACTCGTCGGCCTCGGCCACCATCTCGATCAGCGCCTCGCGCGCGGCCGCGGCAGCGCCGGTCTGAGCGGCGGGCACCGCGCCCTCGGTCATCTTGCCGGAACCGTCGGCAGCAAAGGTGTAGGCCTTCATCGAGACCAGGTCAACGACGCCGCTGAACGCCTTCTCTTCGCCAATCGGCAACTGGATGGGAATAATCGTGCGGCCCAGCGACTGGCGCAGGGAATCAAGCGTGCGCTCCAGCGACGCGCGGTCGCGGTCGAGGCGGTTGACCACGACCAGGCGCGGCAGGCCTGCTTCTTCGGCGACCGCCCACGCCTTTTCGGTCTGCACCTCGACGCCGGCCACGCCGTCAACCACCACAAGGGCGGCGTCGGCCACGCGCAGCGCGGCCCGGGCATCGGTGAAAAAGTTGCCGAAGCCGGGAGTGTCAATCAGGTTGATCTTGGTCTTGTTCCACTCGGCATAGGCCAGACTGGCCGAGAGGGTGTGTTTGCGGGCGATTTCTTCTTCGTCGTAGTCGGTGACCGTAGTGCCCTCATCCACGAGTCCGAGGCGGTTCACCATCCCGGTGTCGAACAGCAGGGCCGACACCAACTGGGTCTTGCCAGAACCGCCGTGCCCGACTACAGCCACGTTACGGATACTGGCAGCGTCGTAGACCTTCATAGCGGATACCCTCCCGGGCGCGGCGGCCCGATAAAGGCATCATATGCCTCTTGCCGGGAGGGCACCACTGGTCGGGAGGGCACTGCTTGTCGGGAGGGCGCTGCTTGTCGGGAGGGCACTGCTTGTCGGGAGGGCACTGCTTGTCGGGAGGGCACTGCTTGTCGGGACAGTCCCGACGGGTTCTTTCCGGAGGCCCCCGACGAGCTTCGTTCCGCTCCCGGCCGCGGGAGTCCCTATTCGTACCGCAGGGCTTCGATCGGGTCGAGGCGGGAGGCGCGCCAGGCGGGGATCATGCCCGAGATGATGCCCACCGAGGCCGAAAAGCCCAGGCCCAGGGCGAAACTCCACAGGGGCAGTGACACCGGGAAGCCCGAGACCAGGTTGACGGTCAGGCCGATGAGGCTGCCCATGATGACCCCGAGGATGCCGCCGATGCTGGTCAGCACCACCGCCTCGATCAGGAACTGCACCAGGATCTCGAGCTTGCGGGCGCCGATCGCCTTGCGCACGCCGATCTCCCGCGTGCGCTCGGTCACCGAGATGGTCATGATCGCCATCACGCCGATGCCGCCCACCATCAGCGCGATCGACGAGATCACCACCAGCGACAGCAGGATGGCGGCGGAAATCTGGTCCCACACCGCGAGAATCGCGTCCGAGGTGACGATGTCGAAGTCGTTCGGCTGATCGAGCGTCAGGCCGTGGCGGATGCGCATGATCGTCTCGACTTCGCGGATCGCCTCGGCGCGATCGACGCCGCTGCGCGGCACCACCGCAATCAGCGCCGGCATGCCGCCGAACGGTCCGCGCCGGATACGTTCGTTGCCGAACTGCTTGCGGTACGCGCCGTACGGGATGATAGCGAAGTCGTCCTGGCCGAGGCTGAAGCCGCCCATCGCCGGCCGCTTGTCGACCACCCCGAGCACGGTGTACTCGATGGCGCCGATGCGCACCTGCTTGCCGATCGGGTCGATGCCGCGGCTGCCGAACAGCGCGTCGTAGGCGTTGTAGCCGATCACCGCCACCGGCCGGTTGCGCAGCGACTCCTGTTCCGTGAACGAGCGGCCGGCGAACATCTTGGCGAAGTTCACTTCGACGTACTTCTCGGTCGTGCCCATCACGGCGACCGGCCGCGTCCGCTCGCCGCGATAGAAAATCCGTTCGGTGGTCGGCTGGGGCGGTCCCGCGCCGAGCCAGATGTCAACGATCCCGGCGGTCGTCGCCAGCTTCTCGACGGCCTCCGCGTCGGCGACCGTCAGGCTGGGCCGCCGCATCAACGTCTGGAACGAGGCCCCGGATGACATGCTGACGGCGCTGAAGCGCGCCACCATGATCGTGTTCGGCCCCAGCGCGTTGATCGAGTCGCGCAGCGACGAGTCGAAGCCGCGGATCAGCGAGGTCATGCCGACGATCGAGGTGACGCCAATCACCACGCCGAGCACGGTCAGCGCCGAGCGCATCTTGTTGCCGCGCAGGGTCCCGATCGCCATGTCGGCGGTCTCTCGCAGCAGCGCAAACTGTTTGGTCAGGGCAGACACGTATTACTCCCGGCGCAAGGCTTCAATCGGATCGAGCGACGCCGCGCGGCGCGCGGGGTAGTAGCCGAACACCAGGCCGACCAGCGCGGTGATGGTGACGCCCAGCATCACCGACCAGGCCTCGACGCTGGACGGCACCGGCGTCAGCGACGAGATGATGGTCGAGAAGGCGGCGCCGAGGGCGATGCCGACGATGCCGCCGACGATCGACAGCGTGATCGACTCGGTCAGCACCTGCGACATGATGTCGCGGCGCTTGGCGCCGAGCGCCTTGCGCAGGCCGATCTCGCGCGTCCGCTCGCTGACCACCATCAGCATGATGTTCATGATCACGATGCCGCCGACCAGCAGCGACAGCCCGACAATGCCGACCAGCAGCACGGCAATGCCGGCGGTGGCCTGCTGGAACAGGCCGAGCACCGAGTCGGAGGCGACAATGCCGAAGTTGTCGGGTTCGGTGGGCTTGAGGCCGCGTTCGACGCGCAGCGCCACCCGCGTCTCGTCCTTGGCCACCGCCGCCAGCGTCGCGTCGCGCGGCCGGATCATCAGCTGCAGCGACTGGCGCGCCCCGAACAGCTTCTGGTAGGAGCCGAGCGGAATGACCACGTACTCGTCCAGCGACTGGCCGAAGGCGGCGCCCTTCTTCTTGGCGACGCCGACGACCGTGAACGGCACGCCGGCGATCCGAATCTGCTTGTCGATCGGATCGGCCGCGCCGAACAGCCGGTCGGCGATGCCCCAGCCGACCAGCGTGACCAGCCGCTTGCGCGAGATCTCCATTGGCGTGATCATCCGGCCACGCTCGGCGTCGAAGGTGGTGAAGTCGAGGTACTCCTCGCTGACTCCCTGCACCTGCACCGACTCCAGCTCCTCGTCGCGGAACGCCACCGGCGTGCTGGTCTGGGCCTGCGCCATCACCGACCCGACCGCCTCGCCGAACCGCTTCACGGCGTCGGCGTCCTTGAGCGTGACCAGCGGGTTGTTGCGCATCCGCTCGAAATCGTCCTCGTTCTGGGTGATCCCCATGCGCTGGACGGTGAACGAGTCGGCGCCGAGGTCCGAGACGATCGCGTCGGTGACCGCCGCGTTGACCCCGGTGATCAGCGCGACCACCGTAATGATCGACGACACCGCGACGATATTGCCGAGCAGGGTCAGCAACGACCGGAGCTTGTTGGCCCAGATCGAATCCAGCGCGAGCAGGACCGATTCGAAGAGCTGGTTCATTGCCGGCGGCTATCCCCCGACCCGGACGCGCACGCCGCTGCCGCCGGCCGCCGCGGCCGCACCCGGCGCGGCGGCTTCGCGCACCGGATCGCCCTCGTGCAGGGTCCGCACCGAGTCGAACGGCCCGGTGATCACGCGGTCGCCTTCGCCGAGGCCGCTCAGCACTTCGAGGTAGCGCTCGCCGGCGATGCCGACCTTGACCTTGACGAACGCGGCCTTGCCGTCCTGATTCAGAAACACGCCCTCGACTTCTTCCCGCTTCTCGCCTGGGCGAAGTTCGCGGCTTGCCACCGGGGCCGGCGCCGCTGCCGGGCCGAACTGGAAGCCGGTCTTGGGCGGGCGCGGCTCGTTGACCACGTTGCCCTGCGCGTCGTAGATCAGCTCGCGCACGGTCAGCGACTGAATCGGCACGGCCACCGCCTGCTGGCGGGTGGCGGTGGTGATCTCCGCGGTGCAGGTGAAGCCGGGGCGCACGTCGGGAATCTGGCCGTCAATCGTGATCACCACCTTGAAGTTGGTGGCAGTACGGGTGGTGCCGGCGGCGGCCGCCTGGATCGGGCTGTTGCCAATCTCGGTCACCGTGCCGGTGAATTCCTGGTCGGGAATGGCGTCGATGGTGACCTTGGCCTTCTGGCCCATCTGCACCAGCGGGATGTCGGTCTCGTCGACTTCCACCTCGGCCTCGATCACCGACATGTCGGCGACCGTGAGCAGGATCGTGCCGGCGTTGTTCATGGTGCCGATCATCACGTTCTCGCCCTCTTCGATGTTGCGGCGTGTGACGATGCCGTCGAATGGCGCCTCGAAGCGGACCTGCGTGAGCGTGTGGCGGCTGGCGGCGAGTCCGGCGCGCTGCTGGTTAAGCTGCGTCTCGCGGTTCTTGATCTCCTGCTCGCGCGCCTTGAGGTCGCTTTCGCGCATCTCGACGTCGGTCTGCGCCCGCTCGAGCGACTCGCGGGTGGTCAGGCCGGCGGCCGACAGTTCCTGCTGCCGCTTGAGCGTTGCCCGGGCGTTCTCCAGCGCCGCGCGTGAGCTCTGCAGGGAGGCCTTCGACTGCTCGAGGCCGGTCATTGCCCCCATCACCGCCGCTTCGTCACGGCTCACCGCCGCTTCGGCGTTGACCGGGTCGATCTGCAGCAGGAACTGCCCGGACTTGACGCGATCGCCTTCCTGCACGCCCAGCCTGGTGACGCGCCCCATCGTCTGGGCGCTGATGTTGACCGTCTTCTTCGGCTCGATCTTGCCGGACGCCGAGACGATCGCTTCGAGGTCACGCTTCTGGATGTTCTCGGCGGTGACGAGCACGCCGGGATCGCCGCGACGGGCGAAAATTGCGCTGGCGACGCCGCCGATGATCAACAGCGCGATGACGATGAGAAGCCACTTCCTGCGAAACACGTAATCCCCCTTACTCAGCCCCGAGAACCGCGAACACCGCGGCGACAATTGCCGCACTCCCGACGTAAGCCGCCAGCAGGCGCGCCAGGTAGCGCGCCACCGGCCGGCCGGTGGCGGCCGCCAGGCCCACGGCCAGCAGCCACATCCACCACAACCCGAAGAGATCGATCGACCCCAGCCATCGCGCCGGCATGCTGCCTTCCTCGAGCATCGGCAGGATGCCCGCAATGGTGGTGGGGCTGCCGAGCGATTCGCGAACGAAATGCAGCGGCGTGATGACGATTTGGTGCAATGCCAGTACCAGGCTGGCATGCACCGTGACGGCCAACGCCACCCCGTATCGAACTTTGACGCCGTCGAGCGCCGCCAGGCTCATCCAGCCGGCAGCGACCAGCAGCGTGAACGGCGGCGTCAACAGTAGCCGCCCGCCACTCGTCAAATAGACCAGCCAGGGAGGGTTTGCCTGCAGCGCGGCGTACAGAGCATCATCAACGCGCCCGCCGAGCGCCTCGATGATGCGGACTCGTTCGTCCACCAGCGCCTGCCGGCCCACCGCCGTGGAGAGCAACGCCAACGCGCAAAGCGCCACCACCGCGAGCAGAACCACCCAGGCCCAAGCCAACGCAGGCTGAGACACCACCTCAGCCATCGCCTGGCGGGGGCGCCACAGCACGCCAATCACGCGCCGCATTTACAGGAGCCTTTGGTGCTTGATACGAATGTCGATGGCCATTGGTTTCCTTGACAGGCTTCCAAACCGCTGAATACGATGGACTTGCCACGCTGCCGCGCCTGGCGCAGGCGGGCCTAGGCAGCCATCCCTCCCGTTCTTAGCGTGTTTTTGTAGACTCAAAAATAGTATTTCATGTTGCCGAATAGATTCAGCCAATCGCTCGCGGCGGTGGTCCTGTCCCTGTCTTTCGTCGCGCAGGCCGAAGCTCAATCCGCCGTGGGGGTTCGGGCGAACGGGATGGGCGGTGCGTTTGTTGGGGTGGCAGACGACGCCACAGCAGTTTATTGGAACCCGGCCGGGCTGGCTACCGGCGCTGTCGTGAGCTTGAACTTGGAAATAGGCTCCTGGCAGCCCGCCGGCACCGAAGAATGGGGGCCGAACCATGCGCTGCTGGCGTTTTCATTGCCGCCGGTGGGCCTTGCCTACTACCGGCAGGGGACCTACGGCGTCGCTACGCCAGAGGCTGCAGTGGCGGCCCCTCAAGGCCGAGAAGAAGTGCGGAGCAGTGTGCACGCCCTGACCACCTCGACGGTTGCCTTGAGTTTGCTGCATTCTCTTACCGAGCACATCGTGGTGTCCGCGACTCCGACGGCGGTGTGGGGCGGCGACTCGGTCAGGCCCGACGTTGATGCGGGCGTGATGGTGGCCGCGAACCAGTTCCGGCTGGGGCTGGCGGCACGGCACCTGGCCAGTCCGAAGTTCGACCTGGGCGGCCCGGGCCTCGCTGAGGTGGCGCTCGATCGGCGGGTTCGCATCGGCGGCGGCTGGGGGTCGGGCTGGCCCGGCTATTCGCGTGTCGTGGTGGCCGCGGATGGCGACCTGACGCGTCGCGCGTCGCCCACGGGCGACCGGCGCGACGTGGCGGCCGGCATGGAAACCTGGTGGCGCGCGCGCACCCTGGGCCTGCGAGCCGGGGTGCGGGGCAGCACGGTTGGCGACACCCGCGCGGTCGTTTCGGTGGGCGCCTCGGCTCTGGTGGCCGGGTTTTACGTGGAAGGGTATGTGGCCCAGGGCCAGGCCGAAGAGCGGTCGTGGAGTCTCGGTTTGCGGTATTCGTTCTAGGAACGGTCCGGCTAAAGCCGGACGCCACATGGTACGGCGATGTAGCGTCCGCCTTCAGGCGGACCTTATGGTACGGCGATGTAGCGTCCGCCTTTAGGCGGACCTTATGGTACGGCGATGTAGCGTCCGCCTTTAGGCGGACCTTGCAAGGGGAGAACCATTAGTTAGTCATGGCGGTCAGGATTGGTGAACTGCTTCTCAAAGAGAAGCGCATCACGGCAGTCCAGCTTCAGGAAGCGCTCACCTACCAGAAGCAGAACGGGGGGAAGCTCGGCGCCAACCTCGTGAAGATGGGCTTCGTGAAGGACGACGAGATCACCGCGCTGCTGTCGAAGCAGTACGGCGTGCCCTCGATCGCTCTGAACCAGTTCGAGATCGATCCGGCCGTGATCAAGCTGGTGCCGGCGGAAACCGCCCGCAAGTACCAAATCGTCCCGCTCAGCCGCGCCGGCGCGACCCTGACGATCGCGATGACCGATCCGACCAACGTCTTCGCCATGGACGACGTCAAGTTCATGACCGGCTACAACGTCGAGCCGGTGGTGGCGTCGGAGACGGCGGTCCTCGATTCGATCGACAAGTATTACGGCGTCGGCGGCCCGGCCCAGACCCAGGCCTCGCGCGGCGGGGCGACCGCGACGGCGGTGGTCGACACCGGCGAGAGCGCGCTCGACATGGCGACCCGGTCGCTGACCGAGATGCCGACCATGCTGGCCGACGTCGGCGGCGACGTCGAGGTCATGGAGGACCTCGAGGAGATCAGCGCCGAAATGCTCGCCCGCCAGGGCGAAGAGGCGCCGGTCATCAAGCTGGTCAATGTCATCCTGATGTCGGCCATCTCGAAAGGCGCCAGCGACATTCACATCGAGCCGTACGAGAAGGAATACCGCGTCCGCTACCGCATGGACGGCATTCTTTACAACATCATGGCGCCGCCGCTGAAGATGCGCGACGCCATCACCTCGCGCATCAAGATCATGGCGAAGCTCGACATCGCCGAGAAGCGCCTGCCGCAGGACGGCCGCATCAAGATCCGCTTCAGCGACAACGGCCAGACCAAGGACATCGACTTCCGCGTGTCGTGCCTGCCGACGTTGTTCGGCGAGAAGATCGTGATGCGCCTGCTCGACAAGGGCAAGCTGATGCTCGACATGACCAAGCTCGGCTTCGAGCAGGAGTCCTTGGCCAAGCTCGAGGCCCAGATCTCCAAGCCGTGGGGCATGGTTCTTGTCACCGGCCCGACCGGCAGCGGCAAGACCAACACGCTCTACTCGTCGATCTCGAAGCTGAACACCCCCGAAACCAACATCATGACCGCCGAGGACCCGGTCGAGTTCAACCTGCTCGGCGTCAACCAGGTGCAGGTGCGCGAGAGCATCGGCCTGAACTTCGCGGCCGCCTTGCGCAGCTTCCTGCGCCAGGACCCCAACATCATCCTGGTCGGCGAGATCCGCGACTTCGAAACCGCCGAGATCGCGGTCAAGGCGGCGCTCACCGGCCACCTCGTGCTGTCGACCCTGCACACCAACGACGCCCCCAGCACCATCAGCCGACTGATGAACATGGGCATCGAGCCGTTCCTGGTGGCGAGTTCGCTCAACCTGGTGTGCGCCCAGCGCCTGGTCCGCCGCGTCTGCGTCAACTGCAAGGTCGAGGAAGAGGTGCCGCCGGCGGCCATGGAGCAGGCCGGCTTCTCGCGCGAAGACGCCCAGTCGGTCAAGCCCAAGCGCGGCACCGGCTGCGAGAAGTGCCTCAAGACCGGCTACAAGGGCCGCGTCGGCCTCTACGAAGTGATGGAAGTCACCGACGAACTGCGCGAGCTGATCCTGGTCGGCGCCTCGGCCCTCGAAATCCGCCGCAAGGCCATCGAAGAGGGCATGATCACGCTGCGCGGCAGCGGCCTGCGCAAGGTCAAGGACGGCGTGACGACGATTGAAGAAGTGTTGCGGGAGACGGTGAAGTAGGGCGGTCGTTGAAGGTTGGCAGTTTCAGTGAAAGTGTAGGTGTCTGTGGCGACGCTTCCAGATCTGCTCAAGCAGACCGTTGAGCTTTCGGGTTCGGACCTGCACCTCTCGATCGGGTCGCCGCCCCAGGTGCGCGTGCACGGCGAGCTGCAGCGGCTCGAGTATCCCGACCTGACGGCGTCCGACACCAAGGCGCTGGCCTATGCCGTGCTGACCGACGCGCAGAAGAAGCGGTTCGAGGAGATGTTCGAACTCGACTTCTCGTTCGGCATCCGCGGCGTGGCGCGCTTCCGCTGCAACATGTTCAACCAGAAGGGGGCGGTCGGCGCGGTCTACCGGCAGATCCCCGAGCGCATTCGTACGTTCGACGAGCTCGGCCTGCCGGCCGTGCTCGCCAAGATGGCCGAGCGGCCGCGCGGCCTGGTGCTGGTCACCGGCCCGACCGGCAGCGGCAAGTCGACGACGCTGGCGGCGATGATCGACAAGATCAACACCGAGCGCCACGGCCACATCCTCACCGTCGAAGACCCGATCGAGTACCTGCACCAGCACAAGAACTGCCTGATCAACCAGCGCGAGCTGCACAGCGACACCCAGAGCTTCACCAACGCGCTGCGTGCCGCCCTGCGCGAAGACCCCGACGTGGTGCTGATCGGCGAAATGCGAGACCTCGAGACGGTGGAGTCGGCGCTGCGCATCGCCGAGACCGGCCACCTCACGTTCGGCACGTTGCACACCAATTCGGCGGCCTCGACCATCAACCGCATCATCGACGTGTTCCCGTCGCACCAGCAGTCGCAAATCCGCACCCAGCTGTCGCTGGTCATCGAGGGCATCGTCTGCCAGTCGCTGCTGCCGAAGGCCGACGGCAAGGGCCGGGTAGTGTCGCTCGAGATCCTGGTGCCGACGCCCGGCATCCGCAACCTGATTCGCGAGGACAAGGTCCACCAGATCTACTCGGCGATGCAGACCGGCCAGGAAAAACTGGGCATGCAGACCATGAACCAGTCGCTGGCGACCCTGTTCTTCCGCCGGCTGATCACCATGGACACGGCGATGAACGCCTCGTCGAACCGGGAAGAGCTGCAGGAGATGATCAACCGCGGCGCCGGCGTGGTGGCCGGGGCCGGCATGGGCCGGCCGCCGGGCGCCGGGCTGCGGCCGCCACCACGACCGGGCTCGTAGCGAGTAATATGTCCGTGCCTCCCCCCAATCGACGATCGGGACGTCTCGCCCGGCGGAGCCGGGCAAAGCGATACTGCTCCTAGCGAGGCAGGGCCTCGCTAGCTATCGGAGATTGACTATGGCGACTTTCGCATTCTCAGGACGCACCCGGACCGGCGAGTCGGTGTCGGGCGAGCGCATCGGCGACACCATGGATGCCGTCGTGGCGGCGCTGCGCCGTGAGCAGATCCAGGTCACCCGCATCCAGCCGGCCAAGGCCAAGGCCGAGTCGAAGGCGGTCAAGCAGCTGAAGGCCCGCAGCGTGCCGGCCAAGAACCTGGCGGTGTTCACCCGCCAGTTCTCGGTGATGATCGACGCCGGCCTGCCGCTGGTCCAGTGCCTCGACATTCTCGGCAACCAGGAAGAGCACAAGTACTTCTCGCAGGTCATCCTGGCCACCCGCGCCGACGTCGAGGGCGGCATGTCGCTGGCCGATGCGATGAAGCGCCACCCGCGGGTGTTCGACGCGCTGTTCTGCAACATGATCGCCGCCGGCGAGGCGGGCGGTATCCTCGACACCATTCTGAAGCGCCTGGCGGTCTACATCGAGAAGGCCGTCAAGCTGAAGAGCCAGGTGCAGTCGGCGATGATCTACCCGATCGCGGTGATCGTGATCGCCGCCGTCGTGATCGGCGTCATCTTGTGGAAGGTCATCCCGACCTTTGCCGCGCTGTTTGCCGGCCTGGGGGCCACCCTGCCGCTGCCGACGCGCGTCGTCATTGCGCTCAGCAACAACCTGATCCGCTTCATGCCGGTGATGTTCGTCGTGTTCTTTGCCGGCGGCTGGGGTTTCCGCACCTACTACGCCACCGAGAAGGGCCGGCGGGTGATCGACCGCATCTCGCTGGCGCTGCCGATTCTCGGACCGATCCTGCGCAAGATCGCGGTCGCCCGGTTCTGCCGCACCCTGTCGACGCTGATGTCGTCGGGTGTGCCGATTCTCGACGGCCTCGACATCACCGCGCGGACCTCCGGCAACGCGATCATCGAAGACGCCATCCAGGTCACGCGCAAGAGCATCGAGCGCGGCGAGACGATCTCGGCGCCGCTCAAGGAGACCGGCGTGTTCCCGAGCATGGTCTGCCAGATGATCAGCGTCGGCGAGGCGACCGGCGCCCTCGACACCATGCTCAGCAAGATCGCCGACTTCTACGAAGAGGAAGTCGATGTCGCGGTCGAGGGCCTGCTGACGCTGCTCGAGCCGTTGATGATCGCGCTGCTCGGCGGCGCGGTCGGCGGCATCGTGATCGCGATGTACATGCCGATCTTCGACCTGATCAGCAAGCTGACCTAGCCGGGGCCTGGCCTGATGAAGAAGCGGACCCTGCGCCAGCGGCTGGCGGCCCATATTGCGGTCCGCCTGGTCGTGGCGACCGTGCTGCTCGGCTCGGCCCTGGTGGTGCAACTACGCGACCCCGGGGCCTGGGCGATCAACCCGTTCTTCTTTCTGATTGGCCTGACCTACGCCATCAGCCTGCTGTTCATCGGCTCGCTGCGCTTCGTCGAGCGCTGGCCGTGGCTGACCGACGTGCACTTCGCCATCGACGCCGTCATCATCTCGGCCGCCATCATGCTGAGCGGCGGCGTCGAGAGCCTGTTCGCCATCCTCTACATGCTGCCGATCGTGGCCGCCGCCTCGGTGCAGTTCCGGCGCGGCGGGCTGCAGCTGGCCGCCCTCAGCAGCATCCTGTTCATCGGCCTGGTGCTGGTGCAGTACCTGTCGGCCTCCGACAATCTCGACGTGCCCTTCAGCCTGCCCGTCGCCGTACTGCCGCCGGTCAACGTGGCGCAGTACACCGTCGCCCTCAACACGTTCGGGTTCTTCGCGGTGGCGTTGCTCAGCGGCTCGCTGGCCGAGCGGGCGCGCAAGGGCGAGGCGCAGCTGGAGCAGGCGACCGAGGAGATCGCCGACCTGCAGGCCTTCAACCAGTACGTGCTCGACAACCTGCTGAGCGGGCTGGCCACCGCGGATGCCGGCAACCGGCTGGTCACGTTCAACCGCTCGGCGATGCTGATCACCGGCCGCTCCGGGCCGCTGCCGATCGGCGAGACCGCCGGCGCCGTGCTGCAGTTGCCCGAGGCGTTTGCCGCGACCATTTCGCAGGACCTGGCCCGCGTCCGCAGCAAGCGGACCGACTTCCAGTTCCGCCGCCCCGATGGCCAGGTGATCGACCTCGGCGTGAGCGTGGCGGCGCTGCCGCTGCCCGACGGCACGCGCGGCTACCTCTACACCTTCCAGGACGTGACCGAGGTCAAGCGCTTCGAGCAGAGCGCGCGCCTGCAGCAGCGGCTGGCGGCGGTCGGCGAAATGGCCGCCGGCATCGCCCACGAGATTCGCAACCCGCTGGCCTCGATGTCGGGGTCGATGCAGATGCTGAAGCACGAATTGCCGCTGTCGGCCGACCAGGCCCAGTTGATGGACATCGTCCTGCGCGAGTCGGAGCGGCTCAACCAGACCATCAAGTCGTTTCTGGCCTACGCCCGGCCGCAGCGGTTCCAGGTTCAGCAGCTCGACCTGCGCGCCCTGGTCCAGGAAACGGCGATGTTGCTGCGTAACAGCACCGAGGTCGAGGACCGGCACACCATCGAGGTGCGGCTGCCGGACCAGCCGGTGCTGATCGACGCCGACGAAGGCCAGGTGCGGCAAATCATTTGGAACCTCGCCACCAACGGCTTGCGCGCCATGCCCGACAGCGGCACGCTGACGCTGAGCGTGGCCGAGGAGCAGGCCGGCGGCGTCCGCACATCGGTGCTGTTGATCGAAGACGAGGGTGTCGGCATTGCGCCGGAAGACCGCGATGCCATCTTCCAACCGTTTCGCGGCTCGTTCGGCAAGGGCACCGGTCTCGGCCTCGCCATCGTCCACCGTATCGTCTCCGACTACGGCGGCCAGATTGACGTGCGGGCGCGGCCGGGACGGGGCACCGCGTTTCGCGTCGCCTTCCCGGCGGCGCGGCCGGCGGCGGGGCGGCCGCCGCAGGCGGTGGAGGACCGCGCGTCGTGAGCAGGGATGCCACCGCCGAGAAGCCGCGCATCCTGATCGTCGACGACGAGCAGTCGATGCGCGAGTGGATGCGATTGCTGTTCCAGCGCGACGGCTTCGACGTGCTGACCGCCGAAGACGGTGTCACCGCTCGCGACCTGGTGACGCGCGAGTACGTCGACGTCGTGCTGACCGACATCCGCATGCCGCGCCTTGACGGCGTGGCGCTGCTCAAAGCGGTGCGCGACCTGTCGCCGGACGTCATCGTGCTGATGATGACGGCGCACTGGACCCGCGATTCGGTCGAGTGGGCCGAGGCCCGCGAGCTGGGCGCCGAGGCGCTGTTCGAGAAGCCGTTTCGCGACGTCAACCTGGTGACCATGCAGGTGCGCCAGCTGCTCGAGTCGCGGCGGTTGCGGCACGAAAACGCGGTGCTGCGGCAGACGACGGCCGACCAGGGGTTCGCCGGAATCATCGGCCGCAGCCCGGCCATGCTCGACGTGTTCCGCCTGGTCGAGACGGTGTGCCGGACCAACAGCACCGTGCTCATCTCGGGCGAGTCGGGCACCGGCAAGGAACTGGTGGCCCGCGCCATCCACACGCTCTCCCTGCGCCGCGGCAAGCCGTTCGTCGCCGTGAACTGCGGCGCCATGCCCGAGGCCCTGCTCGAGTCCGAGCTCTTCGGCCACGTGCGCGGCGCCTTCACCGGTGCCGACAAGGACAAGAAGGGCCTGATCGAGGCCGCCGACGGCGGCACCGTGTTCCTCGACGAGATCGGCGAGATGGCGCCGACCATGCAGGTCAAGCTGCTGCGGGTGCTGCAGGAGCGCAGCTACCGCCGGGTCGGCGGCACCGACGAGGCGCCCGCCAACATCCGGATCATTGCCGCGACCAATCGCGAGCTGCCCAGGCTGGTGAGCGAAGGCAAGTTCCGCGAGGACCTGTTCTACCGGCTCAACGTCATCCCGGTGACCCTGCCGCCGCTGCGCGAGCGCGCCGACGACATCCTGCTGATCGCGCACCACGTGCTGGCCACGTACGCCCGTGAAATGGGTCGCACCATCGAAGGCTTCTCGCCGGAAGCAGCCGCGGCGCTGCGGGCCTATCCCTGGCCCGGCAACGTGCGCGAACTCGAGAACGTGATCGAGCGCAGTGTCGCGCTCGAGTCCGAGCCGCGCGTGCAACTGGCGACGCTGCCCGAGAACCTGCGCAGCGGGCGGCCGGCGACGCCGGTTGGCGGCGCCGGTGGCGGTGTCGGCGAGGCGGGACCGGGTTTCAACCTCGAGCGCCACCTCCAGGACATCGAGCGCTCGCATCTCGAGCGCGCCCTCGAGCGCTCCGGCGGCGTGCAGACCAAGGCGGCCGACGTGCTCGGACTCAGCTTCCGCCAGTTCCGCTATCTCGCGAAGAAGTACGGACTCAAATGACCGCGCGGGTCTGGGCGGCGCTGGTCGTCTCGACCGTCGCCCTCGTGTACCTGTTGCGCCTCGACCGCGTCGCCGGACTCATGGTGGACGATGCCTGGTACATCCTGCTGGCGAAGGCTCTGGCCGGCGGCGACGGTTACCGCCTGATCAGCTCGGCCACCGATCCGATCCTGCCGACGGTGCCCCCGGGGTTCCCGGCCCTGCTAGCGCCGGTGTTCGCCCTCATGCCGCGGTTTCCGGCCAACCTGTTCCTGCTCAAGGCGATCTCGATCGCCGCCATGGCCGGCGTCGGGCTGGCGACCTACCACTACGCCGTTCGGCGCGCGCCGAAGGAGCTGGCCACCGCAGTTGCCGTGGCCACGGTACTGACACCGTCTCTGGTGTTTCTCGCCACCTCCACGGTGATGCCCGAAGCCGTGTTCACCCTGGCGCAGATACTCACCATCATCCTGCTCGATCGCGGCGATAGTGATGCGCCGGCCGACGTGCGACGCTCCGCGCTGGCCGGCGTGCTGGCCGCCGTGACCACGCTCACTCGCACCGCGGGCGTCGCTGCCCTGGCCGCCGGCCTGGCGTACTTGATCTACCGGCGGGCGTGGCGCAGTGCGGCGGTCTTTGCGGCCACGGCCATGCTCTGCCTGGCGCCGTGGTGGATGTATTCCGCCGCGCACGCTCCGACCGCCGAGGAATCGGCCCGCCACGGCGGCACCATAGCGTACGCGTATTCGGACTTGTTGGCGATGAGGCGGGCGGGCGCCATTGGCGCCGGACGCGCCAGCCTGGCGGAACTGCCTGCCCGCGCGTCGCGCAACCTGGTCAACGTCCTTGGCCGCGAGGTGGGTGGCGTGTTCGTGCCCGGGTTCTATCGGGGCCCCGGCGAGAGCGGCGAAGAGACGGTGGGACTGGGCGGCGCTGGTGCCAGCATGGGATCGCCGCCGGCCGCGATGGTCGTGTCGTTCACGATCAGCGCGCTATTGCTCGTCGGCCTGGCGACGAGCCTCCGCGCGAAGCCGAGTGCCGGCGATGCACTGGTATTGGCCTCGGCGGCAATGATCCTGATGCTGCCGACGCGCACGTTCCGCTACCTCCTGCCGCTGGCGCCGTTCCTGTGGGGCTACCTGTGGTCGGGCCTGCGGGCCGTGACGCTGGCCGCTGGCCGCCTGACCCACCGGGACGCCTCGCCGGCACCAGCTGTGATGCTGCTGTCACTCGTTGGTCTCCAACTCCTGGACCACGGCGAGTACCTGAGGACCAAGGCACAAGCCCCGGCCGCTGTCAGCTGGCTGGCCGACGCCCAGGCGGTGGACGACCTGATGATCTGGATGGACCGCAACCTGCCTCCTGGGGCGCCAGTGGCGGCGACCAACCCCGGACTGGTCTACCTTCGCACCGGCCGAAAGGCAGTCGTTGCGACGGCGCCTGCCGCCAGCTGGCGCGAATGGCAATCCGCCGGAATCCGTTTCATCGTCGCGTTACAGCCCGCGGCGCTGCCACCCAGGTCGCTCGGCTTCAAGACCCTCTACCAATCGTCCCGGCTCTGGGTGGTCGAAATCCCGTCTCCAGACAGGACTGCACGGCATTTCACCGCCCATCGCGCCAGCCTTGACAATTACTGACAGCCCCGCCTGACAGTTCTTGTCACTTTTGCCGTCCTTCTAACACTTTCTGACCCCTGTTTCCCGGTGACGAATATCCGATAAACCCATCTGGAACAGCGACTTGGTTCGCTTGGCAGCCGACACCCAGCAAAGTGGTACGGGGGTTGCTCTAGGACGGGCCAGACGACGCCGCTCCGAAGCGTGCGGCGTTGACACAACAAGAACACCGGACACACGGCAACCCTGGCAAGTTTTGAGGAGAGAACATCATGCGCATTCGTAGCAACAAGGGCTTCACGCTCATCGAACTGTTGATCGTGGTCGCGATCATCGGCATCATCGCCGCCATCGCGGTTCCCGGCCTGCTCCGCGCCCGCATGTCGGGCAACGAGGCCTCGGCCATCGGCTCGCTCCGCGCCATCAACAGCTCGCAGCAGGCCTTCTCGTCGAGCTGCGCCAACGGCTTCTACGCGGCGGCGACCGACGACCTCGGCGCTCCTTCGGGCGGCGGCGCGCCGTTCATCAGCCCCGACCTCTCGGGCCAGGTGCTGGGCGCGACCATCGAGAAGAGCGGCTACGCCATCGAAATGGCGGGCGGCAACGGCGCCGACGCCGGCACGCTCGCGGCCTGCAACGGCACCGCCGCGGCCGACCTGGTCAGCTCCTACTTCGTGTATGCCGACCCGATCACCGAGAACTCGACCGGCGTGCGCTACTTCTGGACCAACACGCTGGGCACGATCTACACCCACACCGCGACGATGAGCGGTGAAGACGACGGCAACGCGGCCCCCGCCATCGGCGCGGTCCTGCAGTAACCGCCCGGACAAGTTCGAGACGGGCAACGGGGTGCGGCGATGGCCGCACCCCGTTCTCTGTACGCTGTAGAATCTCCCAATGTCCCGCGCGACCGCTTCTTCGATCAGCGTCCCGCCGGCCAGGAGCGGCTGGCTCGTCGCCCTAGCCGTGCTCGGCCTGGCGGCCTCTTCGGCCTCGGCTTTCGTGCACTATCAGATCCTGAACGATCCCACCTATGCCAGCTTCTGCGACGTGAACGCGACGTTCAGTTGCACCGAGGCGTACTCGAGCCGGTACGGATCTGTCGGGGGCATCCCCGTCGCCGTCTTCGGGGTGATCTTCTTCGCCTTCATTCTCGGCCTGGTGGTGCTCTGTTCATCGTCTCGCGCCGCCGCCGGTAACCTGGCCGGTTATGTGTTCGCGGCATCGACCATCGGCCTGGCCGTCGTGCTGTATCTTGCCTACGCGTCGTTCGTGATTCTCAAAGCGGTGTGCGTGCTGTGTGCCGGCACGTATATCGCCGTTATCGGGCTCTTCCTGCTGTCGGGATCGGCCACCAGGTATCCCATGACCAGTCTTCCCGCTCGTGCTCTCGCTGATTTGCGTCTCTTGTTCCGTTCCCCGTCGGCGTTGGCCGCGGCGGTGGCCTTCGTGATCGCGGCCGGTGCCGCGGTCGCGTGGTTCCCCGGTGAACCGGTGGTGGCGGTGTCGGCCGAAGCGGCGGACGAGGGTGAACAGGCCCCGGCGGCGCCGGCCCTCAGCCCCGCCCAGATCGCCCAGTTCGAGGCCTACCTGGCGCAGCAGCCCCGTGTGCCGCTGCAGGTGCCCAGCGAAGGCGCCGCGGTCGTCGTAGTCAAGTTCAACGACTACCAGTGCCCACCCTGCCGCCAGACGTTCATGGAGTACAAACCGGTTTTTGCCAAGTGGGCCAAAGAGCAGCCCGGCAAGGTCCGCTACGTGACCCGCGACTTTCCGTTGGAACGGCAGTGCAACGCGACGGTGACCCAGGATCTGCACCCGGCAGCCTGCGAAGCGGCCGTCGCCGTGCGCCTGGCGCGTGAGAAGGGCAAGGCCGACGCGATGGAGGACTGGTTGTTTGCCAACCAGCCGGCGCTGTCGCCGGCCAGCGTCAGGTCCGCGGTCGTTACGGTCGCCGGCATCACCGACTTCGACGCGCGGTTTGCCGCTACGCTCGAGCTCGTGAAGGCCGACATCGCCCAGGGCTCGGCGTTGAACGTGTCGGGCACGCCCACGTTCTTCATGAACGGCATGCGTCTGCCCGGGTTGCGCGCCGAGGCTTTCGATGCGGCCATCGCCTGGGAGCTGCGGCGGGTCACCAGCGGTAAGTAATGGCCGCCGCGATCGAGACCGAGGGGCTGACCAAGGACTTTGCGGTCGGCTTCTGGCGTCCCCGGCCCTACCGCGCGCTCGACCGCCTGACCCTCAGCGTTGATGCCGGGGAAGTCTTCGGGTTTCTCGGCCCGAACGGCGCCGGCAAGAGCACCGCGCTCAAACTGCTGATGCAGTTGTTGTATCCCACTGCCGGAGACGCCCGCATCCTCGGGCGCCCGGTGGGTGACGCTGGCATCCGGCGGCGCATCGGCTTCCTCGCTGAGAATCCTTACTACTACGACTACCTGACCGCGGAAGAACTGTTGGCCTACTTTGCCAGGCTGTTCGGCTATCGCGGCGCCGACGTCACCGCGCGGGTCTCGCGGGTCCTGGACGATGTCGGGATTGGCAAGGAACGGCGGCTGCGCCTGCGCCGGTTTTCCAAGGGCATGTTGCAACGTGTCGGCCTGGCGCAGGCGTTGCTCAATGATCCAGAGGTCGTGTTCCTGGACGAGCCGATGTCGGGGCTCGATCCCCTGGGCCGGCGCCACGTTCGCGACTTGATTCTCGGCCTGCGCTCGCGCGGCTGCACCGTGTTCTTCAGCTCGCACATCCTGTCAGACGCCGAGGCCCTGTGCACGCGGGTCGGCGTGCTGGTGCAGGGGCGCCTGGTGGCGTCGGGGCCGTTGTCGGCGATCCTGGGCTTCGAGTTGAAGGGCTGGGAGCTGGTCGTCTCGGGTGTCTCCGAGACGTTGCGGCCGGAACTGGCGGGCTTGGCGCGGCGCACCACCGACCTGGGCGATAGCCACGTCATGCTGCACCTTTCACCGGATGCCGAGCCGGATCGACTGCTGGCCGAGCTGACCCGCCGCGGCGCCCACATCGTGTCGCTCAATCCGGTGCGGGAAACCCTCGAGGACTACTTCGTGGAAGCCGTCGCCGCGACCGCCGCCCGCGACGCGCGGGGAGTGGGCGCGTGAGGACAATCGGGCTCGTGGCGGGTGCGGCCTTCAGGGAATCGGTTCGCGATCGCGTGCCCTACACCATGGTGGTGTTCGCGGTGCTGATGATCGCCGCGTCGTACCTGATCAGCGAGCTGACCGCCGGTCAGGATCTCAAAATCATCAAGGACCTGGGACTGGCGGCGATGTCGGTGTTTGGTCTCGCCATTGCGGTGTTCATCGGTATTGGCCTGGTCTCGAAGGAAGTCGAGCGCAAGAGTGTCTTTGGCCTGCTCACCAAGCCGGTTACTCGCACGCAGTTCATTCTCGGGAAGTATCTCGGGCTGCTGACGACGCTTGCCGTCAACCTGTCGGTGATGACGGTCGCCTACTACCTGGTGCTGTTGTACATGGACAGCACGGCGACGCCGACCATGCGCGCCGGCTGGCCGGCCCCGGCTCTTGACCCGCGGCAGTTGGCCGCTATCGTCCTGACCATGGGCGAGCTGGCCCTGGTCACCGCGCTGGCGCTGTTCTTCTCCACCTTTTCGAGCCCGCTCTTGTCGGCGATGTTGACGCTTGGCCTGTGGGTGGCGGGGCACTTCAACGCCGACCTGCGCCAGTTCGAGCAGGTGGTGGACCAACCGGCGGCGGCGTGGCTCGCTCGCTCCCTGTATTACGTGCTGCCCAATCTCGCTCCGTTCAACGTGAGGGCGGAGGTCGTCTACGGCGTACCGGTCAGCACAGCACACGTGGGCTTCACGCTGCTCTACGCCGCGATTTACATCGCCGCGTTGCTGGCGGCGGCGGTGGCGATTTTCCGCCGCCGCGACTTCAAGTAACCATGGCGACGTCACTGGCTGCGTCCCGCCCCTCGAGCGGTCCGCTCGTGGCCGTCGTGGTGTTGTTGCTGGCGGCCGCCGTCGGTGTGCAGGTAGTGCGCGATCGCGGGTGGCAGCCCTACCAGCCGGTCACCCCGCTGCTGTGGTTCCAGTCCGGCCACCTGCTGTCGCGCGCCTCGCTGGGTTTCCAGAATCTGATCGCCGATACCTACTGGATTCGGGCCGTGGTCTATTACGGCGGCAAGCGGCGCTCGCCGGAGCAGGGTCGTGATTTCAGCCTTCTCGACCCGTTGCTCACGTTCGTCACGACGCTTGATCCCCGCTTCAAGGTGGCCTATCGCTTCGGGGCGATCTTCCTGACCGAAGCGTATCCCGATGGCCCCGGCCGGCCGGACCTTGCAATCGCGTTGTTGCGCCGCGGTCTCGCCGCCAGCCCGGCGACATGGGAGTACGCCCTCGACATCGGCTTCGTCCACTACTGGTGGCTCCAGGATTACAAGACCGCTGCCCAGTGGTTCGACAAGAGTGCGCAAATGCCCGGTGCCCCGATCTGGCTGCGGCCCCTGGCCGCTACCACCCTGGCAACCGGCGGCGACCGGCAGTCGTCGCGCCAACTCTGGCGGCAACTGGGCGACAGTGACATCGAGTGGCTCCGGCGCAACGCGCAGCACCGGCTGCTCCAGATCGACGCCATGGACGTGGTCGACGAGTTGAACAAGATCTCGCGGCGCTTTACCGCCCGAGCAGGGCGAGCGCCGCGCGACTGGCGCGAGTTGATCGCCGCGGAGCGGCTGCGCGGCCTGCCGCTTGATGCCACCGGCGTGCCCTACGAACTCGACCCGGCGACCGGGCGGATCGACGTGTCGCGGCAGTCGACGCTCCATCCCTTGCCGTGGCCGCAGCAGGGCACGGGGCCCTCGATACCATGACCGGTGACCTGTCGGTGTTGCTCGTCGCCGCGATCATGGGGCTGTCCATTGGCAGCTTCCTCAACGTGGTCATTCATCGCCTGCCGCTGGGGCAGTCGCTGGTGTCGCCGGGGTCGCGCTGTCCGAAATGCGGCTACGTCTTGCGGCCCTACGACAACATCCCGGTCGTGAGCTGGGTGCTGCTGAGCGGCAGGTGCCGGCAGTGCCGCGCGCCGATTTCCGCGCAGTATCCCATCGTTGAGGTGGTCACCGCCTTGCTGTTCATCCTGATTGCGTGGCTGACGCCGGTCGGGCCGCTACTGTTCAGCCGTTTGATCCTCGTGGCCATTCTCGTGGCGCTGTTCGGGATCGATCTCGAACACCAGATCCTGCCCAACGTCATCACCCTGCCGGGCATCGTCGTTGGCCTGATGTTCAGCTTCGTGGCGCCGCCGGGATGGCAGGATGCGCTGGTCGGAACGCTTGTCGGTGGCGGCGTTCTCTACGCCATCGCCGCCGCGTATTACGCCGTGCGCCGCGAAGAGGGACTGGGCATGGGCGACGTCAAGATGCTGGCGATGATTGGCGCCTTCCTCGGCTGGAAGGCCGTGCTCGTCACGCTGGTGCTGTCGTCGTTTTCGGGCGCGGCAATCGGCCTGGCGCTGATTGCGGCGCAGCGCGGCGGCATGAAGCTGGCGTTGCCGTTCGGCACCTTTCTCGCGGTTGGCGCCGTCGCGGCCATGCTGGCCGGGGAGCCGCTCATCGCGTGGTACGCGGGGTTCTTCTGATCCCCGGGTGGGCGCCGGCCAACACCAAGACTGAGAGCGAGCGGATGCAACCACTCACGACCGCCGGGCCGGCCCTGCTTGGGCTCGCCCTCATGTTCGCGTTCCTGTTGATCGTGATGGTCGTCCTGGCCGTGCGCGCGGCGAGCGGGCGTAAGCGCGCACGCAAGAACGACGGCGGCGACACGGCGTTGCTATCGATGGCGCTGCAGGAAGCGGTGGCCAAGCTGAAGGCGCAGGAACGGCAGATGGCGGCGAGGGCCGAGGCATCGGAGCGGCTGGCCGGACAGATTGTCGCCGGCCTGACGTCGGGCATGGTGGTCGTCGATCGCGCCGGCGAGGTGCAGACCGTCAATCCCGCGGCCCGGCGCATCCTCGGCCTCGATTCCGCTGCCGTCAGCGGCCCGGTCTCGGATGTCTTGCGTCGCGTGCCGGCGCTGGCCGAGGTGATTCAAGAGGCCCTGCGGCATCACGCGCCGATCGTCCGCCGCACGGTGACGCTCGAGGGCGGTGCCAGGCCGGCGCACCTCGGCGTCACGGTTTCGCACATCACCGGCGCCGATGGCGACACGCAGGCCGTCGTCTGTCTGTTCACCGACCTGACGGCAGTCGTTGAACTCGAGGAACGTCTTCGCCTGAAGGAGGCGCTCGCGCGGTTGGGGGAACTGACCGCCGGCCTGGCGCACGAGTTTCGCAACGGGCTCGCGACGATTCACGGCTACGGGCGACTGCTCGATCCAGCCACCCTGCCGGAGCCGGCCCGCACCTACGCGGAGGGCATTCGCGCCGAGACCACCGCGCTCGGCGAGGTGGTCACCAATTTTCTCCGCTTCGCCAGGCCGGAACAGCTCGCGGTGGCGCCGGTCGACCTGCGCGCCATCATCACGCGGGCGGTCGATGACCTGCCCGCCGCGCCGGCAGTCACGACCATCGAGGGCGTGTTCGCCACGGTGAATGGCGATGATGTGCTGCTGCGGCAGGCCTTCAGCAACCTGTTGCGCAACAGCCTGGAGGCCTGTGCCGGCGGGGCGCGTCCCACGCAGATCGTCGTGCGCGGCGAGGTCAACGCGGGCGACGTCTTCGTGACGGTGGACGACAACGGCCCCGGCCTGTCGCCGGCCGCGCTCGGCCGCCTGTTCCAACCGTTTGCGACGACCAAGGCCGCCGGCACCGGACTTGGGCTGGCCATCGTCCAGAAGGTCATCGTGTCGCACAACGGCGTGATCGTGGCCGGCAGCAGTCCGTCGGGCGGCGCGCGCTTCCAGATCCGCCTGCCGGTGCACGAACCCGTGTGAAAATTCTGCCGCGCCGCTGCCGGCGCCGGTGATCAAAAACTGATCGCCACACGCGCCGTGCCATTCCCGCTCCTCACGAATTCCTAGTTGAAACCTCCGCCACGCTCAATTCGATACCAGGCAGGCCGCTTGCACTTCCACGGGCATGCAGCGCTGTTACCCCAATCACGATGGCTTCACCTTGCTCGAGACCGTGGTTGCCACCGGCATCCTGGTCACGGCACTGGCCGGCATTGCGCAGCTCCTCGCGCTCAGCGTGCGGACGACCCGCGACGCTGGTTCGCAGGCGGCGGCACTGACCGCGGCCGAAGACAAGATAGAGGCCCTTCGCGCCCTGGCCTTTACCTTCGATCCAGTCGGCGCGCCGGTCACGGATCCCGGTCTTGCCCTTCGGTCCGGCGTCAGCCTCGATCAGGACACGGCGGGCCTGGCTGATCACGTCGATGCCGCTGGCGTGGTCGTGGATGCGGACCTCGACGACAGTGGAGCGGTGTTCACCCGCCGCTGGCGCCTGACACCGATCGACCTGTTCGTTCCCGAAGCGCTCGTGGTCGAAGTGTGCGTGTTCCGCTGGCCGTCGGGCGACCTGCCGCTGCGCGCGGCCGAAGCCTGCCTGGCCACCGTGCGGGTGCGGCAGCCATGACCGGCGCCTCGGGATTCTCGCTGATCGAGTTGCTCGTCGCGCTGACGATTTGCGCGCTACTCTCCGGCGCGATCGCGGCCGTCACGCCGCAGGCCCGAGCCGCGTTTGACGCCACGCCCGAGGCGCTGGACCTGCTGCAACGCGAGCGAACGCTCATCGACGTGCTGTCGCGCGCGGTTCGCTCAGCCGCCCGCCTGGCTGCCGTCAGCGAGCAGGGGGAGCCTGGTGTGCCGGCGCCGGCCATCGAGCTGCTGGAACCGGATGCGGACGGTGAACGGTTTCATGCGCTGCGAATCGTGGCCGTCAATGGCCACGGCCATGGCGTGCTGGAGTCCGACCAGCCGGAACCATCCGCGGCGCTGCGGCTCCGCGCGGATACGAACTGTCCTGCCGTGGAAGATGTCTGCGGGTTCTCGGCCGATGCGGTGGCGGCCATCGTCGACGCCGGCGGACGACTGGACATCTTCACGATCGGCTCGGCCAACCAGGGCATCAACTCGGTGGCGCCGGCCGCAGCCCTGGCCAGATCGTATGGACGCGGGTCGGCGGTGTTCGCCGTGACGGTGGACTCATACCGTCTGGACGGGCAACTGGATGGCTCGCTGGCGCTCGTGCGCGAAACGGCTGCGGGCGCCGTGCAGCCGGTGGTCGACAACGTGCTGTCGTTGAACTTCACCAGGTGGCCAGCCGCCGGTGTGCTGAGCCGCCTCGACATGGAGGTGCAGGTCGGCTCGCGTTCGTCAGACCGGCATCGCCGCGTTGCCACCCGCACCCGGCGTGTATCCATTGCACTGAGGAACCCCTCATGACCAGCCCGCGCGGCATTGCCCTCATACTCGCCCTGCTCGTCACCAGCTTTCTGTCGGCGGTCGGCCTCGGCCTGGCCGTGATGGTGTTCATGGATCGCCTGGCGACCGGCAACCAGAGAGGCGCGGCGGCCTTGATGCACGCCGCCGACGCCGGCATCGAACTCGCCGCGCATGCATTGGCGCGTGCCGACTGGAACTCGGTGCTGGCGGGGGCGGAGCAGGCGAGCTTCTCGGACGGCGCGCCAAGCGGCGTGCGCGCCCTGCCGGGCGGCGGCGCCGTCAACTTGACGGCCGAAACCAACACCCTCAACTGCGGCAAGGCGGCCACGTGCACCGGCGCTCAGATGGATGCCGTTTCCGACGACCGCCCGTGGGGTGACAACAATCCTCGGTGGCGGCTCTACGCGTTTGGGGCCTTCGAGAACCTCACCCAGGTGGCGCGGCCGGCGCCTTGTTACCTGGCGGTGTGGATTGCAGACGACGCGCGCGAACTGGACGGCGACCCATCCACCGACGGCGAAGTCGAGGGGCGGGGTGTGGTTCGCGTGCGATCGGCGGCTTTCGGGGCCCTGGGCTCGAGGCATGCCGTCGAGGCCGAGCTGGCGAGGGTCTGTTTCAGGGTGGGCGAGCAGGAGATCTGCCAGCCCGGCATTCGTGTGCAATCGTGGCGGGAAGTGCGCCAGCTGGTTCCTTGACCCGCCGGGCCGCGAGTCGTACGATCGCGGGCAGGGGGAAGTCGGTCACTCGGCCGATACAACGACCATGACACGCGCCATTGCCGTTTTCGCCGCCAGCATGCTGATCGGGCCGACCCTGGCCGCTGCCCAGGAGACGCCTGCGGCGCCGCAGACGTTGGCCGACGTGGCCAGGGCCGAGGAAGCGCGGCGCAAGAGCACGAAGAAGGCGACCCGCGTCTACACCAACGACAATCTCAAGCCCGACACCACCCCGTCGCGACCGGAGCCGCCGCCGCAAGCGCCCGCGGCGCCCAGCACCGTGGTTCCGGCCGTCAACCTGCCGGGCGGCTCGGTGCCGGCGGCCGCGGCGGAGACGCGCGATCAGGCCTACTGGGGCAACCGCATTGCCATTGCCCGCGCCGCGGTGGAACGGACGAAGGTGCTCGCGGCGGCCATGCAGAGCCGCATCAACGCGCTGACCACCGACTTCGTCAATCGCGACGACCCGGCGCAGCGCGCCGTCATCCAGACCGATCGTCAGACCGCGCTGGCCGAGTTGGAGCGGCTGCGCGTGGAGCTGGCGGCGCAGGAAGCCGAGATTCTCGCCATTGAGGACGAAGCCCGGCGGGCCGGTGTGCCTTCGGGCTGGCTGCGTCCGGGCGCGTGAGTGCCCGCAGCGCCCGGCCGGCTGCGTCGATCCTGCTGGTCGAAGACAAGGACTCGCTGCGGGTGATGTTGCGCCTTGCGCTCGAGGCGCAAGGCTACGAGGTCATCGAGGCGCGCGACCAGGCCGAAGCCGTCGATGCCTTACGTCTGGGCCAGCCGGCCGTGGTCTTGTCCGATTTGCGCCTGCCGGTGGGCGACGGACTTGGCGTGTTGCGCGCGGCCAAGGAAGTTGATGCGGAACTGCCGGTCATCGTCATGACCGCCCACGGCAGCATTCAGGATGCGGTCGCCGCCATGAAGCAAGGCGCGCTCGACTTTCTCGCCAAGCCGGTCGATCCCGATCACCTGTTGCTGCTGGTCGAGCGGGCGCTGGCGCAGCGCCGCCTGCTCGACGAGTATCGGCTGCTGAAGGAAGAGGCTGCGGCCCGCCGCGGCGGCCCGCACATCATCGGCGATTCGCCGGCCTTGCGGCTCGCCATGACCGCCATCGATCGGGCGGCGGCGAGCGACACCACGGTGCTGCTCGAGGGCGAGAGCGGCACCGGCAAGGAGCTCTGCGCCCGCGCGTTGCACGACCGCAGCCCGCGCGCCCACGGCCCGTTTGTCGCCATCAACTGCGCGGCCATTCCCGACACCCTGCTCGAGGCCGAGTTGTTCGGCTACGAGCGCGGCGCCTTCACCGGCGCCAACCAGCGCAAGCTGGGCCGCTTCGAGATGGCCCAGCGCGGCACCCTCTTTCTCGACGAGATTGGCGAGATGCCGATGACGGTGCAGGCCAAGATGCTGCGCGCCATCGAAACCCACAAGATCGAACGGCTCGGTGGCGGCGCGCCGATCAAGCTCGACGTCCGCATTGTCGCCGCCACCAATCGCCGCTTGCGCGAAGCGGTGGCCGCCCGGCAGTTCCGCGAGGATCTCTACTTCCGACTCTCGGTCTTCCCGGTCGAGGTTCCGGCGCTGCGTGAACGGCTCGAGGACATTCCCAAGCTGGCGCACCACTTCGTCGAACGGGTGTCGAAAGACGTCGGCAAGAAGATCACGCTGTCGCCGGAAGCCGTCGCCGCCCTGATGGCGCACGACTGGCCGGGCAACATTCGCGAATTACAGAATGCCATCGAGCGGGCGGTAATCCTCGCCGACGGCGACACGCTGCTGCCGCGGCACCTCAGCCTGTCGCCGGTGCCGAGGGGCGGATCGTCCACCGACCCCTGGGAACGCATCGATCTGCGCGGCAGCCTGGCCGACGCCACCGCGAGGACGGTGCGTGAAGCCGAGCGCCGCAAGATCCAGCAGGCGCTGACCGAGGCCGGCGGCGACCGTGGCCGCGCCGCCGACCTGCTTCAGATCAACTTCAAAGCGCTCGAGGCCAAGCTGCGCGAGCATCAAATCTAGCGTTGGCTTTAGCCCGACCTCACGCTCTCAACCCCAACTTCTTCAGTGCCGCCTTCATTTCTTTCGCGGTCACATCCGTCAGGATCGTCGTCTCGCCGCGGCCCGTGGCGGCCACGAAGTGCAGCGTCCCGGCCACGACCTTCTTGTCGCGGCCGATCGCGGCCAGCGCCTCGTTCGCCGAGATGTCCGAGACCGGCGGCAGCGGGCCCAGGTGCGTGATCAGGTCGAGCACCTCGTCGTAGAGCGCCGGCGGGGTCACGCCGCGGGCCACCCCCAGCGACAGCGCGGCCAGCATGCCGTAGCCGACCGCTTCGCCGTGGCGGAAGCGCTTGTACTTGGTGGCCGCCTCGAGCGCGTGGCCCATGGTGTGGCCAAAGTTCAGGATGCGGCGCAGGCCGCCTTCGCGCTCGTCGGCCGTCACCACGCGCGCCTTGATTCGGCACGACGCGGCCACGAGCGGAGCCACGGCCCCGGCGTCACGGGCGAATATCGCCGGCAAGCCGGTGCGGACGCGGTCAAGTATGTCCGGCTCGGCGATCACGCCGTATTTGATCACCTCGTAGAGGCCGGCGCGGAACTCGCGGCGGGGCAGCGTGTCGAGCACCACCGGATCGGCCACCACCAGGCTCGGCGCGTGAAACGAGCCGATCAGGTTCTTGCCCAGCGCGTGGTTGACGCCGGTCTTGCCGCCAATCGCGCTGTCGACCTGCGCCAGAAGCGTGGTCGGCACGTGGACGACGCGAATGCCGCGGAGGTAGGTGGCGGCGGCAAAGCCGACCAGGTCGCCAATGACGCCGCCGCCAACAGCAATGACCACGGTCGAACGGTCGGCCTTGCCCTTGACCAGCGCGTCGTGCACGCGCGCGACCGTGGCCAGGGTCTTGTTCCGTTCGCCGTCGTCGACAAGGATGGCGGTGCGGTCCGCACCAGCCTTGCGAAAGCGAGTGCCATGCAGTTCCCAGACTCGCGGACTCGACACGATGACGCGGCGCGGGCCGATTCCGGCGGTGTCCAGTTCGCGGCCGAGGGTGTCGATGGTCTGTTCGCCGATCAGGACGGAGTAGGCGCCCGCGGCGGCGGTCACCCCGATGCGGGTGGGCGGCATGTAGCATTCGTAGAATAACACCCTCCTTCGCCAAGGCTACGGAGGGCAGGCCTCAAGTCCTCCGCCTTCGCCATGGCGACGGCGAGGCAGGCAAGCCGCAAGCCCCAAGCCTGATACGATCAATCCGTGGTTCGGCGTGCGGATTTCCTGGTCATTGGCAGCGGCATCGCGGGGTTGCGCGCGGCGGTCGATCTGGCGCCGGCCGGCGACGTCCTGATCCTCACGAAGGCCGATCCCACCGAGGGCAACACGGGTTACGCGCAGGGCGGCATCGCCGCCGCCCTCGGGCCCGGCGACTCGCCGGAGTTGCACGCGGCCGACACCATGGCCGCGGGCGACGGGTTGTGCGTGGCCGCCGCGGTTCGCGTGTTGGTTGAAGACGGCGTTCGCTACACGCGCGAGTTGATTGCGGCCGGAGCGCGGTTCGATCGCGAGGCCTCCGGCGAGTTGTCGTTTGGCCGCGAAGGCGCCCACGGGGTGCGGCGGGTGCTGCACGCGGCCGACGCGACCGGTCGGGAGATCGGCCGTGCCCTGTGGAACCAGGTTGCCGGCCAGGCGCGGGTGCGAGTCGAGCGCCATGCGCGCGCAACCCGCCTGTTGGTCCGTGGCGGCAAGTGCATTGGTGCAGCCTACGAAGACGAACGCGGCAGCCACTCGGTGGAAGCCGCCGCCGTGCTGATTGCCACCGGTGGGGCGGGCCAGGTGTTCCGCGAGACGACGAACCCGTTCGTGGCCACGGGCGACGGGGTAACCCTGGCCTGGCAGTGCGGCGCCGCGGTCGCCGACCTCGAGTTCGTGCAGTTCCACCCGACCGCGCTCAACGCGGCGGGCGCGCCTCGCTTCCTGTTGTCGGAAGCCATGCGCGGGGAAGGGGCGTACCTGCTGAACGGGGCCGGCGAACGGTTCATGACGCGTTACGAACCGGCAGGCGAGCTGGCGTCGCGCGACCTGGTGTCGCGCGCGATCGTGCGAGAGCAGCAGCGGACGGGCGCCCCGGTCTACCTGTCGATGCAGCACCTCGACGCCTCGTGGGTCCGCGCCCGGTTTCCGACCATTGCCGCGGCGTGCCGCGAGGCGGGTTTCGACCTGGCGGCCGACCGCATTCCGGTGGGACCCGCCGCTCACTACGTAATGGGCGGGGTCGCGACGGATCTCTGGGGGCGCACCTCCGTGCCGGGCCTGCTGGCGGCCGGCGAGGTGGCGTGCACGGGCGTTCACGGCGCCAACCGGCTGGCCAGCAACTCCCTGCTCGAAGGGCTCGTGTTTGGCGCCAGGGCCGCGCAGGCGATGTTGCTACCGGCAGCGGCAGGTCAACTCGACGACATTGTCGAGTTGATCTCGCCGAAGCTCCCTGAGCGTCAGGGGAGCGGAGGCGGACCGACCGAGCAGGAAGTCCGCGAGTTGATGTGGACCGCCGTCGGCTTGATGCGCGAGCGTGCGTCACTCGAGCACGCGGTGCGCCGCCTCGACCGGTGGTACGCGGACCTGGCGCCGCGGATGGATGCCGGCGGACTGCCGGCCGGCGACTGGCGGCTGGCATCGCTCGTCACCGTGGGCCGCCTGATGGCGCGTGCCGCGCTGCGCCGCGAGGAAACCCGCGGCGGCCATGCCCGGTCCGACTTCCCGGCCCGAGATGACGTAAAATTCAAGGTTCATATCGTCGATAGAAACCCAGTGGTCCGGCTGAAGCCGGACACTACATAGATGTAGGCCATGGCCGCAAAACCTAATCAAGACGAAGCCTTCGTAACGGAAATCACCAAGCAGTCGGACGACTTTTCGAAGTGGTATCTCGATGTCGTGCGCAAGGCCGAACTGGCCGATTACTCGCCGGTCAAGGGCTTCATGGTCATCCGGCCGTACGGCTACGCGATCTGGGAACTGCTCCAGCAGCAGCTCGACCAGCGCTTCAAGGCCACTGGCCATGTGAATGCGTACTTCCCGCTGCTGATTCCCGAGAGCCTGCTGCTCAAGGAGGCACAACACGTCGAGGGGTTTGCCCCGCAGGTCGCGTACGTGACGCATGGCGGCGGTGAGGAGCTCGAAGAGAAGCTGGTCGTCCGCCCGACCTCCGAGACGATTTTCGGGGTGATGTACCAGAAGTGGATTCAGTCGTGGCGCGACTTGCCGGTGCTGATCAACCAGTGGGCGAACGTCGTGCGCTGGGAAAAAGTCACCCGCCCGTTCCTGCGCACCACCGAGTTCCTCTGGCAGGAAGGCCACACCGCGCACGAAACCGCGGAAGAGGCCCAGGCCGAGACCATGATGATCCTCGGCATCTACAAGGAGTTCGCCGAGAACGTGCTGGCCATGCCGGTGGTGGACGGCCAGAAGAGCGACAGCGAGAAGTTCGCCGGCGCCTCGAAGACCTATTCGATCGAGGCCCTGATGGGCGATGGGCGCGCCCTGCAGGCCGGCACCTCGCACAACCTGGGCCAGAACTTCGCCAAGGCGTTCGAGATCCAGTTCCAGGGGCGCGACAAGACGCTGCAGCACGCCTGGACCACGTCGTGGGGCGTCTCGACGCGCCTGATCGGCGGCGTGATCATGACGCACGGCGACGACAGCGGCCTCATTCTGCCGCCCGCCGTCGCGCCGTTTCAGGTCGTGATTGTGCCGATCCCCCGTGGCAACTGGAGAGAGACCGTGCTGCCCAAGTGCGAGGAGATCAAGGCGCAGCTGCAGGCGGCCGGCATTCGCGTGAAGCTGGATGCCGACGAGAGCCAGACGCCCGGGTGGAAGTTCTCCGAGTACGAGATGCGCGGCGTGCCGCTGCGGCTCGAGATCGGGCCCAAGGACATCGAGAAGTCGGCGGTGTTCGCCGCCCGCCGCGATACCCGCGTGAAGGCGTCGATTCCCATGGATGGTCTGGCCGACTCAATCAAGGCGCTGCTAGCCGAGATCCAGAAGAGCCTGCTCGACCGCGCGCGCGCGTTCCGTGACGAACACACCTCGACCGCCGACAGTTACGACGCCTTCAAGGCGGCCATGGAAGGGCGCCCCGGTTTCGTGATTGCTCCCTGGTGCGAGGACGCGCAGTGCGAAGCCGACATCAAGGCCGAGACGCAGGCGACCATTCGCAACATCCCGGTGGGCTATGACCAGGACCCCGGCAAGCCCTGCATCAAGTGCGGCAAGCCCGGGAAAGTCAGTGCCTGGTTCGCGAAGGCCTACTGAACAACGAAGAACGAAGAACGAAGGACAAAGCCAAAAGGGCGGGGTGCCATCGAGGCACCCCGCCCTTTTGTTCGTTGGTCTTCGTTCGTCGCGGGCTACTGCATCCGAATCGTCAGTGCCGCGCGGCGGTTCAGGCGGCGCGTCTCTTCGCGTGAGTTGTCGTGCTTCGGACGCTCTTCGCCGTAGCTGACGGTCTGCAGGCGGTCGGCGGCAACGCCGCGGCTGGCCAGGTACTCGCGCACCGCGCTGGAGCGGCGTTCACCGAGGGCCAGGTTGTATTCGGTCGTGCCGATGTTGCAGGTGTGGCCCTCGACCGTGATGCGCAGGGCCGGATCTTCGCTCATGGCCTTGATGGCTTCGTCGAGGATGCGGGTGGCCTCGGCGCGCAGGGTGTAGCGGTCGAAGTCGAAGTGCACGTCCTCGAAGGTGAACTCCTTCTTGGCCGGGGCGATGACCTGCACGGTGACGGTGTCGGTGGCCGTCATCCCCTTACCGTCGTCAACCGTGATGGTCAGCGGCACGGCGCCCACCTGTCCGGGCGCCGTCCACGGCGTCTGGCGGTCGGCCGCGTTGCCGAACGAACCCGTGGGGCTGGACCACCGGTAACGCAGGGTGTCGCCGTCCGGGTCTTGCGCGTCGGCCGAGGCGGTCAGCTGGCGGCCGACTTCAACCGTGCACGGCTCGCAGCGCGCCTTGACGGTGGGCGGGCGGTTGGCCGGCATGGGGGGCGCGACCGGGGCCGTGGGCTGAACGATCGTCGACGGCGTGTAGGCCCGGACACCTGACGGGTAGAAGCCGAGCCGCACCTGCAGGCCCAGGCGGTCGAAGTCGCTGTCTTCAGAAGTCGCAAAATCACCGCGGTGCAGGGCGTAGGACGCGGTGTAGCCGACGCCGGCGCCGAGGTAGAAGCCGTTGGTGGCGTTGTACTGGAAGCCGCCGAACAAATCGCGGGTCGCGTCAGGATCCCAGGCCCCCGGCATGCCGATGGCCGCCAGCGACGGACCGGTGTAGGTCTGCTCCTGGTCGACCAGCGCCTCGCCGTGCATTTCGGCGATCATCCGGAACTTCGAGCGGCTGGGGAAAGCGCCGCCAATGCCCCACTTGAAGCCCTGCGTCAGGTTGTAGCCATCGGGCTGGCCGCGGACCTTGAAGCCGGCCGATGCGGTGAGCTCGACGCGCTGGTTGTACTCGCGCGAGCCGATCAGGTCGAACTGAAAGTCCGGCTTGCCGGTGCCCAGGCCATCATCGGTGCTGGCCGTCGGCACCTTCACCGACACGCGCAGCGCGGCGGCGTAGCCGTTGTTGGCCGCCTGCGACATCAGGTTGAACTTGGCGCCGACCGTCAGGTCACCGACGCCGGTGCTCCAGCCCTTGTTGATCAAATAGTCTTGCGGCTGGGCGTTGCGGCCAACCGGCACCAGGTCGGCGTCAATGCGGCGCATGCCCATGGTGCCGAACAACTCGATCCGGTCGGTGACACCGAAGCCGAACATTCCGCCAATGTCGGAGATGTCGCTGAAGCCTTCGCTACGGTCGAAGTTGACCAGGCTCAGGCTGCCGCTCCATTGGCCCTTGGGCAGGGTCTCGCCCGTGGAGACAAACCACAGTCCGGTGTCGCCAAACACGGTGCCACTGCCCGGCCGGGAATCCTGCGCCCAGGCACCGGTAGCGATCGACAAACTCAAGGTTAGGCCAAACGCCAGATGGCGAATGATTTTCATACGCCCAGTCTAGAGCCGAAAAACCCGGAAGTCAAACGTACTGGAGGCTTTAGGGCCTATTCCGAGCCTGGATCTGTTTTTTTGGATTTCCCGAAAAGCCAAGCCGCTGCAATCCCGAGCAGATACAGCACAACCATGGGTCCCGCCACCATGACCTGGACCACCGGGTTACCGTCGGGCGTAATGACCGCGGCGGCGATGAAGATGAACAGGACCGCGTACTTGAAGTTCTTGAGCAGGAACCCGGCCGTGACGATGCCCAGCCGTGCGAGTACGAACATGAGCACGGGCAACTGGAAGACCAACCCGAGGCTCAACGTCAGCTTCACATAAAGGCTGAACACCGGCGCGACCCTCGGCATGAACTCCATGAACTCGTTCGAGAACGAGGCAAAGAAGCGCCACGCCGCGGGAAAGACGAAGTAGTGGGCAAACGCGGCGCCGCTCACGAACAGGCTCGACGACACGAGTACGAACGGAATGGCGAGCTTCTTCTCCTTCGCGTACAAGCCGGGCGCGATGAACAGCCACACCTGCAACATGATGTACGGCGACGAGATCAGCACGCCGGTGAGCGCGGCAATCTTGATCCAGAGGAAGAACGCCTCGCTGGGCTCCGTGAAAATGAGCTTGCCGCCGGGCACGTCCTTGGCGAGGTGCAGGTAGACAAACGCGAAGATGCGTTCGATGAAGGCGAAGGCGATGACGAAGCCGACCAGCAGGGCGGCGACCGCGTGCGTGATGCGCTTGCGCAGTTCATCCAGGTGCTCGAGGAACGTCATGCGGCCTTCGGCCGGCTCCTCGGGTTCCTGGAAGGGCGAGGTGCTCGAGACCGGCGCGGGCAGGTCTCGAGGGTCGTCGTCTTGACGTTGGCTGGGGAACGGAACGAGCGCCACTGCAGTGTCTGTATCTAATCCGGGTCTAGTCGGCGGCCTAGCTGCGCGACACCGTCTCGCGGGGAGCCTCGGTGGCGTGGTCGTCGGTGACCACCTCGGTGACCGGCGGGGGCGTCTTGGCGGCCGCCTCCTTCTGCTCCTCGATCTTGATTTCCTGCTCCAGCGTGTTCTGGAGGTCGGTCGACGCCTTCTTGAACTCGTTCAGGCTGCGGCCGAGGGATTTGCCCAGCTCCGGAAGCTTTCTGGGGCCAAAGATGATGAGCGCGATCACCAGGATGATGATGAGCTCGGGCATTCCGATAGAACCAAACATAGAAGAGCTCCCTTGCCAGGACGGGAACGGCCCTTTCCGGGGCGCCAACGTCCAATAAGGCAGTATACCCGCCTTCGCCTGCTGTCTACCCCAGGCTTCGGTGTGGCACGCCCGCCGTCAATCACGGCTGCGGGGGACGAAACGCGGGCCTGCCCTCCGTCGCCTTGGCGAAGGCGGGGAGTCCTTGCGGACACCCGGGTAGTCAGTTAGCATCGCCCTATGCGCTACCGCTCGATTGTCGCAGCTGTCATCGCCATCGTGGTTTCCGCGGTCGTCGGCGGGGTCTACGGCAAGGGCGCGCAGGCCACCACCGCCACGGTGCCCGAGCATTACCGCACGTTCACGGCGGCGCTGAGCGCCATCCAGTCCCAGTACGCGCAGCCGGTCGAGTCGGACCGCATGGTCTACGGCGCCATCAACGGGATGCTGCAGACGCTCGACCCGCATTCGAGCTTCATGGACCCCCGCAGCTACGCGCAGATGCGCGAACGGCAAGAGGGCCGCTACTACGGCCTGGGCCTGACCATCCAGTCGGTGGACGGCGACATCACCGCGGTGCGCGTGTTCGAAGGGTCGCCGGCCTTCGCCAACGGCATCCGCCGCGGCGACGTCATTGCCGATGTCGAGGGCACCAGCACCAAGGGCTGGACGACCGAGGCGACCGTCAACAAGCTCAAGGGACCCAAGGGCACGTTCGTCCGAATCGGCGTCCGCCGCAAGGGCTTCGAACGCCTGCTGGAAATGAACGTGATGCGCGACCAGGTGAGCATTCCCAGCCTGTCGGCGTCGTTCATGATCGATGCGACCACGGGCTACGTCGGCATCACCGACTTCGCCGAGCACACCGACGAAGATCTCGGCCTGGCCCTTGAAGCGCTGACCAAGCGCGGCATGAAGCGGCTGGTGCTCGACCTGCGCAGCAACCCCGGCGGCCAGCTCGATCAGGCCATTCGCATCACCAACCGCTTCGTGCCCAAGGGCTCGATGGTGGTCTACACGCGCGGCCGCGTCGCCAATTCCGACGCCGACTACCGCGCCACCGACACGCCCGGCTACGCCGACATCCCGATGATCACGCTGGTCAACCGCAACAGCGCCAGCGCGTCGGAAATCGTCTCGGGCGCGCTGCAGGACTACGACCGCTCGCTGGTCGTCGGCGAGACCACGTTCGGCAAGGCCCTGGTGCAGTCGGTCTACAAGATCAGCGGCGGTGCCGGCCTCGCCCTTACGACCGCCCGCTACTACACGCCCAGCGGGCGCCTCATCCAGCGGCCGTGGGACGGCACGTTCGACGAGTACCTGACCTACACGCTGAAAGATCAAAGCGAACGAGCCAAGACCGCCGATCAGTTGAAGTTCACCTCCAGCGGCCGCAAGGTGTTCTCTGGCGGCGGCATCGAGCCCGACCTGCGCTTCGACGGTCCCGTCGAAGGCTTCTCGCCGACCCGCTTCGGCCGTTCGCTGCAGGGGCGCGGCCTGTTCGCCGGCTACGCGGAGCAGTTCAGCGCCGAGGGCGATACCCGGATTGGCCACTCAGGTCCGTCACGAAAGCTCGTAAAGAAGGGTTTCGCGGTCGACGATGCGATGGTGGCCGAGTTCAAGACTTACGTCGCCGGCCGGAACGTCAAGATCGAGGAAGCAGACTGGGCCAAGGACCTCGACTTCATCCGGGCGATGATTCGCTACAACATCGACGAGGCGGTCTTCGACATCGCCACGGCCCGGCAGCGCCTGGTCACGGTCGATCCGCAGGCCAGGTTCGCCATTTCGAAGTTCCCGGAAGCCGAGCAGTTGCTGCAGTTGCCAAGGACCCGCACCGCAAAGCCGTAGTAAGTGCCAGAAGGGCAGGACTTTAGTCCTGCCGTTTCCCGTCGTGTCCGGCAGAGGGGAAACCCCCTAAATATTGGGGTCGTCTTCGTCCTTGCCACAATTGGCAGCGCTTGTTAGACTGGCGCCTGCTTCCTCCAAGTCATTCCGAAATGCATCTCGAACGCTTAGAAATCTCAGGTTTCAAGTCCTTCTCGGATCGCTCCGAGCTGGCATTCGACCGTGGCGTCACCGCCATTGTCGGACCCAACGGCTGCGGCAAATCCAACGTGGCCGACGCGCTGACGTGGGTACTTGGCGAGCAAAGCGCCAAGAGCCTTCGCGGCGACAAGATGGAAGACGTCATCTTCAACGGCTCCGATGCGCGCAAGCCCACCGGCGCCGCCGAAGTCCGCCTCCGCTTTGGCAACGTCATCGTCCCGCCCTCGTTGTTGAAAGAGATGGGCGAGGATGCCCCGGACCACCAGGCCTCCAACGGAAACGGCCATCATCCCGAGCTGACCGAGATCGTCGAGCGGGCGACCCGCGAGGTCGAAGTGACCCGGCGGTTGTACCGGTCGGGTGAAAGCGAGTACCTGATCGACGGCCAGTCGTGCCGGCTGAAGGACATCCACGAACTGCTGATGGACACCGGCCTCGGCCAGAAGGCCTACGCCATCATCGAGCAGGGCAAGATCGGGATGATCCTGAGCTCGCGCCCGACCGACCGGCGTCAGCTCATCGAAGAAGCCGCCGGCATCACCAAGTACAAGGCGCGTCGCCGCTCGGCCGAGTTGAAGCTCGAAGCGGCACAGCAGAATCTCACCCGCCTCGACGACATCGTCTACGAACTCGACAAGCAGCGCGGCTCGTTGAAGCGCCAGGCGGCCAAGGCCCGCCGCTACACCCGGCTGCGCGACGAGATGCGCCGCTGGGAGAAGGTGCTGTTCGCGCGGCGCTACCGCACGCTGTCGGACGCCATTGAAACAGCCCGCACGCGGCTGCAGGAAGCACGCACCAATGAGACGGCCGCCGCCGCCCGGCTGGCTGAAGTCGAGAACGACCTGTCGCGCATCCGCATCGAGCTGGCCTCGGCGGACGCCGCGGCCACCTCGGCGCGCGAAACGGTGCACGGGCACGAGCTCGAGATCAACCGCCGCCAGCAGCAGATCGCGCTCGACACGCAGCAGGCCGAGATGCTGCAGGCGCGCGCCCTGGAGCTCGAGACCGAACGGCAGCAACTCGAGGCGCGCCGCGAGCCCGAGCAGTTGGCGCTCGACGGCCGCCGTCTGGCGGCGAGCGAAGCCGCCGCCGCGCGCGACGAAGCATCGGCCCTGGCGATGGAAGCGGCCGACGAGTATGCCCGCGCCCAGCAGGCCATCGAAGCCCTGGAACAGGATGTCGAACGCGCCCGCGCCGACGTCTACGCGGTGCTGAACACCATCACCGCGCTCAACGCCGCGCACGACAATGCCGGCGCCCAGCGCGATCGGGCCATGGCCACCGCCGGCCGCCTGGAACTGGAAGCCAGCGAGCTGGCGGCCGAACTCGAGAAGGCTCGTGCCCAGCGGCAAATGGCCGCGGATGCCCTGCGCCGCGCGCAGGATGGCCTTGACGCCGCCAAAGTCGCGCGCGCCGCGCGCGAGTCGGAGCTGGCCAGCGCGCGCATCGAACACGAGTGGCGGGCCCGCGACGTTCGCTCGCGCGAGCACGAAGTGGCGGCGATGGCCGCGCGCCTGCACTCGCTCGAAGAGATTGACACCCATCGCTCCGGCTTTGCCGACGCCGCACGAATGGTGCTGGTCAACGCCAATGGCAAGGTGGGCCAGATGGGCGCCCTGGCCGACTTCCTTGAAGTCGAGCCTCGCTACGAGCGAGCCGTGGAAGCATGCCTGGGCGATCTGTTGCAGCACGTCGTGGTCGAACGCCTCGATCACGTGTCGGCCGGGTTGAAGTTGATCCGCCAGGAAAACGCCGGCCGCTGCGGCTTCATCGTCGGCCGTCCCGACGATGGCTCGGCGGTGGCGACGTACTCGGGCACGGGCGAGGGCTCATTTGTCGAGACGCCGGCGGGGTCGTTCGGCGGTACGTTTGACGCCGCAGGCGGGCACTTTGGTGCGCCCGTACAGTCCATCCCGCCAGGCGCCGTCGCGCTGACCTCGGTGGTGCGCATTGGCGGCCCGTTCCCCCAGGCCGTTCAGGCGGTCATGGGCGGCGCGATGATCGCCGAGTCGTTCGAAGCGGCGGCTCGCATTGCGCCGACCGTCCCGTACCCGGTGGCCACGCTCGAGGGCGACGTGTTCCGCGGGCGCCACGTCGTGACCGGCGGCGACAAGGCCGAGTCGCGCGGCATCCTGGCCACCAAGCGCGAGATCAAGGAACTGCGCGAGAAACTGGCCGCGGCGAAGACCGCCCTCGAACAACTGGTCGCTGAAACCGCCGGCTTCGAACAGACCATCGCCCACGCGACCGCGGCCATTGCCGGACTGTCGGCGGAATTCCACCGCCAGGAGAAGGCGATTGTCGGCGTCGAAGGCCAGAGCCAGCGGGCCGCCGAAGACGAGTTCCGGGTGCAGCAGCGCACCGAGCTGGTGCAGACCGAAGTCAGCCGGGTTCGCGAAGAAGTGGCGGGGCTCGATGCCCGCCAGGCGGAAGCGCGCGAGTCGATCGCGCGGCTGAACGAGCAGCGCGCCGAAGCCGACCAGAACCTGTCGGAAGCGCAGCGCAAGCTTTACGAGGCTCGCGAGACGGCCGAGGGGCTCAGCCTCAAGGCCGCCGAAGCGCGCGCCGCCCATGCCGGCCTGGTCGAACGCTGCGCCGGCGCCCTGGCCGAGGTCGCCCGGATGGAGGAGGCCGCCGCCGAGCTCGAGCGCCGCGTGCAGGCCTGCACGCGCGACGTCGCGCTCATGCGCGAACAGCGCGAGCGGTTGATCAACGCGATTACCGACGGCCAGCGGTTGATGGACGAGGATGTCGGCCGGCTCCAGGGCATGCGCGACGACATGCTGATCGCCGACGAGCTTGCCATGACGATCAAGCAGTCGGCGGAGAAGCAGGAAGAAGTGATCCGCGACGCCCGCCGCGCCGTCGATGCCTTGCGCGCGCTGGCCGCCGAGGTCGATGTCCAGCGGGCCACCGCCGAGTCGGACCTGACACACCTCGCGCAACAGTCGATGGACACCGTCAACGCCACGCTCGATGAAATCCGCGAGCAGGTGGCCGAGATGGAAGCGGCCGGGCAGATCGAACCCGACGTCCGCGCGATTCGCGCTGCTGAAGCCGCCGAACCGGACGAAGAAGACGAGGTGTCGTCCGCCTACGCTTCCCAGGATTCAGGGGAGCTACGGCGAGACTCCGCCGACCTGTCCGCCGAAGCTTTTGCGAAGGCGGAAGCTGCCTCCGGCAGCGAAGGCGGGGCCGGCGAGCGCATGACCGCCGAAGAAGCCATCGCCGAACTGCGCGACAAGATCGACCGCATGGGCCCCGTCAACATGATGGCCATCGAGCAGTCGAAGGAACTCGAGGAACGTCACCTGTTCCTGTCGACACAGCGCCAGGACCTGATCGACTCGATCGCCCAGACCAACGAGGCGATCAGCAAGATCGACGAGACCACGCACGCGCGCTTCCGCGAGGCGTTCAGCGCCATCAACGAGAACTTCCAGGGCATGTTCGCCACGCTGTTCGGCGGCGGCAAGGCCGGCATCACGCTGCTCGACGAGAACGACCCGCTCGAAAGCGGCATCGACATCATCGCCTCGCCCCCCGGCAAGCGGCTGCAAAGCGTCATGCTGCTGTCCGGTGGCGAGAAGGCGCTGACCGCGATTGCCCTGATGTTCGCGATCTTCAAGTACAAGCCGAGCCCGTTCTGCCTGCTCGACGAAATCGACGCGCCGCTGGACGATGCCAACATCGGCCGCTTCATCGACATGCTGAAGTCGATGATGGACAAGACCCAGTTCATCATCATCACGCACAGCCGCAAGACCATGGAGATCGCCGACCGCCTTTACGGCGTGACCATGGAGGAGCCTGGCGTGTCGAAGCTCATTTCCATTCAACTGAACTAGATCGGTCGAGGCAACCGCCCGGGTTGCCTCGCCTACTTCTGCCGATCGGCAATCCAGCGGTCGACGCGCTTTTCCAGCACGGTCAGCGGCAGCGCGCCGCCGCCGAGAACGGTGTCGTGGAAGCCGCGGATGTCGAAGCGGGAGCCCAGTGCGGCTTCGGCCTTGCGGCGCATTTCCTGGATGCGCAGCATGCCGATCTTGTAGCTGGTTGCCTGGCCCGGCAGAACGAGATAGCGGCGGATCTCGGAGCGCGCCTGCGCCTCGGTGGTGGCCGAATTGGCCAGGAAGTACTGAACCGCCTGCTCCTCGGACCACCCCTTGGCGTGCATGCCGGTGTCGACCACCAGGCGGATGGCCCGCCAGATCTCGGAGCCGAGACGGCCGAAGCGCGAGTACGGATCCTGGTAGGTACCGGGCATCTCGCGCGCCAGCCACTCCGAGTACAGGCCCCATCCTTCGGAGTAGGCGGTGAAGCCAGCCTGCCGGCGGAAGGTCGGCACGCTGGTCAGTTCCTGCGCGATGGCAATCTGCATGTGGTGGCCCGGCAGGCCCTCGTGGTACGCGATCACTTCCAGTTCGTGCTTCGGCATTGCCTTCATGTCCGACAGATGCGCGTAGTAAACGCCGGGCCGCGAGCCATCCGGCGTTCCCGGAAAGTAATGCTGGGCGGCGCCCGGTTGTTCGCGGAACGCTTCGACGCGCCGGACGACCAGGTCGGCCTTCGGCAGAATGCCGAAGTACTTGGGCAAGGCCGCCTTGATCTTGTCGATCGTCGCGGTGGCGTCGGTGATGTACGCCTGCCGTCCCTGGTCGGTGTCGGGGTAGTAGTAGCGCGGGTTGTCCTTGCTGTCGCGTAACTCCGCGAAGAACGCGGCCAGGTCGCCCTTGAAGCCGACTTCGTTCTTGATCGCCTCCATCTCGCCACGCAAGCGCGCGACTTCGGCGAGCCCGGTCGTGTGAATCTGTTCGGCGGTGAGCGTGGTGGTGGTCTGGTTGGCGAGGCGCTCGGCGTAGTAGGCCGCTCCGTTAGGCAGCGCGTGCACGCCTGCGGCCTTTTCAGGCGCCAGGGCGCGGTCCTCGCGCTGCCAGGCGATCAGCGTCTCGTAGCCGGCCTTGAACGGACCGGTCAGCGCGGCCTGCGCCTCCGCGAGCATGGCCTTGGCGCGGGCGTCGGTCAGGAGGCCCTTCTTCTGCAGGTCGGCGATCTTCGCTTTCGCGTCCGCCCACACGGCGCTGTCGGCGCCAGTCTCGGTGAAGGGCGGCCCGCTGATGATCTTGGTCGATTCCTCGATCACGTAGTCATAGGCGAACCGCGGCGGCCGCACACCGGTGGTCGCGTTGGTCTTGGAGATCTCAATCAGCTGACGCAACGCCCGGCCCGATTCGCGGATGCGATTGAGGTAGCCCTCCATGTCGGCGACCGTCTCCACGCGGTGAAAAGCGACCAGCAGTTGCGGCAGGAAGGAGTGGATGGCCGACATCTGGTCGAAGATGTAGGCGTTGGTCCGGAAGCGCGTGGCCGCCTCGGCTTGCTCGAGCTGGTACAGCCACACATCGTATGAGGTCTGGGCTTCGGGGCTCAACTTCGCGTAGTCGAACGACTTGCGCATTTCAGCCGCCGCGGCGCGTTGCCAGGCCAGTTGCTTGTCTTGCGCCGCGAGTGACATGTCATCAATCTCGCCGGACTTCTCGCCCAGGAACGTCTGCTGAATGGGGCTGAAGGCGAGCTGTTCCTTGAACTTCGCCTCGAACCAGGCATTGATGCGTGCGGTCTCGTCGTTTGCTGGCGGCGCCTGTGCCTGGGGCGTGGTCAATGACAGGGCTGACAGTGCACACACGATCAACAACGTTCGTGGCATGGCCCAAGATACCATGCCGGTTTTGCGGGCTGGGATGGTCCGGCCCCTCCCGCGCAGACGCACCCGTGTCGCCGCAGTATTCAACCGCTGGCGCATGAATCGGGACAGAATGGAGGCGAGTTGTCGAACGGCCGCCGATCGTCCACTCTGCCATGGGTCGCGGCCTCGTCCCGGCGAGGCGCGTCTGGCACGGCTCTCGCACAGCGCCACCGAAGCGACTTACAAAGCTCATCACCGGCGTCGGATGAGCCATTCCTTATGCTGGTTGGAGGCATCAGTTGTCACTCTCGTCCGGTGCATTCAATAAGCGGTCATTTGTCCCGCGGCTCGCGTTGTTGAGCTTGTGCACGTTCATGCCGCTGGCGGCCTGCAGTCCAGCGGTGTCCACGTTCGAGGTGGAATCTGCGCGAATGACCGGCCTGGTGATGACCGCGCTCGTCAACGATCCAGAAATCGGGGCGCGGCCAATCACCGTGCAGGTGACTCGCGGCGTGGTCCGGCTGTCCGGGCTCGTTCGCAGCGAGGCCGAGGTGGCGCGCGCCGTTGCCGTGGCCAGCGCGGTGCCCGGCGTGACCCGCGTGGATGCCAGCCTGAGGGTCGGTGCCGAACAGCCGCGCGCCCAGGCCCCGCCCGCGCAGGAACCGCGCCGTGCACCGGACCCGGCGGCCGAGTTCGCGGAACTCGATGCGACGCCGGGCCGATTGGCGGTCGGCGTGTCCTTTGCCACAAGCCGGTCGCTGGCGGCGGCGTTGGAGCCCGCGTGGTCGGTCGCTCCGCTGATTCGGCTGGGCTCGGGCGCGGGCCTCGGTCCCGCTGCGGTCTTCGACTGGTACGGCGCGAGTGTCGCCGCCGAACCGGGCGCTTCGGCCAGCCAGTTGTTCGTGCGGCCGGTCATGGCTGGCCTGCGCTACACCGCCGTCGCCGGCCGTCTCGCCGTTTCACCGTCACTGGTCGGCGGCTACGCGTTCAATCGCGTCGTTGTACCGAAAGCCGGAGGGGCGGGCCGCCTGGCCGTTGACGCCGGCAACAGCCTGGCCTGGCGGCCCGGGGTGGCGCTGTGGCTCGAGACCGGGCGCCGCGCGGTCGTGAACCTGTCGGTCGGCCGCGTGGTCACGCGGATGAAGGTGACCTTTGTCGAGGCCGGCATCATCGAGCGGCGCACCATCAGGGGCGACGCGACCACCGTGTCGGTCGGGCTCGTCTACCGGCTGTTCTGAGATGGCGTCTGCAATCACCGGTCTGACGGCGTGGCTGGCAGCGGTCGGCGACGGCGCACGTTTCGGCGCGCGCGCCCTGATGCAGGCGCTGCGCCTGCCAGACGAGCCCGCGGAAACCGCACGGCAGTTGTATGAACTGGGGGTCCGCTCGGTACCCCTCATCGCCGCGGCCGGTTTTGCCGTCGGCATCGTGCTGTCAATGCACACCCGGGCCTCGCTTGAACGCTTCGGCGCCGAGGCGCTGATTCCCGCCGGCCTGGCCATTGCCTTCATTCGCGAGACCGGGCCGCTCACCGCTGGGCTGTTGTTGTCGGGCCGCATCGGCGCCGGGATCGGCGCCGAACTGGGCGCAATGAAGGTCACCGAGCAGATCGACGCGCTCGAGGCCCTCGCGGTCGATTCGTTCCGATACCTGGTGGTCACGCGGGTCCTCGCCTGCGTCATCGCCTTGCCGATTCTGACCACCGTGATCAACTTCACCGGCCTGCTCGGTGGCTACACCGCGGAAGCGGCCATTACCGGGATTGGCTTCGAGGCCTATTTTCGCCAGGCCTTCAATCCGATCGAATTCTCGGACCTGGTGCCGGCGACGCTGAAGACGATGGTGTTCGGCTTCATCATTGCCACGGTCTCGTCGTATCTCGGCATCCACACGACCGGTGGCACGGAGGGCGTGGGCCGCACTGCCACCAGGAGCGTGGTGCTGTCGTCGATCCTGTTGATTGCGACCAACGTGTTGCTGGTGCGGATGATCCAGTTCGTCTTCCCGGGGGCACAGTGACGGCGCCGCCGCCCGCCGTTGAGCTGCGCCAGGTCAGCAAGGCCTTTGGCGACCTGCGCGTGCTCGATGACGTCTCGCTGACCGTGCCCGCGGGCCGCGCGGTCTGCATCCTGGGCCGCAGCGGCACCGGCAAGAGCGTGGCGATCAAGCACATGGTCGGGTTGCTGGCGCCGGACTCGGGGCAGGTGCTGGTCGAAGGGGAGGACATCACTCCCTTGAAGGGCGCGGACCTCGCGCGCGTGCGCAAGCGCATTGGGCTGCTGTTCCAGAACGCCGCGCTCTTTGATTCGATTTCGGTCGGCGAGAACGTGGCGTTCCCACTGCGACGGCACACCCGCATGGCAGACGACGAGATCCGGGCGCGTGCCCAGGAGCTGCTGACCCAGGTCGGCCTCGAGCGCGAATACGACAAGATGCCGGCCGCGCTGTCGGGCGGCATGAAGAAACGCGCAGCGCTGGCGCGGGCCCTCGTGCTGGAGCCGCCGATCGTGCTCGCGGACGAGCCGAGCGCCGGCCTTGACCCGATCACCGCGGGCGAGATTGACGCGCTGCTGGTGGAGCTGAACGACCGTGCCGGGACAACGCTGATCGTTGTCACCCACAACATTCCGAGCGCGCGGGCGATTGGCGACGAGCTGGTGTTCCTGCACGAGGGCCGCATTCTCGCGCGCGGGGATGCCGCGTCGCTCGATCGCAGCGAGATTCCGCTGGTGCGGCAGTTCATGAGTTCCGAGAGTTCCGGTTAGGGGCGGGGAGGTCCAGATGCAACGCAAGCGAGCGGCGATGGTCGGCGGATTCGTGCTGACGGGAGTGGTGGTGTTCGGGCTGGCCTTGTTCCTGATCGGCGATCGCCGCCTGCTGTTCACGCGCCACTTCGAGACCGGCACGACCTTCGGTAAGGTCACTGGGCTGGTCGTCGGTACGCCGGTGCGGCTGGCGGGGCTCAAGGCCGGCGAGGTGCTGGAGATCCGCACGCCGTTGCGGCCGTCCGAGCGGTTTTACGTCCGCCTGCGCATTCGCGAAGACCTCCATCCGCTGGTGCGCACCGACTCGGTGGCGACCATCCAGACCGATGGCATCGTCGGCAACGCCTTCGTGCAGATCGGTATGGGCACGGACGAGGCGCGCGTCGTCGGCCCCGGTGAGCTGCTGGAGGGCGTGGACCCGATCGAGTTCACCGACTTGATCCAGGAGGGGCGCGACACGTTCCGGCTCGTGAGCCGTGAGTTCCTGGAGTTAACCGACGAAGTGACCAGGACGGTCGGCGGCCTGACCGATACCATCGAGGTGACCAAGGGGGTGATCGCCGACGTCGGCGGCGAGCTCACGGTGGCCGCAGCCACCGGCCGGCGGGTGGCAGCGACGGTGGACGAGACGGTAGGCGATGTCCGCGTCCTGCTCGCGGGCGTCAAAGAGGGCAAGGGCACGGTGGGACAGCTCTTCACCGATACCGCGGTGTATGACCGCATCGCCGGCGCCACCCGCGAAGCCGAGCAGACCGCGCGGACCGTGCGCGAAACCGCTGAACTGACCCGTGACGCGGTGCTGGCGTTTTCGGGCCCCGGCGGCATGGGGCCGCAGTTGACCCAGTCGATCCGCAACACCCTCGCCGGCATCGAGGAGGTGACCTTCGACCTGGCCGAAGGCACCGAAGCCCTGAAGCGCAACGTGCTGTTCCGCGGGTTCTTCCGCGACCGCGGCTACTTCGACCTCGATTCGATCTCGCGCGAGGCCTACCAGCAAGGCCTGTTGGAGCGGAATCACACCGCCGTTCGGGTGTGGATCGATGGGGCGGTGATCTTTACCCGCGCGCCCGATGGCCGCGAGGTGCTGACCGACGATGGCCGGCGCCGTCTCGACGCGGCCATGGCGCAGCTCATGCAGTATCCGCGCAACAGCCCCCTGGTGATCGAGGGCTACGCCGCCGACGACGAGGACGCGTACCTCGTGTCACTGGATCGCGCCCAGCGCGTGCGGGACTACGTGCTCAGCCGGTTCCGCCGCCAGACGGCCTCGACCGGCGTGATGCCGCTCAGCGGTGATGCCGCCGGCAGCCCCAGCGGCGACGGCGCGTGGGCCGGCGTCGCCCTGACGATGTACGTGCCAAACGCCACCTTTCGTGAAGGGACCCGCTGATTCGGCCGGCGCCTGACGCGGCCGCGGGTCGGGTAAGATCCGGTCGCCCGATGCGATCCCGGCCCAGGGCAATCCGGACAGGAGAGTCCGCGTGAAGATGACCCGTGTCAGCGTGTCCGTGGCGATTGCCGCGTTGTCGGTGGCGCTGTCCTCGTGCCGCGCGGCCGCACCGCCGCCGCCGGCCCCGTTCAGTGTCGTCGAAGCGTCGATTGCCGACATGCAGGCGGCCATGACGGAGGGCCGCACGACGTCCCGCGAGATCGTCACCCAATACCTCACCCGCATCGGCCTCTACGAGGACGCGCTCAACGCTGCCGTGGCGATCAACGCCAACGCCCTCGCGCAGGCAGACGTCCTCGATCGCGAGCGGGCGGCCGGCCGCGTCCGTGGTCCATTGCATGGGATCCCGATCGCCCTCAAGGACAACATCCTGACGACGGACGACCTGCCGACCAGCGGCGGCATGCTGGCGTTCAAGCACTACATGGCGCCTTACGAGGCCACGCTGGTCACCAACCTCCGGGACGCAGGCGCCATCATCCTCGCGAAGTCGAGCATGAGCGAGCTGGCCGGCTGGTTTGGCAGCGACCGGCGGCCCGGCGGCTACAGCGCGGCCGGCGGGCAGAGCTACAACCCCTACGACCCGCGCGCCAACGACGACGGTACGCCGGTTCTCGAGGTGTCGGGCTCGAGCTCGGGAGTGGGTGTCGCGGCCAACCTCTGGGCGGCGAACGTGGGGACCTCGACCGGCGGTTCCATTGAAGGGCCGTCGAACGCGACCATGCTCGTCGGCATTCGGCCCTCGACCGGGCGCATCAGCCGCCACGGCATCGTGCCTCTTACGCTCGACCAGGACACGGCGGGTCCGATGGCCAAGACCGTGCGCGACGCGGCGATCATGCTCGGCGCGATGGAGGGAGCAACGGTCGATCCGAACGACCCGCGTACCAGCGAATGCACGGCGCCCGTCAATCGCGATTACACGCCGTTTCTGAAGGCCGATGCGCTCAAGGGCATGCGAATCGGCATACCGCGGGCGGGCTTCTATTCGGCCCACACTTTCCCTGGCCGGGCGCGACCGTTCCCCGGCCTGAAGCCGGACGAGTCGCAGGCGATGGCCGATGCGATAGCGGCGCTCACCGCGGCCGGCGCGGCAGTGGTCGATCCGGCCGATCTGCCGAGCATGATCGCGACCGAGCCGGCGAAGAACCTCACCGCGCACAACATCTGCCAGTTGGCGACCGACGGCACCGCGCCAGATGACTTGTGTTCAAACGTGCTCCGCTACGGCATGAAGCGGGACTTCAACCTGTGGCTGGCCTCGCTCGGCGCGTCCGCCCCGGTGCAGACGTTGACCGAGCTGCGCCAGTGGAATGCCGCTCACCAACTGCACGGGGCGATACGTTATGGCCAGGGCCGGCTCGACACCGCTGACGCGGTCGATCTCGAGAAGGACAAGGCGCGCTACTCGAGGAATCGCGAAGAAGACCTCCGGTTGACCCGCCAGGAGGGGCTGGACGCCGTGATGAGCGCGCACAAACTCGATGCCCTGATGTTTCCAGAATCGGGCGGCGCCAACTATGCCACCAAGGCCGGCTATCCCATCGTCGTGGTGCCGTTCGGCATGGTCATCAACTACGCCGACGGCGCGAAGGGGGCACAGGACAGGGTTCGGCCTTATGGGGTCAGCTTCGTTGGCGGGCACTGCGAGGACTCGAAGGTCGTGGGTATCGCCTACGCCTTTGAACAGGTAACCAGGAAACGGGTTCCGCCACCGCACGCGCCCTAGGCCGCCCGGCAAGCCGCGCTCCCGAACCTCTGAACCTCCTCCGACGTATTACCCATCATGCGCAGCCAGATCGCCTTGCTCGGACTCGTTCTCACCGCCGGTCTCAGTCTCGCGGCCTGCGACATCAAGACCAGCGCCAACGGTGACTTTTCCTTCGACATTTCGGGCGGGAAGGCCCAGGACACCTGGACCCGGTCTTACACCGTGTCCGACAAGGGACGCTTCGAGCTCATCAACGTCAACGGCCGGATTACGGCCGAGCCCGCGACCGACGGCAGAGTGTCGGTGGAAGGCCGGCGGACCGCCAAGGGGTCTTCGGACGAGGCGGCCAAGGAGAACCTGGCCAAGCTCGAGATTCGCGAAGAGGTGAGTCCCGAGCGGGTGCGGGTGGAATCGCGCCCCCCGCGGCTGAGCGGTTTCGGCGGGCATGAAATCGAGTGGACCATCAAGGTCCCGGCCGGCGTGGTCGTGGACCTCCGCACGGTCAACGGCGGCGTGCGTTTGAATGGGCTCGAGGGCGAGGTGCACGCCAAGACCACCAACGGCGGCGTGCGCGGCAGCGTGAAGGCCAGCATCCTGGAGGCGTCCTCGGTCAACGGCGGCATCGAGGTCGAACTGACCGGCGAACTCGACGCCAACGCGACAGTAGACCTCGAGACCGTGAACGGCGGGGTCGAGTTCAGCCTGCCGTCGTCGAGCAAGGCGAACATCTCGGCCCGCGCCGTGAACGGCGGCGTGCAGGTCACCGACCTGGAAGTGGAGAAGCAGGCGGAGTCGAGTTCGTTCGCGTCCAAGCGCCGGCTCGAGGGCACCATGAACGGCGGCGGCGCCAGGGTGAACCTCAGCACCGTGAACGGCGGTGTGCGTCTCTCGCGGTCCGGCGGCACCACCTAGCAACGACAGCCGCCGGCCATTTCGCCCCTCAGCGCCGTTCGCGAACCTGCCCGGCGCGCGGGTCCCTCTCCCAAAGGCGGAACCCTCCGGCAAACGCGTTGGCATTGTCGCCCGCGCGACAGCCCGGCGGCAGCGACGGCAGGCGCTTGACGTTGCCGCCGCCGAGCACCACATCATCGGGCTGCAGGGCCGCCACGAGGTGACCGACCACATCCGCCACGTGGCGCCGCCATTTCTCCTTTCCAAGCCGTCGCCGCCCGCGCGCGCCGACGTAGTGCTCATAGGTGCGGTTGCGATACGGCAGGTGGCCCAGTTCCATCGGCGCCAGAATTCCCTCGAAGACCATTGCTGATCCCAGGCCGGTACCGAGACCCAGGAAGAGAAGTGTGCCTTGCCGGTAGCTGCCAAGTGCCTGCATGGCGGCGTCGTTGATCAGCCGGACCGGGTGCCCGAACGCGGCCGCGAAGTCGAAGCCGATCCAGCCCGGTGCGAGATTGTGCGGATCCTTGATCACCCGATCGTGGCGCGCCACCCCGGGATAGCCGATCGAGACCGCGTCGTAGTTCCAGTCTCGCGTCGCCTTCTTCACGCCGGCCACCATTTGCCGCGGCGTCATGTCCGGGCCCGAGGCGAACTTTCGCCGCTCTTGCTGGCCGGTCGCCAGTACCTTCACGCTCGTGCCGCCGATGTCGACTACCAGTACCTTCATGTCGCCGCCTCGCTGTTCTCAGTCTCCCCCGTGTCGCCTGCGGCGTTCAACGGCGGTCGCCGCTCCGCTCGGGATCTCGGTCGGACCTGCAAGTATGATCACGAGCGAGAGCCTTTTCGAAGCTCTACCACTGATGGGCCGGGCTTCGTCGGCGGTTCAGCGACAACGGAACGATCGCGCCGCAGGGCCGAGGACTGACTAGATGACGACGCCAGACAAGAACGCAGCGTCACCGCTGCTGCCCGTCGCGCCGGTCGACCGCTGGCTGGCGCCGCTCAGGCGGTTTCTCCACATCCAGGCCGCCAGCGGCGTGGTGCTGCTGGCCGGTACGGCCGCGGCCCTGGTGCTCGCCAACTCCGCGGCGGCCGGCTGGTTCGCCGGGCTCTGGAAGATCCCGGTGTCGTTGTCGATCGGCGGGCTCACCCTGGCCGGCGATGTCGGCCACCTGATTGTCAACGACGGGTTGATGACGATCTTCTTCATCGTCGTCGGCCTCGAGATCAAGCGCGAGCTGGTTCACGGCGAGTTCCGCGACCGGCGCAAGGCGCTGCTGCCGGCGATTGCGGCCTTCGGCGGGGTGGTGATGCCGGCGGCGATCTATCTCGCCCTGCAGTGGGGTGAGGCGGGCCAGCGCGGCTGGGCGATCCCAATGGCCACCGACATCGCGTTTGTCGTCGGCTGCCTCGCCCTGTTTGGTGAGCGCGTGCCATTCGGGCTCAAGATCCTGCTGCTGTCGCTGGCCATCGTCGACGACCTGGTGGCGGTGCTGATTATCGCCTTCGTCTTTACCGACTCGCTGGCCTGGAGCTGGCTTGGCGTTGCCGGCGCGGGTTTCGCCCTGGTCTACGTCTTCGATCTGATCGGCGTCCGCTCGGTCGCGGTCTACGTCGTGATCGGCGCGCTGATCTGGCTGGCCTTCCTGCAGGCGGGCGTGCATCCGACGGTGGCAGGCGTACTGCTGGGCCTGATGACGCCAGCCGACGCCTGGATTGGCCCCGGCACCCTCGCGGACGTGCTGAAGACGGAGTCGGCGCGCGCCAGCCGGGAAGCCGCCGCGCCACGCGGGTCCCGGGTCGATGCCGCCGATGCCCAGTTCGCGGCCCGCGAAGCGGTGGCGCCGCTACAGCGGCTCGAAGACGGACTGCACCCGTGGGTGGCCTTCGGGATCATGCCGCTGTTCGCGCTCGCCAACGCGGGTGTGGTCTTGAGCCTGTCGAGTCTGACCGACCCGGTGGCGATCGCGGTCGCCGCCGGATTGGCCGTCGGCAAACCGGCCGGGATCATCCTGGTGTGCGTGCTGGCCATTCGCCTCGGCCTGACCAGCCTGCCGGACGGCGTGTCGTGGGGCATGCTGGTCGGCGGCGCCTGCCTGGCCGGCATCGGCTTCACCATGGCGCTGTTCCTCAACGGGCTCGCGTTCCCGGCCGCGGCGTTTCCCGAGGCCGAGGCAGCCGGCAAGATCGGCACCCTGGCCGGTTCGGCGGCCAGTGCAGTGCTGGGCGCGATCGTGTTGCTGATCGCCGTCAGGCGATCAGGGGGCAAGGGGCAGGGAAACGGCGTGTTACCCTGATCCCCGATTTCCGATCCCTGAAGTGAACGAAGATAAATCCACCCGTTATCACCGCTTGCGCCGGCGCGCCGACCTCCTGGGAACGGTGGCAGCCGGCGTGGTGCTGCTTGGCCTCACCGTGTCGGGCGGCACGCATCGCCTGCGTGAATTGGCGGCCGCCATTTCGCAGTGGGTTCCCGAGAGCCTCAACGACGGCGTCATGGTGATCCTGCTCACCGTCGCGGTGATGGTGATCCTGCAGGTCGTCGAACTGCCGTTTGCCTTCTACCAGGGGCACCGTCTCGAGCACCGCTACGGCCTGTCCACGCAGTCCACCGCGCACTGGCTGTCGGACCAGGGCAAGGGCATGCTGCTCGGCACCGGCATGGCCGTGCTTGGTTCGTCGGTGGTGTTTGCCGCCTTGCGCAACTGGCCCGGGCACTGGTGGTGGGTCTCGGCGGCGGTATTCACCGTTGGCGTGGTCGTGCTGGCACGGCTCGCGCCGGTCGTGCTGCTGCCCCTGTTCTACAAGTTCCGGCCGCTCGACAACCCGGCGCTGGCGGCGCGCCTGCTCGCGCTTGCCGGTCGGGCCCGTGCCGACGTCGTCGGCGTGTTCGAGTGGGTGCTGAGTGGCCATACCAAGAAGGCCAATGCGGCGTTGGCGGGCATCGGGCGGACGCGCCGCATCCTGCTGTCGGACACGCTGCTGGCGGATTACTCGGAAGACGAGATCGAGGTCGTGCTCGCGCACGAACTGGCGCACCACGTCCACCGCGACCTGCTGCGCGGCATCGTCCTGCAGACGGTGCTGCTGTTCGGCGGCTTCTTCGTGGCCGATGCCGTGCTGCGTCTCGTCGCCGACCCGGCCGGCCTCCGCGGCCTGTCGGACCCGGCGGCGCTGCCGCCCCTGCTGCTGGTGGCCGGCGCCTGGTCGCTGCTGATGCTGCCGCTCGTCAACGCCCTGTCGCGGGCGCAGGAGCGCGCCGCCGATCGCTATGCCCTTCAGGCGACACGCAATGTTGACGCGTTCGTCACGGCGATGAAGCGGCTGTCGCAGCAGAATCTGGCTGAAGAGTATCCGTCAGCGCTGGTGCGATGGGTCTTCTATTCCCACCCGCCGATCCGCGAGCGCATCGAGGCGGCGCGGGCCTTCGGCCGAGGAGATCAGAATGCTGTCTAGGTTTTTTGCGCCTGTGGAGTCCGGCTTTAGCCGGATAATTGCCCTCGGAGTCATCACCCTGCTCATGACCGCGACGGGCTCAGCGCAGTACTCGAAGAAGACGCTGGTCGCGCACCGCGGTGCGTCGGCCTACGCGCCCGAGCACACTCTGGCCGCCTATCGCCTGGCCATCGAGCAGGGCGCCGACTACGTCGAGCAGGACCTGGCCGTCACCAAGGACGGCGTGCTGATCTGCCTCCACGATGCCAGCCTCGAACGGACCACCAACGTCGAAGAGAAGTTCCCCGGCCGCGTCAGCAGCTACACCATCGAAGGCCGGACGCGAAAGGCGTGGCTCGCCAACGACTTCACCCTGGCCGAGATCAAGACGCTCGACGCCGGTTCGTGGTTCGACAAGAAGTTTGCCGGCGAGACCATCCCGACCTTCGACGAAGCGATCGCGCTGATCCGCGGCAAGGCGGGCATCTTCCCCGAGTTGAAGACGCCGGAAATCTATGCCGGCCGGGACGTGAAGTTCGAGGAGCTGGTGGCAGCCGCGCTCGACAAGCACAGCCTGCGCGGCGCCAAGGCCGACCCGAAGACGCCGGTCATCCTGCAGACGTTCGGGCAGGGCAGTGCCCGCCGCCTTGCCGAGATCAAGATCGGCGTCCCGGTCGCGCTGCTGATTGGCAACGCCAATGGCTTCCAGAGTCCGGCGGAGATCAAGGCGTGGAAGGGGATCGTGCAGGGGTTCGGGCCGGCGAAGCAGATCGTGCTGAAGAATCCCGACTTCGTGAAATGGGCGCACGCCGAGGGCATGACGGTCACGCCGTACACCTTCCGCTCGGCGGACACCGGCGGCTTCCCGGACGTGACCGCCGAGATGTCGCACTATCTCTACACGCTCGGCGTGGATGCGTTGTTCACCGACAATCCCGACAAGTTCCCGCGGAAGTAGAGCTAACCACTTCGCGTCCTTCGTGGTTACTTCGGTTTGACCACCAGCGTGCCCCTCATGTCCGCGCACCCCGGGTCGGTCGTCAGGTTGCAGTAGAAGGTGAACGTTCCCGCCTGGTCGGCGCGGAACTCGAAGGTCGTGGACAGGCCGCCGCCGGCGCGTTTGACGATGCGATAGGCGTCGATGGCGAAGGTGGCGGGGCGGTCCTCGCTCTTCAGCGTGATCCTCACCAGGTCGTCCTGCGACACCTCCAGCTTGTTCGGCGTGAAGGTGTGGTCCTTGGCGGTGATGGTGAACTCGCGCCGGTTGGGCGCCTGCTCCTGCGCGCCGGCCAGGGCGCCGGCGAGGGCGATCACGGTCGCGGCCAGTGCGACGCCTCGAAACATGATTCAAGTGTAGCGGCTTCTTGACGGCGGGGCTCGCCCCGCGACTTGACGCCACGATGCCTGATGCGTGATGCTTGATGCGTGCGGACTACGCTGGATCTCGAGCTGGACGTGTTGCAGGCGGCCAAGGAAATCGGCGCCGCCCGTGGGATGTCGGCCGGGCAGGTAATCTCGGAATTGGTGCGCAGGGCGCTCGCCACGACCACGACCGCCAGGGTCCGTAACGGCGTCCCGCTGATCTCCCGCAAGGCTGGTTCGCCGCCCCTGACGATGGCCGCCGTCAACCGGCTGCGCGACGAATAGCGGGGCATGGCCACGGCGCGCGTCTCGTTGCTCGACGTCAACGTTCTCGTCGCGCTGTTCTTTCCCGATCACGTCCACCACGACCTCGCCCACGATTGGTTTGCGGACCATCGGCACGAAGGCTGGGCGACGTGCGCCGTCACCGAGAACGGCCTCATCCGGGTCGCCTGCCAACAGCCTTCAGACGAGGTGCTGGTCCGCCCCGCCGACGTGATTGCCGGTCTCGAGCGATTCTGCCGCGACAAGCTTCACAAGGCATGGCTGGACTCGGTCTCGCTCACCGACCCAGCCATCTTCGCGCCACAGTTCATCAGCGGTCACCGGCAGCTGACCGATGTTTACTTGCTTGGTCTCGCGAAGAAGATGGGCGGGCGGCTGGCGACGTTCGATCGGACCATTCCGGTGAAGGCTGTCCGCGGTGGCACGTCGGAACTGCTGCACGTCATTGGGCCGTAACGGATCGAAAGCTGCCGTGAGGGAATTGCCTGTCGGGAGAGAGTTCCTTGTCGGGAGGGAATAGGTGGTCGGGAGTGTTCCCGACCAGAGGTGCCCTCCCGTCAAGAAGTGCAATCCCGACGAGAGGTGCCCTCCCGTCAAGAAGTGCAATCCCGACGAGAGGTGCCCTCCCGTCGGGATCCATAAGACCTAGTTGCGCGGGCCGCGGTCGCGGCGCGGGCCGCGATCGCGGGGCGGACGGTCGCCCTCGGGAGCCGAAGGCGCGCCGCCTTCGCCGCCCGAGCTGGCCGGCGGAGCGCCGCCTTCTTCCGGGGTAATCAGCGCCTTCCGCGACAGGCGAATCTTGCCGGTCGGGTCGATGTTGATCACCTTGACGAGGACCTGCTGGCCCTCCTTCAGCTCGTCGCGCACGTCCTTGACGCGGTAGTGCGCGATTTCCGAGACATGGAGCAGGCCGTCGGTGCCGGGCATGATCTCGATGAACGCGCCGAAGTCGGTGATGCGCTGCACCTTGCCGAGGTAGGTCTTGTCGAGTTCGGCGGTCGCCGTCAGCTCCTGGATCATGCCGATGGCCTTGGCCGCCGCGGCCTCGTCGGCCGACGCCACGTTGACCTGGCCGTTGTCCTCGACGTCGATCTTGACGCCGGTCTTCTCGATGATGCTGCGGATCATCTTGCCGCCGGGGCCGATGACGTCGCGGATCTTGTCGACCGGGATCTTGATGGTGATGATGCGCGGCGCGTAGGCCGACATCTTCTCGCGGGTGCCCGACAGCGCCTCGTTCATGATGCCGAGGATGTGCATGCGGCCGGCCTTCGCCTGGGTCAGCGCCGCGCGCATGACCTCCGACGAGATGCCCGTGACCTTGATGTCCATCTGCAGCGCGGTGATGCCAGCCGCCGTGCCGGCGACCTTGAAGTCCATGTCGCCGTAGTGGTCCTCGGCGCCGGCGATGTCGCTCAGCACCGCGTACTTCCCGGAGGCCTCGTCCATGATCAGGCCCATGGCCACGCCGGCCACCGCCGACTTGATCGGCACGCCGGCGTCCATCATCGCCATCGAGCCGCCGCACACCGACGCCATCGACGAGCTGCCGTTGGATTCGAGAATGTCGGAGACCACGCGGACGGTGTAGGCGAACTCGGCCTCGGTCGGCATCATCGGCGCCAGGGCGCGCTCGGCGAGGGCGCCGTGACCGATCTCACGCCGGCCGGGGCCGCGCATCGGCTTCACTTCACCGACCGAGAACGGCGGGAAGTTGTAGTGCAGCATGAAGCGCTTCCAGGTCTCGCCATCGACCATCTCGATCTTCTGCTGGTCGTCGGCGGTGCCCAGGGTCACGGTGACCAGGGCCTGGGTCTCGCCGCGGGTGAACACGCACGAGCCGTGCACGCGCGGCAGCACCGTGTTCTCGATGGTGATCTGGCGAATCTCGTCGAACTTGCGGCCGTCGAGACGGATGCCCTTGTTCAGGATCGACTCGCGCAGCGCCTTTTCCTGCAGGCCGTGGAACAGCGCCTTGGCTTCGCCCTTCTGCGCCGCGAACTCCTCGGGCAGGGTGGCAACCAGGTCCTTTTCGAGCTTCGCGACCGTGCCGTAGTTCTCGATCTTGCCCTTGATGCGCATGGCATCGTTGAGCGCGGCATAGGCCTTGGACTCGACATACGCCGACAGCTTCTCGTCGGTCTTGACCTCGGGCTTCGGCAGCTTCTTGCGGCCGGCCTCCTTGGCCAAACCGTCGATCATCTCGACCAGCTGCTTGATCGCCTTGTGCGCGGTCTCGAGCGCCTGGATGGCCTCGTCTTCCGAGACCTCGTTGGCGCCGGCCTCGACCATCACGATGCCGTCCGCCGTGCCGGCCACGACCAGGTCGAGGCGGCTGTTCTTGCGCTGCGGGAAGGTCGGGTTGACGATGTATTCACCGTCGACCAGGCCGACGCGCACGGCGGCGACCGTCTTCTCGACCGGCATCTCCGACAGGGCCAGCGCGGCGCCGGCGCCGGTCAGCGCCAGCACGTCCGAGTCGTTCTCGGTGTCGGCCGACAGCACGAACGCGATGACCTGCGTTTCGTACGCCCAGCCCGACGGGAACAGCGGACGGATCGGCCGGTCGATGACACGGCTGGTCAGCGTTTCCTTTTCCGTGGCCTTGCCTTCGCGCTTGAAGAAGCCGCCCGGGATGCGGCCCGAGGCGTAGGTGTATTCACGGTAGTCGACCGTGAGGGGCAGGAAGTCGATGCCCTCGCGGGGGCTGGACGAGTGGCAGGCGGTGACGAGGACCATGGTGTCGCCCATTCGGACGATCACGGCGCCGTCGGCCTGCTTCGCCAGACGGCCGGTCTCGATGGACAGGGACTGGGAGCCGAGAGATAGATCACGCTTGTGCATAGCTGAACCGCCTAAATTGATTGGGAACCAGTCCCGGTTACTTGCGGATGCCGAGGCGCTTGATCACCTCTGCATAGCGCGCCGTGTCCTTGCTCTTCAGGTAATCGAGCAGGCGGCGGCGCTGGCCGACGAGCTTGAGCAATCCGCGGCGGGAGTGGTGGTCTTTCCCGTGTGTCTTGAAATGTTCGGTCAGGTAGGTGATGCGATCGCTGAGGATCGCGACCTGAACTTCCGGCGAACCGGTATCGGTGTCGTGCTTCTTGAAGTCGCCGATGATGGCGGACTTCTTGTCCTTCGTCATTCCCACGTCGTAACCTCCACGCACGGCCGAGTAGCCTCCGCCTTCGCTCCGGGCTCCTGTGAGCTTCGGCGCGACAGGCTGGGGAACCACCAAGCCGCCGTATATGGCGATAACAGCATCGCCTGTAACCTGTGTATGTTACCGCAAAGCGGTCTTGGGGGCCTATCGGGTCTTGAGGTCAAGCCCCTAAGCCCCTAAGCCCCTAAGCCCCTAAGCCCCTAAGCCCTCAGAAAACAATCGAAGCGTGCAGGAAACCGGGTGTTTTGCCAGGTTTGGCCAGCGCAACCAAGGTGCCGTCGGCTCCCATCACGCGGACCAGTTCCGCGACCGGGGTGAGAGGCGCCACCAGGTCGCCAGGGGCAATCTCCACCCCGTTTTTGATGCGCACCAGTTGCTCGGGTCCACGCAGTGTCACGGTGGGCAATTCCGGCAACAGGGCGCTGAAGGGCAGGACCTTTGCCGCCAGGGCTTTCCGATCGGCCTTCAGCAACTCGGCCAGCGGGATCGCCTGGTCGAGCCCGAACTCGCCGGACCTGGTCCGGCGCAGCCCCACCAGGACCGCTCCCATTCCCAGGCCGGCGCCCAAATCGTGGGCGAGCGAGCGCACGTAGAAGCCCGGCGTGACCCGCATGTCCAGCGTCGCCATTTCGCCGTCGAATGCGACCAGCTCGAGCCGGCGCACGGTCACGGTCACCGCCTTCGGCAGCACCGGCGCGCCGCCTTTCGACCGGCGGGCAATGTCGTAGGCGCGCTCGCCGTCGATGTTCTTGGCCGAGAACGCGGGGGGCGTCTGCTCGAACGTTCCCCGGAACCGGGCCAGCGCGTCGTTGACCTGCTCGAGGCTGGGGCGGGCGTCTGACACGGCGAGATCAGTGCCCATGGCGTCGTAGGTGTTGGTGGCGCGGCCGAACGCAATCCTCGCCTCGTAGTCCTTGTCGGTGGCCGTCAGGAACTGCGCCAGCCGCGTGGCGCGACCGAGCACCAGCGGCAGCACACCCGTGGCCATCGGGTCGAGCGTGCCGGTGTGGCCGATGCGCGACACCCCGAGCGCGCGGCGGGCCAGCGTCACGACGTCGTGCGAGGTCGGGCCTTGCGGCTTGTCGACCACGAGCACGCCGTCGGGAAAAAGGGAGCGGGGATCTGCCTCTGAGGAATTCGTCAAGATTGGGGACGCTACGGTAGTCCGGAGAGAATCCCCGACCCCTTCTTCCCGAAGATCGCCTTGTAGGCGGCGAGTTCGGCGATCGATTCCTCGATGTCGGCCAGGGCGCGATGAGTCTCGGTCTTGGCCGGGGCGTAGGCGCGGTCGGGGCACCAGTGCGCGACCAGCTGCTTGACCGTGCTGACGTCGACGATGCGGTAGTGCAGAAAGTCCTGGAACGCCGGCATGTACTTCGTCAGGAACCGCTTGTCCTGCCACACGGAATTGCCGCACAGCGGCGCGGTCTGCGCGTAGCAATACTTGCGGACGAAGCGCAGTGTCTGCGCTTCGGCCTCGGCGAGCGTGACGCCCTCGGCCGCCACGCGATCGAGCAGGCCGCTGGCCTTGTGCACGCGTCGCGGCCACGGGTCCATGGCGCGCAGCTTCGCGGTGCTCGCGCGGATCGCCAGCTCGGGGCCGCGCGCGACCACGTTGAGGTCGAAGTCGGTGATGATCGTGGCAATCTCGAGAATCACGTGCCGGGCGGGATCGAGCCCGGTCATCTCGCAATCCACCCAGACCATGTAGTCGCGGCTGCGGCGGACCTCCGTACGGGTAGCCATCCTGCGGTTACTTCTTCTCGTCGTCGGCGGGCGTTTCGGCGGACTCCGCCGTGGCCTCGGTGGACGCGACGGTGCGGGCGGCATCCGCGGCGTGGATTTCCTGGATGATCTCCTCGATCCGCGCCTGTGCCGCCACCGATTCGTCGAAGATGAACTTCACTTCCGGCACGCGGCGCAGCGCCAGCCGCTCCGCCAGCAGGTGACGGACGAAGCCGGTGGCGCGCTCGAGCGCCTTGGCCGTCTTCTTGCGCTCGGCGGCATCGCCGATGATGGTCCAGTAGATGCGGGCCAGCGACAGGTCGCCGGTTACCTTGGCGCGGGTCACGGTGACCAGGCCGACGCCGGGGTCGCGCACCTCGGTTGCCAGCATCTGGCTGACTTCCTCGCGGACCTGCTCCTGGATGCGCTCGACGCGGTGGGTGAGAGCCATAGAACCTTCAAGCGAAAAGTAGAAAGTGAAAAGTGAAAGGCCGTTTCACTTTTCACCCTTCACTTGTGACTTCCCGCTAGGCGGGCTGTGCCACACGCTCCATGTGGAACACTTCGATGACGTCGCCGACCTTGAGGTCGTTGTAGCCCTGCAGGCCGATACCGCACTCGAAGCCGGTCTTCACTTCGCCGACGTCGTCCTTGAAGCGCTTGAGCGAGGCGATCTTGCCGGACCACAGCTCGACGTTGTCGCGCAGCAGGCGGGCCTGCGCATCGCCCGAACGCCTGATTACGCCCTCGTTGACGATGCAGCCGGCGATGGTGCCGATCTTCGGCACCTTGAACGTCTCGCGCACGGTCGCGGCGCCGATGCGGGCTTCCTTGAAGGTCGGGTCGAGCAGGCCGGCCATGGCCAGCTTGATCTCGTCGGTGACGTGGTAGATCACCGTGTGGTGGCGAATGTCGACCTTCTCGCGTTCCGCCACGTCGGCGGCGTTCCTGTCGGGGCGGACATTGAAGCCGATGATGATCGCGCTCGACGCGGTCGCCAGCAGCACGTCCGACTCGTTGATGGCGCCGACCGCCGAGTGGATGATCTTGATCTTGGTCTTCTCGTCGCTCAGCTTCGACAGCGTCTCGGCCAGCACTTCGGCCGAGCCCTGCACGTCGGCCTTGATGATCAGCGCCAGTTCCTTCGCGCCGCCCTCGGCCAGCTGGGCCTGGAGCGATTCGAGCGTCATGCGCGAGCCCTTGGCGCCGAGCGACTTTTCCTTGGCCTGGCCCTGGCGGAAGGTGGCAATCTGCCGCGCCTTCGCCGGGTCGGACACGGCCTGGAACGAATCGCCCGGTGACGGCAGCGACTCGAGGCCGAGCAGTTCCACCGGCGTCGACGGACCGGCCACCTTGATGCTGCGGCCGCGATCGTCAATCAGCGCGCGGACCCGGCCGACCACCGGCCCGGCAATGACGTTGTCGCCCACCCGCAGCGTGCCGTCCTGCACCAGCACGGTGGCGACCGAACCGCGGCCGCGATCGAGCTTGGTTTCGAGCACCGTGCCGATGGCGCTGCGCTTCGGGTTGGCCTTGAGGTCGTCGATTTCGGTGACCAGCAGGATCATCTCGAGCAGGCCTTCGAGGTTCTGCTTCTTCTTCGCCGACACCTCGACGAACACGGTGCTGCCGCCCCATTCCTCGGGCATCAGGCCGAGTTCGGTCAGCTGGCGCTTGACCGTTTCCGGGTTCGCGCCCGGCTTGTCGATCTTGTTGACCGCCACGATGATCTTCACGTTCGCGGCCTTGGCGTGATCGATCGCCTCCTTGGTCTGCGGCATGACACCGTCGTCGGCCGCCACCACCAGCACCACGACGTCGGTCACCTTCGCGCCGCGGGCGCGCATCATGGTGAACGCCGAGTGGCCGGGCGTGTCGAGGAACACGATCTGCTTGCCGGTCTTCTCGCCGGCGCTCACCAGGTAGGCGCCGATGTGCTGGGTGATGCCGCCGGCCTCGCGCTCGGCGACGCGCGTGGTGCGAATCGCGTCGAGCAGGGTGGTCTTGCCGTGGTCAACGTGACCCATGATGGTGACCACCGGCCAGCGCGTGACCAGGTCTTCCGGATTCGCGGTCTTGTCGCTCTCTTCGATGATTTCCTGCTCGAAGCTGCGGGTCTGGATTTCGGCGCCGAAGCCGGCCGCCAGCATCTTCGCGGTTTCGAGATCGATGGCCGAGTTGATGGTCATCATCAGCCGGCGGTCGAGCAGCGCCTTCAGCGCGTCCTTGACGCGGATCTCGAGGCGGTCGGCGAGGTCCTTCACCGTCATGCCTTCGGAGAAGGTGATGGTCCGGGTAATCGGGGGCGGCGGGGCGACCGGCGCCGGCGCCTGCGGGCGCGCCGACTCGCGGCGCTGCGATGAACTGCGCCCGGTGGGGCGCTGCTGGTACGACGGGCGATAACCGCCGGGACGCATGCCCGGCATACCGGGCCGCGGCGGCAGACCCGTGCTCGGGCGGACCGGCTGCGACGGCAGCGGCCGCGGTCCGCCAAGCATGGCGGCCGTGTTGCTGGTGGGACGCTGCGGGCCATAGCCGGGGCGCTGGCCGGCCGGGCGCGCCAGGTTGCCGGTTGCCGCGGGCAACGGGCCCTTGGGCGCGGCCGGGGCCACGCGGGGCGGCTGCGGCACGAGCTGACGCTTGGGCTGCAGCGGCGGGGCACTGGGCGGCGCCTTGCCGGGTTCTTCAACGCGCAGGCGGATGCTGGGCGGCACGAAACGGCCCGCTTCCTTCTTCGCTGGTTCAGGCGTTTCGGCCGCGGCGGCAATGGCTGGTTCCGGATCGGCGACGGGCGCGGGAGCGGGCGAGGGCTCCGGCTCCGGCGCGGCGACCGGCTCGACGTGTTCCGCCACTGGTTCGGCAGCGGCGACGACCGGCTCCACGTGCTCGACGACCGGCGCGGCGGCTGGGGCCGGCGCCGGCACTTCGACCGGTTCCTCGACGTGCTGCGGCTCTTCGGGCGGCGGCTCGACGGGCTTGGCCTTCTTGATCAGGCGGGGCGGACCCAGCGTCGGCGCGGCCGGCTTGGCCGGCTCGGGCGCAGGGGTGCCCTTCTTGGCAGCGGTTGCCTTCGACTTGGCGGCGGACTTGACCGCCTGCGCGGCCTGCTCCGAGAAGATGTCCCCCTTCGGCAGCGTGATGTTGCGCTGCTTGGCGAGACGATCCACGAACTGCCGGGCCACGATCTCCTCGAGCGTGCTCGACGCGCTCTTGAGCTCGATGCCGTGGGCCTTCTTGAGCAGTGCCAGCACCTCTTGCGAGGTGGTGTTCAGCAACTCGGCGACCTTGTAAATCCTGACAGTGGACAAACGCGTTTCCTCTGCTCTCGCCTACTTCGTTTCGTCGGCCGGCGCGGCCTCGACGACGGCCTCGTCTGCCGGCGCAGGAGCGCCTTCGGCCGGGGCGGCGTCGCCCTCGGCGCTGGCGGCTTCGAGGGCGCCAAACTGCGCCTCGACTTCCTTGCGCTTCTCTTCTTCACTCTTGATGTCGATGCGCCAGCCGGTCAGCTTCGCCGCCAGCCGCACGTTCTGGCCCTTCTTGCCGATGGCGAGCGACAACTGGCTGTCCTCGACCACCACTTCCATGACCTTGTCGATGTCGCTGACCACCGTCACGCGCTGCACCTTGGCCGGGCTGAGCGCGTTCATCACGAACTGGACCGGGTCGTCCGAGTAGTCGACGATGTCGATCTTCTCGCCCCGCAGTTCGCGGATGATGGCCTGGACGCGCGTGCCCTTCATGCCGACGCAGGCGCCGACCGGGTCGACGTCGCGCTCGCGCGAGTAGACCGCCACCTTGGCGCGATCGCCGGCCTCGCGCACGGCGCCGCGAATCATCACGGTGCCGTCGTAAATCTCCGGCACTTCCTGCTCGAACAGCTTGATCAGCAGCGCCGGGTCGGTGCGCGACAGCACGATCTGCGGACCCTTGGCGCTCTTGCTGACGCCGCGAATGACGGCGCGGACGCGGTCGCCCTGCGCGTAGCTTTCGGCGCGCGACTGTTCCTTGCGCGGCAGCACCGCCTCGACCCGGCCCACCTCGACGATGATGTCGCCCTGCTCGAAGCGCTTGACCAGGCCGTTCATCACCTCGCCGACGCGCTGGTTGTACTCGGCGTAGACGTTCTCGCGTTCGGCCTCGCGCACCTTCTGGAAGATCACCTGCTTGGCGGTCTGCGCGGCAATCCGGCCCAGCACGTCGGTGCGCTTCGGGAACTCGATCTGGTAACCGGCCTCGACCTCGGCATCCTCGCCGTAGATCTCCTTGGCTTCCGCCATCGAGATCTCCTTTTGCGGGTTGGTCACCTCGTCGACGATGGTCTTGACCGCGAACAGTTCGATCTGCCCGTTCTCGGGGTTGAACTTGGCCTTGAGATCCTCGTCGCCCTTGTAGAACTTGCGCGATGCGGTGAGCACCGCTTCTTCCATGGCCTGGATGACGACTTCCGGCTCGATGCCCTTTTCCTTGGCGAGGGCCTCAATCGTCTGCATCAACGGGTTGGTAGTCATGGTTTCGGTCTTCAACTATGCATGCCGGGGTGCCACAGCCGAGCGCCCCGCAACTACATCAAAACTCAAGGTCGAGATGGGCGCGCTTGATCAGCCGCAGCGGCAGCTTCATCAGCTTCTTGCCCTCCGACTCGAACAACACGTCGTCTCCGTCGACGCCCTGTAACCGGCCCACGAACGCCGTCTGGCGCGCCACCGGTTCCGAGGTCACCACCTTGGCCCAGCGCCCGGCAAACCGCCGGTAATCGTCGGCGTGGCGCAGGGGCCGGTCCAGTCCCGGTGACGACACCTCGAAGGTGTAGCCGCTGGGTATCACATCGTCGACGTCGAGCATCGTGCCCAGTTCCTCGGCCACGCGCGCGCAGTCTTCGATGCTGACGCTTTCCTCCGGCTTGGACGCGGGCCCCGGCCGATCGACGATGACCCGCAGCACCTGCTGGCCACCTTCTCGCTTCAACTCGACGTCGAAAATGTCGAGGCCGTAGGCCCCGGCGACCCGGGTTGCCATCTCTCGGACGCGTTCGAGCGGGCTCAAAAAAGCCCCCTATAAAACACAAAGAGTGGGCTAAAAGGCCCACTCTGGTTACCCAGACTAAGAACCGACCTCATAGTGTAACACGAGGGGCGCGGGGCTTTGGCCCCGCGTGGGGCTCGGGCTTCGCCCATCGTGGGGGTCGGCCTTCGGCCCTCCTGGGGCCCCAGGAGGCGGCGCGGTCGCCGACCCTAGAGAGGCCGGGCGACGAGGTCGTACCCCTCAGCGCCCACAATCTCGACGTCCAGGAACGACCCCATGGGGAAGGCTGAAGGGTCGCAGTCGGTCAGGTAGACCACCGGGTCGATTTCCGGGGCCTGGCCGGGCAGGCGGCCCTGGAGAACCAGTTCGTGTTCCGGGGATGCTCCGTCCACGACCAACCGGGTCTTTTCGCCCAGCCGGCGCTGCTGGCGGGCGGCGACAATGTCGCGCTGGACGGCCATCAGGCGATCCTGGCGGGCTTCCTTGACCTCGGCCGGAACGTCGTCAGCAAGCTCATGCGCAGAGGTGCCTTCTTCGTCGGAATAGGTGAAGACGCCCACATGGTCGAACCCGATCTCGGTGATGAACCCTTCGAGCTCGGCGAAATCGGTTTCGGTCTCGCCCGGGAACCCGACGATGAACGTCGTGCGGAGGGCGACCGCGGGGATGCGGGCGCGGATGTTCTCGAGCAGCCGGACGTACGACTTGCGGGTGCCGGGCCGCTTCATGCGCTTCAACACCGCGTCGGACGCGTGCTGCAGCGGCAGGTCGATGTACTTGACCACCTTGTCGAGGCCGGCGATGGCCTCAATCACTTCGTCGGTGATGGTGGTCGGGTAGAGATACAGCAGGCGAATCCACTGGATTCCGTCCACCTCGTTGAGCGCGCGGAGCAACTTCGGCAACGCGCCGCGTTCGCCGCGGTCGATGCCGTAGAACGTCGAGTCCTGCGAGATCAGCAGCAGTTCCTTCACGCCCTGGGCCGCCAACTGATGCGCCTCCTGGACGATCGACTCGATCGGGCGGCTGCGGTAGTGCCCGCGCATTTTCGGGATGATGCAGAAGGCGCACTTGTAGTCGCAGCCCTCGGCAATCTTCACGTAGGCATAGTGGCCGGGCGTGACGCGTTTGCGAGGGGTCGACGCATCATACAAATAGGTTGGGAGGTCGACCCCGAAGACGGGAGTTGCCTCTGCCGGTCGGGAAGATAAATCGACGGGTCGGGAGAGGCCATTCTTGTCGGGATCACGGCGGTAGAACGCCATGGGCGCGAGACCGGATCCCGACGCGGAACTTCCTCCCGACGGTGATCCACCTCCCGACAGGGCCGCAGTGAAACCCTCGACCTCACCCGTGCCGAGCACGGCGTCGATCTCGGGAATCTCCTTTTTCAGCTCGTCCCGGTACCGCTCCGCGAGGCAACCGGTGACGATCAGGCGGCGTCCTGCCGCCTGTCGTTTGAGCTCGGCCATCTCGAGGATGGTGTCGATGGATTCCTGCTTGGCGCGGTCGATGAAGGCGCAGGTGTTTACCACCAGCACGTCGGCCTGCGACGCGTCGGCGGTAATCTCGTGCCCGTCCTTCTCGGCCATGCCGAGCATGACCTCGGAGTCGACGAGATTCTTGGGGCAACCCAAGGAGACAAACCCTATCTTCATCGGAACTACCCAGTGTAGCATTTCGGCATGCGTCGCCTCGTTCCCGGCGTCGTGCTCTTCCTGTTGGGCTGGGCCCACCCGGCCGCCCAGGACCACCGTGTCCCGCCGCTCGAGCGGCTGATCGACACCGATTTCAACGTCCGTCAGCAGGTCAGCGAGTGCACGGTCGCCAACGCCGTGGTGGGCCTGGCGCGCCGATACGAGATGGTTGCGGTCATCGAGTATCCCCGCGCGGAGTGTGCGCGGATGGGCGGCGAGCGCCACAGCGGTGAGGACCTGACCAACCTCCGTGGCATGACCGTCGGCCAGGCGATTGACAAGCTGGTGGCGATGGATCCGCGCTATCGAGTGGTGCAGCGTGACGGCGTCGTCGTCATTCGTCCAGTCGCCGCGTGGGCCGATGCGACCAACGTGCTCAACTTCACCTCCGGCTCGTTCGCGATCGAGGACACCACGCTCGGCGGCGCGCTCGATGCCATCGTCTCGGCGATTTCGGGAGTGCCGCGCAGTCTAGCGGCCAGCCTGGGCACACGCACCGAGCAGGGCGCGCGCAAATTCAGTGTCAAGACCGGTGCGGTGTCCGCCGGCGAAGCGCTCGAGGCGATCGTCCGCGCCCATGGGGCCGCGTACTGGATCGTCCGTGAGAGTCAGCCCGACCGCGAGGGCCAGCCGGGCAGGAACGTCTTGTTCCACACGTTCGACGGCACCGGCATTGGAACCGACATCCGGATCAAGCCCAGACCTTCGATCCTTCAAGCCCCTAAGCCCCTAAGCCCCTATGCCCCTAAGCCCTTAGGCCCTAAGCCCCTAGGCCCCTAAGCCCCTTTTGTCCCGCATATCTAGGGGTATATGCGGTAGAGCATGCGCGGGTAGGGAATCGTCTCGCGGACGTGCTCGAGCCCGCAGATCCAGCTGACACAGCGCTCGATGCCCATGCCGAAGCCGCCGTGCGGCACCGATCCGTAGCGGCGCAGGTCGAGGTACCACTCGAACGCCTCCTGCGGCAGGCCGTGTTCCTTGATCCGCTGCAGCAGCAGATCGAGGTCATCGAGGCGCTGGCCGCCGCCGATGATCTCGCCGTAGCCTTCGGGCGCGAGCACGTCTACGCACAGCGCCTTGTCCATCTCGTTCGGATCCGGCTTCATGTAGAACGCCTTGATCGCGGCGGGGTAGTGCGTCACGCACACCGGACGGTCGAACTGTTCTGACAGCACCGTCTCGTCGGTGCCGCCGAGGTCGCCGCCGACCTGGAAGGGCAGGCCCTTGTCGAGCAGGATCTTCGCCGCCTCGTCATAGTGCAGCCGCGGGAACGGAGCCTTCACCGCTTCGAGCTTGCTGGTGTTGCGCTCGAGCGTCTTCAGCTCCTTCTGGCGGCGGTCCAGCACGCGGGCGACGACCGAGGTGATCAGCCCCTCGGCGAGCGTGATGACGTCGTTCAGGTCGGCATACGCCATTTCCGGTTCGACCATCCAGAACTCGGTCAGATGGCGTCGCGTCTTGCTCTTCTCGGCCCGGAAGGTCGGCCCGAACGCGTAGACCTTGCCGAGGGCCATGGCGTTGGCCTCGTTATAGAGCTGTCCGCTCTGCGTCAGGTAGGCCTTCTCGTGTTCGAAATACTCGACCGGGAACAGCGTCGTGGTGCCCTCGCACGCCGCCGGGGTGAAGATCGGCGTGTCGGCCAGGATGAACCCCTGGTCGTTGAAGAAGTCGCGCACGGCGTTGATGATCTCGTGGCGGACGCGCAGGATCGCCGTCTGGCGCTCGGCGCGGATCCACAGGTGCCGGCGATCCATCAGGTAGTCGACGCCGTGTTCCTTCGGCGTGATCGGATAATCGTGCGCCGCGTTGACCACCTCGAGGCTGCTGGCGATCAGCTCGTAGCCGCCGGCCGCGCGCTCGTCGGCGCGCACCGTGCCGGTGACGATGATGGCGCTTTCCTGGCTGAGGTGATCGGCCGTGGCAAAGGTCGCCTCGTCCACGTCCTTCTTGCCCATCACGACCTGCAGGAAACCCGTGCCGTCGCGGACCACCAGGAAGTGGATCTTGCCGCTCGACCGCCGGTTGTGCAGCCAGCCCTTGATGGTCACCGACGCGCCGACGTGTTCACCGATTTTGTTGATGTAAGTGTGCATGTCCCAACCTGTCCAACCGGCCTTACTCGCCCAACCCGCCTTGTCCCATCATCTCGTCGCCGATGGTGAGGAGCGACTCGAATCGCTCGCGCGCCTTGACGGCGCGCTCGAGCACCGGGCGCCGTTCCGCGGCCACGGCCAGCTCGAACATCCAGGCGCCGTCGTAGCCCACCTTCTGGAACGCCAGCAGTGCCGCCTCCCAGTCGATCACGCCCTGGCCGGGCACCAGGTGGTCGTCGCTCCGCCCGCGATTGTCGTGCAGGTGCGTCGTGACGAGGTGTCCCGAACAGGTTTCGATGGCGTCGACCACGTCGCCCATCAACCGGGCGTGCCCGGCATCCAGGCAAATGCCCAGGCGCTCGGCCTCGATGTCGCTTTCGAGCAGATCGACCAGCGAGGCCGCGGTCGACATTGCGTTCGGAATGACTTCGACCGCCAGCCTGACGCCAGCGGCCGCCGCCAGCGGCGACAACTCTTCGAGGCTGCGGACCATGGCGGGCACGTGATTGTCGGCCGCCTGGCCGTGCGGCGCCGGCACGCCGCAGTGGAGCACCAGCACCTGGTAAGGCACGAGCGTGGCGAGGTTCAGCGCGGCCGCGGTTTCCTCGACGGCGCGTTTGCGCCGGGTTTCGTCAGCGGCCGCCAGGGTGTAGCCGTCGCGCCACACGCCGCCGGCGAACTCTGCCGCGATCGGCGCATGGCACGAGTGCAACCTCAGCCGGGTGTCGTCGAGCCATTCGGCGAGCGCGAGCGCGGCGCGGCGATCGTGGTAGTCGAAATGGTCGCGCACAGCGAACACCTCGACCGCCTCGAACCCATGAGCGGCAATCTCGACCAGGTGGTCGCGTTCCAGCCGATCGTTCAGATAGAGGTGAGTGGATATTCCAAACACGGATGTCTTCAGGCCAGGGCCGCAGATGACACAGATGTCACAGAACTAAAAATACCACTTCACAGCCACTCGTCGAGCAGGTCCCGCAGGCGAGTGAACCGCGGATACTTCGCCAGGTTGGCCTTGACGTGGCTGAGGGTGCGCGGGATGTACTGGATGTAGACGGTGTTGTTGCGGCTGGTGGTCATGTAGCCGAACGTCCCGAGCGCCTTGAGGTTGCGCTGCAGCGCCATCAGGTCGAACCGCCGCCGGAACTCCGCTTCGTCCTGCCGCCGGCCCTTGAGCGCCAGGAAGAAGGCGATCAGTTCGTCGACCTGAGCCGCCGTGAGGTCCACGTACGAGTCGCGCAGCAGCGATACCAGGTCATACGTGTCGGGACCCATGCGCGCGTCCTGGAAGTCGATGATGTAGAGCGAGCCCTCGTGCAGCATCAGGTTGCGGCTGTGGTAGTCGCGATGGCACAGCACGCGCGGTTCGCCGGCCAGTTCCTCGACGATGGCCGACCACTCGCCACGCAGCGCCTCTCGCTGCGCCTCGCTCGGCGACGCGCCCTTGTAGGCAAGCAGGTACTGCCGGACGAAGAACTCCAGCTCCCAGGTGAGCTTCTCGACGTCGAAGGCGATCGCGTACGGCGGATAGTCCGGCGACCGCAACTCGTCGCCGCGCTGCTGCATGTGCGCGATGAACGACACCGCCTGCCGGTAAAGGGCGGCGTGCTCGGCCGGCGTGGTGGCGCCGAGGTGCGCCTGTAACGTGACATCGCCGAGATCTTCGAGCCCGAGGACGCCGAGTTCGTTGGAGTGATGCAGGATGGCCGGGACCGGCACCGGCATTTGCCGCAGCAGGCGCGCGATCGCCACAAACGGCATCTTCTCGAACTCGATCGGCCCCTGGTGGAGGGCCAGCACGATCGGCTTCTCACCCTTCAGCAGCACGCGGAAGTAGCGGCGGTCGGAGGCGTCGCCGGTCAGCGGCATGACGGTGGTGACGCGGGGCGCCAGGCCATGAAGGGCGAGGTACTGTTCTAGTCGTGGGTCCACAAGAATGAAGCTGGAAGGGTGAAGGTTGAAAGTTGACGGTTGAGAGTTTAAGTGAAAAGTTTCAGTTCAGTTCTAGAACGGTTCGACGACCAGTTCATTGTCGCGCATAACCAGCGAACATTCGACATGACGGGCGCCGGCCGGCACGGTGACGCCGTCGGCGGCAATGCAGCGGGTGAGGGAGGCGCCGGCGCCGATGCGCACGTCGTTCCACAAGATCGTGTCGGTGAGGGTGGCGTCGGCGGCGATCTCGCAGCCGGCGCCGCGGTCGGTCGGGCGGCGCTCGCGGGCAGCCAGGGTCAGCGCCGTTTCGAGGTAGTCGCGCGGCGTGCCGATGTCGAAAAACGCGGCCGCCGTTGGCATCACCCGCACGCTGCCCGGCCGTTGCGCAATCAGCGCCGGATACAGGCCATGCACGGTCTCGGACCGCGCCGACGGGTTGACGCCGGCGAACGCGGCCGCGTTGACCGCCTGGACGCCGATGAAGTGAAACGCGCCAGGCTCCCGGCCGAAGCCACGGACCATGCCGGCGGCACCGGCGATGACGCCGTTGTATTTCGGATCGCCATCGACCACGGCCATCGTGACCAAGGCGTTGGTGTCAACGTGTTGCGCGGCCAGCGCGGTCAGGTCGACATCCGCCAGCGTGTCGCCGTTGACGATCAGGAAGCGATCGGATTCCAGCAATGGCACCGCGCGGGCCGGCCCGCCGGCCGACCCCAGCACCTCGGTTTCCCACGAATAACGCACCGCCAGCCCCAACCCGGCGCCGTCACCCACTTCGCGAGTGATGGTGTCGGCACGGTGATGCAGGTTGAGCACGACGCGCGTGAGGCCCGCGGCCCGCAGCGAGCGCAGAATGCGCAGCACCAGCGCCTCGCCGGCCACCGGCAGCGCCGCCTTGGCGCGGACGGCCGACAGCGGCTGCAGGCGGGTGGCAAGGCCGGCCGCGAGGACCAGGGCCGGCCAGCGGGACAGGTCGATCATTCGGTCGCGGTGGTGGGCATGCCGGCAAACACCATGTCGTGAGCGGCCAGGCCGTTCGCGTCGCGATGCTGGAGGAACAGGAAGCGATACGAATCGGTGATGTAGTCGGACTGGACAAAGCCAAGGGCGCGGGCCGTCGCGTGAATGGCCGCCTCGCCGCCTTCCAGTTCCACGAACACGCCGACCGGCGTCTCATCCACCGCCATCACCACATCGTCCGCCTCGAACTCCTCGCGGTATTTCTCGTAGCGGAACCAGATGTGAAGGCCGAGACTTTGCAGGATGGCGAGCAGTGCGGTGCCGTCGGCGACCACGGTCTCGTGCTCCTCGCGGATCTTGATCAGGCCAGGCAGGACCGGGCCCTTGAAGGTGAGCAGGCTCTTGCCGCCCTCGGAGCGCACGCGGAGGGTCGAGCGTTGCCGCCTGAGCGCCTCGTCCTCGGTGTCGAGCAGGGCATCCTCCTGCAGGCGCCGGCCGTGAAGCGGCGTGGCGCCGAGCGCGAGGATCTTCGTTCGCGCCTCTTCGGCGCTACTGAAACGAAGCTTGATCTCGCGCTCGAGCGCCATCGACTATTCCTTGCGGACGGTGAAGAACTGCTCCTGGCCGCCGCGCATCACGAGCAGGAACGCGGTGCCGCCCGACGGCACCTGCGACAGCTCGCGGCCAGCCTCTTGCGGCGTGCGCACCGGCCGCCGGTTGACCTGGGTGATGATGTCGCCGCGCGTCAGGCCCTGGCGGAACGCCGGGCTGCCCTGTTCGACGTCCGAGACCAGAACGCCCTGCGTATCGGCCGGCGCGCGCAGGCGCCGGGCCACGTCTGGCGTGAGGGTGCCCAGCGTGATGCCGAAGCCCTGCGAGGCCTGTTCGTCCGGTTCGGTCGACGTTTCACGAGTCGCCGCGGCACGGTTGCCTTCGTCCTCGAGGTCCAGTTCGCCGACGGTGAGGCTCAGCGTGCGCTCGGTCTTGTCGCGCATCACCTTGACCGGGACCGTCGTCCCCGGCTTGGTGACCACCACCGTGGCCACCAGTTCGTCGCGGTTCTTGATCGGCTTGCCGTTGAACTCGATGATGACGTCGCCCGGCTCGATGCCGGCCTTGGCGGCGGGCTGGCCGCGCGTGACGACGCTGACCAGAGCGCCCTTGCGCTCCTTGAGTCCGAACTCGGCCAGGGCTTCGGTCGGGACCACCGTCACCTGCACGCCGATCACGCCGCGTGTCACCTTGCCGGTGCGCAGCTGCGGAATCAGCTCGCGCACGCTGTTGATCGGGATGGCGAAGCCGATGCCGATGTTGCCCTGGTTGCGCGAGTCGGTGTAGATGGCGGTGTTGATGCCGATCACTTCACCGCGGGCGTTCAGCAGCGGGCCGCCTGAGTTACCGGGGTTGATGGCGGCGTCGGTCTGTAACACGTCGACGGAACGTTGTTCGGCGATCGGAAACGGCCGGGCGGTGGCGCTGATCACGCCGACGCTGACGGTGTGGGCCAGGCCAAACGGGTTGCCGATGGCCATCACCCAGTCGCCCGGCTCCATCTGCGACGAGTCGCCGAACTTCACTTCCATCAGGTCTTTCTTGGGTTCGACCAGCTGAATCAAAGCGCTGTCGGTCAACGGGTCGCGGCCGACGACTTTGGCCTCATGAAACACGTCGACCTCTTCGCCGAGGAAGTTCACTTCGATCTTGCTGGCGCCCTCGACCACGTGGTTGTTGGTGAGGATGAAGCCATCCTTGCTGATCACGAAGCCGGTGCCGGCGGCCTGTGTTTCCTGCTCGCGCGGGCGCTGGCGCCGTTGCTGCCCACCGCCCTGGCCGCCGCCGAAGAAGCGCTCGAGCAGGTCGTCGCCACCGCCGCCGCCGCCGAAGAACTCGGTCATCTCCTGCGCGCGCTGCACCGAGGTGCTGCGGATGTTGACCACCGCCGGGCTCATCGACTTGGCAATGTTGCGGAACGTGGCGGCATCGACGGGGCCACTGAGCGGGGCGCTGTTCATGGGCGGCGCCGCCATGGTCTGCGCCGACGAGGCGGGCGTCAGGTCAAGGCGGGAGGCAATCACCATCCCCACCGCGAGCGAAGCCACCATGATCAGTAACGAATAGAACAGCGTCGTTTTCCGGCTCGACATTGACGTCCTCCAACCAACCCGCGTTTGTTTCCTACCCTAGACTAACGTGACGATGGCCGCCTGGCGAGGCCCGGTGACTTCAGGGCCGGCCGCGGTCCAGACCATGTTGATCTCGGTCCGGACGCCAAAATCCTTGAAATACAGGCCCGGCTCAATCGTAAACCCACTGCCGGGCAGCAGCCGCCGCTCGTCGTGGGTTTCGTAATCGTCGAGGTGGGCCCCATTACCATGGACGTTTTCACCCAGACTATGGCCGGTTCGGTGGAGGATGGCGTCACCAAACCCCGCATCCTGCAACACTTTGCGAGCGGCCCGATCGGCCTCGAACCCGCGGACGTCGCGTCCGGCCCGGGCGGCGTCCTGCACCACCTCGACCGCGGCGTCCCGCGCGCCGCAGATCGCGGCGAACGCGCGGGTCATCGGTTCGGGCACGTCGGTCCCGACAAATCCAATCCAGGTAATGTCGGCATACACCGCGCCCGGCGCGGTCAACTTGCCCCACAGGTCGAGCAGCACCAGCTCGTTGCGGCGGATCACGCGATGGGTGGCCGCCGAGGCGAGGTAGTGGGGATTGCCGGCGTTCTCCTGGGCCGACACGCAGGGCGCCGAGTCGGCCACCAGGCCCTCGTCGCCGAACCAGCCGACCATTTGCTGCTGGATGTCGTACTCGGTGGTCGGCACGCCGTCGCGCAGGCGCCGCGCGACCGATTCAAAGGCGCGGTCCTTGATCCGGTACAAGGCTTCCGATGCCTGGCGGTGCGTGGCGATGGCCGCTTCGCTCCAGCAAGCTTCGAACTGCTGAACCAGATCGCCCGACGACACCACCTCGACGCCGGCTCCGCGCACCAGCTCGATGGTGCCGGCGTCAACGCGCGAGACGTACGGGATGGCGCAGCGCGGCGAATACTCCATGGCAACGCGGCCGACGTCCCGGAGCAGGCCGGCCAGCCCGGTTTCGAGTTGCTCACGGCCGGCATAGACCGTCTTGGTGCCCGGCAGGTGATCGAGGTTGTGGCGCTCGATGGCGTGCACCAGCGCGCGCGGCTCGCCCGCCGCGGGAATCAGGTAAAACCACCGCCGCGTGGCCAGCTTGCCGGTGCCGCTCATGCCGGTCACGCTGTTGGCGACCGGATTCGAGCCGTGAAAATCGTAAAGCAGCCAGCCGGCCAGGCCTTCAGCGACCAGCGCCCTCTGAATGGCAGCCACGTTAAGGGGCATATTCCGTCGATTATAGCGGACGCAGAGAACCGGGCGGAGCGGCCGGGCGTCCTATAATCAAGCTGCCAGCGTTACCGTTGCGAGCGCGCGCCGGGTCATCCCGGCAGGCGCCGTTTGAGTTGATCTATGACGACACGAACCCTTCTCTTCGGATTCCTGACGGTCGCTGCCGCCGCCGGCCAGCTTCACGGCCAGGCGCCCCAGCCGGCGGCGCCGCAGCAGCCGCCCATTACCTTCCGCGCCGAGATTAACTACGTCGAGGTGGATGCGCGGGTGCTCGACGCGCAGGGCAAGTTCATTCCCGGCCTGACCGCCGCCGACTTCCAGGTGCTCGAGGACGGCAAGCCGCAGCAGGTCACGGCGTTCTCGTTCGTCAACATCCCGGTTGAACGGATCGAACGCCCGCTGTTTGCGTCCAAGCCGATCGAACCTGACGTCCGCACCAACCTGCAGGCCGCCGACGGTCGCATCTACCTGCTCGTGCTCGACGACCTGCACACGCACCCGCTGCGGTCGGCCCGCACCAAGCTGGCGGCGCGCCGGTTCATCGAAAAGTACATCGGCAGCAACGACATGGCGGCCGTGGTCTACACCGGCGGACGCTCCGACGCGTCGCAGGATTTCACGACCAACCAGCGATTGCTGCTGCAGGCGGTCGACAAGTTCATGGGCCAGAAGCTGCGCTCGGCGACCATGAACAAGATCGACGACTACTTCCGCAACGCCGGCACCCCCAACGCCGACCAGAAGCCCGGCGACCTCGACGACAAGGAGCGCGGCTACCACGCCCGCAACGCCCTGCAGACGATCCGCAACCTGTCGGAGTACCTCGGCAACATCCGCGGCCGCCGCAAGGCGCTGGTCATGTTCAGTGAGGGCATCGACTACGACATCAGCAACGTGTTCGAGAACACCGAGGCGACCGTGGTCATGGATGCGACGCGCGAGGTCATTGCCGCCGCCACCCGCGCGAATGTCGCAGTCTACGGCGTCGACCCGCGCGGCCTGGCCACGGCCGGCGACGACATGATCCAGATTCAGTCGTTTCCGGAGGACAACAGCCTCGGGCTGGGCGCCGGCGCGATGTTCAACGAAGTCCGGCTCGGCCAAGACAGCCTGCGGGTGCTGTCGGAGGAAACCGGCGGCTTTGCCGCCGTCAACCAGAACGACTTCGCCACCGCCTTCCAGCGCATCGTCGACGACAACAGCGCCTACTACGTGATGGGCTACTACTCGACCAACGACCGTCGTGACGGCCGGTTCCGGAAGATCGAGGTGAAGTTGAACAACAAGCCGGGCCTGGTCGTGCGCGCCCGCAAGGGCTACGTCGCCCCGCGCGGCCGCGCCCCCGAGGCGAAGCCGACCACGGCCAACTCGGCCTCGCCGGAACTGCGCGACGCGATTGAAAGCCCGCTGCCGCTGCCGGGCCTGCCGCTCGGCATGACCGCGGTCGTGTTCAAGGGGCCGGCCCCCAAGGGCTCGGTGGTGATCTCGACGCTCGTCAACGGCAGCTCGCTGCCGTTCAGCGAGGAAGCCGGGGCGTTCAAGAACGATCTCGAAGTGATGACGATGGCCACCGACGAGAAGGGCAAGACGACCTACGGCGATCGCAACACCGTGAACCTGAGCATGAAGCCCGACACGGCGAACCGGGTCAAGGCCACCGGCTTCCGCGTCATCCAGTCGCTGGACCTGGCGCCCGGGCGCTATCAATTGCGGGTCGCCGTTCGCGAGGGCAATACCCGCAAAGCCGGTTCGGTGACGTTCGACCTCGAGGTGCCCGACTTCGGGAAGTCGCCGCTGTCGATGAGCGGCCTGGCGATCACGTCGGCCATGAGCGGCGTGGCGCCGACCATCAGGCCGAAGGATCCGCTCGAGAAGCTGCTGCCCGGCCCGCTGTCGAGCTACCGCGAGTTCTCGACCGCCGACGAACTGGCGTTCTTCACCGAGGTCTACGACAACATCAAGCAGCCGCACAAGGTCGAGATCGCCGCGACCGTGAAGGCCGAGGGCGGCCAGACCGTGTTCCAGGCCCGCGAAGAGCGCGACAGCTCGGAGCGCGGCAGCGGCGCCGGCGGCTACGGCTTCCAGGCGCGGGTGCCGCTCAAGGAGCTGGCGCCGGGGCTCTACGTGCTGCGTGTCGAGGCCACCGCCCGTGTCGGCGACCGTAACACCAGCGCGCAAGAAGTGGTGTTCCGCGTGATTCCGGAAGTGCAGCCGTAATCATGGTCGAGCCCACCAGCACCGGCGTCGACGCGCGGCTGTCGTCGGTGCTGTGCTACGCGGGCTGGTGGTTGACGGGCGTGGTGTTTCTGTTCGCCGAACGCCAGCATCGCGGCGTGCGATTCCACGCCGCGCAGTCGCTGGTGATCTTCGGGGTGCTGTCGGCGGTCATGCTGGCGTCGGGCGGCGCAAGTGCCGTGGCCTTCTTCGTGACCGGGCCGTCGTTTCGCCTGCTGCAGGCGGCCGGGAACGTCGTCTGGCTGGCGGCCGTGGTCCTGTGGCTGGTCCTGCTGCTGAGGACCTGGCGCGGCGACACCTGGCGCGTGCCCGTCGTGGCTGGACTGGCCGACCGGATTGCCGGCTAAAAGAAGAAGGCGGGCCGCTCCATCCGGTCCGGCCCGCCCATCAGTTCCGCCACGTTCCCGTTAGGTGCTGGGAACGATCTTCGGCACGTTCTTCGGCTTGATGGTGCCGTTGGCGTGGGAGAAGTTGTAGCTGTTGCTGGCCATGCGGGCATTGCGCGGCGTGGTCAGCGTCACCGTGATCACTTCGCCGGGCATGAACGGCTTGGGGTGGCGGTAAGTGTCGCCGCCCGACAGGGTGCCGGTCTTGTCGATCCAGCTTTCCTCGAGCTTGAAGCCGGCAATCGGCGCCGCCGACGTGTTTTTCACCGTGATGACGGTTACGACATTGGCGCCAACCACCTTGGTGTTGGGCTTGGTGAACTCCACGGTCGCCTCGCCGCGCACGGGCGAGATCAATTTCCTGGGTGCGGCCTGTGCCGCCGGCGCGGGCGCCTGGCCCGCGAAAGCTGCCGGGGCGAGTAGCAGTCCAAGCGCCGCAGCCACTGCCAACCGCTGTTGAAATTTCATCAGATGAACCCTCCGAGGACGGATTATATATCTACATCTCGCCGTTCCAGTCCTCCGGCTCAGCTGCCGTGGACCGGAAGACTTCCAGGTGCCATTTTCCGCCGCCCCACGGCTCGATCACCTCGGTGGCCACCACATCGACCAGCAGTTCAGCGAAGGTGCGACCCTCGGGGTCACCCTCGAGGTGGTACGCCGGGTCGTCCCACGCGAAGTTGGGGTAGATCGTCATCGTCAGAAACAGGTCGTAGCCATCGTCGACGACGATGATCTGGCCGATGGGCCGCTTCTGGGTGGAGTGATAGACCAGGTACTTCTCGGCGCTGTGCGCGCGGATGTAACGCTTCAGCGCGAACTCGCGGGCGACGATCTCTTCGACAGCGATCTTCTTGTCCCAGCAGTCGCGGCAGTAGCGTTCTTCGCCGCGCGGCTCCGAGACTTCCTTGGCGCCGCACAACGCGCAGCCCTTCTTATTCCCAATTGACTTGCGAGACATGACAGGGGAATTGTACCTCACGAGGGAAAGGTGCCAAGGGTGCCTGGCGTGCCTGGGGTGCCTGGGGTGCCCAAGGTGCACCGGCGGAGCGAGCTGAATGAAAAAGTGCGTATTCGTGTTGTTGCTATCGTCGACGCTCGTCGCGCAGACGCCACTCCACCTGCCGCCACTCGACCGGGCGCTGCCGCCGGCTGCCGAGGCCATTTACCAGGCCCTGGCGCCGCGGGTGGATGCCGAGGTGGCGATGGCGACGGTGCGGATGATGGCGCCGATGTGGCGGCTGGCGGGCAATCCGGCATTCGAGCAGTCGCAGCAATACATCTTCGACCGGCTGGCCGCCGCCGGCCTGTCGCCTCGCTACGAGACCTTCCAGGACTCGAGCACTGGTTGGGAGCAGCGCACCGGCACGTTGCGGCTCGGTGGTCCCGGCGGGGAGGTGTTGCTGTCGCGCGAGAGCCACCGCGTGGCTTTGGCGATCAACTCGTTCAGCACGCCGGCCGGTGGCGCTTCGTATCGCATCGTTGACGCCGGCACCGGTACCAGCGCCGCCGCGTACGACGGTAAGGACGTCAAGGGGGCCGTGGTGCTGGTCAGCGGATCGCTCGGCGCGGCCTGGCAGCAGGCCGTGCGCGCCCGCGGCGCCGCCGGCGTGATCTCGTCGGACCTGGCGGCCTACACCCGCCCCGACCAGACGCCCGACGTGCTGCAGTGGGGCAGTATCCCGTTCAACGAGCCGTTGCAGTCGTTCGGCTTCAAGGCCACGCCGCGCGCGGCGCGGCGGCTGCGCGACGAGTTGGCGAAGGGGCCGGTCACGGTGCACGTGGAGATCGACACCGTGTTCCACCGCCGGCCGAATCGCACGCTGGCGGTCGACATTCCCGGCCGGTCGAAGGCCGCGGAGCGGGTGGTGCTGGTCGCCCACGTCCAGGAACCGGGCGCGAACGACAACGCCAGCGGCTGCGGCACCCTGCTCGCGGCGGCGCTGGCGATGCACGACGCCGTGCGCAGCGGCGCCGCACCGCGTCCTGAACGCACCATCACATTCTTATGGGTGGACGAAATCCGCGGCAGCCAGCAGTGGCTCAAGGACCATCCCGAAGACGCGCGGCGGGTGCTGGCCATGCTGTCGCTCGATATGACCGGGCAGGACACGACGCAGACCGGCGGCACCTTCCTGATCGAGAAGGGCCCGGATCCCTCGGCGCTGTGGGAGCGTCCGTCCGACCCGCATTCTGAGTGGGGCGCCGGCAAGGTCGATCCGGCCACGGTTCGCGGCAGCTTTCTAAACGACCTGCACCTGGCGGTGGCGCTGCGCCGCGCGCGCGATACCGGGTGGGTCGTGCGCACCAATCCCTATGAAGGCGGCAGCGATCACACCGTGTTCACCGATGCCGGCGTGCCGGCGTTGCTCAACTGGCACTTCACCGACCGCTACTACCACACCAACCTCGACACCCTGGAGAAGACCAGTCCGGCCGAAATGCAGCACGTCGCCATCGCGGTGGCGACCACGGCGCTCTACCTGTCGTCGGCAGGGGCGAGCGAAGTGTCGCCGATGACCAGATTGATGGAGGCCGCGCGCGATGCGCGCATGGCCACGGAGAAGGCAAACAACGCCACGCCCGAGATTCTCGACGCGTGGCGCAAGTGGTACGCCGAGGCAGCCGAGAGCGTGGGCCGCCTTCGCTGACTCGGGCGGCACCAGGCGCGGCCCTGGCCGGCCGAAGCTAGCCCTTGTGGCTAGCCGAGGCGGCCGGCGCGTACATCTCGGTGATGTACTGCTTGACCATGCGCCGGGTCGAGAATCGCGGCACGTTCGAGCGCATCGCTTCTCGAACCACCTGGATCCAGCGGCGCGGCAGGCCGCGGGCATCGCGGTCGTAAAACAGCGGCACCACCTCGTTTTCGAGCAGTGAGTAGAGCGACTCGGCGTCGGCGGCATCGGTGGCCGCCTGGTCGTCGGGATTGGCCTGGCTCTCGATCAACCAGCCGTTCTTGCCGTTGTAGCCCTCCGCCCACCAGCCGTCACCGATGCTGAGGTGGGGCACGCCGTTCAACGCCGCCTTCATGCCGCTGGTGCCGCTCGCCTCGAGCGGCTTGCGCGGGTTGTTCAGCCACACGTCGCAGCCGTGCACCAGGTAGTGGGCCAGGTGCATGTCGTAGTCGTCGATGAACGCCAGCCGTCCGCCGAACGCCGGGTCGAGCGCGTGTTTGAACACGCGCTGCAGGTGGTGCTTCGCCGGCTCATCGGCCGGGTGCGCCTTGCCGGCGAACACGATCTGCACCGGCCGGTCGATGGCGTTGACGATCCGCGCCAGTCGATCCGGATCGTGGAAGATCAGCTCGGGCCGCTTGTAGGCGGTGAAGCGGCGGGCGTACCCCAGCGTCAGCGCATTGGGATCGAGCATGCTGCCGGCGGCGACAATGCGCGACGGGCTGACCTGTTCGCCCGACCAGCGTGAGCGCATGCGCTCGCGGATGAACGTGAACAGGTCGGTGCGCATTGCCTGGCGCATGTTCCAGATATCGGCGTCGGGGATGTCGAGCAGCCGCTCCCACAGCGCCGGGTCGTCGACCTGATCGAGCCAGCCTGGGCCGAAATGCCGGTTCAGGACCTCGAACACCGACCCGGCCATCCAGGTGGAGACATGCACGCCGTTGGTGATGCTGCGCACCGGGATCTGGTCGGCGGGCAACTCGGGCCACATCGGCCGCCACATCGTCCGCGTCACCTCGCCGTGCAGCGCGCTGACGCCGTTGACGTGGGCCGCGGTACGCAGCGCCAGCGCCGTCATGTTGAACTGCGAGCCGCTGCCGTTGTCGTACTCGCCCAGCGCCAGGAACCTGGGCCGATGTTCGCCGATCTCGCCCCACGAGCCGGCGAGGTGCTTCTCGACCAGGTGAAACGGAAAGGCGTCGTGTCCGGCCGGTACCGGTGTGTGAGTCGTAAACACCGTGGAGCGGCGCACGTTGTCGAGCGCGGTGTCGAACGACTCGCCCTTCTCGATACCTTCGCGGATGCGCTGCAGCGCCACGAACGCCGCATGGCCCTCGTTGAGGTGCCATACCGTCGGTGTGATGCCGAGCGCGCGCAGCGCGCGCACGCCGCCGATGCCCAGGATGATCTCCTGCTGAATGCGGGTTTCCCGGTCGCCGCCGTAGAGCCGCGCCGACAACTCGCGATCCCAGGGCGCGTTCTCCTCGAGGTCGGTATCGAGCAGGAACAGCCGCACCTTGCCCAGGCGGACGCGCCACACCGCGGCCAGCACCGTGCGATCGCCCAGCGGCACCGCCGTGATGCACGGCTTGCCGTCGGGCGTCAGCGCCGCTTCAATCGGCGCCTCGGTCCAGCTGATGCGCTGGTAGCGCTCCTCCTGCCAGCCCTCGTTGCTCATGCGCTGCAGGAAGTAGCCCTGCGGATACATGAAGCCGACGCCCACCAGCGGCACGCCCAGGTCGGCGGCCTCCTTGCAGTGGTCGCCGGCGAGCACGCCGAGACCGCCGGCATAGATCGGCAGCGACTGGTGCAGCGCGAACTCGGCGGAGAAGTAGGCGATGCTGCCGCCGTTGATCAACGAGGCGCGTTCCTGCCACCACGGGTGAGCCTGGGTGCGGGCCTCGTCGAGGCCGAAGATGGCCTGGTCGTAGGCCTTGAGGAACGCCTCGTCGCCGGCGGCGGCGGCGAGCTGCTCGGTGGTGATGCTCTGCAGCATGCGCACCGGGTTGTGGTCGGTGCCCCGCCACAGCTCGTAATCGAGGCGGCGGAAGACCTCGCGCGCGCGCTTGTCCCAGCTCCACCACAGGTCGAGCGCGAGTTCGTGCAGGCGGTGAATGCGCGCCGGCAGCGGCGCGGCAGAGGAGAAGCGTTCTTCTGACATGGCGGGTCTCGGATCTCGTGATCTAGTGAATTGGTGGTCTGGTGATTACGCGGCGCCTACCAGTTTGGCAAACCGCGCCAGGTCGATGTTTCCGCCCGAGACGACGGCGACGACTTTTCCGGTGCCGGCGCGGCCGCTCATCGCCGCGGCAATCGCGCAGCCGCCGGCGCCTTCGGCCACCACATGAACGCGGTCGGCCGCATAGCGCATGGCCGCCGCGATGTCGGCCAGCTCCATCACGATCGAGCCGTCGACCAGGTCCTTCAGCAGCGGCCACATGGTGGTCAGCACTGATTTGCCGCCGGCGCCGTCGACGAACGATGCCGTCCAGGCGTCGAAGTAGCAGGGTTCGCCCTTGGCCAGCGAGGCCGCCAGTGGCGCGGCCGTCGCCGGTTCGGCGGCGAAGATCTTCACCGCCGGCTTGCGCGCCCGCATCACCGCGCCGATGCCCGCCAGCAGCCCGCCGCCGCCGAGCGAGGCGACGACCGCGTCCACGTCGGGCAAATCTTCCAGGATCTCGAGGCCGGCCGTGGCGTTGCCGGCAATGAAGTCGTCATCGTCGAACGGGTGCACGAAGTGGCCATGCATGCGCGGCGAGGCGTGGGCAATCACCGTCTGCCAGCACTCGTCGTAACTGGCCTTGACGATGGTGGCGCCGAGCCGCTCGATCGAGCGCAGCTTGGTGTCGGGCGCGGTGTCCATGACCATCACCGAACACGGCACGCCGGCGCGCTTGGCGGCGAACGCGACTCCCTGGGCGGCATTGCCGGCGCTCACCGTCCAGACGCCGCCGCGCAGTTGATCGCCACTCAGCTTGCGGATGGCGTTCCAGGCGCCGCGGATCTTGAACGAGCCAATCGGCTGCAGCGACTCGAGCTTGAGGTAAATCTCCGGGCGCGGCGGGCCGTCGCTGTCGAACGGCAGGTCGAGCTTGATCAGGGGCGTGCGGACGGCCGCGGCGTAGACGTGCTGCGCGGCTTCGTCGATGGCTTCGATAGGGATATGCCGCATGCGACCGTGAAAATCGTATCATCAAAAACTAAGGTGCCTAGGGTGCCTAAGGTGCCCGGGGTGCCTCAGGTGCCTGGGGGTGGACAAAAAAATGAGACGACATATTTTCACGGCGGTGTTGGTGGTCGGCGCGGCTGGTGTGCTGGCGCAGTCCGACGTTCGGCCTCGCGCGAGGGAGATTGGACTGGCGCCCGGTGTGTTTGCTCCGGGGCCGCTCAACGCGATCACCGACGTCAGCGGCGTAAGCGTCGGGCATGCGACGCTGATCGAGGGAGACGCCGTGCGCACCGGCGTCACCGTCGTCGTGCCACATGCCGGCAACGTCTTCCAGGACAAGGTCCCCGGCGCCGTCTACGTCGGCAACGCTTTTGGCAAACTCGCCGGCTCGACCCAGGTTGACGAGCTGGGCACCATCGAGACGCCAATTGCCCTGACCAATACCCTGAGCGTCGGCGCGGCGATGGATGGACTGGTGCGCTGGACACTGGATCAGCCGGGCAACGAGAACGTTCGCTCGGTCAACGCCCTGGTGGGCGAAACCAACGACGGCGGCCTCAACGACATCCGCGGCCAGCATGTGCGGCCGCAGCACGTATTGGCCGCGCTGAAGGCCGCCACGACCGGGGCGGTGCCGGAAGGCAGCGTCGGCGCTGGCACCGGGACACAGGCTTTTGGTTGGAAGGGCGGCATCGGCACAGCCTCGCGGAAGCTGGCGGTCAGCCAAGGTGGTTACACGCTGGGCGTGATCGTGCAGTCCAACTACGGCGGCGTGTTGACCATGGGCGGGGCGCCGGTGGGGCAGTTGCTTGGCCGGTATGCATATCAACCGCGGCCCGCGGGGCAATTGCCCGGTGCCGATGCCGCGGCCAACGGTGACGGCTCCTGCATGATCATCGTCGCCACCGATGCGCCGATCGACGCGCGCGATCTTAAACGGGTGGCGGCCCGTGCCATCTTCGGCCTGGGAAGGACCGGCTCCTCTTACAGCAACGGCAGCGGCGATTTTGCCATCGCCTTTTCGACGGCGCCCGGCCTGAGAACACGATTCGGTTCGGCCGCCCCGCAGGCACGGACGCTGCTGCCCACCGACGGGGTGTCGGCCCTGTTTCAGGCCGCGCTCGAAGCCACGGAAGAGGCGGTCTACAACTCGCTGCTCCGGGCCACGACCGTGACCAGCCGCTCCGGCAAGGCCGAGGCCCTGCCGGTTGAGCGGGTGCGCGAGATTCTCGCGCGGTACCCCAGGCCATAAGGCACTTGACCTGTATGGCTCCCGCCCGATAAGCTTTACTTACACATGAAAGCCGTCGCGATCGCCGTTCGCCGTCCCTTCCCGGGCTTGCCCGGCCAGGTCGTCGTGCGCGTGGGCGTGGCATTGGGCTATTCGCTGGCTCTACTTACGGGTGTCGGCCTGGGCCTTTGGCTGATTTTTGGCCTTATTGGCCTGCGCCCCACCAGCGGATGATGTAGCCCAAGCCGATCGCAGAGTTCGAAAAGAGGCCATCACCCGCAGGGGAGGTGGCCTTTTTCATTTGGTGATCTTGTGATTTGGCGACTCGGATTTATTGATTCGGCGGTCGAGCCGATAAGGGGAATTGATCATGGAAGGCAGCAGTAGCAGTCCCAAAGTGTGGATGAATGGACGTTTACAGGACGCCGACCGCGGAGACGCGGCGTTGACGTCGCTGTGCCAGGCGGTGGAGCGCGCGGTTCGCACCCATCAAGCCGCCGGGGTTCGCGCGGTCATTCTCATGGTCGACCCGCCCGCGCCGCGACCGCAGGCCGAGACGGTGGTCACGCCCATGCCCGTCTACGTCGACGTGTTCGACTCGGGCTTCGGCCACGATTCCGGGTACGGCCACGGGATCTAGAGCGTAAGCGCAACAGGAGTCCAGGAGGTCCTGTTTAGGCTTTGAGGGCGGCTTCAGGTTCGGGCGCCGCCGCCGGCTCCAGGAAGGGCATGCGCGCGCGGAGCTTCGCGCCGACCTGCTCGATCTGGTGCTCGCGGTTCTTCTCGCGCTCGGCCGCGAACCAGCCACTCTGGGTCTGCTTCGCCAGCTTCTCGGCATACGCGCCCGAGCGGATCTCGGCGAGCATCCGCCGCATCTCGTTCTTGGTTTCTTCCGTGACCAGGCGCGGGCCGCCGGTGTAGTCGCCGTGCTCGGCGGTGTCGCTGACCGAATAGCGCATGAAGCCCAGGCCGCCGCGATACATCAGGTCGACGATCAGCTTCAGCTCGTGCAGGCACTCGAAGTAGGCAATCTCGGGCTGGTAGCCGGCCTCGACGAGCGTCTCGAACCCCGCGGTCACCAGCGCGCTGACGCCGCCGCACAGCACGGCCTGTTCGCCGAACAGGTCGGTTTCTGTCTCTTCCGAGAACGTCGTCTCGATCACGCCGGCGCGGGTGCAGCCAATGGCCTTGGCGTAGGCGAGCGTCGCCGCGCGCGCGCTGCCGGTGGCGTCGTGGTGAATCGCCATCAGCCCGGGCACGCCGGCGCCTTCCTTGAACACTTCGCGCACGCGATGACCAGGCGCCTTGGGCGCGACCATCGACACGTCAACGCCTTCGGGCGGCGTGATCCAGTTGAAGCGGATGGCAAAGCCGTGCGCGAACATCAGCATCTTGCCGGGCGTGAGGTGCGGCTCGATGTCTTTCTTGAACAGGCCGGGCTGCACCAGATCGGGCACCAGCATCATGATGACGTCGGCCCAGGCCGCCGCGGCCGAGGGTTCCATCGGTGTGAACCCCGCGGCTTCGGCGGCGCGCCAGCCACGGCTGCCGGGCCGCACCGCGACGCGGACGTCGCCGCCGCTGTCGCGCAGGTTCATCGAGTGGGCGTGGCCCTGCGAGCCGAAGCCCATCACCGCCACCTTGCGCCCCAGGATTGCCGCTACGTCCACATCCGCGTCGTGAATCATCGTCGCCATAGTTGTTCCTTGGTTGAATGCGCCACTCCGGCTGTTCGCGGGAATGGCGGGGCCAGCTGCGCGCCTCGGTGGGACGCGACAGCGGAGCGGCCCGGTTTACTCTTCGAGCGGACTCGCCATTGAAGTCCACTCCTCGACCGCGAGGACGCCGACCTGTTTGCCGAGCAGCGAGACAATGCGCGCCGCCGTCTTGTCAGAACTGTCGAACATGATGGTGGCCTGCACGGTGGCGCGATCGTGCGACGCGACCGCGGTGAAGGCTTCGGCGCGCACGCGCTGGCGCCGCAGGATCGAGGCCACGCGATCCAGTGCGTCGATCGCGTGCTCGTAACGGACGACGATGGTGCGCGGCTTCGACGGGTCGATCATTGCAGGTCGACTCCCGTCTCGACCAGCGACGGCGAACCGGGCCGGCGGATCATGTCGTTGAGGGCGGCGCCGGGCGAAACCATCGGGTAGACGGTGTCTTCCTGCACCACGCGGAAATCCATCACCACGGCCCCGGCCGAGGCGCGGGCGTGGCGCAACGCATCCGGCATGTCGGCGCGGCGCGTGACGCGCACGCCGGGCAGGCCGTGCGCGTCGGCCAGCTTGACGTAGTCGGGCGAGGTCATCGGCGTCGACGAGTAGCGGCGATCGTGGAAGAACTGCTGCCACTGCCGCACCATGCCGAGGTAGCCGTTGTTGATGATGGCGACGTTGACCTTGACGTTCTCCTGCACCATCGTCTGCAGTTCGGCCTGGGTCATCTGGAAGCCGCCGTCGCCGACGATGGCCCACACTTCCTTGTCGGGGCGGGCCATCTTGGCGCCAATCGCCGCCGGCAGGCCGAAGCCCATGGTGCCGAGGCCGCCGGAGGTGATGAACGTGCCGGGCTGGTGCACCTTGTAGTACTGCGCCGCCCACATCTGGTGCTGGCCGACGTCGGTGACGATGATGGCGTTGCCTCCGGTGGCCCTCCAGATGTCGTGGATGACATGCGCCGCGCACAGCCGGCCGTCGTCCGGCAGGTCCTCGAGATCGCGGACGGTCGGGCCGCACGCCAGGTCGCCGATGCGGGTGAGCCACGCGTCGTGGCGCTGGGCGCCAACCTGCGGCAGCCATTCCTGCAACACGGTTTTCAGGTCGCCCGCTACCGCGACATCGGCGCGCACGTTCTTGTGCAGCTCGGACGGGTCGATGTCGATGTGGATCTTCTTCGCGTGCCGGGCGTACTCGGTCAGCTTGCCGGTGACGCGGTCGTCGAAGCGCATGCCCAGCGCCAGCAGCAGGTCGGCCTCCTGGATGGCGTCGTTGACCCAGGCTTCGCCGTGCATGCCCATCATGCCGAGGTTGAGTGGGTGTTGCGCCGGCACGCTGCCGATGCCGAGCAGGGTCATGGCGACCGGGATGTGCGCGCGTTCGGCAAGCGTCAGCACCTCGGCCATCGCGCCGCTCTTGAGAATGCCGTGCCCGGCGAGAATCACGGGCCGCTTCGCCGATGCCAGGAGCGCCGTCGCCTGCTCGAGGGCTCCGGTCGCGGTCTTCGCCGCCGCCGGCTTCTCGCCGGCGCGGCATTGCGGCTGCCAGTCGGTTTCTTCCTGCTGGGCGTTCTTGGTGATGTCGACCAGCACCGGACCGGGGCGCCCGGTCGTGGCCAGGCGGAACGCGTCGCGCAGCGTCGGCGCGATATCCGCGGCGCGGGTCACCAGGTAGTTGTGCTTGGTAATTGGCAGCGTGATGCCGGTGATATCGGTTTCCTGGAACGCGTCGGAACCCAGCAACGCTTCCGGCACCTGGCCCGTGATGCAGATCAGCGGGATCGAGTCCATCATCGCCGTGGCGATGCCGGTCACCAGGTTGGTGGCGCCGGGACCCGAGGTCGCGAGAGCGACGCCGACCCGGCCGCTGGCCCGTGCGTAGCCGTCGGCCATGTGCGTGGCGCCCTGTTCATGGCGGACCAGCACGTGACGAATCGGGTGATCGAGCAGCGCGTCGTAGGCCGGCAGAATAGCTCCGCCCGGGTAACCGAAGACGGTGTCAACGCCTTGTTCGGCCAGGCACGACCAGATGATGTGAGCGCCACGCAGTTTCATATGAAATATCCAGTAGCCAGAATCCGTTACGCGAGGCTGTCCGCGCGCCGCTGTTCGAACGCCGAGATGTCGGCTTCGTTCGCGAGAATCAGGTCGATTTCGTCCTTGCCCTCGAGCAGCCGCTGCCGCGACGCCTCGTCGAAGGCGAAGCGCTCGGCCAGGCCTTGCCCGTCGCGCACCTCGCAGCGCTCGAGGTCAACCACCAGTTCGTAGCCGTCGCCGGCTTCGGCGCGGTCGAGAATCATGTCGGCGGCTGCGTCGCTGACGGCAACCGGTACCAGGCCGTTGCCGACGGCGTTGTTGCGGAAGATGTCGGCGAACGAGGGGGCGATCACGACGCGGAAGCCGGCGTCGGCAATGGCCCATGCGGCATGCTCGCGCGACGAGCCGCATCCGAAGTTCGGTCCGGCAGCGAGAATGGTGGCGCCGGCGAAGGCCGGCTGATTGAGCGTGAACGCCGGGTCGAGTTCGCCGTTCGGCAGGCGGCGCCAGTCGTGAAACAGGAACGGCCCGAAGCCGGTGCGCTCGATGCGCTTGAGGAAGTTCTTCGGGATGATCTGATCCGTGTCGACGTGGCTCCGCCGCAGCGGCGCCACGCGGCCGCGGTGGACGCGGAAGGGGGCGGAGGCTGACATTACCGGTACTCCCACTGGCGAACGTCCGTGAAGTGGCCCTGGATGGCCGCCGCCGCGGCCATGGCCGGGCTGACCAGGTGCGTGCGGCCGCCCTTGCCCTGGCGGCCTTCGAAGTTGCGATTGCTCGTGGACGCGCAGCGCTCACCCTCGCCCAGCACGTCGTCGTTCATGCCCAGGCACATCGAGCAGCCGGGGTCGCGCCATTCGAAGCCGGCGTCGGCAAAAATGCGATCGAGCCCCTCGCGTTCGGCGTCGGCCTTGACCTGCTGCGAGCCGGGCACCACCAGGGCGCGCACGCCGGGCTTGACGCGATGGCCCCGCACCACGTCGGCCGCCGCGCGCAGATCGGCCAGCCGCGCGTTGGTGCAGGAACCGATGAAGACGCGGTCCACCGGTACTGTGTCCATCGCCGTGCCGGGCGCGAGGCCCATGTAGTCGAGCGCGCGTTGCATGGCCTGGGCGTCGCCGGCGGAACGGGCAGCCGCGGGATCCGGAACGCGGCCGGTGACCGGCAACGACATGTCGGGCCGAGTGCCCCAGGTCACAACCGGCGCCAGCGTGCTGACGTCGATGACGACCTCGGCCTCGAACACCGCGCCATCGTCGCTGCGCAACTCGCGCCAGCGGGTGACGGCGGCCTCCCACTCCGCGCCTTTCGGGGTGTGAGGGCGGCCTTCCAGGTAGGCGAACGTGGTGTCGTCGGGTGCGACCAGCGCGCTGCGCGCGCCGGCTTCGATGCTCATGTTGCAGAGCGTCATGCGCTCTTCCATCGAGAACGACGCGACCAGTGGGCCGGCAATCTCGAGCGCGTAGCCGGTGCCGCCGCTGAAGCCAAGGTGCCCGACGAGCGCGAGGGCTACGTCCTTGGCGGTCACCCCGGGCATCAGCGTGCCGGTGAGCCGTACGCGCATCGCCTTCGGCTTCTGCTGCACCAGGCACTGCGTGGCCAGCACGTGTTCCACTTCACTGGTGCCGATGCCGAAGGCGAGTGCGCCGAACGCACCGTGCGTACTGGTGTGGCTGTCGCCGCACACGATGGTGGTGCCGGGCAGCGTCAGGCCCAGTTCCGGACCGATCACATGGACGATACCCTGGCGGCCGCTGTCGAAGTCGAACAGCGGCACGCCGAAGGCGGGGGCATTGGCGCGCAGCGCTTCGACCTGGGCGCGCGCCAGCGGATCGGCAATGGGCAGTTCGCGCCCGGATGTCGGCACGTTGTGATCGACGGTCGCGAACGTCAGGTCCGGACGCCGGACCACGCGGCCGGCGAGTCGCAGGCCCTCGAAGGCCTGCGGCGACGTCACCTCGTGAACCAGGTGACGGTCGATGTAGATCAGGCTGCGGCCATCGTCCAGCACACGCACCACGTGCGCGTCCCACACTTTGTCGAGCAGCGTCCGCGAGTGCTCAGACGGCATGGTACGAATGCCGCCTGTCTCGCACGTCGGTCAACGCGTCTTCAACGGCTTGTCCCATTTCCTGCGTCGAGAGCACGCGTTCGCCGGGCCCGGCCAGGTCGCGGGTGCGGGCGCCGGCCGCCAGCGCGTCTTCGATGGCGTGTTCGACCTCCGCCGCTTCTTTCTCCATCTTCGCCGTGAAGCGCAGCAGCATGGCGGCGCTGGCGATGGCGCCAATCGGGTTGGCCCAGCCCTTGCCGGCAATGTCGGGCGCCGAGCCGTGCACCGGCTCGTACAGGTCAACGCGGCCGCCGAGCGTGGCCGACGGCAACAGGCCCAGTGAACCGGCCACCGACGCGGCCTGGTCGCTGAGGATGTCGCCGAACAGGTTGTCGCACAGCATCACGTCGAAGCTGGTGGGCGCCGTCGCCAGCCGCATGGCGGCGGTGTCGACATAGACATGCTCCAGGGCGACGTCGGGAAACTCCCTGGCGACCTCGGTCACCACGGTTCGCCACAGGCGCGACGTCTCGAGCACGTTGGCCTTGTCGATCGAGGCCACCCGCCCGCGGCGCTCGCGGGCGCGGGCAAAGGCAACGCGCGCCACCCGCTCGATCTCGTGGCGCGAGTAAATCAGGGTGTTGAAGGCGGTGTCGCCCGAGGCCTCGAAGCCGCGCGGCTCGCCGTAGTAGAGGCCGCCCAGCAGCTCGCGGATGATCAGCAGGTCGGCGCCGCGCACTTTCTCGGGCTGGAACGCCGTTCGCTTGGCCAGCGGCGCATAGCAGACGGCCGGCCGCAGGTTGGCGTAGCCACCCAGCGCCTGGCGCAGGGCCAGCAGCGCCGCTTCCGGACGCTCCGACGGCACGCGCCCGTCGAACTTCGGGTGGCCGACCGCGCCAAGCAACACCGCCTGGGCGCCCAGGCAGGCTTCGAGCGTGCTTTCGGGCAGACCCGCGCCGGTGCTGTCGATGGCCGCGCCGCCAATGGCGTGGGTGCTGAACGCGAACGACGTGCCGGCGTGCTGCGCCACGTTCTTCAGAATGCGCACCGCTTCGCCCGTGACCTCAGGGCCAATGCCGTCGCCGGGCAGCAGGGCAATCTTCAGTGGCATGCCGCGTCTCCTCGGTGCGCGCCGGCCGCCGCGCTCACCGCCAGCGGCGCCGCCATCTCGTCGCGAATGATCGCCGCCAGCTGGTCGTCGTCCACCGACTTGGTGCGATCGGCCAGAGCCGTGACCTTGAGATATAGCCGTTCGAGCTCCGGCTGCCGCAGGCGATGGCCGAGCGCGCGGCAGCGCGCATCCAGGCCGCGCATGCCGGAATGCTTGCCGAGCACCAGCCGCGTGCCCGGCGCGCCCACCGTTTCGGGGCGCATGATCTCGTAGGTCAATTCGTGTTTGAGCATGCCGTCCTGGTGAATGCCGGCTTCATGCGCGAAGGCATTGGCGCCGACAATGGCCTTGTTCGGCGGCACCGAGACGCCGACGATGGCCGAGAGGGTGTTGCTGGCGGGCACGAGGCCCGGGGTATGGATGGCGGTGGCGTGGGGCAGCGCGTCTGCCCGCACTTCGAGGGTCATGACAATTTCCTCGAGCGATGCGTTGCCGGCCCGTTCGCCTATGCCGTTGATGGTGCACTCCACCTGCCGCGCGCCCGCCTGGATGGCCGCGATCGAGTTGGCCACCGCCATGCCGAGGTCGTTGTGGCAGTGCGCCGACAGGATTGCGCGGTCGCCCAACAGCCTTCCGACCGTCGAGAACATCTTCTCGATGTCGGCGGGCAGCGCGTAGCCGACGGTGTCGGGCAGGTTGATTGTAGTCGCGCCGGCCTCGACGGCCGCGACCGAGACCTCGCACAGGAAGCCGAGGTCGCTCCGCGTCGCATCCTCAGCCGAGAACTCGACATCGGCGCAGAGCGCGCGCGCGTGCGCCACGGCGCCCTTGATCTGATCGAGGCACTGCTGGCGGGTGATGCGCAGCTTGTGTTCGAGGTGGATGTCCGAGGTGGCCAGGAAGACGTGGATGCGCGGCCGCGCCGCGCCCGACAGCGCCGCCCAGGCGCGATCGATGTCGGCCGGAATGGCCCGGGCGAGGCCGGCGATGATCGGCCGGCGGACCACAGCGGCAATGGTCTTCACCGCCTCGAAGTCGCCATCCGAAGAAATGGGGAAGCCAGCCTCGATGATGTCCACCCCCAGGCGGTCGAGCTGCTGGGCGAGCCGCAGCTTCTCGGCGGGCGTCATGCTGAAGCCCGGGGCCTGTTCGCCGTCGCGGAGGGTGGTGTCGAACACGTGAATGCGGGATCTGGTGGCCATGGTGTCCAAGCTCTGGTTTCACAGTCTCGGGCGCCCGACCAAAATAAGTCAAAGTAATAATATCTATGGACGAAGGCGTGAACGCTTATACTATGACTCGCGATGGAACTGTTCCAACTCGAAGCCTTTCTTGCGGTTGTCCGTGAAGGCAGCTTCTCGGCCGCGGCCAAGGCCCTCTACAGAACCCAGCCGGCCATCAGCCAGACCATCAAGAAGCTGGAGGACGAAATTGGCCGCCCGCTGTTCGACCGATCGAGTCGGCGGGGTGTGCTGACGGACGCCGGGCGCGTGCTGGCCGACCACGCCGAGCGCCTGGTCAACCTGCGGCAGCGGACCATGGCCGCCCTGGACGATGTGAGGCAGTTGCGGACGGGGCGGCTGACGGTGGCGGCCAATGAGTTGACCTGCCTGTACCTGCTGCCGATCCTGCATGAATACCGCCGGCTCTACCCGGACGTGCACATCACGGTGCAGCGGGCCCTGGGCAGCCGGGTGCCGGCACAGGTGCTGGATTACGGCGCCGACTTCGGCGTGGTGACCTTCCGGCCCGACACCGCCGCCCTCCATTCGATCGTCGTGTATCACGACGAGCTCGCGTTCGTCGTGCCGCCCTCGCATCCGCTGGCCCGCCGGGCCAAGGTGTCGATCGCCGAGCTGGCGCGCGAGTCGTTCGTCGCGCACCACGTGTCGTCGCCCTACCGGCAGCGCGTGATCGACACCTTCCGCAAGCGCCGCGTCGAGTTGCGCATGCCGGTGGAGATGCCGACCATCGACGCGATCAAGAAGTTCGTGGCGATGGGGAACGGCGTGGCGCTGTTGCCCGCCATCACCGTCGAGCGCGAGGTGGCGCACAAGGAACTGGTGCGGGTCGAAGTGCCGGAACTGGCGTTCGACCGCAAGCTGCGGCTGATCCATCGCCGCGAGGGCACGCTGTCGCACGCCGCCGAGGCCATGCTGTCGGTGGTCGAGGCGCAAAGCGCGCTGAAGAAGGGAAGGTTTGCGTTCGCGCCCGAGCGCTAGGTATACTTATGGACTCACTGCCTTAGCAATAACCCCTCCGAGTGCGGGAGTGGCGGAATTGGCAGACGCGCTAGCCTCAGGAGCTAGTCCGGGCAACCGGGTGGAGGTTCGAGTCCTCTCTTCCGCACCATTCATTCGGCATTCGCCTCATTCATGGCGCGGCAGAGGGCCTCAGCCGCTCGGCCTTCGCCCTTCGGGCTCGGCCTAGAGGGGTCGAGTCCTCTCTTCCGCACCAACCTTCGCTCACGCTCCGATAGATTCGTAAGCTACGGCTGGCAGGCCGCAAAGGTTGTCCACCGTAGCCTTGGCGAAGGTGGACCCGACGGCATTCGCCTCATTCATGGCGCGGCAGAGGGCCTCAGCCGCTCGGCCTCGCCGTCCGGGCTCGGCCTAGAGGGGTCGAGTCCCCTATTTAGGCGCCCGGTCGTCGCGCCTTGCGCTCGACCAGGGGGCACGAGTCCTCTCTTCCGGCGCGGGAAGCGGGCCTCAGCCACTCGGGCTTAGCCGCTGGCTCGGCCTAGAGGGGGCGCGTCCTCTCTTCCGAACCATCTTCGCTCATGCTCCCAACCTCGGACGACGTGGCGCTCGGAACGCTTAAAGCGGGCCGAGTTGGGTTACGCCTTTGCCCAATGCTTGCAGACGGTCCGCCCGGTTCTGGAACCGCGGCGACAGCGTCTCCGGCGCCGGAACGGCGACGCCGGCCTTCTGGAGCATCAACCGCCGCCGCCTTTCTCGAAGAACGTTGCCACCACCGTCCTACTTCAACGTGCCGGCCTTGTACGTCCACTCAACAGACGTCCCATCGGGTAAGTCCCCGAGGGAGCCTTTGTCCCGCATCAACACCACGATCCTCACGGGCGCGCCGGGTGCGAACGCGGCGAATGGGAATTCGACTGCGCCCCTTACGACGAAAAAGGGGCCGGGACCAATGTAGATTCTATCCATAAAGAGAGAAAGGTCATGGCGCGATGGCGCGACTGGTTTGTCGTCCCGGTACAGCACAATCCGGTGGACCCACGGCGCTGATTTTGTGGCCCCGTTTACAGAAACCGTGACGACTCCGGCCTCTGATGTGACTGTGGAAAGATCCTTCGCCTTGAATAGGGCATCCATGAATGCCCAAGCCAGCGAATCGAGCGGCGTGACAATCTGAATCGACAATCCTCCAGTCGACACGATCGACGGGGCGGTGGACCGGCCATAGGTCGCATCGAGGTCGGTCTTGAATTTGTCTGTGGCCGCTTTCGGCGAAGCGGGGTTTGCGGCTCGAGCCGCCTCCGCGATCGACTTGGCTTTCGCGAACACTTCTGGTGTCACTTCCACGAGCTGCGCCTGCGAAGGCCGGGCGACAGTCAACAGGGCCACCGCTGTGAAGACGACAAGTCGCATGCTTGGTTCCTTTCTTTTCCTTGTGAAACGACCTCAGCGCCCGCTTTCACGGACGCACCTCGACCGACGACCTGGTAACCGGAACCTGCCGTCCGAGCGCATCGCTCATCAATTGCGCGAGAGCCGGCTCATTCACCCTCATCGGGCAACTAGCACCAAGAATGATCCCCGTGACCGCCTCCTTAGAGAAGGGCATCTGCTTGTAAGGTACCAGTCGGCCCGCTGAGGTGCGATAGAAGGTTGGCATCGGAGGCGCCGCGTGGGCTCCGTCGAAAATCATCTCCATTCGCCAAAATCGCCACTCCTCTTCAGACTGGAACGCTGGATGTTTCATGTTCAGGAACGTGAGCGTCGTCCGCAGCATGTCGAACAGCACCCACCGCATTCGGTCGACCGGCTCGGGAATGCCGTCCGGCGGAATTATTCCCAGTAACGCGGCCCAGTGCTCATCGGTCATTCTCAGAAATCGCTCGACTAGAGCGTGCTGACGCGCGGGGTCGTAGATCACTTGGACCAAATCCGCGCCGTGCTTTGAGAACTCTTGATTCAAAAGTTCAGTTGAAAAAGCGATTGCCACGCCGGTCCCACTGCGGCCGTAATGGAGCCAGTGTGATCCCTCGGGGGCGCCACAGAAAGACGTGAGATAAGACCGGCCTTCCATGAGGTGTTCGCTGGCAGCATTCCGATTCTCGATTGCGCACAGTAACCAGTCGGTCGTGTATGCCGTTGCCGTCAGTGTGCCCTCTTGAAGGCCCCGCGTGAGCAGCCTGATTGCATAGCTCAATTCAGTTGGGTCCATCGACGAGGTCGCCAGTGACGACCACAGTGCCTTGCTCGTGAGAATTGGTGCCAGCGCCTCCACCTCGGTAAAGTGGTACAGCGTTTCAGGCGGTGCGCCGTCGCGCGCCGCCTCCGTTAACGCCTTGGCGGACGCCGCTGAATAACGAGCCAGTGCGCCCTGCGCGAACTCCTGCGCCTCGTGGAGCGTCATCTTAGTTGTCATTGCTCGATCGTCAGGGTTATTCGCGCTCCGCCGAGGTTCTCACGGACGGAAACGCATAGGTTACGAAGGTTCGCTACTTCGTCGTGATTCTCTTCTTGAGTAGCGCGGCAGCAGCTCGTAAACCGTTCAACTGGTCATCGTGAACACAACCAGTCGCGCGATCGGAAACAACCACCTGCAACATAGTGGCGGTGATTTGCAAGTACCGGCTCTCAGCAATTACGTCGTCGACATAGTCCTTGCTAATGAACTCCTCGATTCGCTTGCCATCCTTGAAGTAGCGGAGTGTAGCGCCTGACCTGCGCTCTGGAGGCGGAGGATTATCTGGGAGAACGCCTTCGGCGTGTGCGAACTTGTTGCGGAGCATTCGAATGCGATCGAGCCGATTCGGCAGCCATCCGAACTCGTTGTTTAGGTCAGGATAAATCTGCCTAATCAGCTTCCTGAGAATCACAATCTTCTTGCTGAAGCTGATTTGACCGTCCCCGAAAATAAGGGAGAACAGTAAAGGGTGCTTCCCCTCATCCGCGCAAAAAAGCCACGCAATGATGGAGTCCAGAACCGATTCGAGCGCGATAGCTTCGAAAAGGATCTGCGACCTGATCGCGCGGTCATACATGATCGCGATCGAGATGTGGCGCGGTGTCTCGTCGTCTTCGATCATCAATCACCAATTCCAAACAGACAACCGGCCGTTACGCCAAGAATACCCATCGCGGCGGTCGAACGAGCCGACGTTTGAAAGCGCCACTAACGAAGCAAGCGTGCGGACAAACACGAGGCGGACGGCGGTTGCGAGCACTACCCTCGCGGAAGATGCCGGTTCAGCAACTCAGCCCACTCCCGGCCGGCCTTGTGCCAGCGGCCGTCATTCTGCTCGCGGATCATAATACCGATGTTGAGCCGATGGGCAGGCTCCCCGCGTCCGGGCAGATACACGTAGCCTTCATCGGTGCCGGGATCGCGCGCGTAGTGGACGACGTAGGTCTTCTGGATCCCGGTGAGGGCGAACTCGGGAGACGGCGTTCGCCGTTCGACCGCGAACGAGACGATGTAGCGCTGCCAGGCGGGATCGACAGGGTCGGTCAGCGGTCCGAGAAAACGGCCCGCGAAGACGTTTGACAACTCGAGCAAGGCGGGCTCGGTCACCACCAACGGCCTGGCCAACGACGCACCGGCAATGTCGAGCCGAACGGTCACGGCATTCGCTCGCGCCGCCAACGGCAGTGCCGCAGCCAACGCGAGAGCAGAAGCGACTAGCAACCGGCGTCCTGTCGGCATGGGCAACCTCTACCGGCAGCCTACGCCCCCTAGTCAGCCCCGTCAACATACTGGGCGCAGAAGTTGCAACAACCACCGCGTATGGCAGAGCCACGCCGTCGTCGCCATTGGCCTTACCGTGTCGCCATCCTGGTCGGCCTGGTCGCCATCTTCCTGCTGATTGCCCAGGACCAGCGCACGCTGCGCGTCGACAGTCCCGTCGAGGCGGCCGATCCGCGGTTCGCCGACTACCTGGCCTCGCTGGTTGGGACGGTCGCCCGCGACGGCGATAACTACACGGTGCTGCGTAATGGTGACGAGGTCTATCCGGCCATGCTCGCCGACCTGGCTGAGGCGCGGTCGCGCATCGTGTTCGAGACCTACGTCTTCTCCGACGGCGCGGTCGGCCGGCAGTTCATTGCCGCGTTCGAAGCGGCGGCGCGGCGCGGGGTGACCGTGCGGGTGCTGCTCGACTCGGTGGGCTCCAGCCTGCCGCAGGAAAGCGAAGAGCGGCTGGCCAGGGCCGGCGTCCAGTTGAAGTGGTTCAACCCGCTGCGGTTCTGGACCCTCGAGGAAACCAACTACCGCACGCACCGCAAGGTGCTGGTCATCGACGGCGACATCGCCTACACCGGCGGCCTGGGCGTCGACGACCAGTGGCTGGGCCACGCGCAAGACCAGGACCACTGGCGCGATACCCAGTTCAAGGTGGTCGGGCCGGCGGTGCGCACGCTCGAAGCGTCGTTCTACGAGAACTGGATCGAATCCGGCGGCCGCTCGGCGCCGGCGCTGGATCCCGAGCCGCCCGCCTGGCCTACCGGCGCGCGGTCGGTGGTGCTGTGGAGCAACCCGACGGCCGGCGCCAGCAACATCAAGCTGCTGTACCTGATCGCGCTGGCCGCGGCCCGGCACACCATCGACATTCAATCGCCCTACATCACGCTGGACTCGTCGACGCGCTGGGCGCTCAATGAAGCCCGCCGCCGCGGCGTGCGGGTGCGGATGCTCAGCGAAGGGCCCGTCACCGACGCCATGCCGGTCAAGCACGCCAGCCGCGCGGAGTACCAGGCCCTGCTCGACCTGGGCATTGCCATCGCCGAGTACCAGCCGACGATGATGCACACCAAGGCGGTGATCATCGACGGCGTGGTCAGCGTGATTGGATCGGCCAACTTCGGCAACCGCTCGTTCGAGCTGAACGATGAGCAGGCGATCGCGGTCCAGGACCGGTCCCTGGCCGCCGCCCTGCTGCGCGACTTCGACGCCGACTGGCAGCGGTCACAGGTGTTCGATGCCGCCACCTGGGAGGATCAGCGGTCGATCGTCGGCAAGGCCCAGGAGTTCTTCTGGCGCTGGTTCAGCGAGGTGTTCTAGCCGAACACTAGACCTGGTCCTGGACGAACGAGGCCAGCGCCTGCAACCCTTTGTCGAACAGCGGCCGCGCCCGCCAGGTGTCGAGATCGATGCGGTCGCAGACCGCCGCGTCGTGCTCGAACATCTCGTTCAGCTCGCGCGCAACCCCGGCGTCGCAGACGCAGACGTTGTTCTCTTCGTTGTGGGTGAACGATCGGCTGTCGAAGTTGGTGGTGCCGACTGTGGCCCACAGCCCGTCGACCACCATGGTCTTGTGGTGCAGCATGGTCCGGTTGTACTCGAGCAGCTCGACACCCGCCTCGAGCAGCGCGCCGTACAGCCGGATGCTGTTGAGCCGCGCCAGCACGGTGTCGTTGTGGCTGCCGGCCACCATGATGCGGACGCGCACGCCGCGCTTGACCGCGTCGCGGAACAGGTCGATGGCCAGGTGATCGGGCACGAAGTAGGGATTGGCGATTTCGATCGACTTGCGGGCCGCCGAGATGGCCAGGCAGTACATCACGCGTGCCGCCGAGGCGCCGGTCTCGGGCGAGCTCATCACCGTTTGCAGCGCCAGCCTGCCGGCGGGTCCGAGTTCCGGGTAGAAATCGGGACCGGTCACGAGTTCGCGGGTGCATTCCAGCCAGTTCTGCGCGAAGCCGGTTTGCAGGGGGCGCACCGCCGGCCCTTCCAGGCGGATCTGGAGGTCGCGCCAGTGCTTCTCGTCCTGCGCGTTGCCGGTCCAGTGGTCGGCGATGCCGGCGCCGCCGGTGAAGCCGATCCGGCCATCGACGATCAGCGACTTGCGATGGGTGCGGTTGTTCAGCCGGCGCAGCTTGTTCCAGCGGATCGGGTTATACCAGGCGACATGACAGCCGCCGTCGCGCATGATGCCGAGAATCTCGTTGCCGATGCTGGACGAGCCGACGGCGTCGAGCATGATCTTGACCTTCACGCCGCGCGAGGCGCGCTCGGCCAGCGCGCGCGCAAACCTGACGCCGATCTCGCCCGCCCAATAGATGTATGCCTCGACGGTGATCGACCGCTCGGCTTCGCGGATGGCGGTCAGCATCGCCGGGTAGAACGCATCGCCGTTGTTGAGCAGCACCAGCGAATTGCCCGGCTCGAACTCGACGCCGACCGCGCCGACCACGGTAGTGCGGAACTCGGGCGACCCCACCGTGAAACCGTGGTCCAGGCCAAACTGCGGTGGAAACTCGACCGGCGTCGAGAGCGAACTGAGCGCCGACCAGGCGCCGGCGCCGAGCGCCCACCACCATTCGCCGATATTGATCAGGTAGACGGTCAGCACGGCCCACGGCGGCCACGCCCAGATTACGCGCCGGACGCGGGTCCACGCCGTGGACAGGCCCTTGGGCTTGGTGGTTCGCGGGTCGGGCGCAGGCTTGTAGCTGCGGCGCGCCGTACGCGGGCGGTGGCGCAGGGGCGACGGATTACTGCGGGGCGAAGGCTTCGACAGGCTCACAGGGGCTAGGGCAAGAATCTCACACTCGGCGCGATATTATCGCCTGTGCCCATGTCCTCGTTCGTGATTGGTGTTGCCGGCGGCTCGGGATCAGGAAAGACCACGGTGGTGCGGCGCATCGTCGACAGCCTGGGCCTCGACCAGGTCACCCTGCTCGACCATGACCGCTACTATCGAGACCGCAACGACCTGCGGCTCGAGGAGCGCGCCGCGCTCAACTACGACCATCCCGACGCCCTGGAAACCGATCTCATGGTCCGGCACGTCCGGGCACTCAAGTCGGGGCACGCCGTCGAGGTGCCGCAATACGACTTCACCCGGCACGCCCGGCTGGCCGAAACCAACACCTTTCAGCCGCGCCGCGCGCTCATTGTCGAGGGGATTCTCGTCTTCACGGACGCCGCCCTCCGTGACCTGATGGACATCAAGGTGTTTGTCGACACCGACTCGGACACGCGGTTCATCCGCCGGCTGCAGCGCGACGTCGCCGAGCGCGGGCGGACCATGGAGTCGGTGATCGATCAGTACCAGAGCACCGTGAAGCCCATGCACCTGGAGTTCGTGGAGCCGAGCAAGCGCTACGCCGACGTCATCATCCCGCTCGGCGGCCACAACACGGTCGCCGTCGACCTGTTGCTGACGATGCTGCGCAGCGTCGCAGGGCGGTAGCCAACCCTGAAGGCTGCCTCCACCAATGTAGCGGTGCCTTCGCGCAGCGCGCTACGGCGGACAAGCCTCGAGGCTCGCCGGCGAGCTTAGCCCTGGCGGTTGCGGTTGAACAGGTAGGCGCCGAACGCGGCGAGTCCGCCGAGCACGACGACATCGCGGATCAGCTTGAAGAAGTTGATCACCCAGGCAATGCCCAGGCCGAAGGCCACCCATTGCACCCACCATTCGCCCGGCGAGGTCATCACGTTGATGACGAAGCAGAGCAGCAGGATGAACGGGGCCATGAAGAGGAACTTCACGCGGCGCAGGGGTCCAGACACCATAGGGTCCTTTCACTGATCATACGTAGCCGCCCCGGGAAGGGTTCGGGCGGACCGGCTCCGGCTAGACTGGCCCATCCTACGCCTATCGCCGCTTCGTCATCGCCTCCCAGGCGTCCCAGGTCTCGTCGTAGCGATGCGCGTCCGAAGCGTTGAATTCGTAGCTGGGATCGTTCCAGAACTGCTCGAATTCCTGGTCCGACCAGCCGAGGCTTTCGGCAAAGCTCTCCCTGAAGGCCTCTTCAATCAGCGTCTCGTCGCCGCCGTGGTCCGACACGTGCTGGCCGGCGCGCAGCGCCTCTTCGTAGGCCCAGGTCCAGGCCAGGCCGCCCAGGGCCGCGGCATAGGCCGATTGGTGGACGCTGCCGCCGCCGGCGCCATAGAGGTTTCGCGCCGCGTCGGCCACTACCTGCACGAGCTCCATTACGTTCGCAGTCATGACGCTGTCCTTTCGGCAAACCGCGGGTCGTCTCGCACGAACCACGCGGTGGCGTTGATGGCTCGCAGTTGGGTCGCGAACAGCCGCCACACGGCCCACATCGACCGGGGCGCCGACGGCGTGCGGCGCAGCAGGGCGGCCCGGGCGAGACCCATGCGGCGCCGCAGAGTCGCCGAGTGCTTGAGGACCGCGTATCCGCGCTGCGCATCCACGGCGACGACGGCGATGGCCACGGCAATGAAGATCCACGGCGTGAGCCGGCCGTTGCCGAGCAGCAGCGCGGCGCTGGAGCCGCTGCCGACATAGAAGTTCGTGAGCACGTGCTCGAGCACGATCCAGCCGAAGCCGGCCGCCGGCACCATCCACCACGCCGCCTCGAGCCTGGCGCGCAGAGCCAGGCCCAGGCCGAGCGACGCCCCGGCCAGTCCCGTGGCCGCCGCGTGGCCGACGTAGCCCGCGGCACCCCACGCGCCGGGAACCAGGTAGAAGGGGCCGATGTGCGGGCCATACTGCCGCGCCATGTCGCGGGCAATGCCGGCGTTGTCCTGGACGAGCAGCACGTTCTCCGCGAGCGCGAATCCCGCGCCCGCAAAGCACCCGAGCATGAGCAGGTCCGACGGATTGGGCGACAAGCCGGTGCGCCGACGATGCAGCCAGGCCACGACGGCGACCGGCAGCAGCTTCAGCGATTCTTCGAGGAGGGGAATCAGACCCCAGTTACCGACACCCGAACTGGTGTCGATGCCGGCGGCAGCCAGGCCGTGGCCTGCACCGACCATCAGCATGGTCACCACGCCCAAACCAAGTCCAATCGCCGACAATCCGGAACCGGCGTGCAGGGATCGCGTCGCCATGGTGCCCAGCAAGACCAGGCCGAGGAACCACAACTCGCGCCAGGTCGGTCCCGGCGCGTCGAGCGCCAACAGCAACACCGACAGGGCTAGTAACGCAAGGGCGGCCACTCGAAGCATGGGCGACATGGTAATTGATACGACCGGCCAATCCCGCCGTTGGTTACTTCTGGTGGCCGCGGCGGCGGACGGCAGGTCTTCGGGATTGCCGGGTTCCGGAGTAGAACTCAGCGAATTCTTCCCGCCCATGCTAAGCCATCTGCGCGCCACGGTGGGCACGGCGGACGACATGGAGAAGTTCATGAAGGCCTTCAAGGAAATCTTCCCGCAGAAGGCGCAAGGCTAAACAAGAAAGGCGGGCCCGCTGGGGCCCGCCTTCTCTCGCGGCCGGTTTTACCGCGCCGAAGCCTACGAAGTAGGCGAAGGCGGGCCCTTCAAATGGAAGCCCGCCGGCGGTTCCGCTCCCATCAAGTGCTTCACGAAATAGTCCCAGCGGCGGCGCACCATGTACGGTTCGTTGCCGAAGCCGTGCCCGCGGTTCGGGAAGATGATCAGGTCGAAGTCCTTGTTGGCCTTGATCAACGCGTCGGCCACGAGCAACGTGCTGTAGAACGGCACGTTCGCGTCCATTGAGCCGTGGGCCAGCAGCAGCTTGCCTTTCAGGTTGTGCGCGACCAGCTGGTTTGCCTGGTTGTCGTAGTTCGTGGTGCCGTCGGGGTTCTTCTCGAGCAGCCCCTGCCACTTTTCGGCCCAGTCATCTTCATAGACGCGGTTGTCGTGATTGCCGGCCTGTGACACCCCGACCTTGAAGAAGTCGGGGTAGCGGAACATCGCCGCCGCGGTGGCGTAGCCGCCGCCCGAGTGGCCGTAAATGCCGGCGCGCTCGATGTCGATCCACGGATAGCGCGACGCCAGTTCCTTCATGCCGGCCACCTGGTCGGGCAGCGTGTTGTCGCCCATGTTGCCGTAGTAGGCGGCGTGAAAGCGCTTCGAGCGCCACGGCGTGCCCATGCCGTCGATCTGGACGACGATGAAGCCGAGTTCGGCAATGGCCTGGGTGTCGCCGCGGGCGGCCGAGAAGCTGCGGCTGCCGACGCTGCCGGTCTGCGGGCCGGGATAGATGTTGTTGATGATCGGGTACTTCTTCGTGGGGTCGAAGTTGGTGGGCCGGTAGAGCAGCCCGTAGAGCTCGCCAACGCCGCCGCGGTCCTTCACCGTGATCGGCATCGGCGGCTTCCAGCCGGTGGCCAGCAACCGCGAGATGTCGGCCTTCTCGAGCGGCAGCACCACCTTGCCGGTGGCGTCGCGCAGCACCGAGGTGGACGGCACGTCGGGCCGCGAGTAGTTATCGACGAAGTACTTGCCGGACGGCGACATCGAGATTGTGTGGTCGGCGTCTTCCGGCGTCAACAGCTGCGCGTCTTTGCCGTCCATGCGGACGCGGTAGAAATGCCGGAAGTAGGGATCGCGGCCGCGTTCACGGCCGACGCCCTGGAAGTACAGCATGCGGTTGGCCTCGTCCACGCGCGTCAGCTGCGTGACGTTGCCATCACCGCTCGTGATCGGGTACTTCTGCTTGCCGGTCTGCAGGTCGTGCATGTAGAGGTGGCCCCAGTTGTCGCGCTGCGAGAACCAGATTGCCTCGTTCGAGCCGGGGAGATATTTCCAGTTCACCTTGCCGTTGCCCGATTCGAGGAAGGTCTCGCCCTTTTCCTCGAGCACGTCGCGAATGGCGCCGCTGGTGGCATCGGCGACGCGCAGGTTGGCCTGCTGGTGGTTGCGCGAGGTCGAGACGAACGACACCTGGCTGCCGTCGGGGTGCCACTGCACGTCCACCCACTCGCCGCCGCATTTCACATCGTCACAGAGCGAGGAACGGTGCTGGTCGGGACCCATCTTCAGCCGGATCACTTTGGGCCCGTCCACCTCGATCACGACGCGCTCGATCATCGTGATGTGTTCGTCGCCTGGCAGCGGGTACTTCCAGGCCGAGAGCGTGGGATGGCCGACGACGGTGTTGACCAGGTACATCTCGCCGGTTTTGCGCTGGTCCTGCTGGAAGGTGGCGATTTTCTTCGAGTCGGGCGACCACACCAGCACGGGGCTGTCGCTGCGCGTCCAGCCGGCGTTGTCGGTGGCGTAGCCGTAGTCCTTGACCCCGTCGGTCGTCAGTTGTTTGTCGGCCCCGGTGGCGACGTCGCGCACCCAGAGGTTGTAGTCCTTGATGAAGGCGGCAAGTTTGCCGTCGGGGGACAGCACGCTGCTGGGAATGCGGGGCGGGCGGTCGGCGCTGGTGCAGGCCGCGCCCTGCAGGTCGCAGGTCCAGCGCTTGAGGTCGCTGTCGAACGAGAACGACTTTCCGTCGGCGGCCGGGATGATCTGGGTGAAGGGCAGGCGCGTGGCCGGCACCGGCTTGCCCATGGCGGTGCTGAGCGTGGCGGCGACGGCCGCATGGTTGAAGGCCGGCGTCTTCGTGGCGCGCGCGGCGTCGACCATGATGAATTCGGCGCCGGTAGCGGTCACGGTGCGATACCAGAATCGATCGTCCGGCAGCCAGTTGGCCTGCACCGGTCCATTCGAGACCAGCGGGAAGGTGTTGTAACCCAGGTACTGCTCGGCGCGGGCATAGTCGGCGGCGGTGACCATGGCGCGCGTCTGCGCGGTACCCGGCAGGGTCGTGGCGGCCAACAGCGCGCCGGTTGTCAGGGTCAGCAGGGTGAGCTTGCGCATGGGGGAAAGTATCGCACGGGGAGGAAAAAAGAAGGCCAGGCCCCAGCGGGGGGCCTGGCCTTCGACGGGGAGGTAGCTAGTCCTTCTTTACGCCGAGAAGTTCCTGAAGTACCGCGGCGATGAAGCAGAACTCAGACAGCGGTGGCGACACCATCCGACCAGCGATGATGCCCATGCTGGCGCTGGTTCCGCTTGCGAATGGCAGCTTCGTATCAGGAACCTTGCGCCCCGTCGCGTCCGGACAGGTTGCGACGATCGGGTTTGCATCGACCAGGTAGTCGAACAACACCTCTGAGTGCTCGAGCTGAGTCGGTTCGATGCCGCCGTTGGGCTCGGCAGCGCTGAATACCCACAGCTCGGTCAATTCGCCCGCCGGGACTGTGAACGAACGTGCATCAACGGCGCTGGTGAGTCGAATGCTGGTGACGGCGCCGGCGTTGTTCTTGAAGTTCACCGCGTCGGTCAGCCGCTGCTTGTAATTGCCAAAGGCCCAGACTTTGCCGGCGTCGGGATGGCCCGCCGAGTCTTCAATGCGGCCCCCGCGCAGGGAGATGGTCGCGGCCGCCCATTTCTCAACGTTGCCGCGCACACGCTTCCCAGGCGCGATCTTGTTGAGGACCGCCATCTCGCGTGCGCTGTTCATCACCGGTGCTTCGGCTCCGGAGATGATGTCCACCGCGGTGTTGTCCAAGTTCAGGAACACGAACTCTGTCGGGTTGGAGCCGATCAGGCTGGTATCAAACGCTGCCGGGATGACGCCAGGCACGGTCACCATTCCAAGGGCCTTTGCGATCGCGGAACCCTTTCGCGCCATCAGGAACGGCGTGTGGGTCATGTGATGGAACGCGTGGTGACCGGGCGTGGCCACCAGAAACGAGCGGTCGGCGCGTTCGAGAAACGTCATCATGCCGACGAACCGGACGTTGACCTGTCCGGCGGCCGTCGCGGCAAACGACGAGTGGGCGAGGGGGGTACAAACGGCGGCGGCGCCGAGCGAGACTCGGCTGACAAACTGGCGACGATTCATTTTCTTGCTCCTGACGTTGGGGGGCTATCGATCGGAGCCGTACAGCACCAACGCACTCCAAGCGCCGAGTCGACGGCCGTTGCTGTGTAGTACGTTGCGTTGGAGTTGATTGAGAGCTTCGTCGGCCGAGATGCCCGTGGCCATCAGCCGGTGAAAGCTCAACATGAGTTGTCGGGTCGCGTTTTCGTCGGCGCCCGGCAAAGCGGCCAGCACCGCCGGCGCGCCAGCGACCAGGAAAGCGCGCGTCAGGTTCGCAGCGCCGTTGCTCCGCGCGACGGCTGACGCACTGTCGATCACGACCACGCGGGTACGGCTCAATGGCCGTCCGGCAATGTCGCGGCCCATGACCGCGCCTGAGTAGGCTTGCCCGTCGTCATCGGCCAGCACGACCCGGGACAGCAGCGGATAAGCCGCATTCTCCATGGTGCGCGCGGCGATATGGACAATCGGGCGGTCAGCGCTTGGGACCAGGAAACGCGATCGAGCGGCGGCGTTGCCGGTTTGCACCTCTGCATTGGCATAGGCTGTCGCAATGGCCCGCGCCTCGGAGTCGGCGTTCGGCCCCCCAATGATCAGCGGTGTCCCAACCTCGCGCGATCCTCGTGCGGGGCTGGCGAAAAAGGCCGAAGCGCTGGGCGCGACGCTGATATGGTGGCGTTCGAGCAGGAACTGGCGCGAAGAGCGATCCCAGAACGCGGCAAACGCGGCGCCGCCAAAGCTTGGATCTGGGACGATGGCAAGCCGTTGAATTCCCTGTAGCTGTGCCGTGACCGGGCGGATGATCTCGTTATAAAGATCGGCGCTCGCATCCGGCGTCATCGCCTCGTGCCGGATTTCGTCCTGTTGCCTGGCCACCAATCGAGCGGCATCAGCCCTAGTCAAGGGCCGATAGACGACTGTTGTATCGTGCCGCTTGATGACCCAAACGACCAGTTCGTTGTCGAACTGATTGAGTGTGACGAGTGCCTCATCCGGCTGCAATGACTGTTGTACGTCGGCGAGCGAGTGTGGCTGGGTTCGCTTGGCTTCGGCCTCGGTGCGGGTCCTGGCGCTCTCGCTTAAAGCAAACGCGCGAATCTCGTCACCGTTCTTGAGGGCCAGGTGTACGGCCGTTTCAAAGAGCCTCCACGATTCGTCGAGGGTTGAAATGCGCCCTTCGCCCGACAGTGTGGCGCGCTCGTCCTCGAATACTCGAATACCGCGATCGAGCGCTGCTTGGGCGTTGACAAGGTTGCCCCACACGATGTTCGCCTTCGCGAGTTGGAGATGAAGCTGTGCAAGCCGCAACCGATCGCGCCGCTCTTCGACCAGACTGATGGCTCGCGTGACTGCTGCGACAGAATCCACTGGGGACCGAAGTAAGAGGATTTCGCCTTCAGTCGCGAGTAGGGCAACTTCGATGCGATTGCGGAACTGGGGATCGGGAACCTTTGCCAAGGTGCTGCGCGCCCCCTGCAGCTCTCGATCGGCTTCGGACGGGCGGCCAAGACTCAGAAGCGTCGCTGCGCGCTGGGCTCGCACTTCCGAAATAGCGGCGTCTCGCCCCCATCCCTGGGCGTTACGCAAGACCGCATCCTGGATCGCCAGCGCTGTTTCAGGATTCTCGACCCGCAAGGAAGCCGCCGTTGTGCCCAGAATCGCGTGACGAACTCGGTGCGACCCGGTGACACTGAGTCCGTTCAAAGCGGTGAGTCGATGGTGCCACTCGGTAGGGCGGTCGCCCAGATAGTAATAAAGATTCCCGAGCAGGTTATGAACGAACGCGGTTTGCTCCGCATCACCCATGCGCTCGAACCCGGCGAGCGTCTGCTCATACAGAAACTGCGCTTCAGCTAACCGACTCCGGCCGAAGGCAATCAGCCCTTTGATCCATGTCGAACGCGCCCCGTTGTAGGCGTAACTTGACTCGTTTGCGCGACGTCCGACGGCATCCAGCATCGCAGCGGCCTCATTGGCCTTGCCGCTGACATAGAAGACTGTCGAGAGGTCTAATGCCGCCCGGTCGGCGAACGGGCTGGCCGACGCGCTCAACTGCTTGTGGGCGGCGGCCAAGCCCGGCGCGGCATCGGCGAAGCGGTCTTCAGCGAACAGCGCGGCTGCTGCCGCATAAGCGGCGTGGCCACGCGCGAGGGCGCGGAGCTGCTCGTCGCTGCCGGCCCGATCGATGGCCGTTACCGCGTCGCGATAGAGTTGGTCTCCGGCCACCACGGCGAATGCCTGGCCGAAGTTCCTCAGCCCGTTCAGCTCGCGCGATGCGTCGCGCCCGCCTTCGACGGCCGCGGCCCATGCCGCCAGAAGCTGGGTCTCGACCAGATTCCGCGCCTCGGTCATTTGCGCGCGGACCGCGGCTTCGGCCAGCGCGGGCGTAATCTCGCCTTCCAACTGCCGGGCAATGCCGGCCCAGGCGTCGGCCGGCGTCGGCTTCGACAACTCCTGCAGCCGAGTTCGCGCTTCCGCGGCCCACGCCGAGGAGCCGTCGCGCGCCAGGTAGTCGGTCCACGCTTGCCGGGCTTGATCGTTCAGCGACAACGCCGTTGCCGCCAGCGCGCGATTGAACCACGCTTCGTTCAACGACGGATCGAGACGGCGCGCCCGGTCCGCCGAGGCCAGCGCCCGCGGCAGGTCGTCGGGCCGCAGGCCCAGCCGCGCCCGTTCCAGTTGCACGGCCGCGACGTCGTTCAGGTAGCGCGCATTGGCCGGTTGTTCGCGCGACGCGGCCAGCAGCGACAGCGCGGCCTCGTCATGCCGCCCGGCCAGCAGTTGCGTGAGGCCCAGCTCGTGCAGCCGGGCCGGTGTTTCGCGTTCGCCGAACGACTCGCGAATCTTGGCGGCCGTCAGAAGAATGCGATCGGCCTGGGCGGCTGTGCCGACTTGCCCCCCAGCAGTCGGCATAACCAAGGGGGCATGCGGGAACCCCCCGGTCAGCCGGCCCAGAACCGATCGCTCCTCACCGACGCCGACAAGACTCACGAGCCCCGTGTCGCGATCCGATCCCCGCCTCATGAGTGAGGGCGAGAACAGGACTACGAGCACGGCAGCCGCGGCCGCCAGCACACCCACCAGGGTTCGCCGAGTGACTGTGCGTGGAGCCGTCTCCACCACAGGCCCGGCGTGGGGCGTGAACTCTGGCACCTCCGCGACCGTTCGCACGACCCCGGCCACCAGTGCCAGGCACTGAGGACACGAGGCAAGATGGCGATCCACGCGCGATCGCTCGGCCAAACTGAGGCCCCGGTCGACATACGCTGCCAGAACTTCGGCGTCCAGGCAGTTTGTCGGCGTATCAACCATCTTGCTTAGTTAGACGGACAGGTCCGAGAAATCTCTCAACCTCGGCGCGCAGCAGGGGAGAGAGGACAATGGATGAGTGGCCGATCAGCTCGGCTACCTCGCGGGGATCGAACCCCGCCGCGGTCAAAGCACGCCTGAGATCCTTCACCGTGCGGTCGAGCCGGCGGTGCAGCGTCGGCACCGACACGCCGGTCAGCTTCGCAATCTCGATCATCGACAGGTCTTGATCGAATCGCAGGCCGAGAACGACCCGGTCTTGCGCGGCAATGGCCTCGAAAGCTGTCTGTAGTGTGCGTTCGAGTCGCTCGATGCTCGCTTGTCGCTCGCCATCGTCCACCGAGGTGTCTGAAGTCTGTGAGGAACTCACGCCAGCCGCAGCGTCCTCGCTTACTTCGCTCGTCCTGACCCGCGCCGGCAGTTGCTCCCACATGTCGAGCACCTGTCGCGACGACATCGCCGTCTCCGGGTTGGTGAGGATGATCTCCACGGCCTCGTCCAGCGTGTGCCCGTCGCGGTTGATCAGGCGCTCCAGCGACACCGCCACCGCGCCCAGGCGCTCCGCCACCGCCGAGGGCCGCCAGCGGCCCCACCGCTCGACACAGAAATCCAGCGACAGCCGCTCGATCACGGCCGCGAGATAGGTGCGGAGAGCACTGCGATTCTGGAACTTGCGCAGTACGGCGTAGTCGTCCTCGAGCAGCCGCAACCGGACGAATCCGCCAAAGTCTTCCTGTTCGGCTGCGGACAGGTGTCGTCGCCGACCGGTCGTTCTCACGATGTGATCGATCAGGTCGAGATGGTCGAGTAGCAGCCGTTGATAGTCCACGCGGATTTGTTGGGAGCCCGCACGATTATCGGTACCGCTTGCCGACAACACAAGGACGCTAACGGACAACTTGCGAATATTTGGGCCGGACGACGGTGAGAGCCCAGGCAATCGCGGCCGTCTATAACTGAGAGTGGCGCGATTATCGACCCTCGGCGGACCGTTGGCACGACTCCTGAACTACGCATGGGCACAGGAGGCACGAGGACGATGGGAACGCTCGCAAATTGGCCGGTTTTCACGGAATTCAACGACGATGACGCGCAGATCGAGGCGTGCGCGCCCATGTGCGGCCCTGTGCGCGCGGTTGAACGGAAGCAGGATAGTATGGCGGTAAGTTTCTTTGGCGGTCCAGACGGGGCGGGTGCCCGCGTGTGGTCGGCCGGCAAAATCGTGGTGGACCAACAGAACGAAGAACAACTGCGTGCGCGCATCCGCGAACTGGAGGCGCTGTGCACCGACGTCCTCGTCGCCGGCGTCGATATCGGCCTGCCGCAGCACCTGCTGAATCAACTGTGGGGCGCAGTCGGCCACGGCGAATTGCCGCACGCATTCAACGTCGACCTGCCGCCCGCACCGCCGCGGCCGGTCGACCACCCTGTCGAAGCCGCCACCGTCACCGTGATGCCGGCCCGGTCGGCCCAGCCGCCGGACGCCGTGGAACCGGTCCGGCCGCCGCTCGAGATCCCCGACATTCCGCTGACCACGAATCCGCTGGTCGCGCCGAAAGACGATGCCCGGCCCAAGCCGCCCCTGGCAGAGCTGAAGCCGCTCGGCATCAAGAAGACGGTCGCGGTGGTGGACGACGACCCGATGATGCTCGACGTGCTGTCGCGCATTCTGCAGCGTGAAAATTTCGACCTGCTGATGGCCAGCGGCGGTCCCGAGATCATCGAGAAACTCAGCGAGCACACCGGCGACGTCGACCTGCTGGTCACCGATTACGCCATGCCCGACATGCAGGGCCGCGAACTGGCCGACCACGTGCGCCAGCGCTTCCCGGCGGTCAAGGTTCTCTACCAGACCGGCTTCAGCGACATGCTGTTCGAGAACCGGATGGAACTCGAAGAAGGCGCGGCCTTCCTCGAGAAGCCGTTCACCGCGCGCGGCCTGCGCGAGGCGGCTCGGCTGGTGCTGTTCGGCTCGATCAATCCCTGACGGCCGCTCCGCTCGGCAGCTGCCGGGGTCGCCCGACCCCGGCCCGGTCGAAGCCATGGGACCCACTCCCGCCGCGGGCCACGGCCACGGCCGAGGTGCGACGGTCCCCGCCGCCGCCCGCGTGCCCACGGCTATACTGATCAAGTGAAACGTGCCGTCCGATTCGTGTTCGTGTTCCTGATCGTGGCCACACTGGTGTCGGCCGCCGCCATGGTCATGTTGTACGTAATGGTGGGCTCGGAACCGGCGGTGCCGGCGCGCGCCACGCTGGTGTTGAGCCCGACCGGCGATCTTCCCGAGGTCCTTCCCGAGGTCGTGTTCGGTGGCGGCGAACTGACCGTTCGCGGCTACGTGGAACTGATCCGCAAGGCCAAGTCCGACACCCGCATCACCGGCATCCTGCTGCGGCCGGGCAGTCTGAACTCGCCGTTCTGGGCGAAGATCCAGGAAGTCCGCGATGCCCTCGACGACTTTCGCGCCAGTGGCAAATACGTTCATGCGTGGCTCGAGTACGCCGGCGATCGCGAGTACTACCTCGCCACCGCGGCCGACCGGGTCTACCTGCTGCCGTCGGCCACGCTCGACCTGACCGGCATTGCCAGCTACGAGCTGTTCCTGCGCGGCACGTTCGACTGGATCGGCACGTTCCCCGACTTCCTGCACGTCGGCGACTACAAGAGCGCCGTCAACACCTACATGGAAAGGTCGTTCACCCCGGCGCACCGGGAGATGGCCGACTCGCTCAACCGCAGCCAGTTCGAGCAGCTGGTGCGGGGCATCGCCGACGCGCGCAAGAAGTCCGAAGACGAGGTGCGTGCCCTGATCGACGACGGCCCCTTCCTGCCGGTGGACGCGCTGCGCGTCGGCCTGATCGATGAAGTCGCCTACGAAGACGAACTCGACGACATCAACGACGACCTGCGCGGCGCCGAATTCGTCGATGCCGAGGACTACGCCCAGGTCTCGTGGAGCACCGGCGTCACGCGTCGCTCCAAGGTGGCCGTGATCAACGCCGTTGGGGTGATCAATTCCGGCCGCAGCGGTTTCGATCCGGTCAACGGCGCCGTGGTCGGCGCCGATTCACTGGTCGAATACATCCGCGAGGCCCGCGCCGATCAATCGGTGCGCGCCATCGTGCTGCGCGTTGACAGCCCGGGCGGCTCGTCGACCGCCTCGGATGTGATTTGGCGCGAGTTGTCGATCTCGCGCGAGAACTCGCGGCCGCTGATCGTCTCGATGTCCGACCTGGCCGCCTCGGGCGGCTACTACATCGCGCTGGCCGGCGACGCCATTGTCGCCCAGCCCGGCACGCTGACCGGCTCGATTGGCGTCTACACCGGCAAGTTCGTGACCGCCGGCAGCTTCGAGAAGCTCGGCGCCAATATCGAGTCGATCAGCCGCGGCAAGCAAGCCGAGATGTACTCCCCCGACCGGCGATTCACCGACGACGAGCGCAAGAAGATCAGCGAGTCGATGCAGTCGGTCTACGACCAGTTCGTGGAACGCACCGCGGCCGCCCGCCACATGCCGCCCGAGAAGGTCGACGAGGTCGCCCAGGGCCGGGTGTGGACCGGCGAACAGGCGCGGCAACTGGGGCTGGTCGATGAACTCGGCGGCCTGTACACCGCCATTGGCCTGGCCAAGCAGCGCGCCCGCATTCCGGCCGACGAAGAAGTGGAACTGGTGGTCTACCCGCCGCGGCGCAGCGTCTACGAGGTGCTGGCGGATGAACTGCAGTCGCCGTTGGGGCGGATTGAAGAGCGATACACGGCCGACGCGCTGCTCCAGTTGCTCGGCCCGCGCGAACGCAAGGCCCTGGCGGCGCTGCTTGCGCCGTCCCGCCTGTTCCGCTCGGGGCAGGTGCTCGCGCACATGCCGTATGTGTTTGTGAGGTAGGGTCTGACCCCGAGTGGGAAGTGCCGAGGGGGCTGACCCTTTTGCAGGTCCAGGTGTCGCCGCGGAGGGGTCAGACCCCTCCGCGCTTCTTGGTCGGGGTCAGACCCCGCCGACGACGCGGGCCAGCGTGTCCTGGCGGATGTCGATCTTCAATCCGCCCTTCGCCTTCTGCATGTAAGCGCCGAAGAACTTGTCGCGGCGCGCATTCACCAACTCGTCGCGCAGCGCGTCCTTGCCCGACTCCACCTCGGTGTCGGTGACGTCCACCTTTTCCACCACCCGGATCACCGCGGTGCCGGTGGGGGTGGAGATGGCGTCGCTGATGCCGCCCTGCGGCAGCGCAAACGCGGCGGCATCCACCGCCTCGCTGATCCCCAGGTCCGGAATGGCGGAGCCGCGGGCGATCAGTTCCGTCGTCTTGATCTCGAGGCCGGCCCGCTTGACGGCGGCGGCGAAGTCCTTCGCGGTCTTCAACTCGGTGGCAATGGCCGCCGCGCGCTGCTTCGCCAGGTCGGCCGCCTTCTCCTGGCGCAGGTCGTCGGCTACCTGCGCCTTGACCTCGGCCAGCTGCGGCACGTAGGCGTCCTGGCGGCCGGTGACCGTGGCGAACACCCAACCGGTGGCGACGCGCATGGCCGCCGTCACTTCGCCCTGGTTGATGGCAAACACGCGGGCCGACAGTTCCGGCTGCATCCCCACGCCCTGAATCGGTTCGTCAGACCCGACCATGCCGGTTTCAACGACCGTCAGGTTCCGTTCTTTGGCGGCCTGGTCGAGCGCCGCCGGCGTCTTGATGGTGGCTTCGAGCGACTTGGCGATGCGCTCGGCTTCGGCTTGCGCCTTCTGCCACTTCAGTTGATCTTCGAGCTCGGCGCGGACCTCCGCGAGCGGGCGCGTCTGCTCGGGCTGGTTGTCGACGACCTTGATGATGTGGAAGCCGAACGCGGTCTTGACCAGGTCGCTGATGTCGCCGGGCTTCATCGCGAACGCCGCCTGCTCGAACTCGGCCACCATGCGGCCACGGCCGAAGTAGTCGAGGTCGCCGCCGTTCATGTTGTTGCTGTCGTCCTCGGAGTACTGGCGGGCGAGCGCGGCGAAGTCGGCGTTGGGCGCCTTGGCCTTCTTCAACACGTCTTCGGCCAGCGCCTGCACGGCCTTTTCGTCCTTGCCTTCGAGCTTGAACAGGATGTGGCTGGCCCGCACCTGCGCGGGGGTCTGGTACTGCGAGATGTTCTGCTGATAGAACGCGGCGATCTCGGCCTCGGGCACCGCGATCGTGCTGCGGACCTGGTCAACGCTGACCTGCGCGTACTTGATCTTGCGCTTCTCGCCGATGCGGTACTTGTCCTTGGCCTTCTCGAAGTAGGGGGCCAGCTCGGCGTCCGACACCGTGACCTGGCTCGTGAACGCCGCGGCCGTCACCGGCACGACCTCGAGCTTGACCTTCTCGTTGCGCTTCTTGAATTCGGCGATCACGTCGGCGTCGCTGACCGACATCCAGCCGGTGAGCGCGGTGCGCAGCTTCTCGATCTGCAGCGCCCGGCGCAGGCTGTTTTCGAACTCGGTCGTCGACAGCGGCGGGTTCTGGATCTGGAGAATCTGCCGGTAGCGCTGCTCGCCGACGAACTTGCCGTTCTCCTGGAAGCCGGGCAGGGCGAGAATGCGCTCGCGGATCTCGACGTCGTTGACCGTGATGCCCTGCTTGCGCGACTCGGCGACCATGGCCTCTTCGTCGATCAACTGCTGCAGGATCTGGCGATCGATGCCGAGCTGCTTGAGCAGCTGGTCGTTCATCTGGCCGCCGTAGGCATTGCGATAGGCCTGCACCTGCGCGTTGTAGCGCCGCGTGAAGCTGCCCACCGTGATGGGCTCGCCTTCGACCTCGGCGAGCACTTCGTTGGGGGCCGCACCCGTCGGCGTGGTCAGGAAATCGGGGATGTAGAAGACCACGAAGGTCAGGACGACCAACGCCAGGCTCCATTTCAGCCAGCCCTTGTGTCGCCGCATCCGGTCGAGCATCGTCATCGGTCAGAATCCTCTGGGAAAAAGGAATCGTAGCACGAAGGTTCACCAGTCGGGAAACCGGCGTGCGGAACCTGATTTCGCGTGATATATTCAGTCAGTTGAATGACTTACGGCGGTTCTCGCCGTCCGGATCTGGCCGCCCGCCTGCGACGCGGCCAGCGCGCGCTCAAAAGCCGTCTCGAACGGACTGAGTCCGTCCTGGCCTTACTTCGCGCCGCACACGACTCGCTCGACCCCGAAAGCATTGGCCGCCTGGTGGTGGCCCGTGCGGACGAGTGGTTCAAAGCGCCCGCGTGCGGGGTGTTCGCGGCCGATCTCGACGGACAAGTCGTGGGCCTGTCGTCAAGAGGCATGGGACCGGCACTGACGCCCGCGGCGATTGGCGTGGCGCGCTGGGTGCTGGCGCACGGCCGGGAACTGGCGTCGGCCGACCTGCGGAAGGATGCGCGCGCCGCCGGCCCGGCAGGTGCGGTACTGGCCTGGCCGCTACGGTGCCGGGCGCAGACCATCGGCGCGTTGGTGGTGGCCGAGCGGCTGGGCGCCACGCAGGTGCCGCAGCTGACACCGGCCGTCGGCCAACTGCTGGGGGTCATGCTCGAAGGGCCGGCGCAAGCGCTCGACAACGCGCTCCGGCTGCGGCGGTCCGAGGCACTGTCGGTGACCGACGACCTGACCCAGCTCTACAACTCGCGGTACCTGAACCAGGTGCTGCGACGCGAAGCCAAGCGGGCCTCGCGTTCGGGCCGGCCGCTCTCGCTGCTGTTCCTCGACCTGGATGGCTTCAAGGGCGTCAACGACAACCATGGGCACCAGGCCGGGAGTACGGCCCTGGTCGAGGCGGCGGCGGTGATCAAGCGCTGCGCCCGCGAGACCGACATGGTGGCGCGGTTTGGTGGCGACGAGTTTGCAATCGTGCTGCCCGACACCGGGTCGGAAGGCGCGTCGGCGGTCGGCGATCGTGTCCGGGAACGGGTGGCGGCCCATCCATTCCTGGCGGGAAGTGGGTTGAATCTGCGGCTGACCGCGTCGGTGGGCGTCGCCACCTTGCCCGACGTCGCGGCGTCGGCTGAAGAGTTGGTGCGAGCGGCCGATATGGCGATGTACCAAGTCAAAGATTCAGGTAAAAACGGCGTTCGCATCGCCCAGGCTGACTAGGCAGGCGCTGCACGGTTCTGCACACGGCATTAGGAAAACATGGGTCTTGGTTCGTTTCTCTCGTTTCTGTCCACCGACCTGGCGATTGATCTCGGCACGGCCAACACGTGCGTCTACGCCAAGGGCCGCGGCATCGTCGTCAACGAGCCGTCGATGGTGGCCGTCAACAAGGTCACCGGCCGGGTCGAGGCGGTCGGCACCGGCGCGAAGGAGATGCTGGGCCGCACGCCCGGCAACATTGTCGCCATCAAACCGATGAAGGACGGCGTGATTGCCGACTTCGACGTCACCGAGAAGATGCTGACGTACTTCATCAAGAAGGCGCACAACGGCAACGTGTGGGTGCGCCCGCGCATCATCATCGGCGTGCCGTCGGAGATCACCCAGGTCGAGAAGCGCGCGGTCAAGGATTCGGCCTATCGCGCCAAGGCCAGCGAAGTGCACCTGATCGAAGAGGCGATGGCGGCGGCGATCGGCGCCGGCCTGCCGATTACCGAGCCGGCCGGCAGCATGATCGTCGACATCGGCGGCGGCACCACCGACATCGCGGTGATCTCGCTGGCGGGCATCGTCTACAGCAAGGCGGTGCGGGTCGCCGGCAACGAGATGGACGAGGCGATCATCCAGTACATCAAGAAGACCTACAACCTGCTGATCGGCGAGCGCACGTCGGAGCAGATCAAGATGGAACTGGGCTCCGCCTACCCGCTCGAGGAGCGGATGACCATGGAGATCAAGGGCCGCCACCTGATCGAGGGCGTGCCCAAGACCATCACCATCACCGACGAGGAGATTCGCGAGGCGCTGGCCGAGACGGTCAACGTGATCGTCGACGCCGTGCGCATCGCCCTCGAACGGACGCCGCCGGAGCTGTCGGCCGACATCGTCGACCGCGGCATCGTCATCACGGGCGGCGGCTCGCTGCTGAAGAACCTCGACAAGCGCCTGCGCGAAGAGACCGGCCTGCCGGTGTCGAGTGCGGAGGACCCGCTGTCATCGGTGGTGCTCGGCGCCGGCAAGATGCTGGGCGAGTTCGACCTGCTGCGCAAGATTGCGATCGATTAGGTCCGTGTCGGGAGTCGGGAAGCGGGAACCGGGGGTCGAAGTGCCATTTGCCACGATTCCCGGCTCCCGACTCCCGTCTCGCGGCCAGCGATAGACCCCATGGCCCTGGCAGACATTCGACAGCGTCCCGGCGTGTTGCTGGCGGTCGCCGTCCTGCTGCACGTTGCGTTGATTTCGGCGCAGGTCAATACCGCGTCCGGGCTACCCTTGCTGCAGGTCGTGACTTTCGGTTCCTTCTCGGAGGTGCAGCGCGGCACCATGTCGCTGGTCGGCGGCGTCCGCAATTTGTGGTCCGGTTACATCGCCCTGCAGGGCGTGCACCGCGAGAACGACGCCCTCAAGCAGGAACTTCAGACGCTGCAGGTGCGGCTCCAGCAGGAGCGCGCCGAAGCCCAGCGCACCGACAACCTGCGCCAGCTGCTCGAACTGCGCGAACGCGCCAATCTCGACACTACCGCCGCCGAAGTCATTGCCGCGGCCGCATCGCCCGAGTTCCGCACCGTGACCATCGACAAAGGCACCGGCGAGGGGCTGAAGACCGACATGGCCGTGATTTCTCCGGCCGGCGTGGTCGGCCGGGTGATCCTGCCGAGCCGCCGCGCCGCGAAGGTACAGTTGCTGATCGATCGCAATGCGGCGGCCGGGGCGCTGATCGAGCGCACGCGCGTGCAGGGCGTGGTCGAGGGGTTTGGCGACGGCTCGCTACGCATGGCGTACGTGCCGGCGACGGCCGACGTGAACCCTGGCGACCTGGTCGTGACGTCGGGCATTGATGGCATCTACCCGAAGGGCTTCGTGATCGGGACGATCGAGCAGGTGGACCGCGGCACGGGCGGGTATCACCTGATTACGGTCCGGCCGGCCGTGGACTTTTCCCGCCTGGAAGAGGTGCTGGTCGTGCGGACGCCGGTGCCGCTCGAGGTGCCAGAGGGGGAGTCGTGAGGACCGCGGCGGCGGCCGCAGCCATCCTGATTGCGCTCGCCCTGCAGACGACCCTGGCCGGCCTGGTGATTCGCGGCACCGCGGCCATTGACCTCGTGCTGATCGTGGTGGTCTACATCGCGTTGAAGTCGGGCCCGGCCACCGGTTTGGTCGCCGGCACCGTGGCCGGCCTGCTCCAGGACGCCCTGTCGAACCCCATTCTCGGCATCGGCGGCCTGGCCAAGACCATGGTGGGCTTCCTTGCCGGGGTGCTGGCCACCCAGTTCATCCTGAACGGCCCACTGCCGAGGTTCGTCCTGCTGGTCATGGCCACGGTGTTGCACGCGGCGATCTTCATTGGGCTCTATGTGTTGCTGGACCTCCGCCAGTTCCCGGATCCGGTCCCGGCCGTCGTCGGGCAGGCCCTGGGGAACGGGTTCGTCGGGGTGGTCGGGTTCCAGTTGCTCGAATGGTTGCCTGGATTCGTGGACCGGCGTCGCGCCGGGCGGTTTTTGAAGCGATAATTACTGGATCGTATGGCCATTGGCGAAGATCGGCGTCGTCTCACCAGCAGGCTGACCGCGCTGCGCGTGTCGGTGGCGGTGGCGTTCGGCCTGCTGGCGTGCGGCTTCTGGTTCTTCCAGGTGGTGCAGCACGCCAAGTTCCAGGAGATGGCGGAGAACAACCACCAGCGGACGCTGACCTTGCGCGCGCCGCGCGGCATCATCTTCGATCGCAACGGCCGGCTGCTGGTCGAGAACCGCAACTCCTTCAACATCTCGATCGTCCGCGAACACACCAAGGACCTCGACCGCACCATCCGCACGCTGGCGGCGGTGACCGGCGTGGCGGAGAAGACGGTCCGCGAGATCGTCGATCGCCAGCGGCGCGAGCCCAGCTATCGGCCGATCGTGATCATTCAGGACGCCACGCTGTCGCAGGTGGCGGCGGTCACCGCGCGCCGGCTCGACTTCGAGCTGCCCGACGTGATCGTCCAGGAGGTGCCGACGCGCGAGTATCCCGACCAGGCCATGGCCGCGCACCTGATCGGCTACGTCGGCGAGGCCAGCGAAGATCAGTTGTCGTCGGAGCGGGTGGCCAGCGGCACCATCGTCGGGCAGTTCGGCATCGAGCGGGTCTACAACCAGTTGCTGATGGGCGAGGACGGCGCGCGGCGGGTGGTCGTCAACAGCATGGGCCGCGAGATTCGCACGCTCGAGGAACTGCCGCCGGTGCAGGGCCGGCGCGTGCAGCTGGCGATCAACTACGAGATGCAGAGAGCCGCGGAGGAAGCGTTCCGCGCGTACGGCTTCTGGGGATCGGCGGTCGTGCTGGAGCCAAAGAGCGGCGACGTGCTCACGCTGACCAGCCTGCCGGCTTTCGATCCCAACGACTTTGCCACCGGCATCGATCGCGCGACCTGGAACCAGCTGAACACCGACAAGCTGCGGCCGCTGCAGAACCGCGCCATCCAGGGGCGCTACTCGCCCGGGTCGACCTTCAAGATCCTGCTCGCGACCGCGGCGCTCGAAGAAGGGGTGATCACGCCGGAGCGCCAGATTTTCTGTCCCGGGGGCGGCACCTTCTACGGCCGTTTCTTCCAGTGCCTCGGCAAGCACGGCTGGATGGACATGCGGCACGCCATCGAGAAGTCGTGCAACACCTACTTCTACACCGTCGGCGACCTGCTGGGCATCGATCGCATCCACAAGTGGGGCGAGAAGCTGGGGCTTGCCGGCAAGAGCGGCATCGACCTGCCCAACGAAGTCGAGAGCATCGTGCCCTCGCAGGAGTGGAAGCGCAAGCGCTTCAACGAGAAGTGGTATGCCGGCGACACCATTTCCGTGGCCATCGGCCAGGGTATGGTGGACGTGACCCCGATGGCGCTGGCGGTGATGATGTCGACTGTCGCCAATGGCGGCACGCGCGTGGTGCCGCGGCTGGTCAAGGCGTTCGATGAAGGCAACGGCTGGCAGCCGGTGGCGGGGGCGGCCAGCCCGCACCTGCCCTTCCTGCTGAAGCCCGAGACGATTGCCGCGGTACACGACGGCCTGTGGATGGTGGTGAACGGCGCCGGCACCGGGCGCCGGGCGATGGTCGCCGGTCGCGAGGTCGCGGGCAAGACCGGCACGGCGCAGGTGATTTCGCTGCAGGGCCGCGACCGCGCCCGCGGCACCGGCCGCGACCTGCGCGATCACGGCTGGTTCGTGTTCATGGCCCCGAAGGACAATCCCGAGATTGCCGGCGTCGTCTTCACCGAGCACGGCGAGCACGGTTCGTCGAGCGCGATGGTGGCCAGGCACGTGATTGAGACCTATTTCGCGCAGCGCGACGGGCTGCCGCTGCCGCCGACGCCGGTGCCGCCGACCCCGCCGGCCGCGCCGGCGCCGGTCCGCACCGTGACGGCTGCCGGTCCGGCCGGAGGAACCCGCTAGTGTTCGAGCGCCGGCTGTACTACCACATCGACTGGCTGCTGATTGGCGCGGTGCTGATGATCTGCGCGATCGGTCTCGCCATGATCTACAGCACCACCGGCGGCGCCGGTCCGGTCTACTGGACCCAGGTCTACGCGCTCGGCCTGGGCGCCATGGCCATGGTGTTGTGCCTGACGTTCGACTACCGCTCGCTCGCCGACAAGTCGCACTTTTTCTTTCTCGCGATGGTGGTGGCGCTGCTGGCGGTGTTGTTCCTGGGCGCGGTGCGGGGCGGCTCGCGCCGCTGGCTCGACCTGGGCGCCTTCAACCTGCAGCCGTCGGAATTTGCCAAGGCGACCCTGGCGCTGATGCTGGCCAAGATGCTGGGTGAAGAGCGCCGGTCGGCGCTGACCAATACCGACCTGGCGATCGCCGTCGGGCTGACCGCCGTGCCGTTCCTGTTGATCGCCCGCCAGCCCGATCTGGGCACCGCGGTCACGCTGCTTCCCATCCTGCTGGCGGTCGCGTTCGTCGCCGGCATGCCGATGAAGTACGTCTACACCATGGTGCTGCTGGCCGTGCTGGCGGCGCCCATTGCCTACAAGTTCGGCCTGCAGGATTACCAGCGGGAACGCATCTCCACCTTCCTCGATCCGGCACAGGACCCCCGCGGCGCCGGCTACCAGCAGATTCAGGCTCGCATTACCGTCGGCTCCGGCGGCGTCTGGGGCAAAGGCTACATGGAGGGGACGCAGGGGCAACTGCGCTTCCTCCCGGTCGCGCACAACGACTTCATCTTCTCGGTGCTTGCCGAGGAGCAGGGGCTGGTCGGGGTGCTCGTCACGCTCGGGCTCTATTTGTTCGTCATCATGCGCGCGCTCGATGCGGCCCGGCTGGCCAAGGACCGACTCGGCGCCTATCTCGTGCTGGGCGTACTCTCGTCGTTTACGTTCCAGGTCGTCTACAACATCACCATGTCGGCGGGTCTGGCGCCGGTCAAGGGACTCACGCTGCCGCTCATGAGTTACGGCGGCTCCTCCCTGATCGCGACGCTCGCCGGGTTCGGGCTGATCCTCAACGTTAGAATGCGTAGGTTTACGAATTAGGCGGGTAGGGCGGGTCAGGCGGGTTGGGCCGGTAATCACACCAGCCTGACCGGCCCCACCCGGCCCGAGCGCCCCAAAAACATCATGAACAAAGAAATGATCATCGCCTCGAATGGCCACGAAACCCGAGTGGCCATTCTCGAGGACGACCAGCTCGCCGAGCTGTTCGTCGAGCGCGAGCAGAATCGCGGCGTCGTCGGCAACGTCTACAAGGGCCGGGTCTCGAAGGTCCTGCCCGGTATGCAGTCGTCGTTCGTCGACATCGGCCTCGAACGGGACGGTTTTCTCTACGTGTCCGACGTCATTGCCAACCTCGACGACTACGACAAGGACGATGACGAAGACGACGGGGCCAAAGGGGCCAGGGGGGCCAATGGTGCCAAGGGTGCCGAGGGGGCCGAAGGCGCCGAGGGTACTGGCGCTGAAGGGACGACGGCGCCGGAGCGGCGCGGCCGCGGCCGCGGCCGTGGCGACCGCGAAGAAGGCAAGGAGCGCGCGCCGGAACCGAAGATCGAGGAGCTGCTCAAGGAGGGGCAGGACGTCATCGTGCAGGTGGCCAAGGAGCCGCTCGGCACCAAGGGCGCCCGCCTGACCTGCCACGTCACGCTGCCGGGGCGCTTCCTGGTCTTCATGCCGACGGTTGACCACATCGGCATCTCGCGCAAGATCGACAGCCGCGAAGAGCGCACCCGCCTGCGCGGCATCGTCAAGGAGTTCCGCGAACAGCACCACTTCAGCGGCGGCGTGATCATCCGCACCGCGGCCTCGAACCGGTCGAAGGACGACATCCTCGCCGACCTCAATTACTTCTACAAGATCTGGGTCGACATGCGGCAGCGCGGCGAGCAGAAGCGCTCGCCGGTGACCGTCTACCAGGAGCCGAGCCTGGTCGCGAAGCTGTTGCGCGACCTGCTGACCGACGATTACTCGGCGATTCGCATCGACCACGCCGGCGAGCACCAGCGGGCGCTGGAGTTCATCGGCCGCATCATGCCGAGCCTGGCGCCGCGCGTAAAGCTTTACGACAAGGACTTCCCGATCTTCGAGGAGTACGGCGTGCAGGCCGAGCTCGACAAGGCGCTGCGCAGCAAGGTGTGGCTCAAGTCGGGCGGCTCGATCGTCATCAACCAGACCGAGGCCCTGGTCGCCATCGACGTCAACACCGGCCGCTACGTCGGCAAGAAGACCGCCGGCCGCCTCGAAGACACGATCATCAAGACCAACCTCGAAGCGGCCAAGGAGATCGTCCGCCAGATCCGGCTGCGCGACCTCGGCGGCATCATCGTCTGCGACTTCATCGACATGGAGGAGAAGAAGAACCGCCAGAAGGTGTTCGGCGCGGTGGAGCAGGAACTGCGCAAGGACCGCGCCCCGTCGAAGGCGCTGCAGGTGTCGGACTTCGGCCTGGTGATCGTGACCCGCAAGCGGGTGAAGCAGAGCCTGGAGCGGGTGTTGACCGAGCCGTGCCCGTACTGCTCGGGCGCCGGCACCATCAAGTCGAGCGCGACGGTGTGCTACGAGATTCTGTCGGAGGTAAAGAAGGTGGGATCGGACCTGGACGGTCCGGGCGTGCTGCTGCGCGTCAACCCCGACATTGCCCGTGCGCTGCAGGAAGAGGAAAAGGGCGTGCTGCGCGACCTGAAAGACCTGTTGCGGCGCGACATCATCGTCAAGCCCGACGTCCACCTGCACCACGAGCAGTTCGACGTGATGTCGATCGGCGGGTAGAACCGACGGTCTCGAGGTCTTGGGGACTTGAGGTCTTGGAAAACCAAGCCCCAGGCCCGCAAGACCTCAGGACCGCAAGACCCGTTAGGCGGGCGGCATGTGAATGAGGTAGTTCACGCCGGCGCGGTTGATCCAGACGCGCAGGTATTCGTTCCCCTTCAACATTTCGACCTTGGCGCCGGCGCTGGTGCGCGGGGCGGCGTCGGGACCGGGCTGCAGGTCCTTCACTTCCGCGGCGGGGATGATGCTGACGACCTCGCGGCCGGCCACCTTGCCGCCCTGGACGAACTCGACCCAGCGCTCCATGGTCTGGCCCGGCACGGCCGGCGCGGCGGCCTGCGCCGTCAGGCGGACGGTGTAGGTCCCGGCCTTCAACGCCTTGCCATCGGCCATCACGCTGCGGGGCAGGCGCACTGAACCAAGGGCGGCCTCACCAGCGGGTACCTGGCCTTGCGGGGCGGTCTGGGCGGACGCGACGCCCGCTGTCAACACGGCCGCAAGCATTGCGACAAGAATCCTGACCTTCATTCGTTCTCCTCCAGCGGCAATCCGGTGGATCGCCTTCAGGACGCTATTATGCCAGAAGCTTGCCATTCGACTCCCATGCTGTCTAGCCCAGCTAGACAGCCTGCTCGCTCATGGCCGGCCAATCCCTGACTTCGACCAGAGTAGCGGGTTCCCCAATCAAGGCAAGGGCCTGCCCTGAGCGAGTAACCGGACGCTTCGCGTCCGGTTGCGAGTCGAAGAAACGGCTACTTCTTGGTAATGACGACCGACCCGCTGTGGCTGCGGACCGAGAGGATGGCGCTGGAATCGCCGTAGGTGCCGCGAATGGCCCGGTTGCTGGAGCGGCTCCGGCGCTCCCGGTTGTCCCGGCCAACCGACCGCAAGGTGATCGGCACATCAGAGCGGACGCTGCCCGAGAAGGTGTCGGCATCGAGTTCGAAACCGGTGTTGCCGGAGATCACGATGCGGACGTTGCCGGAGTGGGAGGTGAACTCGTAGCGGCCGGCCTTGACCAGCGGCGCGTCGAATTCGATGTTACCCGAGACCGACTTGGCTTCGACCCGCTCCACCTGCATGCCCGACAACCGGACGTTGCCGCTGACCGAGCCGGCTTCGAGGGCGCGCACTTTCAGGCCCGAGGCAATGACCGAGCCGCTGACCGTGCTCAGGACCAGCGTGCCCGGGCCGCCGATGTCGCGGGCGGTCACGTCGCCGGAGACCGTCTTGGCGACCGCCAGGTTGGGCGCCGAGTCGACATTGACGTCGCCGCTGACGGTTTCGGCGCGGACCTCGCCGCGCACGCCCGAGACCAGCACGTCACCCGAGATTGACTTCACCGCCACGCTGATGCCAACCGGCACGGCGATGACGTAGTCGACGCGCGCCGAAATGCCGCGTTCGCCGTACGAGCCGCGCCGCGGATAGACCGACCGTACTTCGACGCGGCCGTTGACGTTGGTCATTTCCACCCGCAGTTCGCTCAGCAGCCGCTTGGCCTGGTCGGCGTTGCGGTGCCGCACGCGCTTGGTGGCTTCCACGCGAATGTCATTGCCCGAGCCGCCCGTTACCCGCACGTCGCCCGAGAGGCCGGTGAGATCGAGCGCACCATCCGCGCCCACCGTGAAGGTCTGCAGCACGCGGTCGGTGGTTTCGGGCCCCTGGCGCAAATCCTGGTAGCGCTCGAACCAGCCGGTGCGAGGGCCGTCTTCGCCGAGGATGCCGCGCAGCGTGACGGCGGCGTGCGCGGGCGCCGCCCCGCCCAGGAGGACGAGACCGGCGAGGAGGGGGGAGAGGAATCGGTTCCGCATAATCGGTTACTGCGACAGGGTCTGGATTCGGCGCCCTGCTTCGGCTTGATTGCCCTGGCGCATCTCGTTGATCAACTCGACGGTTTGCTGGAGCAGCGCCACTTTCGTCCGCAGGGCGTCGAACAACCCGTCCTGCGCGTTGCTGCTGGCCGGCTGCGACTTGAGCGCGGCGCGGTTCTCGCTGATGGCCTGGTCGATGACCGACAGGTTCTTCTGGAGCACGGCCGCCACCTGCGGGTCGAGCTCACCGGTGTCCTTGCTGGCAATGGTCTGCAGGTCGTCGATGGCCTTCTGATAGTGCTTCTCGGCGGCCTCGAACTCGGCCGCGACCGATTCCACGCTGACCCCGGCCGTGTCGGCCGCGTCGGCTGCGGCATCCGCCTCGTTGCCGGCCTCGCGCGACATCAGGGGGAGCAGGCCGATGACCGTGGCGAGAATCAGCGCCGCCGCGGCGCCGAGCCACACCGGCCAGTTCGCGCTGCCGCGGACGGCATTGCCGCCGCGCCGCCCGAACCCGGCCATCGAGAGGACGTGGGCCTTGGGAGCGGGTTCGGCCGCGACTGCCGCCTGCAGGCGGGTCCAGGCTTCGGGCGCCGGCTCGTGGCGATCCAGCATGAATGCCGCCGCCCGAATCGTGCGCAGGTCGGTGACGAGCGCGCTGCAGACGTCGCACGCCTCGAGATGCCGCTCGGCGGCCCGCTGCTCGGCGGGTGCGAGACGCCCGTCGACGTAGTCGACGAGGGCTTCGTTGAGGCTGTCACAGTTCATCGTTGGTCACTCTTAGTTCTTAACACTCAACCCGTGCGCCAGGTAGGCCCTGATTCGCATTCGCGCCTTGTGGACCTGTGACTTCGAGGTGCCTTCCGACACCCCGAGCATCGTGCCCACTTCCTGGTGGCCGAACCCTTCCACGTCGTGGAGCAGGAAAGCGGCCCGGCAGGCCGGCGGCAGCGTCGCGATGGCCCGCTCGAGGTCAATGCGGCTGACCGCGCTCAAGACCGGCACCCGCGAGGCGACCGGCGCCGCTTCCGGCTCGTCGAGCGAGTCGGTTTGCTGCCCCATCCGCGTCTGCCGGTTGCGCAGCACATCCAGGCAATGGTTCATGGCCAGCCGATACAGCCACGTCCCGAGCGACGACTCGCCGCGGAAGCTGCCGATCTTCCGAAAGGCCAGCAGGAAGATGTCCTGCAGCAGGTCGTCGGCCTCACCCTTGGCGCCGGTCATCCGGCTCGCCAGATTGTAGAGCCGGGTGGCGTGTTGCCGATACAAGGCCTCGAACGCCGACCCGTCGCCGCTGCGGATGCGCTCGACCAGCTTCAAATCGGCGCTTCTTGCGTCACTTGTAAGGTTAGACGGCGGCATGGGGAAGGGGGTTGATGACACAGACGTGTCAAACCGCGTAATGGTTCGGAACTATCGGCCGGTCCAGAGGATACGGGCGAATCCTACCACCCGTCCCGGGGCGACGGTCAGGCCTTCCGCTATTAGCAGGGACCGTTTGAGGGACAAGCTGGAATAGCCGCCCAGGCGCCCCCCGGCGGCGACCACCCGGTGGTACGGCAAGCCGGGCCGGTCGGCGTTGCGCATGATGTTGCCGACCGCCCGGGCCGCTCGCGGCTTGCCCGCCAGCCGGGCCACGTCTCCGTAGGTCGTGACCCGCCCGGGCGGAATGCGCGACACGATCGAGAGCACCTTTCGCTCGAATGCGGTCACCGGCCCACCGTGATGCGTGCCCGGAAGCTGGTCCCTCCCAGGTTGGTCTCGTTGAACGATTCCGACACGCCGCCGCTGCCGATGGCGTCGGGGACGGTGGTCCACGCCACCTCACCGGCCAGGCCCAGCCAGCGCACGATCTTCACCTCGACGCCGCCGCGCAAGTGATAGCCGCCAAATCGATCGTCCACGTCCTCACCCGAACCGGAAAAAGACGACGTCTCCTTGTAGCCGAACGACGTGTAGCCGCCCGCCGCGTAGGGAATCAGCCGCGGCAGGCGCCGGATGCGGAACTTCCACCCGGCGCTGATCTCGACCGGCACGATGGTGATGTCGAGCGGAATGCCCAGCGGCACCACCGTGCCGCCCAGCACCAGGACGCGTTCGCCGGATCCGGTGAATTGCCACGCGCCGACGTCGACGAACAGCCCTCCGAGCGGCAGGCCGACGGTGACGCCGCCGCCCAGGATTGGCCCCGAGTCGCTGCCGAGAATGGCGTCGAAGCTCTCGGCGGCCGCAAACGTGAATCGCCCGGCCATGGCGTACCCGCCGATCTCGATGCCGCGGGCCGGCGGCGACGGCCGCCGCGTGGTGCGCGTTTGTGCCGCCGCGGGAGCCGCGAGCGCGGCCATCGCCAGCACGGCGAGGACGCCCAGGCGAAGTCGGTAAGTCATCAAAGCGCGCCCCCGAAAGCGGTCTGTGTCATCTGTGTCATCTGTGGCCCTGGTGGTTGCCGGTGGCCCCGCGTCTGTCAACTGCGTTAGCGGGCGAGGCCCAAGCCGCGCAGCGTGGCGCGAGGGTTGATGAGGCCGACGCCGTAGAGGTCGTCGCGACCCGGGCTGCCCTTGTCAGTGGCGAACTGCTTCATCGCGGCCTCGATCGTGGCCGGACTGGTCAGGCCCTGCTGCATCAACAGGGCGGCAAATCCCGAGACGTGCGGTGTCGCCATCGACGTGCCCTGGAAGTAGTAGTAGGCGAACGCGTCGGCCCGCGGCGGGCCGTACTGCGCCACCGGCCGTTCGTAGGTCTCGATGAGATCGAGATCGAGCGTCTGCTGCAGGATGCCGGCGGTGGTGCCGCCGGAGCGCTGGTCGCCGCCCGGCGCCGACAACTCGACGAACGATCCCGAGGTCGAGTAGTACGCGGCGTCGAGCGTGCGGCCGACGGCGCCGACCGCCACCAGGCCATCGATCTCGGGCGCCGGCTCCGCCAGCCGGTTGGCGGCGTTGCCGTTGTCGCGGGTGTTGCCGGAGGCGACCGCGACGAAGGCGCCGCGGCCGACGGCGTAGCGCACCGCGTCGATCACCACCGGCGCCGGCCCGCCCTCGGAGCGGCCGATGCTGAGGTTAATCACCCGCGCGCCGTTATCGGCCGCATAGCGAATGCCGCGCGCCACGACGTCGTCGGTGCCTTCGTTGGGGCTGGAGAAGATCTCGTCCCAGGTCGCCGGGATGATCTTCACGGGCATGATGCGCACGTTGTAGGCCATGCCGGCCACACCGAGGCCGTTGTTGGTGAGCTGGCCAACCGTGCCCGCGACGTGCGTGCCGTGCGAATCCAAATCGACCGGTGCGTCATCGTCCCAGATGAAGTCGTACGGCGACACGAACCGCGTCGAGCCGCTGGCGCCCAGTTCCGGCGCCGCGGCAAACGGCACGTCCACCACTCCGAGGGCCGGATACACCGGGCCGCCGGGCGTCAGGCGGAACGAAAAGCGGGAGTTGTAGCGGAACGTCCCGGCGCGGAAAGCGACGCCGCTGTCGAGCACGGCGACGATGATCTCGGACGTGGCGCCGGGCTGGATGTCCCACGCCCGCTCCATGTCGATGGCGGGGAAGTTCCACTGGTTGGCGTACAGCGGATCGTTCGGCTTGCTCATCGCGTAGTTGCGATAGCGCGGCTGCGCGTATTCGACGTCGGGCCGTTCGCGCAGTAGCGCGGCGGCAGCCTCGGGGTCGGTTCCGTCGGGAATGTCGATGATGTCGAAGTTGGCCCAGCCGGATCGATCGACGGTGCCGCCGGCGAGCTGGCGCGTCGCCGCGGCGATGCCGTCGGCCGTCACACCCGAGCGGAACTTGACGATCACGGAACCTGGAACGTACGGCAAGCCGCTGCCGCCGCCCTCGGCCCGCAGCCGCGATGCGGCCTCGCCGCCGCGCGCGGCGCGCGGCGCATCCTGGTCGCGCAGGCCGCGATCGATGGGCGGCAGCGATCCTTCCTGCATCAGCAGCCGGGAGGCGGCAGGAGGCTGGCGCGTCTGCCCTCCGGTCACCGTCAGCAGGCCGGCGATGCCGGCGGCGACCAGGCTGAAGCGGCGAGCCGCCGGCCACACTGATGGCGGAACAGTCATGGCGTCATGTTATCCCGCTTGCCCGGTCGTGGCCCGACCGCCGTGCCCCTGGCGCGTGGGCGCCGAACCCGGCGCCCTACAGGTAACTGAGCGGGTCGACGCCGTACTCTGCCGGATCGAGCGGCGTCGTTACGCTCTTGGGACCAGCGCCGTCGGCGGTGGCTTCCCACAGGTTGACGTCGAATGGCACGTCGAGCCGTTCGCGCGATGCGGCGGCGATGACGCGGACGCGGGGTTTGTAGGGATCGGGCGCGTGCACCGCCAGGACCACCGCCAGGGCGCCGGTGTCGAGCCGCACCAGGTTGCCGGGCGGGTAGATGCCGAGCAGCTGCGTAAAACGGCGCACCAGGTGTTGATCGAACTGCTGGCCGTCGTTGCGTTTCATCACCTCGAGAATGCGGTCCGAGGGGAAGGCCTGCTGGTAGGCGCGCTGCGAACGCATGGCGTCGTAGACGTCGGCGATGCTGCACAGCATGGTGCCCAGATTCAGCCCCGTGCGAGAGATCCCGAACGGATAGCCGGTGCCGTCGAGCCGCAGGTGATGCTCGAAGGCGATGACCGGGGCGATCGCCGGCATTTCCGGCGTGCGGCGCAGGATCTCGGCGCCGTCGACCACGTGCATGCGCATGATGGCGAACTCGGCGTCGGTAAGCTTCTCCGGTTTATTGAGAATCTCCGACGGGGTCCGCACCTTGCCGATGTCGTGCATCAGCGCCGCCAGGCCCAGCTCGCGCAGCGCCGTGCCGTCGAGGCCCAGCGCCCGGGCCTGCGACATGGTCAGGATCGACACGTTCACCATGTGCGTGAAGGTGTAGTTGTCGTAGTTCTTGAGCGCGGTCAGCGCGATCAGGGCCGTGCGGTTGGCCGACACCGCCTGCGCCAGCGAGTCGATCAGGGCCCGCGCCGCCGCGGGGTCCGGCGTGCCCTCGGCCTTCGCCATCTCCCAGACCGATCCGGCCACCGTCGAGGCGTCTGAGTAGAGCCGCCGGATGGTGGCGACATCGGCCGCCGACTTCTCGACGTTGTCGTCGATCTGGATGCGGCCGACACGAATGTGCGGCAGGCCGGCGAGCGCGCCCAGCGGATCGCTCGGCAGCACGCCCGGACTGCTGTGCCCGGGCCGGCGTTCCGGGTGCGCAACGGTCAGCGCCAGGGTCGACAGCTCTTCGAGGGTCACGCCGCGGTCGAACGCAATCCGCTCGATGCCCAGGGACTTGAGCCGCCGGATCATCTCGCCCATCGACTCGGCGGCGCGCGGCAGCGGCGTCTCGCCGACGATGACTTCCTGGCCGAGGATGCCGATGGCCACGGTCGGCTGATCCACCAGCAACAGGCCGAGCGATTCCTGCAGCCCTTCGAAGCCTCTCTGCACCAGCGGATGGGTCGGCGCGTAGAGCTGGGCTCCGCGCAGTGCTCCGGCCAGGCGGCGCATGAACTCGTCCGCGGTGCGCAACCGGGTTATCGGATCCGTCACGGGTTCCTCCGCAGCGGCGGCCGGGTGGGCGGTGGTTCGGCCAGGGCCGCCTTGGCGGCGCGCCTGGCGCCGCCGGGGCCGTTCGCCGCCGTCTCGTTCAGCGCCCGCTCGGCGCTCGGCAGGTTGATGGCGCGCAGTGCGCGGGCTGCCGCCGCGCGAATGCGCGACGTGCGGCCCGGTGCGTACCATTCGCCGCGGTGCAGGATCTCGCGCAGCGTCGTCACCGACCGCTCGTCGGTGGCGACCCGGCCCAGCGAGTCGATCGACGAGGTGTAGATCCCCTCGAGCGCGCCGCTGTAGCCGGTGTGGGTGAGGATGTAGACGAACAATGGCGCCGCGCGCTCGTCGCGCAACGAGCCGAGGGCCTGCACGATGGCATCGCGAGTGTGCGGCTTGCCGCTCTTCAGCGCCTGCTCGAGCTCGCCGTAGGCTTCTTGCGTGCCGATCTGCACGATCGCGCGCAGGGCCTCGCGTTGCACCTGCGGTTCGGCATCGTCCAGCAGGCCGCGCAGGTCGGGCAGGGCGGCTTCGCCGCCCAGCGCCCGCAGCAGGTCGATGGCGGCGCGCCGGACCGCGGGATTCGGCGAGCGGCGCAGTTCGTTGGCGTACTGCCGGGCCGCGGTGCCGAAGCCGATCAGGATGTCGCGCAACCGCCGCACCGTGCGGGCGTTGTCCTCGGCCGCCAGCGCATCGGCCAGCGGTTCCACCAGCGCCGGGCCGATGGTGCGGCAGATCTGCGCCGCCAGGGAGAACTCGGTCTCGGTCGCCTGCCGCAGGAACAGGGTGAGATGCCGGATGAGCGAGCCCTCGACCAGCCGGTCAATCCCGGCGGCGGCGGCCGGCGCAAACGGTGAGGTCTCACGCGACACGTCGACGATGGCATCGACCAGTTGGGCGGCGAGGGCCAGGTCGCCGACCAGCACCAGTTGCTCGATGCTGCCAATCGCCTGGTCGAGCACGCCCGACCAGGCGTCGGGCCGCACCTCAATCGTCAGCAGGTCCAGCAGCAACCGCTGATCCAGCGCGCGGACCTCTTCGCTGCTGACGGTCGCCAGCCAGGCGCGGATGCGCACCGGCGGGTCGTCGCCGATCTTCTCGATCTCGGTCGCCTGCGTGCGCGCCGACGTCAGCTCGCGCGCGTAGTCGTCCGACACGAACTGCGAGTCGGAGTAGGTGGTCAGCATCTGGGTCGAACTGTTCCACACGCTCTCGAATTGCGGATCCTGGCCGAACAGCGCCGCCGCCTGCTCGGTCGCCTTCGCCAGCAGCGCCTGCTGGCGCTCGGTGTCCGGTACCAGCGTCTGGAAGGCCGCCGCCAGGCGGTTGCTGGCCCCGCGGTCTTTGACGACGTTGTCGACCAGGAACTTGGCCAGCATCTCGTCGGTCAATCGCGCCTGCAGTTCACCACCCAGGTCCATCCGCGGCGTGGTTGCGCCGGGCGCCGGCATCGGCGGCGGATCGGTGATCAGCGTCAGCAGCATGTCTGGCGACATCTGCGCCGCCGCGCCGGCCATGCGCGTCAGCAGCGGGTCGAGTTGCTCGGGTTGCCGCTCGGCCGCGTAGTTGGCCAGGCCGTGCATCAGTTCGAGCAACGACTTGCGCTGCTGGATCGAGTCGTCGCCGATGGCGCGGCCATGCGCCTGCAGGCGCTCGGCGAACTGCGCCAGCCGCCCGGCGTCCTGGGCCATCTCCAGCACGCCGGCCATGCCCGCCGGGCCGGGGCCGCGTTCCTCACCCAGCGTGGCAAGAATGCGTTCCCACGACGCCGAGTCGCCGCTGCCGCCGCGCTCGCGCAGCACCTCGGCATAGTCGATCTCGGTGAGCGCAATCGCGGACTGGCCGGTGGCGGCCCAGGCGCGGGCAATACCGCCCATCGCCCGGGTCTCCTCGAGCGGCTTTGCCAGCAGCGACAGGAAGGAGTGCCACTGATCGCCGTCGAGCGTGCCGTGCAGCGTCAGCTCACCGATCCACTGCTGGTGCAGCAGGATTGCCAGTTCCGTGGCGGCAGCATCCGGCTTCGCGAAGCCGCGGCCGTCGACCAGCAGCGAGTCGGGCAGCACCGTGATCACCAGCGGTCCATTCGCCACGGCGAGGCGGCCGGCCTCGGTGATTCGCGACAGGGCCAGCATGATGGTCGGGTGGCTGGGCGGGTACATCGACACCACCCGCGTCGCGGCGCGGCAGGTCTTGGCGAATTCCGCGAGCCGGGCCGCGGCCTCGGGGGCCAGCGGCTCGAGCGGGGTGGGGGAGGGGGGCGCCATGTGGGGGTCGTCTTCGGATTATAGATAGGCGAGGGGATCGAGGCCGGCTTCCGGACCATCGATTGCCTCGACCACCTCACGCGCCAGTTCGCCGCGCGAGTCGCGATCCCAGGTGTTGGTCAGCAGCGGCGTCTCGTACGGCGCGCCCTTGGCGTCGAGTATCAGTTTGACCTGCGGCCGGAACGGGTCGTCCGGATGGGTCTGGGTAACGACCCCGACCTCGTCGGTATTGAGGCGGACCAGCGTGCCGATGGGGTACAACCCCATCAGGTTCACGAAGCGCCGCAGCAGCGCCGGGTGAAACGCCGTGCCGTCCTGCTGCGACATGATGTGCTTGATGCGGTCGGTCGCCAGGCCGGCGCGGTAGGCGCGGTTGCTGCGCAGCGCGTCGAACACGTCGACCACGCTCACCACCATCGTGCACAGGTTGAGCGTTCGGGCGCCGACGTTCTCGGGATAGCCGCTCAAGTCCTGCTTCAGGTGATGCTCGAACGCTACCACCGGCGCCAGCGCCGGCGTCTCCGGCGTGCGCCGCAGGATGTGCGCGCCGTCGACGACGTGGAGCTTCATGATGGTGAACTCCTCGTTGGTCAGCTTGTCGGGCTTGTTGAGGATCTCCAGCGGCGTCTGCACCTTGCCGATGTCGTGCATCAAGGCGGCGTAGCCGAACTCGCGCAGGATCGGGCCCTCGAGCTCGAGCGAGCGGGCCATCGCCATCGACAGCGCGGCGACGTTCACCATGTGGGTAAACGTGTAGTTGTCGTGCCGCTTGAGCGCGGTCAGCGCGAGCAGCGACGTGCGGTCCTGGAACACCAGCTTCGACAGGCTGTCGATGATGCCGCGGGCATCGGCCGGGTTGGGCTGGTCGCCGGCCTTGGCGGCGCTCCAGATCGTCTCGGCCGTCGAGACGGCGGTCGAGTACATCTGCTTGGCCGCCGTCAGCCCGATCTCGGCATCGTCTTCTTCCTCGGCGACCACCTTCGACACCAGGATGCGGCGGACGCCGCGCGACACCAGCCGATCGTTGACCGCCGTGCGCGAGGTGCGGTCGGCCAGTTCGTCCATCAGCGCGCGAATGTCGGCCTGCTCGACGCCGCGGGCGAAGGTGATCTTCTCGATCTTGCGATCGCGCATGTCGCGCAGCAGCCCGGCCAGCAGGCCCGACCCGCGCGGCAGGCGGAAGTCGTTGAGCACGATGTCGTCTTCGAGAAAGGCGACGATCACCGTCGGGGCGTCGGCCAGCGCCGGCCCGAGGATCGCCTCGAGCGCGGAAGCCGACTTCTTCACTTGCGGGTGCGATGGCGCGTAGAGTTCCGCGGCCCGCACCGCGGCGCCCAGCCGGCGGACGATTTCTTCCTGGGTGGTGATCATGCGGGTGGCAGCCGTTTCACGGCGGCGCGCGCCTGCCGCCGCAGGAAATAGTCGCCGGTCCGGGCGAGGTCGGTGACCTGCTGGCGGGCGCGGTCGGTGCCAATGCGGGCCAGCGTTCGCAGCGCGGCGTCGCGCAGGCGGCGGGTCGCGCCCCATTTCAGCCAGCGCCGCCGCCGCGCCAGGGCCGTGATCTGCGGCAGCGCGCGATCGTCGCGGAACGAGGCCAGCGCGTCGAGGGTGTCGAGCACCACCGGCAGGTCGCCGGCGAACGGCTCGCTGTCGTCGAGGATGCGGGCGAGCATGGGCACCACCCGCGCGTTCTTGAGTCCGACCAGGGCGGCAATGACCGCCGTGCGCGCGTCGCCCGACGTCGCCTTGAGCACCGTGTACATTGCCCGGGCGGCGGCCGGGTCGTCGATGCGGGCCAGCGACGACACCGCGGCCTGCATGATCCGCAGGTCCGAACGGCGCAACAGCGTCTGCAGCGGCGGCACCGCGGCCGCCGTGCCGATGGTGCCGAGCACGCGTGCGATCTCGCGCTGCACGAACCAGCGCCGATCCTCGATGGCCGCCGCGAATCCGGGAATGGCGGGCGGCCCCATCGCCACGAGCATGGCCGACACGCGTTCGGCCGCCAGCCCGCCGTCCTCGTTCTGGTAGGCGCGGAGCAGGGCCGGCACGGCAACCGGGCCGAGGTGCGCGATGAGGGCGCTGAAACTCGCGAACTCGGCCTTGGCCTGGTCCGCCAGGCCGGTGACGGCCTCGGCGAGGGCGTCGCCGGTGGCGATGCTGTCGAGGGCGCGCCGGCACGCGTCGGGGGCCAGGGCCGGCTTGCGGGTCAGGGCGGCGGCCAGCTCCGCGACCACCGGCAGGGCATCGGCGAAGGCGCCGGCGAGCAGGAGTTCGTCGACGAAGGCCGCCATGTCGCGGGCCGTTTCCCCCATGCGCTCGGCCTGCGTTTCGTTGCGCAGCAGGTCGATCAGCAACTGCCCCGACAGCCGGCGCACGCTGTCGTAGGCCAGCGTGTCGAGCCAGGCGGCCATTTCCGGCGGCAGTCCGCGCGTCGCCAGGTCGACGGCGCGGTCGCCGGCCTGGTCCATCGACTGGCGGTAGTCGCTCGAGATGTACTCGGCCTCGTTGTACTTGAGCAGCAGCTCATCGAGCGACTGGCGGATGTCGTCGATGGGACGTTTGCTGCCGAAGTCGCGCTCCGAGATCAGCCGCTTGGCCAGCGTCAGCACCCGGCGCTTGCGATCGGCGTCGGGCGCGAGGGTGTCGAGCACCGTCGCCAGGCGGTTGGTCGGGTGCCCGGGCGACGACAGGGCGCGCGCCAGCAGCATGGCCACCTGCTGATCGTCGAACGCGCGCCGCAGCGCGCCCATGATCGGCACGCCCTCGGTGGCGCTTTCTTCCTGCAGCATCAACTCGAGGGCGGTGGACGACTCGAGGTTCGAGGCGGCCAGCGCGAGCGAGCCGATGACCTCTTGCATGCGATCAGGCTCGAGCGCCGAGACCGTCTTGGCGATATGGCGATAGACCGCCAGCACGGTCGCCGCCTGCGTGGTCACCAGCGGCGAGCCATCGGGGGTGGTGAAGGCGTCCTTGCTGTCCTTCGCCAGTTCGCCGATGGCGCCGACGTGGCGCGAGATGTCCAGCAGTCGCTGTTGTTCGTCGGGCGAGAACGTCGAGCGGCCCATGATGATCGACCGGACAATCGCCTTCCAGGTGGCGTCGCGGCGCGACGGCCCCTCGTCGAACTCGCGTTCGAGAATCTCCTGGTAGTCGATCTGCTCGATCAGGATGGCGTGCTGGTTCTCGGCGCCCCAGATCGCCGCCGGCCCGCCCTGTTCGCGCCGCGTCTGGCGGTCGAGCGACAGCACGCCGAGCAGCGCCCGCACCACCGGCTCCGACGGCGGCAGCATGATCGTGATCTGCAGGATGTCGCGGTCGTGGAGCAATTCCGCGCACTCGGTGACCGCCAGGTCGTTGGTCTCGAGGGGCAGGCCGTCGATCAGCAACTGGTGGGGCGTGACGGCGAGCTGCCTCAGGCCGCCGGCCGAGGCCTCGGTGGCGGCGGCGACCAGGCGTTCGACCGCCATCGCCACCGCCGAGTGCTCGGGCGGGTAGAACCCCCAGCTGCGCTGCGCCACGGTGATGGCGCGAGCCAGGGTGACCGCGGTGCGGGTGGTGTCGGCGGGCGATGCCGCTCGCTGGGCCATGCGACTACCTACGATATACTGCCGACCGTCCATGCGAGCCGTCGACATCATTCGCGCAAAGCGAGACGGCGACGCTCTGTCGCGCGACGCGATCGAGGCCTTCGTCCGGGGCGTGACCGACGGCACGTGGCCCGATTATCAGGCGTCGGCCCTGCTCATGGCCATCGTCCTGAAGGGCATGAACCCGGTCGAGACCGCCTGGCTGACCGATGCCATGGCCCGGTCGGGCGACCGGGTCGATCTCAGCGACATTCCCGGCATCAAGGTCGGCAAGCACAGCACCGGCGGGGTCGGCGACAAGGTGTCCATCGTGCTGGCGCCTCTGGCCGCGGCGTGCGGCGTCGTCGTGCCGAAGATGTCCGGTCGCGGATTGGGCCACACCGGCGGCACGCTCGACAAGCTCGAGAGCATCCCGGGCTTCCGCGTCGCGCTGTCGCTGGACGAGTACAAGACCATGCTGGCGACGGTGGGGTGCTGCCTGATCAGTCAGACGGCGACCATTGCCCCGGCCGACAAGGCGCTCTACGCGTTGCGCGACGTCACCGGCACCATCGAGAGCCTGCCCCTGATCGCCTCGTCGGTGATGAGCAAGAAGCTCGCCGAAGGCAGCAACGCACTGGTGCTGGACGTGAAGTGCGGCCGTGGCGCCTTCATGCAGCGGCCGCCCGAGGCGCGGGCGCTGGCCCGTTCGCTGGTCTCGATCGGCACGGCTGCCGGGGTCAGGACCGAGGCGTTCATCACGCGCATGGACGTCCCGCTCGGCCGCGCCGTCGGCAACGCCCTCGAGATCGCGGAATGCATCGACCTGCTCAAGGGAAAGGGCCCCGCCGACCTGGCCGAGGCCGTGGTCGGCCTCGGCACGCGAATGGTGCGGCTGGCCGGGAAGGCGGCCACCGATGACGAGGCGAACGGGATGATCCGCCAGGCCCTCGCGTCGGGGGCGGCGCTCGCGAAACTGCGCGACATGATCGCCGGCCAGGGCGGCGACGCCGCGGTCGTGGACGACACCAGCCGCCTGCCGTCGGCGGCGCACACCAGGATGATCCCCGCGCCGCGCGCCGGCTTCGTGACCTCGCTTGACGCGTTGTTGGTGGGCCGCACCGCCGTGGCGTTGGGCGCCGGCCGCGACAAGAAAAGCGACGCGGTCGACCCGGCGGCCGGCATCCTGCTGCACAAGAAGCCAGGCGACGCCGTGCAGGCCGGCGACGCTGTGCTCGAGTTGCGTTACAACGACGCGGCGCGCCTGGACGCCGCCGTGGCCCTGGCGACGCAGGCCACCGTGGTCGGCGACCTGGCGCCGGCGGCCCAGCCCCTGGTGCTTGGCTGGGTGCACGATCAGGGCGAGACCATGTTCGTCGCAGGGATGTAGAAGTGCTCGGGTGCTCAGGTGCTCAGGTGCTCAGGTGCTCGGGTGCTCAGGTGCTCAGGTGCTCAGGTGCTGAAGTGCTTGGTGCAAGAATGCTTGGGTGCTGAAGTGCCGGGCCGCGGAGTGAGAGGGATAGCGAGGAACATGTGCTGAGCACGCTGCAACCGCTGATTGGACTCGTCGGCATTCTGGCGCTGGCCTACGGGTTGTCCACCAACCGCCGCGCCATCAGCCTGCGCGTGGTTGGTTGGGGGCTGGGCCTGCAGGTGCTGTTCGCCCTGATCGTGCTCAAGACCACGGTCGGGCAGCGGGTGTTCGAGGTGCTGGGCGAGCGCATGCGCCAGTTGCTGGATTTTTCGGTCGTCGGGTCGGCCTTCGTCTTCGGCGCGGTGGGTGACGCCTCGGTGTGGAGCCGCGTGATGACCGGGGCGCTGGGCGAGGAGGGGGCGCGCTACGGCGTGGTGTTCGCCTTCCAGATCCTGCCGACCATCATCTTCATCGCGGCGCTGTTCGCCATCCTCTACTACCTCGGCCTGATGCAGATCATCGTCCGCCTGTTCGCGGTGGTGATGAACAAGGTGATGGGCGCCAGCGGCGCCGAGTCGCTGAACGTTGCCGCCAGCATCTTCATGGGCCAGACCGAGGCGCCGTTGACGATCCGGCCGTTCCTGGCGCGCATGACGCAGTCGGAGTTGATGACGGTGATGACCTCGGGCATGGCCCACATCTCCGGTGGCATCATGGCGGCCTACATCGCCTTCGGCATCGACGCCAAGCACCTGCTGACGGCGGTGATCATGACCGCGCCGGGCACGCTGTTGATGGCCAAGATGTTCGTGCCGGAAACCGAGACGCCCGAGACGCGCGGCACCGTCAAGCTCGAGGTGGTGAACCAGGACGTCAACATCATCGACGCGGCCGGCCGCGGCACCTCCGAGGGCCTGCACCTGGCCCTCAACGTCGGCGCCATGCTGATTTCGTTCGTCGCGCTGATCGCCCTGCTCAACGCCCTGCTCGGCGCCGCCGGCGGATGGGTCGGCATGCCCGACCTCTCGCTGCAGACCATTTTCGGCTGGGTGTTCGCGCCGGTGGCGTGGAGCCTCGGCGTGCCATGGAAGGACGCTGCCACTGTCGGCAACCTGCTCGGCACGCGCATGGTGCTGAACGAGTTCATCGCGTTCGCGCAGCTCGGCGGCCTTAAGGAGGCGCTCGACCCGCGGTCGTTCACCATCGCCACCTTCGCGCTCTGTGGCTTTGCCAACTTCGCCTCGATCGGGATGCAGATCGGCGGCATTGGCGCGCTGGCGCCGAACCGGCGCGGCGACCTGGCCCGGCTCGGCCTGCGCGCCATGCTGGCGGGCACGCTCGCCAACTTCCTGACCGCCATCATTGTGGGCTTCTTATTGTGAGTAACTTCGATCAGGCGACCGAAGCCGCCGAGTGGCTGCGCGGGCATGGCGGCGGTGGCGCGGACGTGGCGGTGGTGCTCGGCTCCGGACTCGGCGACTTCGCGGACCATCTCGGCGACTCGTTCACCATTCCCTACAGCGACATCCCGCATTGGCCGGCCTCGCGGGTGATCGGCCATGCCGGCAAGCTGGTGGGCGGCACCCTGCGCGGCAAGCGCGTGCTGGCGCTGTCGGGGCGGGTGCACGTCTACGAAGGGCACGACATGAAGACCGTGACCTTCGCCATGCGCGCCATGGGGCGGCTCGGCGTGCCGCGGGTGATCCTCACCAACGCCGCCGGGGGCATCTCGCCGAACTGCTCGCGCGGCGCGCTGATGGTGATCGACGATCACATCAACCTGATGGGCGACAACCCCCTGGTCGGCCCGAACGACGAGCGCTACGGCCTCCGTTTTCCCGACATGACCCACGTCTACTCGCCGCGGCTGCGGACGATCGCCGACGCGGCGGCGGCCGAGCAGGGACTGCCGATTCAGCACGGGGTGTACGTCGCCGTGCTGGGACCGAGCTATGAGACCCCGGCCGAGATTCGCGCATTCCGCACCCTGGGCGCCGACGCCGTTGGCATGTCCACCGCGCCGGAAGCGATTGTCGCGCGCCACATGGGCCTGGAAGTGCTCGGCATCTCGTGCATCACCAACGCCGCGGCGGGCGTGTTTCCGGAGCCGCTGCATCACGACGAAGTGATGGAGACGGCGCGCCAGGTGAAGGGCCAGTTCATCGCGCTGCTCGAGGGGATCATTGGCCGCCTCTGACGAGCTGATCGCCGCGGCCCGGGCCGTTCGCGAACATGCGATGGCCGATTTCTCGGGGTTCAAGGTCGGCGCCGCGCTCGAAACCGCCGACGGCCGGATCGTGACCGGCTGCAACGTCGAGAATGCCAGCTACGGCCTGACCATCTGCGCCGAGCGGGTCGCCATCTTCAAGGCCCTCTCGGAAGGCCACCGGCAATTCCGGCGCATCGTCGTGGTGGCCGACACCGAATCGCCCACGCCCCCGTGCGGTGCGTGCCGGCAGATCATCTGGGAGTTCTGCCGCGACATCGACGTGGTGCTCGCCAACCTGACGGCAGTCACGGCGACGATGCCGATGCGGGACCTCCTGCCTCTGCCGTTCGATCGCCGGCTATTGAGGTAGTTCGAGGCGATTGCGACGGCGGGCTCTTACGAGAGAAGCACCGAGCTAATCTAATCGGCCCTCAAGGCTGCTGCGACATCGAGGTGCGCGATTTTTCTGGCAGGTATGAGACACGACAGGAGGCCAAGGATGATGACGGTTCCTCCCGTGATCGCGAACACAACAGTCGTGGTCTCGCCGATCCCAAAGACGTAGCGCTGAACTGCCAGGGTCGCCCACCATGCGCCAAGAGTTCCGACGGCGGTTCCCCCGAACAGCGGCGCATAGATTGCGATGGCGAGAGTCCGCATCTGATGTGGGCCTGTCGCGCCAACGCTCGCGCGAATCGCAAATTCCCTTGTGCGTTCGGTAATGCTGGCCGTGTGCACACCCCAGATCGCCGTGATCGCCAGGAACAGTGTCACGAGGGCGAGCGAGGTTGTCGCGATGGCAAAGAAGCGGCGGTCGGCAATCGTAGAGGCTACGATGTCGTCGAGGCTAGCGACTGAGGAGACAGGCTGTTTGGGATCAACGGCATGGACCGCCGCGGCAATCGCCGAAGCGATCGGGCGATCGTCTCGATCGGTGCGCACGAGGAGGCACAGTAGGGTTGTTGGAGCTTGCGTCCAGGGCACGTAGTAGGCGGGGTTCGCCGCCTGATCCACTTGCAGCGAGCGCACGTTTCCCACGACTCCGACGATGGTGGCAGGTGTGCGCGTATCGAGAGTCCTCCCGATCGCATTGCCGTCTGGGAATAGGGTCTTGGCCAAAGACTCCGAGACGACCGCCACAGCCGGCGCTCTCGGATCGTCCGACTGATTGAAGAGCCGTCCGGACAGCAGCGGGATCGACATGAGCTCGAAATAGTTCCGTTCTACCTGACGCTCGTTTGCCAGGACCGTTTCGCCGGTGCTGGGCTTGCGGAGCAACCTCATCCAGTCGACTCCGCGGAATGGAACCGCCGATGTTACGCTCGCCCCCATGACGAATGGGACGTCACGAATCCTCGCCAATAGCGATTCCTGAAAGAACCGGAGACGCGACAGATCGCGGTACGCCGGATCCAACACGCGCAACTCGGCTGACACGAGGCGACTGCCGTCGAAACCTAGGTCAGTAAGAGACAACTGCCAGAAGCCATGGACGAGGCGACCGCCCAGCGTGAGTAACAGCATGACGAGAGCCACCTGCATGCCAATCAATCCTTGCCGGAATCTCGATGACGGAGCGCGGCTAATGACGACCCGCTTCGGGGCAAGTATCGTCGCGGGCGAAACGCCGGAGAACAGGGCCGCCGGTGCGAAGGACGTGAGCGCGATGGTCATGGCTGCGCAGAGAGTCGCCCACCCAACCGCCGCTGCATCGATCCGCACTTGGTCTCTTCGAGGCATCGCCCCTGGTAGAAGACTGGCAATGGCAGGGATCAGCGACCAGACCACGACGACTGCAACAACCGCCGCGACCAGACTGATGATGAAGCTCTCGATGATCAGTGGAGCGGCCACGCGGGTTCTCGTGGCTCCAAGCGCCAAACGGATTCCCACTTCGTGGCGCCGCTTCAACCCGTGCGCAACAAAAAGCGTCGCAACACTTCCGCAGCAGACCACCAGAACTAGGGCGGTCACGGCCAGCAGGAGCCAAAGAGCGTACCGTGTTCGCCCGACGGAATATTCGTGCAGCGGTTCCAGCCACACTCGTGATCGGGCTCGTGCGGGTATTCGGCGAGCGTCTTCGTGCCCCGTGTAAATGCCATCGAGTACGGCTTGTGCAGTCGCTATGGAGGTGCCACGTCTGATCCTGCCCATTACGTGATAGCGCAGTGCACCCGGTGGCGCGTTTCGCAGATCTGCCCATGGGAGCGGCACGAAAATTTCCGAACCGACGGGATACGTGAACTGTAGCCCTTTACCGAGTATGCCGATGACTGTCACGGACTTCTGTTGGCGGTCGCGGCCTAGGGTTAGAGTGATGGTCTTTCCAATAACGGAAGCGTCACCGCCAAAGCCGCGTCGCCAAAGCCCGTCTGACAGGATCGCGACATCCCGATCGTCGTCGTCGAAGGTCCGGCCCAACGCGGCTCGCGCTCCGAGCAGCCGGAAGAAGTTCGGAGTGACCTGGGCCCCGTTGAGTCGCAGCGTCTTGTCGTCGAGCGTTAAATCGATTTGCGCCGACGGACTGGATTGCCAGAGTTCGACCGCCGCCAGGTCCTCCATCGCGGACTCAGCCCCCTGCCACTCTTGAAACATCTCAGCTGTCGAAATCTGGCGCGCCAGGCCGGCCTCGTCGCGAAAGCCCGTGAACACAGACGGCCGATCCTTTGGCATCCGCCACACCATCACCAAGTCGCCTGGACGCTCATACGGGAGCGGTCGGAGCAATACCCCTTGTGTGACTGCAAAGATGGCGACGTTGACGCCGATCCCGATGGCCAGGCTGAGGACGACGAAGGCAGCGTGGCGAGGGTGCCGGAGCAGCTGTCGCACTGCTGCGCGCAAGTCGTCGAGTGCACTTGACACCGTCTCGCCTCCTGAAAAGGCCGACTTCAGAAATGCGCGGCGACTCTATCATGCGCTCGGCTGAGCCGCAAGATCGCCTGCGCCACAGAAGCCGATGCGAAACCTGCCCGTGAGAGGTTTCTCCAGGTTGTCCGTCTATGTTCAGAAAGGGACGCATGTCAAAGCCAACGACAGCAGGCAAGAGTGGGCAGGCGCGCGAACAAGTGCACGTCAGACTGCGCCGCGAGGATGTGGCGTTTCTTCGACAACTCGCCAGAGCCAACGGGCTGTCGATGTCGGCGACCGTTCAGATTCTGGTCAGGAGGCTTCGAACGAAGGCCACCGCTTCGGTGGTGCCCAATGGTGAAATCAAGGTACCAGAGTGGTACTAGACCCATTGATCGGCCCTGCACGTTCCCATACCTTGTCCGAGGTCGCGACAAGCGCGTCCCGGCCGGACGTGACCTGTCATTCGACACATCAGGAGGCCCGCTCTTGTCGACGGACATTCTCGATCGCTGGCTCAGAAGAGGGACCGTCGGCGCTGTCTTGTGTATGGCAGTGTTCTGGAGCCTCAATGCGGTCGAAGCGACTTGGAGATCACGCCTGCGGGCGGAAATATCATCGCGCCAAAGACCATTCGCCATCAACGGCCTTCGCCTATCGCTCGCCGGAGTGAAACCTATAGGTGGGGACGTCACTTCGAAGTCAGTTACGGGAGCCGTGCGGACCCTTTTGATCGTCACATCGGACGATTGCGTGGCGTGCCAGGCAACGTTGGCCAACTGGAAGGAGTTGATTGCGTCTCTGCCTGTTGGTCGGTTGGATGAAGTCATCATCGCATCGCAGCGCGGCACTCGCATCGCAGCGGAGTTGGCCAGCCTTGCCAAGGCGCGCGGATTCCGCGGGCGCGCACTGGCAGTTGTGCAGCAGGCGGCATTTGCCTTGGCCACCGGGCTGACTCTGACTCCCACAACCGTCATTCTCGACCGCGATGCGCGGCTCCGCTACTTGGCGCATGCGCTTCCACCACCCGTTCGCGAGGACCTAGTGGATGAATGGCAGTCGCTTGAGAGGGCAAGCCCCGTGTTAACGGGCAGTCGCCCCGCGGAAGGGGGCCGGCCAGCGCCCGCGTTCATTGCGATCTTTACTGCGCCGATTCGTGTCAACTAATGAGGAGGTAGGTATGAAGAGTGTGTTTGGCGCCGCGTTGACGATACCCGCTTTGGTTCTGACCTGCTGGGCCGGATTCTCGGTGCAATCAGTGAAGGCGAGCGGCTACTCATGTTGCGTTAGTTTCGCGGAGAACTGGTGCGACGAAGCTTGGCCATGCCCGGCGGGTGAACCCTGCGATACCGGAGGTGAGTGCTCCTACCAGCCCTGCTGCTTAATCTGACGTTCGCCTGGAGCGGACCCTTTCGCAGCGGATAGTCCGTGGCTGTTCTTGTCAGGGAACAGCCACGGCTCTGGTTGGATACCGCGAAGTGATTCATGGCCGGCCTAGGCCGAACCCAAAGGAGACAAGCAGATGTCGCCGCGAACACCGTCATTGACTGGCCGAATCGCCGTCGGCGCTGTTTTGGTCGTGACGCTGATTGCCGTCGCCGACCGCTCGTGGCGTTTAGCCGTCGCTGCGTTAGGGCTTGCGGAGGTCGGGCGCGCGGTTCGCGAGGTCGCCGAGGAATTCGACTATTCAGGCAGCGAAGTGCTCGATCCATCTCTATACCGAACGCTAGTCCGCGAAGAACGGACGCCCATGGAGAGAACCGTGCTCATCGTTGTTGATGACCTAGAGTCGTGTCCCCGTGTGCTTGGCGACTGGCTGAAGGCGCTGACTTCGTCGGAAGAGTCTGCTGTGCAGTTGTGGGTTGCGGCACACAGGGCCGATGTTCTTCAACGGAGTGAGTCCTTGCTCCGTGAAACAGGTTTGTCGTATCGTGTCCTTGAGATAACGGATCTTCCCGGATTTGTCCGAAGGACCGGCATCAACCTAGCGCCCTTCGCAATGACTTTGAGGGGGTCGCAGAACGTTACAGCGATAATCGCTGGATTGCCTGACTCTTCGAGCCCCCTTATTGATGCGCTAGAGAGGCTATCGACCAAGGTGGCTGGAACGCGCACGGCGATTCACTGGTTTGGCGGGGGTAGGCGCCTCATGAATGACACGTACGACACAGAGGGTTTGGCACCGTCGGAGGTATCCCAGTGATGTTCCAGGGCCTGGCGGCGCTGGTAGCGGCGGGTGTGCTGGCGAGCCAGCTCCCTCGGCTCCAGGAGGAAACGCTGCGCGGAGAGATCGAGACGACGATCAGCAGCAGCCGGCCAATGTTGTTCATCAGCGTCGATGAGCGTGGCGATGGAATTGCCGATCGTGGCTTTCTGGTGGAACTCGCTGCTGCTCCGCTTGATTTCGCCGACCTGAAGGTCAACGGAGAGATTCAATGGACATACCAGGACAGCATTGTGTTGACCTACCACCAGAACAAAGGTCAGTCGAAACGGGTGGTATTGCGATCGCGCACAAATGAACGGTCCATGGTGCCGCCCTTGTCGAAACACGATCGAGTGCTGCATATCGTGGCCATGCACCGTTTCAAGTTCGTGCGGCCGATGTCCCACGCCGAGCTGGCGCCCCTCCAGCTGCGGCGAACTTTGACCACGCGTCTGCCCAGTTAGCGCGTCACTTACTCCAAATTCGGCTCGCACTGATGTGCTTCGAAAGTCGGTTGACAATTCTGCCGACTTGCCGACTCAGTTGGTGTGCTCGATGAATCAACAGCGAAACTTCGATCCGACATTCGTTGTCGGCGTGCAGTCTACCACTGCGTGGCAAGACATCGTCATGCTCGATCGAGGCAAGCTGCCAGGGAAGTCTAAGGGGTTTGCCGCGTGGGACTTGCGGTTTTATCGAGGCACCCAAGTTGCTCCGCGCGGCGCGCCATTGCCTGGGAGTCTTGCGGCGACATCGACGTGGTGCTCGCCAACCTGACGGCCGCCACGGCGACCATGCCGATGAAGGACCTCCTGCCTCTGCCGTTCGATCGCCGCTTACTGTAGCGCCGGCTGGGCGGGCGGATCCGTAGAGTCACCCCACCACGCGTCGACGGCTGGCCTTGCGGCCCATCGACCTCGCGGCAATACTCGGAACTGTGTTTCGACCTTCGTTGTGGTGGCCATGCGCGCTGTTCGCCGCATCCCTTGCTGCAGCGACAGCAACTCGACACCGACCACGCCGACACCGGCGCCGCCCATGCCGCCATTGGGACCATCCGTGTCGTCGCTGCGGCTCGACGCCACCTCGATTGGCGTCGGGACACGGGCTGCGATCGTCGCCGGGCGTTCGCACCAGATGCGCGCCCTGGGGCGCACGGCCGATGGCTTGATCGACGTTGAGGCGGCGTGGCACAGCGACAACCCTTCGGTGCTGAGCACGACGCCCCAGGGACGCATCACCGGTGTCGCCAACGGCGCGGCCACCATCCTGGCGATCTACCAGGGGGTCTCTTCGACCATCAGCGTGCGCGTGGCGACCGACTACGGCGGCGAGTGGCCAGGGACCCTGCGCCTGATCAGTTGCGAGTCGCCCGACGCTTTGTTTTGCAACCAGCACTTTCCACCCGGCTCTGCGCGGCCGTTGCGACTATCGGTGATCATGGACTGCGCCTTTGCGGTGACCCGGTTCAGCTGGGATGAGGCGGGGGCGACCTTGTTGCTTGGCGAAACGGTGGAGGTCGGGCTGGATGGCTCCCTGGTGTTTGCGGGGGCCGCGTACGACAGCCGTGGATTCGAAGCCCCCCTCCTGGTCGCCGGTTGGCGCGCTGAACTGGCCGCCCCCGATCGGATGACCGGACGTGTCAGCTTGATCCACGGCCTGCGCGACCCGGCGCGAACCGTATGGGAGTTGATTGACGTGACGAGGGCGCGATGACGCGATGGCCGGTCGTGCTGCTTGTGTTGACAACCCTCGGCGTGGCCGGCGCCTGCGAGCGCGATCACCCGGCGGCGCCGACGCCGCCGCAGGCCCAGGATCCCGTCCCGGCGCCTGCCACGATGACGGGACTTGTCGTGTCGGTTCCGGAGACCTTGGCCTTAAGGGCCAACGCACGGTACTCGGACGGGTTGTTGCCACCGGTTCAGCCGCAGTGGTCGGTCACGCCGGTAGGGGCCGCGGAGGTCTCGCCGAGCGGCGTGTTGACAACACGCGTCCCGGGTGACGTCAGGATCACGGCGCGGCTGGCCGAGTTCGAAGCGCAGATCACGGTGCGAGTGGCCCCCAACTACGCTGGCACCTGGCGCGGACCCTGGCGGCGGATGGAATGCTTTGGCCCGCGCTGCGGCCAGGGCGACTTTGCCAATCCAACCATTGACCTCCTGGTTACCCAGGCGGCGATCGGCCCCGGGTTGACCGCGGTAATGCTGTTCGGGCCGTGGGATGGCACACGGTAGGCGCTCTCGGGCAGCGGCCTGTCGACCGGCCCCGATGCGTCGCTACATACCCTCTGGGTGGAGCGCGGACCGGCCGGCGAACGCCTGTTGGAGATCTCGATCACGTCGGGCGACCTGACGCTGTCCGACCGCCAGACCCTCAGCGGCCGCATGTCGATGCAGTTCACCGAGGGCCGCGACGTGACCCGGCTCGAGTTCAACCTCGTTGACCTCGCGCTGATCTCCCGTAGCGTCCGCCTTCCGCACTGAGTTCTGGCGGGGCATGGATGTCCCGTCACCTGTCATCTCCCCGTCGGGCCGTGTCGCCCCGCCAGATGGTGTCGCCCCTGCATCGGCGTCCGGTATGATCGGCTAAACACATGCTTCCCACGATCGCCTGGCAAGACTCCGACATCGTCATGATCGATCAACGCAAGCTGCCGGCCACGGAGGTCTACGTGACCTGCCGCAGCGTGAACGAGGTGGCCAAGGCCATCACCACCATGGTCATTCGCGGGGCGCCGGCCATTGGCGTGTGCGCGGCCATGGGCCTGGCGCTTGGCGCCGCCCGCAGCAAGGCCACCGGCACCAAGCAGTTCACCACCGAGTTCCAGCGCAATTGCGACCTGCTGGCCGCGACCCGGCCGACCGCCGTCAACCTGTTCTGGGCGATCGAACGCATGAAGCGCTCGTTCTCGGAAGGCGCGCTGGCCGGCGAGTCGGTCGACCAGCTCAAGGCCCGCCTGCGCACCGAAGCCGATCGCATCCACGACGACGATGTGGCGAGTTGCCGGGCGATTGGCGCGCATGGCGCGACCCTGGTGCCGCAGGACGCGCGCATCCTGACCCACTGCAACGCCGGGGCGCTGGCGACGGCCGGTTATGGCACGGCGCTCGGCGTCATTCGCGGCGCGGTCGAAGCCGGCCGCAACGTCCGCGTGCTGGCCGACGAAACGCGCCCGTTCCTGCAGGGAGCGCGGCTGACCGCCTGGGAACTGGTGAAGGACGGCATCGATACCACGGTGATCACCGACAACATGGCGGGCGCCATCATGCGCGGCGGCGGCATCGACCTGGTCGTGGTCGGCGCGGATCGGATTGCCGCCAACGGCGATACCGCCAACAAGATTGGCACCTACTCGGTGGCGGTGCTGGCGCGCGAGCACGGCATCCCGTTCTACGTGGCCGCGCCGTGGTCCACCATCGATCTCGAGACCGCCAATGGCGACGGCATTCCCATCGAAGAGCGTCCTGCCCGGGAAGTGACCCACGTCGGCGCCAACCAGCTCACGCCCGACGGCGCCAGCATCCGCAACCCGTCGTTCGACGTCACGCCGAGCAAGTTCATCACTGCCATCATCACCGAGCGCGGCATCTTCAAGCCGCCGTTCACCGAGAGCTTGTCGGCCGGCTGATGCTGATCCTCGGCATCGAGACCTCCTGCGACGAGACGGCGGCGGCGCTGGTCGAACGGACCGAAGGCGCCGTGAAGCCCTGGTCGATCCGGTCGAACGTGGTTGCCTCGCAGGTGGAGATTCACCGGGAGTGGGGTGGGGTCGTGCCCGAACTCGCGTCGCGCCAGCACGTTCGCGACATCTGCGGCGTGGTCGAGACGGCGCTGTCGGACGGCGCCGCGGCGTGGCCCGAGATCGATGCGATCGCCGTGACGCAGGGGCCCGGTCTCGTCGGGTCGTTGCTGGTCGGCGTGTCGTTCGCCAAGTCGGCGGCCTGGGCGCTGCAGAAGCCGCTGCTCGCGGTGCATCACCTCGCCGGCCACATCGAGTCGATCTGGCTCGAGCACGGGCCGATTCCTCTGCCCGCCATCATCCTCGTCGTGTCGGGAGGACACACCAGCCTGTACCTGGTGAGGCGGGAGGGCGAATACGAGCTCCTGGGCCGAACTCGTGACGATGCCGCGGGTGAGGCGTATGACAAGGTGGCGAAGCTGATCGGCCTGGGCTATCCGGGCGGCCCCATTCTCGACCGGCTGGCGCGTGACGGCAACGAGACGGCCATCAGCTTGCCGGGCACGCGGCTGACCAATCCCGATCGCAACGCCCCCGAGCGCGATGGCCGTTTTGATTTCAGCTTCAGCGGCCTGAAGACCGCCGTGCTGCGCCATGTGAGACAGCGGCAGGCGGCGCTGGGGACGGAGCAGTTGCCGGCCAGCGAGATCGCGGACCTCGCGGCCAGCTTTCAGTACCGTGTGGTGGACACCTTGATCGACCGCGCGTTTGCCGCGGCCCACTGGCACGGCGCCCGGTCGATTGGCATTGCCGGCGGCGTCTCGGCGAACTCACGGCTGCGGCGGGAGGCCCAGGCGAAGGGCGAGCGGAGCGAGATCCCCGTCTACATCCCGGGCCTGGCGCTGTCGACCGACAACGCGGCGATGATCGCCGCGGCCGGCATCCGTCTGCTTGACGCCGGCCGTCTCGCGCCGGCCGACTTGAACGCATCGGCCAGCCTGCCGCTGTAAAGCGGGCCACAGAGGGCACAGAGGACTCAGAGAAATTCTTTTTCTAAAATGCGACGGTGCCGCGATCGCGGGTAGTTTGCATGTTGAAGATTGACTCGGCGTCCTCTGTGTCCTCTGTGGCCAACTACTCCCCGATAACTTTGATCAGCACGCGTTTCGCTCGCTTCCCGTCGAACTCCCCATAGAAGATCTGCTCCCATGGCCCGAAGTCGAGTTCGCCGTTGGTGATGGCGACCACTACCTCGCGGCCCATGATCTGCCGCTTCATGTGCGCATCGGCGTTGTCTTCTCCTGTGCGGTTGTGCGCGTAGCGGGCCGGCGAGGCGTCGAACGGCGCCAGTTGCTCGAGCCACTTCGCGTAATCCTGGTGCAGTCCGCGCTCATCGTCGTTGATGAACACCGACGCGGTGATGTGCATGGCGTTGACCAGGACCAGGCCCTCAGCCACTCCGCTTTTGCGCACTGCTGCCTCGACGCGGGGGGTGATGTTTTCGAAACCGACTCGCGCGGGCACGTTGAACGTCAGATATTCTGTGTGCGACTTCATATGGCTAGAGAATACCCTTCGCAGCCCGTGGTCGGCGTTGGCGCGGTCGTGGTGCGCGGCGACCGCGTGCTGATCGTCCGCCGGGCTCACGAGCCGCGCAAAGGGGAGTGGTCACTGCCTGGCGGCGTGCTTGAACTGGGCGAGTCGCTGGGCGAGGCGGTCCGCCGGGAGGTGTTGGAAGAGACCGGACTGCAGGTGGAGATTGGTCCGATGATCGAACCACTGGAGCGTATTCACCGCGACGCCGATGGCCGCGTTCGGTTTCACTTCGTGATCGTCGACTTCGCGTGCCGATCCGATGCCGGTGTCGCGGTGGCCGGGTCGGATGCCGAGGCGGTGGCGTGGGCCGGCATGGGCGAGCTGGCCGCCTACGGCGTCAATCCACACGCAGTAGCCGTCATCGCCAGGGGGCTCGAGCTCTTGGCCGGACAATCCGGAAGCGCCCTTGCCGCCACTCCGCCGGCGACCGGTCAGCCACGCGGCTGACTACGCCTGCCCGAGGTCGGCCGGTGCCTCGCCGGTCCACAGCATGGCAACCGGGCAGGTGAGCAACGCCGGCGAAGCGGCAATCGCGGCGCCATCGTCGCCCTGGCCGGGTCGCACCGATTCGCCGGTCAGCAGGTTGCGATACGGAGCCAACGGCAGCGCCGCCGGAAGCAGGACCCGCGTGGCCGCCCACACGGTGTCGCCGAGCGGCAGCGGCACGCTGTCGCTGGTCAGCGACGTGGTGAGTCGCGGCACCACCACAATCAGCGTTCCCGAGGTGTGCTGTCGTGCGAATGCCACAAGGTGTTCGGCCGCCGGCCCTGCTGCCTGGAGCGGCACGTAGCTGCCGTCGAGTACGACCTCTGCGTGCCGCCGCCGCCACCGCAGCGCGGTGGCCGTGATGAACAGCTTGATGCGGCCATCCTCCCACCCGGCCAACAGGCCCCCGACTGCGCGCTGCGAAGGGCCGCCGGTTTCGATCGCCGAGATCAGGGGCATCAACTCGTCGAGAATCTGCCGCCGGCGGACGAAGTCCACAGGCCGGCGGTTGTCGGGATCGACCAGGCTGAAGTCCCACAACTCGTTGCCCTGGTACACGTCAGCGACCCCGGGTGAGGTCAACTTCAGGACCAGTTGGCCGAGTGAGTTGAGCATGCCGGCCCGGCCGACGCGCCGCTGGAACGGCACGAACGAGCGCAAGAACCGCGCGGCGGTGTGGCCATGCAGTGCCCGCTCGACGAATCGCGCCACCGCCTGGCCGTAGGCGTGATCGACGTCAATCCAGCTGGTGTGAACCTTGGCCTCGCGCACGGCCTTCTGCATGTAGTCGCTCAGCCGCTTCGTCAGCGCCGGGTCGGCCTGTTCGGGTATGGCGTCGGACGCCGCGGGCCAGACCCCGATCAGCGTTTGATAGAACAGGTACTCGTCGTTGCGATCCGGCGCCCAGGTGCCGTTCACCGACGTCCGGTGCCGGCCGTTGATGCGCATCCACTCCGACACTGCCCGGCGCCAGGCGTCGGGCATGTCCGACAGCGCCGCGATTCGCATGCGCGTGTCCTCGCCACGCTTGGTGTCGTGGGTCGCGGTGGTGATCATCTCGCCCGGCCACGACTCGCGGCGGGCGAGGTTGGCGGCATGGAAGGCCTCGGGCGTGACCCCCAGGTGGCCGGGATGGCCGCCGACATCGTTGGCCGCCACCAGGACGTGATAACGGTAGAAGGCCGTGTCTTCGACGCCCTTGGCCTGCACCGGGCCCGAGAACTGCTGCAGCCTCATTGCGAACTGCAGCTTCTCGCGGCCCGCTTCGTCCTCGCCGCTGCCGGCTTCCGGCGGCGGGGTCAGCAGGACCTCTTCGAGGAACTCGAAGATCGACGCTTCCATCAGCGGATTGCGGCGCCGAGCCAGCCGAATGGCGTCCTGCACCGCGACCCGGTCGAACGGCGCGACGCCGCGGGGGCTGACGTAGGTCCGGTAGATCGGGAAGCAGGCGATGACCTCACGCAACATCATGCGGCAGCTGTTGAGCGTGAAGTCACGGTGCCGTCGGTCGCGTTCCGAAATGCGGTTGAGGGCGTGCGCCAGCACGCTGAGCTCGCTCGCCATCGCGGTCAGCATGATCGTGCGCTTGCCCTGGTAGACGATCTCGTCGAAGTTCTCCTGGCGCCCGGTCAAGCGGCCGTAGGCCCGGCGCAGCGGGGTGGCCTGCCGGCCGGAGATGAACAGCCCCGACACCAGGTTCAGGAAGCCGTAGCCGGTGGTGCCGGCCACCGGCCAGTCGCTTCGCAGCAGCTCGCCGGCGCTCAGGATTTTCTCCGCCACCACGTAGAACGGCCCGGCGGCGCCATCGGGCCGCGCCTCGGTGGCCAGTTGCTGCAGCCGGTGAAAGTACTCGGCCGGGTCGAACAGCCCGTCGGGATGGTCGACGCGCAGGCCCGTCACCTGGCCCGCGGCGATCATCTCGCGCAGCCGCTTGTGGGTGGCGGCGAACACTTCGGCCGATTCCATCCGCAAGCCGACCAGCTCGTTGATGTCGAAGAAGCGGCGATAGTTGATCTCGTCGATCGCCGTCCGCCAGTAGGCCAGGCGGTACGGCTGGTGTTCGAGCAGCGCGTGCAGGCGATCGAAGCTGGCGCGGTCGCCCGGCCTGCCGTTGGCGGCGCGCACCACGGCCTCGACGTGGCTCCTGATTGGAGCTGACTCGGCGACCAGCCGGGCCAGCCGGTCGCGGGCCACTTCCTTCTCGCGCTGGCGCTCGACAATCCGTGCCGGATCCTGCTCGGTGTAGGCCGGCAGGTTCTGCAGGGCGGTGAGGATGCTGAGGTACTCGCGAGCCGCCGGGTCGCCGTCGAGCTGCTGTTCGAGCCGATCGAGGTCGATGCCCAGCACGCGCGGCGACTGTCGCGGGTTGATCGGCAGATCGTGATCGAAATAGCGCACCCGTAGCGCGCCGTCGGCGAAGCTCAACTGCAGTTCGCCGCGTTCGAGCACGTCGCCATACTGATCGCCGAGCAGCGGCAGCAGCACCTTGCCCTTCAGTTCCGGCTTGACCGGATCCCAATCGATGTCGAAGTACGCGGCGTAGGGCGAACTGGGGCCGTTCTCGAGCACATCGCGCCACCAGGGATTCGCCGTCGGGTTGCACGACATGTGATTGGGCACGATGTCCAGCAGGTGGCCCATGCCGCGCTCGCGCTGCGCGGCGCACCACGCCGTGAAGTCGTCGGCGCTGCCCAGCTCGGGATTGAGCAGCCCGTGATCGCAGATGTCGTAGCCGTGCGTGCTGGCGGGCGTCGCCTTCAGCACCGGCGAGCTGTAGCAGTCGGTGACGCCCAGGTCATCGAGATAGGGCAGCAGCGCGTGCGCGTCGGCGAAGCGGAACCGTCCGCTGAGCTGCAGGCGATAAGTACTCAGCGGCCGCCGTGAATCAGCCATGCGCCTCGCCGGGTTCGCCGCGGAACACGGCGACCGAGTGATCGCCCAGCGGGAACGGGTCGCCGCCGACCCACGATTGGCCTTCGCGGGCGGCATCGAAGGTGTCGACCAGGAGGGTCCACTTCAGGCCGCGCTCGAACGCCGGCAACAGGAAGTCGACCGCCGTGTCGCCGGCATTCATGAGATACACCAGCGTCGCGCCGACGACAGGCTGCCCGTCGTCATCGACTTCATCGAGTCCGGCGCCCGCCAGCCGCGCCCCCAGGCACTTCATGTGGCCCGCCTGCCACTCGGCTTCGCTCATCTGGTGCCCGCCCGGCGTCAGCCACATGATGTCGCGCACGAGCGAGTCGCTCAGCTCGCGCCCCTGGAAGAACCGCCGCCGGCGCAAGACCGGGTGCTCGTGCATCAGGTGGACCATCCGGCAGGTGAACGCCAGGAACGACCGCTGATCGCCGGACAGGTCCCAGTTGGTATAGCTGATGGCGTTGTCCTGGCAGTAGCCGTTGTTGTTGCCGCCCTGGGTGCGCAACATCTCGTCGCCGCCGCTGATCATCGGCACGCCCTGCGAGAGCAGCAGCATGGCCATCAGGTTGCGGGCCTGGCGCGCGCGCAGCTCGCGGATCGCCGGGTCGTCGGTGGGGCCCTCGACACCGCAGTTCCAACTCAGGTTGTTGTCTTCGCCGTCGCGGTTGTCTTCGCCGTTGGCCTCGTTGCGCTTCTGCTCGTAGGTCACCAGATCCGCGAGCGTGAAGCCGTCGTGGCAGGTGACGAAATTGATGCTGGCATAGGGCCGGCGGCCATTGCGCTGATACAGGTCGGCACTGCCGGCGAGGCGGGTGGCCAGTTCCGAGACGGTGTCGCCGTCGCCACGCCAGAAGCGGCGGACCGCGTCGCGATAGCGGCCGTTCCATTCGGTCCACAGCACCGGGAAGTTGCCGACGTGGTAGCCGCCTTCGCCGACGTCCCACGGCTCGGCGATCAGCTTCAGTTGCGAGACCACCGGGTCCTGGTGAATCACGTCGAAGAACGCCGCCAGCTTGTCGACCTCGTAGAGGCCGCGGGCCAGCGCGCTGGCCAGGTCGAACCGGAAGCCGTCGACGTGCATCTCCAGCGCCCAGTAGCGCAGGCTGTCCATCAGCAACTGCAGCACGCGCGGATGCCGCATGTTGAGCGTGTTACCGCAGCCGGTGAAGTCGATGTAGGCGCTGGGCTGCTCGGGCGCCAGCCGATAGTACGCGGTGTTGTCGATGCCGCGCATCGACAGCGTCGGCCCCAGGTGGTTGCCTTCCGGCGTGTGGTTGTAGACGACGTCGAGAATCACCTCGATGCCGGCGGCATGCAGCGCCTTGACCATGGTCTTGAACTCGACCACGGCGTGCGCCGCCTCGGGGGTAGAGGCATAGCGGAGCTCGGGCGCGAAGAAACAGAGCGTGTTGTAGCCCCAGTAGTTGGACAGCCCGCGCGTGATCAAAGCGTGCTCGTCGGTGTGGTGGTGCACCGGCATCAGTTCAATCGCGGTCACGCCCAGGCGCTTGAGGTGTTCGATCACCACCGGCTCGGCCACGCCGGCATAGGTGCCGCGCAACGCCGCCGGCACGCCGGGGTGCAAGCGGGTGAAGCCCTTGACGTGCGCCTCGTAGATGACGGTCTCGTGCCAGGGCGTGCGTGGCGGGCGGTCGCCTTCCCAGTCGAACGCCGGATCGATGACCGCGGCCAGCGGCGCGAAGGCCGCGTTGTCGCGGTCGTCGCGCACGAGGTCGCCGGCGGGACCGCCGAGCGGATATCCGAACATCGCATCGTCCCAGCGTTCCGGCCGCGCCACGGCCTTGGCGTACGGATCGATGACCACCTTGGCCGGGTTGAAGCGATGGCCGCGCTCGGGGTCGTAGGGGCCATGCACGCGGTAACCGTAGAGTTGGCCAGGCCGCACGTCGGGGAGATAGGCGTGCCACACCATGTCGGTTTGCTCGGTCAGCCGGACGCGCCGCGATTCGCGTTGTGCGTCGATCGAGTCGAAGAGGCACAGCTCGACACCAGTCGCGTGCTCCGAGAACAACGCGAAGTTGACGCCGCGGCCGTCCCAGCAGGCGCCCAGCGGGTACGGCGCCCCGAGCCGGACTCGTGGCCATTCGGGATCAGCGGAAAGTTGCGACACGTCCATGTACCGTGAGTGAGCTCCGAGAATGTGGCGTCGTCATTGGTTTGTAATCGCGGCGATGGTACTGGTAGTTTGGATCGAGTTCAGTGCTCTTCGCTTGAACCTCATCAGTTGCGGCGTTCGATCATGCCAAAGTTGCCGCGCACCGAGACGGGCGCATCACCGTTGTCGCAAGCTCGCCATGACGGCCGTTCACGAGTCGTCATCGAGCGCGTGATGCCCGAGGTGGATGGCGGGCGCTTCGCGATCAAACGGACCGTTGGTGAGTGGGTCCGCGTCACCGCCTGGATTCATGCTGACGGACACGATCGCCTCGCGGCGGTCTTGCGCTACCGGTCGCTGCCGGCCTCGGGCCCACCCGGCGCATGGGTCGAGCGTCCAATGACACCGCTCGGCAATGACGAATGGCTCGCCGGCTTCGACGTGGAGCAGTTGGGCGCGTATCAATACACGGTGCACGCCTGGGTCGACACCTTCGACACGTGGCGCCGCGGGCTGGCCGCCAAGGTCAAGGCCGGCCAGGACGTGACCAGCGAACTGCAGGAAGGCGCGATCCTGTTGCGCGCGGCGGCCGACCGCGCGCGGCTGGCGCGGACCGGCGACGCGGCCGAGTGGCTGCGGACGCAGGCCGATCGACTGGACGGCGGCCCCGCCACTGCGGAGCGCGCACAGGCCGCGCTGGCCGATCAGCTTGCGGCCCTCGCGCGCACCTACCCGGATCGCGGCCTGGCCGTCAGCTATGGCCGCGACCTCGTGGTGTCGGTCGACCGCGAACGCGCGCGGGTCGGCGCGTGGTACGAGATGTTCCCGCGTTCGTGGGGACCCGACCCGGCGCGGAGTGCGACGTTCCGCGAGGCCGCGGCGCACCTCGAACGGGTGGCGGCGATGGGCTTCGACGTCGTCTACCTGCCGCCCATCCACCCCATCGGCACGACCGCGCGCAAGGGCCGCGGCAACGCGCTCCGCGCCGCGCCGGGCGATCCCGGCAGCCCATGGGCCATCGGCTCACCGGCGGGCGGCCACAAGGCCGTCGATCCCGGCCTCGGCACCCTCGACGACTTCGCGTACTTCGTCGGCGTGGCCCGCAGCCTTGGGCTTGAAGTCGCGCTGGATCTCGCCTACCAGTGTTCGCCCGACCATCCCTACGTGCGCGAGCACCCGGAGTGGTTCCGCCATCGCCCCGACGGCACGATCAAGTACGCCGAGAACCCGCCCAAGAAGTACCAGGACATCTATCCCTTCGACTTCGAGTGCGAGGCCTGGCCCGCGCTGTGGGAAGAGCTGAAGTCGGTCGTCGAGTTCTGGGTGGCCCACGGCGTGCGGATTTTCCGTGTCGACAACCCGCACACCAAGCCGTACCGGTTCTGGGAGTGGCTGATCCGCGAGATCAGGTCCGCACACCCCGATGTCATCTTCCTGGCCGAGGCCTTCACGCGTCCCAAGGTGATGCTGTACCTCGCCAAGCTCGGGTTCACGCAGTCATACACCTACTTCACCTGGCGGAACACCAAGGACGAGATCACTGAGTACCTGACCGAGTTGGCCAGTCCCGAGGTCGCCGATGTCTTCCGGCCGAACTTCTTTGCCAACACGCCCGACATCCTGCATGCCTACCTGCAGGAGGGCGGACCGCCGGCGTTCCGGATTCGCCTGATCCTTGCCGCCACGCTGGGGCCGACCTACGGCATCTACAGCGGTTTCGAGTTATGCGAGAACGCCGCGGTGCCTGGCAGCGAGGAGTACCTGTCGTCGGAGAAATACCAGTTTCGCCAGTGGGACGTGAATCGCCCCGGGCACATCACCGCCCTGGTCACCACGGTCAATCAGATCCGGCGGCAACAGCCCGCGCTCTGGTCCCACGGCGGCCTGACCTTCTGCGAGACCGACAACCCGTCGTTGCTGGCTTACTACAAGGTCGCGGCCAACCGGTCGAGCGCGGTGTTGGTGGTGATTAACCTTGACTACGAGCGCATGCAGCACGGCTTCGTGACCGTGCCGACCGCGGCTCTCGGGTTGCCGGCCGACGGCCCGTACGAGGTGACCGACCTGTTGGATCACGCGCGCTATGAGTGGCGTGGTGACGTGAACTACGTCAGGCTCGATCCGGCGGTGCGCGCCGCCCACGTGCTCAGCCTGCCGGTTGCGCCAGCGGATGTGTCCTCTGGCGTGAACCTCCGCCTGCAGCCGCACCTGGAACGTCAACGCTGGTTCGCCGGCAAGGCGCGAACGGTCGCCCAGGCGCGGATACATGACTGGGCTCCGGCCGGGCCGCGTGCGGCAGGGCTGTTGGCCGCCATTGCCGCGGTGACCTACGCCGACGGCACGGATGAGCGCTACTTCGCGCCGATGGCCCTCGCGCCGGACGTGGCATTGGCAGAAGCGGGCGCCGCGCCGGCGCCGCCGGCCGAGATCGCACTGCTTGACGCGATGGAGGACGCGGCGGCGTGCCGCGCACTGGTGACCGTCATGATTGAAGGCCGGTCGATTGCGATGCGGAACGGCCACCTGCAAGGCACGGCCTACCGCGACGAGCCGGCCGTTGCCGTCGCCCACGTCATTCGGAGTGCCGGCGAGCAGAGCAACAGCTCGGTGCGGCTGGGTGATCGCCTGGTGCTGAAAGTGTTCCGGCGCCTCGAGCCGGGGCAGCATCCCGAACTCGAGATGTCGCGTTTCTTGAGCCAGCGTGGTTTCAGCGGCATCCCACCGCTGGTCGCCAGCCTTGAATATGCCGGCGGCGGTGAGACGCCGACATCGCTGGCCGTGCTGCAGGGTTTTGTGCCGAACCAGGGCACGGGCTGGCAGCCGGCGGTGCTCGACGCGAAGCGGGCCCTCACGGCGCGGTCGAGTGGGCGTGGCGCCAAGGCGACCGCCTTCCTGAAAGCCGCCGAACTGCTCGGCCAGCGCACGGCGGAACTGCACCTCGTCCTGGCCAGCGAACGCAACGACGCGGCCTTCGCACCGGAGGCCGTGACCGCCGCTTACGTGGCTGCGACCGCCGCGCGGATGCGGAAATCTGCCGAGCGCGTCTTGTCGCGGCTTGCCGATCGGCTGGGCACGCTGCCGCCGGACGCGGCCGGGCCCGCCCGCGCCTTGCTCGACGCCGCGCCGGCCTTGTTCGCGCGCATTGACGGAATTGCCGCGGCGCCCGCCACCGGCATGCGGACCCGCGTGCACGGCGACTATCACCTGGGCCAGGTGTTATCGGCCGGCGGCGACTTCGTGATCATCGATTTCGAAGGCGAGCCCAGCCGCCCGCTCGACGAGCGGCGAGCCAAGGAGTCGCCGTTGAAAGACGTTGCCGGCATGCTGCGCTCCTTCAGCTACGCAGTCCACACCGCGGTCCGCGACCTGGAGCAAGAGGCAGGCGACGGTCGCGCCGGGCAGTGGGAGTCTGCGGCCGTCGCCGCGTTCGCGACCCGGTATCGCCGCACCCTGGCCGGGAGCGGGCTGGTGCCGGACACGGACGAGGCGTGGCGCCAATGGCTCGACGCGTTCGTGCTCGACAAGGCGATCTACGAACTCGACTACGAGCTTGCGAGTCGCCCGTCGTGGGTCGCCATCCCGCTGCTGGGGATCCTGCGGCTCCTGCGCGGGCCCGACTCGGCCCCGGGCGCGTGATGGACGGCCCGGTTCAACGGGCGTGGACGGCGTCGCTCGGCGCCTGGCCAGAGCCAGGCGGCACGGCGTTTCGGGTGTGGGCGCCCGGCCAACCTGCCGTTGAGGTGTTGATCGAACGGCCGCAGGGCATCGACCCTCATGCCCTCATGCCGAACGCGGACGGCACTTGGTCGGCCAGGCTGCCCGGGGTCGCCGCCGGCGATCGCTATTGGTATCGACTGGCTCACGACCGCGTCCTTCCCGATCCCGCCTCGCGATATCAGCCGGCCGGTGTGCACGGCCCATCCGAAGTAGTCGACCCGCGACGGTTTGCCTGGACCGACGGCCGCTGGAGCGGGCTGGACCGCGATCATCTCGTGCTCTACGAACTGCATGTCGGGACGTTCAGCCCCGAGGGCACGTTTGCCGGCGCGGCCGCGCGACTTCCCGAACTGGCGGCACTTGGCGTGACTGCGATCGAACTCATGCCGGTGGCCGACTTTCCGGGTGACCGCAACTGGGGCTACGACGGCGTGTCGCTGTTTGCGCCGGCCCGCTGTTACGGCACACCCGACGACCTGCGCCGGCTGATCGACGTCGCCCATGGCCTCGGCCTCGGCGTGGTCCTCGATGTCGTCTATAACCACCTCGGTCCCGATGGCGCTTATCTCTCGGCGTTCAGCGCCGACTATTTCACTGAGCGGCATCACACGCCGTGGGGGGCAGGCCTTAATTTCGACGGCGCGGGCAGCGAGCGCGTCCGGGAATTCTTCATCGAGAACGCGCAGCACTGGGTGCACGAGTATCACGTCGACGGCCTGCGACTCGACGCGACCCACGCCATTGCCGACGCCGGCCCGCGTCATATCCTGGCCGAACTCGCGGCGCGCGTGCGCGAATCGGCCCCGAGCCGGCAACTGCTGATGATGGCCGAGGATCATCGCAACCTGCGGGCGATCGTGTTGGCCGAAAGCGAGGGTGGCTGGGGGCTGGACGGCGTCTGGGCTGATGATTTCCATCACCAGTGCCGGCGCCTGCTGGCCGGCGATAGTGACGGCTACTTCGGCGATTTCACCGGCCGAACCAGCGACCTTGCCGCCACCATTCGGGACGGCTGGTTTTACCAGGGCCAGTTCTCGGCACACCTGGGCCAGCCGCGCGGAACCGACCCCGCAGGGCTGGCCACCGCCCGCTTCGTGATCTGCCTGCAGAATCACGATCAGGTCGGCAATCGCGCGCTCGGCGAGCGCCTGCACCATCAGATCGATCTGGCGGCTTATCGCGCCGCCTCCGCGCTGCTATTGCTGGCGCCGGAGACACCACTCCTGTTCATGGGACAGGAATGGGCCGCCGGCACGCCGTTCAGATATTTCACGGACCACCACGAAGAACTCGGCCGGCTCGTGACCGAAGGCCGGCGCGGCGAGTTTCGTCACTTCGCGGCGTTCGCCGATCCGGCGGGGCGGCAGCGCATTCCCGATCCCCAGGCCGTGGAGACCTTCGAGTCGAGCCGGTTACGGTGGGAAGAGCGCGGCGTCGAGCCGCACGCGTCGATCCTCCGGCTCTACCAGGCGCTGCTGGCGCTGCGACGGAGCGAGCCGGCGCTCGAGGCTGGGGCCGCGTGGCAGGTGGCCGCCCTGGACGAGGGCACCATCGGGCTGCGCCGCGGCGGCGCCGCCGGCCTGCTGGTAATCGTCCGCCTGGCTAGCGGCGGTGACGTGGACTTTGAACCGATTGCGACCGGTGTTCCACGGGGCCGATGGCGGGTCGTTCTGAGTACTGAGGATCCGGACTTCGCGGTAGACCCGTCGCCGCCGGAGATCGGGGCCGGGCCGGGCACCGCCACGATTCGATTCCTGCGACCCGGCGCCCTCATCGTCACGGCCGCGCCGGCGGCCGGCTCTGCCTAGCGCGCCTCAGACATGGTTCACCGGGCCATCGCTACGCGGGGCCTGATTGAGCCGGCGCTCGATTGTCCGGCTGACGGCGTCTTTCGCGCCCAGTCCCACGGCCAGCGCCGCCGCCAGCACCACGCCGCCGAAAAAGATGCCGAAGGCCAGCAGCAGGACGTTCCGCCCGATACCGAGGTGATCCAGGGCCATGGCGATGGTGATGATCAACACGAGCCATTTGGCGGCGAGGCTGAGCAGCCGCGCCGACTGGATCTGCATGTTGACCGCGCCGATCAGGACCGAGCGGGCGAGCAGCCGCGCCGCCACCGCGCCGACCGCCAGGATCATCAGCGCGGCCAGCAGGTGCGGCACGTACTCGAACACCGAGATCGCCAGCCGCGACGGGATGGTCGCGTTGAGCGCGGTCAAGCTGACCAGCAGCCCGAGCACCAGGATGGCCCAATAGAAGACCCGCGCCACGGTTTGCGACGGGCTGGCGGCGGCCGGCCATCCGACCAGGGGCGCCACGCCCCAGTGTTCGACGCGGCGATCGAAGTCGAGACCGCGCAGCGCCCGCACGATCAGCATGCGGGCGAGCACCGCCGTGATGATCGCGCCAACCATCAGCGTCAGCGAGACCAGCAGGCCCGGCAGAAAATTCGCGATGTGGTCAGCGATCTGCGCTGCCGCCTGTCGCACGATCCGATCGGCCTGTTCCCACATGACTGTTCCTCCTCGTCCCCAGTGTTCCTGGCGCCCCGCTCACTTGCGCAGACGCTCCGGCCATCGCCACCGCGCGATCAAGTGGCGCTTTTCCGCCTCGAACGCCCGGCACAACTGCTCGACGCGATCTTCGATCTGCGACTGGTCCGCGCCGCCCAGCTGCAGGATAAAGGACGCCAACCATCCGCTGTAGAGCGGCGTCAGTGAGCGCAGCAAGTGATCGCGCGGCATCGCCCGCGAGCTGTAGCCGATGGCGAAATCGTAGATGATGCCGGCCCACAGCCGATCGTCGACCCGGAATCGTTCGACCGGCAGTTCCGTGAGCTTGCGCAGTTCGACGATGGTTCGTGGCGGCAGCACCCAGGTCCAGATGTCGCGCAACTCGCGGTAGCCCAGCCGGAAAGAGTCGATCAGGGCATCCACCGCCGGCACGCCGGCGTCGGCTTCGGGGGGGCCATCGCCGCCGACCAGTGGAATTGCCACCGAGCCCCTGATCCGCTGCCAGACGTCGACCCGGTGGTCGAGGTCCACGAACAGCGCGCCGGCCACCTGCGCCAGTGTGGTACTCAGGTCGGCGCCGCTGCCGCGCGCCGGTCCGCGCGGGCCGAGCATGGCCTCGCAGCTGCGAAACCCGCCGCACACGGCGGCCACCGCCAGCCACAGGTCAATGGCCGCCGGGGCCAGCTCGACGTCCCAGAAGTCCTGTTCCAGTAGATGTGTGACCAGTCGTCCGGAGCAGCCGAACTCGCCGGCGGCGGGCTGCCGAAGCCGGGCGCCGTAGAGGGCGCGGAACATCGGGTAGACGAGAGCCCGCGTCATGGCGCCCTCACCAAGCGGACGCGCATAGTACGGCGACACGTAGTCAAACCCGTCCGACAGCACCGGACCCACCAGCCGGTCAATCCACTCGGGCCGCACGGTCTCGAGGCTGGCATCCACGACGACGCAGGCGCCGGCGCCCAGCCGCTCCGAGGCCTGCAGGATTGCCCGCACCGCGGCGGGGCGCGCCGGGTGGCCATGGTACGGCAGTTCGCTCAACGGCGAGCCGCGTTCAACCACCACCTCGACCAGGGCCGCGGCGCCGATCACCTCCAGCGCCGCCTCCCGCGTGCCGTCGGTCGAGCCGGCATCGGCCAGGACGAAGCGCACCGCGCGGCCGGGGAAGGCGCGCGCCGCGCCGTCGCGAACCGCGCGTGCCGCCGCGCCGACGGTTCGCACGTCGTTGTCGCTCGTGAGCCCGATCACGAGGTCGGCGTGGGCCGCTGCGGCCTCAGGCTCCGGTTTGCCGGAGCTCGAACCAGTAGAAGCCATATTGACCAACGGTCAGGAAATACGGTGTCGTGCCGATGACGGGAAATTCGGTGTAGCCCTGCATCTCTACCGGCGTGAAGCCCGCGAATGCGCTGAGATCCAGCTCCGCCGGCTGCGCCGTGCGCGACAGATTGGCCACGCACAAGATGACGTCGTCGCGATAGCGCCGGACGTACGCGAGCACCTTGTGATTGGCGGGCGCCAGGAACTCGATGGTGCCGCGGCCGAACACCGTGAACAGCTTGCGCAAGCGGACCATGTTGCGCGTCCAGTGGAGCAGGGAAGCCGCGTCGCTTTCCTGCGCCCTGACGTTCACGGCCTGGTAACCGTAGACCGGGTCGGCAATCACGGGGCTGTAAAGCGCGGCCGGATCGGCCGGCGAGAACCCGGCGTTCTGGTCGCCCGACCACTGCATCGGCGTGCGCACGCCGTTGCGATCGCCCAGGTAGAGGTTGTCGCCCATGCCGATTTCATCGCCGTAATACAAGATCGGCGTGCCCGGGAACGACAGCAGCAGGCCGACCAGCAGTTCGATGCGGCGGCGGCTGTTGCCCATCAGTGGCGCCAGCCGCCGGCGAATGCCGATGTTGAGGCGGGCCTGCGGATCCATGCTGTAGGCCAGGTACATGTAGTCGCGCTCGTCGTCGGTCACCATCTCGAGCGTCAGCTCGTCGTGGTTGCGCAGGAACAGCGCCCACTGGCAGCTGTCGGGGATTGCCGGCGTCTGCTCCATGGCATCGACGATCGGCTGCCGTTCCTCGAGGTGGAGGCCCATGAAGATGCGCGGCATGACCGGGAAGTGATAGGCCATGTGGCATTCATCGCCATCGCCGAAGTAGGCGCGCACGTCGTTGGGCAACTGGTTGGCTTCGGCCAGCAGCATCCTGCCGGGCGCCTTCGCCTCGAGGTGCGCGCGAATGGCGCGGATGATGACGTGCGTCTCGGGCAGGTTCTCGCAGCTGGTGCCCTCGCGCTCGACCAGGTACGGCACGGCGTCGATGCGAAAGCCGTCGACGCCGAGGTCGAGCCAGAAGTCGAGCACGCCCAGCATTTCGGCAACCACCGCCGGGTTGTCGTAGTTGAGGTCGGGCTGGTGATGGAAGAAGCGGTGCCAATAGAACGCCTCGGCCACCGGGTCCCACGTCCAGTTGGACCGCTCGGTGTCGACGAAGATGATCCGCGTCTGCTGGTAGCGCTGGTCGGTGTCACTCCACACGTAGTAGTCGCGTTCGGGCGAGCCGGGCGGCGCCAGGCGCGCCCGCTGGAACCACGGGTGCTGGTCGGAGGTGTGGTTGAGGACGAGCTCGATGACCACCTGCAACCCGCGGGCGTGCGCCTCGGCCAGGAAGCGCTTGAAGTCGTCAAGGGTTCCGTAGCTGGGGTGGACGGTGGTGTAGTCGGCAATGTCGTAGCCGTCGTCGCGCAGCGGCGAGGGAAAGAACGGCAGCACCCACAGGCAGGTCACGCCGAGGCTCTGCAAATAGTCGAGCCGGCTGCACAGGCCCGGAAAGTCGCCGATGCCATCGCCGTTGCCGTCGCAAAACGAGCGGACCGGCACTTCGTAGATGATGGCGTCCTTGTACCAAAGCGGGTCGCGGGGGGCGTCGGCTCGTCTCATGTGTTCGCGGGTGACTGAGGCTTGCTGCCACGCTATCACGAAGGCCCGCGCCATGCGGCCGGCCTGCAACACCGGTTGAGCTAAGGGTATGATTCCCGCATGACGCTTTCTCGTGAGGCCGCCTGGCAACTGCTGACCGAATGGACCCAGAGCGAAAGCCTGCGCAAGCACGCGCTGGCCGTTGAGGCCGCCGTGCGCGGCTATGCGCGCCAGCAGGGCGCCAACGAAGAAGAGTGGGGTGTGGTCGCGCTGCTCCACGACTTCGACTACGAAAAGTACCCGACCCTCGGCGATCATCCCAACAAGGGCTGCGAGCACCTGCGTTCGCTCGGCTATCCGGAGTGGGTGATGCGGGCGATCCTGTCGCACGCCTCGGAGATCACGGGCGTGCAGCCCGAGTCGCCGGTCGAGAAGACGCTGGTCGCCTGCGACGAGCTGGCCGGGTTCGTGACCGCCGCGTCGCTGGTGCGGCCCTCGAAGAGCGTGCTCGACCTCGAAGCCTCGTCGGTCATCAAGCGGATGAAGGACAAGGCGTTTGCCCGCCAGGTGCCGCGCGACCACCTGATTCGGGGCGCCGAGCTGATGGGGCTGCCGCTCGACCAGCACGTCACCAACGTGATTGGATTCCTGCGCCTTCAGGCCGACGCCTTGGGACTTCGCGGAACGCTGTAACGCCGATGACCGTATACACTGACACACCGAGATGACGCCGAAGGTCCAAGGCCGCAGATGACACAGATGACGCAGGCAGGGGAAGGTCAAGCCCACCCGCTGGACGCGCCACGGTTTGCCGGACCGGTGGTCCATTGCCAGAACCTCAGCGTACGCTACGGCAGGAACATGGCGCTCAAGGACGTGACGGCCGTGTTCCCGGCCGGCGCGGTTGGACTGCTGGGCCCCAACGGCGCCGGCAAGAGCACCCTGCTCAAGTCGCTGCTTGGCTTCATCGTGCCCGAGAAGGGCAGCATGAAGGTCATCGACATGGATGTGGCCACCTCGCCGCTCGAGATTCGCGAGCGCATTGGCTACATGCCGGAAAGCGATTCGCACATCCCCGGCATGAATGCCGTGTCGTTCGTGGCCTACTGCGGCCAGTTGTCGGGGCTGCCCCCGACCGACGCCATGCAGCGGGCGCACGAGGTCCTCTATTACGTCGGCCTGGGCGAGGCCCGCTACCGCAACATCGAGACCTACTCGACGGGCATGAAGCAACGCATCAAGCTGGCCCAGGCCATCGTCCACGACCCCGACCTGTTGTTCCTGGACGAGCCCACCAACGGCATGGACCCCAAGGGCCGTGACGAGATGCTCGAGCTGATTCACGACCTGGCCCACAACAAGAACGTCAACCTGATCCTGTCGTCGCATTTGTTACCCGACGTCGAGTTCACCTGCGACCACGTCGTGGTGATGGACAAGGGCACGGTCGCGACCTATGGGCCGATCAACGCGCTCAAGGGCACCACCGGCCGCGTCTACGAATTGCGGATCAAGGGCGACGAGGCGCAGTTCATCAGCGTGCTGCGCGGCGAGGGCTTCGACGTCAAGGACTCGGACGAAGACGTGATGCGCGTGTTCGTGCCCGGCGCCGCCGGTGACAATCCGAAGGTGCTGTTCGACCTGGCCGCTCGCGAGCGCGTGCAGGTGCGCCACGTGCGGCCCAGCGTGCCGACGCTCGAAGACGTGTTCGCGCGCGCGGTGGGGGAGAAGTAGCCCATGCCCATTCATGACCAGGGGTATCGGCGTTACGGCGGCTCCCGCGCGACCCTTGGCCGCGCCTGGCAGGTGATGACCCGGGCCGGCGTGATGAGCGTCATTTCCAAGCGCCAGTTCCTCGCGCTGATGCTGTTCGCGTGGGCGCCATTCGTGGTGCGCGCGGTGCAGATTTACGTGTCGGCGACGTTCCAGCAGGCGTCGTTCCTTGCCCCGAAAGGGGAGACGTTCCGCGAGTTCCTCGACCAGCAGGGCGCGTTCGTGTTCTTCGTGACCATCTACGTCGGCGCCGGCCTGATCGCCAACGACCGCCGCGCCAACGCCTTGCAGCTTTACCTGTCGAAGCCGATGACCAGCGCCGAGTACATTGCCGGCAAGCTGGCCATCCTGTTCCTGTTCCTGGTTTCGGTGACGTTCCTGCCGGCCATGATGCTGCTGCTGACGCAGGCCATCTTCGCCGGCAGCCTGACCTTTATCAGCAACAATCTCTACTTACTGCCGGCCATCACCTTGTTCTCGCTGGCGCAGGTGCTGCTGGCGTCCACCACCATGCTGGCCCTGTCGTCGCTGTCCAAGAGCAGCCGCTTTGTCGGCGTGATGTTCGCCGGCTTGTTCTTCTTCACCACGGCGTTGTTCAACGCGCTGCGCGGCATCACCGGCCGCACCAGTTTCGCGTGGCTGTCGCCGACCGCCTCGCTCGAGCAGCTGGGCGACATCATCTTCAGGTTAACCCCGCGCTACCAGGTATCGCCGATCGTCGCCGGCGTCACCGTGCTCGTTCTGATCGGCGCGTCGCTCGTCATCCTGAGCCGCCGCGTGCGCGGCGTGGAGATCGTTACGTGATGCCCCCGGGAAGCGACAGGGACGTGCCGGGAGGGAACTTCCCGTCGGGAGGGAACTCCTTGTCGGGATTGGTGCTGGTCCAGGCCGACCACGTGTCCAAGTGGTATGGGCAGGTGAGCGGCCTCAACGACGTTACCGTGTCCATTCCGCCGGGCATCACCGGGCTGCTGGGACCGAACGGCGCCGGCAAGTCCACGTTCATGAAGTTGATGACCGGGCAGTTGAAGCCGAGCCAGGGCACCATTCGCGTGCTGGGCGAGCCCATCTGGGGCAACCCGGATGTCTATGCCCGCATCGGGTTCTGCCCGGAGCAAGACTCGTTCTACGACCGCATGACCGGGCTCGAATGGGTCAACGCGCTCGTGCGGCTCAATGGCTACAGCGACGCCGAGGCCATGGCCGCGGCGAAGGCGGCCCTCGACAAGGTCGACCTGCTCGAAGCCGCCGGCAAGAAGATTGGCGCCTACAGCAAGGGCATGCGGCAGCGCGTCAAGCTGGCGCAGGCGCTGGTGCACGATCCTGAACTGCTGATCCTGGACGAGCCGCTGACCGGCATGGATCCGCTGATGCGGCGCAAGACCATCCGCCTGATCAAGGACTGGGCGCGCGCCGGCAAGCACATCATCGTCTCCAGCCACATCCTGCACGAGATCGAGTCGATGACCTCGAACATCCTCTTGATTAACAACGGCCGCATCCTGGCCGAGGGCAACGTCCACCAGATCCGCGACCTGATCGACACCCATCCGCACACGGTCTACGTGCGCGCTGCCGACCCGCGCGCGCTGGCCCGCCGCTTCATGCAGGAGGACGATGTGCTCAGCATGAAGTTCGAGACGGGGGCGGTGATCGTCGAAACGTCGAAGCCCGACAGCTTCTACGCGCGGCTCACCGAGCTGGCGGCTTCGGGCGAGGCCGGCCGCATCGACGAAGTGCAGTCACCCGACGACAACCTGCAGGCCGTCTTCAAGTACCTGGTGAAACAATGAACACCGATGCCGTCTCACCAGGGCCGCAGATGACACAGATGACGCAGATTCCTGGTGCCGGTAACGCGCCGAGGCATCGTCACATGAGCTTCTGGCAGGCGTCACGCCGGGTGTTCGACCTGTCGCTCGGCGAGATGCTGTGGTCGCGCCGCACCATCTTCATGGCACTCGTGGTCGGCGGCCCGGTGCTGCTGGCGCTGATCGTCAAGGGCGTCGAGATGTTCGGCATGTCGGCGCTGCGGGTCAACGGCCAGCGCGTGGCCGGCTTCGGCATCTTCGGCGTCATGATCTGGATGCTCTTCCTGCGCTTCATCGTCCCCGTGCTGGGCGTGTTCTACGGCACGGCGCTGATGGCCGATGAAGTGGAAGACAAGACCATCACCTATTTGTTCACCAGGCCGATCCCGCGCGGGGCGGTGCTGGTGGGCAAGTACCTCGCCTACCTCGCCTGCACGCTGCTCGTGGTGTTGCCGTCGGTGATGATCGTCTACTTCCTGTTGGTACCCTTTGCCTCGCTGCCTTCGACGTTTGGCTCACTGCTGATTGACTTGGGTCTGCTGGGGCTGGGCCTGGCGGTGTATGGGGCGGTGTTCGCGTTTGTGGGCGCCTATTTCAAGCGCCCCCTGGTCATTGGCCTGCTGTTCGCGTTTGGCTGGGAGCAGGTGGTGATGGCCCTGCCCGGCTACCTGAAGCAGTTCACGATCGCCTTCTACATGCAGTCGCTGGTGCCCCACGCCATGCCGTCGGACGGCGTGGCGAGTATTCTGCAGGGCATGTTCCGCGAGAACCCGCCGGTGGCGGTGTCGCTGGCCTGGCTGTTTGCCTACCTGGTCGTATTCCTCTACATGGCCACCCGCGTGGTCGAGCGTAAAGAGTACATCCTCGAGCAGTAGGGCCGGGGCTTTGCCCCGGCTGGGGTTCGCGCTTGCGTGCTCGTGCGGCCCGGCGGCAGCCGCCTTCGGGTCGGCCCAACCAGCCTCCTGCGGAATGTTCGGACCCTAACTTGCTATAGTCCTTGCTGGGCGTCTGATTGGCGCGCCCAGTCAGGAGGGCCTTTGAGATTCCGCCCGCACTTGATCATCGCGCTTATGGCCGTGGTGGCCACGGCTGCGTCAGCGCAGCCGCCTCGCGACCCGCAACTCGAGCCCGTCCTCGCGCGGATGGGCGCCTACCTCAGCGGCTACGCCGAGAAGGCCGCCCTCGTGGTCGCGATCGAAGAGTACACGCAGACCGTGATGTTGGACGGTGCGCCCGCTCCGGTGCAGCCGCGCCGCCTGGTCGCGGAGTTTGCAATCGTCAAGACTGGCGATGGATCCGGCTGGGTCGGGTTTCGCGACGTCGTGGAAGTGAACGGCCGGGCGCTGGCGGATCGACGAGACCGCCTGATGTCGTTGTTTACCGCCACCGGAACGGCCGACGCCACCGAGTTGCAGCGCATCGCCAACGAGAGCTCGCGGTTCAACGTCGGGCCGGTCAGCCGCAACTTCAACGTGCCGACCAGCGCGCTGTTCTTCTTCCTGCCAAACAACCTCGAGCGCTTTGCGTTCACGCGCAAGGGCACCAAGAAGATCAACGGCGTCGAGACGTGGGAGATCGCGGTCAAGGAAGCCCAATCGCCGACGCTGATCATGACCCGGGCCGGCGCCGACGTTCCAATCACCGGAACGCTGTGGATCAAACCCGAGGATGGCACCGTCGTTCGCACGCGCCTGCAACTGAAGAACTTCGCCGACACGATGACGTCGCCGGTGCAGACCGCCCCGCCAGAGGTGGCAGAGTTCCACCCCAAAGCACGGCGGCAAACGCAGCTCCCGACGTTGGCCTGGGACAAGATCGAGAGCGCGGCGGATATCGAGGTCACCTACCGCCTCCATCCGGAGATCGGGTTGTGGCTGCCATCCGAGATGACCGAGTACTACAACGGTCCCATCACCTTGACGGTCACCCCGTCGGTCGGGCGCTCGACGACCCGCGCCAAGTATTCGGACTTCAAGCAGTTTGGTACCGCCGCGACCCTCGCGGTCCCGAAGTGATGGCTGCCATCATCGGAGCCTTCGGACGACGCACCTCTGGGTCGTGGCTTGCGTTTGCTTTGATCACTGCTGTGCCGCTCGCCGCCCTGGGCGGCCAGCAGCCGGCGCCGGCGTTTCGCGCCGGCGTCGATCTGATCACGTTCGAGGCGACCGCGCTCGACGGCGACGGCGTGGCGGTACGGGACCTCAAACCCGACGACTTCTCGGTCACGGTTGGCGGACAGCCGCGCAAGGTGGTGTTCGCCGACTTTCACGACGGCGGCATGGTCGCTCCCGCCGCTGCCGCTGGCGCGGCCACACCGGAGCGCGAGCGCCGCGGTGTTCCGACCGCCGAGGGCCGCATTGTCGTAATCGTGGTCGATCGCGACTCGCTGGCGCCCGGCAACGAGGTCGCTCTGCTTGAAACGGCCACCGCGGTCATCGACGCCCTGCAACCCGCCGACGCGGTCGGCTTGCTGGGTGTGCCTGTCGGCCGCGTCGAGTTGACTCGCGACCACGACCGCGTGCGCAAGGCGCTGCCCCTGATGTCGGGCACCCGTCCGCGCCAGGACATGTATCGTGACCGCAACATTTCCTGGGATGAAGCGCTCGGCTACGAGCGGCAGGACTCCCGGGTCATCGCCGAGGTGGTCGAGCGCGAGTGCTATCGCAATAACGTCTCCCCGGGACGGCATGACCCCTGCCCACCGGCCCTCATCGATCAGGCGCGCGAGATGCTGCTGACCGGCCGTGCCCATGTCTACAATACGACCTCGGTCCTGGAAAGCCTGGCCGCGAATCTGGCCCCGCTGCGTGGCTCAAAACACGTCATCCTCATTTCTGGTGGCCTGCGGTTCGGCCAGGATCTCCTGACCCGCTTTCAGGCATTTTCCCGGAAGGCGGCCGAGGCGCAGTTGACCCTCTACGCCGTTCACCTGGACCAACCCGACTCGAACGTCACCGACCGCCGGACCGTCACCTCGGCCTTCGGCGGCCGCGAGGCCACCGCCGGTCTCGGCGCCCTGACCGGCATGACCGGCGGCCGGCTGTTCATGGGCGTGGGCCGCGCGACCGGCGTCTTCGATCGCATCACGACCGAGATTAACAACTTCTACGTACTTGGAGTTGAAAGCGGCCCCGACGATGTCTCTGGCTCACCTCGCTCGCTCGCAGTCACAGTCAATCGGCCGGGGCTGACGGTGCGCTCGAGACCGGAAGTCGCTCCGCGGTCCAGCTCGCCCGAGACGGCCGCTGATCCACTGCTGGCGCTGCTGAACCAGCCCACCGACATCCGCGATCTCCCGGTCAGCGCCACCGCCTATTCGACCCGCGGGACCGACGAGAGCACGCTCAGGGTGCTGATCTCATCCGAGCTCTCGGTCGAGCGCGCGCGGCTGCCGGCCGATTGGGCGTTCGCCGTCTTCAACGAGGACAACGTGGTGGCCACCGGCCGGCAACGGTTCGAGGCCGGCACACCTGGCCCGCTGGTCCTGACCACGTCGGCGAAACTGCTGCCCGGGCGATACCGGCTGCGAGTGGCCGCGAGGGACGCTGACGGCCGCTCCGGCGTCCTTGACGTGCCGCTGGCTGCGGGCCTGCGCGTCGCCGGCGAGCTGCAAATGAGCGACTTGATCGTCGGGATCAACGAGGGGGGCAGGCTCCAGCCGCGGTCCCGGGTCGCCCAGGGGACGCCCGTGTCGGCCTTGATCGAGCTGATGTCGGCCGACCCGGAACGCCTGGCGGCCAGCAGGGCGGTAATCGAACTGATACCCGCCGGCACGGCCGAGCCGCTGAAGAGATTCCTGATGGCCGCCCAGACCGGCAATGCGGCGTCCGTCCTGATAAATGCGGCGGAAATTGACACCTCGAGCCTCCCGCCGGGCCGGTATACCGCCAGCGTGGTGGCCACGGCCGATGGCCAGCCCGTCGGCAGGGTCAGCAGGGTGTTTGAGATCCTTGAACAGTGAGGGGTCGGGGCTCCGCCCCTCCTGGGGCTCGCGGCTTGCGCCGCTCGTCGGGCTCGGCGGCTCTCGCCGCCGTCGTAGGGGTCGGCCCAGATGGACCCCGGGGGACGGCCCCACGAGGGCGCGGAAGCGCCGAGCCCCACGACGGGCGAAGCCCGAGCCCCACGCCCGGAGGGCGCCCCAAACGACAGAAATGTGACGAATTACGGAACTATCTGCCCTGGCTAGTTCGTATACTCAGGCAGGGAGACCCGGATGTCGAACAAAACGCGATACTTCGTGGCGGTAACGGGAGCGATTCTGGTGATTGGCCTGGGGACGGGCATGGTCGCGTCCTACATGGGCCTGCCGGTGTCGGTCTTTACGAGCGCCGCCGGTCCTGAGGAACTCGAGTACGTGCCGGCCGATGCGGCGGTCGTCGCCTACGCCAACGTGCGCGACGTGATGAACTCACAGTTGCGCCAGCGGTTCCGCGAGTTGGAACCCACCCAGGAACACCGCAACGAGTTCGAGGAGAAGACCGGCCTCAACTTCGAGGAAGACATCGACACCGTCGTCGCCGCCGTGATGCCCAAGGGCAACATCGCCGACCAGCCCAACGAAGCCTTCCTGCTGCTGGTCCGCGGCCGGTTCGAGGCGGCGCGCCTCGAGGCTCTGGCGCTCGAGCACGGCTCCACGGTCGCCGATTACCAGGGCAAGCGGGTCATCTCCTTCCACGAAGAACAGCGCAACACGCCGGACGAGGGCATGGCCCTGGGCTTCGTCGAGGCCGACTTGGTCGCCTTCGGCAGCGTGGCCGGCGTGAAGGCGTCGATCGACGCCCGCCGCGAGAACCGCAACGTCGTCGGCAACATCGAGATGATGCGGCTGGTCAGCGAGCTCGACAACGCCAATGCCTGGGCGGTGGGCCGTTTCGACGCCATTGCCAACCAGTCGGGCCTGCCCAACGAGATCGCCGCGCAGATGCCCGCCATCACCTGGTTCTCGGCGGCCGGCCACATCAACGGCGGCGTGAGCGGCGTGCTCAAGGCCGAGGCCAAGGACGAAACCTCGGCGGCCAACCTGCGCGACGTTCTCAAGGGCGTGCTGGCGCTGGCCAAGATGCAGGCCGGCACCAAGCCCGGCATGCAGGCGATGGCCGACTCGCTGATTCTCTCGGGCGAGGGCAAGAACGTGGCGCTGTCGTTCTCGGTGCCGGCGGAAGTGCTCGACGTGCTCGAGGGCCTCGCTAAGGGCCGCAAGGCCATGGGCGCCGCGCAGTACTGACACCTCGCCTCGGCAACGCCAGAAAAGGCGGCACTTTGGTGCCGCCTTTTCCATTTTCGGCCGAGCGCATGCGGGGCCTGCCTCGCCGAAGCTCGGTGGCTTTTGTCGAGCGAAGGCGGGTAATATGCGCGGACGTGTCTGACCACGTCTTCTTTTACGGCACGCTGATGGCGCCTTTCAACCGGCCCGGGCGCCTGCGCATCACGCCCAAGCTCAGTTATTGCGGCCGCGGCACCATCAGGGCTGCGCTCTACGACCTCGGCATCTATCCCGCCGCGGTGTTGGCCGAGGATGCCGGAGTGGTGTGGGGAGAGGTCTACGAAACCCAGGACGCGGCTTCGGTGCTGGCCGCGCTTGATGAAATCGAGGGATATCGACCCAGCGAGCCGGACCGCAGCCTCTACACGCGCTTGCTCGCCGACGTCGCGCTCGTGGACGGGCGTGCCGTGCAGGCGTGGGCCTACTTCTACAACGCGCCCCTCGGGCGCGCGCAGCGCATCACCTCGGGCGATTATCTTGAACACTTGAACGGCCCACGGGGTCTGTCCCCGAGCGAGCAGCGTCGAGGGGACTGACCCCTTTGCGGGGACGATGCGCGACGGGGTCAGACCCCTCGGCACTTCCTACTCGGGGTCAGACCCCGCGCTTGGCCTACGGTTTCGCGAGTTCGTTGACGAACGCGGCAATGGCCGCTGCCACGCGATCGGACAGCTCGATGAACTCGACGCCCGTGCGGTAGGTAATGATGTCCTGGTCGACGTCGCTGATGCGCGAATGCGCGACGCGGCCCTTGACCACCACCGAGCGATCGCCCAGGGTCAGGCGAAACTCGTGGAGCGAATCCAGCTGCAGCGGGAACGTCGTCTCCACCTGCATGCCGCCGTGGCTCATCTGGCGCACGGCGGTCGGCTGGAACACCATTACCTCGCCGTGTAACGCCCCCAGGAGCTCGACGCGCTCGGAGTCCCGCTTGTTGCCCGCGGCCATTGGCTCGAAATTATAGCGTAGGCCTCGCCGTTGACGTAGGTGAGGATGGGCAGCCGGCGCGTGGCCGGATCGAGCTGCAGCATCTGCATCACCTGGCACGCCTCCTCGTCATCGGGCGCGAAACACAACACCACGAGGTCGGGACGGCGCCGGCGGATGGCGAGGTACGGCGTGTCGTGCTTGTCGAGAAAGCCCACGCGGAAGCGATTGGTCCCGAGCATCGACTCGATGCCGATGAGTGCCTCCGGGCCCGCGCCAACAATCAGGGCTTGCGGCATTGCGCGTTCGACCTGCGTCTGGACGGGTCTCATGGTGAGCCTCCCTCTGCCGGAATACCTACAAGAACCGCGCCACTCGCGCGCGGCCTGTTTCCTTAGAGAAATAGACGAGTCCTGGACTCGGAAAGTGACACAGATGGTCACAGGGAAGGCCAAATAATTGTCAGGATGCCGAAGAAAGGCGGGCCCGAGGGCAGAAAGAGCCAGGGCCGCAGTCGACGCAGACAACGCAGATTGAAGTCTGCGTCATCTGTGTCATCTGCGGCCCTGGTTGACCGTTATCGGCGGCCCTGGTAGATCACATCGGTGTTAGAACTTGACACGAGCGCCGATGAAGGCGCGGCGCGGGTTCACCCACTGAATTTCGTCGCCGAAGGCCTTGCCGCCCGAGCCGGCGACGAGGTCCTGGTTACGAATCGAGCCCTGGTTGTTGAGGACGTTGAAGACGTCGACGAAGAACTCGACGGCGGCGTCGCCAACGATGCGGCGGTTGTACTGCGCCCGCAGGTCGACCTGGCCCCAGGCCGGGTTCTCGAGCGAGCCCACTGCGTTTGGCGCGAGCCAGCGCGTCGTGTAGCCGGCGAACTCGAACGCCTCGGCTGGGAGCACGCGGATTGGCAAGTTACGGCCTGACGCCAGGAACGTGCGGCTGGCGACCGTGCCCGAGTTCCACGAGAACGTGCCGCCGAGCTGCAGCCCGAACGGGAACGTGTAGGAGCCGGCGCCCTTCACCAGGTGCTTGATCAGGCCGGGCTGCGTGGCGTACTGGTTCGGCGCGCGCGGATCCAGGAAGTCGACGTCACCCTGGAAGTCGGCGTTCGAGTCCGAGTTGGTGTTGCCCTCGGCGTCGGCCCAGTTGTACGACGTCAGCACCTGCCAGTTGTTCGCGAACCGCTTGCGGAACACGAACTCCATGCCCTGGAAGTTGCGCTCGCCACCGGCCAGCGTGCCGATGACGAAGTTCGAACCGGGGTTCTCGGTGTAGCCGAAATAGTCGTAACCGAGGAACAGCGATTGCGGGTGGTCGACCGGACCCGGGTAGCCGGCGTCCGCGTAGAGGTCGAGGTCGTAGTCTTCGAGGATGTCGCGGCTCTTGCGGTTGTAGTAGAGCGCGTCGAAGCTCATGTTGTTGCCGAGATCGACCGCGTAGCCGAACTGCAGGTCGTCCGTGTACGGCGTCTGTGTGGTCGGCGAGAAGAACGCGTCCTGAACGGCCGGGCCGCCGCGCGTGCGGTAGGTGACGAACTTGTTCAGCGACGCGACGTAGACCTGTTCCTCGAGGATCGAACCGGTCAGTGTGCCAGCGAAGTTGGTCATGTTGTTGCGGACGGGGTCGTAGTAACGGCCCCAGAACGCCGACAGCTTATGCCGGCCGTCGCCCATCACGTCGTAGGCCGCGCTCAGCCGCGGCGCGAACTCCCACGGGAACGTGTAGATGTTCTCGCCGGTGGTGGCGAAGTGCTCCCATCGCTCGGTACGGACGCCGAGGTTCAGGGTGAGGCGGTTGAACGTCATCTCGTCCTGGATGAAGAAGCTCAGGCCCTTCGAGAAGGTTTCCTGCGGGCCGGTCGCCGCCTGGAAATCGCGATCGTAGTAGACGCCGCCTTCCGGGTTGGTGGCCGAGAACACGAGGGCCGCACCCAATTCGGCCTGGGAGACGGTGCCATTGCGGTCGGCGTCATACGCCGAGTAGAAGGCGGCGCGATCGGCGCTGCCGTCGATGGTGCGAATCAGGCCGTTGAAGTCGCTCGTGTTGGTGACGTCGAACGCCAGGCCCGTCCAGCTGCCGCCGGCCACCTGCGCCGCGGTGATGCCGGCGCCGCGATACTGGTTCGCCAGCGAGGTGAAGCCCTGGCTGCCCACGTACAACGTGTCGCGGAAGTTGTCGGAGCGGCTCCACTCGCCGCCGCCCTTGATCGTGTGGTTGCCCCACGCGCGTTGCAGCGAGGCGCGGATGGCCTTGTTGTCACGCTCGTTGATGAGGTCGCGGCCGAAGCCGCCGACCTGCTCGTCGGTGAGCGTGCGGGTGTCGGTCTGCTGGAACAGCACCGCGTTCTGCGACGCGCGAATGGCCGACAGGTTGCTGACCTCGCCGTTGTGCTTGTTGGCGCCGATCTCAAGGAGCGTGCCGCCCCAGACGCGCGTGTAAGTGGCGCCGAAGCGGGCGCCGCCTTGCTCCTGCGCCCGGTCGCGGGCGTTGGTGATGTCGCGCTGGCGCAGGCCGCTGATCTCGGTCGGGTCGCTCATGTAGCTGGCGCTGATCAGGTCGGCGGTGGTTGCCGCCCAGCTGCCCTTGGCAAAGCCCTGGTGCTGGGTGTTATCCACCGAGCGCAGGAAGGTGTTGGTGTCGAGCGTCGAGACGTCGTCCTTGCGGTTGGTGTAGCGGTAGCTGCCGAAGAACCAGGCCTTGTCCTTGAGGGCCGGGCCGCCGATCGTGAACGCGCTATCCTTGGTCGAGAACTCCTCTGCGGCACCGTTCTCGTTCTCGGCGACCAGGTTGCTGTTCTGGAAGAAGTAGTTGGCCGAGCCGTGGAAGCTGTTGCTGCCCGACTTGGTGATGACGTTGGAGATCAGGCCGGGAGCGCCGACGTACTCGGCCGGAATGGCCCCCGTGATCACATGCTGTTCCTGGATGATCTCGGTGTTGAGGTTGGCGCCAAAGGTTCCGGTGACCGGATCGGTGACGTTGATACCGTCGAAGTAGTAGACGTTGTCGGCCGAGACGCCGACGTTGCCGCCAATGTCGCTGTAGTTCAGGCCCGAGCGCGCCGCGGGATTGCCGCTCTGCGACTGGTCGTCGGGCAGCACGCCGGGCACCAACTGCAGGTAGCTCTGGTAGCTGCGGCCGGTTGGCAGCGACTCGGTCAGCTCGAGCGTGATGTCCTGGCCGGTGGTGGCGCTGGTCACGTCGACCAGCGGCGTGGTGGCCGTGACCTGCACCGCTTCGGTCAGGCCGGCGAGCGACAACGTCAGGTCGAGGGAGGCCGTCTGGCCGGAAACGACGCGGATTTTCTCTCGGGTCGCATCCTGGAAGCCCTGGATCTGGGCCACCACGGTGTACTGCGCCGATGGCGCCAAGGCCTCGAGCGTCGCTACGCCCTGGGCGTCGGTGACGACGGTGCGCTTGGTGATGGTGTCGGTGGCTGAGGCGGTCACGGTGGCGCCGGGAATGCGCCCTCCGTCTTTGTCGGCCACGACCACGGTGATAGTACCGGTACTGCTGACCTGGGCCGAGGCGAGTCCAGCAAAAGCCAGCCAGAGGGCCACGAACATGGCACTCGTGCGAATACGCATAAGAAACTCTTCTCCTTGAAAAAAGAACCAAAACAACGGTCGAACAGTTGTTCAGTAAAGGAAGAACCGTGCCACTGGTCGTGGGACGAATGGAGAAGAGAACATCAGTAAATTGGGAGTAACCGTAATCTGACAGGGATGAAAAGCCCAATTTTTGGTATGACACGCTCAAAAAACTGGATCGTGGCGGCGGCTCGTCATTTTCGTCCCTTGATGGCTTGCTCGAGCTGCGGGTTGACACGAAAGCCGGCCTTTTTCGCGTCCCTCAACGCCGCCTCAGCTTCGGCAATGCGGTTGGTTTCGAAGTAGACGACGGCGAGGTTGTTGTGTGCCTCGCCAAACCGGCTGTCGACCTCGATCGCCGCCTTGAATTCGCGTTCGGCATCGGCCAGCTTGCCCGAGCGGAAGTAGGCGCTGCCGAGCGACAGCGACACCCAGGGTGGGACCGTGGCGTCCACGCTCATGCTGCTGCCCTTGACGATGGCGTTCTGGATGTCGCGCCGCTGGTTGTTGAGCTGGCGAAGCAGGTTCTGTTGCTGCGAGGTCGGCGGCATGGTTTGCACCTGCCGGATCTGCTCGTCGATTTCGGTGATGCGGTCCTGGCGGTAGCGCTGGGCATCCTGGCGGTTGGTGAACTGCTGGCCGGCCTGGGCGATGTAGAGCTGCCGGCAGGTGTTCAATGTCGCAATGGCCGCGACGTACTGCCGCAGGGCGATCTGGGCCCGGCCGAGTCCGTAGTGCGCGTCCTGGAAGGTTGAGTCGATGGCAATCGCCTGCTGGAAGGACTTGGCGGCGTTCTCCCATGACTCGGCCGTCATCAGTTCCCACCCCATCCGGTTATGGGTCTGCGCCCGTTGGCGTTCAGGAGACGTCTGCGCCGCCGCCATGACGGCGAACATCAGCAGGGCGATTGAGAATGCCAGTGTCTTCCGCATGCAGCCTCCTGGTTGGCCGTGCCTAAAGAAAATGCCCCGCGGGCCGAAGCCCGCGGGGCAGCGATGATGTCCGAACCGGCGCGCCTAGAAGAGGAAGCGCACGCCGATCCGGGCCTGGATCGGGTTCTGGAACGCGTTGTCCATCAGGAACCGCGGATCCTTGATGATGTTCTGGCTGACGATCAGGTCGGCCAGGTTCTGCTGTCCCGAGTAGAACAGCGCTTCGTCTGGCGTCACGCCGTTGGTCTTGTGGTAGGTCGAGTACTTGCCAACCGCGGTGCGCTGGTTGAACAGGTTGATGACGTTGAGGCTGACCTGCAGTTCGCGCGAACCGCCGACCTTGAAGCCGTGCTGCACGAGCAGGTCGGTCTGCGAGAACATCGGCGTCCGGCCATCGCTGCCGCGGCCGAGGTACTGGACCGGCAGGTTGTTCGGCGCGTAGATGCCGATTTCACGCGAGACGGGCAGGCCGCTCGCCACGTATTCGTTCACGCCCACGCTCGTGCCGAAGCCGAACTGGTAGATGAACTGGGTCTTGAACTGGTGCGGGCGATCCGTCGCCAGCGGGCCCAGCGCAGCCTTGCCGCCGTCCTGGAACATCATCAGCGGGTAGTCCCACAGCCGGCCCACGTTCGGGCTGGTGCGGCCGTTCTCGTCCGACTGCGACAGGCCGGAGTAGTTGCCGTAGAGGCGGCTCCAGGTGTAGCCGGTGCGCAGGTACCAGTTGTTCGAGAAGCGCTTGTCGAAGGCGAACTCGACGCTGTCGAAGTCGCGGACGGCCTTCGGGTTGGCCACGTTCGGATTGGTGAACGCGAGCGAGGCCAGGTTGAAGCCCGGGTTGGCGATGATGTAGATCTCGCTGCCGTCGGCCGCCAGCGCGCCCGTGTCTTCGATGGCGCGGTCGACCTGCTTGTGCACGTAGCGGACGCTGACCGCCATGATGTCGTTCAGCTGGTGTTCGATGCCGGCCGAGGCCTCCTGCAGCTTCATGGGCTTCAGGTCCGGGTCCTGGTGATCGGAGTCGAGCGACACGAAACGGAAGTCGATCGGTCCGCGGATCAGCGTGCCGCTGCAGGCGGGCGGGCACTGGGCGCCGGCGGTCAGGCTGGTCCAGTCAGGCGTGTCGAGCGTGTAGTAGTACTCGAGCCACTTGTCGCCGCCGAACGAACCACGGGGCAGTTCCAGCTTGAAGATGTCGTAGAACACACCCCACGAGCCGTACGCCTTCCACTTGCCGTCGCCCTTGATGTCGTAGGCGAAGCCGACGCGCGGCGCCAGCTTGTCGGCGAATCCGAATTCGACACCGAAGTCCGGTACGCCCTCCTGGGTCGAGTAGGTCGGGACGCGCTCACGCTCGGTGCGGACACCGGCGTTGATGGTCAGGCGGTTGTTGATGGTCCACGAGTCCTGGATGAACAGGCCGATGTTGGTGGTGTGCACATCGCCTTCGGTGATGAAGCCCTGCTTGGGGACGACACCGTTGCTGCGCACCTGGTAGTAGCCATAGTCGCCGCGCTGAGCGGGATTGCCGCTGCTCAGACGCGAGTTCCAGTGGATGCGAACCAGGTTCGCCGACTCGCCGCTCAGCACGTTGTTGCCGACGCGGTCGGCCTGGATGCCGAACTTGATCTGGTGCGCACCGCCGGCGTTGGCGTAGAGCGTGCCGTCGGTCTGGAAGTACAGGCGCGTCTGCTGGTCGCGCGTCACCTTGGTGTTGGTCGGAATGCTCTGGAACCCGCTCGAGCGCTGCAGGCTCGCAGGCGTGTCGAGGAAGCCGATGTTGTTGCCGGTCGAGAAGATGACGCGGGGTTCTTCGACCACGTTCGAGTCGTTCTGGTCGGCCTTGTAGTAGCCGCCGCGCATGCCGAGGAAGAAGCGTGACGAGGCGACCCAGTCGAGGTTGCCCGACACCGCGTAGTTGGGGAACTTCGACACCTTGGTGTAGTTGGTCCCGACCGGATCGGTGCCGGTCAGCGCCGGCAGCAGGCCGTTGGTCTCACGCCAGCTGTTGTTGTACGACACGCGACCGCGCAGGCTGTTGCTCAGCTGCGAGGTGATGTTGGCGGTGATGTTCTGCGCCGGGGTCTTCTGTTCGACCGAGGCCGTACCCGCCGACGGGTTGCCCGCGCTCGTCGGGTCCACGTTGCGGGTGGTGGTTTCCATCACCGGCAGGTAGGCGCCGAAGAACCAGGCGCGGTTGCGCAGGATCGGGCCGCCCAGCGAGAAGCCGGGTTCGACCCGCGACTCGTCGTCCTTCGGGTAGGTGATGTACTCCGCGATGTTGTCGTTGGTCAGGTTGCGGCGCAGCGTCTGGTTGCTGTCGCCGGCCAGCGAGCTGCTCTGGTAGTTGAAGATGCCGCTGCCGTGCCAGTCGTTGGTGCCGCTCTTGGTCACGGCGTTGACCACGCCACCGGTGGCGCCGCCGTACTCGGCAGTATAGCCGCTCGACTTGACCTGGACCTCTTCGACGAAGTCGGCGATCAGGTTCTTGCCCGACGTGCCGTTGCGAAGGTTGGTGGTCTCGATGCCGTCGATGATGTAACGGTTCTCGCCGGCGCTGGCGCCGTCGATCGACAGGCCGCCCAGCTTGTTTTCCTGGTTGGCGCCGGGGGCCTGAGTCACCAGGCTGGTGAAGTCGCGGCCCTTGGGCAGCAACTCGACCTGCTCGGCGCGGATGTTGGCCTGGCGGGCCGTGCTGCGCACGTCCACCAGCGGCGTCTCCGCCGTCACCGTGACCGACTCCGCCACGCCCGCGAGGGGCAGCGAGAAGTCAACCCGCTTCACCTGGCCGAGGCCGACGCGAACTTCCACCGCTTCCCGGGCCACGAAGCCCTGGAGATTGGCAGTCACCCGGTAGTTGCCGGGGGCGAGCGACGGGAAGCGGTAGACGCCCACTTCGTCGCTGACCGTCGACGCCACGGCGCCGCTGGCGGTCGCTTCGACCGTCGCGCCCGGCAGCACCGCGCCCGACGCGTCCCTAACGACGCCTTCGATCGAGCCACGCTGTTCCTGCGCCCATGCGGGAGCCACCAGCGCGCCGATCAACAACAGAACTGCGAAAGGTCTTACGAACATCACCTTTCCTCCTTTGGAAAAGCAAACAACAACACAACGGGAAACCCAGAAAACGAACAAGCGGATGTTAGTTCAGTCAGGGACGAAAAGTGGGACCAAACTACAGGAATGTGTGACTAATTGCGCAATCGCAGGGCTGGATGACCGAGGCCACAGCCGGTTTCCCCGCGCAAATACTGGGGTTTTTTGAACGTTCGTTTGATATCATTTCTTTTCCTATGCCCCCAGCCGGACCGTCTGCCCGCCAGGTCGTCATCCTGGGGGCCTCGCGCACCCCCATCGGCAAGTTCGGAGGCGCGTTCAAGGACATCCACGCCGCGGAGTTGGGCGCCGTGGCCGCCAGGGCCGCCGTGCAGCGCGCCGGCGTCGCCGCCGACGATGTGCAGGAAGTGCTGATGGGGCACGGCCGTCCGGCCGGCGTTGGTCCCAATCCCGCCCGTCAGGTCGGGCACCGCGCCGGGGTGCCGAATACCGTGCCCGCTTACACCATCAACAAGGCCTGCGCCGGCGGCATGCAGGCCGTGGCCTCGGGCGCCCAGAGCATCCTGCTCGGCGAATCCGACGTGGTCCTGGCCGGCGGCATCGAGAACATGAGCCGCGTCCCATATCTGGTGGATGCTGCCGATGCCCGCTGGGGCCACAAGATGGGCCACTTCCAGTTCGTCGACGCCATGTATCGCGACGGCTTCCAGGATCCGTTGTCGGGCTTGATCATGGGCGAGACGGCGGAGGTGCTGGCGCGCCAGTACGGCATCACCCGCGAGCAGTCAGATGCCTTTGCGCTCGACAGCCAGCGCAAGGCGGAAGCAGCGCAGAAGGCCGGCTACTTCGATCGCGAGATTGCCCCAGTTAACCTTGGTCCGGCTTCCACCTCCGCCAAGGCTTCGGCGGACAAGAAAGCCGGACGCCACATTGGCACCGACAGCAGTGGCGTCCGCCTTCAGGCGGACCATATCGTCAGCGAAGACGAGCATCCGCGCCATGGCTCGACCATCGAGGCGCTGCGCAAGCTGCCCCTGACCTTTCCCAAGGTCGAAGGCCACGACGGCATCATCACCGCGGGATCGGCGTCGGGCATCACCGACGGCGCCGCCGCGCTGGTGCTGGCGTCATCGGCGTTTGCCGAGGCGCGCGGCCTGAAGCCGGTGGCGCGCATCGTCGGCTGGGCGAGCGCCGGTGTAGACCCGCGCATCATGGGCATCGGCCCCGTGCCGGCCATCGCGAAACTGAAGCAACGCACCGGCCTCGGCATCGACGACTTCGATCTGGTCGAGATCAACGAGGCGTTTGCCGCGCAGGTGCTGGCGGTGCTGAAGGACGTGCCGATTCCGGCAGAGAAGCTCAACGTCAACGGTGGCGCGATTGCCCTCGGCCATCCCATCGGCTGCAGCGGCGCGCGCATCATCGTCACGCTGCTGCACGAGTTGATTCGTCGCGGCCAGAGGCGCGGTCTCGCGACACTGTGCGTCAGTGGGGGAATGGGAATGGCGCTGGCCATCGAGACACTATGAGAATTGCGGTTATACCCGGCGATGGCATTGGCAAGGACGTCACCGCCGAAGCGGTCAAGGTGCTGCAGGCCACCGGCCGGGCGTTCGGGCGGCGGTTTGATCTCGTCCATTTGCCGTGGAGCGCGGATCACTACCTGAAGACCGGCGAGACGCTGCCGGCCAACGGCTACCAGATGCTGCGCGACGAGTTCCAGGCCATCTTCGTCGGCGCGCTCGGCGACCCCCGGGTCAGCGACAACAAGCACGCCCGCGACATCCTGCTCGGCACCCGCTTCGAGCTCGATCTCTACGTCAACTACCGGCCGGTTCGACTGCTCGACGATCGCCTGTGTCCGTTGAAGGACCGCGGCCGCAAGGACGTCAACTTCGTCGTGTTCCGCGAGAACACCGAAGGCGTGTATGTCAGCATCGGCGGCCGCTTCAAGGCCGGCACCGCCGACGAAGTTGCCATCCAGGAAGAGATCAACACCTACAAGGGCGTGCACCGCATCATTCGCCATGCGTTCGAGTACGCGAAGGCGAACGGCCTGACCAAGGTCTGCATGGCCGACAAGAGCAACGCCATGCAGCAGGGGCACGCGCTGTGGCAGCGGGTCTACAAGGAAGTAGCCGCGGAGTATCCCGGCATCACCGCCACGCATCAGTACATTGACGCCCTCGCCATGTTCCTCGTGAAGGACCCCGGGCAATACCAGGTGATCGTCACCAATAACCTGTTCGGCGACATCGTCACCGACATCGGCGGGGCGCTGCAGGGCGGCCTCGGCATGGCGGCCTCCGGCAATATTCACCCGGGCAAGACCTCGCTGTTCGAGCCGGTGCACGGCTCGGCGCCGCCGCTGGCAGGGAAGAACGTGGCCAACCCAATGGGCGCCATCCTGTCGACGGCGTTGATGCTGGAGACCCTGGGCGCCGTGGATGAGGCCCGCGCCATCGAGCGCGCGGTGGAAGCAGCGATTGCGCAGAACCAGACGACCTCGGATATCGGCGGTCCGCTCGGCACGCGTGAAGTCGGCGACTGGATCGCCAAGAGAGTTCAGAAGTGAGCTAGCCACAGCGGACACAGCTGACACAGAGGAATTCTTTCTAAATGGCAGTTGCTGCAGACCAGCCGACGGGCCTTTTTGAAGGACTTGACTCTGAGTCCTCGGTGTCCTCTGTGGCTAATTTGATCAGGGGATTTATGGCCAAGAACGTTTTCATTATCGGCGGCGCGCGGACGCCCATGACGCAGCACGTCGGCGCGCTCAAGGACCTGTCGGCGATTGAGCTCGGCGCCATCGCATCGAAGGGCGCGTTCGAGCGCACCGGCACGAAGCCGGAGTGGATCGATCACGTCGTGTTCGGCAACGTGCAGCAGAGCAGCGTCGATGCGCACTACGGCGGCCGCCACGTCGGCCTCAAGGCCGGCGTGCCGATCGAGGTGCCGGCGCTGACCGTGAACCGCCTGTGCGGTTCAGGCATCCAGGCCGTGCTGAGCGGCGCCCAGCAGATTCAACTGGATGAAGCCGGCATGGTGCTGGCCGGCGGCATGGAGAACATGAGCCAGGTGCCGCACGTCATTCGCGGCGCGCGCTCGGGCTTCAAGCTGGGGCAGGGCAAGCTCGAAGACTGGCTGTGGGAAGGCCTGAACGACCCGTACGCGGGTTGCTCGATGGCGATTACCGCCGAGAACTGCGCCGTCAAGTACGGCATCACCCGTGAAGAGGCCGATGCCTACGCGCTGCGCAGCCAGCAGCTGGCGCACAAGGCGTGGACGTCCGGGATTATGAAGGACGAAGTGGTGCCGGTGGAGATCAAGGGCCGCAAGGGCGTGACGGTGATCGGCCAGGACGATCACATGCGCCCCGACACGACCATGGAGATCCTGGCCAAGCTGCCCGCCGCCTTCAAGAAAGACGGCATCGTCACCGCCGGCAACGCCAGCGGCATTGTCGACGGCGCGGCCGCCCTGGTGATTGCCGGTGAGGACGCGGTCAAGGCGCGCGGCGTCAAGCCGATGGGCCGCATCGTGTCGTGGGCGACCGTCGGCGTCGAGCCGACCATGATGGGCATGGGCCCGGCGCCGGCTATTCGCCAGGCGCTCGAAAAGGCCAACCTGTCGCTGGCCGACCTCGACCTGATCGAGATCAACGAGGCCTTCGCCGCGCAGTACCTGGCGTGCGAGAAGGAACTGGGCCTCGATCGCGACAAGGTCAACGTCAACGGCGGCGCCATTGCCATTGGCCACCCGCTGGGCGCCAGCGGCGCGCGGCTCTTGCTGACGCTGTTGCACGAGCTGCGCCGGCGCGGCAAGAAGTACGGTGTGGCCTCGGCCTGTATTGGCGGCGGTCAGGGCATTGCGATGATCGTGGAGGCTGTGTAATGGAGATCAAGACCGTTGGCGTGATCGGGTGCGGGTTGATGGGCGCGGGCATCGCGCAGGTGTCGGCGGCAGCCGGCTTCAAGACCTTCGTCCTCGAGGTGAATGACGATGTGCTCAAGAAGGGGGTGGGGCGCATCGACAAGTTCCTGACCGGCGGCATCGAGAAGGGCAAGGTCACGCCGGAGCAGAAGGCCACCGTGCTGGCCAACCTCACCGGCACGACGAAGTTCGCCGACCTCAAAGACTGCGACCTCGTGATCGAGGCCATCGTCGAGAACGTCGAGGTCAAGAAGGCGGCTTACGCGCAGATCGAAGCCGTGGTCGGCCCGCACTGCCTGATCGCGTCGAACACTTCGTCGCTGTGCATCACCGAACTGGGCGCCGCCACCAAGCGGCCCGACAAGGTCGCCGGCCTGCACTTCTTCAACCCCGTGCCGCTGATGAAGCTGGTCGAGGTGATCCGGGCGCTGGCGACCAGCCAAGAGACCTACGACGCGCTGATGACCTACGCCCGCGCCATCGGCAAGGAGCCGGTGACCGCGCCCGACCGCGGCGGCTTCATCGTCAACCGCCTGCTGGTGCCGTACCTGCTCGACGCCATCCGCTGCCACGAGGAAGGCCTGGGCACGGTCGAGGACATCGACAACGGCATGAAACTCGGGTGCGGCTACCCGATGGGCCCGTTCACGCTGCTGGATTTCGTCGGCCTCGACACGACCTACTACATCGCCAACATCCTGTTCGAGGAGTTCCGCGAGGCGCGGTTCGCGCCGCCACCGCTGCTGAAGCGGATGGTGCTGGCCGGCCATCTCGGCAAGAAGTCCGGCAAGGGCTTCTACGACTACTCGAAGTAGCTAGCGCAGGTTCTGGAGCAGGCGTTTCGCCTGCTCCTTGAACCGGCGATCCTCCGGCGTCCAGTCGGGATCGAACGGCGCGTCAATCGCCGCCTGATACGCCTTGCGCGCCTCGTCTTTCCGTC